>NZ_KB904652.1 GCF_000380165.1 Wenjunlia vitaminophila DSM 41686
CGAAAGCGCTCGTAGACCGTCTTCCACGGCCCGTAGCGCTCGGGCAGGTCCCGCCAGGCCGCACCCGTGGACAGCTTCCACAGAATCCCGTTCACCACCTGGCGGCGGTCCCGCACCGGCCGGCCCATCCGGGGAGGGGCCAGCAACGGCCCGATCACCGCCCACGACTCATCAGTCAACTCATGACGACGCACCACGAACCAACCAACGAGCAACCGACTTTACGGACACGGCCTAGGGGCGCTCGGCGCCGAAGCGTTCCCAGAGTTGCGGGAAACGGTCGGCCAGTTCGGCGTCGTCGTCCAGGTCGAAGACGGTGCCCAGGGGTTCGTCCGGCGGTTCCATCAGCTCCAGGTCCGGGAGTGGTACCCCGGTGAGCCGCTCGTACGCCTCGTCGGCGGCGTAGCCCAGGTCCTCGCCGTCGCCGTCCCGCAGCGGGTCGAAGTCCTCCAGCAGGTTGGCGAGCTCGTCGGGGTCCTGCAGCGCGCCCTCGAAGACGTCCCGGCCCTGGCCCACGAGCCAGCAGCGGAAGTCGTCGAACGCGTCGTTGTCCGCGCCCCCGAGCAGCACCGAGGCGGCACCCCACAGGTCCCGGCGCCAGGCCCGGTTGTAGCGGGACTCGAAGTGCCGGGCGAAGTCCAGCACGGTGTCCGGGTCGGTCTGCGCGAGCCGCTCGACCAGCAGGTCGGCATGGGTCTCGGGATCGCCGCCCGCGGCGTCCCGGGTGGTGTCCACGATCTCCCAGAACTCCGTCTCGTCCATCATGTCCGTCCAGCGTCGGGCCTGCCCCCCACGGTCCGTGCTCCAGAGGCGGAGCCGGCCGGTGGCGGACCAGGCGGGAACCCGGTGGTGTCGGGGCTGGTCACGTGCGTGGGCCGGCCCCGGGAACACTGTCCCGGGGCCGGCCCACGGTGTCACGCAGGTGTGGGGCCCGTGTCGAGCGACGCGGTCCTGTCGGGCCCCGTCCCGACTACAGGCCGAGGTCGGCCTCGAAGGCCCCCTCCTCCAGCCGCGCCTTGATGGTGCCGAGGAAGCGGGCCGCGTCGGCGCCGTCCACGATCCGGTGGTCGTAGGACAGGGCCAGGTACATCATGTCGCGCACCGCGATGGTCTCGCCGAGGTCCGGGTGGTTGACCACCACGGGCCGGCGCACGGTCGCCCCGACGCCCAACATGCCGACCTGCGGCTGGTTGAGGATCGGCGTGTCGAACAGGGCGCCCCGGGAACCGGTGTTGGTGACGGTGAAGGTGCCGCCGGTGGCCTCGTCCGGCTTCAGACCGCCCTCGCGGGTGCGGGCGGCGAGGTCGGCCACCCGCTTGGCGATGCCGGCGATGCTCAGGTCCCCGGCGTTGTGCAGGACGGGGACGAACAGGCCCTTCTCGGTGTCCACCGCGATGCCGACGTTCTCCACGTCGTGGTACGTGATGGTGTCGTCGTCGTTCACCCGGGCGTTGACCGACGGGTGCACCTTCAGCGCCTCGGTGGCGGCCTTGATGAAGAACGGCAGCGGCGAGAGCTTGACGCCCTCGCGCTCCAGGAAGCTCTTCCGTGCCCGGGCCCGGAGCTGCATGACCCGGGTGACGTCCACCTCGACCACGGTGGTGAGCTGGGCCGACACCTGGAGTGAGTGGACCATGTGCTTGGCGATGGCCTTGCGGATGCGGGACATCGGCAGCGTCTGGCCGCGCAGCGGCGACGGGGTGACCGGGGCGGCGGCCGGCTTGGCCGCCGGGGCCGGGCGGGTCTCCGCGGCGGCGCGGCGGGCCTCGGCGGCGGCGATGACGTCGTGCTTGCGGATGCGCCCGCCGACGCCGGAGCCCTGCACCGAGCCCAGGTCGATGCCCTGCTCGGCGGCGAGCTTGCGCACCAGCGGGGTGACGTAGGTGCCGGTGCCGTTCTCCCGGGCCGGAGCGGGGGCCGGTGCGGGGGCGGGCGCGGGCTGCGGGGCGGGAGCCGGAGTCGGGGCGGGAGCGGGAGCCGGGGCGGGCTGCTGGGCCGCGGGGGCCGGCGCGGGTGCCGGAGCGGGCGCGGGTGCCGGAGCGGCGGCCGGCGCGGGCTCGGGGGTCGGCGCCGGCTGGGCGGGGGCGGGGGCCTGCGCGGCCGGGGCCGCGCCCGGCGCGCCGATCACCGCGAGCGCGGTGCCCACCTCGGCGGTCTCGTCCTCGCTGATGAGGATCTGGAGCAGCACACCGGCGGCCGGGGCCGGGATCTCGGTGTCCACCTTGTCGGTGGAGACCTCCAGCAGCGGCTCGTCCGCCGCCACCTCGTCGCCGACCTGCTTCAGCCAACGGGTGACGGTGCCCTCGGTGACGCTCTCGCCGAGCGCCGGGAGCAGCACGGGGGTGCCCTCGGCGGCGCCACCGGCCGGCGCCTCCTGCTGGGGTGCCGGCTGCGGCGCGGCGGCGGGAGCCTCCTGCTGGGGAGCCGCCTCGGCCGGGGCCGGGGCGGGCTCGGGGGTGGGCTCCTGCGCGGGGGCCGGCGCGGCGGCGGGCGCGCCGCTGCCGTCGTCGATGATCGCCAGCTCCGCGCCGACCTCGACCGTCTCGTCCTCGGCGACCTTGATGGAGGCCAGCACACCGGCGGCCGGGGCCGGGATCTCGGTGTCCACCTTGTCGGTGGAGACCTCGAGCAGCGGCTCGTCGGCCTCCACACGCTCACCCTCAGCCTTCAGCCAGCGGGTGACGGTGCCTTCGGACACGCTCTCGCCGAGCGCGGGCAGTGTTACTGAGACCGCCATGGTGTCGGTTGCTCCTTTTGACTACTTCTGTGCAGATGAGTTCGCGTGTCCTGGGTCAGTCATGGGCGTGCAGCGGCTTGCCCGCCAGCGCCAGGTGAGCCTCGCCGAGGGCCTCGCTCTGGGTGGGGTGTGCGTGGATGAGCTGGGCGACCTCCGACGGCAGGGCCTCCCAGTTGTAGATGAGCTGGGCCTCGCCCATCTGCTCGCCGATGCGGTCGCCGACCATGTGGACGCCGACCACGGGTCCGTCGCTGACCTGAACGAGCTTGATCTCGCCCGATGTCCTGAGAATCTTGCTCCGGCCGTTGCCGGCCAGGTTGTACCGCACGGTGACGACCTTGTCCTCGCCGTACTGTTCCTTCGCCTTCGCCTCGGTGAGTCCGACCGAGGCGACCTCCGGCTGGCAGTAGGTGATCCGCGGCACACCGTCGTAGTCGATCGGCACCGTCCGCAGCCCCGCGAGGCGCTCGGCGACCAGGATTCCCTCCGCGAAACCGACGTGGGCGAGCTGTGGCGTCGGCACCAGGTCACCCACTGCCGAGATCGTCGGCACGTTGGTGCGCATCAGCTCGTCAACGAGGACGTGCCCGCGGTCCATGGCCACCCCCGACTCCGGGTAGCCGAGTCCCTCCGAGACCGGTCCCCGGCCCACCGCGACCAGCAGCAGCTCCGCGTCGATCACGGTGCCGTTCTCCAGCGAGACCCTGACCCCGCCCTCGGTGTGCTCCACGCCGGAGAACCGGGAGCCCAGGTGGAAGCGGATGCCCCGCCTGCGGAACGCCCGCTCCAGCAGCTTGGAGCTGTCCACGTCCTCGGCCGGGACCAGGTGGTCGAGTGCCTCGACGACCGTGACGTCGACCCCGAACGACTTCCAGGCCGAGGCGAACTCGACGCCGATCACGCCACCGCCGAGGACCACCGCGGAGGCCGGGACCCGGTCGAGCCTCAGCGCGTGGTCCGAAGTGATCACACGCTCGCCGTCGATCTCCAGGCCGGGCAGCGACCGGGGGGCGGAGCCGGTGGCCAGCAGGACGTGCCGCCCGGTGTAGCGGCGTCCGTCGACGTCCACCGTGGTGGGGGAGGTCAGCCGTCCCGCGCCGGCGACGAAGGTCACCTTGCGGGAGGACAGCAGCCCCTGCAGGCCCTTGTAGAGACCGTTGACCACGCCGTCCTTGTAACGGTGCACCGCTGCCATGTCGATGCCCTCGAACGTGGTGCGCACGCCGAACTGCGCGCCCTCCCTGGCCTGGTCGGCCAGTTCGCCGGCGTGCAGCAGCGCTTTGGTGGGGATGCAGCCGTTGTGCAGGCAGGTGCCGCCCGCCTTGCCCTTCTCGATGAGGGCGACGTCCAGGCCGAGCTGGGCGGCGCGCAGCGCCGCGGCGTAACCGCCGCTGCCGCCGCCGAGGATCACCAGGTCGAAAACGGTGCTGGCGTTGTTCGCCACGTCACGTCCTCCATGATTGCTGCGCCGTCCCGCCGGCCCGGTGGGGCCGTGGGACGACGGGTTCTCGGCCGTTCGGATCTGGCCCTGCCGTGCCGGTAGACCATCTTCGCACCTGTCGCCGGAGCCCGGGACGCGGGGCCATGGTGTGAGACGTCCCGACCGTCCCGTTCCCCCGCTCGGACCAGCGGCGGAGAAGAGGGATCCTCGAACACGGAGCCGAAGTACTTCTAGAGTGACCGGTCGCAGTCGGGGATAGGTCGACAGCGGGGAGAAGAGGAGGGGAATCGTGCGACTTTTTCGGAGAAGGAACCGCAATCCCAGTGCGGAGCCCACGCGGACCGGGCGTCGGGAGATCGCGGAGGGGGAACGTCACCTCGAGGAGTTCGCCGCCAGTCGGCGCGGCGTGGAGGCGTACGTCGAACCCGCCACCGCGGTCACCGCCACCACCGTGATGCTCATCGCCTCGGACGGCGAGTGGACCCGCCGCCGCGTGCCGAGCCCGGACGCCGCCCGGGCGCTCGCCGGACGGCTCGGCATACCCCTGTACGAAGCGGCGGTCGTGGGATACCCCCAGCGGATGCGCGAGTGGAACCGGCGCCGCGCCCAGGAGCGGAAGGACCTCCTGGGGGACTAGCCACCGACGCGGCACACGGCCCCGGACGTCGGTCCGGAGCCGTGCACGCACCATCCGCGCGGACGTGGACACGGCCGGTCGCTACGCGAGCCCACCCGACGCGGCCTGCTCGGCGAGCGCGACCAGGGTGCGCACCGCCGTCCCGGTCCCGCCCTTGGGGGTGTAGCCGAACGGCCCGGACTCGTTGAACGCCGGCCCGGCGATGTCCAGGTGCGCCCAGGTGGTCCCCGCGGCCACGAACTCCTTCAGGAACAGCCCGGCGACCAGACCACCACCCATCCGTTCGCCCATGTTGGCGATGTCCGCCACCGGTGAGTCCATGCCCTTGCGCAGCTCCGGCGGCATCGGCATCGGCCAGCTCTGCTCCCCCGAGTCACCCGCCAGGGTGTGCAGCAACTCCCGGAACCCGTCCTCGTTGGACATCACCCCGAAGGTGCGGTTGCCGAGCGCCAGCACCATGGCCCCGGTGAGCGTCGCCACGTCCACCACCCGGTCCGGCTGCTCCTCGCAGGCCCTGGCCAGGGCGTCGGCGAGGACCAGCCGGCCCTCCGCGTCGGTGTTGAGCACCTCCACGGTCTTGCCCGAGTACATCCGCAGCACGTCCCCGGGGCGGGTGGCCGAGCCGGACGGCATGTTCTCCGCCAGGGCCAGCCAGCCGGTGACGTTCACCTCGAGGCCGAGCTTGGCCACCGCGAGCACCGCGTTGAACACCGCGGCGGCACCGGCCATGTCGCACTTCATGGTCTCGTTGTGGCCGGCCGGCTTCAGGGAGATGCCGCCCGAGTCGTAGGTGATGCCCTTGCCGACGTAGGCGAGGGAGCTCTTGGCCTTCGGGTGCGTGTAGGCCAGCCGCACCAGGCGGGGCGGGTTCGACGAGCCGGCGCCGACGCCGAGGATGCCGCCGTAACCGCCCTTGGCCAGCGCCCGCTCGTCCAGCACCTCGACCTTGACCCCGAACTCCTTGCCGTCCGCCACGGCGCGGGCGGCGAAGTCCTTGGGCGTGAGGTCGTTGGGCGGGGTGTTCACCAGGTCCCGGGTCCGGTTGACCGCGTCGGCCACCGCGAGGGCGCGTTCCTGGGCGGCCTTGAACTCCCGGTCCCGCGGCTTGGCACCGAGGACGGCCACCTCCGCCAGCGGTGCCTTGACGGCGTCGTTCTTGCCCTTGCCGCCGTTCCCGCCGGTGCGGTAGGCGGTGAACGCGTAGGCGCCGAGCAGCGCCCCCTGCGCCACCGCCTCCGCCGAGGCGGCGTCGGCCACCGGGAGGGCGAACGCCCCCTTCCGGCAGCCGGACAGCGTACGGGCGGCCACTCCGGCCGCCCGGCGCAGCGTCTCCGTGGAGTAGCCGCCGTCCTCGGGCGGGGCGTCACCGAGGCCGACCGCGAGCACCACCGGGGACTTCACCGCCGCGGGGCTGGGCAGCTTGGTGACCTCCCCCTCACCGCCGGTCGCGCCGAGCGTCTGCAGGATCTCGGCGAGCTTGCCGTCGAACGCTTCGTCCATCTCCGCCGCACCGGGGGCCAGAACGGGGCCTTTGCTGCCCTTGGCCACACCCACGACGACGGCGTCCGCCCGCAGCGAGGCCGCGGAGGAGGTACTGAAAGTGAGTCCAGTCACGGTGTTCCTGTTCCGAGTCGTCTTCGATCACGTCCGCGCGTAGACCGAGCCTACGCTTCGGTAGCGGCCGATGCGCCGGTGACGCAGGCCCGTAATATCCGGAGGTCGCTGAGCCGGCGTCAGAAGAGCACCAGCGAAAGCAACGTCGTCAACGACGCCGTCTCGGCGACCGCGCCCAGCACGTCCCCGGTGACCCCGCCGAGCCGGCGGCGGCAGTGGCGCAGCAGCACCTCGCCGGCGACCAGACCGGCGAGGACCGCGGCGGCCCAGCGCGCCGCGGCGGCCGGCCCACCGGCCGGGACGACACCGCACCCGCCCAGCGCGGCGGCGCCACCCGCGGCGGCGGCGCACACCACGGCGGCGAGGGCGCCGGGGACGCTCCCGGCCACGGCGGCCCCCAGCCCGTCCGGACGGGCCGCGGGCACCCCCCCGCGGCAGGTCAGGGTCAGGGCCACCCGGGCCGTCACGGCGGCGAGCAGGGCCCCGGCCGCACCGGTGCGCCAGTCCCGGTCGAAGAGTTCGGCGACCGCGGCGACCTGGGCCAGCACCGTGAGGACCAGGGCCAGCACCCCGAACGGACCGATGTCCGACGCCTTCATCACCCGCAGCGCGGCATCGGCGGGCCGCCCGCTGCCCAGACCGTCCGCGGTGTCCGCGAGACCGTCCAGGTGCAGCCCGCGGGTGAGGGCCGCGGGCACCGCCACGGTGCCCACCGCCGCCAGCAGCGGGCCACCGTCCGCCGCCAGCACGGCGGCGCCGCAGGCCCCGGCGGCCACGCCCACCAGCGCCCCGGCGACCGGTGCGCAGAGCATGCCGGCCCGCGCCGCCGGCCGGTCCCAGCGGGTGACCCGCACCGGCAGCACGGTCAACGTTCCCAGGGCGAACCGCAGTCCGTGGCCGAGCCCGCTCATCCCTTCCCGGGCTGCTCTGGGGACGTCGGCCCGTCCGTCCCGCCGGGCGCGGAGGGGCCGGTGCCGCCCTGACTGTCCTTGGTGTCCGTGCCCGCCGGGGTGCCGGTCTCGGCCGCGGTCTCGGCTGCGGCGTCGGCTTCGGTGTCGGCTTCGGTGCCGGTGTCGGTGCCGGTTACGGCTTCGGTCGCGTGCGGGGGTCCGTCCGCGGCGTCCCCGGGGTCCGTGTCCGCGCCGTCCGCCGCACCGGCGTCCGGGCGCTCCGGGAGCTCGGCCAGCAGCGCCGCGGCGGCGCGCAGCAGCGGCACGGCGAGCAGCGCGCCGGTGCCCTCGCCGTAGGCGATCCGGTGGTCCACCAACGGCTCGAGGGTCAACCGGTCCAGGGCCTTGGCCTGGGCCGGCTCACCGGAACTGTGCCCGGCCCGCCACCAGTCCGGGGCCCGGAAGGCGATCCGCTGCACCACCAGCGCGCACGCCGCGGACACCACCCCGTCGAGCACCACCGGGGTGCGCCGCACCGCGCACTGGGCGAGGAAACCCACCATCGCGGCGATGTCCGCCCCGCCGGAGGTGGCCAGCAGCCGCAGCGGGTCACCGGCCACCGGCCGGGCCCTGCGCAGCGCGTCCCGGATCGCCGCGCACTTGCGCATCCAGGCGAGGTCGTCGATACCCGAGCCGCGCCCGGTCACCACCGAGGCGTCCGTCCCGCAGAGCACCGCGGTCAGCACCCCGGCGACGGTGGTGCCACCCACGCTCAGGTCACCCAGGACCACCAGGTCGGTGCCGGCGTCGGCCTCCTGGTCGGCGATGGCCATGCCGACCCGCACCGCCCGCTCGGCCTCGTCCTGGGTGAGCGCGTCCTCGACGTCCACCTGGCCGGAGCCCCTGCGCACCCGGTGCCTGGTGACCTCGTCGGGCAACTCGGCGGGGTCGCAGTCCACCGCCACGTCCACCACCCGCACCGGGACGTCGAGGTGCCGGGCCAGCACGCTCACCGGCGCCGCGCCGTCCAGTACCGCCCGCACCAGCCGGACGGTCCCGCCGGGCTCCCGGGCGGAGACACCGAGCCGGGCGACCCCGTGGTCCCCGGCGAAGAGCAGCACCTTGATGTTCCGCAGCGGACGGGTGGGGCACTGCCCCTGCACCGCCGCGAGCCACTCGCCCAGCTCGCCGACCTGACCCAGGGCCGTGGGAGGCGGCTCCAGGCGCTGCCGCCGCTCCTGGGCGGCCCGCTCGAAGGCGGGGTCGGGGCGCGCGATGACGTCGGCGAAGTCTTCCAGACTGAGACCACTCACGTTGACGGAGCTTAACGGCCCGCCTCCGGCGGGGGATCAGCGCAGCCGGATCACCTGACCGGCCACCGTCAGCAGCACCTCCTCGGACTCCTCGGCCAGCGCCGCGTTCAGCCGGCCGAGTTCGTCACGGAAGCGCCGGCCGGACGGCGTGGCCGGCACCACCCCGCTGCCGACCTCGTTGCTGACCGCGACCACCGTCCTCCCGGTGGTCCGCCACGCCGCGCGCAGCGCCTCGACCCGCTCGCGCAGCAGCGCCTCCCCGGCCCGCTGCCAGGCCTCCTCGTCCCACCCCTGGTAGGCGTCCATGACGGCGGTCAGCCACAGCGAAAGGCAGTCCACCAGCAGCGGCGGCCCCGGCTCGGCGAGCAGCGGCTCCAGGTCGCAGGTCTCCACGGTCCGCCAGGAGGAGGGGCGGCGCTCCCGGTGCACGGCGACCCGGCGGGCCCACTCCGGGTCGCCCTCGCGGGCGCCGCCCGTCGCCACGTAGACGACGCCGGGGAACGCGGCGAGCCGGCGCTCCGCCTCCCGGGACTTGCCCGACCTGGCACCGCCGAGCACCAGGGTCCTGCGGGGCACCCGCACGTCCCGGCTGCGCTCCCGCACCAGGACCGTGGTGCCGTCGGGCACCGTCCTGGCGCCGAGCGAGGCCAGCCGCCGGTGGGTCTCGGGACCGGGCGGCACCGTGTGGTCCAGGTGCACCGCGAGCACGTGGGTGGACCCGTCCACCGCCCCGGTCCGGCGCAGACCGGCCAGGGCGTCCTGCCGGCCGAGGACGTCGAGCAGGACCGTGTCGTAGGGGAGTTGGGGGTACTCGGTGGTGGCCGGCCCCGCGCCCGGCGGCAGGTACAGCAGCCGGGCCCCCTCCGGGTCCGCGACCTCGTACCCGGTGCCGGGAACGTCCACCGGGACCGCGCGCACCCGGTGGTCGCCGAGCAAGTGCTCCCGGCCCTCGGGGACCCGGCCCGGCGTGGGGAGCGGGGCCGGCACCCGCGGCGGGGAGCCGTCGTCCCGGTGGGAGAGCAGGACGTGACCCACCCGGTCCAGGTTGCGCCCGGCGCGGGCCGCGGCGACGCCGAGACCGGGGGTCAGGTCGAACAGCAGGGTCCCGTCCACCAGCAGGGCCGTCGCCGCACGGGCCGCGCTTCCGGTGGCGGTGGCGCAGGCCGCGCAGGGGCAGCCGGGCCGGGGCAGACCGAGGGGTGCTCCGGTGCCGAGCAGCGTGAGTTCCATGGTCAGGATGGTCTCAACGACGGCTCGGCCCGGTCATCACGGACCGGTGGTCATCGCCAGGGTCAGCGGCCCCGGTTACCCTGCCGGTGCAGGGCTACACCGGACCCACTGCGTGAGGGAGTCGATGATGGCGTGGACGTGGCGGTTCGAGAGTTCCGACGGCACCGCGGTCACCCCGGTGGTGGAGCCGGAGGAGTTCAGCACCCAGGGCGACGCCGAGACCTGGGTCGGGGAGCACTGGCAGGAGCTGCGCGACGGCGGGGCGGACCGGGTGACGCTCCTTGACGACGGAGGCGTGGTCTACGGGCCGATGAGCCTGCACGAGGCGTAGGGCCACCGCCAGGGGTGCCCCCGGGCGGTCCCCAGCGGGCCGCCCGGGCACGCCTCTTTCGCGCTCAGGGACGTCCGGGCTGGGTGTCGGTCAGCTCGGGGTCCCGTTCCACCACCGGGCGCAGCACGTCGTCGATCCTCCGCAGCAGTTCCGGCTCCAGCGTCACCCCTGCCGCCCGCACGTTCTCCTCGACCTGCTCGGGGCGGGAAGCGCCGATGATCGCCGCCGAGACGCCGCTGTTCTGGAGCACCCAGGCCACCGCGAGCTGGGAGAGGGTCAGGTCGGCCTCCCGGGCCAGCGGGCGCAGCACCTGGACCCGCCGGAGCACCTCGTCGCGCAGTAGGGGCTCGATCATGGTGGCGCCGCCGTTGGCGTCGGTGGCCCGGCTGCCGGCCGGCGGCTGTTGGCCCGGTAGGTACTTGCCGGTCAGCACGCCCTGTTCCAGGGGGGAGAACACGATCTGGCCGAGGCCGAGTTCGGCGCAGGTCGGCAGCACCTCCGACTCGATCACCCGCCACACCATCGAGTACCTCGGCTGGTTGGAGACCAGCGGCACGCGCAGTTCGCGGGCGAGCGCGTGGGCCGCCCTGATCTGCTCGGCGCGCCACTCCGAAACGCCGATGTAGTGGGCCTTGCCGGCCCGCACCACGTCGGCGAACGCCTCCATGGTCTCCTCGAGCGGGGTCGCGACGTCGAACCGGTGGGCCTGGTAGAGATCCACGTGGTCGGTGCCGAGCCGGCGCAGGGAGCCGTTGATCGACTCCATGATGTGCTTGCGCGAGAGCCCCCGGTCGTTGTGGCCCTCCCCGGTGGGGAAGTACACCTTGGTGAAGATCTCCAGGCCCTCCCGGCGCTCGCCGCGGAGCGCCTCGCCGAGCACCGTCTCGGCCCGGGTGCCGGCGTAGACGTCCGCCGTGTCGAACGTGGTGATCCCCGCGTCGAGCGCCGCGCGCACGCAGGCGAGGGCGGTGTCCCGCTCGACCTGGGACCCGTGGGTGATCCAGTTGCCGTAGGCGATCTCGCTGATGATCAGGCCGCTGTGCCCGAGGTGGCGATACTCCATGGCACGGACCCTAACCGGGGGATCTCGACGACCCGTGGAAACGGGCCGGTTCCGGTTCGGGCGCGGGACCCACCCCGGACCCGGGGGCCGCAGGGGGCGGCCGCCTCGGGCCGCGCACCGGCGTCAGATCGTGTCGCCCCGCTTGACCTGCGGCTTCGGCATCCGCAGCCGGCGCATCTGGAGGGTCCGCATCAGGGCGTACGCGACGACGCCCTTCAGGTTCTCCTTCGGGTACCGCTTGCGGGCCAGCCGCTTGACGGAGAAGCCGGTGCGGACGGAGTCCAGGACGATCAACGCGATCACCACCGCCCAGCCGAGCAACGCCGCGGACTGGAACGAGGGGATCATGCTCAGGATCAGGATGATCACGGCCATGGGCAGGAAGAACTCGGCGACGCTCATCCGGGTGTCCACGAAGTCCCGGGCCAGTTTGCGCACCGGGCCCTTGTCCCGCGCCGGCAGGTAGCGCTCGTCCCCGGTGGCCATCGCCGCTCGCTCCTTGGCGAGCTGCGCTCTGCGCTCCCTGGCCATCTCGCGGCGCTGCTCCTTGCTGGCCTTGCGCGGGTCCACCGAGCGTTTGGCCCGGCCCCGTCGCTCGGCCTCGGCCTCGCTGCGCTTGGGGGTGGGGCGACCCTTCGGTGCCTGCGGGTCGCGGTTCTGCCGATCGGCCGGGGCCTCGGCGACCGCGGTGGCGGCCTGATCATCCTTGGAACGACGTCGGAACACACCTGAAGAGTACGTGGTGGTGGGGGTTGGGCCGTACTCGGACAGGGAACGATCCGATATCAGGCGTCGGCCCCCCAGTGGGCGTGTCCTCCCCGCGCCGGATCAGCGCCTGACCTGATCGTCCCCTAGGAGGAGCGCATCCGGCTCCTAACGGTGCGGTAATGGAACCACGGCCCGTACTGTGGGGTCTGTAGAGGCGGCACATGTCGGAGAAGGGGGCGCGCGAGGCCCATGAGCGGTGTCATGAAGCGGATGGGAATGATCTTCCGCGCGAAGGCCAACAAGGCTCTGGACAGGGCCGAGGACCCGCGCGAGACGCTTGACTACTCGTACCAGAAGCAGCTCGAGCTGTTGCAGAAGGTGCGCCGCGGGGTCGCCGACGTCGCCACGTCGCGCAAGCGCCTCGAGCTGCAGCTCACGCAGTTGCAGCGGCAGTCGGCCAAGCTCGAGGACCAGGGGCGCAAGGCGCTGGCGCTGGGCCGCGAGGACCTCGCCAGGGAGGCGCTGACCCGTCGCTCCTCGGTGCAGCAGCAGGTCATGGACCTCGAGGCGCAGCACCAGACGCTCCAGGGCGAGGAGGAGAAGCTGACCCTCGCCGCGCAGCGCCTCCAGGCCAAGGTGGACGCCTTCCGTACCCGCAAGGAGACGATCAAGGCCACCTACACCGCGGCCCAGGCCCAGACCCGGATCGGCGAGGCGTTCTCCGGCATCTCCGAGGAGATGGGCGACGTCGGCCTGGCGATCCAGCGCGCCGAGGACAAGACCGCGCAGCTCCAGGCGCGGGCAGGGGCCATCGACGAGCTGCTCGCCTCGGGGGCCCTGGACGACCAGAGCGGGATGGCCAAGGACGACATCACCGCCGAGCTGGACCGGATCTCCGCCGGCTCCGACGTGGAGCTCGAGCTCCAGCGGATGAAGGCCGAGCTGGCCGGTGGTTCCCCGCAGCAGGCGATCGAGAGCGGCCAGACCCCGCAGGACCGTCCCCGCTTCGACAAGCCCTAGCTCATCCTGGAGCGGCAGCGCAGCGGTGCCGGGCCCACAATGGAGCGACGGGCGACGGACACCTCCGTCGCCGTGGGGCGGCGCGGGCGGCCACTCCTGCGCCGGCAGTGGCCGTACCAGCACCAACCAGCACCGACCGTGGAGGAACCGTCATGATCGTACGGATCATGGGGGAGGGGCAGGTGAGGCTGGCGGACAGCCACCTCGCCCGGCTGAACGAGTTCGACGACGCCCTGTCCGCCGCGGTGGAGCGGGGCGACGAGGCGTCCTTCCGGCTCACCCTGCACGCGCTGCTCGACGCCGTGCACGAGCAGGGCGAACCGCTGCCGGACGACGCGCTCGAGCCGTCCGAGCTGATCCTGCCCGCCCGGGGCTCCACCATCGACGACGTCCGCGCCATGCTGTCGCAGAGCGAGGAGGGCCTGTTCCCCGGCTGAACCGACGACCGCCGCCGCGGGTACTGCCGCCGGTACCCCACACGTCAGGGCGCCCCGACCCACCGGGTCGGGGCGCCCGGCCTTGCGGCGGGCCGTTCACCCCGGGGGCCCGCCGGGGGGGCTGGAACGGTCACAGGAAGGCGTCCGAGGGGATGTACGGCGCCGGTGGCCGCATCCCCCGCACGCACAGGTAGCCGGCGTTGGACAGGGTCAGGCCGGCGGCCATGCCGACGTCGATGGCCCAGTCCTGCTCCGCGGTCAGGTCCGCCACGGTCACCTCGGTGCCGTGCGGCACCAGCAGCAGCGCCTCGGTGAGCAACCGGGTGGCCAGCCGCCGGGAGGTGGCCGCGAGCAGCTCGACGCGCCCGTCCCGCAGGTAGCAGTAGCCGCTGCCGACCAGGGTGTCCGCCACCAGCAGCCGGTGGTGGCGGAGTAACTCCTCGTGGTCGGGGCCGTGGGCTCCGCCGCGCAGCCGGCGGTCCACCGAGTCCAGCAGGTGCAGGTGGTGGGCGCTGCCCGGGTGGACCGGGATGCCGTCGGGGTCGGGGAGACCGGTGCGGTCCTCCACCACTCCGCTGAGCCGCATCGCCGGGTGCAGGGTGAAGCCGGCCTTGCGGTACCTGCGGGCCGCCCGGGGGTCGCTGGAGGCACAGATCAGGCCGCGCAGACAGCCGCGGCCGTAGAGCGTGGCGCGGTCGAGCAGGGCCCTGCCGACGCCCTTGCCCTGGGCGTGGGGGACCACGGCGAACAGGGAGAGCCCCCACGTTCCCTCCCGGCGCAGGGCCAGGGCCACCCCCAGGGCGTCGCCGCCGGCCTCGTCCAGGGCGATCCAGCAGCCCCCGGGGTCGGTGCGGGCCAGGTGCCGCACCCGTCTGCGGTACCGGACGGCCCGTTCGTGCGGCCAGTGGTCGGGGGGGTCGTCGAACGCGGCTGCGGTGATCGCCCGCACGGCCTCCGCGTCCGCCTCGGTGTCGTGGACGTGGCGCATCAGCATGCGCTCCACCTCACCGTGTGGCCCGGCGGGGGCGCAAGGGGGCGGGCGGTGGAGCGGTGCTGGGGCCCGGCGTGCACACCGGGCACACCGGACCCGCTCGCCCCGGGCCGGGTCGCCCCGTCGGCCGGCCGGCCAGGCGGGACCGTAGGGTGGGCGCCGGCGCCGTCGGCACGACGCTTGTATCCGCTTTGTATGACCGTCTCCTTCAATCGTCGGGTCACCGACCCGAGGAGAGGTCATGCAGAGACGATTCCGCCTTCACATAGGGGCCGCGTGCGTGCTCGCCACCTGCGTGGTCGCCGCGCCGTCCGCGGTCGCGGCTCCGCAACAGTCGGCGTCCACCTCCCTGGAGGCCGCCGCGACGCGGCCGGCGTTCAGGATGCCGTTCGACTGTGGTCAGACCTGGCGCGGCAGCAACTGGCAGGGACACAGCCCGGCGCACTCGATCGACTGGAACCACTACGACGCCAACGGCAACCCGGACGACTACCGGCGCCGGGTGTTCGCCAGCGCCGGGGGCACGGTGCTGTCCTCCTACTACTCCACGACCACCGGCTACGGCAACACCATCGTCATCGGCCACGGGGACGGCTGGCAGACCCGTTACGCGCACCTGGACAGCAGGGAGGTCAGCAAGGGCGACCAGGTCTCGCGCGGCCAGCTCATCGGGCGGGTCGGCAACACGTCCGCCGAGTACACACTCTCCCCGCACCTGCACTACGAGCAGATCTACAACGGGTCGGTGGTCGTCGCGGTCGTGCAGGGCGTGTCCTACCCCGACTACGTCGCGCGGTACCAGACGAGCACCAACCGCTGCTGATCCCCTCCGGGTGCGCGGGCCGACGGTGCCGCGGGCCGTCCCCCGGCCGGCGGCCGGCGCGGGGGACCGCCGCCCGGGAACGGCGGCCCAGCCGCGTCCGACCTGCCGGAGCGGATCAGCGCAGCGACCGCAGTTTGGCGTCCACCAGGTCGGCCTGGTCGCCGGCCCTGAGCCGCCGCCACGCCGACAGGGAACGGTGGAAGTAGCCGCGCGCGGTCTGCTTCCGCCCGGTGGCGTGGTGGAGCTCGCCGAGCAGGCAGGCGACCCGTGCCTGGGCCCTGCAGTCCCCGAGCTGCTGCTGCACGGCGAGGGCGTCGACCAGCAGGGCCGACGCCCGGCCGGCGTCGCCCTGGCGCAGGCACAGCTCACCGATGCTCTGCTGCACGTACGCCGCGCAGTGGGTGTCGGCGAGGTCGTCGAGGATGCGGAGGGCGCGTTCCAGTTCGGCTCGCGCCCCGTCTGGTTCTCCCCGCAGTTCGTGCAGCACCGCGATCCGGCGGCGCACCTGTGCCTCCCGGTGCCGGTCACCGACGGCGCGGGACAGGCTCAGGGCGCTGGCCAGCCACGGGGCCGCGGCCCCGGGAGCCCGCCGCTCCAACCACACCGAGGCGATGGCGTTGTGCGCCACCGCCTGGCCGTGTTGGTCACCGGCCTCGCTGAACGTGTCCAGGGCCGTCGTGAACGTCTCGAGCGCGGCGTCGAGGGCGCCGGTGACCCGGTGGACGGACCCGGCGCCGACCGCGGCGACCGCTTCCCCCGAACGGTGCCCGAGCGCGGCGAAGAGGTCGCGTGAGGCGTCGAACGCCGCGAGCGCGTCGGTGTACCGGTCCTGGTAGAGGTGGAGCTGACCGAGGTTGCGGAGCAGTGCGGCGGAGCGGGCGTCGGACGGCGTGGGTGTCGCGTCGAGCACGAGCCGGTGGGTCCACAACCAGTCGTCGTAGTAGCCGCGCATGTCGAAGAAGCTCGCCAGTTCCACCGCGAGGTCGGCCGCCCGGTGGACCTGGCCGAGGCGCACCGCGGACCCCACGGCGTGCACCAGGAGTCGGCGTTCGGTCTCGAACCACTCCACGGGCTGGGCCCGTACCGCCCGCGCGATCCCGGTGGGCGGCACCACCGGTCGCCCCTCCTCGCCGAGCACACCGAGGAACCGCGTGGGCATCGCGGCGTTGGCGATCCGGGTGAGCGCGACCAGGGTGTCGATGACCTGGAGCCGGCGCTGGTGGCGCAGGTCGGCGTCGTCCGCCTCGGCCAGCTCCCGGGCGTAGCAGCGCAGCAGGTCGTGCATGCGGTACCGCTGGAGGCCCAGCCGGTCAGTGCCGACCACCTCGACCAGGTGTTCGTCGGCGAGCGTCTCCAGGACCGCGGTGGCCTCGGGGCCCAGGCCGGCGGCCACCGTGACCAGCCAGCCCGCCGCCTCGTCGGCGAACTCGCCGAAGGCGCGGAAGGCGGTCGCGGCCGGCTGGGACAGGTGCCGGTAGCTCAGCTCGGCGCTGGCCCGCACCTCCATCTCGCCCGTCTGGAGCTGGTCGAGCCGGCCGCGCTCGTCGTGCAGGAGGTCGGCCAGGGTCCCGACGGTCCACCCCGGCCGGTTCGCCAGCCGGGAGCCGGCGATCCGCACCGCCAGCGGCAGGGAACCGCAGCAGGCAAGCACCCGGTCGGTGTCCGTCCCGCCTTCCCGTAGGCGGTCGGGGCCCACGATCGCGCCCAGCAGGGCGCGGGCGTCGGAGTGGTCGAGCACGCCGACGGGGACGTGGTGGGCGGGGAGTCCGGGTGCGCGACGGCGGGAACTGACGAGGACCGCCGACCCCCCGGTGCCCGGAAGCAGCGGGCGCACCTGGGTGCCGCTCGCGGCGTCGTCGAGGACGATGAGGAAGCGGCGCTGCGCCAGGCGCGAGCGGAACAGAGCGGCGCGTTCCCCCAGGTCACGGGGGATGGCACTGTCGATGACGCCGAGCCCCCGGAGCATCTCGGCGAGCACGTCGGCCGGTTCGCGCGGCTGGTCGCTCGTCCCCCCGAGGTCGACGAAGAGCTGGCCGTCCGGGAACGCCTCCCGCATCCGGTGGGCGACGTGGACCGCCAGGGTGGTCTTCCCGGAGCCCGGCGGACCGGACAGGATTGCGACGACCGGCTGCCGGCCGGCCGTCGCCAGCAGGTCCTCGAGCCTCCTGGCCTGCTCCGCGCGGCCGGCGAAGTCCGGAACGCCGATGGGCAGTTGGCACACCGGGACGGGGCTTGTCCTGAGGTGCCGGCCGACGTACCCGTTGACCTCCTCGCCGGCGCCGCGTAGCGACGCGCCCGGCTCGACACCGAGTTCGGCGGCGATGACCCGCTCCGCCTGGGCGTACGCCGAGCGGGCCTCGACCGTCCGCCCGGAGCGGTGCAGCACCCGGACCAGCATCTCCCACAGGTCCTCCCGCAGCGGGTACTCGGTGAGGCGGGAACGCAGTTCCGCGACCAGCGGCGGGAAGTCCCCCATGCGCAGCCGGACCTCCAGGCACTCGTCGACCGCGACCGACCGCGCCTCCTCGGCCCTGGTGATGGCCGGGTCCCAGGCCACGCTGGCCGGCACGTCCTGGAGCACGCTGCCCCGCCAGAGGCCGAGCGCGGACTCGTAGCCCCGCAGCGCGGTGTCGTCGTCGCCGCGCTGCCGTGCGGCCCGGGCCTGGGCCAGTCGCTGTGTGAACAGGAGCAGGTCGACCTCGTCGGGGGAAGCGTCGAACACGTAGCCGGACGGCTGGGTGCGCAGTCCCGCGGTGCTGATCCCCGCGTCGGAGAGCGCCCGCCGGAGTGCCCGCACGTAGGTGCGTACGTTGGCGACGGCGGAGCGCGGCGCGCCCCCGGGCCAGAGGATCTCGGTCAGCAGGTCCAGGGAGACGAAGCCGCCGGGCTGGAGCAGCAGGGTGGCGAGAACCGCCCGGGGTTTGGGGCCACCGATGTGGACAGCGGCGCCCTCGTGCTGCACGCGGAGCGGCCCCAGCAGTCCGAACGTCGGTTCCTCCATGCTCCCGCCTCCGGGGCAGTCCGTGATGTCCGCGCACAGGGTACTGGCGAGCGAACTCGTCGAACAGGGAGTCGGGTCGCGCCCTCCTGGATGATCCCGACGGGGCGGGGACGCGTCCCGCCGCGGTTCCGCGGGTGACCGCCCGCCCGGGTCCTCGGGGGCCGCGGACCCGGGCGGGACCTCTCGGACAGGCCCTCAGGGCAGGGCCAGCATGCGTTCCAGGGCGAGCTTGGCGTTGGCCTCGGTCTCGGCGTCCACCTGGATGCGGTTGACCACCCGCCCGTCCGCCAGGGACTCCAGGGCCCACACCAGGTGGGGCAGGTCGATGCGGTTCATGGTGGAGCAGAAGCACACGGTGCGGTCCAGGAAGACCACCTGCTTGTCCTGGTGGGCCCTGGAGAGGCGGCGGACCAGGTTCAGCTCGGTGCCCACGGCCCACGCGGACCCGGCGGGAGCGGCGTCGAGCGTCCTGATGATGTGCTCGGTGGACCCCACGTGGTCGGCGGCGGCCACCACCTCGTGCCGGCATTCGGGGTGCACCAGCACGTTCACCCCCGGGATGCGTTCGCGCACGTCGCGCACCGAGTCCAGGGAGAAGCGGCCGTGCACCGAGCAGTGGCCGCGCCACAGGATGAGGCGGGCGTCGCGGAGCTGTTCGGGGGTGAGGCCGCCGTTGGGCCGGTGCGGGTTGTAGACCACGCAGTCCTCGAGGGAGAACCCGAGCTCGCGGACCGCGGTGTTGCGCCCGAGGTGCTGGTCGGGCAGGAAGAGCACCTTCTCGGCCTGGCCGTACGCCCACTCCAGGGCGCGCCTGGCGTTGGACGAGGTGCAGATGGTGCCGCCGTGGGCACCGGTGAACGCCTTGATGTCCGCGGAGGAGTTCATGTACGAGACCGGGACGGTGCGGTCCGCCACGCCCGCGTCGGTGAGCACGTCCCAGCACTCGGCGACCTGCTCCGCGGTGGCCATGTCCGCCATGGAGCACCCCGCGGCCAGGTCCGGGAGGATCACCTGCTGGGCGTCGGAGGTGAGGATGTCGGCGCTCTCCGCCATGAAGTGCACCCCGCAGAAGACGATGTACTCCGCCTCGGGGCGGGCCGCGGCGTCCCGGGCCAGCTTGAAGGAGTCGCCCGTGACGTCGGCGAACTGGATCACCTCGTCCCGCTGGTAGTGGTGGCCCAGCACGAACACCCGGTCCCCGAGGCGTCGCTTGGCCGCACGGGCCCGTTCCACCAGGTCGGGGTCGGAGGGTGCCGGCAGCTCTCCCGGGCACTCGACGCCGCGCTCGCTGTTCGGGTCGGCGGAACGGCCCAGCAGGAGCAGGGCCAGCGGGGTGGGCTCGGGCTCCCCGTAAGGTCCCGGGGTGAGGTCCGGAGCGTGGGTGGTGGTCACGACACGCACCCTTTCTGTCGGCACGGGGCGGAGACGGGTGCGCACGGATCGCACACGCCACTGACGGTGGGCAGCACCCGACGCGTGCGACCGCGCCCCCGAGCACGCGGGAACCGGCACGGGTGACCGGGCACGGATGGCCCGCACCCGGACCGTGGTCCGCAGCCCGGACCACGGCCGCAGGTCGAACGCGTGAGCATGCTGCTTTTCGTCTAACTGACGTTATTCATCATAGCGCCTTCGCGTCAGTTTGACGCGCCCGGGCATGGAGGTGTGCACCACATCACGACGCCCCAGAAGTCCCCGGTCCGCCATCGGGTGTGCGAGCATTGACCTGGAAGACCAGCGAAGCCAGCGAACTGCCCTGCCCGGAAATGAAACGGGGACCCCGCCGGTTGAAGGCGGCGGCAGCAGTCCGTACGACCCTGGGAGTATGCAGATGACCGTTCAGGACGAGACCACCGCCGACAGCGGCATCATCCTGTCCGACGCCGCCACCAAGAAGGTCAAGGGCCTGCTGGAGCAGGAGGGCCGGGACGACTTGGCGTTGCGTGTCGCCGTCCAGCCCGGTGGCTGCTCCGGCCTGCGGTACCAGCTCTTCTTCGACGAGCGTTCGCTCGACGGCGACGTGGTCAAGGAGTTCGACGGGGTCAAGGTGGTCACCGACCGGATGAGCGCGCCCTACCTCGGCGGCGCCTCCATCGACTTCGTGGACACCATCGAGAAGCAGGGGTTCACCATCGACAACCCCAACGCCACCGGCTCCTGCGCCTGCGGCGACTCGTTCCACTGATCCTCGGCGACCAGGAAGGCGGCGGTCATCCCCGACCCGGGTGACCGCCGCCTTCGTCCATGGGGCGGAGTCATCAGCTCCGGGCGTGCCTGCGGTCACCGGACCGCACGACACGCCCCGTTGAGGCTAGCGGCCCGGCTTCAGCTCCTTGCCGCTGGTGGTGTCCACCACCACGCGGTCCCCCAGCGGCTCGTCCAGTTGTACCCGCTGCTCGAACTGCTTCGCGAGCTCGATGCACGCCCCGTCCGGCTTCTTGTCGGTGCCGGTCACCGTCACCCGCACGGTGTCACCCGACTCACTCGCCTTCGCCGCCCAGTCCTGGCACACCCCGCCCCAGAACCACAGGCTCAGGGTGCGTCCGCGCACGGTGTACGACTCGACCGTCATCGGCATGGGCCTGGCCGCCGGGCCCGCCGGGCCGGTCCTGGCCTCCGGCTCGTCGGGCTCCTGCGGATCGGCGGGAGCCGGGGACTCCTTCAGGAAGGCGGGGTCCACCGCGACCTGTGCCAGCACGAAGCCCTCCTCGTCCCCCGGCTCCAGGGTGAACAGCCAGGACGGCACCAGCGAGGCCTGACCCGACACGCTCTGCGAGGACAGCCCGAACTCCGCCTTGGTGATCCGCAGCGGGGGCGGCGCGGCCGGCTCCGGCGCGCACGGCAGGGTGACGGCGGGCGCCTGCTGGTCCGCGGCCCCCGCCCCCGCCTCGGACTTCTTCTCGGGCCCGCTCGGCGGGCAGGGCGCGATGGCCTCGGTGCTCACCCCGCTGTCCGGCCCGCCCCGCTGCTTGAGCAGCTTCACCGCGCGGTCCGCGCTGATCGTGGGGTACTCAGTCCCGGCGGTGGGCAGCACCAGCCTGCCGTTCGCCGACTCCACCCCGTCCGGGCCCACCAACACCGTGGTGCTCCAACCGTGCGTCGGCAGACCGCCCACCTCCGGGTCGGCGGTGACCGTACGCATCGGCCACTTCGGCCCCAGGGTCACGTCGGCGTCCGTGAGGTCCAGGGCCTTGAACAGGGGATCGGTAGCCCGACGGGCCTCCTCGTCGGAGATCGGCTCCGCCGTGGCGGGCACCTGGGGGGTGGCCTCCGCGCCGTCCACCGAAGAGCCGTCCGCCGTGGGGGCCGGAACCGCCGAGGCCTCCGTGCCCGCGCCCGCGGCCCCGACGTCCGCGCCGGCCGCCGGGCAGGACACGGACCCGTCGCTGAGGTACTCCGGATCGACCAGGCACATCGTGCCGCCGGAACCCGAGTAGCTCCAGACCCCCGGCGCGGTCATGTCCACCCGGAGCACCGCTCCCTGGCGGTCCTTGCCGTCCTCGCGCACCAGCCAGGCGTTCTTGCCCCTGGAGACCGGGCCGTCCAGCCCCAGGGCACGGGCCAGCGCTGCCACGTCCTCGCGGGCCACCACCCCGTCCGACCGGTACACCGGGGCCTCCTCCGGCCCTTCGGGCAGCGGCCCCGTGGTCCGCAGGTCGGCCCCGACGCCCGGGGACCCCGGTGCGTCAACACGGTCCTCGGCCGCACCGACCGGGACGCCGTCCAGGGTCAGCGGCGCCGGCTTGCTCCCGGCGGCGGAACCACTGTCCCCCCCGCCCGTCGCCAGCACCACACCGCCGCCCCCGGCGAGCAGCACCGCCGCCGTCGCGACGGCGATCAGCGCGGTCCGCCGCCGGGCACGCCCCGGCGAGCCTGGCTCGTCGAGCCCGGGACCGGCCTGCGGTGTGTCCTGCGGGGTGTCATCACTCACGACTGCGCTCCTTCGGTTCCGCTCGTCATCTCATCCGGAACTGGCTGGGTTCCGGGGATGTGACGGGGCGACCCCGATTCCGGTTCCCCGCACGGGCGACGGTCGCGGCGCGCGACGCCGGCTCAGTCGCCGTAGTCCGACATGCCCGCCAGCAACCGCGCGGAGTGGTCAGGTACCCGCACCCCGGCGATGTCCCACGAGGTCGCGGTGGCCGCCGGCGGGGTGTGCGGAACGGGCCAGTGGGGGGCCATGCGCACGCCGTCAGCCACCAGCTCGGCGAGTTCGGCCCCGTTGCGCTGGTCCGGGGACCGCGGCACGACCTGCCCGGTTCGGAGAACGGAGGACTGCCTGGACTGGGACATGGAGAACTCCAGGGAACGCGGCCCACCACGACCGTGGGCGTCTGCCGCGACCCTAAGCGCGGCCCGACGGCCACGTCAGCCGTACCCCGCAGTAAGTTGTCCTGTCGATCGGTGGGCCACCGTTCGTCGAGGGTGGGGCCGCGCCCGACCGGTACCGTGACCCCGTCGGCCCCAAGCGCCGGTCGTCCCACCCCGTCCGAGCATCAGGAGCAGCCCGTCGTGCGTATCGCTGTCACCGGTTCGATCGCCACTGACCATCTGATGACCTTCCCGGGTCGGTTCGCCGAACAACTCGTGGCCGAACAGCTCCATACCGTCTCGCTGTCCTTCCTGGTGGACACGCTGGAGGTCCGCCGGGGCGGGGTCGCCTGCAACATCTGCTTCGGAATGGGCGTGCTCGGGCTGAGTCCGATCCTGGTCGGCGCGGCGGGCGCCGACTTCGACGAGTACCGGTCCTGGCTCGAGCGGCACAACGTGGACACCGCCTCGGTGCACCTCTCCGAGGTGCACCACACCGCCCGCTTCGTCTGCACCACCGACGCCGACCACAACCAGATCGCGTCGTTCTACACCGGTGCCATGAGCGAGGCGCGCAACATCGAGTTGCAACCCATCGTCGACCGGGTCGGCGGCATCGACCTCGTGCTGATCGGCGCCGACGACCCGGACGCCATGCTGCGGCACACCGACGAGTGCAGGGTCCGGGGCATCCCGTTCGCCGCCGACCCCTCCCAGCAGCTCGCCCGAATGGACGGCGAGGCCATCCGCCGCCTGGTGGACGGAGCGCGTTACCTGTTCACCAACGAGTACGAGAGCGCGCTCACCGAGAACAAGACCGGCTGGTCGGGAGAGGAGATCCTCTCCCGGGTCGGGACCCGGGTCACCACCCTGGGCGCCCAGGGGGTCCGTGTGGAGCGCACCGGCGAAGAACCCATCGTCGTCGGCTGCGCCGAAGAGGAACGCAAGGTCGACCCCACCGGCGTGGGTGACGCCTTCCGGGCAGGCTTCCTCGCCGGCCTCTCCTGGAACCTCAGCCACGAACGCTGTGCCCAGGTCGGCTGCATGCTGGCCACCCTGGTGATCGAGACGGTCGGCACCCAGGAGTACCAGCTGCGCCCCGGCCACTTCGTGGAACGCTTCACCAAGGCGTACGGCGAGACCGCCGCCGCTGAGCTCACCGCGCACCTCGGCTCCTAGGGCCTGTCTGATGAGTAGCGCCGTCCGCCCGGAGGGCGGGGGTCGCGGCGTCTGGTGCGTGCGATCGCAAGGCGGAGGGTCGTCCTCGTACTGGGCGTACATGGACGATCCCGACAACGCAGCGAGCGTGCGTGCCAGGCGTCACGACCCAGGCGGGAATTATCAGACAGGCCCTAGGAGCCAGGTTCCACCCGCCTGACCAGGTAGGCCGAGCCCCGGTCCGCGCCGAACTCGTGGGCCGGGCGCTCACCCAGGTACTCCTGGCCCCGCATCTCGCACCAGGTGGGGATGTCCAGCCGGGCCGCCTCGTCGTCACTGAGCACTGCGACCGCGGAACCCGCCGGAACCTCCCCGATCCGTCGGGCGAGCTCGATCACCGGCAGCGGGCAACGCCGCCCCAGCGCGTCCACCACCAACGCCGGGGCCTGCGGGTCCGCCGGCCCCGGGCCCTCGATCCCCGACGGCTCCGTCCGGGACGCCGCCGGTCCGGACACCCCGAGGCGCTCCCGCACCCCCCGCACCACCTCGGGCAACACGGCGAGGAAACGGTCAACGTCCGCCCGCGTCGTCCCCAAAGGCAACGACACCCGCACATTGCCTTCGGAGAGCACCCCCATCGCCCGCAGCACATGGCTCGGCGTCAACGTGCTCGACGTACACGAGGACCCCGAGGACACGGCGAACCCCGCCCGGTCCAGCTCGCTCAGCAACGCCTCGCCGTCCACGTACAAACAGGAGAACGTGACCAGGTGCGGAAGCCTGCGCACCGGGTCACCCACCACCTGGACGTCCGGCACCAGCTCCGGCACCCGAGCCCTGATCACGTCCACCAGCTCCGCCAGTTCCGCCAGCCGCGCCGCCTCCGCACGCACCGCCCGCAACGAGGCCGCGGCGGCGACCACCGCCGGCACGTTCTCAAAGCCCGGCACCCGGCCCCGCTCGCGTTCGTCCCCGGGCCACACCGGTGCGAACCGCACCCTCTTGCGCACGGCCAGCAAGCCCACCCCCGGAGGACCGCCCCACTTGTGCGCGCTCGCGGTCAGCAGCGACCAACCCGGCGGCACGTCCAGCCGTCCCAGGCTCTGCGCCGCATCCACCAGCAGTGGAACGCCGGCCTTCCGACACTCCTCGGCCACCGCCGCAACGGGCTGCACGGTGCCCACCTCGTGGTTCGCGGACTGGAGGCAGGCCAGCGCGGTGTCCGCGGTCAACGCCCCGGCGAACGCCTCCGGGGAAACCCGACCCATCCGGTCCACGCCCACCAGCGCCACCGTTCCCCCCGCCGCCTCATGCGCCTCACCCGCGTGCAGCACCGAGGAGTGCTCCACCGCGGACACCACGAGCCGCCGCCCCACCCGTCGGCGCCCCGCCAACGCCCCGAGCACCCCCAACTGCACCGCCTGCGTCCCCGACGAGGTGAAGGACAACTCGTCCGGACGACACCCCACCACCTCCGCGGCGCTCTCCCGCGCCGCGTCCACCAACAACCGGGCCCGCCGGCCCTCCCGGTACAGCCTGGCCGGGTCAGCCCAGCCCTCCTCCAGCGCAGCTACCAGCGCCTGCCGGGCGACGGGATGGAGCGGGGCCGACGAGGCCACGTCGAAGTACGTCATGGGGACATCTTTTATTGTGTTCGCTCGCCGCCGGCCGCTTTGGGGTGCCCCTGCCGGCGTTCCTCAGCCGGCTCCCTCGTTCCTCGGTCGCTGGCTTCGTCTCTTGGCAGGGGCGCGGCCTTTGGCTCGCTCACGTCTGCGCGTCGTCGGGGTTCGGGTGCACGACACTGCGGCCTTTGTTGGTGTTCGCTCGCCGCCGGCCGCTTTGGGGTGCCCCTGCCGGCGTTCCTCAGACCTGCTCCCTCGTTCCTCGGTCGCTGGTCTTCGTCTCTTGGCAGGGGCAGCGGTCCGCGGCGCCAGCCGCATGGTGTCACTGCGGCTCGCTCACGTCTGCGCGTCGTCGGGGCGGGGGTGCACGACGCTGCACCCCTTGTTGTGTTCGGTTGGGGAGCCTCCGTCTGGGTTCCCCGACGCCGCGCTCCCTCGCGTGGGGTTGGGCCGTTGGAGGGGAACGCTCCGGTGGAGGGGGTGGTCCACATGGCTGTGTGGGGAGCTGGGGTGGTAGCCCGGAAGGGAGGAGAAAGGAGCGCCACGCCGGGTTAGCGCCACCTGCTCGCACGACCCCAAAAGGCGTCCAGTAGGGTTTGGTCCGCATAAACATCAAACCCCTGCCCGCGCAAGGGCCGGACCGCCACAAGGCCGGCGGCCAGGCACGAAGCCGCGGGCGAGACTCTCGGGAAGGCGCTACGTGAGTCCCAACGGCTCCGACCGCTCACCGCGGCGCTCGATGCGGCGGAGGCTGCCGCAGGCGATCGCCGCGGGCCTGGTCCTGGTGACCGCCACCGGTTGCACCTACGAAGACTTCCCCAGGCTCGGTCTGCCCAGCCCCGCCACGGAGCAGGGGCCAATCGTGATCCGCCTGTGGCAGGGCTCCTGGGCTGCCGCACTCGCCATCGGCGTGCTGGTGTGGGGCCTGGTTCTGTGGGCCGTCATCTTCCACCGTCGTAGCCGCACCAAGGTGGAGGTGCCCGCACAGACCCGGTACAACCTGCCCATCGAGGCGTTGTACACGGTGGTTCCCCTGATCGTCATCGCTGTCCTGTTCTACTTCACCGCTCGGGACGAGTCCGAGTTGATGGAGACCTCCAAGAAGCCGGACCACGTGGTGAACGTGATCGGCTTCCAGTGGAGCTGGGCCTGGAACTACATGGAGAACGTGGACGGCGACCCGGCCACGCCCAAGACCCCGCTCAAGGACCAGCCGGAGCTCGAGGCGATCGACAACGACTGGCTGGACAGGGTTCCCGAGGGCGCCGAAGGGGTGTACGAGTTCGGTACCCCTGGCAAGCCGCCGACGCTGGTCCTGCCGAAGGGCGAGAGCGTCCAGTTCATCCTGACCTCGCGTGACGTCATCCACTCGTTCTGGGTGCCGAGCTTCCTGTTCAAGATGGACGTCATTCCCGGTCACACCAACCGGTTCGAGATCACCGCGACCAAGGAGGGGACGTTCCGCGGCAAGTGCGCCGAGCTGTGCGGTGTCGACCACTCCCGGATGCTCTTCAACGTCAAGGTCGTCTCACCCGCCGAGTACCGGGACTACCTGAAGACCCTCGAGGACAAGGGACAGACCGGCTACCTGAAGGCGGGCATCCCGACGTTCCGGGACACCGAAGAGGCCAAGGAGCTCGAGAAGCACCCGGCGGGAAGTGAGCACAAGTGAGCATCCCCAATCAGTTCAAGGGTGCCGCCACGGCGTCTCCCGCGGGCGAGGCGGCCGCCTCGCTGCCGGCGGCCCGCCGGAAGTCACCGGGTCAGATCGTGGTCAAGTGGATCACCACCACCGACCACAAGACCATCGGCACGATGTACCTGGTCACCTCGTTCGCCTTCTTCTGCATCGGTGGCCTGATGGCGCTGCTGATGCGCGCTGAGCTGGCTCGCCCGGGGCTCCAGGTGATGTCGAACGAGCAGTTCAACCAGGCGTTCACCATGCACGGCACGATCATGCTGCTGATGTTCGCCACCCCGCTGTTCGCCGGCTTCGCCAACTGGATCATGCCGTTGCAGATCGGCGCCCCGGACGTGGCGTTCCCCCGGCTGAACATGTTCGCGTACTGGCTGTACCTGTTCGGCTCGCTGATTGCGGTGGCTGGCTTCCTCACCCCGCAGGGCGCCGCGGACTTCGGCTGGTTCGCCTATGCGCCGCTCTCCGACGCGGTGCGTTCGCCGGGCATCGGCGCCGACATGTGGATCATGGGCCTGGCCTTCTCCGGCTTCGGCACCATCCTGGGCGCGGTCAACTTCATCACCACCGTCATCTGCATGCGCGCCCCCGGTATGACCATGTTCCGGATGCCGATCTTCACCTGGAACGTGCTGCTCACCGGCGTGCTGATCCTGCTGGCCTTCCCGGTGCTCGCCGCCGCGCTGTTCGCGCTGGAGGCGGACCGGAAGTTCGGAGCGCACATCTTCGATCCAGCCAACGGCGGCGCGTTGCTCTGGCAACACCTCTTCTGGTTCTTCGGCCATCCAGAGGTCTACATCATCGCGTTGCCGTTCTTCGGCATCATCTCCGAGGTCGTCCCGGTCTTCAGCCGCAAGCCGATGTTCGGCTACATCGGCCTGGTGTCCGCGACGGTGATGATCGCCGGTCTGTCGGTGACGGTGTGGGCGCACCACATGTTCGCCACGGGTGGCGTGCTGTTGCCGTTCTTCTCCTTCATGAGCCTCGCCATCGCGGTGCCCACCGGTGTGAAGTTCTTCAACTGGATCGGAACGATGTGGAAGGGGTCGCTGAGTTTCGAGACCCCGATGCTGTGGGCCATCGGCTTCCTCATCACCTTCACCTTCGGTGGTCTCACCGGCGTCATCCTCGCCTCGCCGCCGATGGACTTCCACGTCTCCGACACCTACTTCGTGGTGGCGCACTTCCACTACGTGGTGTTCGGCACCGTGGTCTTCGCGATGTTCTCCGGGTTCCACTTCTGGTGGCCCAAGTTCACCGGGAAGATGCTGGACGAGCGGCTCGGCAAGATCACGTTCTGGACGCTCTTCCTCGGGTTCCACGGCACCTTCCTGGTGCAGCACTGGCTGGGTGCCGAGGGCATGCCGCGTCGCTACGCGGACTACCTCGCCGGTGAGGGGCTCACCACGCTGAACACCTTCTCCACCATCTGCTCGTTCCTGCTGGGCCTGTCGATCCTGCCGTTCTTCTACAACATCTGGAAGACTGCCAAGTACGGCAAGAAGGTCGAGGTGGACGACCCCTGGGGCTTCGGCAGGTCGCTCGAGTGGGCCACCTCCTGCCCGCCCCCGCGGCACAACTTCGTCTCGCTGCCGCGCATCAGGTCCGAGTCCCCGGCCTTCGACCTGCACCACCCGGAGATCGCCGCGATGGACCGGCTCGAGAACCACAGCGATGACAGTGACCTGGTGCTGGTCGGGCAGGCCGAGGTCAAGAAGGAGGGCCTGGAGTGAAGGTCCAAGGCAAGCTGTTCTTCGGCCTCGCCGTCTTCCTGTTGGCCATAACGATCCTGTACGGCGTCTGGTCGAAGGAGCCGGCCGGCACCACGGCGCTGGCCCTGGCGTTCGGCCTGACCCTGATGATCGGCTACTACCTGGTGTTCACCGCACGCCGGGTGGACACCGGAGCGCAGGACCGCAAGGAGGCTGACGTCGCGGACGACGCCGGCGAGCTGGGCTTCTTCGCCCCGCACAGTTGGCAGCCGCTCGCCCTGGCGATCGGTGGCGCACTGGCCTTCCTGGGCATCGTCTTCGGCTGGTGGCTGCTGTTCTTCTCGCTCCCGATCTTCGCCATCGGCCTCTTCGGGTGGGTGTTCGAGTTCTACCACGGCGAGGACCAGCGGTACTGAGTTCCGGACCTCACCGAGCTGCTCCCACCGGGGCCCGACCACGACACACCGTGGTCGGGCCCCGGTGCGTGCGGGCCGGAATAGGGCCGCACGAGTGGCCGCACCACCCGGGCGGCTCAGCGAACGACCGCCCGGCTGAGTGCTCCTGCTCCGTCTTCCTACGCTGAGGGGGACTCATAGCATGGGAGGCAGAGGTGTCCCAGATACGGTCACACCGCCCCCGTCACCGCCGCGCGGCGTACGGGGCACTGATATCCGTGCCGGTGGCTGCGACGGTCCTCGCCTGTTCGGGTCCGGCCCCGATGGCCACACCCCCCAACGACCTGGCCGGCCAGGTCGATGTCCGACCCGCTGACGGCAGCGAGAAGGTGGACCCCGACCGGGAGATCACCGTGGACACCAGGGCCAAGGGCAGCCGGATCACCGACGTCGTGGTCACCGACGCCTCGGGGCGGCAGGTCAGGGGCAGGCTCTCGCCCCGGGGGGAGCACTGGCGCAGCAACACCTCGCTGGCGGCGGGGGTGCGCTACACCGTCCGGGTACAGCTCATCACCCGGGAGGGAGACACCGGCCTGGGGGCCTTCGGGTTCACCACCGCTCCCGCGGACAAGCTGCTCCGGGCCACCTTCGGGCCGGAGGGCAAGCGGTACGGCGTGGGGCAGCCGATCACCGCCCAGCTCAGCCACAAGGTCTCCGACCGCGCCGCACGGGCCGTGGTGGAGCGCGGACTTCGGGTCTCGTCGCACCCCCAGCACACGGGTCGGTGGTACTGGGTGGACGACCGGACGCTGCACTACCGACCCCGTGAGTACTGGCCGGCCCACGCCACCGTGACGGTGCACAGCAACCTGCACGGTGTGCGCATCCAGGAAGGCCTACACGGCGGTTCGAGCCGCCCGCTGAGCTTCACCACGGGGGACAGGGTGGAGGCGGTGGTGGACGCCGCGGCGCACCGGATGACGGTGCACCGGAACGGCCGAACGGTGCGGAGCATCCCGGTGACCACCGGCAAACCCGGCTTCGCCACCAGGAACGGGACCAAGGTGGTCCTCTCCCAGGAGGAGACGGTGCGGATGACCGGCAGCAGCATCGGCATCCCCGCGGGGAGCGCCGACTCCTACGACCTCCAGGTCCGCTGGGCCACCCGGGTGACCTGGAGCGGGGAGTACGTGCACGCGGCGCCCTGGTCGACCGGGAACCACGGGGTGGCGAACGTCAGCCACGGCTGCACGGGGATGGGCACCGAGGCCGCCCGCTGGTTCTTCAACCTGGTCCGGCCGGGTGACCTGATCACCGTGATCAACAGCGAGGGCGAGCAGATGACGCCGTTCGACAACGGCTTCGGCGACTGGAACCTCACCTGGGAACAGTGGCGCCGGGGGAGTGCGGTGGAGCAGGAGACGGCGCTTCGCGAGTCGACCGCGCCGGCCCGGCTCAGCCCCCAGACCACCTAGGCACCACCCGCGGGCACGAGAAAGGGAAGGGCCCCGGTCACGGACGGCTGTCCGAGACCGGGGCCCTTCCTTCGGCCCTGAGCGTCGATCAGTGGTGGCCGCTGGTGATCTCCGCGTGCTCCTCCGCGGTGGGCTTGGGGATCTGCCCGCCCTCGCCGAAGTAGCCGCGCGAGAGCCGCGCCCGCAACTTGTCGGTGAGCTTCACCTTGCGGGCGACGCCGTTCTCGTCGACCGCCCCCTCGACCTTGAACGGCTTGGGCTGTTCGTGTTGGGTCAGGACGTAGAGCCGGTCCTGGGACAGCGGCTCGTGCACCTCGATGAACTCGCCGTGCGGCAGGCGCTTGATCACACCGGTCTCCCGGCCGTGCAGCACCTTGTCCCGGTCCCGACGCTGGAGGCCCAGGCAGATCCGCTTGGTCGCCATGAAGACCAACACCGGGACCACGAAGATACCGATGCGGATGAACCAGGTGATCGCGTTGATCGACAGGTGGAAGTGGGTCGCGAACAGGTCGTTGCCGCCACCGATGAGCAGCAGGATGTACAGGCTGATCCAGGCCGCGCCGAGCCCGGTGCGGACCGGGACGTTGCGCGGGCGGTCCAGCAGGTGGTGCTCCCGCTTGTCACCCGTGATCCACGACTCGATGAACGGGTACACGCCGATGGCCAGCAGGACCAGTGGGAAGACCATCGCGGGGATGAAGACCCCCAGCGCCAGGGTGTGACCCCAGGCGTTGATCTCCCAGCCAGGCATCACCCGGATCAGGCCCTCCGCGAAGCCCATGTACCAGTCTGGCTGGGCGTCCGTGGAGACGTGGTCGGGTCGATAGGGGCCGTAGGCCCAGATCGGGTTCACCGTGGCGATCGCCGCCATGATGGAGATGACGCCGAAGACGATGAACATGAAGCCGCCGGCCTTGGCCATGTACACCGGCATGAACGGCTGGCCGACCACGTTGCTGTTGGTGCGGCCGGGGCCGGGGTACTGGGTGTGCTTGTGGTAGATCACCAGGAACAGGTGCACCACAAACAGACCCACCATGATGCCCGGCAGCAGCAGGATGTGGATGCTGTAGAACCGCGGGATGATGTCCGTGCCCGGGAACTCGCCCCCGTACAGGAAGAACGAGAGGTAGGTGCCGATCAACGGCGTGGACAGGATCGCGCCCTCCATGAACCGCACGCCCGTGCCGGACAGCAGGTCGTCGGGGAGCGAGTAGCCCAGGAAGCCCTCGAACATGGCGAGGAACAGCAGCGTCCAGCCGACCAGCCAGTTGATCTCACGCGGCTTGCGGAACGCGCCGGTGAAGAACACCCGCATCATGTGCACCACGAGTGCGGCGACGAAGACGATCGCCCCCCAGTGGTGGATCTGCCGGATCAGCAGGCCGCCGCGCACCTCGAAGCTGATGTCCAGCGTCGACTTGTACGCCTCGGACATGTGTACGCCCTGCAGGGGCACGTACTCGCCGTCGTAGACGACCTCGCCCATGCTGGGGTTGAAGAAGAGGGTCAGGTAGACGCCAGTCAGGATCACGATGATGAAGCTGAACATGGCGATCTCCCCGAGCATGAAGGACCAGTGGTCCGGGAAGATCTTGCGCAGGTTGGCCTTCGCCAGGCCGTAGATACCCAGCCGACCGTCTGCCCAGTCGGCCGCCTTCAGCGCCGCCGGGTCCTTGCGGACCGGCTTCGCGTTGTCGGTAGTACTCATCCGCGCTCCCAGAAGCTCGGGCCGACAGGCTCATCGAAGTCGCCCAGAGCCTGTAGGTTGCCCTCTTCGTTGACGCTGATCCGAAGCTGCGGGAGAGGGTGACCCGCGGGTCCGAAGATCACGCGTGCGCCGTCCGCCAGGTCGAACGTGGACTGGTGGCACGGGCACAGCACGTGGTGCGTCTGCGACTCGTAGAGGCTGATCGGGCAGCCCACGTGGGTGCAGATCTTGGAGAAGGCCACGATGCCCTCGTAGCCCCAGTCGCGCTCGCGCTTGTCCTTGATGTCGTCGGGGTTGAGCCTGACGATCATCAGGGCCGCCTTGGCGATCTGCTCCAAGAAGTCGTGGTCTTCCTCCTCCAGGCCCTCGGGCACGGCGAAGACCAGGGAACCCACGGTCACGTCGGAAGGCTTGATCGGCAGCCCGGTGTTCTGGTTGATGAGCTGCTTGCCCTTCCCCCACAACGTGTGGCGGAGCTTGTCCTCGGGCAGCGGGCCGAGGTCACGCAGCAGCACCACGCCGGAGAGCGGCACCAGGGCCAGCGCGCCGAACATGGTGTTGCGGATCAGCTTCCGGCGCCCCAGCACGCTGTCCTTGGCACCCTCGGCGAAGTCCGCCAGGACCTGCTGGCGCAGCTCGGGGGAGGCCGCGATGGGGTGCCGCTCCTGCGGGATCTCGTGCCCGGACATCAGCGTGCGGGCCCAGTGGACGGCGCCGGCGCCGATGGTGAAGAGCGCCACGCCGAGGGTGAGCCCCAGGGCGAAGTTCAACGCGTTGACGTGACCGAACGGCCAGATGTGCACGATGGTCGTCCGGTCGATGACGACGAACGAGGCGATGAACCCGATCGTCGCCAACATCGACAGGGTGAACATGAAGGCGATGGCGCGCTCGGAACGTGCGGCGGCGTCCTCGTCGATGTCCTGCCGGCGCGGCTGGTGGGGCGGCAGGCCCGGGTCGGGGAAGGACGGGGTGCCGGTCTCCTCCACCTCTCCGGAGTGGCCCGTCGGCCGGTCCGGGAGGTTCCCGCCCTTGATGTCGTCGCTGCTCATTAGCTCCTCGCCTTGGCGTTCCTGGCGGCGATCCAGCAGGCCAGCGCGATCAGCGCGCCGAGGCCGAAGATCCAGCCGAACAGGCCTTCGGTGACCGGGCCGAGACGTCCGAGGGACAGTCCGCCGGGGTTGGGGCTGTCGCTGGCCGTGGCGTTACGGACGAACGCCGTGATGTCCCGCTTGTCGTCCTCGGGCAGCAGGGTGTCCGGGAAGACCGGCATGTTCTGCGGCCCGGTCAGCATGGCCTCGTAGATGTGCTTGGCGCTGGAGCCTTCCAGACTGGGTGCGTACTTCCCGTCCGTCAGCGCTCCGCCCTGGCCGTTGAAGTTGTGGCACTGCGCGCAGTTGGTGCGGAACAGCTCCCCGCCGTTGGCGAGGTTGGCGCCCTTGGAGTCGTAGCTCTTCTCGCTGGGGACGCTGGGGCCGGGGCCGAAGGTGGAGATGTACGCGGCGAGCTGGTCGATCTCGGCCTGGCTGTAGATGTTCTTCTTCTTCGGCACCTGGGCGCCGGGCTGCTGGGCGGGCATCCGGCCGGTGCCGACCTGGAAGTCGACCGCCGCGGCGCCGACACCGGTCAGCGGGGGACCGTCACTGCTGCCTTCACCGCCGGTGCCGTGGCAGCTCGAGCAGCCGACGGCGTAGAGCTTCTTGCCCTCCTCGATCGCGAGCGACTGGGAGGACGAGTCGGCCTTCGCCTTCTCGGCAGGCGCAAGCGCGGCATACAGTCCCCCGGTGGCCGCGAGCGCGAAGAGTAGGACGACGAGCGCCGCCATCGGGTGGCGCCGTCGCACGGAGAGCTTTTTCACGGATTACCCCGGTATCAGGATCTTCAGCGTCTGTGTTCTTCGTGGCTCGTCGAGCCGGTGCACCTGGTCGGACGACCGGACATCGTCTGATTACTTGATCAAGTAGATCGTGGCGAAGAGGCCGATCCAGACGACGTCGACAAAGTGCCAGTAGTACGACACGACGATCGCGGAGGTGGCCTGCTCGTGGGTGAACCTCTTGGCGGCGTACGTCCTGCCGAGGACGAGCAGGAACGCGATCAGACCGCCCGTCACGTGCAGCCCGTGGAAGCCGGTGGTCAGGTAGAACACCGAGCCGTACTGGTCCGACGAGATGGTGAGGCCCTCGTGCTTGACCAGCTCGGTGTACTCGAAGACCTGGCCGCCGATGAAGATCGCGCCCATCACGAACGTGATGCTGAACCAACGGCGCAACTTCTTGACGTCACCCCGTTCCGCGGCGAACACGCCGAGCTGGCACGCAAGGGAGGACAGCACCAGGATCATCGTGTTCGTCATCGAGAACGGCAGGTTCAGCGCGTCGTTCTTGGAGTCCCAGAACTCCTGTCCCGACACCGAACGTGCGGTGAAGTACATCGCGAAGAGGGCCGCGAAGAACATCAGCTCGGAACTCAACCAGATGATGGTTCCCACGCTGACCAGATTCGGCCGGTTGACCGAGGGATGCGCGTGCCCGGTATCTACAGTTGCTGTCGCCACGACCGACATTATGTCGGTCGCCTGAGCCGCCCCCTCCGCGGGGGTCCCCTTCGGAGTGTCAAGCCCCTCCGGGGGTGTGTGGCGGCCCGGTGTCCCCGTTCCGGAAGGCGCCGTCCCCCTCCGCTGCCCACCGTGCCCAGGGGGTTCCCGGGAGCCGCACCTGCTGGGAACCCACCCGGCGGAGTAACATCCCGGCCAGTAGCCGGGATCACTTCTGGGGGTACCGCACCATGCAGGACAGCGTGCGCAGGACGACCGCAACCGTGCTGGTCTACAGCGACGACGCCAACACGCGTCAGCAGGTCAGGCTCGCCGCGGGCCGCCGCCCGGCCCCCGACGTGCCCCAGGTGGAGTACCTCGAGTGCGCCACCGTGCCCGCGGTGCTCGCCGCGCTGGAGCTCGGGGGCGTCGACGTCTGCGTCCTCGACGGGGAGGCGGTCCCGGCCGGCGGCATGGGGGTGTGCCGCCAGATCAAGGACGAGATCTTCCGCTGCCCGCCGGTGCTGCTGCTGATGGGGCGCCCGCAGGACGCCTGGCTGGCCACCTGGAGCCGGGCGGACGCGGCGGTCAGCCACCCCGTGGACCCGATGGCGCTGGCCGAGGGCCTCGCCGGACTGCTGCGCCGGTCGGAGCGCGACCTGGCCGCGTCCTAGGACCCCGTCTGGCCCGGTGCGGTCCGCCCGCTCCCCGGGCCGTCGGTGGTGGGCTGCTCGCGTCCCGCTCGACGCGGGGCCGTCCCCCCATCTCGGCTGACGGACGCAGGGGGTCGGTTCCCCCCGTTGGCTCAGTAGGCTGGTCCGCACCTTCCTACTGTCCCTCGCCCCACGTGCGAGGAGGCCGACCGCTGGAGTGTGGACCATGAGCGATGCGACCCGGACTGACGGCGACCGCGCGCAGGCCCGCACCTGGCCGGCCGTGCTGAACTCCCTGCTGGGCGGGAAGGACCTCAGCGCGGACGACACCGCCTGGGTGATGGACCAGATCATGAACGGCGAGGCGACCAGCGTCCAGATCGCCGGCTTCGCGGTGGCGCTGCGCGCCAAGGGTGAGACCGTCGCCGAGGTGACCGGTCTGGTGCGGACGATGTACGAGCACGCCAGGCTGATCGAGGTGCCGGGTCCCACCGTGGACATCGTGGGCACCGGCGGTGACGGGGCCAAGACCGTCAACATCTCTACGATGTCCTCGGTGGTGGTGGCGGGTGCCGGGGTCCGGGTGGTCAAGCACGGGAACCGTGCCTCGTCCTCCGCGAGCGGGGCGTCCGACGTGCTGGAGCAGCTCGGGGTGAACCTGGAGCTCTCGCCGCGGCGGGTGGCCGAGGTCGCCGAGGAGGCGGGCATCACCTTCTGTTTCGCGGTGAAGTTCCACCCCGCGATGCGGCATGTGGCCCAGGCCAGGCGTGAGCTCGGGATCAGCACCTCGTTCAACTTCCTCGGTCCCCTGACCAACCCGGCACGGGTCATGGCCCAGGCCACCGGCGTCGCCGACGCCCGGATGGCGCCGATCATGGCGGGGGTGCTGGCCGAGCGGGGGGTGTCGGCGCTGGTCTTCCGCGGCGACGACGGGCTGGACGAGCTGACCACGACCGCCACCTCACAGGTGTGGCGGGTCCGGGACGGCCGGGTCACCCAGGAGGCGTTCGACCCCCGGGACGTGGGCATCGAGCTGGTCCCGGTCCAGGCCCTCAGCGGTGCTGACGCGGCTCACAACGCGGACGTGGCCAGACGGGTCTTCGCCGGGGAGCGTGGGCCGGTGCGCGACGCGGTCCTGCTGAACTCGGCCGCGGCCCTGGTCGCGGCGGACCAGACCGACGCCCCGCTCGTCGAGCAGCTCGCGGCGGGGATGGAGCGGGCGGCGGAGTCCATCGACTCCGGTGCCGCCGCGCTCACCCTCACCCGCTGGGTGGAGGCGACCAAGGAGTGACCCCGCCCGGGGTCAGGAGTCCAGGCCGATGGCGAAGGCCGCCTCGAGGTCGTGCTGGGAGTAGGTGCGGAACGCCACGTGCGTCTCGGTGTCCTTCACCCCGGGGACCTTGTTGAGCTGACCCGGGATGATGTCGGCGAGGTCGTCGTGGTGCCGCACGCGCACCATGGCCACCAGGTCGTACTCGCCGGTCACCGAGTAGACCTCGCTGACGCCGTCCAGGGCGGCGATCGACTCGGCGATGTCGGGAATCTGGTCGACGCTGGTCTTGACAAGCACGATCGCGGTGATCACGGCTGACTGTCTCCTCGGTTCGCCCTGGCTGCGCGGACCAGCGTAGCCCCCGGGCGTACCTGTCGGGATGCCCCTCCACCGGGGTGACCGGCCGGTAACCGGGCGTATCGGGCACAGCTTGCTTCTCGCGCCCCGGACGCCTCCGCAAGCCGTAGGGTTGCCCGAAGCGCGAATCACGTGCGCCGCACGACGGTCGCCGCACCACAGGAAAGAGGTCGACCCCGATGCCCGTCCCCGTGCCAACGGCGGAGACCCGGTGGCGCTGCACCCTGTGCGGCAACCTGACCCGGTTCGACGTGACCCGGACCGTCCGGGCCGTCGACTACGTGCACCTCGACCTCGCCGGAGAGCCGACGGTCGAGGAGCGCGAGGTACTGGAGGAGTCCCTCGAGTCGGTGCGGTGCCGCTGGTGCAACGCCGTGGACCAGGTGGAGCTCGTCCAGCGTCCCCCGCGCTGACTCCGGGGGCCGGCGGCGACCGGGGGACAATGTGAAGAAGTGGCGGCGGGTGAGACACGGGGAGGCGCCGAAGACGGAGAACGCGGCGCGTCCCGCCCCCTGCAACGGGTGGTGGGGCGGAGAACGGAGCGACGAACGTGATGGAGCGCACCGGCGAGTACACGCGGGTGGATCATGGTGCGACCCCCGGGGGAGCGGTCCCTGACCTGCCCGGCCCAGACCGGGCGGGCCCCGAGCGGGGCGTGGTGGACCCGCTGACCTCCGCGGCCCTGCGCGCCGTCCCGGGTGCTCCCCGAGCGTACTCCACCGGTGGTGGACTCGGGCCGGTGAGCGGGCCCACCGCCCTGACGCCCGGCTCCCAGGGGCGCACACCCGACACCTCCGCACCCACGGGCGCCCCGTCGCACGCCGCCGCCTCCGACGCCGGCCCTGGAGGGGAACCGGCGGGGCCGACCCCCCAGACCGGCTCCCCGGTTCCCGGAGCCGGTGAGCCGCGGACCCCGGGTGAGCCGCAGTCCTCGGGGGAGCAGCACCGGCCGCGCGTCGCCGGCGGGAACCGGGGTGACGTCCCAGAGGCGGAGCCGACCGACGAGCCAGGGGGGCCCGAGGTGACCGAGCCGTCGGCCACCGGCGCCACCGAGGGCCTCGACGCCCCGCTCCCCGAGGAGGTGCGGCGCCGGGTGATAGGGATCGCCTCGGACGGGTTCAGCAGTCTGAGCCCCGCTGAGATGCCGGCCCCGTTGCGGCAGTACGCCCGGTTCACGCCGGCGCGCCGGGCCAAGTTCGCCGCGACCGCGCTGGCCACCGCGTTGGAGAACAACCCCGCCTTCCGGCAGCGGATGGCCGCGAGGCTCCGTCAGGCACAGCCGGAGCTCGCGCAGGCGCTGGACGCCGGCACCGTTCCGGCCGCCGCCGACCCGCTGGACGTGGCCGCGGCGGCGTACCTGCTGCGCCCGGCGGGCTGGCCGAGGCTGGTGACGGCCGCGGGCGCCGAGCTGGAACGGGAGCGGGTCGAGCGGGCCAACGAGGACGTGCTGCGGGAGCTGGCGCGGGCCAGGGAGGAGTTGGCCGCGCTCAGGGCCGCGGCGAAGGCGGAGGCGGACCGGGCCCGCGCCGACCTGGAGGCCGCCCGCAAGGAGGCCGACTCGGTCCAGCGCAAGCTGCGCAGCGCGGTGAGTGACGTGCGGCGCGGGGAGGCCGCCTTGCGCAAGCTCGAGGCCGAGATCGCGCAGGTGCGGGCCACGGCGGCCACCGAACGCACCGCGGCGGAGAGCGAGGCCAGGCGGCTTCGGGCCCGTCTCACCGAGGTGGAGTCGGCGCTCGAGGCGAGCCGTCGGGCCGCCCGGGAGGGCCGCAGCGTCGAGGACATGCGGTTGCGGCTGTTGCTCGACACCGTGCTCGACGCGGCGCAGGGGCTGCGCCGGGAGCTGGCGCTGCCGCCGACCACCGACCGGCCGGCGGACACCGTGGAGGCGGTGACCCCTGGCCGGATGACCCCGAAGGACATCGCCCGACGCGCGCTGTCCGAGGACGATCCCGCGCTGCTCGACCAGTTGCTGGCGCTGCCTCAGGCGCACCTGGTGGTGGACGGCTACAACGTCACCAAGACCGGTTACCCCACCATGCCGTTGGACAAGCAGCGGCTGCGGCTCCTCGGTGGGCTCTCCGCCCTGGCCGCGCAGAGCGGGGCGGAGGTCACCTGCGTCTTCGATGGTGCCGACCTGTCAGCTCCGGTCCTGCTGGCGCCGCCGCGCGGGGTGCGGGTGCTGTTCAGCAGGGCGGGGGAGACCGCGGACGAGCTGATCCGCCGTCTGGTGCGCGCCGAGCCGCCGGGCCGACCCGTGGTGGTGGTCTCCACCGACCGCGAGGTCGCCGACGGGGTGCGCCGGGCCGGCGCCCGTCCGGTGTCGTCGATGCTGTTGCTGAAGCGGCTGACCCGGGGCTGACGGCGCCCGCACCACCGGTGCCGGTGTTCCCGGACCGGAGTGTTATTCCCGTTCGGCCGTTCCGGGGTTCCGGGTGGATCCGTTCGTGTGGGGAATGCCCGATTCGCTCCCGAGGCAAAGAGTCGCCGCGCATTCCGCGGCTCGAGTCTTATGTCCGTTTGCGTGCGTTCTCGGGCGCCCTTCCGCCCCGTGTGACCTGCGGCACAGCGTGTCCGAGATGGGTGATTCCGGGCGGACACAGTGTCAATTCGCTGTTACCGGCTGTGTCATTCGGTGGGGAAATCGCTGAAGTGGCGGAATTTTTTTGCGGGAAGATTTGAACGGATCACGAGTAGGTCACTATGGTCAGGGCCAAACCTCCACCTGGTCGTTCATCCATCCAGGGTGACGGTGGGGGTACCGCTGAGTCTGCAACGTTGGCACCGCCAGTGACCGACGTGCGGAGCCGGGGAACCACCCCTTGTCGCCCGTCCTCGGGCGGGAGGGTCTTTCCCGGGGTGAATCGGCGCGAGGGCCGCCCCCACGGGGTGGTGACACGCCGTAGGGCAGCTTCCGGCCCGAACCCGTCAGCTCACCCGGTAAGCGGCCGAAGGAAGAAGGAGTTCGCCTCCGTGGCGTCCCACCGCCGTCCCAAGCAGGCCAGTAGGGCCCGCGTGACCGTTCTCACCACCGCTGCCGCCGCGGCCGTGGTGCTCTCCAGCCAGGCAGCCAACGCGGCACCCGCGAAACCCTCGAAGGACGAGGTCAAGGAGCAGGTGGACCGGCTCCACCACGACGCGGAGATCGCCACCGAGAAGTACAACGGGGCCAAGGAGAAGCAGGGCAAGCTCCAGAAGCAGGTCGATCAGCTCCAGGACAAGATTGCTCGTGAGCAGTCCGACCTGAACGACCTGCAGAGCGACATCGGCACCCTGGCCAGCGCCCAGTACCGCAACGGAGGCGTGGACCCGAGCCTCCAGCTCTTCTTGTCCGCCGACCCCGACAGCTACCTCGACCAGGCGTCCGCACTGGACCAGGTCGGCGCCCAGCAGGCGGAGTCCATCAAGCAGATCCAGGACCAGAAGCGGGTGCTGGACCAGGAGCGCGAAGAGGCCTCCGACAAGCTGGCCGACCTGGAGAAGACCCGCAAGGAACTGGCCAAGAACAAGAAGAGCGTCCAGACCAAGCTGAAGAAGGCCCAGGACCTGCTGAACACGCTCACCGCCGAGGAGCGCGCGGCGATGGAGGCGGCCGAGCAGGAGCGCGCCTCCCGCGCCAGCGAGCGTGTTGACCTGGGCCAGTCGGGGGGCGGCGACTCCGGCACCGTCACCGGCGTCCCGGCCTCCCAGCGGGCCTCCGCGGCCCTGGAGGCCGCCAAGACCAAGATCGGCGCCCCGTACGTGTGGGGCGGCACCGGTCCGAACTCCTTCGACTGCTCGGGCCTCACCTCCTGGGCCTACCAGCAGGCGGGCGTCGCCATTCCGAGGACCTCGCAGGAGCAGGCCAACGCCGGGACCCGCATCCCGCTCAGCGAGGCCAAGCCCGGCGACCTCGTCATCCAGTACGGCGACTTCCACCACGTGGGCCTGTACGTGGGCAACGGTATGCAGCTGCACGCGCCCAAGCCCGGAGCCAGCGTCAGGTACGAGACGCTGAGCTACATGGAACCCCAGTTTGCCGTGCGCATCTGACAATCGCCTCCCGCTCGACCTCCCGGCCCCGCCCGTACTCCAGGCGGGGCCGGTGTCGTGTTCGCGCCCGGGCCGTGCCGGTCCCCCGTGGTCGGGGGTGTGGGTTCCGAGTACAGCTCCGTTCCGCTCGGGCGGCTGGCCGCTGGAACCCGTTCGATCGCTGATTCCCTTTGGCCGCCGCGGACGGGGTTGGCATGCTGCTGGCGGGCTTGTCGGCCGACCAGTGTCAGCGGCTGGAGTAACGGGCGGGTCACGTCCGCGAGGTGCTCAGCGGCTACCGGTCCGGCCACCCAAGCCGTGCTCTGCCGGCCGAGCCCAGGCCCGCCTACGACCCCGACCTCCCGCTGAAGGACCGGACCACAGCCAAGGCTGCTGAGCTGGGTGTTTCGAGCCACCCCAGGACGCGGCCCTGCAAACGCCGCAACTTCTACACCTCACAGACGAGGGCTACCGAGCCGCCCGGCACGGGGCCAACGCCGCACCACGATCTGAAGAAAAGCGCCAGATCGGCCGGACAAACCCACGACAAGAAGCCTGGACAACGCCGAACAGGGATGTCGTTGCACTACTGCCTCGTCATCAACGTGTTGTCTGGTCCAGCCGCTAATGGGCGGCGAGGATCTCCTCCAGAACGAACGACGCATCCGTCGGCAGGCCGTCGCCGTCGCGAACCGCTCCGGCGCAGACGACCAGGGCCTTCCAAAGCGCCCAGCCTCGTCCACGCTCCCAGGTCGCCTCGTCTACCCCTAGCCGATCGCGGAACGTGGCCCGGCTCTTGCCGGTCAGCATCGTCCAGGCGATCGACAGATCGCAGGCCGGGTCTCCGACTCCGCAGGTGCCGAAGTCGATGACGGCCGCGAGCGCACCGTCCTTCACCAGAAGGTTCCCCGAGGCCATGTCCCCGTGGAACCAGACTGGCTTACCATCCCACGAGGCTCGCAACGCCCGTTCCCAGATCTCCTCGGCGGTCTCGGTCCGGATCAGGCCGTCCAACGTCTCCAGGGCTGCCCGGGCCCACCCGTCGTAGGTCGTCAGTGGTCCGCCGCGGAACCAATTGTGCAGTCCCGGGCCCGGTCCGCCTGTCGAGTCGATCCGATGCAGGGACACGAGGAACTTCGCAAGGTGGGTAGCGAACGCCGTCATGTCCTCGACGACGGCACGGGCCGCAGGCTCGCCACCGATCCACCGATAGACCGACCAGTTGTGCGGAAAGCTCTCATCGGGCACGCCTCTGGCCAGCGGAACCGGGACCTCCAAGGGCAACGCGGGTGCGAGCACCGGCAACCACCGGTGCTCCTTCTCCACCGCCAGCGCGTACTCCTCGGCAGTCGGTAGCCGCACCAGCATCTCGTCACCGAGGCGAAAGGTGCAGTTGTCCCAACCCTGCGCATCGACCGGCCGGACCTCAAGGCCAGACCACTGCGGGAACTGCGCGGCAATCAACCTACCCGCCACCGCGGCACCGACTGGTTTTCGGTCCGGCAACGGCAAAACCTCGGACGTCTCGTTCATCGGAGGCGACCGTACGACGCCCCATCGGATCACCACAAGCGATTTCCGATCGCCCCGAACTCAGACCGGGAACTGTCCGCCCTCCCGGCCCAAGCGGCTCGAAGCCGTACTCCAGGCGGGGCCGGTGTCGTGTTCGCGCCCGGGCCGTGCCGGTCCCCCGTCGCCGGAGGGATGGTGACGGGCCGTCGGACGGCCGGGCGGTAGGTCCCGCACCCGGCCGCACCCACACGAGTGAACGAAGGGGCCGGCGTGTTGCCGCACACCCCTGATGACCTGCGTAGAAGACCGGTCATCAGAGGTGCTCTCGGCAAGGGGTGCTTTTGTCGCTCCCGGCGGCCTGGCTAGTGTCTGCCCCGCAGCTCCGCGTAGTCGACCGCCCACCCAGGGTGATCACGCGGGGGAACCGCCGAATCCCGGTGGCGGTCCGACGGGGAACCACGACCGGGGACGGGAGCAACGACCGGGGCCGGGAGTACCGGCCGCGTCCCGGACGGGGACTCCCGGCAGGCGGCTGCACGGAGTGAAGGAGTCGGCTCCTCGTGGCGTCGCACCGTCGTTCCCCGCAGCAGAACGCGACACGGGCGGCCCCGCTCGCCGTCGCCGCGGCAGGCCTGGCCACCGCCGCCATGATGTCGTTGACCTCGGCACCCTCCGCCGGCGCCGCACCACGGCAGGACGCCGACGAGGTCCGGACAGAGGTGGAACGGCTCTACGTCCAGGCGGAGGCCGCGACCGAGAAGTACAACGCGGCCAGGGAGCGCCAACAACGCTCCCAGCGGAGGGTCAACCAGCTCCAGGACCAGGTCGCCAGGGGCCAGGCCAGGACGAACCGGCTGCGCAGCAGCATCGGGTCCCTGGCCACGGCCCAGTACCGGCAGGACGCGGTCGATCCCGGTCTGCAACTGATGCTCTCCTCCGAGCCCGACGAGTACCTCAGGCGGGCCGCGGTGCTGTACCGGGTCGGCCTCCTGCAGACCGGTGAACTGAGGCGGATGCGGCAGGCCCAGCGCGCCCTGGACCAGCGGCGCCAGGAGACCGCGGACGAGCTCGCCGAGCTCCAGCGGACCAGGTCCGAACTCGCCCGGCACAAGCGGACCGTGCAACGCCGGCTGGCCGCCGCCCGGCGGCTGCTCAACACCCTCACCGCCAGGGAACGCGCCGCCGCGCTGCGCCGCTCCGCGTCGCACGACGCGGTCGCCGCCCCCCAGCCCGGGGCCGGACCGGTCGCGCGTCCGCGCCCCGCCCGCCCGGCGGAGCCCCCCACCGAGGCGGAGCCGCCCACCGACTCGGCGTCCTCGGCCCGCGCCGCGGCGGCCGTCGCCGCGGCGTACCGTGCCCTGGGCGCCCCGTACAGCTGGGCCAGTGCGGGGCCGCACGCCTTCGACTGCTCCGGCCTCACCTACTGGGCGTACCAGCAGGCGGGGGTGACCATCCCCCGGACCTCCCAGGGCCAGCTCTCCGCCGGCCGCCGCGTCCCGCTCTCCCAGGCCCGCCCGGGGGACCTGGTCGTCTACCGCGCCGACGCCAGCCACGTCGCGATGTACGTGGGGAACGGACAGGTCATCCACGCCCCCCACCCGGGGGAGCGGGTCAGGTTCGACCCGGTGGACATGATGCCGGTCAACGCGGTGGTCCGGGTCTGACGCCCGCCCCCGGCCGTGCCGGGCGACCCCGGCCCGACCGTAGGATCGACGGGTGCCTGGCGCGGCGGAGACGAGGCGGCGACACCCGGCCCGGACGCTGCTGGCGCTCGGTGTCCTGGTGGCGCTCGCCGCTGCCGCCTGGCTGGCCCTGCCGGTCGGCCCGCGGGGGGCCCGGAGCGGGGAGCCGGACCGTGACCGGGCCGCGGTCGCCGAGGTGCTGCGCCACCGCGCCGACGCGGTCCTCGACCGGGACCGCCAGGCGTACCTGCGCCAGATCGACCTGGAACGGAAGGCGTTCCGCGCCGCGGAGGACCGGCGGTTCACCAACCTGCGCGAGGTGCCACTGGCCTCGTTCGGCTACCGGCTGCTGGACACCGAGCCGGCCGGGGACGGCCGGACCCGCGCCACCGCCGAACTGCGCTACCGGTTGCGGGGGCACGACGACCGGCCGGTCACCGGGGCCGAGGAGTTCCTGCTCACGGAGCGGGCCGGCCGCCTGCGGATCAGCGCGGACCGCGGCGGCACCGCGCAGTTGTGGGACTTCGGTCCGGTGCGCGCGGTCCGCGGGGAGCACGGCCTGGTCCTCGGTCTCGGTGACCGCGGGACGCTGGCCGCCCGCGCCGCGGAGGCCGACCGGGCGGTGTCCGCGGTGCGGCAGGTGTGGCACGACGGCTGGGACGGCACCGTGGTGCTGCTCGTCCCCGGAACGTCGCGGCAGATGACCGCACTCCTCGGGGTGCCCGAGGGGACGTACCGGGACATCGCCGCGGTCACCACCGCCGAGCTCCGGCACGGCTCGGCCGCGCCCGCCGACCGGGTGGTCGTCAACCCCGACGCGTTCGACCGCCTCAGTGCCTTCGGCCGGCAGGCGGTGCTCACCCACGAGACCACCCACGTCGCCACCCGCCGCGGGACGGGCCCCGCCACGCCGCTGTGGCTGTCGGAGGGGTTCGCCGACTGGGTGGCGTACCGTGACAGCGGGCGTTCCCCCCGGGAGATCGCCCCCGAGCTGCGCCGGGACGTCCTGGCCGGCCGGGCCCCCGGGCGTCTCCCGGCCGACGCGGACTTCGCGCCGGACGCCGCCGGGCTCGCCCAGAGCTACCAGACGGCCTGGCTGGCGTGCCGGTTGATCGCCGAGGAGTACGGGCAGGACCGACTGGTGGAGCTCTACCGGACACCGGGCGACACCGACGCCAGGACCCGCCGGGTCCTGGGGACCGGGTACGACGACTTCCTCCGGCGCTGGCGCGACTACCTGGAACGGGAACTGCGTTGACCACCGACGACACCACCCACCGCACCCCTGGCCACCGCACCTCCGGCCACCGCACGCCCGGCCAGCGTGACCAGGGCCAGCACGACCACGGGTGCGCCGCCCCCGACCGGCGGGACCGGGAACCCGCGGGCGGCTCCCCGCCCCCCGGGGAGCACGGTGCCGCGGGCGACTTCACCGCCGAGGAGGTACGGCGCGGCAGGGCGCTGCGCCGCGCCCAGTGGCCGCCGGTGCTCGCCGGCCGCGCGGTGTGGCTGGCGGTCCTGCTCGGCCTCGGCCTGAGTCCCGCGGGGGAGGAGCTGGTGAGCGCGGCACCCGGCGCCTGGTGGGTCGAGGCCGCCGTGGGCACGGTGGGCCTGGTGCTGCTCGGGCAGGCCGTGCGGCTGCCGTTCAGCGCCCGGGTCCGGGTGGTGCGGCACAGGTTCGGCCTGGTCACCCAGGGCTGGGCCGGTTGGTGGGCGGACGTGCTGCGCGGGCTGCTGATCACCCTGCCGCTCGCGGTGGCCGTGGTCGTCGGTGTCTACGCCCTGGCCAGGGCCCTGCCCGACACGTGGTGGGTGGTGGCCGCGGCCGCGGCCGCGGTGCTCTCGGTGCTGCTGTCCTGGCTGGCTCCGGTCCTGCTGGAGCCGGTGTTCAACCGGTTCACCCCGATGCCGCAGGGGGAGCTGCGCACCGAGCTGCTCCGGCTCGCTGAGCGGGACGGCATCCCGGTCCGGGACGTCCTGGTGGCCGACGCCTCCCGACGCACCTCGGCGCTCAACGCCTACGTGTCCGGTTTCGGGGCCACCCGTCGCGTCGTCGTCCACGACACCCTGCTGACCGCCGCGGAACCCGAGGAGGTGACGCTGGTGGTGGCCCACGAACTCGGCCACGTCAAACACCGTGACGTTCCCCGGGGCACCGCCCTCGGGGCGCTCGGCGCCGCGGCCGGGGTGTGCCTGCTGGCGGCGGCGACGCGCTGGGAACCGTTGCTCGACCTCGCCGGGGTGGACCGCTTCCAGGACCCCGGCTCACTGGTGCTGCTGGCTGCCCTCGCCTCGACGTCCGCCGCCCTCGCCGGCCCCGTCGGCTGTGCGGTGAGCCGCCGGGTCGAGTCCCGGGCCGACCGGCACGCCCTCGAGCTCACCGGGGACCCGGACCGGTTCATCGCGATGCAGCGCCGGCTGTCCGTGTCCAACGTGGCCGACGTGGACCCGCCCCGGCTGCTCCACGCCCTGTTCGGCACCCACCCCAGCGCCACCCAGCGCATCGCCGCGGCCCGGGCGTTCGCCGCCCGCGGGTCCGCCGGGCCCCGTTGAGCACCGTGGGGCCGGGCACGGTCAGACGGCCCACTTCCAGACCGTGAGCAGGTAGGCCCCGTACCAGGTGCCGAAGAGGGCCAGCACCACCAGGACCGTCACCGCGACCCTGGTCCTGGCCCGGGCCAGGGCCACCGCCAGGGGCAGCAGCGCCAGCAGCGCGGGGACCAGCAGCCGGGGCTTGGAGTGGTAGTAGTTGGTCTGTCCCACGGTGAGGCCGATCACCAGCAGCCCGTAGACGACCAGCGGTGGCCAGACCCGGTCCATGATCGTCAACGCTGACCCGAGCAGCGCCGCGCAGATCAGCATCACGGTGCTGACGGCCACCCAGCCGTCGCCGTGCCGCAGGGTGTCGCCGAAGAACCGGAGCGTGGCCCTCCCCCAGTCCCAGTGGGTCTGCCAGCCCGCCTCCTGGATCGCGGTCCAGCCGTCCAGCCGGCCGGTGCGGTGCGCCACCCACAGCAGGTACGCCGGGACCCCGGCCGCCCCCAGGGCGCAGCCGGCCACCGCCCGCCACACCACGCGGCGTCGCCGCCACATCGCCAGGCCGGCGGCGACCGCGAGCGCGGCGGCGACCGCCACCGCGGTGGACCGGGTGAGCCCGGCCAGCAGGCCCAGGAGCCCCGCGGTCAGCCACGCCTCGCGGTGCGCGGCGAGCAGCGCGCCGGCCGCCAGCGCGAGGAACAGCCCCTCGGTGTACGCCATGGACAGCGACAACGCCATGGGCTGCACGCACACCAGCACGCTCAGCACCAGACCGACCCGGTGGTCGTACAACCGGCGCCCCAGGTGGTACACGACCACCGCGGCGCAGGCCGCCGCCACCCGGGACACCACCAGGGCGGCCGTCCCGTGGCCCAGCCCGGTCAGGTCGTGCACGAGCCGGACCAGCCCCGGGTACAGGGGGAAGAACGCCAGCGTGCTGCCGGACAGGGTGCCGTCGTCGTGGTACTCCAGGCCGTCCGGGTAGCCGTTCCGGGCCACGTCCACGTACCACTGCCCGTCCCAGGACAGCAGCTTGTCGCGCACCCCGTCCTGGCTGTCGGGCGGGATCATCCACCACAGCACGAGGAACTGGAGCCCCACGGTCGCCGCGTGCGCGGCCAACGGCACCCACACCCCGCGCCACCGGTGGCGGCGCCCGGGGCGCGCACGCGCGGGCCTGGGCACGGCGCCAACCGGCCGGAACGACCGCACACGGTCCTGCAGGCTGCTCACGGTTCCCGCCGGTACGTCAGGGTGTGGACTGGAAGGCGATCCTACGGGAGCCCCCGCGCGGCCGGGCCCGGGGCTACGCCGCCGGCCGCCCCCGTCGGTGGGCCCGGCTCACGCTGCCCCCACGGCCCCCAGCGAACGACGGGCCACCAGTGCCGCGTTGAGGTGCTGGAGGTCCCCGGGACGCGCGGGGCTCAGACCGGTGAGCTGGGTGATGCGCCGGACGCGGTAGTCCACCGTGTTCGGGTGCACGCACAGGGCGGCGGCCGTGGCCCGCCGGTCGAGGCCGTGGTCGAGGTAGGTCTCCAGGGTGTCCAGGAGCTCCGGTTTGCGTTCCAGCGGCGCGAGCAGCAGCGCCAACCCGTGCAGCGCCTCCGTCGGTCGGCTGAGCTGGTAGTCGAGGAGCACGTCGGCCAGCCGGTACAGACCCGGTGGACGCCCCGTGGAGCGCACCAGCTCCACGATCTCCCTGCTGCGGGCGACCGCGTGGGGGACGCTCTCCGGTTCGGCGACCTCCGCCGCACCGGTGATGGGCACCGCGGCGGCCTCGGCGGTCCTGCCCACCAGCGCGCACAGCGCCTCCCAGGGGGGCGCGGCGACCACGGGGAGCAGGGCGGTGCCGCCCTCGCTGTCGAACGAGGTGAGCGCGGGCTCGCCCACGTACTGGTCGAGGACCGCTCGAACCCGTCTGATCTTCCGGCGGGCGGCGATGCGGGCGCCCGGTTCGGGACCGGTCTCGTCCGGGTGCGGACCCAGGGCGAGGGTCAGCACCACGTAACACGGGGCGGGGCGCGCGGTGGTGCGCCGGTCCGTCGGCTCGCCGGCGAGGAGCGCGGTCATCAGGGCGTGGCGGCCGTTGTTCTCCTGGCTGTCCAGAATCCGTGTGGCCTCGAGGAACGCGGCGCTGACCGCCGAGGTCAACTGCCGTTGCAGCACCATGATGAGGCGGACGACCTCGCGCACGTCGGCGAGTTCGTCCGGGCGGGCGTCGGCGGAGACCTCGTCCCAGCACATCGCCATGCCGAGCTGGTACGCGGTGAGGATGGCGTCCAGGGGGACGCCCTCCTCGGCGCGTTGGGCCGCGGAGTCGCGCTGCTGGCCCAGTTCGGCGTGGGTGGCGGCGCGGCGGTGCTCCAGGACGTCGGCGACGAGCCGCAGGTTGTGCTGGACGATGTCGGCGATGTCCCCGGACACCTCCTCGCCCGGCAGCCCCGCGTAGACGGGCAGTTCGGCGAGCAGCCGGTCCACCACACGCCTGGTCAGGGCCGGGGCTCTGGACCGGAGGTAGGGAGCGACCGGTCGGCCGCCGATCCGCAGCGGCGCATCGGCCTCGGTGTCCCCCGCTCCTTTGTGACTCGTCACAGAAGCTCCCGCGGAACTCTTCATTACCGACCAGTTAACCCGGGCGCCCCGAGTCTGCACGATATTCGGCAGCACAGTCCACCCTGCCGTGACAGCAGACAGGAGCCGCAGTGCACTCTCCCCACAGCAAGAAGACCTCCACGGGACGTCGTCGACTGGCCGGGGCCGCGCTGGGAGTGGCCGCGCTGGCGGGCACCGTCGTGGGCGCCGCCTCGTCCCCCGCCACCGCGGAGGCCGCCGACCGGCAGGTCTACGTGGCCCTCGGTGACTCGATGGCCTCCGCCCCGCTGGTGACGCCCATCACCGGCCCGATCGCCTGCGGGCGGTCCGAACGCAACTACGCGCACCTGCTCGCCGCGCAGCTCCAGGTGGACGAGTTCCGCGACGTCACCTGTAGCGGCGCCGACACCAAGGACATGACCGAGCCGCAGAAGCTGTCCCTGGCCGGCGTGGACATGGGCACCGCCCCTCCGCAGTTCGACGCGCTCAGCTCGGACACCACGCTGGTGACGCTCACCATCGGCGGCAACGACGCCGGTCTGGTCGGGGTCGCCCAGGACTGCATGGAACTCAACCCGTTCGCCAGTCCCTGCAAGAACGACTTCGTCAAGGACGGCGTGGACACCATCGCCCAGCGCGTGGACGCGTCAGGGCCGAAGATCGGTGCCGTGCTCGACGGCATCCACCAGCGCGCCCCGCAGGCCCGGGTCCTGGTCACCGGGTACGGCGAGTACATCAAGCCGGGCGGCTGCTGGCCGTCGGTCCCTGTGCTCGGCAAGGACGCCGACTGGCTGCAGAGCCTGGTGGACCGGATGAACGGCGTGATCGCCACGCAGGCCGCCGCCCACGGCGCCGAGTACGTGGACGTGCGCACCCCGAGCAAGGGGCACGACGCCTGCCAGTCGAGCGACGTGCGGTGGGTCGAGGGCTACGTGCCCGAGAACCTCGCCGCGCCGCTGCACCCCAACGCGCTCGGCGAGGCGTCGTACGCCCGCATCATCGGCAACCGGATCGGTGGCTGAACCTCGCATGCTCGCACGTGTCCTGACGGTGTGGGCGGCGACGCTCGGCGTTGCCGCCGCACTGCTGTCGCCCACCGCCGCCGCCCACCCCAGGCAGGACCCGCGGGGCTGCGAACCGCTCGCCTCGACCACGGACTGCCTGCTGCCCTTCCCCAACGACTGGTTCACCCGCGCCGACCCGACCGCGCCCACGGGCCGCCGGGTGTCGTTCACCGCGGACATGCTGCCCCGCAACGCGACGGGGACCAGCGCCGACCCCACCGCGTGGAACCGCTCCGACGGCTTCTCCCCCGGTTCCACGCTCATCGCGCAGGTGCCCGACCTCGACCTGGAAGCCACCGGCGCCGCGCCGATCACCGACATCGCCCGCTCGCTCGACCCCTCGGCCCCGATCGTGCTCCTCGACGCCGAGACCGGCGAACGGTGGCCGTACTGGGCGGAGCTCGACGCCAACGCCACCGCGCGGGACCGCAGGGCCCTGCTGATCCACCCCGCCCGCAACTTCCGCGAGGGCCACCGCTACCTGGTCGCCCTGCGCCGGCTGAGGGACGCGGACGGCAGGGTGCTCCCGGCCCCCGAGGCGTTCCGCACGGCGGCCGGTGCGCGCCTGCCCCGCACCCACCCCCTGTACCCCCGGCAGAGGGAACTGCGGCCGGTGCTGCGGCGGTTGGAACGCGGCGGAGTGGACCCCGACGGGCTCCACCTCGCCTGGGACTTCACCGTCGCCAGCGCCCAGGGCCTCACCGGCGACCTGTTCGCCATCCGCGACGACGCGCTGCGCCGACTCGGCACCCGGGCGCCGACGTTCACGGTCACCGACGTCGTGGACCGCCCCGTCGAACAGGACCCGCTCATCGCCCGCGAGGTGACCGGCCGGCTCACCGTCCCCAGCTACCTCGACGAGCCCGGCGGCCCGCCCGGTTCGACGCTGAGCCGCGGCCCGGACGGCCGCCCCCGGCACCTGCCGGGGAACACCCAGGTCGCCCTGTTCCGCTGCGAGGTACCGCGGTCCGCGTTCACCACCCCGTCACGGCCCGCGCTGTACGGGCACGGGCTGCTCGGCCGCCGGCACGAGGTGGCCGCCGCCAACGTCAAGGCGATGGCCGCCGAGCACAACTTCACCTTCTGCGCCACCGACTGGATCGGCATGGCCGAGGAGGACGTCCCCTCGGTCATCGCCGCGCTGCGCGACCTGAGCCGTTTCCCCACCGTTCCCGAGCGCAGCGAACAGGGCATGCTCAACGCCGTCCTCCTCGGCCGGGCGATGATCCACCCCAGGGGGCTTGCGGACACCGCCGCCTTCCGGGCACCCGACGGCCGGCCCCTGCTGGACACCGGCCACGGCCTCGCCTACGACGGCAACAGCCAGGGCGGCATCCTCGGCGGCGCCCTGGTGGCCGCCTCGCCCGACATCCGGCGGGGGGTCCTCGGGGTCACCGGGATGAACTACGGCCTGCTGCTCAACCGCAGCTCGGACTTCGCGCCCTTCCAGCAGGTCCTGGACGTCTCCTACCCGGACGAGCTGGACCAGCAGCTCGTCCTGCAGCTCTTCCAGATGGTGTGGGACCGCGGCGAGACCAACGGCTACGCCGCCCGGCTCGCCGAGGACCGCCAGGTGCTGATGCACATCGCGTACGGCGATCACCAGGTGGCCAACGTGGCCGCGGAGGTGGAGGCCCGCACGATCGGGGCCCGGCTGGTCACCCCGGCGCTCCGGCCCGGCCGCAGCCCGGACCGCACCCCCTACTGGGGCCTGCGGACCGTGCCCGCGGACCGTCTGCCCGCCGGCGGCTCGGCAATGGTGGTCTGGGACAGCGGCACCCCGAGCCCGCCGCTCACCAACACCCCGCCCAGCGGTCCCGCGTACGGCCACGACCCGCACGCCGACCCGCGCCACTCGGCGGCGGCCCGGCAGCAGAAGGCCGTCTTCCTGACCACGGGAAAGGTCATCGATGTCTGCGGTGGCCTGCCCTGCGAAGCTTCCCCCGTCCCCTGACCGGAGAGGAACCCCCATGCGTACCCCGCGGAAACTGACCGGAGTCGTCCTCGCCACGGCCCTGCTCCTGGGAACCGGCACGGCCCTGTCCGCCTCCGCCTCGGCCGCGCCCCCGGCGGCGGTCGCCCAGGTCACCGCCGCCTCACCGTTCACCCAGGCCGAGGCCCGTCTCGCCGCCGACGGGCAGTACACCCTGAGCTGGGCGTCCACCGCCCAGTCGGTGACCGTGACGGCCGTCACCGACCCGTCCGCCACCGGCGGCACGGTCCTCGGCACCGCGTCGGGTTCCGGCACCCTCACCGTCCCCGCGGGGACGCTGCCCACGGCCCAGCGCTGGTACTTCAGGCTCACCCCGAGCACCGGCACCCCCGTCGTCGTGGCGGAACGGTCCCTGGGCATCGCGTCGGCGAAGAACTTCAGGGACGTCGGCGGCTACCGCACCACCGACGGCCGCTGGGTGCGCACCGGCCTGGTCTACCGGTCCAACAAGCTGTCCTCGCTCACCGCCGCCGAGCAGCAGAAGATGCTCTCCCAGCGCATCACCCTCGATGTGGACCTGCGCAACGTGTTCGAGCGCGACGAGGACCCCGACCTGCTGCCGGCCGGTATCCGCTACCAGGTCGCGGACGTCGCCGACGTCAGCCACGGCCTGAAGTTCCACGACTCGGCCACCGTCACCCTGTTCAAGGCGCTGGCCGCCGGCCTGCTCTCCGGCTCCTCCGACCTCGGCCAGTCCATCGGCTACCCGTTCATGGTGGACTTCGTGGGCGCCGACTACGCCTTCCACGACCTGCTGACCGCCGTCGCCACCAACGACGGCGCCACCGTCTTCCACTGCAGCGCGGGCAAGGACCGCACCGGTTGGGGGACCGCGGTCCTGCTCACCGTGCTCGGTGTCCCCCGCTCCACGGTCGAGGCGGACTTCCTGGCGAGCAACGGCTACCTCGGCGACGACAAGGCCGTGGAACTGTCCTGGCTCCGGGCGGCGTTCGACGAGGTGGACCACCTCTACGGCAGCTTCGACGCCTACGTCCACGAGGGCCTGATGCTGGACGACGCGACCATCGCGGCGCTCAAGGCCAAGCTGCTGGTCTGACCGGGCACGCACCGCACGCCCGTCGCCCACCGGGCACCGCCGGTGGGCGACGGGGCCGGGGCGCGCCAGGACCGCGGGCCCGGCGGGCCGGGGGCGCGGCGGCCCGGTACTGTCGGCCGTGATGGACAAGACCCTCATCGTCACCAACGACTTCCCGCCCCGCCCGGGTGGCATCCAGGCGTTCGTGCACTGCCTGGCGCTCCAACTCGACCCGAAGCAGGTGGTGGTCTACGCGTCCACCACCAAGGACACCGCGGAGGTGGCCCGGTTCGACGCCGGGCAGCCGTTCCCCGTGGTGCGGGACCGGTCCAGGGTGCTGCTGCCCAGCCGCAGGGTGACCCGTCGCGCGGTGCGGCTGCTGCGGGAACACGGGTGCTCGTCGGTGTGGTTCGGGGCAGCGGCCCCGCTGGGGCTGATGGCTCCCGCGCTGCGGGAGGCTGGGGCACGCCGGATCGTCGCCACCACCCACGGGCACGAGGCGGGCTGGGCGGCGCTGCCGGTGACCCGGCAGTTGCTGCGGCGGATCGGTGACGGGGTGGACACCGTGACGTTCCTCGGCGAGTACACCCGTTCCCGGATCGCTCCCGCGTTGAGCCCGCGGGCGGCGGGGGCGATGGTGCGGCTCACCCCGGGGGTGGAGGCGGAGCTGTTCCACCCGGGGGTGGACCGCCAGGCGGTGCGGGACCGGTTGAGGCTCTCGACGCGCCCGGTGGTGGTGTGCGTGTCCCGACTGGTGCCGCGCAAGGGCCAGGACACGCTGATCCGGGCGTGGCCCCGGGTGCTGGCGCGGGTGCCGGACGCGGTGTTGCTGGTCGTGGGCGGTGGGCCCGGGCTGCGCCGGCTCGAGCGGCTCGCGGAGACCGCGGGGGTGCGCGAGGCGGTGCGTTTCACCGGCGAGGTGCCCTGGACGGAACTGCCCGCGCACTACGCCGCGGGGGACGTGTTCGCGATGCCGTGCCGCACCCGGCTGCGCGGCCTGGACGTGGAGGGCCTGGGCATCGTGTACCTGGAGGCGTCCGCGACGGGGCTGCCGGTCATCGCCGGGGACTCCGGTGGTGCGCCCGACGCGGTGCTCCAGGGCGAGACCGGCTACGTGGTCCGGGGCGGTTCGCCGGCGTCGGTCGCCGAGCGGGTCGTGGAGCTCCTGGACGACCCGGGGTTGCGGCGCAGGATGGGGGAGCGCGGCCGGAGCTGGGTGGAGGAGTCCTGGCGGTGGGACCGACTGGCGCAGCGGCTCGCCGCGCTGCTGTGACCGCCGCTCTGGCCCCGCGGGGCCAGAGCGGCGGGGCCCCGCCGCTCACCCCCCGTACAGCGCGTCCACCTCGGCGGCGAACTCCTTCAACACCACGTGCCTGCGCAACTTCAGCGACGGCGTCAGGTGCCCGCCCTCCTCGGTCAGGGGCGTGGTGAGGATGTGGAACTTCTTCACCGCCTCGGCCCGGGAGACGGCCCTGTTGCCGTCGTCCACCGCCTGCTGGACGGCGGCCAGCAGGTCGGGGTCGTTCCGGAGGGTGGCCGGGTCCGCCGACTTGCCGTGCTGTTCGGCCCAGCGGGGGAGGAACTCCTCGTCCAGGGTGATCAACGCGCCCACGAAGGGACGGCCCTCGCCGACCACCACGCACTCGGCGACCAGGGCGTGCGCCCGCATCCGGTCCTCGATCACCGCGGGAGCGACGTTCTTGCCGCCGGCCGTGACGATGATCTCCTTCTTCCGACCGGTGATCGTCAGATAGCCGTCGTCGTCCAGGGCGCCCAGGTCACCGGTGTGGAACCAGCCGTCGGTGAACGCCTCCTCGGTGGCGTCGGGGTTGTTCCAGTAGCCGGTGAAGACGTGCTCCCCGCGGAGCATCACCTCGCCGTCCTCCGAGACGGCCACCGAGGAGCCGGGCAGGGGCTGCCCCACGGTGCCGATCTTCACCTTGTCCCAGGGGTTGAAGGTGGTCGCCGCGCAGGACTCGGTGAGCCCGTAGCCCTCGAGCACGGTGAACCCGATGCCGCGGTAGAAGTGCCCCAGCCGCTCGCCGAGCGGCCCCCCGCCGGAGATCGCGTGGGTGGCCCTGCCGCCGAGCGCGGCCCGGAGCTTGCCGTAGACCAGCCGGTCGAAGAGCCGGTGCTTGAGCCGCAGGCCCAGGCCGGGCCCCGTCGGGGTGTCCAGGGCACGGCTGTACTCCGTGGCCACCTCGGCCGCCCGGTCGAAGATCTTCCCCTTGCCGTCCGCCGCGGCCTTGGCCCGGGCCGTGTTGTAGACCTTCTCGAAAACCCGCGGCACACCCAGCACCAGCGTCGGACGGAAGGTGGCCAGCTCGTTGGTGACCTGCTTGACGTCGGAGCAGTGTCCCAGCGGCACCGGGGCCAGCAGCGCGCACACCTCCACCAGCCGCCCGAAGACGTGCGCCAGCGGCAGGAACAGCAGGATCGACGACCCCTCGGAGAACAGCGGGCGCAGCCGTTCCACCGCGTTGCCGCACTCGGCGAAGAAGTTGCGGTGGGTCAGCACGCAGCCCTTGGGACGGCCGGTGGTGCCGGAGGTGTAGACGATGGTGGCCGGGGAGTCGGCGTCGGCCGCGGTGCCGCGTTCCTCCACGGTGGCGTCGGTGACGTCCGCCCCGGCCGCGACGAGGTCCCGCACCGCCCCGTCGTCCAGCCGCCACACGTTCCGCAGGTCCGGCAGCCGGTCCCGCACGGACCCCACGCACTCCTCGTGGTCGGCGGTGCCCACCACGCAGGCGACCGCCCCGGAGTCGCTGAGGATCCACTCGACCTGTTCCGCGGAAGAGGTCTCGTAGACCGGCACGGTGACCGCGCCGGCGTACCAGACGGCGAAGTCGACCAGCGTCCACTCGTAGCTGGTGGACGCCATCAGGCCGACCCGGTCCCCGACCCCCACGCCGGACGCGATCAGGCCCTTGGCCACCTCGCGGACCTCGGCCAGGAACCCCTCGGCGGTCACGTCCTGCCAGGAGTCGCCGGACTTCCTCCTGACCACCGTCATGGTGGGGTGTTCGGCGGCGTTGCGGCGGATGAGATCCGTCAGGTTGCTGTCCGCAGGTACCTCGTACAGTGCCGGAAGGCTGAACTCGCGCAAGACTGCTGCTCCTCATCGGCGCCGGCGGCCGGCGTGTGGTTCCAGCGGGCGGAACGTTGCTGGACGGTTCGGACGCTACCGATCGGTAACGCTGATCGGTAGGGGTCGGGAACCCATGTTCCGAGTGTCACAGCGGAATCGCCAGGCACTGACCGGGCCTTTCCTGTGCCGGCCGCGACCCCGCGGAGCGGCACCCCGGGCGGAACACTACGTCAGTTCGGGAGTGACCCGCAGGTAACCGCTCATTGGTTCTAGGCTGGTGCCATGCGGGTCCATGTCGTCAGCGATGTCCACGGTTCCCACGAGGCCCTCGCCCGCGCGGGAGACGGTGCGGACGCGCTGCTCTGCCTCGGCGACCTGATCCTCTTCCTCGACTACGCCGACCACTCCCGGGGCATCTTCCCGGACCTGTTCGGAGCCGCCGCGGCCAGCCGGATCGTCGCGCTGCGCACCGCCAACCGCTTCGCCGAGGCGCGGGCGATGGCCGCGGAGCTGTGGAAGGACCTGGACCGGGAGCAGGCGATCGAGACCGCGGTGCGCCGCCAGTACGCCCAGCTCTTCGCCGCGTTCCCCACCCCCACCTACGCCACCTACGGCAACGTGGACCTGCCGCACCTGTGGCCGGAGTACGCCGGGGACGGCGTGACCGTGCTCGACGGCGCCACCGTGCGGATAGGGGAGTGGACCTTCGGTTTCGTCGGCGGCGGCCTGCCCAGTCCCATGCGCACCCCGTACGAGGTGGACGAGGAGACCTACGCCGCCAAGGTCGCCGCGCTGGGGCCGGTGGACGTGCTGTGCACCCACATCCCCCCGGCCGTCCCCGACCTCACCTACGACGTGGTGGCCCGCCGGTTCGAGCGGGGCAGCGAGGCGGTGCTCGAGGCGATCCGCGCCACCCAGCCCCGGTACGCCCTGTTCGGGCACGTCCACCAACCGCTCGCGGACCGGATGCGCATCGGCGTCACCGAGTGCGTCAACGTCGGTCACTTCCGTGCCACCGGCCGGCCGTGGGTGCTGCGTTGGTGACGACGCCTGCGCCGCCCGACCGGCACGCCCGCGGTCCGCACGCGATAGCCTTCCCGCACCACGCACCGACATGTGGGACGAAACCGTCCCGGAGGGACCGAGGCCATGGCGGACCACACCAGGTCGAGCATCACCATCGAAGCGAGCCCCGCCGCGGTCATGGGGGTCATCTCCGACTTCGCCCGCTACCCGGAGTGGACCGGTGAGGTGAAGGAGGCGGAGGTCGTCAGGGTCGGTGCGGACGGCAGGGCCGAGCAGGTCCGCCTCCTCCTCGACGCCGGCGCGATCAAGGACGAGCACACCCTCGCCTACACCTGGGAGGGTGACCGCAGGGTGAGCTGGACCCTGGTCACGTCCCAGATGCTGCGCTCGCTCGACGGCACCTACCTGCTCACCCCGATCGGCGACGGCAGCGCGACCGAGGTCAGTTACCAACTCGCCGTGGACGTCAAGATCCCCATGCTGGGCATGATCAAGCGGAAGGCGGAGAAGGTCATCATCGACCGGGCGCTCTCCGGGCTGAAGCAGCGTGTGGAGGACATCTCGCCCGGGTCCGGCCCCGCCCGTGGCGAGGGGACCAAGAAGCTCTGAACGCGCGCACCGTCCTGGTCACCGGGGACGGCGGGGCCGGCCGCACCACCGCCGCCGCGGCCACCGCCGTGCGTTCCGCCCGCCGTGGAACGCGCACCCTGCTGCTCACCGGCGACCACGGACCCGACGACCACGGGTTCCGGCTCCACGGGACGGACCCCGGGGCGGCGGACGCCCACGGGCTCGGGAGCCTGCTGGGCCACACCGTGCCCGCCGGGCGCCCGGTCGAGGTGGAGCCCGGGCTCGCCGTCCACCGGTTCGGCCCCCGCCCCGGCGCCGACGACCCCGCCGCGCTGACGCACTTCGCCGCGGAACTCCTCGGCACCCGCCCGCTGGACCCCGAGGAGTTCACCGCGCTCCCCGGCGCCGCCGAGACCGCGCTCCTGCGGGCCCTGCGCGAACACGTCGCCGACCCGCGCTGGGACCTGGTCGTGGTGGACTGTCCACCGCTGCCGGTCACCCTCACCGCGCTGGCCCTGCCCGAGCGGCTGCACCGGCACCTCGACCGGTTGTTGCCGGCGGAACGGCGGGCCGCCCGCGCCCTGCACCCGTTGCTCGCCGCGGTCGCCGGGGCACCGGTGCCGCCGGAACGGCTCTACGAGGTCGCCGGGCGGGTCCGTGCCGCGGTCGCCGCCGCCCGGACCGTGGTCGAGGACAACGCCACCACCGTCCACCTGGTCCTCCCGCCGCAGCGGGCGGCCCAGGCGCTGCGCCGCGCCCGGCCCGCGCTGGCCCTGTTCGGCCACCGCCTGGAGGCGCTCCTGGTCAACCAGGTGTTGCCCACCGGGTCCGGCGACCCCTGGCTCGCGGCGCTGTCCGCCCGACAGCGGGACGGGATCGAGGCGCTGCGCACCGCTGGCCTGCCGGTGCGCGAGCTCCCCCACCTGGGACGCGAACCCGCCGGTCGGGACGACCTGGCGGCACTCGGCGCCGGCCTGGCGGTGGCCCCCCGGCCCCCCGGTCCCGCGGCCGAACCGTGGACCGTGCTGCCGTCCGGGGCCGACGCCCACGGGGCCGACGCCCACGGGGCCGATGTCCACGGGGCCGAGGAAGGCCAGTTCACCTGGCGGCTGCCCCTGCCCGGCGCGGAGCGCTCCGACCTGCACCTGGTCCGCCGCGACGACGAGCTGGTCGTGGACCTGGGCCCGTACCGGCGGATACTGCCGCTCCCCGCGGTGCTGCGGCGCTGCACCGCCGCGGGCGCCAGCGTGCGGGACGGCGCGCTGCTGGTCCGGTTCACGCCGGACCCGGGGCTGTGGCCGCGGCGCCGAACCGTCGGGTAACGTCAAGGACACGGCCATGCCGGCCCTCGCGCGCACCAGGAGTCGACCATGAGCGAATCCCCGCTCTCCCCAGACCCGTCCGCCAGTGAGAAGTCCACCGGCGCACCACAGCCGGACGACGACGCCTGGTCCACGGCGTGTGCCGAGGACATGGCCGAACAGGCCTCCAAGCGCCGGGTGAACCAGGCGTACCAGCCGGGGAGCGCCGCCGACGAACTGCGCAAGCTCGCGGGAGCGGTCGCGGACCGCGTCCAGGAGCTCGGCACACCGCTCGGCCTGCCCACCCAGCTCCTGGTCCACCAGGCCAAGTCGATGTTCGACCAGGCAAAGGGACGCAACCCGGAGCTCTTCGACCACCTCGCCGCGGCCGGCAACGAGCTGCTCGCCGCCTACCGTGCCGCGGTCACCGACCAGGAACGGCGTTGGACCGACGGTCCGCCGCCCCGCAGCGAGGACATCGACCTGGACTGAGCCCACGGGCCCCTGACGTCGTGAAGCATCCCGGGCCGGTACGGTTACCCCCGGCGGGGATCGACCGAGCAACTGAGGGACACATGGGACTCACCATCGGCGTCGACATCGGCGGCACCAAGATCGCAGCCGGCGTGGTCGACGAGGAAGGACTGATTCTCGAGACGGTCAAGGTGCCGACTCCGACGACCCCCGAGGGCGTGGTGGACGCCATCTCCGACGCGGTGCGGGCGGTCTGCGCGAGTGGTCAGGACATCGAGGCCGTCGGGGTGGGTGCCGCCGGCTACGTGGACGACAAGCGGGCCACCGTCCTGTTCGCGCCGAACATCGACTGGCGCCGGGAGGCGTTGAAGGACAAGGTCGAGCAGCGGGTGGGTCTCCCGGTGGTGGTGGAGAACGACGCCAACGCCGCCGCGTGGGGGGAGTACCGCTTCGGCGCCGGCAAGGGCCATGACGACGTGGTCTGCATCACCCTGGGCACCGGTCTCGGCGGCGGCATCATCATCGGTGGCCGGCTGCACCGGGGCCGCTTCGGCGTGGCCGGCGAGATCGGTCACATCCGGGTGGTCCCGGACGGGCTGCTGTGCGGCTGCGGCAGCCAGGGCTGCTGGGAACAGTACGCCAGCGGCCGGGCACTGGTCCGCTACGCCCGCCAGCGTGCCGCCGCCACCCCGGAGAGCGCCGAGGTCCTGCTCTCCCTCGGGGACGGGACGAGCGAGGGCATCGAGGGCCAGCACGTCACCCGCGCCGTGGAGCTGGGGGACCCGGTGGCCATCGACTCCTTCCGTGAACTGGCCCGCTGGGCCGGTGCCGGCCTCGCCGACCTCGCGTCCCTGTTCGACCCCTCGGCGTTCATCGTCGGAGGTGGGGTCTCGGACGCCGGCGAGGTGGTGCTCGAGCCGATCCGCAAGTCCTTCCGCCGGTGGCTGGTCGGTGGGCAGCACCGCCCGCACGCCCAGGTCCTGGTGGCCAGGCTGGGCGGCAGGGCCGGTCTGGTCGGTGCGGCGGACCTGGCGCGCCAGGGCTGAGAGGACCGGGTGATGACGTCGCCGACACCGGGCAACGACCCCGCTGACTCTGCTGCCCGCAACGGCCGGGCCGAACCAGGGGAGCCGGCGGACACCCAGGCGCTGGGGAGGGGGCTGCCCGCCTCGGCCTCCGAGAGCGACGGATCAGTGGTGGTCCGCCTGCTCAGCTACAACGTCCGCTCGCTGCGCGACGACCGGGCCGCCCTGGTACGGGTGGTCCGGGCCTGCGCGCCGGACGTGGTGTGCGTCCAGGAGGCGCCGCGCTTCTTCCGGTGGCGCAAGAAGGCCGCCTGGCTCGCCAGGGACTGTGGGCTCGTCGCGGTCACCGGCGGGCAGCCCGCCGCGGGGCCGCTGCTGCTCTCGTCGTTGCGCGCCCGGGTGGTGCACAGCGAGGACGTGCTGCTGCCCCGCACCCCCGGGCTGCACCGGCGCGGCTTCGCCACCGCGACGCTGGAGTTCGGGTCGGTCAGGCTGGGGGTGGTGAGCTGCCACCTGAGTCTGGACCGGGCCGAACGGCAGCGACAGGCCGACGCGCTGCTGCGGCGGGTGGACGGAACCGGCGAACGGTACGCGGTGGCCGCGGGCGACATCAACGAGGCCCCGGAGGGCAGCTCCTGGCAACTGCTGACCGGCAAGCTGCGGGACGCGCACGCCACCGTGCCCTGGGGCGGGACGTTCACCTCCCCCGCCGGGGAGCCGCTGCGCCGGATCGACGGGGTGTTCGTCACCCCCGAGGTGGAGGTGCTCGGTTGCGGCGTGCCCCAGCCGGAGGACCTCCCGGGCCTGGACCCGGCGGACCTGGCCGCGGCGAGTGACCACCTGCCGGTGCTCGCCGCCCTGCGCCTGCGCGGCTGACCGACGGCGAACGGCCCCGGCGCGCCCGGGGCCGTTCCCCACGGCAGCGGTGCCGGCGGCCGTGGGACTCAGACCACCGCGCCGGCGTCGGGGTCGTCCTCCTCGTCGTCCCGGTCCTTCATCCGGGCGACCAGGGTGCCGAAGCCGCCGAGGAAACCGCCGATCCCCAGGGTGGCCGCCCACCACTCGATGGGCTGCTGGAGAAGCACCAGCACGATGAGCAGCAGGGGCCCGCCGAGGACCGCGAGCCAGGCGAACTTGGTGGTGGTGTCGAGCTTGGGCAGTGGGGGCGGCGGCGGGGGAACGAAGTGCTCCTCCTCGTCCGCGGTCTCGAAGTCACGCGGACCCAGCTCCCGGGGCCAGTGCACGGGGCCGGTGGCGACCAGGATGCTGCGGGTGGTGTTGACCCCGTCGTCGCCCGGGTCCTTCTCGCCCGCGTCACCGTCCACCGCGTCACCGTCGTCCCCGGGACCTGCGTCGTCCTCGGGGCCGGGCTCCGCCGCGGCGTGCTCGTCCTGGCCGCCTCCGGTCCTGGCGCCCGTGGTGCCCGCGTCGTCGTCCAGGGTCTCCGCGTCGGGCCAGGGCGGGGTGTCCAGGGAGGAGGGCTCCCGGTCGAAGGAGGCGACCAACTGTTCCCAGATCGCGTCCTCGCGCTCCTGGTTCCGGTCGCGCTCGTCGCGGTCCTCAGCCACCGTCCACCCCCGCCTCCGGGACCGGTCCTGTGTCGCCGGCGGGGGCCGCACCGGCGTCGGCGGCGAGCGTCAGGCCGGCCTCCGCGGCGGCGTCGGGCGCCGCGACAGGGGCCGCGGCCGTCGTGGCGGCCGGGGTGCCGACCCGGGTGAGGCGCCCGAAGAACTCCGCGCTGCGGGAGAAGATCAGTTCTGCCTCGTGGTCCAGGGTGGCCACGTGGTAGCTGCGCTCCAGCCACACCTCGGTGACGTCCACCGAGGAGATCCGTTCCAGCACCAGTGCGGAGTTCGCCGGCGAGACCACGTGGTCCACCCGGCTGTGCAGGAGCAGCACCGGCTGGTTGACCTGCGACAACTCCGCCTGTACGACCTTCCACAACTGGCTGAGCCCGTGCAGCGCGTGGAGTCCGACCCGCTGGTAGCCGACCTCGTCCGCGTCCTCCTTGGCGATGTCGCGGATGATCCCGGGGACCGAGGGGAGCAGGTGCCGCAGCACCGGGACCGCGGCGATCAGCTTCTGGTCGGCCCGGACGGACGGGTTCACCAGGACCAGGCCGTCCACCGCCGTCCCGTGTTGGGCCGCGGCGTGCAGCACCAGTGCCCCGCCCATCGACAGGCCGCACAGGAACACCTGCCGGCAGCGCTGGGACAGGGTCCGCACCGCGCGGTCCACCTCGGCGTACCAGTCCTGCCAGCCGGTGGTCTGCATGTCCTGCCAGCGCGTCCCGTGCCCGGGCAGCAGCGGCGCGGAGACGGTGAACCCGCGCTCGGCGAGGTACTCGGCCCAGGGGCGCATGGACTGGGGCGATCCGGTGAAGCCGTGGCTCAGCACCACACCGACCTCGCCGCCCTGGTGGTGGAACGGTTCGGCTCCGGGCATCAACGGCACCTGGGGGCTCCTTCCGCTGGACGTGCGGAGCGTGTGGTCAACGGGTGGAACAGGTCGCGGCGGGCGAGGACGGGTGGGGAATCGCCGGCCGCATGCTACTCGACCCCGTGATGACCCCGTCGTAGCAAGTATGCGGGCTCCCCCGGCCCTTCAGGACCGACCGCGGCCCCCGGGGTCGCCCGACGAATGGTGGGAGACCGCGCGGACCGGAAAAGGGATTAGGGTCTGTCCTGTCAGACACAGGAGGTCCTCGGTTGTTCTACGGCATCATGAAGCTGTCCATCGGCTCTCTGGTCCGGGTGACCTTCCGCCCGTGGGTGGAGGGGCTGGAGAACATCCCGCGCGAGGGCCCCGCGATCATCGCGAGCAACCACCTGTCCTTCTCGGACTCACTCTTCCTGCCCGCGGTGGTGGACCGGAAGATCACCTTCATCGCCAAGTCCGAGTACTTCACGGGCACCGGGCTGAAGGGGAAGGCGATCGCCGCCTTCTTCCGCGGCGTCGGCCAGCTTCCCGTGGACCGCTCCGGCAAGCGCGGCGCGGGCGAGGCGGCGATCCGTGGCGGCATCCAGGTGATCGAGCGGGGAGAGCTGTTCGGTATCTACCCGGAGGGCACCCGCTCGCCCGACGGGCGCCTGTACCGCGGCAAGCCGGGGGGGCTGGCCCGGGTGGCGCTGGCCACCGGGGCGCCGGTGATCCCGGTGGCGATGATCGACACCGAGAAGATCCAACCTCCGGGCAAGCTGCTGCCCAAACTGATGCGGCCGGGCATCCGCATCGGCCCGCCGTTGGACTTCACCCGCTACCAGGGCATGGACAACGACCGGTACATCCTGCGGTCGGTGACCGACGAGGTCATGTACGAGATCATGAAGTTGTCCGGCCAGGAATACGTGGACGTCTACGCGCTGGAGGCCAAGCGCGAGTTGGAAGAGGCCCGGAAGGCCGAAAAGGCTGCCGAGAAAGCGGCCGAGAAAGCAGCCGAGAAAGCGGGAAGGACCGGGGAGAAAGGGGACCGCCCCGCCACCGGGGGACAGGGCACTCCCGGCGGGAAGGGCGACCAGCCGACCGACAGGCCCTAGCAGGCCCAGGCCCGGCGCGTCAGCGGCGGGCGATGGACTGTTCGATGAGGGCGACGGTGGCGCGGGGGTCATCGACCTCGACGACGAGGCGGTCGTAGGTTTCGGCGTCGGCGAGTTCGATGACGACCGCCTTGTCCGGGTTCTTCACGTCCCAGAAGAGGCGTTCACCGTGGCGGCGGAAGCGGCCGGCGGTGATGACACCCGGGAGGTGGGTGCCGCCGACGCGGATGCCCTTCGGTTCGCGGGCGATGCCGGGGTCGTGGGTGGCGCCACGCACGTGGGCGAGAGGGATCTCCAGGCGGCTCTTGAGGGCCCAGAGCTTGTCCAGGCCCTGGATCTCGGCGGTCAGCAGGTTGCGTTCACGGTCGATGGAGATCAGGGCCATGTCAGTGCTCCTTCGGGGGCGGTCGGCAGGGCGCGCAGGCGCAGGCGGGCACCGAGGACGGTGGAGGCGAGTCGGGGGGCGGCGTCCCCGTAGGCGGGGCCCAGGGCGTCCTCCAGGGCAGTGATGCCTTCCGCGACCAGCGCGGCGACCTCCGGGTCGTGGGGGGCGCGTTCAGCGGCGGCGAGGAGGAGGAGTCCGGCGGCCGGGCCGTTGTCGTAGGAGGCGATGGCCGCCGTCAGCGCCTGTTCGGGGTCGGTGAGGGCGGCGACGGCGGCGGCGGCCGGGTGGATCTCGCGGTCGAGGTGGTTGCGCAGAGCGGCCAGGTGCAGGCTCCGTTTGGAGCCGAAGACCTTGTAGAGACTGCCCCGGTGGATGCCGGTGGCGGTGACCAGGTCGTCCACCGAGGTGCCTTCGTAGCCCCGGGCGGCGAAGAGGGCAGCCGCGGCTCCGATGACCTGGTCGGTGTCGAAGGCGCGTGGTCGTCCCATGTCCATGACCGTATGTGATTCAAGAACGATCAGTCAAGAACGATCGTTCTCTTACGATGCGCCGGAGGTGCCGGGAAGTCGCCGCCCAAGGGCGGGGGCGCCGCCCGCCGCGCCCCCGCGAGGGCGTCGCCGGTGACGTACTCGAAAAGGCGTCAAGCCTGCCCGTTGAATGGGTAAATCAAGGATCGCTCATGCGAGTGAATAGCAAGAAACAAGTCCCCTGGGATTCTGCGGAATAAGATTCCCGGGCCATCCCCATACCCTTCGGCCGGCGTTAGCGTGGTGTGAGACGGACGTCACACACGCCAGTGCTCGGAAGGGAAGGACCATGCGGATCGGAGTTCTGACCGGCGGCGGTGACTGCCCCGGACTCAACGCGGTCATCCGCGCCATCGTCCGCAAGGGCGTGCAGGAGTACCAGCATGACTTCGTCGGTTTTCGAGACGGCTGGCGCGGGCCGCTCGAGGGCGACATCCAGACCCTGGACGTCCCGGCGGTACGGGGAATCCTGCCCCGCGGGGGCACCATCCTCGGCTCGTCGAGGACCAATCCGTTCAAGGCCGAGGACGGGGTGCGGCGCATCAAGGACAACCTGAGCAAGTACGAGGTGGACGCGCTGGTCGCCATCGGCGGGGAGGACACCCTCGGGGTCGCGGCACAGCTCGTCGACTACGGCGTCAGGACCGTGGGGGTGCCCAAGACCATCGACAACGACCTGTCCGCCACCGACTACACCTTCGGCTTCGACACCGCCGTCAACATCGCCACCGAGGCCATCGACCGCCTGCACACCACCGCCGAGTCGCACCGTCGGGTGCTGGTCGTCGAGGTGATGGGCCGGCACGCCGGGTGGATCGCCCTGCACGCGGGCCTCGCCGGAGGGGCCAACGTCATCCTCGTCCCCGAGCGCCGTTTCGACCTCGACCAGGTCTGTGCCTGGGTGGAGAGCCGCTTCGAGATCAACTACGCCCCGATCGTGGTGGTCGCCGAGGGGGCCGTGCCCCTGGAGGGGCAGATGGTCCTCAAGGACGCCTCCCTTGACTCGTTCGGCCACGTCCGGCTCTCCGGGATCGGCGAGTGGCTGGCCGGCGAGATCGAACGGAGGACCGGCAAGGAGTCCAGGACCACGGTGCTGGGCCACATCCAGCGCGGCGGCACCCCGAGCGCCTTCGACCGCTGGCTCGCCACCCGCTTCGGACTGCACGCCATCGAGGCGGTGCACGACGGGGACTTCGGCACCATGGTGGCCCTGCGCGGCACCGACATCGTCCGGGTCCCCATCGGTGACGCCACCGCCAAGCTGAAGACGGTGAACCCGGCGCTGTACGCCGAGGCGGAGGTCTTCTTCGGCTGACCCCGGCTGCGGGCGCCGGTCAAGGCCGGCGCCCGCGGGGGTCGGTGGCCGCCCGTCGCCCGCCCGACCGACCACCGACGGGCGTCACCGGGGCACCACCACCGGGGCCAGCAGCCGGGAGACGATGCCCGGGCCGTCCAGCGTCAGCACCGACTCGGGGTGGAACTGCACCCCGGCGAAGCCCGGGCCGCGCAGGGCCACCACGTCACCGGTGACCGGGTCACGGCTGAGCTCGACCTCGCGCAGGGCCAGCCGGTCGGCCGCGGCGGCGGTGCACCGCGCGGTGAAGGTGCTGTAGAAGCCCACCGTCTCCGGGACGCCGAACAGGTCCACCGTCTCCTGCGCGCCCTGGAACGGCACCGCCTTGCGCACCAGGGGCAGACCCAGCTCCAGGGCGAGGAGCTCGTGACCGAGGCACACCCCGAGCACCCCGTGCGGATGTCCTCCCAACAGGTCCCTGGTGAGGCCGCGCAGCAGCCGCATCTTCGGGTCGTCCGGGTCCCGGGGGTCACCGGGTCCCGGGCCGAGCACCACCGGGCCCGGGTGCGCCAGGGCCGCCGCGACCACACCCGGTTCGGCGTACTGCCGGACGGTCACCGTCAGGCCCACCGCGCGCAGCAGGTGCGCCAGCATCGCGGTGAAGGTGTCCTCCCCGTCCACCACCAGGGCGTGTCCGCCGAGCGGGCCGGGCGTCCTCCCGTGGTGCATCCGCAGCCAGAACGGCGCCAGCGTCGCCCGGCGTGCGGCCAGCGCCGCCACCACCCGCCGGTCGTCGGCGAACGACACGGCGGCCCCGTCCGGGGCCGGCCGCCCCTCGCGGACCCCCAGCGCGGCCAGCACCCCCGCCGCCTTGGCGTGGGTCTCGGCCACCTCCGCGCGGGGCTCGGAGTGCCGGACCAGGGTGGCGCCCACCGGGACCCGCAGGGTGCCGTCCGGGTCGATGTCCGCGGTGCGGATCAGGATCGGCGAGTCCAGCGTCTGCCCGCCGCCGGCGTCCCGGCCGAGCAGCGCCAGCGCCCCCGCGTAGTAGCCGCGTCCGCCCTCCTCGTGGCGTTCGATCACCCGGCAGGCGTTCTGCACCGGGGACCCGGTGACCGTCGCGGCGAACATCGTCGCGCGCAAAACCTCCCGCACGTCGGCGCTGCTGCGCCCCCGCAGCTCGTACTCGGTGTGCGCCAGGTGCGCCATCTCCTTCAGTCGCGGCCCGACCACCACTCCGCCCAGGTCGCCCACCGCGCACATCATCTTCAGTTCCTCGTCGACGACCATGGTCAGCTCCTCGACCTCCTTGCTGTCGTGGAGGAACGACAGCAGGCCGGCCAGGTCGGGGCCCTGCGGGGGGTAGCGGTAGGTCCCGCTGATCGGGTTCATGGTCACCGTCCCGCCGGCCATCCGCACGTGCACCTCGGGGCTCGCCCCGACCAGGGTCCGCTGCGGGGTGTGCACCAGGTAGGTCCAGTAGGCGCCGCGCTCCCCGACCAGCAGGCGGCGGAACAGCGAAAGGGCGGTCGCCGCGTCGAAGCCGGGCAGCTCGCCGGTGAACGTCCGACGGATGACGAAGTTGGCCCCCTCACCCCGGCCGATCTCCTCGGTGACCACGCGCTCCACGATCCGGGCGTAGGCGTCGTCGGACACGTCGAACACCCCGTCGCGCACCGCGACCGGCAGGTCGGGCAGCGCCCCCAGGGCCTGCGCGCAGTCGATCTCGTGGACCTCGGTGGGGCGCAGCACCAGCAGTGGCGTGCCGTCGTCCCGGACCTGGAAGCCGCGCTCGCGGATCTGCCGGAACGGGACCAGCGCCAGGGCGTCGATCGCCGGTCCCCCGGTGGGTGCCCCGGAGGGCAGCGGGATCCGCGCCAGGCGGTCCACGGTCTCGACGGGGCCGGTCAGCACCTCCACGGTGTCGCCGTCCTCCCGCCCGGGGCCCCGGCGGCGCAACAGGGCGAACGGGGGAGCGGCGGGGTCCAGCAGCCGACGGATCACGTTCCGGGCGGTGGTGTCCACGGGGGTGGTCCTTCTGAGGGCGTCGTCCACGGGTCGGTTCCTTCCGAATGACCTCAGGAACGGAACTCCGGAAACGCCGAAGGCCGCCCCTGGGGGCGGCCTTGGTGTGCGCTTGCGGTGTGTGCCTAGGCGCGAGTGAGCAGGGAGGCCGCCTCGGGGAGGGGCCACCACCAGGAGCTGGTCGTCAGCGCGCGCATGGCCCGTACCCTAGCCCAGCCGGCGGACCACGGCGAGTGCCCGGACCGCGCGCCGGCCGGGTCGGCGCCCACGGGGGCGTGGTGCGGAGCGTGGCGTCTCACTTGTTGGGCGGGGCGACGGGGGGCCGGGGCCGACACCGTAACCTAGGGTGCGTGACCGAGAACGCCGATACCACCACTGGTGGCAACACCTGGAGAGACCTCCCCGCGGCGCAGCAGCCTGAATGGCCGGACCAGGAGGCTTTGCGCGACGTCCTCGCGGAGCTCGAGTCCTATCCGCCGCTGGTCTTCGCCGGCGAGTGCGACCAGCTCCGTGCGCGCCTGGGGGCGGTCGCCCGGGGCGAGGCGTTCCTGTTGCAGGGCGGGGACTGCGCCGAGGCCTTCGACGCGGTGTCCGCGGACCAGATCAGGAACAAGCTCAAGACGCTGCTCCAGATGGGCGCGGTGCTCACCTACGCCGGCTCGGTGCCGGTGGTGAAGGTGGGCAGGATCGCCGGCCAGTACTCCAAGCCGCGGTCCAAGCCGACCGAGACCCGGGACGGGGTGACCCTGCCGGTCTACCGGGGGGACTCGGTGAACGGGTTCGCCTTCACCCCCGAGGCCAGGACCCCGGACCCGCAGCGGCTCAAGCGCATGTACCACGCCTCGGCGGCGACGCTGAACCTGGTGCGCGCGTTCACCACCGGCGGTTACGCCGACCTGCGGCAGGTCCACGCCTGGAACCGGGACTTCGTGCGGTCCTCGCCCTCCGGGCAGCGGTACGAGGCGCTGGCCCGGGAGATCGACCGGGCGCTGCGCTTCATGCACGCCTGCGGGGTGGACCCGGAGCAGTTCAAGGCGGTCGAGCTGTACTCCAGCCACGAGGCGCTGATCCTGGACTACGAGTCCGCCCTGACCCGCGTGGACTCGCGGACCGGGCAGTTGTACGACGTCTCCGGCCACATGGTGTGGATCGGGGAGCGGACCAGGCAGCTCGACGGTGCGCACCTGGAGTTCGCCAGCCGGATCAGGAACCCGATCGGGGTGAAGCTCGGCCCCTCGAGCACGGCCGAGGACGCGCTGACCCTGGTCGAGCGACTGGACCCGGACCGGGAGCCCGGGCGGCTGACCTTCATCACCCGGATGGGAGCGGACCGCGTCCGGGACCGGCTGCCGGAGCTGGTGGAGAAGGTGACGGCGTCCGGCGCCCTGGTGGGCTGGGTCTGCGACCCCATGCACGGGAACACCTTCGAGGCGGCAAGCGGGCACAAGACGCGGCGCTTCGACGACGTGCTCGACGAGGTCAAGGGCTTCTTCGAGGTGCACCACGGCCTCGGCACGCACCCCGGCGGCATCCACGTGGAGCTGACCGGGGACGACGTGACCGAGTGCGTGGGTGGCGGCGACGAGATCTTCGTCGACGACCTGCACCAGCGGTACGAGACGGCGTGTGACCCCAGGCTCAACCGGAGCCAGTCGCTCGACCTGGCCTTCCTGGTGGCGGAGATGTACCGCAGCTAGTCGCTGGCGGGTGTGTCGCGGTGGGGTGCGGGCCGATGGTCCGCACCCCACCGCGTTGTACGGCCGGGGCTGGCGGCCGGGAACTGGCGCGACGAGTAAGGTTAGGTTAACCTCACTCTATCGAGAGCCTGTCGAGTGGACCGCTGCGGAGGTGCCCGGCGCATGTACGTCTGTCTGTGCTTCGGCGTCACCGAACAACAGGTGCGCTCCCAGATCGAGGCGGGGGCGGAGTCCCCGCGGCAGATAGCCTCCGCGTGCCGGGCGGGCACCGACTGCGGCGGCTGCGTGCGGCGGATCCAGTCGATGCTCGGCCGTCCCGCCGTCTGCCGCCGCCGGGCCGCGCTCGCCGACGTGGCGGCGCCCCCTTCGCCCCGTTCCGTGGCCACGGAGGCGGCGGAGCCCGCAGCGGTGCCGGTGCCCGCCGGGGCACCCGCTCTGGCCGCCCGGGGGGCTAGGACGCCGGCTGCTCGATGAGTTGCGCGATGTACAGCGGCTCGCCGAGCTTCTCCACCAGGTCGAGCTGGGTCTCCAGGTAGTCGATGTGCTGCTCCTCGTCGGCGAGGATCGACTCGAAGATGTTCGCCGAGGTGACGTCGCCCTTGGCCCGCATCACGTCGATGCCGCGCCGCAGCCGGTCGATCGCCTCCAGCTCCACCTGCCGGTCGGCCTGGAACATCTCGGTGACGGTCTGCCCGACCCGAACGTGGAAGAGCCGCTGGTAGTTCGGCAGGCCCTCAAGGAACAGGATGCGGTCGGTGAGGACCTCCGCGTGCCGCATCTCCTCGATGGACTCGTTCCGGGTGTGCTTGGCGAGCTTCGTCCAGCCGAAGTTCTCCTGCATCTTGGCGTGCAGGAAGTACTGGTTGATCGCGGTCAGCTCCGCGGTGAGCTGCTCGTTGAGGAATTCGATGACCTCGGGATCGCCCTGCATGGTGCGTGCCTTCCTGAATCCTGTCGGTAGCCATCTGAAACCGTCTGGTCCGGTCGGGACCCGGTCAGGAGCCTGTCCGAAAAATCGCGCGCAAAGCCCCCGAGAAACCGGGGACCCGCCGGTTTCCTTCCGGCCGTCGTCACTGTCTGGGCGCATCTTCGCACTCTTCAGAAAATGCTTCCAGTAAGTGCGGGCTTAGTATGGGTTGCCTTAAAGGTGCGTCATTTCGGACTTGACGTGCTTGGCATGCTTGGGGTGCCGTGCGGGCCGTCCGACCCGTCTGTCACCATGGAGCCATGGGGCAGTCCGAACGCGAAGAGGGATCGGCCCAGCGGGCGGGCGAGCTTCCCCCTGGCCAGCGCCTGCAACGGGGCTGGCCGGTCCTGCACTACGGCCCGGTACCGAGGTTCAAACCCGACCGCTGGGAGCTCCAGGTCTTCGGGGCCACGGCCTCGGGGGGCAAGTACGCGTGGAACCACGAGGAGTTCTCGGCGTTGCCGCGCACCACCGTCGTCGGCGACTTCCACTGTGTCACCCGGTTCTCCATGCTGGACGTGGAGTGGAGCGGTGTGTCCGCCGGGGAGATCCTGAAGCTCGCGCCCCCGGCGGCAGGGGTGAGCCACGTCATGGTGTGGGCGGAGTACGGGTTCAGCTCCAACCTGCGCCTCGCCGACTTCGCCGACCCCTCCACGATCCTGGCCACCCACCGGGGCGGGGATCCGCTCACCGTCGAGCACGGCTTCCCGGTCCGGATGGTCGTTCCGCACCTGTACGCCTGGAAGGGGCCGAAATGGGTCCGTGGCGTGGAGTACATGGTCACCGACCGCCGCGGGTTCTGGGAGGAACGCGGCTACCACAACATCGGTGACCCGTGGCGCGAGCAGCGCTACTCCTACCAGGAGGAGCCGGGGGACGGCCCGGAGCTCTGACGCCCCGCGGCGCAGTTCCCCGGTCAGCCCTCCGGTGACCGTTCGCGGAGCCCCTTCAGGGTGGCGACGTCCGCGGCGTGCCTGTCCTGCGGGCCGGGGGTCTCCACGGTCAACGGCACGCCCTCGGTCGCCGGGTGGGCGAACAGCTCGCGGAACGGGTCGGCGCCGATCCGGCCCGCGCCGATGTTCTCATGCCGGTCCAGGTGGGAGGAGAGGCCCGCCTTGGAGTCGTTGGCATGGACCAGCCCGAGCCGGCCGACGCCCACGGTGTCCACCAGGGCGTCCAGGGTCCGCCCGACCCCGCCGGGGGCGGCGAGGTCGTGGCCGGCGGCGAACAGGTGGCAGGTGTCCAGGCAGACCCCGACCCGAGGGTGCCCCTCGAGCGCCTCGAGGTAGGGCCCCAGGTCCTCCACCCGGGAGCACAGGGAGAAGCCCTGCCCGGCGGTGGGCTCGAGCAGCAGCCGGGGCGAGTCGTCCTGGTCCAGCTCGTCGAGCAACGGCAGCAGCCGCTCGCGGACCTGCGCCAGCGCGACCTCCCTGCTCCTCCCGCCGGTCGCGGAGCCGGTGTGCACCACCACGCCCCGGGCGCCGATGACGTGGGCCCGGCGCAGCGAGTGCCGCAGCGACAGCACCGACGCCAGGACGGTGGCCTCGGTGTGCGAGCCCAGGTTGATCAGGTAGGGGGCGTGCACGAACGCCGGGATCGACTCGGTGAGGCAGGACGCCTTGAACAGCTCGTCCTCGGCCGGGTCGCCGGCCGGGGTGGCCCAGCTCCGCGGGTTGGCGACGAACACCTGCACCGTCTCGGCGCCCATCCGCCGGGCGTAGGCGAGGCCGGCGGTGGCCAGGCCACCGGCCACCGGGACATGACCGCCGACGGGGTTGCGCCGGTGCCCGTCGCCGCCCGTGGTCGCCGGCCGTCGGGCCGGGTCGCCCCCGGTCACCGGACGGTGAGGTCGATGGTGGTACCCCTGGGCTTGAGGGAGCCGCCGCCCGGGGACTGCCGCCACACCTTGTCGTCGCCGAACAGGGGCAGGGCGTCGAACACGTCCACCTCGAAGCCGGCGTCCTCCAGGATCTGCCGGGCCTCGCCCTGCTTCTTGCCCTTGACGTCGGGCACCTCGAAGAGCTGCGGGCCCTTGGAGACGGTCAGGGTGACGCTACTGCCCTCGGCCGACGTGGCGCCGGCGTCGGGGGTCTGGGCGGCCACCGACCCCTTGTCTACGTCGTCGGAGTAGACCTCGTCCCCCGCGGTGCGCAGCTCCAGGCCGGCGTCGGCCAGCTCCTGACGGGCCTCCTCCAGCGTCAGGCCCACCAGGTCGGGCACGTCCACCGGTGCGCCCCTGCTGATCACCAGGCTGACCGGGGCGTCCGGCTTGAGCCGGGTGCCGGCAGCCGGCTCCGTGCCGATGACCCGGCCCCTGGGCACCGTGTCGCTGAACGCGGTGCGCTCGGTGCCGACGGTCAGCCGCGCCTCCTCCAGCACCCGCTCGGCGTCCCGTTTGCGGTCCCCGGCCACCTTGGGCACGTCGATGCGTTCCGGGCCCTTGGAGACGGCGACGGTGACGGTGCCCCCGTTGCGGACGCGCTCACCGTTGCGCGGGTCGGTGGAGACGACCTTGCCGACGGGGATGGTCTCGCTGAACACCTCGGTGAACTCCGCGTCCAGGCCGGAGTCCTCCAGCTCCGCCTCGGCCGCCACCCGGGACAGGCCGAGCACGCTCGGGGTGGAGGTGTAGCGGCCGACCCCGATGAACCAGACCACGGCGCCGATGCCGACCAGGGCGGCCACGGCGGCGAACACCGCGAGCAGGCCGCGGCGGGAGGCGAAGCGGGACGGGGCGGGCAGCGGGCCGACGGGGTGGTCGGCGGCCTCGGCCCGGCGCCCGGCCAGCTCGGGAGGGAGCTGGAGCCGGGAGGTGCGGTTCAGCGGCTCGGCCCCGTCCGGCGACGGCCCGCCCGGCCCCGACCCCGCCGCTGCGCCGGTCGCCGCCGCGGTGGGCGGGGTGACCGGGGTGCGGCGCAGCCGGGTGGTGTGGGTGTCGCCCGCGGGCCGGGTGGCGGCGGTGGGCGGCTCGGCGTCCAACTGCGCCGGGCTCAGGCTCCGCCGCGCGGCCTGGAGCAGGGCGAGCAGCTCCACCGCGTCGCCGGGGCGGTCCGCCGCGGAGCGGGCCGCCGCCCGGGTGACCAGCTCGTCCAGCTCCGGGGCGAGCCCGGGGACCAGGCGGGAGGGCGGCGGCACGTCGTGGTTGAGGTGCCGGTAGATGACCTGCACGGCGGTGTCGCCCTCGTGCGGTTTGCTGCCCGTCAGCATCTCGTGGAGCATCACGCCGCAGGCGTACACGTCCGAGCGGGCGTCCACGTTGCCGTGCTCGACCTGCTCGGGGGAGAGGTACGACACGGTGCCGATGACCGAGCCCGCCGTGGTGGTGGCGGTGGCCGAGCCGACCGCGCGGACCAGTCCGAAGTCGGCGACCTTGACCCGTCCGTCGTCGCCGATGAGCACGTTCTCCGGCTTGACGTCGCGGTGCACCAGGCCGGAGCGGTGGGCGGCGCCGAGCGCGGCCAGGATCGGCTCCAGGATGTCCAGGGCGGCCCGCGGGTGCAGCGCACCGCGCTCACGGAGGATGTCCCGCAGGGTGCACCCGGCGACGTACTCCATGGCCAGGAAGACGTAGGAGCCGTCGGTGCCCTGGTCGTGGACACCGACCACGTTGGGGTGGGAGAGCCGGGCGACGGCCTTGGCCTCGCGGATGAACCGGTCCACGAACCCCTGGTCCGAGGCGAGCGCCGGGTGCATCACCTTCAGGGCGAGCTCCCGGTCCAGTCGGGTGTCCAGCGCACGGTAAACCGTCGCCATCCCGCCCACGGCGATCCGCGCCCCTACCCGGTAGCGGCCGTCAAGCGTCTGCCCGACCAAGGGGTCGTTCACGGTCGTATCCACGCCGAGGAGTCTACGAGCCGGCCCTGTCCCGAACGACTGTGCGCGCGGCTTGTGGTGGGGTCGCCGACGATCTGTGCCGGAATCTTGACACTTCCCCGGGGCCCGGCGGGAACGGCCGCTGGACGCGGGCCGGGCGGTGCCGGAGGGCTCACCCGGCGGGGAAGGCCGGGCGCTCCGGGTCCAGCGCCGCCTGACCCGCGGTGGGTGAGGACGCCTCGGCGTGGTGGCGGCGCGGGATGCGTCCGGCCAACCGGGCCAGCCGGCCGGCCGCCACCGCGTGCCGCATGGCCCCGGCCATCAGCACCGGCTCCTGGGCGCGGGTCACCGCGGACGCCAGCATCACCGCGGCGCAGCCGAGCTCCATGGCCAGGGTCGCGTCCGAGGCGGTGCCCGCGCCGGCGTCCAGGATCACCGGAACGCCGGCCTGCTCCACGATGAGCTGGAAGTTGTGCGGGTTGCGGATGCCCAGCCCGGAACCGATGGGGGAACCGAGCGGCATGACCGCGGCACAGCCGACCTCCTCGAGACGACGGGCCAGCACCGGGTCGTCGTTGGTGTAGGGCAGCACCACGAAACCGTCGTCCACCAGGGCCTCGGCGGCGTCCAGCAGTCCCACCGGGTCCGGCAGCAGGGTGCGCTCGTCCGCCACCACCTCGAGCTTGACCCAGTTGGTGCCCAGTGCCTCCCGGGCCAGCTTCGCGGTGAGCACGGCCTCACCCGCGGTGAAGCAGCCGGCGGTGTTGGGCAGCACCTGGATGCCGTTGCGCGCCAGGACGCCGAGCACGGAGCCCTTGACGCCGGGGTCCACCCGGCGCATGGCGACGGTGGTGAGCTCGGTGCCCGACGCCAGCAGGGACCGTTCCAGCACCTCCAGGCTGGGGGCGCCGCCTGTGCCCATGATCAGGCGCGAGGCGAAGGTGGTGCCGGCGATGGTGAACGGGTCGGCGGCGGGGCCGGGGCCGTCGTGGACGGCGCGGGAGCCGGGCATCGGGTCAGCCCCCCTGCACCGCGGTGAGCACCTCGACCCGGTCGCCCTCGCCCAGCGGGGTGGCCGGCCACTGCCCGCGCGGCACCACCGACTCGTTGAGCGCGGCGGCGACCCCGGCCGGGGCGCTGGTCAGGGTGGCGACGAGCCGGTCGAGGGTGAGGCCGGCGGGAATCCGGCGGGGTTCGCCGTTCACGGAGACGGTCACCGGTGTGGTCGCGGTCAAGGCGCTACTCCCTGCGGTGGGTGGGACTCGAGTGGCTGGGCACCGGGGACGCCCCGGGCCGCGGCGGGGGAGGGCCCGGGCTCCGGGAGGAAACGGCCGGGGCTGAACGGAGCGGCCTGCTCCGGGACCTCGCCGGTGGTGAGGACGTGGGCCATCACGTCACCGGTGACCGGGGTGAGCAGGATGCCGTTGCGGTGGTGACCGGTGGCCAGCAGCAGCCCGGGCAGCGCGGTGGGGCCGAGTAGCGGCGCGTTGTCAGGGGAGCCGGGGCGCAGGCCCGCCCGGGTCTCGACCAGGGGCAGTTCGGTGATGCCGGGGACCAGCTCGTGGGCGTCGCGCAGCAACTCGTAGACGCCGCCCGCGGTGACCGTGGTGTCCTCCCCGAGCTCCTCGGAGGTTGCGCCGACGACCAGCTCGCCGTTGACCCGGGGCACCAGGTACACGCTCCCGCCGCGGACCACGGCCCGCACGGTCCGGGACAGGAACGGGGCCAGGGGCCCGGGGACCCGGAGCCGCAGCACCTGGCCCTTCACCGGGCGGACCGGCGGCAGCACCCCGGCGGGCAGGCCGGCGAGCCGCCCGCTGCCGCTCCCCGCGGCGAGCACCACCTGGCCGGCGGACAGGGTGTCGCCGTCGTCGGTGGTGACCCCCGTGGCGCGGCCCCCGGCCACCTCCACCCGCGCCGCGGTGGCGCGCCGCAGCACCACCCCGGCCCGCTCGCAGGCGGTGAGCAGCGCCGCCACCAGCCGGCGCGGGTCCACCTGGTGGTCGCCGTCCACCCGCAGCCCGCCGTGCACCCCGGGGGCGAGCATGGGCTCGAGACGACGGCACTCCCGGCCGTTCAGCCAGGTCGCGTCGAGGCCCAGGGAGCCCTGGAAGGCGTGCAGCTCGCGGAGTTGGGCGCGGTCGTCGGCGTCGAGCGCCACGAACAGCGTGCCGCAGGCGCGGTAGCCGCAGTCGTCCCCGGTGACCTCCCCGAGTTCGGCGAGGAACGAGGGGTAGCGCTCGGCCGAGGCGAGGTTCAGGCGGAACAGCTCCTGCTCCCCGTACTGGAGTTCGGAGACGGCCGCCAGCATGCCCGCCGCCACCAGCGCCGCGCCCCCGCCAGGAGCCGGGTCGAGCACCGTGACCCGCAGCCCTCGCAGTGCCGTGCGCCAGGCGGTGACGAGACCGATGACGCCTCCGCCGACCACCACCACGTCGGGGTGGCCCGCCACGTGTCCCATGGGGGAACCTGCCTCCCTTCGCCGGCATGACCCGGATCAGGTTCGTACGGTCAGGGGCCGCCCAGCCCCACTCTCAGCCCGGTTGCGCCCGGGCTCCCGCGGATGTCCTGCCCCCACAGTAGTCCCTGGGGCGGGGACGGCGAACGGCAGGACGCCGCTCGCCGGGCCGCCCGCGACCGCCACCAGCGTGGTGCGGGTGTGCTTCAGTGCCGGACTAGCCAAGATCTAAGCGAACCGCCTGTACTTCGGGGTACCACCCTCGTGACCCGGGGGCGAACCACGGCGGATCGACCTACGGCGAAGGAGCGGCGGATGCAGCGGATTGTGGTGGTCGGGGCCGGGATGGCCGGGGCGCTGACGGCCGTGAGCCTGCGCGAGGAGGGCTTCGACGGGCAGCTCACGCTGGTGGGTGAGGAGGCGCACCCGCCGTACGACCGGCCCCCGCTGTCGAAGGGGCTGCTGCTCGGCACCGTGGACAGCTCGGCGTTCGACATCGACTTCGACGCGCTCGGGGTGGAGTTGCTGCTGGGCCGCAGGGCCGTGGAGCTGCGGCCGTCCGCGCACACCCTGATCACCGACGGGGGCCCGGTGCCGTACGACCGGCTGGTGCTGGCCACCGGCGCGGAGCCGCTGCTCCTGCCGGGCGGTGAACAGGCCCCCGGGACGTACCTGCTGCGCACCCTGGACGACGCGGTGGCGCTGCGGCCGGTGCTCCGCCGGGCCGGCAGGGTGGTGGCGGTCGGCGCCGGCTGGATCGGTGCCGAGTTCGCCACCGCGGCACGCCAGGCCGGGTGCGCGGTCACCGTGGTCGAGGCGGCGGGCTCCCCACTGGCCGGGGCGCTGCCCGGGGAACTCGGGGAGCTGATGCGCCCCTGGTACGCCGAGGCCGGGGTGGAGCTGCTGACCGACACCAAGGTGGCCGGGGTGGAGCAGGGCGCGGTCAGGCTCGTGGACGGGCAGCGGTTGCCGGCGGACGCGGTGGTGGTGGGCATCGGGGCCCGCCCGGCCACCGGCTGGCTCGCCGGGTCCGGGGTGGAGCTCGGCGCCGACCGTTCCGTGCTCGCCGACGACCGGCTGCGCACCTCGGTGCCCGACGTCTTCGCGGTGGGCGACTGCGCCTCGTTCCCGTCCGCCCGCTACCGGGCCCGGCTGCTGGTGCACCACTGGGACAACGCGGTCCAGGGCCCCAAGACCGTGGCGGCGAACCTGCTCGGCGCCGACACGGTCTACGACCCGGTGCCGTACTTCTGGTCCGAGCAGTTCGGGCGGTTCGTGCAGTACGCCGGCCACCACGGGACGGCCGACGAGCTGCTGCTGCGGGGGAACCCCGACGAGCCGGCCTGGTCCGCGTGCTGGCTGAGGGACGGGGTCCTGGTGGCCCTGCTGGCCGTCGGCCGGCCCCGGGACCTCGCCCAGGGGCGCAAGCTGATCGAGCGCGGCGCGGCGCTCGACCGTCAGCGCGCCGCGGACCCGTCGGTGCCGCTGAAGTCGGCGGTGTGCTGAAGCCCGGTGGTGTGCTGAGGACCGGTGGTGGCCGGGGCCGTCCTGGCGCCATCCCGCGGTGCGCCACCGGTCAGCGAGGTGGTCGGTCGCGGCGCGGGCCGTCATGACCCCGGAAGTCGGACCGGGATGGCACGCTTGTCACGTGACCGAGATCGACGCAAAGACCGAAGCACTCGTGGATTCCTGGCTCACGCTCCCGGAGATCGCGGAGCGACTGGGCGTGGAAGTGACACGGGTCCGCCAGATGGTCAAGGAAGGCCAGCTCATCGCGGTGCGCCGGGGGGAGAACCGAGCCCTTCACGTGCCCGCGGCTTTCATCGCCGCCGACAAGGTGGTCAAGGGTCTGGTCGGCACGCTGACCCTGCTGAGGGACGACGGATTCAGCGACGAGGAAGCGCTGGAGTGGCTGTTCACCGAGGACCCCACGCTGCCGGGCACGCCCGCCCAGGCGCTGCGGGAGAACCGCGGCACGGAGGTGAAGCGCCGCGCCCAGGCGCTGGCGCTGTGAGCGCCCCGCCGACCCGCTGAGCCGTCCCTGCGGGGGCCGGCCGCCCGGCCCCCGCCCGTTCCCGCCGGGAACTCCCCGACCGTTCGCTCCCCACGGCCCGCCTCCCGGGCCCCGGCCCCCGCACGCCCGCCGCACGCGCCGGCGCGGGACCGCGGGGCCCGTTTCCCCCGCCCGCCCGGTTGCGGCACAGTGGCCCGGGCGCGTTCCGACCGGCCGCGCCCGCCGTCCCACCCCTCACGTCGGCCGCCCGGCCGGCCCCCGACCCAGGAGCACCCCCGTGACGTCCACCCCGTCCCCTTCGGCTGCCACGGACCGCGAACTGCTCGCCGACGCCCGGCTCTACCTGTGCACCGACGCCAGGACCCGCCAAGGTGACCTCCCCGAGTTCCTCGACGCGGTGCTCGGGGCCGGGGTGGACATCGTCCAACTCCGGCAGAAGGGCCTCGAGGCCCGGGAGGAACTGGACCACCTGCGGGTCTTCGCCGACGCCGCCCGCCGACACGGGAGGCTGCTCGCGGTGAACGACCGGGCTGACCTGGCGCACGCCGCCCGACCCGCGGTGCTCCACCTCGGACAGGACGACCTGCCGGTGCCCGCGGCCCGGGCCGTGGTCGGCGAGCGGATGCTGGTCGGCCGCTCCACCCACGCACCGGCCGAGGTGGACGAGGCCCTGGTGGAGCCGGGCGTGGACTACTTCTGCACCGGCCCGGTGTGGCCGACCCCGACCAAGCCGGGCCGTCCGGCGCCGGGCCTCGACCTGGTGCGGTACGCCGCCGGGCTGCGCCCGGCCCGCCCCTGGTTCGCCATCGGCGGCATCGACGCCCACAACCTCGACCAGGTGCTGGACGCCGGCGCCCGCCGGGTGGTGGTGGTCCGGGCGATCACCGAGGCGGACGACCCGGCGGCCGCCACGGCGGAACTGGCCCGGCGGCTCCGGGAGCGGGGACCGCTCGAGGACTGATCCACCGCGGACACAGCCCGCGCACCCACACCGTGAGACGCCCCGGCGCGGATTTCCCGCCGGCTCCGTCCGGTGGCTAGCCTTCCTGACATGGCACTCGGCAGACCGACCACCCGCACCGATCGCGCGACCACCATCCGGGAGCTGATCTCCTCCGGGCGGCGCTCGTACTCCTTCGAGTTCTTCCCGCCAAGGACCGACCAGGGTGAGCGGAACCTGTGGAACGCCATCCGCAGGATCGAGGCCGTGTCGCCCACGTTCGTGTCGGTGACCTACGGGGCCGGCGGCTCCTCCCGCGAACGCACCGTGCGGATGACCGAGCGGATCGCGTCGGAGACCACCCTGACCCCGGTGGCCCACCTGACCGCGGTCAACCACTCGGTCGCCGAGCTGCGGAACATCATCGGGCAGTACGCGGACGCCGGCATCCGCAACATGCTGGCGCTGCGCGGTGACCCGCCGGGGGACCCACAGGGCGAGTGGGTGCCGCACCCCCAGGGGCTCACCCACGCCGTCGAACTGGTGCGGCTGATCAAGGAGTCCGGGGACTTCTGCGTCGGTGTGGCGGCCTTCCCGGAGAAGCACCCCAGGTCGGCGGACTGGGACAGCGAGATCCGGCACTTCGTCGCCAAGTGCCGGGCGGGCGCTGACTACGCCCTCACCCAGATGTTCTTCCACGTGGAGGACTACCTGCGGTTCCGCGACCGGGTGGCCGGGGCCGGGTGCGCCACGCCCATCGTCCCGGAGATCATGCCGGTGACCAACGTGCGCCAGATCGAGCGGTTCGCCCAACTCAGCAACGCGGCGTTCCCCCGGGCGCTGGCCGAGCAGGTGCTGGCGGTGGAGCACGATCCGGCGGCGGTGCGGGCGATCGGCGTGGAGTACGCCACAAAGATGTCGGAGAAGCTGCTCGCGGAGGGCGCGCCGGGGCTCCACTTCATTACGCTGAACCATTCGACGGCGACGCTGGAGATCTACGAGAACCTCGGGCTGCACCAACGGGTCTGAGAGCCGTCCTCCTTCGCCGCACCGGCCGGCATCGGCCGTGACCCCAACGACCCGTCACGGCCCCGAGGACAAGGAAATGTGCGCCCATGGGCTTCACGGTGCTCTACGTCGCGTTCGGGATGGTGGCGCTCTGGCTGCTCGGTGAGGTGCTGCTCCAGTACAAGGCCCAACTGCGCTGGCGGGCGTTGGCGTTCGCCGGGTTCGTGGTGCTGGTGGTGGGCGTGGTGATGCGCAACGTGGTGGTGATCGGTCTCGGCGCGGCGGCGTTCGCGGTCGGCCAGACCCTCGTCACCGTCTCCTACCGCCGTGGCTTCTCCGCGGGCTGGGCGCTGGGGGGCAGGCCGGGCTCCAGCCGGCGGCGCAGGACGCCCGGTACCTCGCGCGCCGAGCCCACCCTGGCCGTCACGCCCGTGGAGCCGGTGGGCCAACCCTCGGCCGTGCCCCCGCCGCCCGTCTACCAGCCCGAGGTGATGGAGGAGGACACCGGGGAGTACGCGGCGTACGGCAGCACCGGGCAGCAGGCTCCCGAGTACGGCGCCACCCCGGGCCAGGACGCCCCCGCGGGTCCGTACTCCTCCTGGGACTACGGACCCGCGGGGCAGGAGCCGGTCGGCGACCCTGTCCAGGGCGCGGCGGCCCACCTCGGGGACACCCCGCAGGACCTGACGGCGCAGCCGCCCCACGGCGATTCGCTCCAGGGGTACGACCCGTACGGGTACCCCGCGGGAACGGGGACCGACCCGGGCGCGGGCCACCCCGGGGAGTCGGTGCCCCCCGGCGACCCGTCCTACGGCGGGGACCCCTTCGGCGCCCCGTACGCCCCCGACCCCCCGTACGCCCCCGACCCCTCGTACGCCGGCGCGGCGCCCCCCTTCGGTGCCCCCTCGTTCGGGGAGGGGGCCGGCCCGGGAGCCACCGGCTGGGTGCCGGTGGCCGACGCCCCGGGGGACGAGGGGTTCCCGCAGCCACCGGCCGACCCGTACGCCGGCTACTCCGCCGCTCCCGACGGGGTGTGGCTGCCCCAACAACCCACCGTCGAGCCGCAACCGTACGTCCCGCCCCCGCCGGCCGGCCCGCCACCGGCCGCGGATTCGGCCCCCGGCCCCGACCCCTACGGCTACTGAGTCCCCACCCCCGGGCGCCAGCACGGGGCCCCGGCGGGCCGTGTCGGCCGGGCCGGCACGGTCAGGGGGTGCCGATCAGCGCCGCGACCAGCGCCCCCGACATGCCCGTGTGCGGGAGCCCGCCGCCCGGGTGGGCCCAGCCGCCGACCCGGTAGAGACCGGGGACCGACGTGCGGTTGTCCGCGCTGAGGAACGCCCCCCGGTGCCCGGCGAGCACCGGCCCCGGGCACCCGCCGCCGGGGGCGCCGGTGGTCCTCTCGGTGTCGGCGGGGGTGAGCACGTGCCGCCACAGGACGCGGTCCCGCAGTCCGGGAACGGCCGCCTCGGCGACCCGCACCGCCTGGTCCGCGTAGGCGTCGGCGAGCCCGTCCGCCGTCCAGTCCACCACCCCCTGCGGGGGCACGGTCACCCGCAGGGTCACGGCCTCGTGCCCGTCGGGCCGCAGGCCGGCGTCGTCCGGGCGCAGCACCTCCACCGTCCGCGGGGGACCCGCCGCAGGTCCACGGGTGTGCTGGGGCGGGTCGAAGACCGCGGTCAGCTCGGCGGTGCGGTCGGGCGCGTGGACCAGGGTGCGGTGGGCGGTGCCGTCGGGGCGGGCGCCGCGCAGCGCGAGCAGCACCGAAAGGCGCCCGGGCCAGGTGCGGGCCCCGGGCGGCGGGGCCCCGCCCAGCAGCGGGGCGAGCGCGGGGACCCCGGAGACCACCGCGTCGGCCGGCAACCGGTCGCCGTCGGCGAGCCGGACCCCGGTGGCCCGCCCGTCCGTCCGCTCCACCGCCACCACCTCGGCGTCGAAGCGGAACTCCACGCCCCGCAGGGCGCAGCGGCGGAACAGCGCGTCGGCCAGGGCCCGGACGCCGCCGGCGACGTACCAGGTGCCGAAGGTGTGCTCCAGGTAGGGCAGCGCCACCAGGCTCGCCGGCGCGGTGCGCGGGTCGAAGCCGTACCGCAGCGCGTACCCGTCCAGCAGGGCGACGAGACCGGGGTGCCGCAGCTCCCGCCTGGCCACCCGCTCGAGGGTGGGCCGGCCCCGGCCGGGGACGGGCCACCGGGGAGCCGGGTAGGGGTCGTGGACGACCCGGTCGGGGCCCTCGCCCGACGGCTCCTCCAGCAGCGGCCTGCGGGTGGCCTCCCACACCACCCGGGCCCGGTCGAGCAGGGCGGACCAGCGCGCTCCCGCGCCCGCGCCGAGGGCCGCGTCCAGGGCCTGGACTACGGCCGCGCGGGAGGCGTTCGCCAGGGCCACCGAGGTGCCCCCGGGGAGCAGGTGGTGGCTGGCCGGGTCCACCTCGCGCAGGTCCACGCACTCCTCGAGCGGCTCCTTGCCGGTCTTCAGGAACAGGTCCCGGTACACCGCGGGCAGGGCCAGCAGGGCCGGGCCGGTGTCGAAGGAGAACCCGTCCCGGGAGAAGGTGCCGACGGCGCCCCCGTGCGTCCCGGAGCGCTCACACACCGTCACCCGGTGGCCCACCGTGGCGAGTCTGGCCGCGGCGGCCATCGCCCCGACACCCGCGCCGATCACTGCGATCCTTGCCATGGTCAGGGACCATACCGGCCCGCTGACCAGCGGCGTCAGCCGCGGTGGACGTACGTCGGCGCTCCGGCCCTGCCCCGGGCGAAGGCCCGTTCCCTGCGCCGTTCGCGGCGCCGCCGCCAGAACCGCCTGATCCGGGAGGCGACCAGCGCCACGGTGAGCAGGCCGAGGCCGAGCAGCACGGCCGCCACCGTCGCCGCCGCGACCGGGTGGAACACCGCGAACACGATGACCCCGGCGACGACCAGGTCCTCGAGGAAGCTGAGCACGATGTTGCTCGCCGGCTCAGGGGAGGTGTTGACGGCCATCCTGGTGCCGGCCTTGACCAGGTGGCTGGCGAGCGCCGTGCTCCCGCCGAGGGCGCCGGCGGCGAGCTGGGGCAGGGAGCCGTCCTGTCCGGCGAGCAGCGCCGCGACCACCGCGCCGGACACGGGCCGGACCACGGTGTGCACCCCGTCCCACACCGTGTCCAGGTACGGGACCTTGTCCGCGACCGCCTCGACGAGGAACAGCAGGCCCGCGACGACCACGACCTCGGGGCGCTCCAGGGCGCCCGGCACGTCGTCGCTGACCCCGGTCGCCCCGAGGACCCCGAGCAGGAAAACCACCGCGTAGGCGTTGATCCCGCTCGCCCAGCCACTGGTGAAAACCAGAGGTAGCACCGACACTCTTTCCTCCGCCCCCCGTGCCTCGTTCGGCGGCGTCGATGCTAACCGAGGGCCGCCCCGGCGTGCTCGTCGCCGACGGTCCCTCGGCGCACTAGGACCGGCCCGGAGGACTTCGGCGGTGCCCGAACGCCGACCCGGGCCGCACGGTCAACGTCGTCCGAGCGCGGTGCGATCTTGTCTGATATCCCGCTGCTGCCGTCCGGGATCCGGCTCCGCCCCCCGTCCGGCGCCGTTCGTCGCCCACCCGGCCGGCGCCGCGACCGGGTCGTCGGCAGCGGCTCCGCGGAGCCTGCCCCGCACCAGCCCGGACAGCGCGGCGTGCACCTCCTCGGGGGAGCGCTCCGGCTGGAACGCCTGCCAGTCCAGCGCAGCCACGAGCACCAGGCCGAACAACGCCGAGGCGGTCAGGTGGACATCCAGGTCACGGGGGAGTTCACCGTCGTCCACCGCGTCCCTGAGGGCGTCCGCCACCACCGAGAGCGCCTGCTGACGCACGGCCAGGAGGGTGGGCTGCCAGGGTCGGTTGGTGCGCCACAGCTCGGCCGCCAGGAGCTGGCAAAACGCGGGGTGGGCCGCGACGAAGTCCAGGACGGCGCGGAGCACCGCGTCCAGCGCGTCCACCCGGTGCCCCGCCTGCCTCCGCGCCACCGTGGCCTCCCGCAGCGAGGTCGCCAACATCCCCACGCCGTGCCGCAGCAGCTCCTCGAACAGCTCCGTCTTGCTGGCGAAGTTGTAGTAGACGGTGCCCTTGGCCACACCGGCGCGCTCCGCGATCTCGTCCACCGTGGTCGAGGAGAACCCCTGCTCGGCGATGAGAGTGACGGCGGCCTGGTACAGCTTCCGGCGGGTGGCCTGGCGACGTGCGCTGTTCATGCGGTGATTCTCCCCGTACCGGTGCCTGACGGTGATCAATATGCGCCAGTGGGTAGATCGGGCCGGCCTCCCGCCCCGCGCGGGGAAGGCGGCGCGGGGGCTGCGGCGGTCCTGGCCGGCGCCGGCGCCACTCGCCCGCCGCACGGCGTTCGGGCAGGTCAGCCGGGATTGTCAGTGGTGTGGCGGACGATGTTGGTGCACGGACCCCGACCAGCCCGGTCAGGGGACCTCGAGCCGCCGGCCGGCAGGTCGGCGGGGAAGACGACAGGAGGCTGCCCCATGACGCTGTCCGCCGCAGCCCACCACGGCCCGGGTTCCGGCCAGGGCCCCGCCACCGACGTCCACCCGGTGCTCCGGCACGGCACGGCCCCGCCGGCAGCCCTCGACCTGCTCGCCCAGGCGCACCGTGGACTCCAGGAAGCCGTCACCTGCTCCGCGCCGAACGAACGTTACGCCGCCGCCCACCTCGCCGCGCTGCGCGCCGCCGCCGCCGTGCTCGCCGTCCGGGGCCGTCCGGAGACCTCCCCGCGGCGCCGCCGCAGCATCCGCAGCGCCTGGGAGGTGCTGCCGGAGGTCGCCCCCGAGCTCGCCGAGTGGGCCTCGCTGTTCGAGGCCGGTGCGCCGCGCCGGGCTCGTGCCGAAGCTGGGATCGTGGGCGCGGCCAGCCAGCGGGACGCCGACGACCTGCTGCGGGCAGCCGGGATGTTCCTGCGCCTGGTGGAGCGGCTGTTGGTGCTCCAGCCGGTGTCGCCGCCGCGGCAGCACGACCCCGAGGGCCCCGCGGCCGAGGAGGTGCGGGTGCCCCGGGCCGGCTGAGGCCCGGGCCTTCGGTGGACACCGGCCGCGGGGCTTCGGCCAGAGCCTTAAGGTGGAGCCGTTGACCACCCTCCCCCTCGCCCGCCAGGAGCCACCTGCCGTGTCCGAACCACTGCGTCCCCGTGCAACCCTGCGTACCGCCGTGGTCTGGGACGTGCTGCGCGACGCCCTGGCCGAGCAGGTGCGGGCCACCGGTCGGGACGTCCTCGACGTGCTGGACACCGGGGGCGGCACGGGCAACTTCGCCGTTCCGGTGGCCCGGCTCGGGCACCGGGTCACCGTCGTGGACCCCAGTCCGGACGCGCTCTTCGCCCTGGAGCGCAGGGCCGCCGAGGCCGGTGTGGCCGAGCTGGTGCACGGGGTGCAGGGGGATGCGCACGGCCTTCTCGAGGTGGTGGAGCGGCACTCCCACGACGTCGTGCTCTGCCACGGGGTGCTGGAGTACGTGGACGACCCGGCGGAGGCCGTCGGCAACGTCGTCGGCGCGCTCCGCCCCACGGGCACCCTGAGCCTGCTCGTGGCCAACCGGAACGGCGTGGTGTTGGCCCGGGCCATCGCCGGACACTTCGCCGAGGCCCAGCGGGTGCTCACCGACGACCTCGGCCGCTGGGGCCAGGGCGACCCGGTGCCCCGGCGGTTCACCGAGCCGGGCCTCACCGCCCTGGTCACCGGCGCCGGGCTGCGCGTGGCCGCGGTGCACGGCGTGCGGGTCTTCGCCGATCTGGTGCCCGGGGCGCTGGTGGACACCGAGCCCGGGGCCCTTCAGGCGCTGCTCCGGCTGGAGTCCGCCGCCGCCCAGGAGCCCTCGTTCCGCTCGTGCGCCACTCAACTGCACCTGCTGGCCGACCGGAGTCAGGAAGCCTGACCACGGGGGGCCCGCCGGTGGGGGAAAGCGTCTCCGGACGAGCCACCCGATCAGCGGCCCGGGCCCGTATGATCTGGGGTGAGCAGTGCGGCATGAGGAGCCAGCAGATGGGGAATGCACCAGTCAACGTGGACTTTGGGCAAGAAGGACGTTGGGGTGGTGCCCCGGTGCGGGGGAAGCATGCCAGGTAGCCATGCGCAGTGGGGCGGGTTTCATGAAGGCGATTCCCTGCCTATCCTGAGAGGGGTCGCACCGGTCGCCCCCGCGACCGACGAGTAGGAGGACTCCGTGCCGCTCTCGGAGCACGAGCAGCGACTGCTCGAGCAGATGGAGCGAGCGCTGTACGCCGAAGATCCCAAGTTCGCGACAGCGCTTGAGGGAAGCGGGCTGCGCACGTACACCCGGCGACGGGTCTACCAGGCGGTCGCCGGCTTCCTTGTGGGTATCGCGCTCCTGATGGCCGGGATGGTGGGCCAGGAATGGTGGGTCAGCGTCGTCGGTTTCCTCGTGATGCTGGGATGCGCCTGGCTGGCGATCACAGGATGGCGCAGGGCGCCGAAGCCGTCCGAGCGCCGGGGGCCCCAGGTCGGCCGGCGCGGTGGCAGGCAGAAGCGCCGGGTCATGGATCGCATCGAGGACCGCTGGCAGCGCCGCCGCGACGAGCAGCAGGGCCCCTGATCCCCCACTGAACGACCGCATGCACTCACGGCCGGGCCGCCCACTGGCGGCCCGGCCGTTGCGTTGTCCGCGCAGGTGCCGTTCCCCCGCAGGTGCAGTGTCAGCCGTCCGTGCTCTCCGGCTGGTGGGCCGCAGCCCGGGCCCGCGAGCCCGTCACCCCCTGCCGTCGTCCGGTGACCCGCTGGACGTGCCCCTCGTCCACCGCCGGGCCGGATCGCCGTTCCCGCCCCGTGGCGGGGCAGGAACGGCGGCGTCACCGCTGAGCGCCGGACTGCCGCAGCCGGGACGGCCGGGGGAGCCCGCGCAGGGCCGCCGCGACCCGGGAGGTGCCCCGGGACCAGCGGTCGGCCGCCGCCCACCGCACCCGGGCGAGGGACCGTGGCAGGAACAGCGCCCGGAACCGGACGCGCGACGGTGCCGCCACACCCAAGGCGGCGATGACCACGCGGACGTCCGCCGCCAGACCGGTGGGGGGTTTGGGCGCCGGTGCGTAGAGCACCTGCTCGACCGCGGTGGCCGTGCGCCGCGCCGCGTCGGCCGCGTCGCCCTCCAGAGCGCTCTCCCGAATGATCCGCGCCGCCGCCCTGCGGGGGGTCTCGCTGTGGTCCGGCAGCACGCCGAAGTCCCAGGCGGTGTCGAGCAGCTCCAGCCAGGCGGCCAGGGTCCGCGCGGTGACCAGCTCGCCGTTGTCCGGCGCCCCGCCGTTGCGACCAGTGCCCAACCGGCGGGTCCGCAGCCTCCTGCGCCACACCACGGGAAGCAGCAGCGCCAGAAACAGCAGGACCGGTCCTGCGGCCTTGGCCACCGTGGGCCAGGTCGGCGGGCCGCCGCTGCTCGAGCCGCCGGCGACCAGCGGGTCCTTGGTGGTGCACTCACCCGCGCGCTGGGCCCGGGCGTCGCAGACCGGCTCCTGGGTGGCGCCCCGGGTCGCCTCCGCTGTGGGGTCGGGCGCCGTCGTCGGAGCCGAGGTCTCGTTGTTCTCCGTCTGCTCCTGGGCGTAGTCCGGGGTGTTGCCCCGCGACGGGGTGGGCTCGAAACGCACCCAGCCGACGCCCTCGAAGTACAACTCGGGCCAGGCGTGCGCGTCCTGGAGCCCCACCGAGTAGGTGCCGTCGGAGTTCGACGTGCCGGGGACGTAGCCCACCGCCACCCTGGCCGGGATGCCCAGGGTGCGGGCCATGGCCGCCATGGTGAACGAGAAGTGGACGCAGAAGCCCTCCTTCTTCTCCAGGAAGCGCTCGATGGCCCGCTCTCCCACCCCGGAGTCCACCTCGGTGTTGTAGACGAACCTCCCGGAGCCGGTGAACCACTCCTGCAGGGCCATGGCCCGCTCGTAGTCGTTGGCCGCCCCCCGGGTGATCCGCCGGGCCTCCCGCGCCACCACGTCGGGGACGTTCCCCGGAACCTTGGTGTACTCGTCGAGCATCCGCTTGGACGGCGGCGGCGCCCCGGCCAACTGCTCCGCGGTCGGCCTCACCACCAGGCTGCTGACCTGGTAGCTCATCCCCCCGACGCGCTGTCCCTCGTCCCCGATGACGTTCTGGCCCAGGGGCTCGTAGCGCCAGTCGCCGCTGGCGTCCACCGCGGTCGCCGGGTAGGGCATCGGCAGGGCGTCCTGCCGGTACCAGCCGGCGGTGGCCACCGATGTGCGGATCTCTGTGCGATTGACGCCGTCCGTGAGACCGGGAGGGTCGGGCAGGACCGGTGGCAGCGACTGGAGCTCCCGTTCCGCCGGCCGCCAGGTCGTCCCGTCGAACTCGTCCAGGGCCATGATCCGCAGGTAGACGTCCGAGTTCTCCTTGGCGCTCGTGCGGTACTTCATCACCTCGCGGTTCTGCGGCTGGTTGAGGCTGTCCTGCATGGAGACCAGCGGGTTCACCGCGATGGCCTGGCCGCCCCCCACCCCGCCGCCGCCCGGCCGGTCCGTGTCTATCACCCCGTCGCCCAGTGACGGCAGCGCCAACGGCACCAGCACGGCGATGCCCAGGGTGACCCCGGCGATCCGCCGGCCGGTGCGGACCGGGCTCCTGCTCGACCGGTCCAGCGCCGAGGCGCCGCCAGGCAGCAGACCGCGCCCCGCCGGCGCCCCACCGGAGAACACCCGACCCCACCGGGACAGCCGGTCCCGGCCGTCGGCGAGCAGGAGCGTGAGGAAACCCGCGGAACCGAGCAGGAACCACTGCCAGCGGGACTCCCCCTCGGGCGTGAGCCCCGCGGCCACCGAGTACAGGCCGAGCAGCGGAAGGCCCGCCGATGCGGCGCTGCGCAGGGTCACCGCGAGCACGTCCACCAGGAGGGCGATCAACGCCACCCCGCCGACCAGGATCAACCGGATGCCGTCGGTCACCGGCGCCGGCGTCTGGTACTGGCTGACGTCGTCGCCCCCGGTGGCCAGCAGGTCCCCGAGCCGAACCACGGCGTCCGGGCTGGGAACGAACCCCAGCGGCGCGACGTCCCTGGCGAACCCGAAGACCAACAGCACCAGCAGGGTCACGCACTGCAACAGCACCGTGACCGGTCGGGGCAGCGGCGCCCGTCGGCCCAGCAGGCCGACCGCGCCCTGGGCGACCACCAGCAGGGCGGCCTGCGCCAGCCAGCCGGAGGGCGACACCAGCGGGAGCAGCGCGCACCCGGTGAGGACGCTGGCCAGCGCGGCGAACGCGGTCAGCCGGACCTGGCTGCTCACATCGACCCCCGACGGGTCCAGCTCCCGGGCCGGGGGCCGCACCCACCACCGCGCCGACGGGGGCCGGGTGGCGGCTCGGGCCGTCGGCGACCGGCCCCGTGCACGAGGTGTGGCGTGACGTTCACGGCTGGTGGTACCCCCCCTGGCCGGCCGGGACCCAACCGGCCCCGTCCTGGCGATGACGATCGGTGCGTTCCCACAGCGCGGGCAGGAAGGCCCCGGGGGTCACCCGTTGGACGACCCACCCGGCGTCGCGGAGCCGGCCCTCCTGCTCGCCGGTCGACGTGGCGCTGGCGGCACGGAGCAGTTCCGGGACCGACCAGGCCCCGGTGTCCAGCAGGAACGCCACGGCGCCGGTGGTGCGCTGCCGCATCCGGGCCAGTATCGCTGTCTGTTCCCGGTCGAGATCGCCGACGAAGGCGATGAGCAGGCCCTCCCCGGAACCGCTGAGCGCGTCGAGCGCCCGGGAGAGCCCCGCTCCTTCGGAGTGGTCGATCACGGCCAGGGTGTCGAGCAGCAGTCCCACGCCGTCCGCGCCGCGCCCGACGCCGCCCATGTCGGACCAGTCGGTGGCCGGCACCGACTCCCCGGTGTCGGTGACCAGCCGCACGCCGTAGCCACGCTCCAGCATGTGCACCGCGGCGGAGGCGGCGGCCGAGACCGCCCACTCGAACGTCGAGTCGGGCCCCATCCCCTCGTGGGCGATCCCGCGGGTGTCGAGCAGCACCGTGCACCGGGCCTGCCGGGGCTGCTCCTCGCGCCGCACCATCAGCTCACCGTGGTGGGCGGTGGACCGCCAGTGCACCCGGCGCAGGTCGTCGCCGCGCCGGTAGTCGCGGGGTATCACGTCGTCCTCGCCGGCCAGCGCCAACGTGCGGGTGTTGCTGTCGCCGCGCCCGGCGGACTCGCCGACGAGCCGCACCGGGGCCAGCGGCTGCACCGCCGGCACCACGGTCATGACGTCGTGGGTGTGGAAGGAACGGGACAGCTCACACATCCCGAACGGGTCACACAGCCGTAGCTGGAGCGGCCCGAGCGGGTACTTCCCGCGCAGGTCGGAACGCACCCGGTAGGCCACTTCCCGGAAGCCGCCCGGCTCCACCCGGTCCAGCACGAACCGCGGGCGGGGCCCCAGCACGTACGGCACCCGGTCCTGGAGCATCAGCAACCCGGTCGGCACCCGGGAGACGTTGTCCAACCTGAGCTGCACCCGGGCCTCGGCGCCGACCGACACCCGGGACGGGGTCAGTCGGCGGACGGCCGCCACCTGGTACCGGGTGCGGTACAGCACGGCCGCGCACACCAGCGGCAACGCCGCGAGCAGCAGCCCCACCCGCAGCAGGTCCGGCTGCCCCAGCAGGTACGAGCACGCGGCGGCGGCGAGCCCCGCTGCGAGGAAGGAACGCCCCCGGGTGGTCAGCCCGGCGAGGGCGGTGCGCACACCGCGGAACCCCCCGCCGCCCGCCGTCCCGCCGTCCGCCTCACCGCCGTCGGTCATCCCATCCTCCGCGGCGGGGCGCCCCTGAGCTGCCCGCCGTACGGGTCGGGCACCGGAATCCGCTGGACGATCTCGGTGACCACCTGCTCGGTGGTGCGCCGTCCGAGCTGGGCCTGCGCCGTGGGCAGCAACCGGTGGGCGAGCACCGGCATGGCCAGCGCCTGGACGTCGTCCGGCAGCACGAAGTCGCGGCCCTCAAGGGCGGCTGCGGCCCTGGCCGCGCGCACCAGGTGCAGCGTGGCCCGCGGGGAGGCGCCGAGGCGCAGTTCGGGGTGGTTGCGGGTGGCGGCCACCAGGTCCACCGCGTAGCGCCGTACCGGTTCGGCGACGTGCACCGTGCGGACGGTCTCCACCAGTTTGGCGATCTCGTGGGCGTGGGCGACCGGCTGCAGGTTGTCCAGCGGGGAGGCCCCACCGTGCACGTCGAGCATCTGGAGCTCGGCCGCGGGGTTGGGGTAGCCGACGGAGATCCGGGCCATGAAGCGGTCCCGCTGGGCCTCGGGCAGCGGATAGGTGCCCTCCATCTCCATCGGGTTCTGGGTCGCGATCACCATGAAGGGCGTGGGCAGCTCGTAGGTGCTGCCGTCCACGCTGACCTGCCGTTCCTCCATGGACTCGAGGAGCGCCGACTGGGTCTTGGGGGACGCCCGGTTGATCTCGTCGCCGACGACGATCTGGGCGAAGATCGCGCCGGGTTTGAACTCGAAGTCGCGGCGTTGCTGGTCGTAGATGCTCACCCCGGTGATGTCCGAGGGCAGCAGGTCCGGAGTGAACTGGATGCGGCGCACCGAACAGTCCACCGACCGGGCGAGCGCCTTGGCCAGCATCGTCTTGCCCACCCCGGGAACGTCCTCGATGAGGAGGTGTCCCTCGGCGAGCAGCACCGTCAGGGAGAGCCGTACGACCTCGGGCTTGCCCTCGATCACGCTCTCCACGGAGCGGCGTACCCGCTCCACGGTCGCGGACAGATCGGTGAGGCTCGCTTGGTCGTCATAGGTCGTCACGCGGCCCTCCTAAGGCCCGTATCAAAGGGGCCTGAGCCGCGTTCGCCGACCCGGCCCCGCCCCGAGTGCGCGCGGCCCGGCTGATCCGGGCCGCGGAGACGCTCCGTCCCGCCACGGGGTGTCCCACCGTACGGCCGACCGACGCCACTTGCTCATTCTTGCCTGATGGCCGGCCCGCCGTCACTTGCCGCGGTGGACGGTTCCCGGGCGCGTCGTGGGCGGTGCCACCGCACCGTCACCCGTCGATCTCACGCAGTGATCCGGTCCGCACGTCGAACACGAATCCACGCACCACCTCGGTGTGCGGTACGAACGGGGAGGTGCGGACCCGGGCCATGGACTGGCGCACGTCCTGGTCCAGGTCGGTGAAGCTCTCCACCGCCCAGGACGGACGGATGCCGACCTCCATCTCCAGGTCCTGGCGGAAGTCCTCGGTCAGACTGAGCAGGCCACAGTCGGTGTGGTGGATCAGGATCACCGAACGGGTGCCCAGCGCCCGCTGACTGATGGTGAGCGAACGGATGGTGTCGTCGGTGACGACACCGCCGGCGTTGCGGATGACGTGACAGTCGCCCAGCTCGAGCCCGAGCAGCGCGTGGACGTCGAGCCGGGCGTCCATACAGGTGACCACGGCGACGTGGAGAACCGGACGGGCGTCCATGCCGGGGTCGGTGAACCGCTCGGCGTACTCGTGGTTCGACTTCAGCAGCCGATCGGTCACCGCGCGGTCGGCCGAATGGGCGGCGCTCTCGGGCCGCGGCTCGGGAGAAGGATTCTGCATGGTTCAACGGTAGTCCGGCCCCGGAACGGAGATCAGTCCCACTAACGGGCATACCGGTCAACTGCGAGCGCTGTGACGCATGCCACAGTCATGCGCCGGTGGACGCCGTCGGAGTGGAGGGGTGGGGACGAGCCGTTCGGGCTCCGGCGCGCCGTCCACAGCTCGCGCACGCCTCCTCGAACAACCCCTCTAACCTGCTGTTTCATCACCCAGGTGATCTATGGTCGTGCCGCTGTCTGCGGTTGACGGTGGGGCGCAGTGGAGTAAGGTGGCGCGAAGTGGGGAGGCCCTCGCGCTTCCCCTGTTGTCCGTGGCGAGTCGGTCGGGAGCCGCGGCCACCCGCCTGGGTGTGGCCGTTCCCACCGGTGTTCGTCGCACTGGTGGCCGGTCGTTCCGGCGGTCGTTCGAGCGACCGCCGCTCGTGCCGACCCGTGTCCGTGTCGAAGGGGTGCCTGTGTTCCTGGGGACCTACGAGCCGCGGTTGGACGACAAGTGCCGGCTCGTGCTGCCGGCGAAGTTCCGGGACCAGCTCGCGGAGGGCCTAGTGATCACCAAGGGGCAGGAACACTGCCTCTGCGTGTGGCCCGCCGCGGAGTTCGCCGCGGTGACCAGGCGCATGGGCAGGGCGCCGGTCACCAGCAGGTCCGCCCGGGACTACCTGCGGGTGCTGTTCGCCGGGGCCACCGACGAGATACCGGACCGTCAGGGCCGGATCGTCATCCCCCGGGCCCTGCGCGAGTACGCCGGGCTGCGCCGGGACTGCACGGTGATCGGCGCCAACACACGCGTCGAGGTGTGGGATTCCGCGGCGTGGCGCCAGTACCTCGCGGCCCAGGACGAGACCTTCGCGGAGCTGTCGCAGGAGGTGCTTCCCGGACTACCCTGACCGGCTTCGGGCCGGCGACCGCGTACGTACGACTCGGCCTCCTCCCGCTCGTCAGCCTGCTGGCACACCTTCCCCGGTGCCAGCCGGCCCACTTCCCCAGGAAGAGCGGGTGGGGACCCGGTGGTACGTCCGACCGGCCGGGTGGCCCCTGGCGGTAACGTGCCGCCGGGGGAGCATCCCGGACCCCCGGCAGGGACAGCCAGGAGCCAGTGCACCGGGCGCGCACGTCAGAAGGGCCCACATGACCTCCCACGACCCCCTTCCCCGCACACGTTCGCCGTGGGCCGCCGCCCGGGTCCTGGGCACGGCGGCGCACGGGGGTGCCCGGCGCCCCGGCTCCTGTGAACGGCCGTCCTCCGGCGGCCCCCGGGCCGGTGCCGGCGCGGTGCGGCGGGACACCGGCGGGTGGAAGGGATGCTGACGGTGCCCGCCCACGTGCCCGTGATGCTCGAGCGCTGCCTGGAGGTGCTCGGCCCCGCGCTGGAGGCCCCCGGCGCCGTGGTGGTGGACGCCACCCTGGGGCTCGGCGGACACAGCGAGGCGCTGCTGGCCCGCTTCCCCGGGGTGCGGCTGGTCGCGCTCGACCGGGACCAGCAGGCGTTGGAGCTGGCCGGCAGGCGGCTGGCCCCGTACCGCGACCGCGTCCACCGCGTGCACGCCGTCTACGACGAACTGCCGCGGGTCCTCGCGGAGCTGGGCCTGCCCCGGGTGCAGGGCGTGCTGTTCGACCTCGGGGTCTCCTCCATGCAGCTCGACCGGGCCGAGCGCGGCTTCGCCTACGCCCAGGACGCGCCGCTGGACATGCGGATGGACCAGTCCACCGGGATCAGCGCCGCCGAGGTGCTCAACACGTACCCGCCGGGCGAACTGGTCCGCATCCTGCGCGGCTACGGCGAGGAGCGGTACGCCAGGAAGATCGTGGAGGCGGTGGTCCGGGAACGGGCGAGGGAGCCGTTCACCACCAGCGCCCGCCTGGTCGAGCTGATCCGGCAGGCGCTGCCGCAGGCCGCCAAGCGCACCGGGGGGAACCCCGCCAAGCGCACCTTCCAGGCCCTGCGCATCGAGGTCAACGCCGAGCTCGCGGTGCTGGAACGGGCGATCCCGGCCGGGGTGGCGGCACTGGCCGTGGGCGGTCGCATCGCCGTGCTGTCCTACCACTCCCTGGAGGACCGCCTGGTCAAGCAGGTGTTCGCGGCCGGTGCGGCGTCCACCGCGCCGCCCGACCTGCCCGTGGTCCCCGAGCGTTACCAGCCACGGCTCCGGCTGCTCACCCGGGGCGCCGAGCACCCGACCGCCGACGAGGTCGCCGACAACCGCAGGGCCGCGCCCGCCCGCCTGAGGGCGGCGCAGCGAGTCCGGGAGGAGCAGGTGTGACACGTGACAGGACCGGCAGGACGGCGGGCGTGTCGGGGCCGCCGCGTTCCCCCCGGACGGCCCCGGCCGTCCGGGGGAACGGCGCGCTGACCCGGCGGCTGCTGCCCTCGGGCACCACCACGGCCGCCAGGACCCCGTTCGTCGTGCTCATCGTGGTGCTGTTGGCCACCGGGCTGATCGCACTGCTGGTACTGAACTCCGCGGTCAACCAGGGCTCCTTCCAGCTCACCAAGCTGGAGAAGGAGTCCTCGGAACTGAGCGACCAGGAACAGGCGCTGCAGCAGGAGGTGGACGAGTTCTCCGACCCCCGGGCGTTGGCCAAGCGGGCCCAGGAGCTCGGCCTGGTGCCCGGCGGCAGTCCGCGGTTCCTCCACCCGGACGGCGGCGTGCGGGGCCGCCCGGACCCGTCGGCGTCCGGACAGTGAGGAGGGTGACGTGACCGAGTCGAGACCGCCGCGTCCCGGGCAGCCCGGGGGAGCCGAGGGGCGCCGGCGCACACCGGGTTCCCGCCCGGTTCCGCCCCCCGCGGGACGGTCGGGCGCGGCCCGCTCGGCGGGGCGCAGGTCCGGCGGGGAACGGTCCTCGCCGGCGGGCGGTGCCGGGCCCCGTGAGCCCCAGCCCGCCAGGCGCCCGTCCGCGCAACCCCCCCGTGCCGGCTCACCCCGTGCCCAGGGACCGCGTGCCCAGGGACCGCGCGCCGCGGCCCGCCCGGCCGCCCCCCGCCCCCGGTCCGGCTCCGCGGGCGGACGTCCCCCGCGCGCGCCGCTCGGCACCCGCCCGCTGCGCCTCGCCAACCACCGACCCCGGCTGCGGCTGATCTCCATGGGGCTGGCCATGGTGCTGGTGGTCTTCGTCGGGCGGCTGCTCCAGCTCCAGGTGGTGGACGCCTCCGCGTACGCCGCCAAGGCAGCCGTCAACCGTTACGTCGAGGTGCCGCTGCCGGCCGACCGGGGCGCCATCACCGACCGCAACGGTGTGCGCCTGGCCACCACCGTGGACGCCTATGACATCACCGCCGACCCCTACCTGTTCACCCCCGAACAGGCCGGGACGCCGGACGCCCCGGCCCGGGCCGCCGCGCTGCTCTCGCCGGTCGTCGGGGTGGACCGGGCGACGCTGGAGAAGAAGCTGTCCACGCCGGACTCCCGCTACGTGCTGCTGGCCAGGCAACGCAGCCCGCAGGCCTGGAAGAAGATCAAGGACCTGAAGGCGTCGCTGGCCGGCGCCACGGGCGGCAACGTGCTCGCCGGCGTGTTCGCCCAGGAGCACAGCAAGCGCGTCTACCCCGCGGGCGACCTCGCCGCCGGGGTGCTGGGGTTCGTCAACACCTCCGGCGAGGGCGGCGCCGGTCTCGAGCAGGTGCTCCAGGACAGGCTCTCCGGCAAGGACGGCAAGCGCACCAACGCCAGGGCCGGCGGGCGGCAGGTCTCGGGCGCGGGGACGCGCGAGCAGCCGGCGGTCCCGGGGGAGGACGTCGAACTCACCCTCGACCGGGACATCCAGTGGGCCGCGCAGGACGCCATCACCCGGCAGGTGGAGGAGTCGGCGGCGGACCGCGGCTACGTCATCGTCCAGGACACCCGCACCGGCGAGGTCCTGGCGATGGCCTCCGCACCCGGGTTCGACCCCAACGACTACGCCCGGGCGGACCCCGAACAACTGGGCAACCCCGCGCTGCAGGACGCCTACGAACCCGGCAGCGTCAGCAAGCTGATGACCATGGCCGCGGTGCTGGAGGAGGGCGTGGCCACCTGGGACACCAAGATCACCGTACCGAACACGCTGCGCCGCGCCGACCGGGTGTTCCACGACGACATCGACCACCCCACCTGGTACCTGACCCTCAACGGGGTGCTGGCCAAGTCCAGCAACCTGGGCACCATCACCGTGGCCGAGGCGCTCGGCGGGGACCAGGCGGAGTCCAACCGCATCCTCCACCGCTACCTGCGGAAGTTCGGGATCGGGTCGAAGACGGGCGTCGGCCTGCCGGGGGAGACCCAGGGACTGCTGGCGTCCCCGGAGGACTGGAACGCCTCCCAGCAGTACACCATCCCCTTCGGACAGGGACTCTCGGTGAACGCCCTCCAGTCCACCTCGGTGTTCTCCACGGTCGCCAACGGCGGGGTGCGGGTGGAGCCGTCCCTGATCAGGGGCAGCACCGGGCCGGACGGGAAGTTCGTGCCGGCGCCCGCGCCGAAGAAGACCCGAGTGATCAGCGAGCGGAACGCGAAGACGCTCTCCCGGATGCTGGAGTCCGTGGTCGGGGACGACCAGGGGACCGGTACCCGGGCGCAGATCCCCGGCTACCGGGTGGCGGGTAAGACCGGCACGGCCAACCGGGTGGATCCGGTCACCGGGCAGTACTCCGGTTACACGTCCTCGTTCCTGGGCTTCGCCCCCGCGGACAACCCCCGGCTCACCGTCTCCTGCGTCATCCAGAACCCCACCCGCGGCAGCTACTTCGGCGGCCAGATCTGCGGGCCGGTGTTCAAGAGGGTCATGGAGTTCTCGTTGAAGACACTGAAGGTGCCACCGACCGGAACCAAGGCGTCCGCGCTGCCGGTCGAGTTCACTCCGGGACCCGGGTGAGCTCCAGGTGACAACGGTCACACCACACGGACCCGAGGACTCCGGTTCCTCCGACCCCGGGCGGCGGACCACCCCGGGGGAGCAGCCCTGCTTTCGCGGCGAGCCCGGGCCGACCGGTACTCTCACCGCCGTGCCGAACCCAGATCAGCCCCGTTCCGGGCCCGGGCCGGGGAACGGACGCCATGGTGCGCCCCGCCCCACCCAGGTCCGTGCCAAGCCCCTGGACGAACTGGCGGACCGGCTGGGGGTGCCGCGCCCAGGTCCGGCGTCCAGCCCGTGCCCCGAGGTCACCGGGATCACCCACGACTCGCGCGCCGCCCGGCCGGGGGACCTGTACGCCGCGTTGCCGGGCAGCCGCTTCCACGGTGCGGACTTCGCCGTCCAGGCCGTGGACCGGGGGGCGGTGGCCGTGCTCACCGACCCGGCGGGGGCGGCCCTCGCCGCCGCGGACGTGCCGGTGCTCGTGGTGGACGACCCGCGGGCGGTGATGGGCGAACTGGCCGCCGCCATCTACGACCGGCCCGGCGACGACCTCCTGCAGATCGGCGTCACCGGGACCTCGGGCAAGACCACCACCGCCTACCTGCTCGAGGGGGGGCTGCGGGCGGGGGGCCGGCTGACCGGCCTGGTGGGCACCGTGGAGACCCGGGTGGCGGACGAGCGGTGGGGCAGCGAGCGCACCACCCCCGAGGCCACCGACCTCCAGGCGCTGTTCGCGGCAGCCCGCGAGCGGGGGGTCGGCGCGGTGGCGATGGAGGTGTCCAGCCACGCGCTGGTGCTGGGCCGGGTGGACGGCGTCGTCTTCGACGTCGCCGTCTTCACCAACCTCAGCCCGGAGCACATGGAGTTCCACACCGACATGGAGGACTACTTCCGGGCCAAGGCACAGTTGTTCACCCCGCGGCGCAGCCGGGTCGGCGTGGTCAACCTCGACGACGAGTACGGCCGCCGGCTGGCCGCGCAGGCCACCGTCCCGGTCGTCACCTACTCGGCCGAGGGCTCCACGGAGGCCGACTGGCGCGCGCAGGACGTGGTGCTCGGTCCGCTGGGCAGCACCTTCCGGGTGGTGGGCCCCGGTGTGGACGCCGCCGCCTCGGTGCCGCTGCCCGGCGGGTTCAACGTCGCCAACGCGCTCGCCGCGGTCGTGGCGCTGGTCACCGCCGGGGTGCCGGCGAGCCAGGCGATCACCGGGGTCGCGCAGGTGCCCGGGGTGCCCGGCCGGCTGGAGCGGGTGGACGCGGGCCAGCCGTTCCTCGCCGTGGTGGACTACGCGCACAAGACGGACGCGGTGGAGTCGGTGCTGCGCACCCTGCGCGGCGTCACCAAGGGCGCCCTGCACGTCGTCGTCGGCTGCGGCGGCGACCGGGACCCGCACAAGCGCGGCCCGATGGGTGCCGCGGCGGCCCGGCTCGCCGACACCGCCGTGTTCACCAGCGACAACCCCCGGTCCGAGGACCCCCTGGCGATCCTGTCCGCCATGCTCGCCGGAGCCGCGGGCGTCCCCGCCCACGAGCGGGGCGCGGTGCTGGTCGACGGGGACCGCGCGGCGGCCATCGCCACCGCGGTGGCCCGCGCCCGTCCGGGGGACACCGTCCTGGTCGCCGGAAAGGGCCACGAACAGGGCCAGGAGACCGCGGGTGTGACCCGCCCGTTCGACGACCGACAGGTGCTGCGCGAGGCCATCGAGGCCCGCTGCGACCGCCGGGCCGGCGCTGCCGACCCCGGGGACCCCCACCACGGCGGTGCCCGACAGGTGAGCGGCGGACCGCCGCCCGTCCCGTCCGGTGGCCATCACCGCCCGCCCACCGAGGGTGGCCGGGCCAGTTGAACCACAACACGGAGAACCAGTGATCCCACTCACCCTCGCCGAGATCGCCCAGGCGGTCGGCGGGAGCATGCACGACATACCGGACCCGGCCGCCCGAGTGACGGGGCCGGTCGTCCTGGATTCCCGTACGGTGAAGCCGGGCGGCCTCTTCGTGGCGTTCTCCGGGGAGAAGGTCGACGGGCACGACTTCGCCCGGCAGGCCGTCGCCGACGGGGCCGTGGGAGTGCTCGCGGCCCGGCCGGTCGGCGTCCCCGCCGTCGTCGTCGAGGACGTCACCGCTGGTCTCGGGGCGCTGGCCCGGCTGGTGGTGGAACGGCTCGGTGCCACCGTCGTCGCGCTCACCGGCTCCGCCGGCAAGACCAGCACCAAGGACCTGATCGCCCAGTTGCTGGAGCGGATCGGGCCCACGGTGTACCCGACGGGCTCCCTGAACAACGAGATCGGGCTGCCGCTGACCGCGCTGCGGGCCGAGCTGGGCACCCGCCACCTGGTCCTGGAGATGGGGGCGCGCGGCATCGGACACATCCGGTACCTGACCGGCCTCACCCCGCCCCGCATCGGGGTGGTGCTCAACGTGGGCACCGCGCACATCGGCGAGTTCGGCGGCCGGGAGGCCATCGCCCAGGCCAAGGGCGAGCTGGTCGAAGGGCTCCCGCCGGACGGTCTCGCCGTGCTCAACGCCGACGACCCGCTGGTGGCCGCGATGGCCACCAGGACCCGGGCCAGGACCGTGCTGTTCGGCGAGTCGCCCGAGGCCGAGGTGCGCGCCACCGACGTCCGGTTGACCACGGCCGGGCACCCGAGCTTCACACTCCGCACACCCCAGGGTTCGGCCGAGGTGACCCTGCGCCTGTACGGTGAGCACCACGTGTCGAACGCGCTCGCCGCGGCCGCCGTATCCCGTGAACTCGGCATGCCTGTCGAGGAGATCGCGACCGCACTCTCCGAGGCGGGCGCCCTGTCCCGCTGGCGCATGGAAGTCATCGAGCGCGCGGACGGCGTCACGATCGTCAACGATGCCTACAACGCGAACCCGGACTCCGTGCGGGCCGCGCTGCGCGCGTTGGCCGCGATGGGCGCGGGCCGCCGCACCTGGGCCGTGCTCGGGGAGATGGCGGAGCTCGGGGACGACTCGCTCGCCGAGCACGACGCGGTCGGACGGCTCGCCGTCCGCCTCAACGTCACCAGGCTGGTGGCGGTGGGCGGTCGCGAAGCCGCCTGGCTCGACATGGGTGCCAAGAACGAGGGTTCGTGGGGTGAGGAGTCGGTGCTGGTGTCCGACGCGGATGCGGCGATCGACCTGTTGCGCACACAGGTGCGCCCGGGGGACGTCGTGCTGGTGAAGGCGTCGCGGGCAGTGGGTCTCGAACGGGTCGCGACGGCGCTCGCCGCCGAGGCCGGCCCGCCCCCTGACGGGGGCGGCGGCGCCCGGGTGGCCGGGAGCGAGGACGAGGGCGGCCGGTAATGAAGCAGATCCTGTTCGCCGGTGTCATCGCCATGTTCCTGTCCCTGATCGGCACGCCGCTGGCCATCCGGCTGCTGGTGCGCCGCGGCTACGGCCAGATGATCCGGGACGACGGCCCGCAGGGCCACCACAGCAAGCGGGGCACGCCCACCATGGGCGGGGCGGTGTTCATCCTGGCCACGCTGCTCGCCTACGTGGGGGCGAAGGTCATCACGTTGAGCGAGCCGACCGTCTCGGGCCTGCTGGTCCTGTTCCTGATGGCGGGGATGGGCGTGGTCGGTTTCCTCGACGACTACATCAAGGTCGCCAAGCAGCGAAGCCTCGGTCTGCGGGCCAAGGCGAAGATGGCCGGCCAGCTCATCGTCGGCATCGCGTTCGCGGTGCTGGCACTGCGGTTCGCGGACTCCGGGGGGCGGACGCCGGCGGAGGACCGGCTCTCGTTCACCCAGGACTTCGGCTGGTCCCTGGGACCGGTGATCTTCGCGGTCTGGGCGCTGTTCATGATCCTGGCCATGTCCAACGGGGTGAACCTGACGGACGGTCTGGACGGCCTGGCCACCGGTGCCTCGGTGATGGTCTTCGGCGCCTACGTCTTCATCGGCGTCTGGCAGTACGGGCAGTCCTGCGCCCACGAGGCCACCGCGGGGCCCGCCTGTTACGAGGTCAGGGACCCGCTCGACCTGGCCATCGTCGCCTCGGCCCTGATGGGCGCGTGCTTCGGCTTCCTGTGGTGGAACACCTCACCAGCGAAGATCTTCATGGGCGACACCGGCTCCCTCGCTCTCGGCGGCGCCCTGGCCGGCCTGGCCATCTGCTCCCGCACCGAGCTGCTGCTCGCGATGCTCGGCGGCCTCTTCGTGCTGATCACCCTCTCCGTGATCATCCAGGTCAGCTCCTTCCGGATGACCGGCAAGCGCGTCTTCCGGATGGCACCGCTCCAACACCACTTCGAACTGAAGGGATGGAGTGAAGTCCTGATCGTGGTCCGGTTCTGGATCATCCAGGGCGTCTGCGTCGCCGTCGGCATCGGGATCTTCTACGCGGGGTGGCTGGCCAAGTGAACTGGGAAGAGCAGCGTGTGTGCGTGGCCGGGATCGGCATCACCGGGGTCAGCGTCGCGACCACGCTGCTCGGCCTCGGCGCCCGGGTCACGGCGGTGGACGGCGGGGCGGGCGCCAGGCTCCAGGACCGCGCCGACGCGTTGGAAGCGGCCGGCGCCGTCGTCCGGCTCGGCGACGCGCAGACGCTCCCGCAGGACAGCACCCTGGTCGTCACCTCGCCCGGCTGGCGACCGGACAGCCCGCTGTTCGCGGCGGCGGCCGACCGCGGCGTGCCGGTGTGGGGGGACGTGGAACTGGCGTGGCGACTGCGCGGCCCCGACGCCGCCGAGTGGCTGGCGGTCACCGGGACCAACGGCAAGACCACCACGGTGCGCATGCTCGCCTCGATCCTGGAGGCGGCGGGCCTGCGCACCGCGGCCGTCGGCAACGTGGGCACCCCGATCCTGGACGCGGTGACCTCGCGGGAGCCGTACGACGTCCTCGCCGTCGAACTGTCCAGTTACCAGTTGCACTGGGCGCCCTCGGTGCGGGCGCACTCCGCGGTGGTGCTCAACGTGGCCGCCGACCACCTGGACTGGCACGGCTCCATGGACGCGTACGCCGCGGACAAGGGCCGGGCGTACGAGGGCAACCGGGTCGCCTGCGTGTACAACACCGCCGACCCCGCCACCGAACGCCTGGTCCGCGGGGCCGACGTGGTGGAGGGCTGCCGGGCTGTGGGCTTCACCCTGGGCAGCCCGGGCCTTTCCGAGCTGGGCGTGGTCGAGGGCATCCTGGTGGACCGGGCCTTCGTGGAGAACCGGCGCACACACGCGCAGGAGCTCGCCGAGGTCACCGACCTGGCCTGGCCGACCGGCGACGAGGTCGTGGACGGGGGCGTTCCCGGCCCCGCGCCGGCCCCGCACAACGTGGCCAACGCGCTGGCCGCGGCCGCCCTGGCCCGCGCCTACGGGGTGCCCGCCACCGCCGTCCGCGACGGCCTGCGCGCGTTCCGCCCGGAGGCGCACCGGATCGCCGTGGTGGGCACGGTCGGCGGGGTCACCTACGTGGACGACTCCAAGGCGACCAACCCGCACGCCGCGGCCGCCTCCCTGGCCGCGTTCGACCAGGTGGTGTGGATCGCCGGCGGGCTGGCCAAGGGGGCGGACTTCCACGACCTGGTGCGCCGGGCCCGCCCCCGGCTGCGCGGGGCGGTCCTGATCGGTGCCGACCGGCACCTGGTCCGCGACGCGCTGACCCAGCACGCCCCGGACGTGCCCGTCGTGGACCTCGACCAGACCGACACCGGGGCGATGGCCGCGGCGGTGCACGCCGCGACCCGGTTGGCCCAGCCGGGCGACACCGTCCTGCTGGCTCCGGCCTGCGCCTCGATGGACATGTTCGTCAACTACGGGGAACGCGGGGACGCCTTCGCCGCGGCGGTGGCCGACCTCCGGTAGCGGCCCACCCGCTGCGGCTGGTTCGTAGAGGGGCGGGAGCGGGTGTGTCGGTGGCCGACCTCCGGTAGCGGCCCACCCGCTGCGGCTGGTTCGTAGAGGGGCGGGTCCGCGGGTGCGGTTTTGGTCGTGGCCGGGTTGGGTGTGTCCGGGGCGGGCCGGGGCGTCTGCGGCATAGGGTCCCGTCTGGTGGCCCGTGCCGGCCGCGGCGCCAGGTTCGGGCTGATTGGGTTGGCCCAGGTTGGGCCAGGGACGCGGAGGGGACACGCATGCCGGACCAGCGAACCGGAGGACCGCGCGCCGGGCGCAGCCGCGTCCCCCCGGCCCGGCCGCCCGCCCGCCGCCCCCGCCCCGCGGCCCGCCCGCCCGCCAGGGCCACCGGTGCCACGCCGCTCGGCGGGCTGCGGCGCTCCGCCGCCCAGGCACGCCGCTCGTTCGACCGCCCCCTCACCGCCTACTACCTGATCCTCGGCGGCAGCCTGCTGATCATCGTGCTGGGCCTGGTGATGGTCTTCTCCGCCTCGCAGATCAAGGCCCTCCAGGCGGGACTGCCCTCCACCTACTTCTTCGTCAAACAACTGTTCGCAGCCTCTCTCGGCTGCGTGCTGCTGCTGGTCGCCTCCCGGATGCCCGTGCGGCTGCACCGCGCGCTGGCGTACCCGCTGCTGCTCTGCTCCGTCTTCCTGCTGCTGCTGGTCCAGGTCCCCGGGGTGGGCCACGCGGTCAACGGCAACCAGAACTGGATCTACCTGGGCGGGCCGTTCCAGCTCCAGCCCAGTGAGTTCGCCAAGCTGGCGCTGGTGCTGTGGGGCGCCGACCTGATCGCGCGCAAGCACCGGACCCGCCTGCTCACCCAGTGGAAGCACCTGTTGGTCCCGCTGGTGCCCGGGGCCATGGTGCTGCTCGGCCTGATCATGCTGGGCGGGGACATGGGCACCGGGATGGTCCTGGTCGCCGTGCTGTTCGGGCTGCTCTGGATGGCCGGCGCCCCCGGCCGCCTCTTCGGCGGGACGCTGGCCATCGCCGTCGTCCTCTCGGTGGTGCTGATCAGGACGAGCGCCAACCGGATGGGGCGGCTGGCCTGCCTCGGCGCCACGGAACCCGGGCCGAACGACCAGTGCTGGCAGGCCGTGCACGGGATGTACGCGCTGGCCTCCGGCGGCTGGTTCGGCAGCGGGCTCGGAGCCAGTGTGGAGAAATGGGGGCAACTGCCAGAACCACACACCGACTTCATCTTCGCCGTGACGGGGGAGGAACTGGGGTTGGCGGGGACGCTGTCCGTCCTCGCTCTCTTCGCGGCTCTAGGCTATGCGGGTATCCGCGTGGCCGGACGCACGGACGATCCCTTCGTCAGGTTCGCCGCGGGAGGAGTGACCACCTGGATCACGGCCCAGGCAGTGATCAACATTGGTGCGGTGCTCGGCCTGCTGCCGATCGCCGGAGTGCCCCTCCCGCTGTTCTCCTACGGGGGTTCGGCGCTGCTGCCGACCATGTTCGCCGTCGGCATGCTGCTCTCCTTCGCGAGGAGCGAGCCCGCCGCGCGAGCGGCGCTGGCCGCGCGGGGCCCAGGGGTGCTAACTCGGACCAAGGGGCGGCTGTTGTGGAGACGGCCACCCGGAGAGCGGTGAAATTCGGTGCATGTCGTGCTTGCCGGCGGAGGGACCGCCGGCCACATCGAGCCCGCGCTCGCCCTCGCGGACGCCCTGCGCAGGCAGGATCCGACCGTGGGGATCACAGCGCTCGGCACGGAGCGGGGCCTGGAGACCCGGCTCGTCCCCGAGCGCGGCTACGATCTCGCGCTGATCCCGGCGGTCCCGCTGCCGCGCCGCCCGACCCCGGAGCTGATCACGGTCCCCGGGCGGCTGCGCGGCACCATCAAGGCGGCCCAGGACATCCTGGAGCGCACCAAGGCCGACTGCGTCGTGGGGTTCGGCGGGTACGTCGCCCTGCCCGGCTACCTGGCGGCCAAGCGGCGCGGGGTGCCGATCGTGGTCCACGAGGCCAACGCCAGGCCCGGCCTGGCCAACAAGATCGGGTCCCGCTACACCAGCTTCGTGGCCGTCAGCACCCCCGACAGCAAGCTGCGTGACGCCCGCTACATCGGCATCCCCCTGCGCCGCTCCATCGCCACCCTGGACCGCGCCGCGGTGCGCCCGGAGGCACGCGCCGCCTTCGGCCTCGACCAGAACCTGCCCACCCTGCTGGTCTCCGGGGGCTCCCAGGGCGCCCGCAGGCTCAACGAGACGGTGCAGGCCGTCGCGCCGCGCCTCCAGCAGTCCGGCATCCAGATCCTGCACGCCGTGGGGCCCAAGAACGAGCTGCCGGTGGTGGACCACATGCCCGGCATGCCGCCCTACCGTCCGGTGCCCTACCTGGACCGGATGGACCTCGCCTACGCCGCGGCCGACATGATGCTCTGCCGGGCCGGCGCGATGACCGTCGCCGAGCTGTCCGCGGTGGGCCTGCCCGCGGCCTACGTGCCGCTGCCCATCGGCAACGGCGAGCAGCGGCTGAACGCCCAACCGGTGGTCAAGGCCGGCGGGGGACTGCTGGTGGACGACGCCGAGCTGACCCCCGAGTGGGTGCTGTCCCACGTGGTGCCCGTGCTCAGCGACCCGCACCGGCTCTACGCCATGAGCCACGCGGCGTCGGAGTTCGGCCGACGGGACGCGGACGAGCTGCTGGTCGGCATGGTGCGCGAGGCAGTGGCTGCGGGCCGGGCAGGATAGGCGGACGACACCACCGAGGATCACCAGGGACGGGCGGGCGTGGCGGGATCGACGACCAGCGAGCGCGCGGGGCACGGTGCGGGACCTGACCGCTCCGCGGGTGCCGGCTCGCCCCGGCGCCGCCCCCGGCTGCGGGCCCGTCCCCCGGTTCCCGGCGAGGAACTGCCGGGCCACGACGCCCCGGCACCGCCCCCCGCCGGGTCCCCGCCCCGGGCGGTGCGGTCGCGGCGCAGACTGCTCGTGCTGCTGCTCGTGCTCACCCTCCTCGGTGGGGGCGGGGTCTGGGTGGTCTACGGCACGTCGCTGTTCGAGGTGCGCGAGGTGCGGGTCACGGGGACCGAGGCGTTGGCCCCGTCCCGGGTGCGTGAGGTCGCGGACATCTCGCCGGGCGGCCCCCTGGCGGCGGTGGACACCTCCGCGGTGGCCCGTCGGCTGCGCGGGGAACTGCCCAGGATCGAGCGGGTCGAGGTGGAGCGGTCCTGGCCGCACACGGTGCTGCTGAAGGTCACCGAACGCCGCCCGGCCGTGGTGCTGCGCCGCGGCGCCGGATTCACCGAGGTGGATCGCCGGGGCGTCGGGTACGCCACCGTGGAACGGCCCCCGGCCGGCGTCCCCCTGGTCAACCTCGCGCCCCGTCGCCAGCAGGACTCGTCGGGCCGTGGCCGCACCGCCCTGCTGCGGGCGTCCGCCCGGGTCGCCGCGGCGCTGCCCGAGGAGGTGCGGGGGCAGGTGAAGTCCATCGACGTCCGGTCATATGACGAGATCCGGCTGCGGTTGTCCGGGAAGCGCACCGTGGTGTGGGGGAGCCCGGAGGGCCGTGACGCCAAACGGGGCGCCCTGCTCGCGCTGATGAAGGCCGTCCCCGACGCGACGCGCTACGACGTCAGTGCCCCGTCCGCTCCCGCGGCGGCGCGCTGACCCGCGTCACCGGGGTGCCCCGGGGCGGTTCCGCCCGGAGGGGTGTTGAGCCGTACTGCCGTGCCACGAGCGGGAGTTGACTGGTTCCCTGCGTTCGTTCCCACCCCGGCTCGCCTGGCCAGGGGCTGATCACATAGGGTCAAAAGAAAAACGGGAGGTTCGGCGTGTTCGTTGAACGCGGCACGCTTGTCGACTTAGTGTCCTGTCTCAACGCAGCATAAGAGACAGGCGTACTGATAACCCTAAACCTCAAGGTTAGGGTTGGGGTCGGCAGTGAGAAACCCCTGAGCACGCGAAATCCAACGGCATAAGCCGCCAAAGCGTCACCGCCAGGCGGCACGTAACTCGAGGCGAGAGGCCTTCGACGTGGCAGCACCGCAGAACTACCTCGCAGTCATCAAGGTCGTCGGCATCGGCGGCGGTGGCGTCAACGCCATCAACCGGATGATCGAGGTCGGTCTCAAGGGCGTCGAGTTCATCGCGATCAACACCGATGCACAGGCCCTGCTGATGAGCGACGCCGACGTCAAGCTCGACGTCGGTCGTGAGCTGACCCGCGGTCTCGGGGCCGGCGCCAACCCCGAGGTCGGCCGGAAGGCCGCCGAGGACCACCGGGAGGAGATCGAGGAGGTCCTCAAGGGGGCCGACATGGTCTTCGTCACCGCGGGCGAGGGTGGCGGCACCGGCACCGGCGGGGCGCCCGTGGTGGCCAACATCGCGCGCTCGCTGGGGGCGCTGACCATCGGTGTGGTCACCCGCCCCTTCACCTTCGAGGGGCGCCGCCGGGCCAACCAGGCCGAGGACGGGATCGCCGGGCTGCGCGACGAGGTGGACACCCTCATCGTCATCCCCAACGACCGCCTGCTGTCCATCTCGGACCGCCAGGTCAGCGTGCTGGACGCGTTCAAGTCCGCCGACCAGGTGCTGCTGTCGGGTGTGCAGGGCATCACCGACCTGATCACCACGCCCGGCCTGATCAACCTGGACTTCGCCGACGTCAAGTCCGTGATGTCGGAGGCCGGCTCCGCACTGATGGGGATCGGCTCGGCGCGCGGTGACGACCGGGCGGTGGCCGCGGCCGAGATGGCGATCTCCAGCCCGCTGCTCGAGGCCTCCATCGACGGTGCCCGAGGAGTGCTGCTGTCCATCTCCGGCGGCTCCGACCTCGGTCTTTTCGAGATCAACGAGGCGGCGCAGCTCGTCAGCGAGGCGGCCCACCCCGAGGCCAACATCATCTTCGGCGCGGTCATCGACGACGCCCTCGGCGACGAGGTCAGGGTCACCGTCATCGCCGCGGGCTTCGACGGGGGCCAGCCGCCCACCAAGGGCGGAGGCCGGGACAAGGTGCTCGGCTACAGCGGTACCCGGACCGAGGAGCCCGCGGCGTCCACCGGGACGACCGCCGCCCGGCTGGGCGAACCGGCCAGGACGTCGTCGTTCGGTGGTCTGGGCAGCGTCCCGCCGCGCTCGGAGGAGCCGCAGCCCGAGCCCGAGCTGCCGACGCCCCCGCCGAGCCCGCCCCAGGTCCCGGCCGCGCGGCCCTACCACCAGGACACAGCCGAGGAGCTGGACGTCCCCGACTTCCTTAAGTGACCATCGGGGCGTGATAAGCCAGCGGTTCGACAGCGGCGGCGCGCACTTCGCCTTCACCGATCGGTGGGGTGGGGTGAGCGCCGCTCCCTATGACCAGCTCAACCTCGGCGGGGCGGCCGGGGACGACCCGGGCGCGGTACGCGCCAACCGGGAGCTGGCGGCCACCCACCTCGGTCTCGACCCGGCCGCCGTGGTGTGGATGAGGCAGGTGCACGGCCGGGACGTCGCCGTGGTGGACGCACCACCGGGCGACGCCGACGGCGCGGCCCCGACCTGTGCCGCCCCGGCCTCGGGAACCCCGGACGCCGGGGTGGACGCCGTGGTCACCACCCGGCGCGGTCTCGCCCTCGCCGTACTGGTGGCCGACTGCACTCCGGTCCTGCTCGCGGACCCCGTCGCCGGCGTCGTCGGCGCGGCGCACGCCGGACGGCCGGGCCTGCTGGCCGGAGTGGTGCCCGCGGTGGTCGAGGCGATGCTCGCCCAGGGCGCGGAACCGTCCCGGATCGTCGCCGCCACCGGCCCCGCCGTCTGCGGGCGGTGCTACGAGGTGCCCGAGGAGATGCGCGCCGAGGTCGCCCGGGCCGTGCCCGAGGCACGGGCCACGACGAGCTGGGGCACGCCGGCGTTGGACGTCCCGGCCGGGGTCCACGCGCAACTGCGCCAGCTCGGCATCCCGTCCGGGCGGAGGTCCACGGTCTGCACCCTGGAATCGACGAATCATTTCTCCTACCGGCGTGAGCGGACCACCGGCCGCCAGGCCGGTTACGTCTGGCTGGGCGGCGAGTAAGCCCCGGTGATGACGAGAAGCCAGACGAGTGAGCGGGTTGACCGATGGGGCTGCGACAGGTGAGCGGTCGGACTGAACGGGGGAACGGGTGAGCGGCGAGGAGCGGGTGAACGAGCGGCACCAGCAGGAGCGTGGACCGCGGTCCGAGCGCCGTGCGGAACTGGCCGCGAACCTCGCCCGGGTGGAGGAGCGCATCGCCGCGGCCTGCGCCGCCGCCGGGCGGCACCGGGACGAGGTGACCCTGGTCGTGGTCACCAAGACCTACCCGGCGGACGATGTGCGGTTGCTGTGGGAACTCGGTGTGCGGCATGTGGCCGAGAACAGGGACCAGGAGGCCGCGGGCAAGGCACAGGCTTGTGCTGACACCTCGTTGACCTGGCATTTTGTCGGACAGTTGCAGACCAACAAAGTACGATCGGTCGTCAGCTATGCGGATTATGTGCATTCTGTCGACAGGGTGAGGCTGGTCACGGCGCTCTCGGCGGCCGCCGTCCGCCAGGGTCGGGAGATCGGCTGTCTGCTCCAGGTGGGCCTGGAGGGCGGGGTCCCGGACGGGAACGGAGCCGGTGGCGGTCCGACGGGCGGCGGGCGGGGCGGTGCCGCGCCCGGGGAGATCGACCGCCTCGCTGACGCGGTGGCAGGTGCCCAGGGGCTGCGCCTGACCGGCCTGATGACGGTGGCTCCGCTGGAGGGGCCGTTCCGGGGGCGGCCCCGGGCGGCGTTCGAGGCACTGGGGGAAATCTCATCCCGGGTGCGGGCGGTCCATCCGGCTGCAACCATGGTCTCCGCAGGGATGAGCGGGGACCTGGAGGACGCGGTGGCGGCGGGGGCGACACATGTCCGCGTCGGTACAGCGGTACTCGGCGTACGGTCCCGGCTCGGGTAACGTCACGCAAAGTCGGACCACAGCAAAAAATCATGGTCTGTCCCGGCGGAACCGGGCGGGCCTGTGGATCGTGGTACCACAGTGCGGGCCGATCCACCACGGACGGAGGGTTCTGAGCATGGCCGGCGCGATGCGCAAGATGGCGGTCTACCTCGGCCTCGTGGAGGACGATGGGTACGACGGCCGGGGATTCGACCCCGACGACGACTTCGAGCCCGAACTCGAGCCCGAACGCGAGCGGGTGCCGCGGCAACAGGAAGAGCCGACACCGAGGGTGGCACACCCGCCGGTCCGACAGGAGCCGCGAGTGGCGCCAGTGGCATCCATCACACCTGAGCGCCACAGTCTGGAGAAGAACGCACCGGTGATCATGCCCAAGGTCGTGTCCGAGCGAGAGCCCTACCGGATCACCACTTTGCACCCCAGGACCTACAACGAGGCCCGTACGATCGGGGAGCACTTCCGTGAGGGGACCCCGGTCATCATGAACTTGACGGAGATGGACGACACGGACGCGAAGCGACTTGTCGACTTTGCCGCGGGGTTGGTGTTCGGCCTGCATGGCAGTATCGAGCGCGTGACACAGAAGGTGTTCCTGTTGTCGCCTGCTAACGTCGATGTCACGGCGGAGGACAAGGCCCGTATCGCCGAGGGCGGGTTCTTCAACCAGAGCTGAGTCCGGTAGGCAGTTCCGGGCCGATCTACGAGTGGGGAGTGGAGCGCACGATGGGCGTCACGCTGGAGGTGATCTACATCGTGCTGATGTGCTTCCTGGTCGTCCTGATTTTCCGATTGGTGATGGATTACGTCTTCATGTTCGCCCGTTCGTGGCAACCGGGGAAGCCGATGGTGGTGGTCCTCGAAGCCACCTACACTGTCACCGATCCGCCGCTCAAGCTTTTGCGGCGGTTCATACCGCCGCTTCGTCTCGGGGGCATGGCGCTCGATCTGTCCTTCTTCGTACTGATGATCATCATCTGGATCCTGATTACCGTCGTGAGGAGCCTGATGTGAACGATGCGGGCTCCCGATATGTCGACGATCACGTTGAGGTGAAGAGATGCCGTTGACCCCCGAGGACGTTCGGAACAAGCAGTTCACGACCGTCCGTCTCCGCGAAGGCTATGACGAAGACGAGGTCGACGCCTTCCTCGACGAGGTCGAGGGAGAGCTGACCCGCCTGCTGCGGGAGAACGAGGACCTGCGGGCCAAACTGGCCGCGGCGACTCGGGCCGCGGCGCAGAGCCAGCAGCAGCAGATGCGCAAGCCGGAGCCGCAGGACAGGCCCAACGCCCCGGTCCCCGCGGCCATATCCGGACCACAGCCTGTCCCGCCGCAGCACATGGGGCCGCCCCAGCTTCCCGGCGCCCCGCAGCTCCCGGCAGGACCGGCTGGCCACGGCCCCCAGGGCCACCCCAACCAGGGCCACCCCAACCAGGGCCACCCCAACCAGGGGCATCCGCCGCAGGGGCTCGGCCCCGGCCCGGGTATGGGTCCCGGCGGCCCCGGCCCGCACATGCCGCCCCCCGGCGGTCCCGGCGGGGACAGCGCCGCCCGCGTCCTCTCCCTGGCGCAGCAGACGGCGGACCAGGCGATCGCCGAGGCGCGGTCGGAAGCCAACAAGATCGTTGGTGAGGCCAGGAGCCGCGCCGAGGGCCTGGAGCGCGACGCACGGGCCAAGGCGGACGCCCTGGAGCGGGACGCCCAGGAGAAGCACCGGGTGGCCATGGGCTCGCTGGAGAGCGCGCGGGCGACCCTGGAGCGCAAGGTCGAGGACCTGCGCGGCTTCGAGCGCGAGTACCGCACCCGGCTGAAGTCCTACCTGGAGAGCCAGCTACGGCAGTTGGAGAACCAGGCCGAGGACTCGCTGGCTCCCCCGCGGACCCCGGCGGCGGCGTCCCTGCCCGCCCCCTCGGGGATGGGCGGCGGTTCCATGGGTGGCGGCTCGATGGGCGGCGGTTCGATGGGGGCCCCCTCCATGGCCCCGGCCGGCGCCGCGATGGGCCACAGCATGGGTGCCGGCAGCCACACCATGGGCGGCCAGCAGATGAGCGGCGGTCACAGCAACGGCCACGGCCAGCCCATGGCGCCGTCGATGACCCAGCCGATGGCCCCCGTGCGCCCGCAGGCGCCCCAGCCGCTCCAGCAGGCGCCCACGCCGATGCGCGGCTTCCTGATCGACGAGGACGACAACTGACCCGTCGCCCCTGACGAACAACAAGGCTCCGGCCCGGGGAATCCCCGGGCCGGAGCCTTGTTGTGGTTACTGGTCCGCGCGGCGGAGCCGGAAGGTCAGGCCGAGGGAGTCCTCGTGGAACGCGGGGCCGAACGCGTCGGCCTCCTCGCCCTGGCCGAAGTCCGTGGCCAGCACCTCCTCGGACACCAGACCGGCGTGTTCGGTCAGCGCGGCGGCGGTGTCCGGGTCGGTCGCCGTCCAGCGCAGGTGGATGCGGTCGGTGATGTCCAGGCCGCTGTTCTTGCGGGCCTCCTGGATCAGCCGTACCGCGTCCCTGGCCAGCCCCGCCCGCCGCAGTTCCTCGGTCACGTGCAGGTCCAGGGCGACGGTCGCGCCGGACTCGCTGGCCACCGCCCAGCCCTCGCGCGGGGTTTCGGTGATGATGACCTCCTCCGGGCTGAGCGGCACCTCCTCGCCGTCCACCTCCACCGACGCGGTCCCGGCGCGCAGTGCCCGGCCCAGCGCCGCCGCGTCCGCCACGGCGATCGCCCTGGCCACCGGCTGGGTGCTCTTGCCGAAGCGCCGGCCCAGCGCCCGGAAGTTGGCCTTGGCGGTGGTCTCCACCAGCGAGCCGCCCATCTCGCTCAGCGAGGCGAGCTCCGCGACGTTCAACTCGTCGGTGATCTGGGCCCGCAGCTCGTCGTCGAGGTCGGCGAAGCCCGCGGCGGCGACCAGGGCGCGGGACAGCGGCTGACGGGTCTTGACCCCGGAGCCGGCCCGGGTGGCCCGGCCTAGCTCGACCAGCCGGCGGACCAGCGCCATGTCCCGGGAGAGCCCCGGCACGACGAGGTCGGCGTCGGGCTCTGGCCAGGTCGCCAGGTGGACCGACTCCGGGGCCGTGGGGGTGACCGGGCGGACCAGGTCCTGCCAGACCCGTTCGGTGATGAACGGGACCAGGGGGGCCAGCAGCAGGGTGACCGTCTCCAGCACCTCGTGCAGGGTGGCGAGCGCCGCCGGGTCGCCCTTCCAGAAGCGGCGCCGGGAACGCCGCACGTACCAGTTCGACAGGTCGTCGACGAACGCGGAAAGCACCCGGCCCGCGCGCTGGGTGTCGAACCCGTCCATCGCCGAGGTGACCTCGCTGACCAGCGTGTTCACCTCGGACAGCAGCCAGCGGTCGAGGACCGGGCGGTCGGCGGGCGCGGGGTCCGCGCCGCTGGGGGCCCAGCCCGAGGCGCGGGCGTACAGGGCCTGGAAGGCGACGGTGTTCCAGTAGGTGAGCAGGGTCTTGCGCACCACCTCCTGGAGGGCGGTGTGCCCGACCCGGCGGGCGGACCACGGGGAGCCGCCGGCGGCCATGAACCAGCGCACCGCGTCCGCGCCGTGCCGCTCCATCAGCCCGATGGGCTCCAGGATGTTCCCCAGGTGCTTGGACATCTTCCGGCCGTCCTCGGCCAGGATGTGCCCCAGGCAGACCACGTTCTCGTAGGAGGAGCGGTCGAACACCAGGGTGCCCACGGCCATCAGCGTGTAGAACCAGCCCCTGGTCTGGTCGATCGCCTCGCAGATGAACTGCGCCGGGTAACTCCGCTCGAACAGCTCCTTGTTCTGGTACGGGTACCCCCACTGGGCGAACGGCATCGAGCCGGAGTCGTACCAGGCGTCGATCACCTCGGGCACCCGGGTGGCCGTCGCGGTGCAGCCCGGTTCCGGGCAGGGGAAGGTGACCTCGTCGATGAACGGGCGGTGCGGGTCGAGCGCGGCCAGGTCCCGGCCGGTCAGCCCGGACAGTTCGGCGCGCGAGCCGACGCAGGTCAGGTGGGACTCGGCGCAGCGCCAGACCGGAAGCGGGGTCCCCCAGTAGCGGTTGCGGGACAGCGCCCAGTCGATGTTGTTGTTGAGCCAGTCGCCGTAGCGGCCGTGCTTGACCGTCTCCGGGAACCAGTTGGTGCGCTCGTTCTCCCGCAGCAGCGCGTCCTTGACCGCGGTGGTGCGCACGTACCAGGACGGCTGGGCGTAGTAGAGCAGCGCGGTGTGGCAGCGCCAGCAGTGCGGGTAGCTGTGCTCGTAGGTGACGTGCCGGAACAGCAGGCCACGCTCCTGGAGGTCGGCCACGAGCGCCTCGTCGGCCTTCTTGAAGAAGACCCCGCCGACCAGGTCCACCTCCTCGGCGAAGGTGCCGTCCGGGCGGACCGGGTTGACCACCGGCATGCCGTACGCCTTGCAGGTCTGGAAGTCGTCCTCGCCGAATGCCGGGGCCTGGTGGACCAGGCCGGTGCCGTCCTCGGTGGTGACGTACTCCGCGGTGACCACGTAGTGCGCGTCCGGGATGTCCACCAGGTCGAACGGGCGCCGGTAGGTCCAGCGCTCCATGTCCCGGCCGGTGAACGTCTCCCCGGTGGCCGTCCAGCCCTCACCGAGCGCCTGACCCAGCAGGGACTCGGCGACCACCAGCTCCTCCCTGCCGTCGGTGGCCACCACGTAGGTGACGTCGGGGTGGACGGCGACGGCGGTGTTGGACACCAGCGTCCACGGGGTGGTCGTCCAGACCAGCAGCGCCGCCCGTCCGGACAGCGGCCCCGAGGTGAGGGGCAGCCGCACGTACACCGACGGATCGACCACCGTCTCGTAGCCCTGGGCGAGCTCGTGGTCGGACAGGCCGGTGCCGCAGCGCGGGCACCAGGGGGCGACCCGGTGGTCCTGGACCAGTAGCCCCTTGTCGAAGATCTGCTTGAGCGACCACCAGACCGAGTCGATGTACTCCGGGGCCATGGTCCGGTACGCCTGGTCCATGTCCACCCAGTAGCCCATGCGCTCGGTGAGCTCGGCGAAGGCGTCCACGTGGCGCAGGACCGACTCCCGGCACCTGGCGTTGAACTCGGCGATGCCGTACGCCTCGATGTCCTGCTTGCCGGAGAAGCCCAGCTCCTTCTCGACGGCCAGTTCCACCGGCAGGCCGTGGCAGTCCCAGCCGGCCTTGCGGGTGACGTGGTGCCCGCGCATGGTCTTGAACCGGGGGAAGACGTCCTTGAAGACCCGGGCCTCGATGTGGTGGGCGCCGGGCATGCCGTTGGCGGTGGGCGGGCCCTCGTAGAACACCCACTCGGGGCGCCCCTCGGACTGCTTGAGGGAGCGGGCGAACACGTCGTTCTCGCGCCAGAACCTGAGCACCTCGTGCTCGAGCGCGGGCAGGTCGACCTGAGCGGGGACCTGGCGGTACTGCGTCATGGGGATGCCTCCGGCGGAACGTCACTGCTTCCGTCAGAGGGACGAGCCCGGTCCCGCGCCGCTTCGGCGCGGACGGTCCCGCGGTACCACCCTCCTTGGCCTCGGCCAGCCGCGCCGGGACCCACTCGCTTCGGTCGCGGGGCCGGGTCTACTCGCCCGGACCTCCGGGCTTTCTTCCGGCGGCTCCGGGGTGATCTTCACGCCGCGCACGCCCCCGGGCTCGCACCGTCCCCGGATCGCTGGTGGCTGCGTGCGGCGCTACTCGTCCCCATCCACGCCTTCCGCGGACCCCAGTGTAGTGGGAACGGGGGAGTCGCCGCGTGCCGTTTGTCGGGGGGCGCACGGTGGCCGGGGGGTGGTCCGAACGGCGGAGTGGCGGCGTCCGGAAAGCGGAGGGAGGGATTACCCGTGCGGCGGATGGGCACAAAGCAGGCAGGCCATGCGCCGAAGCCGGGCGGACGGTACGGGCGGCGCGCCCCGTTGCTGATGAGCCCGGGTCGATTTATCGTTCCGGCACGATTCGCGGGCAAGATCACCTATGCGAAGGGGTCGCGGCGATGGCGGACCAGAACCCGGCGGTCGACGACTCCGGGCCGGACGGGCGGGGCCGGGGCGGAGCCGGAGGGGACACCGCGGCGCGGCCGGCCCCGACCGGACCCGCATCCGATCAGGGGGAGGGACCGAGCGTGATCGACAGGACCACTGCGACGACGGGAGCCAGGCCGGTGGCGGCGAAGAAGAAGGCGACTGCTGTTTCGACCCCGGCCGCGCCCAGCGCGGTGCCCAAGGCCAGGGGAACGGGGCCGGTGAGCCCGGAGGACCTGCCGGTCCGCCCCGGGGAGGACCCCTGGACCCAACAGGAGCTCGACGAACTCCGTGCCGGGCTCATGGAGGACGTGGGACGGCTCCGCGAGGAGATCGTGGTGGCCGAGGAGTCGATCTCCGGCCTGTTGCGGGACTCGGGTGACGGCGCGGGTGACGACGACGCGGACACCGGCACCAAGAACATCTCCCGCGAGCACGAGATGGCCCTGGCGAACAACGCCCGGGAGATGCTGGCCCAGACCGAGCACGCGTTGGACCGCCTGGACACCGGCACCTACGGCTACTGTGAGTCCTGCGGCAGCCCGATCGGCAAGGCCAGGCTCCTCGCGTTCCCGCGGGCCACGCTCTGCGTGGAGTGCAAGCAGCGGCAGGAGCGGCGCTGACCGGTTCGGACGTTTGTGCCGTACGCTCTTTCCTCGTCAGGCACGGTTGCGGGGTTAGGGCTGAGGACTCACGTGGCGAAGGCGGAGCGGACCATCGGTACGCCAGATTGCGACGACGACGGACCGGATGACGGCGGGGACGCGCGGGACAGCCCGCGCCGCCCCGACGAGCAGCCGCAGGACGAGCCGGCGCCGCAGTCCGCGGCGCCGCGCGGGCACCGGCGGATCGTCGCGCTGCTGGCCGTCGCCCTGGTGGCGTACGCGCTGGACCTGGGCACCAAGCTCGTCGTCGTGGAGAAGCTCGAGGGCAGGCCGGCCATCGAGGTGATCGGGACGTACCTCCGGTTCGACGTGGTGCGCAACCCCGGGGCGGCGTTCGGCCTCGGTGAGGCACTGACCATCGTCCTCACGGTGATCGCGGCGTCGGTGATCGTGATCATCGCCCGGATCGCGCGCAAGCTGTACAGCCTGCCGTGGGCGATCGCCCTGGGGCTGCTGCTCGGTGGTGCGCTGGGGAACCTCACCGACCGGGTGTTCCGGTCCCCGGGGGTGTTCCGCGGCGAGGTGGTGGACTTCATCGCCCCGGCCAACTTCGCGGTCTTCAACCTCGCGGACTCGGCGATCGTCTGCGGCGGGTTCCTGATCGTGCTGCTGTCGTTCCGCGGCTCCTCGCCCGACGGCACGGTGCACAGGGACTGACCCCCCGAGCCGGCCGTCACGGGCGGGCCGGCGTGCGGGTGCGCGGGTCCGGCATACTCGACCGGGTGAGCACGCTTCCGCAGACCCGTAGCCTTCCGGTACCCGACGGCCTGGAAGGGGAGCGCCTGGACGCCGCGCTCGCCCGTTTGTTCGGCTTTTCCCGCACCAAGGCGGCGGAGCTCGCCGCCACGGGGAAGGTGCTGCTGGACGGCTCGGCCGCCGGCAAGTCCGAGCGGGTGCGGGCGGGGTCCTGGCTCGAGGTGGAGCTGCCGGCGCCGCCCGCCCCGGTGCAGGTCGTCCCGGAGTCGGTGCCGGGGCTGCGGGTCGTGTACGACGACGACCACGTGGTGGTCGTGGACAAGCCGGTCGGCGTCGCCGCGCACCCCAGCCCCGGCTGGACCGGCCCCACCGTGATCGGCGGCCTCGCCGCTGCCGGCTACCGCATCTCCACCTCCGGCGCCGCCGAACGGCAGGGCGTGGTGCACCGCCTCGACGTCGGTACCTCCGGACTGATGGTGGTCGCCAAGTCCGAGATCGCCTACACCCTGCTCAAACAGCAGTTCCGCGAGCGGACCGTGGACAAGCGCTACCACGCGCTGGTGCAGGGCCACCCCGACCCGATGCGCGGCACCGTGGACGCGCCCATCGACCGGCACCCCCAGCACGACTACAAGTGGGCGGTCGTCGCCGAGGGCCGGCCCAGCGTCACCCACTACGACGCCATCGAGGCGTTCCGGGCCGCCAGCCTCCTGGACATCAAGCTGGAGACCGGGCGCACCCACCAGATCCGGGTGCACATGGCGGCGCTGCGCCACCCGTGCGTGGGTGACCTCACCTACGGCGCTGACCCCACCCTCGCCAAGCGGCTGGGGCTCACCCGGCAGTGGCTGCACGCCGTGCGCCTGGGATTCACCCACCCCGAGGACGCGCGCTGGGTGGAGTTCGTCAGCGACTACCCCCAGGACCTGGCCGGGGCCCTGGAGAAGGTGCGCGCGGACAGCGCCTGAGCCGGACCGGCCCACCGACCGCCGGTCGGGCCGGCGGGTTCCACCTCGGCAGCCGCGGGGCCGCTCGGTAGGACGTCGTTCTTTCCGGGCACCCATGCGGCGTGGAACAGCTCTCCGTCCTCTTCGTCGTCCTGTTCGCCGCGGTGGTGATGGTCCCGGTCGCGCAGCGCCTGAGGCTGCCCGCACCCGTGCTGATGACCCTGTTCGGCCTGGCCCTCGCGCTGCTGCCGTTCGTCCCGGACGTGCGGTTCCCGCCGCACCTGATCCTCCCGCTGGTGCTGCCCCCGCTGCTGTACGCGGGGGTGAACCGCACCACCTGGCGCCAGTTCCGGGCGAACCTCCGGCCGATCCTGCTGCTCGCGGTCGCCCTGGTCTTCGTGACCACGGCCGCGGTGGCCTCCGTGGCGAACGTGGTGGTGGCCGGACTGCCCCTGGCCGCCGCGGTGGCGCTCGGCGCGCTGATCGCCCCACCGGACCCGGTCGCGGCCACCGCGGTCTCCGGCCGGCTGAGGCTGCCACGCCGTCTGCTGTCCATCCTGGAGGGCGAGGGGCTGTTCAACGACGTCGCCGCCATCGTCATCTACCACGTGGCCATCGCGGCCGTGGTGACCGGCTCCTTCTCGCTGCCCGCCGCCGTGGGCTCCCTGGTCCTTTCCGCGGTGGTCGCCTGCGCCGTGGGGTTCGCCCTCGGCTGGATCGCCCACCGGCTGATGGGCCTGCTCGACGACCCCACCCTCCAGATCGCGCTGTCCCTGCTGGTGCCGTTCGTGTCCTACGCCACCGCACAGGAACTCCGGGGCTCGGGGGTGCTGGCGGTGCTCGCCACCGCCCTCTACCTCAGCGAGCACGCGGTCGGCGCCGACGAGGTGATCCGCAGGCTGGCCGGGCAGACCTTCTGGGAGATCGTGGAGACCCTGATCGCGGGCGTGGCGTTCGCCCTGATCGGCCTTGAGCTGCGCGGGGTGCTGCGCCAGGCCCGCGGCGAGTGGGGGGAGATGCTCGCCGACGCCGGGGTCGTGCTCGCCGTGGTGGTGCTGGTCAGGCTGGTGTGGCTGCTCCCCGCCGCCTGGCTGACCGCCCGGCTGCACCACCGTGAGGACGTCGCCGAGGAGACCCCCGGGAACTGGCGGGAGACGGTGCTGATGTGGTGGGCCGGCATGCGCGGGGTGGCCTCGGTGGCGCTGGCCCTCGCGGTTCCCGTGGAGCTGGACGACGGCAGTCCCTTCCCCCAGCGGGACGTGATCCTCTTCGTGGCGTTCGCCGTGGTGCTGTTCACGTTGGTCGGGCAGGGGCTGACGCTGCCCTGGCTGGCCAGGAGGATGCGCCTGCACACCGGGGTCGAGGAGCTCCAGGCGCGTGCCGAGTACGACCTGGCGATGCGGGCCAGCAGGGCCGCCTCCCACCGGCTGCGACAGCTCGAGGAGGCCGAGGACCTGCCGGAGGAGCTCTGCGACCGGCTGCGTTCCCAGATCCACGAACTGCTGGCCAGGGCCAGCCCGCAGGTGTGGGAGGAGGAGCAGGAGGAGGCCGTGCGCCAGCGGGCCCAACGGATGCGCCAGTTCCGGGAGCTCGAGGCGGAGCTGCTCTCCGTGGCGCGGCAGGAGGTGCTGCGGGCCCGGTCCGAGCCGGGAACGGACCCCGAGCTGGTGCACAGGGTGCTGCGCCTGCTGGACGTCCGCAGCGTCCGCGCCCGTGGGTAACAGGCCCTGGCTAGCAGCCCCCGGGCAGCGTCCCGGGTGCGCCGGTGGGGGGAGGGGCGACGTCGTCCCTCCCCCCACCGCCGTCTCACTTCAGCTGCTTGTCGACCAGGGCCGTGAACTCCTGCGGCGAGATCGCCGAGTCACTGTCCTTGATCACGTTGAGGTCCTCGCCGTTGAGCCGGATCGTGGGGGTGCTGTTGACCCCGCTCTTCTCGAAGGCGTCGGAGACCTTCTTCACCCACGGCAGGTACACCCCGTCCCGCACCGCCCGGTCGAACGCCGGGGTGCGCAGCCCGTCGACCTCGTCGGCCAGCTCCAGCAGGTGGTCCGCTGAGGCGTAGTCGTCGCTCCGCTCGTCGGGGTGGTTCTCGAACAGGACCTGGTGGTAGTCGGCGAACGCCTCGGGGCCGCGGTCCGCCGCCGCGCCCAGGGCGTTCAGGGCGGACGTGGAGCCCTTCCCGCCGAGCCGGTCGTCGAGGAACGAGGCGAAGTGGTACTCGACCTTGAAGCGGCCCTGGTCGGCGAGGTGGCGGACGGTCTCCCCGTTGGTCTGCTCGAACAGCGCGCAGTAGGGGCAGCGCGGGTCCTCGTAGATCTCCAGGGTGTTCTCGGCCTTGGGATCACCGTAGGTGATCACGGTGCCGTTGGTCCCGGAGGCGGCTGACGGCACCCGCAGCGGGCCCTTGGCCGCCGCGTCGTCGCCCCCGCCGCCGCCGGACCGGGACAGGGCCGCCCCGATCCCGGTGGCCAGGGCCACCACCAGCAGGGCGGACCCCGCAACGGTGACCTGGCGGCGGACCCGGCGGCGCCGGTCCTCCCGGGCCCGCTGTTCGGCCAGCCTGGCCCGGGCGGAGCCCGGCTTCCCGGCGCCGACGGTCCCGCCCGGACCGTTCCGGCGGGGGTTCCTGCTGTCTCCGCCGCCCTTGCCGTTGGAGGTGTCAGCGGTGGGGGTGTTCTTGGTGTTGCGCTTGCGCATGGTGGATCGCGTCCCGTCGCGTCGTGGGTGGGTGCTCCTGGCCGGGGAAGGCACCGCCTGGGACCGCCGCCGTCACCTGACGGCAGGGGCGCTCAGCGGGCCGTGACCGGGCACGGCGGCCCACGCCGCCCCACGTACGACCGCACCGCCGTCTCGGTCGGTGAGGGACCGTCCTCCCGTCGGCGACGCGCGGGCGACGGCAGCGGGGCCACCGCCGGGCACACCCCGAGCAGCAGGCGCAACGGCGCCGCGGCCAGCACCGCCACGGCGCGCAGCAGCCGGAAGGCGGCGGCCTCGCCCTGGCGCAGCCACCACGCCGCGACCAGCGCGGCCAGCAGGTGCGCCAGGAGGAGCCACCACGCAGGGACCAGGTGACCGGGCAACTCCACCGTGGTCGGCCCGAAGGAGGAGCCGTCGCCGCACAGCAGGGTGCCGGTCACCGAGCGCCACGATCCCACCACGGGACCGCCCGAGGCGCCGTAACAGGTGTCCTGGGCCCGGGTGAACACGTGGTCCACCACCAGCTCCAGCGGGACGATGACCGCGGCGATCTGCCACAGCCGGCGCTCGCGCCCGGCCAGCGCCAGGGCGACGGCGAAGACGCCGAGACCCGCCACCGCGAGCGTGGCCAGCGGCAGCGGGGTGTCGGAGAGCAGCACGAAGGACGTCGTGGACAGCGTCAGGCACAGCGCGGTGAACAGCGCCGCGCGCAGCGTCCGCAGCCCGAGCGACAGGCCCGTCGTGGTCTCCATGGTGCTCTCCAGTGTGGCACGACCGGGTTAAGCGCCGGATCAACACCCGGCGCCGGGGCGACTCACAGCCCGGGGATGCGTCCGTTGCGGAACAGGTCCACGAAGATCTGGTGGTCGGCGCGCGCCCGTGCCCCGTAGGCGTGGGCGAACTCCACCAGCAGGTCGGCGAAGTCCCCCTCGGCGTTCCCGATCACCGCGTCGATGGCGTGTTCGGTGGAGAAGGGGACCAGGCTGTGTCCGCTCTCGTCGTCGGCCGCCCCGTGCATGGTGGCGGTCGCCCGCCCCAGGTCGGCGACGACGGCGCGGATCTCGGCCGGGTCGTCGATGTCCGACCAGTCCAGGTCCACGGCGTACGGGGAGACCTCGGCTACCAACTGCCCGGCCCCGTCCAGCTCGGTCCAGCCCAGCCAGGGGTCCGCGTGGGCCTGCAGGGCGCGCTGGCTGATCACCGTGCGGTGGCCCTCGTGCCGGAAGTACCCGCGGATCTGCGGGTCGGTGACGTGGCGGCTCACCGCCGGGGTCTGGCCCTGCTTCATGTAGATCACCACGTCGTTCTCCAGGGCGTCGGTGTTGCCCTCGAGCAGTAGGTTGAACGACGGCAGTCCGGCGCTGCCGATGCCGATCCCGCGCCGGCCCACCACGTCCTTGACCCGGTAGGTGTCCGGTCTGGTGCGCCGCCCCTCGGGCAGGGTGTCCACATAGGCCTCGAACGCCTCGAGCACCCTGGTCCGGGTCGCCGGGTCCAGCTCGATGGCGCCCCCACCGGAGGTGAACCGGCGCTCGTAGTCGTGGATCTCGGTCATCTGGTCCAGCAGGGAGAACCTGGTGCGCAGCCGGGCGTCCCGCAGCGCCGAGAGCAGCGGGCCCCGCGCGCTGTCCAGGGTGAGCGGGGCCACCGCGTCGGCGGGTCCGTTGGCCAGGACGTGCACGCGCTCGCGGTAGGCGCTGGCGTACACCCGGACCAGCTCGGATATCGCGTCGTCGGCGAGGGCCTTGGCGTACCCGATCAGCGCCACCGAGGCGGCGAACCGCTTGAGGTCCCACAGGTAGGGGCCGACGTACGCCTCGTCGAAGTCGTTGACGTTGAAGATCAGCCGACCGTTGGCGTCCAGGTAGCTGCCGAAGTTCTCCGCGTGCAGGTCGCCGTGGATCCACACGCGTCCGGTCTGCACGTCCACGAACTCCTGACCGGACTTGTCCTCCTGCACGTCCGCGTAGAACAGGCAGGCGGTGCCCCGGTAGAAGGCGAAGGCGGAGGCGGCCATCTTGCGGAACTTCACCCGGAACGCGGCCGGGTCCCGGGCCAGCAGCTCCCCGAAGGCGGTGTCGAACACGTCCAGGATCGTTCTTGCGCGCGCCTCGGTTCCGGAGCTGATCGACATGGGCTCTCCTCGCTCTTGGTCCACGGCGCGTCGTCCCGCGCCCCACCGCAGGCAGGATGTCAGGCCGCCGGGCGCGGCCGGGCGCGGGTACCGCGAAGGACCAGCCGTCCGGCCGGCGCGGGGCGACGCCGCCGACCGGCGCGGCGCGAGTACGGTAGAGCCGACTTCCCGCCCGCGATCCGGAGGCTGCCCGGTGACCAAGCCGTTCGCCCACCTTCATGTCCACACGGAATACTCACTGCTCGACGGGGCGGCCCGGCTCAAGGACATGTTCCAGGAGGCGAACCGGCTGGGGATGACGCACGTCGCCATGACCGACCACGGCAACATGCACGGGGCGCACGACTTCTACACCCAGGCCACCGGCGCCGGGATCACGCCGGTGATCGGCATCGAGGCGTACATCGCGCCGGAGTCCCGCACCCACAAGAAGCGGGTGACCTGGGGCACCCCGGCGCAGAAGCGGGACGACGTGTCCGCGTCCGGCGCCTACCTGCACAAGACGATCTGGGCGCGGAACAGGACCGGCCTGCACAACCTGTTCAAGCTCACCTCCCGCTCCTACGCCGAGGGTTGGCTGGTCAAGTGGCCCCGGATGGACAAGGAGATCATCGCCGAGCACGCCGAGGGACTGATGGCGTCCACCGGCTGCCCGTCCGGCGAGGTGCAGACCAGGCTGCGGCTCGGCCAGTTCGACGAGGCGGTCAAGGCCGCCGCGTTCTACCAGGACGTCTTCGGCAAGGAGAACTACTTCCTGGAGCTGATGGACCACGGCATCGAGATCGAGAAGCGGGTCCGTGACGACCTGCTCGAGGTCGGTCGCCGCCTGGGGATCAAGCCGGTGGTCACCAACGACAGCCACTACACCTACGCCGAGGAGGCCGTCTCCCACGACGCCCTGCTGTGCGTGCAGACCGGCAAGACGCTGACCGACCCGGACCGCTTCCGGTTCGACGGCAGCGGGTACTACCTGAAGTCGGCCGACGAGATGTACGCCATCGACACCTCCGAGGCCTGGCAGGAGGGGTGCCGCAACAGCCAGTTGCTGATCGCCGACCGGGTGGACACCAGTGGCATGTTCGCCTTCAAGAACCTGATGCCCCGGTTCCCGGTCCCCGAGGGGTACGAGTCCGAGGACGCCTACTTCCGCGCCGAGGTGTGGAGGGGCATGGACGCCCGCTGGCCGAACGGCTACGACGAGGAGCACCGGCGCCAGGTCGAGTACGAGCTGGACACCATCTGCCAGATGGGCTTCCCGGCGTACTTCCTGGTGGTCGCCGACTTCATCAACTGGGCGAAGAACAACGGCGTGGCCGTGGGTCCCGGCCGCGGATCCGCGGCGGGCTCCCTGGTCGCCTACGCGCTGAAGATCACGGACCTGGACCCGCTGGAGCACGGCCTGATCTTCGAGCGGTTCCTCAACCCCGAGCGCGTCTCCATGCCGGACATCGACATCGACTTCGACGAGCGTGGGCGCGCCGACGTCATCCGCTACGTCACCGAGAAGTGGGGCGCGGACAAGGTGGCGATGATCGCCACCTACGGCCGGATCAAGGCCAAGAACGCGATCAAGGACGCCGGCCGGGTCCTGGGGTACCCGTACGCCATGGGCGACCGGCTCACCAAGGCCATGCCCCCGGACGTCCTGGGCAAGGGCATCCCCCTCTCCGGCATCACCGACCCGGCCCACCCGCGGTACGGCGAGGCCGGCGAGATCCGCGGGATGTACGAGAACGAGCCGGACGTCAAGAAGGTCATCGACACCGCGCGTGGCCTGGAGGGCCTGGTCCGGCAGATGGGTGTGCACGCGGCCGGCGTGATCATGTCCTCGGAGACGCTGACCGACCACATCCCGGTCTGGGTCCGGCACACCGACGGCGTCACCATCACCCAGTGGGACTACCCGACCTGTGAGTCGCTCGGCCTGCTCAAGATGGACTTCCTGGGCCTGCGGAACCTCACGATCATGGACGACGCGGTCAAGGCCATCAGGAAGAACAAGGGCACCGACCTCAAGCTCCTCGAACTGCCGCTGGACGACCAGAAGACCTACGACCTGTTCTCCCGCGGTGACACCCTGGGGGTCTTCCAGTTCGACGGCGGCCCCATGCGGTCGCTGCTGCGGATGATGAAGCCCGACAACTTCGAGGACATCTCCGCGGTCTCCGCCCTGTACCGGCCCGGCCCGATGGGCATGAACTCGCACATCAACTACGCCCTGCGGAAGAACGGCCAGCAGGAGATCACCCCGATCCACCCCGAGCTCGAGGAGCCGTTGAAGGAGATCCTCGACGTCACCTACGGCCTGATCGTCTACCAGGAGCAGGTGCAGAAGGCCGCCCAGGTGCTCGCCGGCTACACACTGGGCCAGGCCGACCTGCTGCGCCGGGCGATGGGCAAGAAGAAGCAGGAGGTGCTGGACAAGGAGTTCGTGCCCTTCCAGAAGGGCATGCGGGAGCGGGGCTACTCCGACGAGGCCGTCAAGGCGGTCTGGGACGTCCTGGTGCCGTTCGCCGGCTACGCCTTCAACAAGGCGCACTCCTCCGCGTACGGCCTGGTCTCCTACTGGACCGCCTACCTCAAGGCCAACTACCCGGCCGAGTACATGTCCGCGCTGCTCACCTCCGTCCGCGACGACAAGGACAAGTCCGCGGTCTACCTCAACGAGTGCCGCAAGATGGGCATCAGGGTGCTCCCGCCGGACGTCAACGAGTCCGACGCCGACTTCACCCCCCGCGGGGACGACCAGGTGCGTTTCGGCCTCACCGCGGTCCGCAACGTCGGGGCGAACGTCGTGGAGTCCATCGTGCGCACCCGCAGGGCCAAGGGCCGTTACTCCTCGTTCCCGGACTTCCTGGACAAGGTGGAGTCGGTGGTGTGCAACAAGCGCACCGTGGAGTCGTTGATCAAGGCTGGCGCCTTCGACGAGCTCGGCCACACCCGCAAGGGCCTGGTGGAGAAGTACGAGCCGATGATCGACAACGTGGTGGGGGTCAAGCGCAAGGAGGCCGAGGGGCAGTTCGACCTCTTCGGCGGGCTCGGTGAGGAGTCCTCGCAGGACACGCCGGGGTTCGGGCTGGACGTGGAGTTCTCACCCGAGGAGTGGGAGAAGGGCTACCTGCTGGCCAACGAGCGGGAGATGCTCGGGCTCTACGTCTCCGACCACCCGCTGTTCGGTGTGGAGCACGTGCTCAACGAGCGGTCCGACTGCTCCGTCGCCGCCCTGACCAGCGACGAACGGCCGGACGGTGCGATCGTCACCATCGGCGGCATCATCTCCGGGCTCCAGCGCAAGATGACCAAGCAGGGCAACGCCTGGGCCATCGCCACCGTCGAGGACCTCGCCGGCTCCATCGACTGCATGTTCTTCCCCGCGACCTACCAGCTCCACTCCACCCAGCTCGTGGAGGACGCGGTGGTGTTCGTCAAGGGTCGCCTGGACAAGCGGGAGGACGTGCCCCGGCTGGTGGCGATGGAGCTCACCGCACCCGACCTCACCGAGATGTCGGCGAACGCTCCGGTGGCCATCTCCGTCCCCATGGTCAGGATCAACCCGGCGCTGGTGGCCCGACTGGGCGAGGTGCTCACCCACCACCGGGGCAGCACCGAGGTCCGCCTGAGGGCCGAGGGCGTGCAGAAGACGACCGTCTACCGCCTCCGCCACCGGGTGACCCCGGACCCGGCCCTGTTCGGTGACCTCAAGGCGCTGCTGGGGCCCGCCTGCCTGGCCAGCGTCAGCCGGGACTGACGCGGCCCGGCGCCCGCCCCTGTGTGCTGGGGGCGGGCGCCGCGGGCCGGGGGCCGGGTGAGCGGTCAGTTATGGCCAAACTTTCTGGCCTTTCGGGAGGAGCTCGTGGACTCGCTCTCCGAGGACGACGGGGGCTGGTCGTCCCTGCGGGCCTCTGAGGGGGATCGACTGGTCGTTTGTTCGACACCCTTCGTCCGATCCTTGCGACTCCGGTTCCGATTCTTCGCCATCTTTCCTCCCAGGAAGTCTGGACGGTCCGGCAGCGACCAGGCTTACACGGAACCCTGATGGGCGCATTTCGGGCAAAATGGCTAACCGGTCAATTCGCCACGCCGTTGATCGAGTTCCGTCCTATAACCCGGGCGCGGTCGGGCAGACTCAAAGAGATCCATGCCGGGGGCCGACCGGAAGAGGTGGAACGTGGACCGCTGCGTCGTCCTGGTGGACGCCGGGTACCTGCTGGGTGCCGCCGCCAGCCTCCTTGCCGGTGAGCCCGCGCGGTCCCGGATCAGCGTCAACCACTCCGCGCTGGTGCGGGGGCTGCGCGACCGGGCGGAGGCCGAGACCGGCCAGCCCCTGCTGCGCATCTACTGGTTCGACGGCGCCCCGGACCGGGTTCCCCAGCCGGAGCACCGCCGGCTGCGGGTGATGCCCCGGGTGACCGTGCGGCTCGGCGCCCTGACCAGGACCGACGGGCGGTGGGCGCAGAAGGGCGTGGACGCGGCCATGCACGCCGAGCTCTCCGAGCTGGCCCGCAACCGGGCCTGCTCCGACGTGGTGCTGGTCACCGGCGACGGCGACCTGCTGCCCGGGATGATGGCGGCCAAGGAACACGGCGTCGCCGTCCACCTGTGGGCGGTGCAGGCCGCCGACGGGGACTACAACCAGTCCGAGGACCTGGTCGCCGAGGCCGACGAGCGGCGGGTGCTGGACCGCGGCTGGATCACCCAGGCGGTCGAGGCCCGCGAAGCGCCGTCGCCCTGCCCGCCGCCCACCCCGCAGCCGGAGATCGCCGCGATCCTGTCCGCGCCGCTGCCGGAGTCGGTGCCCGCGAAGCAGGGCAGGGAACGCGCGCCGGCGGCCTCGAGGAACGGCCAGGGCGGCGCCGGCGCGGCGGTGTCGCCGGCCGCCCGCGTGCCCACCCCGAAGGACCTGGCCGCGCTCGGCAGGCCCGCCGCGGCCGGCACGGCCGGCGGGCCGCCGGCGCCGGCCGGTGCGCCGCACGCCGCGGTCCTGCGGTGGTCCTCGGACAAGGGCTGGGTGGAACGAGCCACCCCGGGCACCGACGGCGCCCACGACAACCTGCCGACACTGGCCCAGCTCACCACGGCCGAGCAGCGCTGGGCCGACCGCGAAGAGGACATCACCACGGTGGGTGGTGACCCGTTCGAGGTCGGTCAGGTGTTCGCACGCAGGTGGATCTCCCGCCTCCCGGAGACCTTCCACCTGGAGGTGCTGTCCAGCGAGTACCCGCGCATCCCCCACCGGGTGGACGGCGAGTTGCTGCGGTACGCGGCCAGGTTCGGGCTGCTCGCGCACAAGGACGACCAGATCGACGAGCACGACAGGTACGCGATCCGGGCGGGTTTCTGGCGCGAGGTGGAAGCCAGGACGGTGCCCGAACGGGCCCCGGCCGCGGAGTCCTGACCCGCGCCGCGCCGCGGTACCGCCGGCGACCCGGGGGCCGGTGAACCGGACACACCGCTGCGCGGCGTACTCTCGTTGCTCGTGAGGACGCGCGCGGGGCTGATCACGGCACGGAAGGGACCGCCGGCGGGGGCACGGACCGGAGCCGGGGCCGACGGACGGCCGGGCGGCACCGTGTGCACCGTCCGCGACCTGGTCAAGACCTACTCCGAGGGCCGTGGCGGGACGTCGCTGGTGCGGGCCAACGACGGCATCGACCTGGAGGTCCGACGCGGGGAGATCTTCGGCATCCTGGGGCCCAACGGCGCCGGGAAGTCCACCCTCGTCCGTCAGCTCACCGGGCTGCTGCGCCCCGACGCCGGTTCGGTGGAGGTCCTCGGCCACGACCTGGTCCGCCACCCGGAACGCGCCTCCCGGCTGATCGGCTACCTGGGCCAGCAGTCCACCGCGCTGGACGACCTGACCGTGGCCCTCGCCGCGGAGACCACGGGCCGGCTGCGCGGGCTGCGCGCCCGCGACGCCCGTGCCGAGCGGGACCAGATCCTGGCCGAACTGGGCCTCGAGGACCTGGCGGGCCGGCCCCTGCGCACGCTGTCCGGCGGGCAGCGCCGGCTGGCCTGCGTGGCCGCGACGCTGGTCGGTGAGCGGCCGGTGCTGGTCCTGGACGAGCCGACGACCGGGATGGACCCGGTGGCCCGCCGGGCGGTGTGGTCGGCGGTGGACCGGCGCCGCGCCGAGCGCGGCGCCACGGTGCTGCTGGTGACCCACAACGTGATCGAGGCCGAGTCGGTGCTGGACCGGGTCGCCGTGATCGACCGCGGTCGGGTCATCGCCTGCGACACCCCCGCGGGACTGAAGTCCCTGGTCGATCAGGAGGTCCGGGTGGACCTGGTGTGGCGGGACGAGCCGCCCCGGCAGGTGCCGGAGATCGCCGCCATGGAGGAGCAGGCGGTGTGCTCCGGCCGTCACTGGACCCTGCGGCTGCCCCCGGACCGGGCGCGCGCCGTGGTGGCGGCGGTGACCGGTGGCCCGGCGTTCGCCGCCCTGGACGACTTCACGCTGACCACGCCCAGCCTGGAGGACGTCTACCTCAGGCTCGGCGGCAGGGGAGAGGGACTGGTGAGGCAGTGACCCAGGCAGCAGTGGGCGGCCCAGGCGGGGCCCGGCCCCGCGGCCCCTGGACGACCCGGGGGAGCCGCGCGGCGCACCGGGGGGCGCAGTGAGTGCCGTGCCCGAGACCGTCGTCCGGTACGACCGGGACGAGGCCGCGCCCGAGCGGCCCCAGCCGGCGCCCCTCGCCCCCGGGGCCCGGCTGCTGCCGGCGCTGGCCGCCGTCTACCGGGCCCAGCTCTCCCGGGCGCGGGTGGCGAGGATGCCGCTGCTGTTCGTGGCCACCTTCCAGTCCGTGGGCATCATGGTGATGATGCGCGGGGTGGTGGACGCCGGGGACGGCGAGGCCGCCCGGTCGGTGGTGGCGGGGTCCAGCGTGCTGGTGGTCGCCTTCGTGGCGCTCAACCTGCTCGCCCAGTACTTCGGGGTGCTGCGGGCCTCCGGTGGGCTCGACCACTACGCGACGCTGCCGGTGCCGCCGGCGGCCGTGGTGCTGGGGGCGGCGGCGGCCTACGCGTCGTTCACCGTGCCGGGGACCGTGGTCACCGCGGCGACCGGCTCACTGCTCTTCGGGCTGTCGCTGTCCCACCTGTGGGTGCTGGTGGCGGTGATCCCGCTGGCCGGTGCGGCGCTGGCGGGGCTCGGGGCCGCGCTCGGCCTGCTGGCTCCCCGCCAGGAGCTGGCCACCCTGTTCGGCCAGCTAGGGATGTCCGCCGCGCTGCTGCTGGGCGTGCTGCCCGCGTCCAACCTGCCAGAACCGGTCCGCTGGCTCCGGGACCTCCTGCCGTCGAGCTACGGCGTGGACGCCTTCGCCCGCACGTTCGACTCCCATCCCGACTGGGCGGTGGTGCTGGTGGACCTCGGGGTGTGCGCCGCGGTGGGCGTGGTGTCCCTGACCCTGGCCACCTGGGCCTACCGTCGAGCGGCAAGTCGATGACGGGCGTGGGACGATGAGGCCGTGACCGTACCGATGACGCCCTCCGGACCGTACCCCCCAGAGCCCGCCCCCGAAAGCCCCGGCGGCCCGATGGCGTACGCGGACGGACGGCGCGGCGGGAACCTCGGCGGCGACCTCGGGCGGGAGGTGCGCACCGGCGCCGTGGTGGCCGTCGCGGTGGCCGCCTCCGGGGTGCTGCTGGGACTGCTGTGGCTGTGGCTGGCGCCCCGGGTGCCCCTGATCTCCGACGGCAGGGCCGTCTACCTCAAGGACGGCGAGGGCGAGCAGGCGATCGGCATCGACGGGTGGTTCACCCTGCTCGCCGCCGGGTTGGGGGTGGTGAGCGCCGCGGTGGTGTTCTGGTGCTTCCGGCGCGGCGGCGTCGCCGTGGTGGTCGGCCTGGCGGTCGGCGGGGTGCTCGCCTCCCTGCTCGCCTGGCGGCTGGGTGTGTGGCTGGGCCCGCCCACGGACGTCGAGGCCCACGCGCGGGAGGTCGGCCCCAACAAGGTCTTCGACCAGCCGCTGAAGCTCCAGGCCAAGGCGGCCCTGCTGGCCTGGCCGATGCTCGCCATGGCGACCCACCTGTTCCTGACCGCCACCTTCGTGCCCCGCGAGCCGACCCCCGCCCCGGCGTTCCCGCCCCACCAGAAGTGACAGCCCGGCCCCGGCGTCGGATGCCTGGTGTGCCGGTGTCACACCAGGCACGACGCGTTCCCTAACTAAGCTAGGCGGGCAGCCTCCCGTGGTTGGCCCGGCGCCTACGACGGGCCCTGCGCTTGCGGCTTCGCTTGGACGGCATGGAACAACCCCCTCCTGGCGTCGGCAGGCATCTCCCGGATGGTGACCGCGGACCGGGCCGCCGCGCAACCCCCCGTACCCGGGCGATCACTGACGGCTGATCGCTCCGGTGCGCGCGCCGGTGAGGGAGACCAGGTCCTCGGGGGCCAGCTCCACCTCGAGGCCGCGCCGCCCGGCCGAGACGAACACCGTGGGGTGGTCCAGTGCGCTGGCGTCCACCACCGTGGGCAGCGGCCGGCGCGTGCCCAACGGGGAGATGCCACCGCGCACGTAGCCCGTGGTGCGCTCCGCCGCCGCCGGGTCGGCGAGCGCCGCCCGCTTGCCCCCGGCCGCCGTGGCCAGCGCCTTGAGGTCCAACGTGCCGGCCACCGGCACCACCGCCACCGTCATCGCCCCGTCGACCTCTGCCACCAGCGTCTTGAAGACCCGCCCCGGGTCGGTGCCCAGCGCCGCCACGGCCTCCTCCCCGTAGGACCGCACGGCGGGGTCGTGCTGGTAGGAGTGCACCTGGAAGGCCACCCCCGACGCGGTCAGCGCCACCGTCGCCGGGGTGCCCTGCGCGCCCCTGACCTTCTTGCCCATGGTTCGTCCTCGTCGTTCCGCCGCCGACCGACGGTGCGGCCGGTCAGTTGGGGCTGGGGACCTGTCGGGTCAGCTCCACCGCGGGGAGCGACGGCAGTTTGCCCAGCACCGCCACCTCCCGGCGCAGCAGCGCCAGCTCGTCCGCCAGCCGGGCCGCCGTGTCAGGTGCCTGGAGCAACCGCTGCTTGACGCTGGTGTCCGCCACCGTGGCCGCGGCCACCAGGTAGGACAGTACCGAGGGGTCGTCGGAGAGCTCAGGCGTGGTGGTCAGGGAGTGCTCCCGGGCCCCGGCCAGCCGCCGCTGGTAGGCGCCGAACATCCGGGCCACCGCCGAGGCCAGGGCCCCGGCGCCGTCCCCGCGCTGCTCGGGCAACTCCTCCACCTCGGCGACCAGGTAGGGGCCGGTGGCGTCGATGGAACGGGTCCTGAACCGGACCGTGCCGGACGTCAGCAGGTCGGACCGCCCGTCCGGGTGCGTGCGGATCGAGGCCACCTCGGCGACGCACCCCACCGGGTACAGCGCGGTGCCCAGGTCCCTGCCGAAGCCGGCGGCCGCCCCGCCGGGCGGGCCGTTCCCCTCACCCGGGCCGCTCCCCTCCCCGGCCCCCGGGTGGGTGGGCGCGATCTCACTGCCGTCGCGGATCGCCACCACGCCGAACCGCCGGGGAGCGTCCGCCGGGAGGGCCGACAGGTCCGCGACCAACCGGCGGTAGCGCTCCTCGAACACGGTCAGGGGAAGGACCAGGCCCGGGTAGAGCACGGACGTCAACGGGAACAGGGGCAGCCGCACGGTCACGAGCAGCCAGGGTACGCGGACCTGGCCGTCACCGCCCCCACCGGAACCACCGAACCCGTGCTCCCCGGTTCACGCGGTGGCGTCGCCCACCCCCCGCTGCGGCAGGGCGAACCTCAGCGTCACGATCTCGTGGGGACGCAGGGCGAGCTCGAGCCCGCCCCGCCGCAGTGGGCGTTCCAGCAGGTCGGTGACCCAGACGGAGGCCACCTCGAACCCGGGTGTCAACCGGGCCCTGGCCCGGCCGCCCAACGCCTCGTAGAGCCGCACCACCACGTCGCCGCTCCAGTCGTCGGCGAGCTTGACGCTCTCCACCACCACCGCGTCGTTGTTCACCGCGATCAGCGGCACCACCGACGCCTCCCCGGGGACCCGGCGCTCCGGCAGGTTGATCCGGTAGCCCTCGCGCACCGCGTCCGCGACGCAGGCCCCCGGCACCAGCGCGTACCGGAACACGTGCTCACCCTGGTCGGTCTCCGGGTCGGGGAACCGCGGGGCCCGCAGCAGGGACAGCCGCAGGGTGGTCGTGGTGCCGCCGTCCTCGCGCACCGCCCGGGACACGTCGTGGCCGTAGGTGGAGTCGTTGACCACCGCCGCCCCCCAGCCGGGCTCGGCGAGGTGCACGAAGCGGTGGGCGCAGAACTCGAACTTCGCCGCGTCCCACGACGTGTTGGTGTGCGTGGGCCGGTGCAGGTGGCCGAACTGCGTCTCGGAGGTGGACCGGTCCGCGCGGACGTCCAACGGGAACGCCACCTTCAGGAACTTCTCCCGCTCGTGCCAGTCCACCCGGGTCGTCATGTCCACCGTGCCGGAACCCGCCCGCAGCGCGACGGTCTGCTCCACCCGGGAGGAACGGAACGACCGCACCACCCGCACCCCCACCAGCTCCGGGTCGTCCCCCTCCAGCAGCGCCACCTCGTCGGCGTCCACCAGGTCGGTGACGGTGTTGCGGTAGAAGGCGTCCACGTCCCAGGCGTCCCAGTGGTTGGGCAGGTCGGGGTGGAGCTGGAGCAGGTTCGCCACCCGCCCCGGCGCCAGCGCCTCCCGTTCCCCGGCGACGTCGTAGACCGACGTGACCAGCCCCCGGCCGTCCACCGCCACCTGGAGCACCCCGTTGTGCAGCAGCCACCCGCCCTCCGGCCGTTCCACCGCGCTCACCCGCGACGCCACCGGGGGCAGCACCGGCGCCGCACCGCCCGCCGGCACCCCGGAACGGCGGTGCGGGGCGCCGTTGAACACCACCGTGCCGGGGCCGGTGCCGGCCAGCGCCCGCTGCGCGGCGTCGATGATCCCGGTCAGTTCCTCGGCGACCCGGGCATAGGTCCGCCGTGCCTCGCGGTGCACCCAGGCGATGGACGAACCGGGCAGGATGTCGTGGAACTGGTGGAGCAGCACCGTCTTCCAGAGCCGGTCCAGGTCCTGGTACGGGTACGGGAACCCGGTGCGCACCGCCGCGGTGGCCGCCCACAGCTCNGCCTCNNNCAGCAGGTGCTCGCTGCGGCGGTTGCCCTGCTTGGTCTTCGCCTGCGAGGTGTACGTGCCCCGGTGCAGCTCCAGGTANANCTCGCCNNCCCACACNGGGGCGTTNGGGTACTCGGCCNCGGCCTTGGCGAAGAAGTCCGCCGGCCGTTCGACCTCCACCCGCGCCGAGCCCTCCAGGTCCCGCAGCCGCTCGGCCCTGGCCAGCATCTCCCGGGTCGG
>NZ_KB904653.1 GCF_000380165.1 Wenjunlia vitaminophila DSM 41686
TGCAGCGGGTGATGGTGGATTCGGGGTTGTTGGATTGGGCGCAGGTGGCGGATCGGATGTCGGTGCGTCCGGCGCGGATTGGTGGTCTTGGGGGGCATGGTCGGCCGGTGGCGGTGGGTGAGCCGGCGAATCTGACGTTGGTGGATCCGGCTTACCGTGGGGTGGTGGATCCCGCGGGGTTGGTCTCGCGTAGTCGGAACACCCCGTTCGCGGGGATGGAGCTTCCCGGCCGGGTCGTGGCGACCTTCCTGCGGGGCACACCCACAGTCCTCGACGGCGCCCTCACCGGCTGAACGGCACAGCGGGCGCGCCGGCCGGGAGCGGGCGTGCGAAGAACCGCCCGGCGATCCGTTGACTCGGATGCCGGGCGGCTCTTCGGGCGACGCGGGTGGATCAGACGTTGAAGCCCAGGGCGCGCAGTTGGTCACGCCCCTCGTCGGTGATCTTGTCCGGTCCCCACGGCGGCATCCAGACCCAGTTGATCTTCAGGTCGGCGACCAGGCCCTCGGTGGCCGCCCTGGCCTGGTCCTCGATGACGTCGGTCAGGGGACACGCCGCGGAGGTCAGGGTCATGTCCACGGTGGCGACGTTCGCCTTGTCCACGTGCAGGCCGTAGATCAGGCCGAGGTTCACCACGTCGATGCCGAGCTCCGGGTCCACGACGTCCATCAGGGCGTCGGTCAGCTCCTCGATGGTGGCCGAGCCCTCCGAGGTGCCCTCGATGGTGCTGTTCTCACTCATGCGGTTCCCTCCTGGGTCGACGTCGTTCCCCCCTGGGACAGCGCCTGGGCCGTCGCGTCCTTCCAGGCCATCCAGCTCAACAGGGCGCACTTCACCCGCGCCGGGTACTTGGAGACACCGGCGAACGCGACCGCGTCCTCCAGCACCTCCTCCATGGCGTCGTCCGGCTCGAGCTTGCCCTTGGACTGCATCAGCTCCAGGAACACCTCCTGGACCCGGCGCGCCTCGTCGATCTCCTTGCCGACGAGGAGCTCGTTGAGCACCGACGCGCTGGCCTGGCTGATCGAGCAGCCCTGGCCCTCGTAGGACACGTCCTCGATGGTCGTCCCGGCGAGCCGGACCCGCAGGGTGATCTCGTCGCCGCAGGTCGGGTTCACGTGGTGGACCTCGGCGTCGCCGTCACGCAGCCCTCGCCCGTGCGGGTGCTTGTAGTGGTCCAGGATCACGTCCTGGTACATCGAATCCAGCTTCACCATGCCCTCGTCATTCGGTCGCCCTCGTCCGGCCGGTCAGCCGAAGAAGTTCCGCACGTGCTCCAGGCCGTCCACCAACGCGTCCACGTCGGCCGGCGTGGAGTACAGGTAGAACGACGCCCTGGTGGTCGCGGGAATTCCGTACCGCAGGCAGACCGGACGGGCGCAGTGGTGGCCCACCCGGACGGCGATGCCCTGTTCGTCCAGGACCTGGCCCACGTCGTGCGGATGGATGTCGCCCAGGGTGAACGAGATCGCCGCCCCGCGGTCCTCGGCCGTCACCGGGCCGATGATGCGCAGGTCGGGAACCTGGCACAGCCGGTCCACCGCGTACTGCACGAGGGCGTGCTCGTGCGCCTCGATCCGGTCCATGCCGATGGCGCTGAGGTAGTCCACCGCCGCGCCGAGACCGACCGCCTGGGCGATGGGTGGGGTGCCGGCCTCGAACTTGTGCGGGGCCGGGGCGTAGGTGGACGAGCTCATGGTGACCGTTTCGATCATCTCGCCGCCGCCGAGGAAGGGGGGCAGGTCCTCCAGCAGCTCCTGGCGGCCCCACAGCACCCCGATGCCGGTGGGCGCGCACATCTTGTGCCCGGTGAACGCCACGAAGTCGGCCCCGAGGGCCTGCACGTCCAGCGGCATGTGCGGCGCGGCCTGGGAGGCGTCGATCACCACCAGGGCCCCGACCTCCTGGGCCCGGCGGACGATGGTCTCCACCGGGTTGACCGTCCCCAGGATGTTGGAGACCAGCACGAAGGAGACGACCTTGGTGCGCTCGGTGATCACCTCGTCGATCCGGGACAGGTCGAGGCGGCCCTCGTCGGTGAGCCCGAACCACTTCAGCTTGGCGCCGGTCCGCTGGGCCAGGAGCTGCCACGGCACGATGTTGGAGTGGTGCTCCATCTCGGTGATGACGATCTCGGTGTCCCGGTCCACCCGGTACGGTTCGTCGGCCCAGCCCAGCATGTTGGCGACCAGGTTGAGCGACTCCGAGGCGTTCTTGGTGAACACGACCTCGTCCCGGCTCGGCGCGTTGACGAACGCGGCGACCCGGTCCCTGGCGCCCTCGTACAGCGCCGTGGCCTCCTCGGCGAGCGTGTGCACGCCCCGGTGGACGTTGGCGTTGGACTTCTCGTAGTAGTCGTTCAGGGCGTCCAGCACCTGGCGCGGCTTCTGCGAGGTCGCGGCGTTGTCCAGGTAGACGAGCTTCTTCCCGTCGTGGACCGTGCGGTCGAGCAGCGGGAAGTCCTTGCGGATGGCTTCGGTGTCGAGGAGGCCCGGCAGGTGAGTCACGCGGAAGCGCCGCCCTTCACGTATGCCTCGTAGCCCTCGTCCTCGAGCTTGTCGGCCAGCTCGGGACCGCCGGACTCGGCGATCCGACCGCGGGCGAACACGTGGACGTGGTCGGGCTTGATGTACCGCAGGATGCGCGTGTAGTGGGTGATCAGCAGGGTGCCGACCTCGCCGCTCTCCCGGACCCGGTTGACGCCCTCGGAGACCACCCGCAGCGCGTCCACGTCGAGGCCGGAGTCGGTCTCGTCGAGGATCGCGACGCGCGGCCTGAGCAGCTCGAGCTGGAGGATCTCGTGGCGCTTCTTCTCACCGCCGGAGAACCCCTCGTTGACGTTGCGCTCGGCGAAGGAGGGGTCGATGCTGAGGCGCTCCATGGCCTCCTTGACCTCCTTCACCCAGGTGCGCAGCTTGGGGGCCTCGCCGCGCACCGCGGTGGCCGAGGTGCGCAGGAAGTTGGAGACCGACACTCCGGGGACCTCGACCGGGTACTGCATGGCGAGGAAGACCCCGGCCCGGGCGCGCTCGTCCACGCCCATCGCCAGGACGTCCTCCCCGTCCAGGGTGACGGTGCCGCCGGTGACGGTGTACTTGGGGTGTCCCGCCAGGGAGTAGGCCAGGGTGGACTTGCCGGAGCCGTTGGGGCCCATGATGGCGTGGGTCTCGCCCTGCTTCACGGTGAGGTCCACGCCGTGCAGGATCTCCCTGGGGCCGTTCTCGGCCTCGACGGACACGTGCAGGTCACGGATTTCAAGCGTTGCCATGCGTTTCTCAGGACTCCTGGTTCACGGAGACGAGAACGTCGTCCCCTTCGATCTTGACGCGGTACACGGGGACGGGCCGGGTGGCGGGGGGCCCGAGGGGCTTGCCGGTGCGCAGGTCGAACGTGGAGCCGTGCAGCCAGCACTCGATGGCGCAGCCCTCCACCTCCCCGCCCTCGGACAGGGAGACGTTGGCGTGCGAACAGATGTCGTTGACCGCGAACACCTCACCCTCGGTGAGCACCAACGCGACCGGGGTGCCCTCGACCTCCACCCGCACCGGGGTGTCGGGTTCCAGCTCGCTCAGCCCGCAGACGCGGGTGAACCCCTGCTCTGTGGTCATGCGACGGACGCCTCCAGCTCGGTGTCGATCCTGGCCAGCAGCCGCTCCTCGACCTCCGCGAGACCGATCTGCTGGACCAGTTCGGCGAAGAAGCCGCGCACCACCAGGCGCCTGGCCTCCTCGGCCGGGATGCCCCTGGCCATCAGGTAGAAGAGCTGCTCGTCGTCGAACCGGCCGGTGGCCGAGGCGTGCCCGGCGCCGACGATCTCGCCGGTCTCGATCTCCAGGTTGGGCACCGAGTCGACCCGGGCCCCGTCGGTCAGGACGAGGTTGCGGTTGAGCTCGTAGGTGTCGGTGCCCTCGGCCGCGGCCCGGATCAGCACGTCGCCGATCCACACCGCGTGCGCGTCCGCGCCCTGCAGCGCGCCCTTGTAGGCCACGTTGGAACGGCAGTGCGGCACGTCGTGGTCCACGAACAGGCGGTGCTCCTGGTGCTGACCGGCGTCGGTGAGGAACAGCCCGTAGAGCTCGGCCTCGCCACCGGGCCCGGCGTAGACCACCCGGGGGTGCAGCCGCACCAGGTCCCCGCCGAAGGTGACGACCACGGACTTGAACGACGCGTCCCGCCCCACCAGCGCGGTGTGCTGCCCGGCGTGGACGGCGCCGTCCGCCCAGTCCTGCACCGACACCACGGTGAGCTTGGCGCCGTCGCCGAGCAGGTACTCGACGTTGCCGGCGAAGGTGACGTCGCCGGTGTGCTCCAGGACCACCAGGGCCTCGGCGAACGCGCCGACCTCGACGAGCAGGTGGCCGAAGGCGGTGCCCCCGTCGCCGTGGACGCGCACCCTGACCGGGTCGGCGAGGACCTGCTCCTTGGGCACCGAGACCACGGTCGCCTTCTCGAACGACGAGTACGCCTGGGCGGCCACCCGGTCCACCGGCCTGCCGGCCCGCCCCAGCCGGGCGTCGTCGCGGCCCACCGTGTCCACGGTCACCCCCTGGGGCGCCTCCACGGTGACCGTGACCTCGCCGCCGGCCCTGGCGGTGCCGTCGTGCAGGCCGCGCAGCCGCTCCAGCGGGGTGAACCGCCACTCCTCCTCGCGGCCGTGCGGGACCGGGAAGTCGGCCACGTCGTAGGACGCGATCCCCGCCTCCCGGGCGTCGACGGGCTGCTCGGGGGGCGCGGCGCGTCCGGTGCCCGGGCCGGCCAGCGGCGCACCGGCACCCGCGGTGCCGACCTCGATGGAACCGGCAGTGGTGCTGCCGGCGGGAGTGTTGTCAGCCATGGCTTAGCTGCTGCTCGCTTTCTGCTGTGGTGTGCTCGCCCACCGGCCGCTGCCGGTTGTTCGCCGGTCGCTGCCGGTTGTTCGCCGGTCGCTGCCGGTGGGCGGACGTGCCTGTCGATCCGGTCGTGCCCGCGTGGTTCCGGTGCCGTCCGGCGTCAGCCGACCGAGCCCTCCATCTGGAGCTCGATCAGCCGGTTCAGCTCGAGCGCGTACTCCATCGGCAGCTCGCGGGCGATCGGCTCGACGAAGCCACGGACGATCATGGCCATCGCCTCGTCCTCGGACAGGCCACGGCTCATCAGGTAGAAGAGCTGGTCGTCGCTGACCTTGGAGACCGTCGCCTCGTGGCCCATGGACACGTCGTCCTCGCGGACGTCCACGTACGGGTAGGTGTCGGACCGGGAGATGGTGTCCACCAGCAGGGCGTCGCACAGCACGTTGGACTTGGCGCCGGGGGCGCCCTCGCCGATCTCGATCAGGCCGCGGTACGAGGTGCGGCCACCGCCCCGGGCCACCGACTTGGAGACGATGTTCGAGGAGGTGTTCGGCGCCATGTGGACCATCTTGGCGCCCGCGTCCTGGTGCTGGCCCTCCCCCGCGAAGGCGATGGACAGGGTCTCGCCCCTGGCGTGCTCTCCCATCAGGTAGACCGCCGGGTACTTCATCGTCACCTTGGAGCCGATGTTGCCGTCGATCCACTCCATGGTCGCGCCCTCGTGGGCGACGGCGCGCTTGGTGACCAGGTTGTAGACGTTGTTCGACCAGTTCTGGATGGTCGTGTACCGGCAGCGGGCGCCCTTCTTGACGATGATCTCGACCACCGCGGAGTGCAGCGAGTCCGACTTGTAGATCGGCGCGGTGCAGCCCTCGACGTAGTGGACGTAGGCGTCCTCGTCCACGATGATCAGCGTCCGCTCGAACTGGCCCATGTTCTCGGTGTTGATCCGGAAGTACGCCTGGAGCGGGATCTCCACGTGGACGCCCTTGGGCACGTAGATGAACGAGCCCCCGGACCACACCGCGGTGTTCAGCGCGGCGAACTTGTTGTCACCCGCCGGGATCACCGAGCCGAAGTACTCCTGGAAGAGCTCGGGGTGCTCCTTCAGGCCCGTGTCGGTGTCCAGGAAGATGACCCCCTGCTCCTCCAGGTCCTCACGGATCTTGTGGTAGACGACCTCCGACTCGTACTGGGCGGCCACCCCGGCGACCAGGCGCTGCTTCTCCGCCTCGGGGATGCCCAGCTTGTCGTAGGTGTTCTTGATGTCCTCGGGCAGCTCCTCCCAGGACGCGGCCTGCTTCTCGGTGGAGCGCACGAAGTACTTGATGTTGTCGAAGTCGATCCCGGACAGGTCGGAGCCCCAGGTCGGCATCGGCTTGCGACCGAAGAGCCGCAGGCCCTTCAGCCGCCGCTGCAGCATCCACTCGGGCTCGGACTTCTTGGCCGAGATGTCCCGGACGACGTCCTCGGACAGGCCCCGCCGCGCAGCGGCGCCCGCCACGTCGGAGTCGGCCCAGCCGTACTCGTAGTTGCCCAGCCCCTCGAGCTCCGGGTGAGCGGTCGTGGTCATGCGGGGTTCCTCCCGGCCGTGCTTGCGGATGCGGTGTCGGTGTCGGCGGTGGTGCCGTGGGGTGTGTCGGTGACGGGGACGTCGCGCCCCGCGGTCCCGGGGTGGAGAACCGGCGCGGGCACGAACGTGGTGCAGACGCCGTCGCCGTGCGCGATGGTGGCCAGACGCTGCACATGGGTGCCGAGCACCTGGGAGAACGCCTCCGTCTCGGCCTCGCAGAGCTGCGGGAACTGCTCCGCGATGTGCGCCACCGGGCAGTGGTGCTGGCAGAGCTGCTCCCCCGTCGGGCGGGCCCGGCGCCCGACCACCGCCGGGGCCGGGGCGCTGCGCGCGGTGGCGGCGTAGCCGTCCGCGGTGAGCGCTTCGGCCAGGGCCCTGGCGCGGTGCTCCGGGCCGGCGGCCTCCACCACCCGCCGGTAGCGCTCCGCCTGGGCGGCGAACCTGGCCCTGGCGAACTCCGCCACCGCGGCGTCGCCGGTCTCGCCACCGCCGGCGATCTGGGCGATCCAGCGCAGGGCGTCCGCGGCGAGCTGGTCGTAGGCCTGGTAGAAGGCGTCCCGGCCGTCGTCGGTGAGCGCGAACACCTTGGCCGGCCGGCCACGGCCACGCCCCCCGTACACCCGCTGTTCGCGGGGCTCGACCAGGCCGTCCGCGGCCAGGGCGTCGAGGTGGCGGCGGACGGCCGCCGGGGTCAGCGAGAGGCGCTTGGCGAGGTCGGCCGCGGTGGACGGCCCGTGGTCCAGGATGGACCTGGCGACCCGGTCGCGGGTGCCGTACGGTGCGTCGCCGCCCTCCGGGGCGGCGGGCGGCGGGGCCGTCGAAGCGGGCACCACGGAACCGGCGGCCACCTTGGCCGCCGCCGGGTCCTCCACGCCTCGCACGTTTTTCACAACGCCATTGTTGCGTAATTCCGCCCGCGGCGACAAGCCGCGACGGGCGGCGGACAGGGTGGCGCCGATCACTTAGGGTCACCTAACCGGTGCCCGGGCGCCCGGGCGCGGTCCGGACCCGCCCGGGCCCTGCGCCTGCGGCCCGCCCCGGCCTCCTACACTTCGGTACATGCAGACAGACGCCGCGGTCGAGGTCGTCGGACTGGTCAAGCGGTACGGCTCCAAGACAGCGGTGGACGGGCTCGACCTGTCGGTCGCCACCGGCACGGTCACCGCCGTCCTCGGCCCCAACGGGGCCGGCAAGACCACCACCATCGAGACCTGCGAGGGCTACCGCAGACCCGACGGCGGCACGGTGCGGGTGCTCGGCCTCGACCCGGTGACGCAGGGCGCGGCGCTGCGCCCGCGCATCGGGGTGATGCTCCAGTCCGGTGGGGTCTACCCGGGTGTCAGGGCCGAGGAGATGCTGCGCCACACGGCGCGGCTGTACGCCCACCCGGTGGACGTGGACCTGCTGGCGGACCGGCTCGGTCTCGGCTCCTGCGGGCGCACGCCGTACCGCCGGCTCTCCGGGGGCCAGCAGCAGCGGCTCAGCCTCGCCATGGCCCTGGTGGGCCGCCCCGAGCTGCTGTTCCTCGACGAGCCCACCGCCGGCCTCGACCCCCAGGCCAGGCAGGCCACCTGGGAGCTGGTCCGGGAGCTGCGGGCGGACGGGGCCACCGTGGTGCTCACCACCCACCAGATGGACGAGGCCGAGCAGCTCGCCGACGACGTGGCGATCGTGGACCGGGGCCGGGTGATCGCCCGGGGCAGCCCGGAGGCGCTGTGCGAGGGCGGCGCGGAGAACACCCTGCGGTTCACCGGCCGCCCCGGCCTCGACCTGCTGGCACTGTGCAAGGCGCTGCCGGCGGACGCCGTGGCCGTGGAGATGACCCCCGGCAGCTACCGGATCGAGGGCAAGGTCGACCCGCAGATGCTGGCGACGGTGGCCTCCTGGTGCGCCCAGCACGGGGTGCTGCCGGACCGGATCGCGGTGGAGCGCCGCACCCTGGAGGACGTGTTCTTGGAACTCACCGGACGGGAGCTGCGCGGATGACCGCGACCGGAACCTTCACGCCGGCGCCCGGGACGGCTCCGTTGCCCCGGATGATCGTGGCCCAGACCGTGCTCGAGACCCGCCTGCTGCTCCGCAACGGCGAGCAGCTCCTGCTGACCGTGATCATTCCGGCGCTGCTGCTCTGGTTGTTCAGCGCGGTGCGGATCGTGGACACCGGCGAGGGGGAGCGCGTGGCCTTCCTCGCCCCCGGCGTGCTGGCGCTCGCGGTGCTGGCGACGGCGTTCACCGGGCAGGCCATCGCCACCGGGTTCGAGCGGCGCTACGGAGTACTGAAACGTCTCGGCGCGAGTCCCCTGCCCCGCTGGGCGCTGATGACGGCCAAGACCGGTTCGGTGCTGGCGATCGAGGCGCTCCAGGTGGTGCTGCTGGTGGTGATCGCCCTGGCGCTCGGCTGGTCCCCCCACGGCAACCCGCTGGTGGTGGCCGTCCTGCTGGTGCTCGGCACCGCGTCGTTCAGCGGGCTGGGCCTGCTGATGGCCGGAACCCTGCGGGCCGAGGCCACCCTCGCCGCGGCCAACCTGGTCTTCGTCCTGCTGCTGCTGACCGGCGGGGTCCTGGTCCCCCTGGACACGTTCCCCGAGGGCGTGCGCCCGGTGCTGGAGGCCCTCCCGATCACCGCCCTCGCCGAGGGCCTGCGGGACGTCCTGCGGGACGGGGCCGGCACGCCCTGGCCCGAGCTCGGTGTGCTCGCGGTCTGGGCGGTGCTCGGGCTCGCCGCGGCGGCGCGTTTCTTCCGGTGGGAGTAGGGGCCGACCCGACCCCGGGCCCCCGTGAAAACATTCACAAGCGGCCGGCTTACGATGGCGACGTGCCCAAATCGTGGAACCCCCTGGCGTTGATCGCCCACCGCTGGCAGCCCTCGGCCAAGGTCGTGGAGTGGACGGCGCTGGCGACGGTGGTGATGGCGGTCGTCATCGTGGTGACCGGCGGCGCGGTGCGGCTCACCGAGTCCGGACTCGGCTGCCCGACCTGGCCGCGGTGCACCGAGGAGTCGCTGACCCCGACCGGTGAGATGGGCCTGCACGGCGCCATCGAGTTCGGCAACCGGATGCTGACCTACGTCCTGTGTGCCTGCGTGGGCCTGGCCATCATCGCCGCCCGCTCCCGCAGCCCCTGGCGGCGCTCGCTCTCCCGACTCGGCTGGGTGCAGTTCTGGGTGATCGCCAGCAACGGCGTCCTCGGCGGCATCACCGTGCTGACCGGCCTCAACCCCTACGTGGTCGCCGCGCACTTCCTGGTCACCTCGGTGCTCCTCACCGTCGCCGTGGTGATGTGGAAGCGTTCGACGGAGGGTGACGGCCCGGTGCGGTGGCTGGTGGACCCGCCGGTCCGCCAGCTCGCCTGGGGCCTGGCGGCGGTGATCGGCGCCCTGCTGGTGGTGGGCACCGTGGTCACCGGCGCGGGGCCGCACGCCGGGGACGCCAACGAGGTCCACCGGATCGCCCTGGACTGGGAGCGGGTCACCCAGCTCCACGTGGACCTGGCCTTCCTCGTGCTGGGCCTGACCGTGGCGCTGCTGTTCACGCTGCGCGCGGTACGGGCCCCCGCCGACTGCCGGGCCCGGGTCCGGGACCTGCTGGTGGTGCTGCTCGCCCAGGGAGTGGTGGGCTTCGTCCAGTACTTCACCCACCTGCCGGAGGTCCTGGTGGGCAGCCACATGCTCGGGTCGGCACTGGTGTGGATCGCCGTGCTCCGGGTGCTGCTGAGCCTGCGGGAACGGCCCGTGACGGCGGTCGGGCCCGCCCCCGTGGCGCCGGACCGGGAGCAGGAGAAGGTCGCCACCGCGGTGTAGGTCCCGACCAGGCCGTCCGGAACCCGCCGTCCGGTTCCGCCGTCGCGCGGACCGTGCCCGACACCCGCCGCAGGACACGGTGCGGCCAGGCGTCCCCGAACACGGCCGGACGGGGGTTCCGCCGTGCCGCGGGCCCGTTTCCGGTCAGGTCCGGTGACGGTTGGTGACAGCCCGGTGGCAACGGGGTATCTATCGCCTGCCCACGCACCCCGTTGCACCGCCACCCTCCCGCAATCGACTTCACCGAAGGACGTGGCAACGTGATCCGACGGCGAACCATCCTTGGCACAGCGGCAGGCGTCACCGCCGCCGGCGGCCTCGGGGGCAGCGCCGCGGCGGCCTCCCAGGCGGGCCGGAACCCGCCGCCGGCAGGGGCACCCGCGGCAGGACCGGACGACACCGGCGCGCTGTTCGACCCGTCCCCCGCCCAACAGGCCCTGCTCCGGCTGCTCCCCCACCACGCCGACCAGGTCCGGCTGCGGGCCGCGGAACGGGACCTCACCCCCGGCGGCCCGGTCGACTGGTTCCGGGTGAGTGGCACCGGTGGGAAGGTCACGGTGGACGGGACCTCTCCCGCCGTGCTGCTCACCGGCGTGCACTGGTACCTGAAGTACTCGGCCGGGGTGGACGTCTCCTGGCCGGGGCACAGCCTGGACCGGCTGCCCCGCCGACTGCCGGCGCCGGCCCGGGAGCTGCACCGGGAGGCGGTGGTCAGGAACCGGTTCGCCCTCAACGACACGCACGAGGGCTACACCGGGCCCTACCGGGACTGGGCCGACTGGGAGCGGGAGATCGACCTGCTGGCGCTGAACGGGATCAACCAGGTCCTGGTCACCACCGGCCAGGAGGCCGTCTACCACCGTGCCCTGGGCGAGTTCGGGTACTCCGACCAGGAGATGCGCCGCTGGATCCCGGGCCCCGCGCACCAGCCGTGGTGGCTGCTCCAGAACCTGTCGGAGTTCGGCGGACCGCTGTCCTCCCAGTTGCTGCGGGCCCGGATCTCCCTGGGCCGCAAGGTGGTGGAGCGGCTGCGCTCGCTCGGCATGGAGTCCGTGCTCCCCGGGTGGTTCGGCACCGTGCCGGTGGACTTCGCCGAGCGGAACCCCGGGGCGCACACGGTCCCCCAGGGCGACTGGCTCGGTGCCTTCACCCGACCGCACTGGCTCGATCCCCGCGGCGACCACTTCGCCTCCGTCGGCGAGGCCTTCTACCGGCACCAGGCCGAACTCTTCGGCGCCGCCGGGCACGTCAAGATGGACCTGCTGCACGAGGGCGGGACCCCCGGGGACGTTCCGGTGCCGGACGCCGCGCGGGGGGTGATGGCGGCGCTCCAGCGGGCCCGCCCCGGAGCCGTCTGGGTGCTGCTCGGCTGGCAGGCCAACCCCAGGCGCGAGGTGCTCGAGGCGGTGGACCGCGAGCGGCTGCTGGTGGTGGACGGCCTGTCGGACCGGTACCCGGACCTGGACCGGGAGAAGGCGTGGGTGGGCACCCCGTACGCGTTCGGCACCATCTACAACTTCGGCGGCCACACCACCGTCGGCGCCAACACCGCGGTGTGGGCGCGCAGGTTCGACGCCTGGCGGACGAGGCCCGGCAGCAGGCTGACCGGGATCGCGCTGATGCCGGAGGGCATGGGCACCAACCCGGCGGCCAACGACCTGTTCACCGAGCTGGCCTGGCGGCAGGGACCGGTGGACCACCGGGCGTGGTTCGCCGAGTGGGCCGACCGCAGGTACGGCGGCGGGGACCGGGCCGCCCGGGCAGCCTGGGAGATCCTGCGGCGCACCGCCTACTCCCTCGCCGAGGGCAGGTGGAGTGAGGCGCAGGACAGCCTGTTCACCGCCCGGCCGAGTCTGACGGCCACCTCGGCGGCGTCGTGGTCGCCGAAGGAGATGCGGTACGACGCGGACGCGTTCGAACCGGCGCTGGGCGAGCTGTTGCGGGTCGCCGCGCCGCAGCGGGCCACCGACGCCTACCGGTTCGACCTGGTGGACGTGGCCCGGCAGGCCCTGGCCAACCGCAGCCGACTGCTGCTGCCCCGGATCAGGGACGCCCACCGGGGACAGGACCGGGAGACGTTCACCGAACTGACCGGCCAGTGGTTGACCGCCATGGAGCTCCTGGAGGAGCTGCTCGCCAGCGACCCCCGGTTCCTGCTCGGGCGGTGGCTCCGGGACGCCACCCGGTGGGCCGCCGACGACCAGGAGGCGGCGCGGCTGGAGTTCGACGCCCGGTCCATCATCACGGTCTGGGGTCCGCGCCGGGCCGCCGACCCGGGCGGGCTGCGGGACTACGCCAACCGTGAGTGGTCGGGGCTGGTCGGGGACTTCTACCTGCCGCGGTGGCGCCGGTACTTCGCGGCCCTGGAGGAGACCGTGGACGAGGGCGCGGAGCCCGAGCCGATCGACTGGTTCGCCCTGGAGGACGCCTGGACCAGGCGGCGCGGCGGGTACCCGGTGGAGCCGACGGGCGACCCGCACCGGATCGCCGGGCGGGTCTGGCGGACCCTGCGGGACACCCACCCCGAAGGGGACGGAACGGCCTGAGTCACGGGCGGCGGGAACGGCGACGGCCCCCGGAGGCGGAGGGATGTCCGGGGGCCGTGCCGGGGTCGCCGCGTGGCGGCCCCGCCTGGGTCAGCTCACCTGGCAGGTGACGCTGTCCTGTTCGTCGGCGTGCTCCTTGCGGGCGAAGACCGACGCGTCGTACGGGTAGGCGTAGGCGCACGCCTCGTCCAGGTCGGCCAGGGCCGCCTCGCCGTGGCTGTCCACGCACGACTGGATGCCGGCGGCACCGCCGGTGTTCCCGGTGGACAGGCAGTACGCGTCGAGGTCGAGCTGACCGAGCTCACGGAACTCGGGGGCCCCGGTCAGCGTCACGGTGACCTGCTTGGTGCCCGCGGGCAGGGTGACCGTGCCGGCGGCCCGGTCCACCGTCCCGGCGCTGGCCGAGGCGATGTTGTCCTGGAAGAACGGCAGGCTGAACAGCGCCCCTCCCTTCGGGGCGTCCCCGGTCAGCCGCAGGGTGACCTTGGTGCCCCGGGTGGTGATGGTGGCGCCCATCCGTCCGCCGTCGGCGATCGGGTAGTTGGACACGCGCACCGTCTCACCGGCGCGCAGCCACTCGGTGGGCACGCCGCGGCCGACGACCACCTGGCCGGTGGACCGCTCGGCGAGCAGGGAGTCGAGCAGCACCTTGGTGGCGTTGGCCTGGCCCCAGATGTGCGGGCTGGAGCCGGTGCCGGCGGTCGCGTGGTTGCCGGGGCCCCAGTTGGTGGTGCCTACCGTGCGGATGCCCTCCCACCAGGAGAACGGTCCGCTCTGGGCGTTGGTGATCATGTACTGGTAGCCGTAGATGCCCTCGGACCGGTACTTCGAGCCGCGCAGCGCCGCCGAGCCGTAGCCGGCGTTGTACGAGGTGCTGACGCCGGGGTAGCCGCCGAAGGTGTGCGCGGGCAGCCCCTGGAGGTCGGCGAAGCCCTTCTCGTAGGTGGAGTCGAGCAGGTCGATCAGCGGTCCGTGCTGCTCGCCGTCGAAGAGGTAGCCGTCCCAGGTCCAGCGGCCGAACAGGAACGACGAGGCCCAGTTGGCGTCGTTCACGTTGGAGCAGCGGTTCGCGCTGTTCGGCTTGTCCATCGCGCAGGGGATCGTGTCGGTGCCGCTGGCGGCGATGGTGGAGCTCAGGGTGGTGTTGACCGACTCCAGCAGCGAGTCGTACTGGTCGGCGGCCCAGGCGGCCTCGGCGTCCTCACCGAGCTCCTCGGCGAGGGAGCGGTAGGAGAGCAGGCCCAGCAGGGCGGACTCGTTGTCCACGGTCCAGTAGCCGGTGGCGTCGATGCCGTAGGACTGCTGCATGATGCCGTTGACGCCGGTCCTGGAGGTCTCGATGGCCCGCGCGTTCTTCCGGATGGTGGCGAAGTGCTCGGCGACGAACTCGGTGTCCCCGGTCTTCATCAGGTACAGCGCCCACGGCCAGCTGTGCTTGTAGATGGCGTCGGGGAACTGGCCCGAGGTGAGGGTGAGCAGGTAGTCCTTGGCGTGGGTCAGGTCGCCCTGGTTGAGCAGGCTGACCAGGATGCCGATCAGGTCGTGGTCGTAGAGCCGGTCGTAGCCGTTCTCGCCGACGTTGAGGTTGTCGCCGTCCTTGACGATCTGGGTGGTGATGTAGCCGGACTTGTAGGCGTTGACCAGGCGCTCGTCGGGGAGGTCCACCTGGGCGAGGCCGGAGAGCCTGGCGTTCCAGTAGGACTTCATGTGCGCGAAGTGCTTGCTGTAGCCGCCGAGCTCGACGAGGTCCTCGTCGGGGAGCCAGATCGCCACGGGGGTCGGGTGGGCGGCGCCGACGGGCACCATGGCCAGGTTGTCGAGGTTGATGTTGCACGAGTCGCCGTCGGCACACCCCACCGTCAGCGCGTTGTCCCCGGCGGAGAGCTCCACCTCGGTGGAGGCGGTGGTCCAGGTGTTCCAGTTGGCGGTGGGCGGCAGGGTGATCTGGGTGCTCCGCCCCCCGGTGGTGACGGAGGCGGTGCGGGTGGTGTGCTGGCCGTCCCCGCCCTTGGCATTGGCGTAGCGCAGGGACACCGCGTACCGGCCGGCGGCGGGCACGTCCTTCACCGTCAGCGAGACGGCGGCGCCGCTCTTGGTCAGGCCCTCGACCAGGCCGTAGCCGGTGAAGCCGACCTTGTTGCTGTTCTGCAGGGCCCCGCCGGACAGGTTCATGTCCTCGGCCTCGCAGCCGGCGCCGAACGCGCAGACACCGCGGTTGCTGAGGAACTTGTCGGTGGCGATGACGTAGTCGTGGTGGACGGTCTCGCCGGGCGCCACCGTGGTGCTCGCCGAGGTCAGCGGCAGCAGCTCGGGGGACGGCTGGGGGTCGAGGGTGTGCGGCACCGTGTCGTGGTTGTACACGCTGACCCGCGAGTAGACCGCGACGTAGTCCTCGCCGCCGCTGCGGACCCTGTCGGCGAAGTTGGTGATGCTGACGGTGGAGTTGTCCCGTTCGAAGGTGGTCCGCAGCGCGGGCAGGTAGCCGCCCACGTTGGTCCACTGCAGTTGCTCGGGCTCGTTGTAGATGCCGAAGCCGACCCGGATCCTCTTGCCGGCGCGGATGTCGAAGCTACCGTCGCGGTGGGCCAGGACGGCGTCGCGGTCGCCTTCCCACCCCAGGACCGCGCTGTCCACCTGCTTGGGGTTGAAAGCGGCCGCAGCGCTGACGTCGCTGGTCGAGGCGGTGTTCGCGCCGGCCGGTGACGCCTGCAGACCCTGTGCGCCGAGCGTCAGGGCCGGGGCGGTGAGCGCGAGCAGCCCGCAGAGCAGGGGCGAGCGCCTGAATCGTTGTCTTGCCACGTGATTATCCCTTTCGTCCCCTTCGGATCGCCGCGGAGGGTGAGGGCTGCGACATGCAGCGCAACCGGAAGATATGAACGATCCAATGGGCTGGGGGGGAGGAAACCAGCGCGTTACATCTGTGTCAAGTACCTACGCTTCGCTCCCGGTTGTCCGGGGGCCGCTCCGGCCCGGCTCAGGGCATCTGCGACGCAGGTCACAGGGGGAATGGGCGGCCTCGGCCGGACCCAAAGGAAACGATCATTCTCCAGGGGTTGACGAAACACCCCTCGAGGCAGCATGTTGAACGATCAAATCACCATGTCATCGGATCGCGAGCCAGAGATGCTCCGCGATTGCGCGTGTGTGGGCTCGAACAGCAAGGAGGAGCACGTGAGTTCGTCGCAGTTGAGCCGCGCAGGGGGGACCCGCCCGGCGGCCAGGGGTACGCGCCGGGTCAGGGGGACCATGGCGGTGTCGGTGTCGGCTGCGCTGTTCGCCGCGGTACTCGCCGGGTGCAGCTCGGACTCGTCGTCCGAGGAGCCGGCGGGCGGCCCCGAGAAGTCCGCCGACCGCGGCCCGATAACCCTGGCCACCGGCAAGGACACCACCGGCACCATCCAGGACCAGCTCGACAGGTGGAACAAGGACCACCCGAAGGAGAAGGTCACGCTCATCGAGCTCCCGGAGAGCGCCGACCAGCAGCGTCAGCAGTTCGTGCAGAACGCGCAGACCAAGTCGGACGCCTACACCGTGCTCAACCTCGACCCGGTGCTGGTGTCGGAGTTCGCCGCCAACCAGTGGATCGACGAGATCCCCGCCGGCGACTTCGCCCTGGACAAGATGCTCCCGTCGGTCGTGGAGACCGGCAAGTACTTCGGCAAGCAGTACGCCGTCCCGTTCAACACCAACGCGGGACTGCTCTTCTACCGCAAGGACCTGCTGGACAAGGTCGGCGCCGAGCCGCCCAAGACCTGGCAGGAGATGAAGGACACCTGCGCCAAGGTCGCCAAGCTCCCCGAGGGCAAGGGAGTGGACTGTTACGCCGGGCAGTTCGACAAGTACGAGGGGCTGACGGTCAACTTCTCCGAGGCCGTGACCTCCGCCGGCGGCACCATCGTGGACGAGCAGGGCAAGGCCACGGTGGACACCCCCGAGGCCAAGAAGGGCCTGCAGTTCCTGGTGGACGGCTTCAAGGACGGCACCTTCCCCAAGTCCTCCATCACCTACCAGGAGGAGGACGGCCGCCGCGCCTTCCAGGCCGGCAAGCTGCTCTTCCACCGCCAGTGGCCCTACCAGTGGACGCTCGCCAACGCCACGGACGGCTCGAGCAAGGTCGCCGGGAAGTTCGGCATCGCCACGCTGCCGGGCCTCGACGGCCCCGGCCGCTCCTCGCTCGGCGGCCTCAACCTGGCCGTCAGCAAGTACGCCAAGAACAAGGCCACCGCGCTGGACTTCATGAAGTACTTCGCCAGCGAGGAGAACGCCCGCACCAACCTCGAGGTCACCTCCTCCGCCCCGCCGTACGCCGCGCTCTACGACGACCCTGCGCTGCAGAAGAAGTTCCCCTACCTGGCCACCCTGAAGCAGTCGCTGGACACCGCGCTGTCCCGGCCCCCGGTGGTGCGGTACGGGGACGCCACCGCCGCCATCCAGGAGAGCGCCTCGGCCGCGATGAACGGGAAGAAGTCCGTGGACGACGCGCTGGCCGAGATGCAGAAGAACCTCTCCGCCGCGATCGACGAGAAGTAGACGGCCGAGGAAGCCTCACGTGTCTGTCATCACACCGACGCGGCGGTCACCCCGCACCCCCGCGTCCCGGCCCGCCCGCTCCACGCGGCGGGCCGGGACCGGCCGGCTCGCCGCCGCCCTGCTCTCCCCCACCTTCCTGGTGCTCGGTCTGGTCATCGGGTACCCGGTGGTGGCCGCGCTGCGGCTGTCCTTCCAGGTCTCCTCCGAGTCCATCGACCCGGAGACCGGGTTCAAGGTGACCAGGACCTCGTTCGGCCTGGACAACTACTCCACCGTCTTCACCGGGGAGAACTTCCTGCGGCCCTGGTGGAACACCACCTCGTTCGCGCTGGCCTCGGTCACCCTCGAGGTGCTGATCGGCGTGGCGATGGCGCTGGTGATGCACCGCGCCCTGCGCGGCCGGGCACTGGTCCGCGCCGCCGTGCTGGTCCCCTGGGCCATCCCCACCGCCATCTCCGGCCTGCTCTGGAAGTGGATCTTCAACAGCGAGGGCGTCGCCAACGACCTGTTGAACTCCAAGATCCTGTGGAGCACCGACGGGTTCCACGCCTGGGCGTCGGTGGTGATCGCCGACACCTGGAAGACCGCGCCGTTCATCGGGCTGTTGGTCCTCGCCGGACTCCAGGTGATCCCCGGGGAGCTCTACGAGGCGGCGCGGGTGGACGGCGCCTCGTCCTGGCGGACGTTCTGGCGGATCACGCTCCCGCTGGTCCGGCCCGCCCTCGTGGTCGCCGTCCTCTTCCGCATCCTCGACGTGCTGCGCATGTTCGACCTGCCGTACCTGCTGGTCGGCCCACGCAAGCACTCGGTGGAGACCCTCTCCATGATCGCCTTCCAGGAGATGAGCAATCTCCGGTTCGGCACGGCCGCCGCGTACGCCACCGTGCTGTTCGCCTACGTCGCGGTGGTGGCGTTCGCCTTCGTCAAGCTGTTCGGCGCCGACCTGATCGGCCGGGGCACCAGGAGTCAGCGATGAGTACCACAGCCCGCACCGGACACGGCCGGAGCTGGGTCCGCCGCATCGGCATCGCCGCCATCGTGGCGTACTGCCTCGCGCCGTTCTACTGGATGGTGGTGTCCAGCCTGCGCAGGCCCGCCGACCAGTTCTCCAACGCCCTCGTCCCCAGCCCGGTGTCGTTCGACAACTACGCCGCCGCCTTCGACGAGCGCAACGGATTCGGGCGCGCCCTGTTCAACAGCCTCCTGGTGGCCGGGACGACCACCGTGATCACCCTGGTGGTCGCGATCTCGGCCGGCTACGCCGTCGCCCGGTTGGACTTCCGCGGCAAGAGCCTGGTCCTCACCCTGGTGATCGCCTGCTCGATGTTCCCGCCGATCACCATGGTGGTGCCGCTGCTCGAGCTGTTCACCGACGCCGGCTGGATCAACACCTACCAGGCGATGATCGTGCCCAGCATGAGCTTCGCCCTGCCGTTGGCCGTGTGGAACCTCTCCGCCTTCTTCCGGCAGATGCCGGCGGAGCTGGAGAGCGCCGCACAGGTGGACGGGTGCACCCCCGCCCAGGCGTTCAGGAAGGTCATCCTTCCGCTGGCCGCACCGGGCGTGTTCACCACGGCGATCCTCGTCTTCATCATGTCCTGGAACGAGTTCCTCATCGCCGTCAGCGTGGTGAACGAGCGGCAGAAGATGACCTCCAACGTCATCGTCGCCCTGTTCACCGGCCAGTACAAGTTCGACCAGCCGTTCGGAACCCAGATGGCAGCAGGTGTCGTGGTGACCCTGCCGCTGGTCATCGCGGTGCTGGTCTTCCAGCGCCGGATCGTGGACGGGCTCACCGCAGGAGGACTGAAGTAAGTGACCACCCACCCCAACGAGGCGATCACTGACGAGTGGGTGCTCGCGACCCACGACCCGCTGCGCCGCTACCTGCCGACGTTCACCGGCAACGGCTACCTGGGCGCCCGGGTGCCGGCCGCGGGGAACGGCTTCGCCGAGAGTCCGATCCGCACCCAGTTCCACGTCGTCGGCCTCTACACCACCCACCCCGGGGAGTGGTCGCGCAAGGCCACGCTGCCCGCGTGGACGACCCTGGACGTCGGCGACGGCAGCGGGACGTTCAACGGTGCCTTCGGCGCCGAGCCCGACCCCTCCGCCGAGTACCTGGTGCTCGGCGACTGGGCCGCCGTGGCCACACCGGGCAGCGGCACCGCGCGGGGCATCGACGACTACCGGCAGTCGCTGGACCTGCGCACCGGGGTCATCAGCACCTCGGCCCGGTGGACCTCGCCGGCGGGACGGGTCACCGACGTGCGGTACGAGGTGCTCACCGACCGGTCACGGCAGCACGTCGGCGCGGTGACCGTCACGGTCACCCCGCACTGGGACGGGGCGCTCGAGATCACCGACGCCCTCGACCTGCGGGCCGCCAACCGCACGACCGGCACCCGGTACGGCACCGACGGCGACGTGTTGTGGCTGACCACGGACGCCGAGGGCAGCGGGATCACCGCGGCGCTGGCGTCGGTGCTCCGGGCCCCCGCGGACGCGGCCCCCACGACCGGCGCCGGGGACGCCGCACGGCGGATCGGCGTCCCGGTGCGGTCGGGCCGCACGTACACCGTCACCAAGTACGTGGGCCTCGCCACCAGCCACGACGCCGCCGAACCGCTCACCCTGGCCCGCACCGCCGCCGCCGAGGCGGCCCGCGCCGGCCACGGGCAGCTCGTCGAGGACAACCGCCGGGCCTGGTCGCACGAGTGGCGGGGCGACATCGAGGTGCACGGCGACGACCGGCTCCGCCGCCAGGTGCGCGCCGCCAAGTTCTACCTGCTCACCAGCGTCCGCGACGGCTCACCGTGGTCCCCGCCCCCCGCCGGCCTGTCCAGCGACGGCTACAACGGGCACGTGTTCTGGGACACCGAGACGTGGGTCTGGCCCAGCCTGCTCGCCCAGCACCCGGAGATCGCCGAGAGCGTGCTGGACTACCGGGTGGACCGGCTCGGGGCCGCCCGCGACTACGCCGCGCGGGGAGGGCACGACGGCGTGCGCTTCCCCTGGGAGAGCGGCCTCGACGGCTCCGAGGACACACCCACCTCGACCCCGTTCGGCGAACACGAGCAGCACATCAACTCGGACGTGGCCCTGGCCTTCTGGCAGTACTGGCTCGCCACCGGGGACCGCCGGTGGCTGGCCGAGAAGGGCTGGCCGGTGCTGCGCGGGGTCGCCGAGTTCTGGACGAGCCGGGCCACCGCCGACGAGGACGGCCGCTTCCACATCAACGACGTGATCCCGCCGGACGAGTACGCCGCCCCGAGCGACGACTCCGTCTACACCAACGTCTCCGCCCGGGCCTGCCTGCGGTTCGCCACCAAGGCGGCGGAGGTGCTCGGCGAGTCGGCGGACCCGAGGTGGGCCCGGGTGGCCGACGGCCTGGTCGTGCTCTTCGACGAGGAGAGCGGGGTGCACCCGGAGTTCGCCGGCTACGGCGGGGACACCATCAAGCAGGCCGACGTGGTGCTGCTCACCTACCCCTGGGAGGAGCCGCTGCCCGAGGAGGTGGTCCGGGCCGACCTGGCCTACTACATCGAGCGCACCCACCTGGAGGGTCCCTCGATGACCGACTCCGTGCACTCGATCATCCACGCCCAGCTCGGGGACACCGAGGCGGCCTTCGAGCACACCCGGCGCAGCGTGGAACCGTTCGCCCGGGAGCCCTTCGAGCAGTTCGCCGAGGCCCGTCAGGGCGGCGCGTTCACCTTCCTCACCGGTCACGGGGGGTTCCTGCAGGAGTTCCTCTACGGCTACTCGGGACTGCGCTGGCGGTCCGATCGGCTGCTCCTCGCCCCGATCCTGCCGGCCCAGCTCACCGGCCTCACCCTGCGCGGACTGCGCTGGCAGGGGCGCGTCGTGGACGTGGACATCCGTCCTGGTGGCACCACGGTCCGGCTGCTCGAGGGCGAGCCGCTGCCGGTCGAGGCCGCCGGCACCGTCCACCAGGTGCCCACCGGTGGCGAGATCACCGTGCCGACCCGCACCCCGCGGGGGAACGGGTAACGACACCGGAAGGGGGGTGGCGCCGGCCGGCGCCACCCCCCTTCCGCACGTCACCACACCTCGCGGACCGCTGTGCCGCCCGGCGGGGTGGAGCACACCGGGCGGGCGCGACCGCTCAGCGACCGGGGACCGTGCTGGCCCTGGCCACCAGGTCCGGCTCCAACAGCCGGTTCATGGGGGCCGCGGCGGCGTCCTCCGTGTCCCGCCCGGTCAGGCGCACCAGCTCCGTGATGATCAACTGGCCGACCTCCTCGATCGGCTGACGGAGACTGGTCAGGCCGAGCGCGCTGGCCGCGGGGGTGTCGTCGAAGCCCACCACGGCGATGTCCCGGCCGAGCAGCAGCCCGCGGTCGCGGACCGCGTGCAGCGCGCCGACCCCGAGGGTGTCGGTGGCCGCGACCACACCCGTGGGGGGCGAAGGGCGGTCCAGGAGCTCGGACATCAGCCGGGTGCCGCTGGACATCGTGTCCGGCCCCCGGACGTCGAGCCGGTGGCTGCCCGCGAGCAGCCCGTGCCGGTCCATCGCCTCGAGCCAGCCGCGCGCCCGGGCGTCACCGACGCTGCTCCCCTCGGGCCACCCTATGAAGCCGATCCTGCGGTGTCCCGCGGCGACGAGGTGGTCCACGGCGATGGCGGTGCCGGCGGAGTTGTCCACGTCGACCCAGCTGTAGCGGTCGGCACCGGCGGCGGTGCGGCCGAACGCGACGAACGGGACCCCCGCGGCGGTGAGCCTGTCGGGGCGCGTGTCGTACGGGGTGAGGTCGTAGAGCACCACGCCGCTGACGGTGCCGGTGCGGCACAGGGCGGTGCACCGGTCGGCCTCCTCCTCGGTGTCGGAGGCGGTGAACACCAGGACGTGGTGGTCGCTGGCCTCGCCGAACTCGGCGAGCGTGTGCAGGAAACGGTCGTGGATGGAGGCCACGGACTCCTCGGCGACGGGGCGTATCCGGTACCCGATCATCCCCGGGGAGCTGACGCGGAGCCAGCGGGCCACGCGGTTCGGGTGGTACCCGAGCTCGCCGATGACCCGTTCCACCCGCTCACGGGTCTCCTGGCGCACCCGGTGCGGGGCGTTGATGACGTTGGACACCGTCTGCCGGGAGACGCCGGCTGCCTCCGCGACCTGCAGGATCGTCGCGGAGCCGCCCGCGGCGGACCGCGCGCGTCCCGATTCCCGTGCCAAGCTGGTTCCCCCTCGAGGTGGCGGCCGTCCCGCGGTGGCGCAGACACCGTTCGATCGTGGATCTCCCTGGATTTCGATTTTATCGTTCAACATGCCATTGTCGAACCCGTCCCGGGTAGCAAACCGGCGGTACCGGGACGGACGCCCCCGCATCGGAGCCAAACTATAGTTCCCAGGCCCCGGCCGGGACCCAGACGACGGGGCGCAGACGACGGGGACCCGGGGCGCCCGGGCCGGGAGGGCGCGCCTCGGGGCCGGCGCGGTACGCACCGCAGTCGCGGTGGGGCCGCCGGTCGGGGTGGCTCTCGTACGGGCAGCGGTCGGAGCCGTACGGTCGTCGCACCGTCCCGCTCCTCGCGCGGTCGCCGCCACGCGGTCGGCGCACCTGGCGGGCTCCGGGCCCGCGGTGCTGGACACGCTGCCGGTCCCGCCGGCGACCGGGCCGACGGGACCGACAGCGTGGGTCTGGGCTCTGGGGACGGACCCTAGGCCTAGGGCGTGCCGCGCCGGGGCCCCTGGATGCCGGCCATCCGGCGCCACTCGTAGGGGCCGGTGCGCAGTCGGGCGGCCGGCTCCCCGGAGAACTGGTCGTGGACGGTGACGCCGGCCAGTTCCACGGCCCTGCGGGCGGTGGGCTGGTCCCGGGCGACCAGGTCGCCCCAGGCGCCGTCAGCGCCCACCAGCACGATGCGGGTGCCGCGCTGGCCCAGGTACTCCAGCGAGCCGTCCACGGCACCGCCGTGCGCGCCGGCGAAGGAACGGATCTGCCGGGCGAGCCTGGCTGCCCGGCGGGCGGCGCGGCGCTCCGCCCGCTCCACGGCGGGTTCCCTGGGGGCGTCCTGGGTCTGCGGTGTGGCCATGCCCTGATGCTACTTGTCGGTAATGGACCCTGGCCAGCGGCCGGGGGTCAGCGGAACAGGGGGAACGGGAGGGGGCCCGCGGGCCGACCGCTAGGGCCTGTCTGATAAGTAGCGCCGTCCGCCCGGAGGGCGGGGGTCGCGGCGTCCGGTGCGTGCGATCGCAAGGCGGAGGGTCGTCCTCGTACTGGGCGTACATGGACGATCCCGACAACGCAGCGCGCGTGCGTGCCAAGCGTCACGACCCAGGCGGGATCTATCAGACAGGCCCTAGCGCAGGAACGGGTCGATGGCCACGGCCACGAAGAGGAGCGTGAGGTAGGTGATCGACCAGTGGAACAGCCGCATCTCCTGGAGCTTGGCCCCGACCACGTTCGCCTTGGCGCGGCGCTGGAGGGCGTGTGCCTCCTTCAGCCACAGGGCGCCGAGCGCCACCGCCGTCCCCAGGTAGACCCAGGACATGTCGGCGAGCGGCCACAGGACCAGGGAGAGCCCCACCATCACCCAGCTGTACAGGACGATCTGGCGGGCCACCACGGTGTTCGAGGCCAGCACCGGCAGCATCGGCACGCCGGCCTTCACGTAGTCCTCGCGGACCTTCATCGACAGCGGCCAGTAGTGCGGCGGCGTCCAGAAGAAGACCACCAGGAACAGCACCACGGCCGACCAGGACAGCGAGTTGGTCACCGCCGACCAACCGATCAGCACCGGCATGCAGCCCGCGATGCCGCCCCACACGATGTTCTGCGCGGTGCGACGTTTCAGCCCGAGGGTGTAGACGAAGACGTAGAAGAGGATGGCCGCCAGGGACAGGGCGGCGGAGAGCAGGTTCACCAGGACCGCGAACCACACCGTGGAGACCACGGCCAACGTGATGCCGAAGACCAGTCCCTCACGGGGAGTGACCATGCCGGTGACGAGGGGGCGCCGCTCGGTGCGCTGCATCAGCCGGTCGATGTCCCGGTCGATGTACATGTTGAGCGCGTTGGCGCCGCCCGCGGAGAGGTACCCGCCGACCACCGTGATGAGCACCAGCAGCAGGTCCGGTACGCCCTCCTCGGCCAGGAACATCACCGGAACCGTGCACATGAGCAGCAGTTCGATGATGCGTGGCTTGGTCAGCGCGACGAAGGCCCTGACCCGGGCACCCACCGGCCGGTGCGTCGGGCTGGTTCCGATGGCCCCCGCGGGCCGGGACTCGACCGCCGTCACGAACACCCCTGAAGAGAAAAGACATGCAGGGCCCCAGGGACACCAGGTGCACGTCCGGGGAGGTCCTTGCGCGTACCACGCCACTCTAGACGCACGGCGGGGACCGTCCGCGCTGGGGGTCGCCCGTGTTATCCGGAAGGCGTTCGAGTGGCCGGCGCGCCGACACGGAGGTGGCACAGGAGGGCCGGAACGGTGCGGACCGGGCAGAGTCCCCCACACCGACCGGGACCGCGATGGACATCGAAAGAACGGACGGGGGGCTGCGGGTAGGCTCGTCATCGCCCGGTTTGCACCCGCCCTCAGTGGCGTTGACAGCGAGAGGAGCCCTGACTCAGGGTGAGCACCACGTCGACCCCCACAGCCTTCGAGTGGACCGAACTGGACCAGCGTGCGGTGGACACCGCGCGGGTCCTGGCCATGGATTCCGTGCAGAAGGTGGGCAACGGTCATCCCGGCACCGCGATGAGCCTGGCACCCGTCGCCTACCTGCTGTTCCAGCGCCTGATGCGGCACGACCCCACCGCCCCGGAGTGGATCGCCCGCGACCGGTTCGTGCTGTCCCCCGGGCACACCAGCCTGACCCTCTACATCCAGCTCTACCTGTCCGGGTACGGCATGGAGCTGGATGACCTGAAGGCGTTCCGCACCTGGGGCAGCCGCACTCCGGGCCACCCGGAGCACGGTCACACCGTCGGCGTGGAGACCACCACGGGACCGCTCGGCCAGGGCATCGCCAACGCCGTCGGCATGGCCATGGCGTCACGCTACGAACGTGGTCTGTTCGACCCGGAGGCCGCCGCTGGCGAGTCCCCGTTCGACCACACCATCTGGGCCATCGTCTCGGACGGCGACCTGGAGGAGGGCGTGTCCGCGGAGGCGAGTTCGCTGGCCGGGCACCTGAAGCTGGGCAACCTGGTCGCGCTGTACGACGACAACCACATCTCCATCGAGGGCGACACCGCCACCGCGTTCAGCGAGGACGTGGGCAAGCGCTACGAGGCGTACGGCTGGCACGTCCAGCGGGTGGACCAGAGCGCGGACGGCGACCTGGACGTCGCCGCGCTGCACCGGGCACTGCTGGCCGCCAAGGCCGAGACCGACCGGCCGTCGCTGGTGATCGCACGCACCATCATCGCCTGGCCGGCGCCGAACGCGCAGAACACCGAGGCGGCGCACGGAGCGGCGCTGGGCGAGGAGGAGGTCGCGGCGACCAAGCGGGTCCTCGGTTTCGACCCCGCCCAGCACTTCGAGGTCACCGAGGAGGTGCTGGCGCACGCCCGTGGTGTGCTGGACCGCGGGCGCAGGGCTCACGCCGCGTGGGAGGGGGCCTTCGCCCGGTGGCGCGCCGCCAACCCGGAGCGTGCCGCGGAGTTCGACCGGATCAGCGCCGGTCGCCTGCCCGACGGCTGGGACAAGGTGCTGCCGGAGTTCCCGGCCGGCAAGACCGTGGCGACCCGCAAGGCGTCCGGGGAGACGCTGAAGGCCCTGGGCGCGGTGGTCCCCGAACTGTGGGGCGGCTCCGCCGACCTGGCCGGGTCGAACAACACCACGATCGACTCCGCCTCGTCGTTCCTGCCCGCGGACAACCCGCTGCCCGGCGCCAACCCCTACGGGCGCACCATCCACTTCGGCATCCGCGAGCACGCCATGGGCTCCACCATGAACGGCATCGCGCTGCACGGCAGGACCCGGGTGTACGGCGGCACCTTCCTGGTCTTCTCCGACTACATGCGCCCGGCGGTCCGGCTGGCGGCGCTGATGCGGCTGCCGGTGACGTACGTGTGGACCCACGACTCCATCGGTCTCGGCGAGGACGGCCCCACCCACCAGCCGGTCGAGCACCTGGCCACCCTGCGGGCCATTCCCGGCCTCAGCGTGGTCCGCCCGGCCGACGCCAACGAGACCGCGGTGGCCTGGCGGACCGTGCTGGAGCGCCAGCACACCTCCGCCTCGGGCCCCGTCGCCCTGGCGCTGACCCGGCAGAACGTGCCGACCTGGGACCGCGAGCGGTACGGCTCGGCCGACGGCACCGCCCGGGGTGGCTACGTCCTCGCCGAGGCGTCCTCCGGCGCGCCCCGCCTGATCCTCATCGGGACCGGCTCCGAGGTGCAGCTCGCCATGGAGGCGCGGGAGCGGCTCGAGGCCGAGGGCGTGCCCACCCGGGTGGTGTCCATGCCGTCGGTCGAGTGGTTCCGCGAGCAGGACCTGGCGTACCAGGAGACGGTGCTGCCCCCGAACGTGCGGGCCCGGGTGTCCGTGGAGGCGGGAATCAGCCTGGGTTGGCGCGAGTTCGTCGGAGAGGCGGGTTGCTCGGTGAGCCTGGAGCACTTCGGGGCGTCCGCCGACTACAAGGTGCTGTACGAGCAGTTCGGGATCACCACGGACGCCGTGGTCAAGGCGGCCCACGAGTCGCTCACCACCGTCGGCTGAGGGTCGTTGACCGGCGCTGCACTTCCCACCGCAAGGAGAGACAACCTGATGACGGACGCACTGAAGCGCCTCAGCGACGAGGGCGTGGCGATCTGGCTGGACGACCTGAGCCGCCGCCGGATCACCTCGGGCAACCTCGCTGAACTCGTCGACAGCCGGCAGGTCGTGGGGGTGACGACCAACCCCACGATCTTCCAGAAGGCGATCGGGGGCGGCGACGGCTACCACACGCAGTTGCGTGACCTCGCGGTGCGCGGGGTGACCGTGGACGAGGCGGTGCGCATGATCACCACCTCCGACGTGCGGGACGCGGCCGACGTGCTGCGCCCGTTGTACGACGCCACCGAGGGGCACGACGGCCGGGTCTCCATCGAGGTGGACCCCCGGCTCGCCCACCGCACCGACGCCACCATCGCCGAGGCCAAGCAACTGTGGTGGCTGGTGGACCGGCCGAACCTGTTCATCAAGATCCCGGCCACCCTGGGCGGGCTGCCGGCGATCAGCGAGGTCATCGCCCGGGGCATCAGCGTCAACGTCACGCTGATCTTCTCCCTGGACCGCTACCGCGAGGTGATGGACGCCTATCTGGAAGGTCTGGAGAAGGCGAGGTCCGCGGGGCTCGACCTGTCCGCCATCGAGTCCGTGGCCTCGTTCTTCGTCTCCCGGGTGGACACCGAGATCGACAAGCGGCTGGACGCGCTGGGCACCGACGAGGCCAGGGCGCTGCGCGGCCGGGCAGCCGTGGCCAACGCCAGGCTCGCCTACCAGGCGTACGAGGAGGTCTTCGGCTCCCTCGACGGCACTGTTCCCCCGTCCGAGCGCTGGGCGGCGCTGGAGCGGGCCGGCGCCAACCGGCAGCGCCCGCTGTGGGCGTCCACGGGGGTCAAGGACCCCGCCTACAAGGACACCCTCTACGTGGACGAGCTGGTGGTGGCCGGCACCGTCAACACCATGCCGGAGGCCACCCTGGAGGCGACCGCCGACCACGGCGAGGTCACCGGGGACACCGTGCGCGGCACTTACGAGCAGGCCAGGGCCGACCTCGAGGCGCTCGCGAGCCTGGGCGTCTCCTATGACGACGTGGTGCGGTTGCTCGAGGAGGAGGGCGTGGAGAAGTTCGAGGGCTCGTGGAACGAGCTGCTCGCCTCCGTCGGCCAGGCACTGCGGGACCACCTGCCCAAGGAGGACTGAACGATGGCGGCCCTGACCGAGCCGGCGCACGCGCCGTCGTCGCCCCCCGCCGCGGGAGCGTGAACGGTGCACACCAATCCCCTGCGCACCCCGCAGGACCGACGGCTTCCGCGCATCGCGGGGCCGTCGGGTCTGGTGATCTTCGGCGTCACCGGCGACCTGTCGCGCAAGAAGTTGATGCCCGCGGTCTACGACCTGGCCAACCGGGGGCTGCTGCCGCCGGGCTTCTCACTGGTCGGCTTCGCCCGACGGGACTGGGAGGACGAGGACTTCACCCAGGTCGTCCACGACGCGGTGAAGAGCTACGCCCGCACCCCCTTCCGTGAGGAGGTGTGGGCGCAGCTCGCCGAGGGTTTCCGGTTCGTCCAGGGCGACTTCGACGACGACGACGCCTTCGACCAGCTCCGCGAGACCGTGGACGAGCTGGACAAGGCCCGTGGCACCGGCGGGAACTTCGCGTTCTACCTCTCGGTGCCGCCGCGGTTCTTCCCCAAGGTGGTGCAGCAGCTCAAGGCCCACCGGCTCTCCGAGGGCCCCACCGGCTCGTGGCGGCGCGCGGTCATCGAGAAGCCGTTCGGCCACGACCTGGCCAGCGCCCGGGAGCTCAACCGGATCGTCTACGAGGTGTTCCCCCCGCACGAGGTCTTCCGGATCGACCACTACCTGGGCAAGGAGACCGTCCAGAACATCCTGGCCCTGCGGTTCGCCAACAGCATGTTCGAGCCGCTGTGGAACCGGTCGTTCGTGGACCACGTGCAGATCACCATGGCCGAGGACATCGGCATCGGGGGGCGGGCCGGCTACTACGACGGCATCGGAGCCGCCCGGGACGTCATCCAGAACCACCTGCTCCAACTGCTGGCGCTGACCGCCATGGAGGAGCCGGTCTCCTTCGACGCCGACGCCCTGGTCACCGAGAAGATCAAGGTGTTGTCCTCGGTCCGGCTGCCCGGGGACCTGTCCGTGGCCACCGTCCGCGGCCAGTACACCCACGGGTGGCAGGGCGGCGAGGAGGTCCGGGGGTACCTCGAGGAGGACGGGATCCCGCCGGACTCCACGACCGACACCTATGCCGCGATCAAGCTCGAGATCGACAACCGGCGGTGGGCCGGGGTGCCGTTCTACCTGCGCGCCGGCAAGCGGCTCGGGCGCCGGGTCACCGAGGTGGCCCTGATCTTCCAGCGCGCCCCGCACCTGCCGTTCGACACCACCGCCACGGCCGAACTCGGGCAGAACGCCCTGGTCGTCCGGGTGCAGCCGGACGAGGGGGTCACCGTGAGGTTCGGCTCGAAGGTGCCCGGCACGGCGATGGAGGTGCGGGACGTCTCCATGGACTTCGCGTACGGCGAGTCGTTCACCGAGTCCAGCCCCGAGGCGTACGAGCGGCTACTCCTCGACGTGCTGCTCGGCGAGACCAACCTCTTCCCGCGACACCAGGAGGTCGAGCTGTCCTGGAAGATCCTTGACCCGATCGAGCGGTACTGGGAGGGGAACGGGAAGCCCGAGCCCTACGTCTCGGGCACCTGGGGCCCGGCCGCCGCCGACCGGATGCTCGCCCACGACGGACGGAGCTGGCGCCGGCCATGAACACCGACCTGACCAACACCACCTCGAGCCAGATCAACGCCACCCTGGTCGAGGCCCGCCGCGCCGTGGGCTCCCCCGCCGTCGGCATGGTGCTGACCCTGGTGATCGTCACCGACGAGGGGAACCACTACGACGCCCTGAAGGCCGCCAGCCAGGCCTCCAAGGAACACCCCTCGCGCATCCTGGTGGTCATCCGCCGTCCCGGCCGTTCCCCGCGGGCCCGCGCCGAGGCCCGGCTCGACGCCGAGGTCCGGGTGGGCGGGGAGACCGGCACCGGGGAGACGGTGCTGCTGCGGCTCCACGGGGAGCTGGCCCACCACGCCCAGTCCGTGGTGGTGCCGCTGCTGCTGCCGGACGCCCCGGTGGTCGTCTGGTGGCCGGAGGAGTCCCCGCAGGTGCCCGCGGAGGACCCGCTGGGCGCGCTGGCCCAGCGCCGGGTGACCGACGCCGCGTCCTGCGAGGACCCGGTCCAGGCGCTCACCCAGCGGGCCGAGACCTACTCCCCGGGCGACACCGACCTGGCCTGGACCCGGATCACCGCCTGGCGCAGCGTGCTGGCCGCCGCGCTGGACCAGCAGCACTCCACGATCACCGGCGCCCTGGTCGAGGGCGAGGCGTACAACCCCAGCTCCGAGCTGCTGGCCCTGTGGCTGGCCGAACGGCTGCGGGTACCGGTGGAGCGGACCGTCACCGAGGGCCCCGGTCTGACCGCCGTGCGGCTGCACACCGAGAACGGCCTGATCTGCCTGGACCGGGCGGACGGCTCGCTGGCGAAGCTCGCCATGCCGGGCCAGCCGGACCGCAACGTGGCCCTCAAGCGCCGGGAGACCAGCGAGCTGATCGCGGAGGAGCTGCGCCGTCTGGACCCGGACGAGAGCTACGCCGCGGCGATCAGGTTCGGGGTGGGCCAGCTCCGGATCCACAACCCGACCGAGGACCACGTGGTGCCGCCGAAGCCCCCCGCGGCGCCGGGTGGTCCGACCCGAGGGGCGAGGCCCGAGGACGTGGGCCGGCCGGGACAGGGATCGGTCGGCACGCAGAGCCAGGCGCCGGCCGACCTCGATCCGGGGTCCGCCGCGGAGCCGCCCCCGGCGGCGTCGGTCACCGAGTCGGAGCCGGGACCCGAACCCGAACCCGGACCCGAACCGGGGCCCAAGGGGCCCACAGGCTCCAAGGGGTCCCAGGGGGCCGAGCCCGGGGCCGACACCACGGGCGGGACCAAGCCCAGGACCCGGCCCGGCAAACGGGCCGCCTCGCCGCGCAGGACCACCCGGTGAGCGTTCCCCAGGTGGTGGTGCACCGGGACGCCGAGCTGCTGGCGACGGCGGTCGCCGCACGACTGATCACCAGGATCGTGGACGCCCAGGCGACGGGGGCCGCGGTGCACGTGGTCCTCACCGGGGGCCGCAACGGCAACGCGCTGCTGGAGGCGATCGCCGGGTCCCCCGCCCGGGACGCCGTCGACTGGCCACGGCTGAACCTGTGGTGGGGGGACGAGCGGTACCTCCCCGACGGCCACCCCGACCGCAACCACACCCAGGCCAGGGCCGCCCTGCTGGACTCCGTCCCGGTCGATCCGGCACGGGTGCACCCCGTGCCGGCGTCCGACACCCAGGGCAACGGCCCGGAGGCCGCCGCCGCCAGCTACGCCGAGGAACTGGCCCGGGCGGCCGGCCCCGGGGACCGCGGCGGCGTGCCCTCGTTCGACGTGCTGCTCCTCGGGGTGGGACCGGACACCCATGTGGCGTCCCTCTTCCCCGAGCACCCCGGGGTACGGGAGACCGAACGCACCGTGGTGGCGGTCCGCGGCGCTCCCAAGCCCCCGCCAACCCGGATCTCGATGACCCTGCCTGCGATCCGGGCGGCCCGCGAGGTCTGGCTGCTGGCTGCCGGAGCGGAGAAGGCGGAGGCGGTGGCGCTGGCGTTGGGCGGCGCGGGGGAGCTACAGGCTCCGGCGGCCGGCGCCCAGGGGCGTCGGCGCACCCTGTGGCTGCTCGACCGGGCGGCCGCGGCGGCGATCCCCCAGCAGCTCTACCCTCCGGCGTCGCCGTAACCCCGTGTGTGACACCGGACGGCGTGGCCGTGGCCCGTGACCGTGCGGCCGCGAACGCCGGAGTGGTCAGGCCGACTGCGAACGGCGGAGCACGCGGCGGTGGCGGCACCAGCGCGCGGGCGTGCCCGTGCGGCGCAGGAACCCGGCCCCGTTGACGGGGCCGGACGGCCGCGCCGGCCCCCGGAGGGACGTGCCGGCCCGGGCCGGCCGCGAACGCGCGTCAGCGGTGCCGGGCGGCCGTCGCGGCCGGGGTCAGATCTCGCCCCGGAGCTTGGCCAGGGCCTCGGCGAGGATCGCCTCGCCGTCCGCGTCGCTGCGACGCTCGCGCACATAGGCCAGATGGGTCTTGTACGGCTCGGTGCGCGGCGGTGCCGGCGGGCTCTCCTGGTCCTGGCCAGCCGGGAACCCGCAGCGGGGGCAGTCCCAGGTGTCCGGGATCTGCGCGTCGCTGGCGAAGCTCGGCTGCGTCTCATGCCCGTTCGAGCACCAGAAGGAGACCCGCAGGCGCGGTGCTGACTCTCCGCGCTCTGCTTCCCCCATCGGCCCCGCACCGACCCGACTACCCCGGATCGCGTTGCCACTTGCCACGGTCGTAACTCCCTGCGTGATGGTGCTGCGCCGCCGAGCCCCGGTGGGACCGGCACCTGCATGGAAGCGCACGGGTGTACGGCGTCCAACCCGGCCGGCGTCCGCCGACAACACCCCGGTACGCCTCGCCGCCCATGATAAGCCGCGGAAACGACGGTCTTTCAGCTTTCCACAGGCGGCGACGAGTTCGTCGCCCAACCCACGAGGACCGGTGTTCCCCGGCCCGCCCGCGCCACTACTCGAACTTCAGCAGCAGCCCGAGGATGACGATGATCGCGAACCAGATGAGACCGATCACCACGGTGATCCGGTCCAGGTTGCGCTCGGCCACCGAGGAACCACCGACGGAGGACTGCATCCCACCGCCGAACATGTCGGAGAGGCCACCGCCCTTGCCCTTGTGCATGAGCACCAGCAGCATCGCGAGCAGGCTGAAGATGATGAGGGCGATCGAGAACCCCAGGATCACGGCTGGTCCAACTCTCTAGTGTGTCGGCGTGGGCGCACCGGGCCCTTCCCCGGTGGGGACCGGAGCGGCAGGTGAGCCCCGGTCCCCGGCAAGGGTACGTCGTACTCTACGACGCGTCCCGCTCGTGGTAGCGCACGATCTTGACGAACTCCTCCGGATCCAGCGACGCCCCACCGATCAGCGCCCCGTCCACATCGGGCTGCGCCATGATCGAGGCCACGTTGCCGGACTTCACCGAGCCGCCGTACTGGATTCGCACCTGGTCGGCGAGGTCCTGATCGTACAGCTCGGCCAGCCGGCCGCGGATCGCCGCGCACACCTCCTGGGCGTCCTCGGGGGTGGCCACCTCCCCGGTGCCGATCGCCCACACCGGCTCGTAGGCGATCACCACGGACTCGGCGTCCTTGGCCGGGACGCCGGCGAGCGCGCCGTCCACCTGGGCGAGGGTGTGCCTCACCTGGTCCCCGGCCCTGCGCACCTCCAGGCCCTCGCCGACGCACAGGATGGGGGTGAGGCCGTGCCGGTAGGCCGCCTTGACCTTGGCGTTGACCACCGGCTCGCTCTCCGCGTGGTACTGCCGCCGCTCGGAGTGGCCGACCACCACGTAGGTGCAGTTGAGCTTGGCCAGCATCGCCCCGGAGACCTCACCGGTGTAGGCGCCGCCGTCGTGCTCGGACAGGTCCTGGGCGCCGTACCGGATGCGCAGCTTGTCGCCGTCCACCAGGGTCTGCACCGAGCGCAGGTCCACGAACGGGGGCAGCACCGCGACCTCGACGGCCGCGTAGTCCTTCTCGGTCAACGCGAAGGCGAGCTTCTGCACCTGGGCGATGGCCTCGAGGTGGTTGAGGTTCATCTTCCAGTTGCCCGCCATCAGCGGGGTGCGGGTGACGGCCATCGTCAGTCCTCCAGTGCGGCCAGGCCGGGGAGCGTCTTGCCCTCGAGGTACTCGAGGCTGGCGCCGCCACCGGTCGAGATGTGTCCGAACGACGCCTCGTCGAAGCCGAGGATGCGCACGGCTGCGGCGGAGTCGCCGCCCCCCACCACGGTGAAGGCGGGGGTGTCGACCAGCGCCTGGGCCACCGCGCGGGTGCCGTCGGCGTAGTCGGGGTGCTCGAAGACGCCCATCGGGCCGTTCCAGAACACCGTGGCGGCGTCGCTGAGCCTGCTGGCGAAGAGCTCGGCGGTCCGCGGGCCGATGTCCAGACCCATCACGTCGTCCGGGATGGCGTCGGCGTCCACGGTGACCGGGTGGGTGGGGCCGGGGTCCGCCAGGTCCGGGAAGGCCGGGGCCCCCACCACGTCGACCGGCAGCACGAACTCCACGCCCTTGTCCTTCGCCCGGGCCAGGTAGTCGCGGACGGCGGGGAGCTGGTCGGTCTGGAGCAGGCTCCGGCCCACCTCCAGGCCGGTGGCGGCGAGGAAGGTGTAGGCCATGCCCCCGCCGATCAGGATGCGGTCGGCCCGGTCCAGCAGGTTGTCGATCACCGCGAGCTTGTCGGAGACCTTGGCGCCGCCGAGCACCACCGCGTAGGGGCGGGACACGTCGTCGGTCAGCTTCCGCAGCACCGCGACCTCGGTGGCGATCAGCCCTCCGGCGGCGTGCGGCAGCCGGGCCGGCAGGTCGTACACCGAGGCGTGCCTGCGGTGCACCGCGCCGAACCCGTCGCCCACGTAGCAGTCGGCCAGGGCGGCGAGCTGGTCGGCGAACGCGCCCCGCTCCGCGTCGTCCTTGGCGGTCTCCCCGGGGTTGAACCGGAGGTTCTCCAGCAACGCCACGCTGCCGGGGGCGAGGTCGGCGACGGTCTTGTTCGCCTGCGGGCCCACGGTGTCCCCGGCGAAGGCCACCGGGGCGTCGAGCAGTTCGCCGAGCCGCCCGGCGACCGGGGCGAGCGAGAACCGCGGGTCGGGCGCGCCCTTGGGACGGCCCAGGTGGGAGGCGACGATGACCTTGGCGCCGCGCTGTGCCAGGGCGGCGATGGTCGGGACGGCGGCCCTGATCCGGCCGTCGTCGGTGATCCGGAGATCCCCCTCGTCGGGGGAACCGGCCAGCGGGACGTTGAGGTCGGCGCGGACGAACACCCGCGCGCCGGCGACGTCCAGGTCGTCGATGGTCTTCATGTGCAGGTCACACCTTCGGGCTGGTTGGCTCTGGCGGGCCGGACGTCAGGCAGGGCCCGCACGGCGTGTCCGAAGCCGTACGAGCCCTGCCGTGCACAGCTCACCGCTGGCGGTTGGGTCAGAGCTTGCCGCCGATGAAGGCGGCGAGGTCCACCAGTCGGTTGGAGTAACCCCACTCGTTGTCGTACCAGCCGACGACCTTGACCTGGCTGCCCTGCGCCATGGTCAGCGGGGAGTCGAAGGTGCAGGAGACGGGGGTGCCCACGATGTCGGAGGAGACGATCGGGTCCTCGTTGTAGGCCAGGATGCCCTTGAGCGAGCCCTCGGCGGCCTTCTGGAAGGCCTCGTTGACCTCTTCCTTGGTGACCTCACGCTCCAGGGTGACCACCAGGTCGGTGACCGAACCGGTGGGCACCGGCACCCGCATGGCGATGCCGTCCAGCTTGCCCTTGAGCTCCGGGAGGGCCAGCGCGGTGGCCTTGGCGGCCCCGGTGGTGGTCGGGATGATGTTCTGCGCGGCGGCCCGGGCGCGGCGCAGGTCCTTGTGCGGGAAGTCCAGGATCACCTGGTCGTTGGTGTACGCGTGGACGGTGGTCATCAGGCCCTTGACGATGCCGAAGTTCTCCAGCAGGACCTTGGCCATCGGGGCGACGCAGTTGGTGGTGCAGGACGCGTTGGACACGATGGTGTGCTTGGCCGGGTCGTACGCGCTTTCGTTGACACCCATCACCACGGTGAGGTCCTCGCCCTTGGCGGGGGCGGAGATGATGACCTTCTTGGCGCCCGCGGAGACGTGCGCCGCGGCCTGCTCGGCCTTGGTGAAACGACCGGTGGACTCGATCACGATGTCGGCACCGAGCTCGCCCCACGGCAGCGCCGCCGGGTCCCGCTCGGCGAGGGCCTTGATGGACTTGCCGCCGACGGTGATGGAGTCGCCCTGGTGGGTGACCTCGGCGTCGAGGCGGCCCAGGATGGTGTCGTACTTCAGCAGGTGCGCCAGGGTTGCGTTGTCGGTCAGGTCGTTCACCCCGACGACCTCGATGTCCGCACCCTGAGCGAGCACGGCACGGAAGAAGTTACGGCCAATACGACCAAAGCCGTTGATGCCTACCCGGATCGTCACGAACCGCTCTCCTCGTTGACGTTGCCGGATCGAGGTCCGGCGGATGGATGGGATGTCCCCGACCACTTATGACCCTACCTCGCCAGGGGTCACGGGGGGACATCAGACTCCCGCCCACGCACGGAGAATGGGACGGCCCCGTCCACCATGTGGACGGGGCCGTCGGTGTCGGCCGACCTGGCGGGACCCCGCTCCGTGGCCGCGACGAGCGCGGACGGCGGTCATCCCGCCCGCCGGATCACCTCCGGTCGGACAGGTGGTCCAGCGCGGCGTCGATCAGGCGGGCCCGCTGGCCGGCGTCGGACACGTGCTCCAGGCCGAAGCCCAGCAGCACCGTGTCCTCGGTGGTCACCGCGGCCGAGGAGTGCGCGAGCAGCTGCGAGCGCGCCCAGTCCACCGTGTTGCCCTGGCTTCCCTCGGGCGCGCCGTTGACCGTCCAGGGACCGAGGCCGGTCTCGAAGCCCTCGACCTGCTGGTCCTGCCCGCCGACGACCAGCCGGGCGTCGTCCGCGAACACGCCCCAGCCACCGGTGCCCGGGTCGGAGACGTAGGACAGCGAGAGCTCCACCGTGCGACCCGCGTAGCCGCTCAGGTCGAAGGTGACCTCCTGCCAGCCGTTCGAGGAACCGGTGAACCGGTTCCAGCTCCCCGTGGTGCCCTCGGCGGTGCAGCCGGTCTCACCGACCGTCAGGTAGTGGCGCAGGAACGGGTGCTCCACGGCGTAGAAGCCGTCCTCGCACTCCTCGGGGACCTGGTTGCTGGTGGCCCCGTTGGCCTCGGGCAGCGTGGTCCAGTCGTCCTGGCCGGGGGTGCGCGCCTCGAGGACCACGTTGTCGTAGCCCTCCTCGACGTCGTAGCTGAGCGCGAACCTCAGGCTCGGCGTGCTGTCGGCGGAGACACCGGTCAGGTCCACGGTGCGGGAGAGCCGGTTCCAGGCGCTGTCGCTGTGCTTGGCCGCGGCGAACCACTCGCCCGCGTACGGCTCGAACGGCGTCCGCACTCCGGGGTAGTCGCCGGCGGCGGCGCTGGCGAACTGCGGGAACTCGTCAGCGGGGAGGGTGTCCGAGGTGACCGTGTAGGCCCCGGCCTCCTCCAACGGGTTCCCCGGGGCGTCGCCGAGGCCGGCGTCGGCGTCGGCGAGCCCACCGCTCGCCGCGAACGCCGAGGTGCCGTGGAGCGAGGCACGGGTGTCCGCGCCCAGGTAGTACTGGCTGAAGTCGTTCGTCTTGGCGCGGCCCACCACGGAGTCACCGCCGGCGTGTTCACCCGCCTGGACGAGCTTGCCGCCCTCGTTGAGGTAGGCGCGCACGGCGAGGGTGGTCGCGCCGCCCGGCGCCTCGGCGCCGGTGTACCAGACGACGGAGGAGAAGTGCTCCAGGGTGCCCAGCGCGTGCGGCGCGCCCTGGGTGGCCACGTCCCAGACGGCGGCGCGGTGCCCGCTGGCCCGCAGCGCCTGGACGTACGTCGAGGCGTGGGCCGCGGCGCTGTCCCCGCCCTCCTCCGCGACCACCAGGGTGTCCGCCCTGGCCCGTTCGGCGACGGTGTAGGTGAAGGGCTCGCTCGAGGTCCGCTCGCCGTCGGCGGTGCGCCCGCTGAACCACACGGTGACCTTCGCGCCCACCGGGGCGCGGTCCACCTGGGCCCGGTACTCGTCGAAGAAGAGGTTGTCCTCCGCGCCGAACCGCTCGCCGCCGCGCCACGCCCTCAGCGGCGCCGTGTGGACGCGTCCGCCGTCGATCCGGTAGTTCAGCCGCTTGCCGCGGACGCTCTTGCGGGCGGTGACGGAGACCGTCTGGTCCGCCCCGTTGGCGTAGGAGGTGCCGAAGGCGTCGGGGACGAAGTCCGGCGCCTCGATCCCCACCGGTGACACCGGCTGGTCCGGGTGGACCGCGGACTTCGCCACGGCCAGCGCGAACGGGATGTTCTTGGCGAACTCCTGCTGCACCAGCTTCTCGTCGTCCGGGAAGATGAAGCTGCTCAGGCAGTCCTCCGGCCGCCACTCGTCGTTCGGATCGACCCGCGAGGCGGTGGCACAGGTGGACATCTCCGGGGTGAACATCGCCATGCCGTTGACGTTGGAGGCGTGTCCGTCGGCCTCGCCGTTGGTGGAGTACAGCTCGGACGAGAGCTGCGGGCGGTACCCGGGGATCGCGGAGTTCTGCGGGGTCCCGGCCAGGGACCGGTAGACCACGTCGTCGGGGGTGGGGGTGGCCACCTGCCAACCCACGCCGTACAGCAGCAGCTGGGCCGCCGAGTGGTAGTTGATCCCGTACTCGAAGCCGATCCGCTTCTCGAACGCGTCCAGGACCTTGGTCTCGGGTTCCGACCCGGCGGAGGGGCCGCGGTAGGTCTCCGAGGCCGGGTCCGGCGAGGAACCCTCGTTGTCGTAGCCCCAGCGGAAGGCGAAGTTGCGGTTCAGGTCAACGCCGTCGCCGTCGGTGATCTTGCCGTCGCCGTTGTTGTCCCGCAGGTTCTTGCGCCAGAGCCGGTTGGCCGGATCGGCGTGGGTGTAGTCGTAGCCGTCCGGGTTGGCGGACAGCACGAACCACAGTTCGGTGCTGTCCACGATCTGGGTGACGTCCTTGTTGGTGCCGTACCCGTCGAGGTAGTAGTGCATCAGCCGGCGGGTCATCTCCGGGGTGATCCACTCACGGGCGTGCTGGTTGGACATGTACAGCACGGCCGGCTTCTTGCCGTCCCTGACCCGACGGGCGTCCTTGCTGACCTTGACGGCCAGGATGTCCTGCCCGTTGAGGGTCTTGCCGATGCTCACCACCTTGGTGAGGTCCGGGTGTGCCCTGCCGGTCTCCAGGATCTCCTCCCGGAGCCCGCCGGGACCGCTGTACGGCCGGAACACGCCGTCCCCCGCGGCCTTCACCCGGTTGGTGGCGGCCGAGGTCAGCCGGCGTTCCTCGAGCCGGATGCCCTTGGCCTGGAGCGCGTCCGCCTGGGCCGGGGTCAGGTTCACCTCGACCGTGGCGGTGCCCCTGGCCGGCACCCGCTCGCTGAGCTCGTGTCCGTCGATGCCCGCGGCGAGCAGCAACGGCACCTGGTCCCGGGAGACGTCGGCGGTCCACACCGACAGCCCGCCCGCCCGCGACGCATCCTCCGCGTGCGCCGCGGGCAGGGCCGAGGTCACCCCCAGGACCAGCGCGGCCGCCGCCACCAGTGTGGTGGTTCTTCGCCTCATGAGCCCCCCTCAGTTCGCCCTGACTCGTGTTGATTCACTGCCAGTTCACCGTCTTTCGAACTTGGTCCACCGTCTTTCGGAACCACGGACGACAGCCTCTGACCGAGATCATGACCCTGTCAATCACCTCGACCGGTGATGTCTCGTAACGAATTGCCCACGGGCGGAGGGCGACCCGCGCCCACGCGGAAACGCCACCGCCGCCGGACGGCGGACCGTCCGGCGGCGGGCAGGAGCCGGGTCAGCCGACCACCATCTCCTCGGTGAGACTGGCCTCGGTGCCGGGGAGGCCGAGTTCGCCGGCGCGCTTGTCGGCCATCGCCAACAGGCGGCGGATGCGGCCGGCCACCGCGTCCTTGGTCAGCGGAGGATCAGCGAGCGAACCCAGTTCCTCCAGCGACGCCTGCTTGTGCTCCATCCGCAGCCGGCCGGCCGCGGCGAGGTGCTCCGGGACGTCGTCGCCGAGGATCTCCAGCGCGCGCTGGACCCGGGCGCCGGCGGCCACCGCAGCCCGGGCCGAACGGCGCAGGTTGGCGTCGTCGAAGTTGGCCAGGCGGTTGGCGGTCGCCCGCACCTCGCGGCGCATCCGGCGCTCCTCCCAGGCCAGCACCGACTCGTGGGCGCCCAGCCGGGTCAGCAGCGCCCCGATGGCGTCACCGTCCCGCACGACCACGCGGTCCACCCCGCGGACCTCGCGGGCCTTGGCCGCGATGCCGAGTCTCCTGGCGGCACCCACCAGTGCGAGCGCGGCCTCCGGGCCGGGACAGGTCACCTCGAGCGACGACGAGCGACCGGGCTCGGTCAGCGAGCCGTGAGCCAGGAACGCGCCCCGCCAGGCGGCCTCCGCGTCGCAGGTCGCCCCGGACACCACCTGCGGGGGCAGGCCGCGGATCGGCCGCCCCCGGCCGTCCACCAGGCCCGTCTGCCGGGCGAGCTGGTCGCCCCCGGCCACCACCCGCACCACGTACCTGCTGCCCCGCCGCAGTCCGCCCGGGGCCATCACCACGAGATCGGAGGTGTGCCCGAACACCTCGAGGATGTCCTTGCGCAACCGGCGGGCCGCAATCCCGGTGTCCAGCTCCGCCTCGATCACGATGCGGCCGCTCACCAGGTGCAGTCCGCCCGCGAAGCGCAGGATCGCCGAGACCTCCGCCTTGCGGCAGCAGGTCCGGGTGACGGGGAGCCGGCTGATCTCGTCCTTCACCGCTGCCGTCATCGCCATGGCCCGATCCTTCCATGCATCCGGAAAATCCGGTCGTACGCGGCGGCCAACAGCTCCGGGTCGTGTCGCGCGCTGATGCTCTCCCCTTCCAGGGGGGGCGCCGCGACCGGGGCCAGTTCCACCCTGCCCCGCAGCGCGCCCGCGGCCCGCTGCAGGCTGTCCCGGTCCGGTACCGCCGCCTCGTCGGCCAGGACCACGTCGATCGCCAACTCGGGCGCGTGCCGGGCGAGCACCTCGAGGTGGCGCTGGGGGGAGAACCCCGCGGTCTCCCCCGGCTGGGGCGCCAGGTTCAGGGCGAGGACCCGACGCGCCCTGGTGCGTATGAGGGCGTCGAGCAACTCGGGTACCAGCAGGTGCGGGAGGACGCTGCTGAACCAGGAGCCGGGCCCCAGCACCACCCAGTCCGCGTCGAGCACCGCCGCCACCGCCTCGGGCACGGCAGGTGGGTCGGCCGGGTCCAGGCGCACCTCGAGGACCTCGCCGGGGGTGAGCGCCACCGTCGCCTGTCCGCGGACGGTGCTGACCGCGTCGGGCAGCAGTTGGTCGTGCCCGCGCACCACGGCCTCCAGGGCCAGCGGCACCGCGGACATCGGCAGCACCCGGCCGTGCGCCCCGAGCAGCCTCCCCACCAGGTCCAACGCCGCCACGTGGTCCTCGAGCTGTTCCCACAGGGCCACGATCAGCAGGTTCCCCACGGCGTGGCCGTGCAGTTCGCCCTTGCTGGTGAAGCGGTGCTGGATCACCTCGGACCAGGTGCGGCCCCACTCGTCGTCCCCGCACAGCGCGGCCAACGCCTTCCGCAGGTCCCCGGGGGGCAGCACGCCCAGCTCGTCCCGCAGCCGCCCGCTGGAACCGCCGTCGTCGGCGACGGTCACCACCGCGGTCAGGTCCCCGGTGATCCGGCGCAGCGCGGCCAGGGACGCGGACAGGCCCTGCCCGCCCCCGAGGGCGACCACCTTGGGCTGGACGCCGCTGCGGCGACCGGTGAGCCGTGGGACACGTGAGCGGACCCGTCGGGAGGCCCGCTCGCCCGGATCCGGCCAACCGCCGTTCCCCTTGCGGCCCTTGCCGTTCCCCCGGAGGGGACGGCTGCCCCGCAGGGGGGAGCCGTCCCGGGTCGGGCGGGTCATTCGCGCCCCATGTCGCGGTGGACCACCACCGTCTCCACGCCGTCGGCCATGAGTCTGCGGGACAGGCCCTCCGACATCGCGACGCTGCGGTGCTTGCCCCCGGTGCAGCCCACCGCGATCGTCACGTACCGCTTGCCCTCCCTGCGGTAACCCGCGGCGACGATGCGCAGCAGCTCGGCGTAGCGGTCGAGGAACTCCTTGGCGCCCGGCTGGTCGAAGACGTAGCGGGAGACCTCGTCGTCCAGGCCGGTGTGCGGGCGCAGCTCGGGCACCCAGTGCGGGTTGGGCAGGAAACGGCAGTCCACGACGAGGTCGGCGTCGACGGGCAGCCCGTACTTGAAGCCGAACGACATCACCGTGGCCCGCAGCTCCGGCTCCTCGCCCCCGGCGAACTGGGCGTCCATCTTGGCCCGCAGCTCGTGCACGTTGAGCGCGGAGGTGTCTATCACCAGGTCGGCCTCGCCGCGCAGTTCGCGCAGCAGGTCGCGTTCCCTGGCGATGCCGTCCACGATCCGGCCGTCGCCCTGCAACGGGTGCGGGCGGCGCACGCTCTCGAACCGGCGCACCAGGGCCTCGTCCGACGCCTCGAGGAACAGCACCCGGTGCCTCACCCCGCCGCTCGCGAGGTCGGCCAGGGACTGGCGGAGGTTGTCGAAGAAGCGGCGCCCCCGCACGTCCACCACCACCGCTATCCGCGGCACCGCGCCCTGGGAGCGGGCTCCGAGGTCCACCATGGTGGGGATCAGCGCGGGCGGCAGGTTGTCCACCACGAACCAGCCGAGGTCCTCGAGGCACTTGGCCGCGGTGCTGCGGCCGGCCCCGGACATCCCGGAGATCACCACGAGCTGGGGGATGGGCTCGTTCCCGTTGCCCTCGGCGGTACTCACGTCGTCGTCTCCTGGCTCACTCACTGCGCTCACGTCCTGCTCCCCCGTCTGGTGGCGTTCCCTGGTCATCTTCGATGATCTCGCCGGTTGCGGTGTTCACCGCCGGGGTGGCGGGCGCGGCCCCGGCGAGCGCGGCCAGCACCGACTCGGCGGTGCGGCGGCCTATTCCGGGGACCTCGCAGATCTCCTCGACCGAGGCGGTGCGGAGTTTCCGCACCGAGCCGAAGTGCTTGAGCAGTGCCTTGCGGCGGGTCTCCCCCAGCCCGGGGACGGTGTCCAGGACGCCCGCCGTCATCGCCTTGGAGCGCTTGCCGCGCTGGTACGTGATGGCGAAACGGTGCGCCTCGTCGCGGACCCGCTGGAGCAGGTAGAGGCCCTCGCTGCTGCGGGGCAGCACCACCGGGTCGTCCTGGTCGGGCAGCCAGACCTCCTCCAGTCGCTTGGCCAGGCCGCACAACGCCACGTCGTCGATGCCCAGTTCGTCGAGGGCGGCCTTGGCCGCGGCGACCTGGGGCTGCCCGCCGTCCACCACGACCAGTTGCGGGGGGTAGGCGAACCTGCGGGGACGACCGGTGTCCGGATCGATCGGCCCCGACGGCCCCGCCGGCCCCCCGGCCGTGCGGTCGTCGGGCTGGGCCAGGCCAACGGCCACGGCCCTGGGGTCGGGGCCCGTGCCGTCACCGCCACCGGTCCACTCGTCGGTGCCCTCCTGCTCCTGGAGGTACCGCCGGAACCTGCGGCTGACCACCTCGTGCATGGACCGCACGTCGTCCTGCCCGCGGAAGCCCTTGATCTGGAACCGCCGGTACTCGCTCTTGCGGGCCAGACCGTCCTCGAACACCACCATGGACGCGACCACGTCGTCCCCCTGGAGGTGCGAGATGTCGAAGCACTCGATGCGCAGCGGTGCGGTGTCCAGGCCCAGTGCCTCGGCGATCTCCTCCAGGGCGCGGGAGCGGGTGGTGAGGTCCGAGGCCCGCCGCGTCTTGTGCAGGGCCAGGGCCTGCTGGGCGTTGCGCTCGACGGTGCGCATCAGGTCCTTCTTGTCCCCGCGCTGGGGGACGCGCAGCGCGACCCGGGCGCCGCGGCGCCCGGACACCCACTGGGTGAGCGGCTCCGCCGGGTCGGGCAGCGCGGGAACCAGCACCTCGCGGGGCACCGCGTCGCCGCTCTCCTCGCCGTAGAGCTGCTGGAGCGCGTGTTCGACCAGGCCCGCGGTGTCCACCGCCTCCACCTTGTCGGTGACCCAGCCGCGTTGGCCGCGCACCCGCCCCCCGCGGACGTGGAAGATCTGGACCGCGGCCTCCAGCTCGTCCTGGGCCACCGCGATCACGTCGGCGTCGGTGGCGTCGGTGAAGACCACCGCGTTCTTCTCCATGGCCCGTTTGAGGGCCTCGATGTCGTCCCGCAGCCGGGCCGCCCGCTCGTACTCCATGGCCGCGGCGGCGTCCTTCATCTGCTGTTCGAGGCGGCGCAGGTAGGTGCCGGTGCGGCCGGCCATGAAGTCGCAGAACTCCTCGGCGAGCGCCCGGTGGTCCGCGGCGTCGATCCGCCCCACGCAGGGGGCCGAGCACTTGTCGATGTAACCGAGCAGACAGGGGCGGCCGATCTGCTGGGAGCGCCGGAACACCCCGGAGGAGCAGGTGCGGACGGGGAAGACCCGCAGCAGCAGGTCCACGGTCTCCCTGATGGCCCAGGCGTGGGCGTAGGGGCCGAAGTACCGCACGCCCTTCCTCTTCGGACCCCGCATCACCTGGACCCGCGGGAACTCCTCGTTGAGGGTGACGGCGAGCGCCGGATAGCTCTTGTCGTCGCGGTACTTGACGTTGAACCGGGGGTCGAACTCCTTGATCCAGGAGTACTCCAGTTGCAGCGCCTCCACCTCGGTGCCGACCACGGTCCACTCCACCGAGGCCGCCGTGGTGACCATCGTCCTGGTGCGGGGGTGCAGGTTCGCCAGGTCCTGGAAGTAGGAGGACAGGCGTTGCCGCAGGCTCTTGGCCTTGCCGACGTAGACCACCCGGCCGTGCGCGTCGCGGAAACGGTAGACGCCGGGAGAGTCGGGGATCTCCCCGGGCCTGGGTCGGTAGGTGGAGGGGTCGGCCATGCCCCCACCCTACTGACTGGCGGGGACAGTCAGGCCCGTTGCGCGACGCGTCGGGGCGCTGGGTACGCGTCCGCCCCGACCGGTGCGGTTGGGACCAGTCGGGGCGGACGCGGCCAGTCAGACGCCGGTCGGCAGGATGTCCCTGAGGAACTTCCCGGTGTGGCTCGACGGGACCGCCGCGATCTGCTCGGGCGTGCCCTCGGCCACCACCAGGCCGCCACCGCTGCCACCCTCGGGGCCCATGTCCACCACCCAGTCGGCTGTCTTGATCACATCGAGGTTGTGCTCGATCACGATGACCGTGTTGCCCTTGTCGACCAGACCGGTGAGGACCTTGATCAGCTTGCTGATGTCCTCGAAGTGGAGTCCGGTGGTGGGCTCGTCGAGCACGTAGACGGTGCGCCCGGTCGAACGCTTCTGGAGCTCCGACGCCAGCTTGACCCGCTGCGCCTCACCGCCCGAGAGGGTCGGGGCCGACTGGCCGAGCCGGACGTAGCCGAGTCCGACCTCGTTCAGGGTGCGCAGGTGGCGCGCGATGGCCGGGACCGCCTCGAAGAAGCCCAGCGCCTCCTCGATCGGCATGTCCAGCACCTCGGCGATCGACTTGCCCTTGTAGTGGACCTCCAGCGTCTCCCGGTTGTAGCGGGCGCCGTGGCAGACCTCGCAGGGCACGTAGACGTCCGGCAGGAAGTTCATCTCGATCTTGATGGTGCCGTCGCCCGAGCAGTTCTCGCACCGCCCGCCCTTGACGTTGAACGAGAACCGGCCCGGCTGGTAGCCGCGGACCTTGGCCTCGGTGGTCTCCGCGAACAGTCGGCGGACGTGGTCGAAGACCCCGGTGTAGGTCGCCGGGTTGGACCGCGGGGTCCGACCGATCGGCGACTGGTCCACGTGGACCACCTTGTCCACCAGGTCGTCGCCGTCCACCCTGGTGTGCCGCCCGGGCACCGCCCTGGCTCCGTTGAGCTCCCGCGCCAGGTGGGTGTACAGGATGTCGTTGACCAGCGTGGACTTACCGGACCCGGAGACGCCGGTGACCGCGGTGAGCAACCCGATCGGGAAGGAGACGGTGATGTCCCGCAGGTTGTGCTCCCGGGCCCCGCGGACGGTGAGCTGGCGCTTGGCCTGCCGGGGGCGGCGCTCGGTCGGGGTGGGGATGCTCCTGCGGCCGGACAGGTAGGCGCCGGTGAGCGACCTGTCGTTGCCCAGCAGCTCCTCGAGGTGACCGGAGTGCACCACCTCGCCGCCGTGCTCGCCGGCGCCGGGGCCGATGTCCACCACCCAGTCGGCGGTGCGGATGGTGTCCTCGTCGTGCTCCACCACGATCAGCGTGTTGCCCAGGTCACGCAGCCGGACCAGGGTCTCGATCAGCCGGTGGTTGTCCCGTTGGTGCAGGCCGATCGACGGTTCGTCCAGCACGTACAGCACGCCGACCAGGCCGGAACCGATCTGGGTGGCCAGCCTGATCCGCTGGGCCTCGCCACCGGAGAGGGTGCCTGCGGCGCGGTTCAGCGAGAGGTAGTCCAGACCGACGTCCACCAGGAACCGCAGGCGCTCGTTGACCTCCTTGAGCACCCGCTCGGCGATGGTCTTCTCCCGGGCGGTCAGCTTCATCCCGCGCAGGAACTCGGCGCAGTCACTGATCGACATCGCGGAGACGTCGGCGATGGACCTGCCGTGCACCGTGACCGCGAGGACCACCGGCTTGAGCCGGCTGCCCCGACAGGCCGGGCAGGGCACCTCGCGCATGTAGCCCTCGAACCGCTCCCGGCTGCTGTCGCTCTCCGCCTCGGCGTGCCGCCGCTTGACGAAGGGGATGGCGCCCTCGAACGTCGTGGTGTAGGCGCGCTCGCGTCCGTAGCGGTTCCGGTACCGCACCTCGATCTGGGTGGAGTGACCGTGCAGCAGCGCCTTCCTGGCCCGCGCCGGCAGCCCCGCCCAGGGGATGTCGGTGCGGAAGCCGAGCTCGTCGGCGAGGGCGCCGACGAGCCGGGCGAAGTAGTCCCTGGTGTGGCCGAGGGACCAGGGGCCGATCGCCCCCTCGTCCAGGGACTTCTCCTCGTCGGTGACGATCAGCTCGGGATCGACCTCCATCCGGGTGCCGATGCCGGTGCACTCCGGGCAGGCGCCGAACGGTGAGTTGAACGAGAACGAGCGCGGCTCCAGCTCCTCGAAGGACAGGTCGTCGTACGGGCAGTACAGGTGCTCGGAGAACATCCGCTCCCGCTGCGGGTCGTCCTCGGGCAGGTCCACGAAGTCCAGCACCACCATGCCGCCGGAGAGCGAGAGCGCGGTCTCCACCGAGTCCGTCAGCCGGCGCTTGGCCGACTCCTTGACGGTGAGCCGGTCCACCACCACCTCGATGGTGTGCTTCTCCTGCTTCTTCAGCTTGGGCGGGTCGGTGAGCTGGACGGTCGCCCCGTCCACCCGGGCCCGGCTGTAGCCCTTGGTCTGGAGCTCGGCGAAGAGGTCCACGAACTCGCCCTTGCGGGCGCGCACCAGCGGACTCAGCACCTGGAAGCGGCTGCCCTCCTCCAGCTCGAGCACGCGGTCCACGATGGCCTGCGGGCTCTGCCGGGCGATCGGGCGCCCGCACTGCGGACAGTGCGGCTTGCCGATCCGGGCGAAGAGCAGCCGCAGGTAGTCGTAGACCTCGGTGATGGTGCCGACCGTGGAGCGCGGGTTGCGGGAGGTGGACTTCTGGTCGATGGAGACCGCGGGGGACAGTCCCTCGATGAAGTCCACGTCGGGCTTGTCCATCTGGCCGAGGAACTGCCGTGCGTAGGACGACAGCGACTCAACGTAGCGGCGCTGCCCCTCGGCGAAGATCGTGTCGAAGGCCAACGAGGACTTGCCCGATCCGGAGAGCCCCGTGAAGACGACCAGGGAGTCGCGGGGGAGGTCGAGCGAGACGTTCTTGAGGTTGTGCTCGCGAGCGCCACGAACGGTGAGGCGGTCGGCCACGCTGATGCGCCTTTCTGCCGGGAGGGACGAGCCCTCAAGCCATGCTAAACGGGGTCGGTTCCGGTTTTCCTCCCGCGCCGGAACTCGTCGGGGCCCACCGGCCCTCCCATCATCCACCCGCCACGCGGCAGCACGACCAGCCCCGGTCGGCGCCTCGAGCCTAGTACAAACTTTCGATTACTGACGGGGCGCCCCCGCCCGGGACGGTCCGCGCGCACCGGGTTCCGGAGCGCTAGCGTGTCGGTGTCCCGCTCGTTGAACGTCCCGCTCGTCGAGGTCCCGCCGGGACCGGGGACGAGCGAACCAGGAGGGTACGTGACACGTCTGACACTCGACCCCCACCAGGACCTCTCCGCCGTCTCCACCGCGACGACAGAGTTCCTCGAGGCGGCCCGGGGGCTCGACCACGCCGCCGTCACGGAGCCGTCCCGGCTGCCCAACTGGACCCGGGGCCACGTGCTGAGCCACCTCGCCCGCCAGGCCGACTCCCTGGTCAACCTGCTCACCTGGGCGAGAACCGGCGAGGAGACCCCGCAGTACCCCAGCGCGCGGGCCCGTGACGCGGACATCGACAAGGGGGCGGGGCGCCCCGCACGGGAACAGCTCGCCGACCTCCGGGAGAGCGCGGACCGGTTCGCCGGGGCGGCGCGGGCCATGCCCGAACAGTGCTGGGCGAACCAGGTGGTGCTGCGCTCGGGGAAGGTCGTGGCGGCGGCCGAACTGCCCTGGCGACGACTGGTCGAGCTGCTGTTCCACCGGGTGGACCTCGGCATCGGCTACACCGTCGAGCAGTTTCCCGCCGACTTCACCGACCGGGCCCTGGCCGCGTTGGTCAGCGGGCTGCACGCCCGGGAGGGCGTCGCGGCGGTCCGGCTCCACGACCCGGCGAGCGACGAGCGCTGGGACATCGGGGCGGCGGCCGAGCCGGAGGCCACCGTCAGCGGGACCAGGGCCGCCCTGCTCGGCTGGGTGTCCGGGCGCACCGCGGGCGAGGGGTTGTCGAACACCCCGTCCGGGACCCTGCCCAGGCTGCCGCCGCTGGGCTGACGGGTGCCCGTGGGACCACCGCGGCTGGTGGGGACTGGCTCCGGTCGCGGTCGGGCCGGAAGACTGTGCCGCCTCGGACCTCCAACGACCAACGAAGGGAACCGCGATGGCGTACCACGGACAGGTGACGGTCGGCGGGCCGCCGGACGTGCACGAGCTGACCCATCTGATCATCAGCAAGGTCGCGGTGGGCCCGATGGACAACAACGCCTACCTGCTGCGTTGCCGTCAGACCGGCGAGCAGCTCCTGATCGACGCGGCGGAGGAGCCGCAGACGTTGCTCAACCTGATCGGGCCCTCCGGCCTCGCCTCGGTGCTCACCACCCATCGGCACGGGGACCACTGGCAGGCCCTGGCCGCCGTGGTGGCGGCGACCGGGGCCCGGACCCTGGCCGGCCGCCACGACATCGCGGGCATCCCGGTCGCCACCGACGTGCCGCTGGACGACGGTGACGAGGTGCGCGTCGGGGAGGTGGCACTCACCGCCCGCCACCTGGTGGGCCACACTCCGGGCAGCATCGCCCTGGTCTACGACGACCCGAGCGGCCATCCGCACGTGTTCACCGGCGACTGCCTGTTCCCCGGCGGGGTGGGCAACACCCACCAGGACCCGCAGGCCTTCACCCAACTCCTGCACGACGTGGAGACCAAGATCTTCGATCGACTGCCGGACGAGACCTGGGTCTACCCGGGCCACGGCGACGACACCACGTTGGGTGACGAGCGCCCGCACCTGTCGGAGTGGCGGGCACGCGGCTGGTGAGCACCGCGGTGTGCACCCCGGCCCCGATGCGCTCGGCCCCGACCCGACCCGTGCCGGGTCGGGTCGGGTCGGGGGTGCCGCAGGAGGCGGTCAGTTCACCCGCTGCGGCTCGTCCTGGGGGCCGTGCGGATCGCTCTCCGCGTGCTCCCCGGCGGAGCCTTCGACCTCGGCGCCCGGCTGCCGTCGGGCGGCGCGCAGGCTGGTCACCGTGGTGACGGCGAGCACCGTGACGATGAAGCCCAGGGAGACCGGGATGCTGATGTGCGGCACGTGCACCCCGGAGCCGTGCAGGGCCTCGAGCACCAGCTTCACCCCGATGAAGCCGAGGATCACCGACAACCCGTAGGACAGGTGCACCAGCTTCTTGAGCAGCCCGCCGATGAGGAAGTAGAGCTGCCGCAGGCCCATCAGCGCGAAGGCGTTGGCGGTGAAGACGATGTACGGGTCCTGGGTGAGACCGAAGATCGCCGGGATGGAGTCCAGGGCGAACAGCACGTCGGTGGTGCCGATGGCCAGCATCACCACCAGCATCGGGGTGATCAGTCGCCTGCCGTTCTCCCGGACGACCAGCGCGGTACCCCGGTAGCCATCGGTCGCGGGGACGCGCTTCCCGACCGCCTTCAGCAGGCGGTTCTCCTCGAACTCGGTCTCCTCCTCGTCCGCCCTCGCCTCCTGCACCAGCTTCCAGGCCGTGTAGATCAGGAACGCCCCGAAGAGGTAGAAGACCGCGGAGAAGGTGCTGACGAGCGCGGCGCCGGCGGCGATGAACCCGGCCCGCAGCACCAGGGCGATCAGCACACCCACCAACAGCACCCGCTGCTGGTAGCGCGGCGGCACCGCGAACTTCGCCATGATCAGCACGAAGACGAACAGGTTGTCCACGCTGAGGGACTTCTCGGTGACGAATCCGGCGAAGAACTCGCCGGCCGGCTCTCCTCCGGCGAACACCGCGAGGCCGGCGCCGAACAGCAGCGCCAGGGAGATCCAGACCACCGTCCACGTCCCGGCCTCCTTCAGGGAGACCTCGTGGGGTTTGCGGCCGATGAGGAAGTCGATCGAAATCAGGGCGGCGAGACCGAGAACGGTCGCGAGCCAAAGGGTCAGGGAGACATCCACCGTGGTTCGTCCTCCGGCAGTGCGGGCGTTGACAACGTCAGCGGGATCCCGGTGGGGGATCGCTGCCGGAGGTCTCTTCCACCCGGTGCGTGGCGCACGGGCCGGGGCCCGGGCCCGCCAGGTCCGACCGGACCTGGACGCGCCGTGATGACGGGCTCACCGCTTAAAGGAGTACTCCCCTCCGCGTAAAGAACAGTACATGAACACCAAGAGCAGGTAAAGCCCCTTCGGGCGAGAGCGTCCCCCGGGCCCCGACGCAACGATGCCGGGACCCTGGACACCGCAAAGGGCGTCCGGGCCCCGGCACCGTGAAGCGCGGCCGGGTCGTGGCGGGGCTACCCGCCGCTTCCCCACGCCCGCCGGGCGGCGCTCACCCGCTCCCCCACCTGGTGCAGCACCAGGCTGTCCGGCGGCGGGAGCTGCGGGGAGAACGTCCAGGCGTGCCCCACCCACGGGTCGGCGAGGTGGTCGTCCGGGGTCGGGGTGAGCCTCAGCAGGGACCGCCACAGCGGGTCCAGGACCGGCCCGTAGGCCCGGGCGTCCTCCCGGTCGGCCACCATCATCAGGTGCACGCCCACCGAGGGACCCTCGTCAGCGAGGTATCGCAACTGGGTCACCGAGCGGTCGTCGAAGCCGTAGGGGAAGTCGTTGACGATGAGGAGCTGCTCGCTGAGGTCCAGGTGCTGCGGCAGCGCGTCCGAGGCCCCGCCGCGCACCGCCATCTGCACCAGGTCCACCCGCTGGATCAACTTGGCGATCATGGAGCTGACGCCACCGGCTCCGGTGGCCACCGGGTCCTTCAGCGCGCCGCTGTGCACCAGCGGCGCCAGGGCCGCGGCCCCCGAGCCGGCCGGGTCGATGACGTTGACCGTGAAGTCGCTGGCCGGGTAGGCCGCCAGCATCCGGGTGGCCAGCGCCACCCCGACCTCCATCGCCAGCTTCCTGGCCTGGTCCGAGTCGACCGTCATGGGGGTGTTCGGGGAGCGCCCGCTGTCGATCCACAGGCCGCGCTCGAGCGGCAGCCGCACCAGCATGGGGATGCGGAGCTCAGGGTGTTCCGGGAGGTGGAGGTCTCCCAGGCGCACCGCCATCGGCGTCTCCATGGGCACCTGGTACCCGTGCCACACCGCGCTGTCCCAGGCGGCGAACGCCGGCGGCAGGGCGGGCTCGACCACCGCGGCCTCGGCCGCGAGCTGGGCGATGTCCCGGTCGAGGCTGGCCTTGGCCTGGTCGACCAGCGCGCTGTGCCTGGCCCGGGCCGAGGAACGGGCGGCGTCGGCTGCGGCACCGACCCTGGCGGCCGGGTCGGACAGCGCCCGGTCCAGCTCCTGGTCCATCCGGGAGTCCGCGAAGTCCACCGCGCTGCGGTAGGCGGCGGTGGTCCTGGCCAGGTCCTCGAACATGCCCCAGACCTGGTTGTACAGCCGCTCCTCCATCGTCCAGCCGGACGCGTTGCCGGCGACCGGCCGCGAGGGGTCGGCCGCGGTGGGCGCCGGCTCGGGCGGGGCGGGCGGAGCGGCGGACCGCCGGTTGGGGTGCTGGTAGTTCAACCGTCCGCCCGCGCCCTGGGCCGGCGGCTGCGTGCGGTTCTGGGCGCCGGGGCCCGGGGTGCCCGGGCCCTGGGTGCCCGGGCCCGACCCGGGGGGCGGGCCCGGGGGCGTCGCCGGGGCCGGGTGCGGCGGCTGTCCCGCCGCGGCGGTGTTGCCACCCACGGTGGCGGCCCGGCGCGTCCGGTCGCCCTCCGCGCGCGGCGGCGGGGGCGCCACCGAGCGGGCAAGGCCGCTGGCGACCGCCTCGTTGATCGCCGCAGCCATCTCCGCCGCCCCGGGCAGCCCCTGGTCCTGGAGCATGGCCGCGAGGCCACCGGCGTAGCCCTGCCCGACCGCGCGGACCTTCCAGCTCCCCTTGCGCAGGTACAGCTCGACCGCCACGACCGCCGACTCCGCGTCCAGGTCGGTGATGGTGTAGGTCGCGATCTCGGTGCCGTCGAGGCCGGTGATCGCCACGAATGGCGCGGCCACGGCACCGAAGGTCCGCGGCGCGCCGTCCACCACGGGCAGGGCCAACAGCACGTTCACCCAGTGCACGTCCCCGGGGAGGGCACCGAGGTCCACCGCGAGGCGGTGGTCCGCGGCGGCCTGGCGGGACACTTCGAGGCCGGGGAGCTTGGGCGAGGCGGGATGGGCCACCCAGGCCGAGTCCCGTACCTTGCCCTGGGCGTCGCCGAGAGTCACACCGGCAATGACCGGCCTCCCGGCGGACACTCGCACTTCCAGGCGGTTGTCCGGGAGTGGGTGGTTCTGCCCCCGGACCAACTCGGCGCTCATCGCTGGTCCCCCTCGATCCTTCTCATGACTGGGTGGTGCGTGCTGTCGGGGCGGTCCTACAGGTGCGCGGCGATCGCCGGCATCAGGTCCTGGAAGGTACGGCCACTCGTCGGGGAGCCGATCGCTGCCATCTGCCAGCCGTTGCCCGCCCGGTACACCTTCGCCATGACCTGGGCGGTGTACTGACCGCCACCGGTGAGGGTGTAGCGGGCCAGCTCCTGCCCGTTGCTCTCGTCCACGAGCCGGCAGAAGGCGTCCTGGACCTCCTGGAAGGTCTGGCCGGTGAAGGAGTTCACCGTGAAGACGATCTGGCTGATGTGCACCGGCACCCGCTGCAGGTCCACGAGGATCGACTCGTCGTCACCGCCGCCCCCGGCCCCACCGACCAGGTTGTCCCCGGTGTGCCGCACCGATCCGTCGTCGCTCACCAGGTGCTGGAAGAACACCACGTCCACCGGCTGGCGGTCCGCGAACAGCACCGCGGACGCGTCCAGGTCGATCTCGCGGGTCCGGCTACCGAACAGCCCGCGGCGCGGCGCGGCCTTCCAGCCCAGCCCCATCCGCACCACGCTGAGCGCGCCACCGTCGGACTTCTGCAGGCTGATCGACTGGCCCTTGGCCAGGTTCACCGTCACGTGCTGTGCCTCCTCGAGAGTGCCACCATCGTTCAAACCGCGGCGGCGCTCCGCTCCTTGGCGGGACGACCGCGGCTCTGCAGCACCCTACGCACTGCGTACGACACCTCTGCCGGCCGGGTCGGCAATTGTGGCGCGGTTGAGACACAGCGGGGCCGCGGCGGCGCCCCGGCCGGCCGGGATCAGGCCATCCCGGCCTCCCGCATCTGCCGCAGCTCCTTCTTCAGCTCGCCCACCTCGTCCCGGAGCCGCGCCGCGACCTCGAACTGGAGCTCCGCCGCGGCGCTGTGCATCTGCTCGGTCAGCTCCCCGATCAGCTCCGCCAGCTCGGTCGCCGGCAGGCTGCCCCCTGCCCCGCCCTCGCGGGCGGCCTTGGCCCCGAGCCCCGGCACCGGCGCCTTCCCCCGGGACTGGCGACGCCCCGAGCCGAGCAGCTCCACGGTGTCCGCGTCCTCCCGGACGATCGAGTCCAGGATGTCGCCGATCCGCTTCCGCAACGGCTGCGGGTCGATGCCGTGCTCGGTGTTGTAGGCGACCTGCTTCTCGCGCCGGCGGTTGGTCTCCTCGATGGCCTTGTGCATCGCGGGGGTGATCCGGTCCGCGTACATGTGGACCTCCCCCGAGACGTTGCGCGCCGCCCGGCCGATGGTCTGGATCAGGGAGGTGCCGGAGCGCAGGAACCCCTCCTTGTCCGCGTCGAGGATGGCCACCAACGACACCTCGGGCAGGTCCAGCCCCTCCCGCAGCAGGTTGATCCCCACCAGGACGTCGTACTCGCCGGCCCGGAGCTCCCGCAGCAGCTCGACCCGGCGCAGGGTGTCGATGTCGCTGTGCAGGTACCGGACGCGGATGCCCAGCTCCAGCATGTAGTCCGTGAGGTCCTCGGCCATCTTCTTGGTGAGCGTGGTGACCAGGACCCGGCCCTCCTTGGTCTCGAAGGACGCCGCTCCCCGCGCCGCGCCCTGCGAACGCTCCCAGTACGCGGCGTCGGTCCGCAGCCGCACCTCGTGCACCAGGTCGTCGATCTGCCCCTCGGTGGGCTTGACGATCACCTCGGGGTCCACCAGGCCGGTGGGGCGGATGATCTGCTCCACCTGGCCGTCGCCGCGGGAGAGCTCGTACGGCCCCGGGGTCGCCGACAGGTACACCGTCTGGTCGGTCCGCTCCAGGAACTCCTCCCACTTCAGCGGGCGGTTGTCCAGCGCGGACGGCAGCCGGAACCCGTGGTCGATCAGGGTGCGCTTGCGGGAGGCGTCGCCCTCGTACATCGAGCCGATCTGCGGGACGGTGACGTGTGACTCGTCGATGACGAGCAGGAAGTCCTCGGGGAAGTAGTCCAGCAGGGTGTTCGGGGCGGTGCCGGCCTCACGGCCGTCGATGTGCCGGGAGTAGTTCTCGATGCCGGAGCAGGTCCCGATCTGCCGCATCATCTCGATGTCGTAGGTGGTGCGCATCCGCAGCCGCTGCGCCTCGAGCAGCTTGTTCCGCTTCTCCATCCCGGCCAGCGTCTCGTCGAGCTCCGCCTCGATCCCGGCGATCGCCCGCTCCATCCGCTCGGGGCCGGCCACGTAGTGCGAGGCGGGGAACACGTACAGCTCCCGGTCCTCGGTGATCACTTCACCGGTGAGCGGGTGCAGCGTGGACAGCGCCTCGATCTCGTCCCCGAACATCTCGATCCGGACGGCGAGCTCCTCGTACACCGGGAAGATCTCGATGGTGTCGCCGCGCACCCGGAACGTGCCCCGGGTGAACGCCATGTCGTTGCGCGTGTACTGCACGTCCACGAACTTGCGCAGGAGGGCGTCCCGCTCGATCTCCTGGCCCACCGAGAGCGGCACCATCCGGTCCACGTACTCCTGGGGCGTGCCCAGGCCGTAGATGCAGGACACCGACGCCACCACGATCACGTCCCGCCGGGTGAGCAGGGAGTTGGTGGTGGAGTGCCGCAGCCGCTCCACCTCGTCGTTGATGGAGGAGTCCTTCTCGATGTACGTGTCCGTCTGCGGGACGTAGGCCTCGGGCTGGTAGTAGTCGTAGTACGAGACGAAGTACTCGACGGCGTTGTGCGGGAGCAGCTCGCGGAACTCGTTGGCGAGTTGCGCGGCCAGGGTCTTGTTGGGCGCCATCACCAGGGTGGGGCGCTGGAGCCGCTCCACCATCCACGCGGTGGTCGCCGACTTGCCGGTTCCCGTGGCGCCGAGGAGGACCACGTCCTTCTCCCCCGCGCGGATGCGGCGCTCCAGCTCGTCGATGGCCTGGGGCTGGTCTCCGGAGGGCTGGTAGGGGCTGACGACCTGGAAGGGCGCCACCTTGCGCTGGATGTCTGTGGTGGGTCGCACGCCTCCACGGTACGTCCCCGGACCGACAACGGCGGTCACTCCCCGTCGGCCGCGGCCCTCGCCCGCAGTTCCTCCCACACCGCCCGCACCTGCGGTTCGAGGGCCGTGAGGGGCCCGTTGTTGTCGATGACGTAGTCGGCGATCGCCAGCCGGTCCTCCCGGCTGGCCTGGGCGGCCATCCTGGCCCTGGCGTCGGGCTCGGGCATGCCGCGCAGCCGGGTGAGCCGGTCGAGCTGGGTCTGGGGGGAGGCGTCCACCACCACGACGGCGTCGTACAGCGGGGCGAGGTTGTTCTCGGTGAGGAGGGGGACGTCGTGCACCACCACCGCGTGCGGGTCGGCGGCTGCCTCCAGCGCGGCGGAGCGGGCGCGGACCCGCGGGTGGACGATGGCGTTGAGCGCGGCCAGCCGGTCGGGGTCGGCGAAGACGACGGAACCGAGCCTGGGGCGGTCCAGCGAGCCGTCGGGGAGCAGCACCTGCTCACCGAACTCGGCGACGACCTCCGAGAGGCCCTCGGTGCCGGGGGCGACGACCTCGCGGGCGATCACGTCGGAGTCGATCAGGATCGCCCCGTAGGAGACGAGGAGCCTGGAGACCTCGCTCTTTCCCGCACCGATCCCGCCAGTGAGTCCGATCTTGAGCATCCGCCCAGCCTAGACCCGGCTCGCCGGTTCGGGCAGGAGGCTCAACCGGCGTCGTTCTCCCGTTCCGCGAGGAACTGCTCGAAGCGGGCGGCGAGTTCGTCGGCCGAGGGCAGGTCCGCCGGGTCGGGGGCCAGGTCCCCACGGGCCCTGGGGCCGGCGATGGCGTCGTAGCGGTTCTCCATGATCTGGATCTCCGAGGTGAGCCCACCGTCGTCCACCGCGATCTGGCGGTCGATCTCCGCCCTGATCTTCTCGCTGTTCTCCAGCAGCGCCGGCGCGGGCAGCACCAGGCCGGTGGCGGAGGTGATGGCCTCCAGGGCGGCGATGGCCGACGGCGGGTAGGTGGCGTTGGCCAGGTAGTGCGGCACGTGCACGGCGAGGCCGAGGACGTCGTGGCCGGCCTCGGTGAGACGGTACTCAAGCAGCGACTGGGCGCTGCCGGGCACCTCGGCCTCGTCGAAGAGGGTCGGGTAGCCGGCGATCAGGTCGGACCGGTTGCCGTGGGCGGTGATGCCGGTGGGGCGGGTGTGCGGGACCCCCATGGGGATGCCGTGGAAGTTCACCGTCATCCGCACGCCGAGGCGTTCCACCAGACCCCGTACCGCGGCGGTGAAGCGCTCCCACTCCACGTCCGGCTCGGGGCCGCTCAGCAGCAGGAACGGGGTCCCGGTGGCGTCGTCCACCAGCCGCAGCTCCAACGTGGGGGCGTCGTACGTCGCCCAGTGGTCCCGGCGGAAGACCATGGAGGGTCGCCGGGCCCGGTAGTCGACGAGCCGGTCCACGTCGAAGCGGGCGACCGTGGCGTTCAGGAAGGTGCTGAGGATGTGCTCGACCACCTGCTGTCCGGCCTTGCCCGCGTCGATGAAGCCGTCCAGGTGGTAGAGGAGCACCAGCCCGTCGGACTCGGCGGAGCCCGACATGTCCGCCGCCTGCAGTCCCTCCGGGTCGAACTCGTACAGATCTCCTGAATCCCGCACGTCAACCATCTCCTTCTCGACCTCCGCGCACAACACATAGCGCGGTGCGAGCATTCCCCGCCACCCGCATCATGAGAAGCGCGGTTGTTTACCGGTCCAGTCCGGGTGGACAACGCGCATGGCGGCCACGTCGTCACGTCGGCGGACACCGCACCGCTCGTACTGGGCGTGGAGCCTGGCCAGGGCCTCGTGGTCGAGGGAGACACCGAGGCCGGGGCCGGTGGGGACGGCCAGGGCACCGTCACAGAACGTCAGTTCGCCCGGTGCGATGACGTCCTCCCGCTGCCACGGCCTGTGCGTGTCACAGGCGTAGGTGAGGGAGGGGATCGCCGCGGCCACGTGGGTCATCGCGGCGAGGCTGACGCCCAGGTGGGTGTTGGAGTGCATGGACATCCCCAGGCCGAAGGTCTCGCAGACCGCCGCGAGCCGCTGGGTCGCCCGCAACCCGCCCCAGAAGTGATGGTCCGACAGCACGACGCGCACCGCGCCCTGCTCGATGCCTGGTGGCAGTTCCTCCATGCTGGTCACGCACATGTTGGTGGCCAACGGAAGGTCCGTGGCGCGGGCCACCTCCGCCATCTGGGGTATGCCGCCCACCGGGTCCTCCAGGTACTCCAGCACCCCGGACAGCCGTTCCGCGACCCGCAGGGCGACGGGCACGCTCCAGTTGGCGTTGGGGTCGATCCGCAGGGGGCGGCCGGGGAACGCCTCCCGCAGCGCGAACACCGTCTCCACTTCCTGGTCCGGCGGGAGGACGCCTCCCTTGAGCTTGAGGGAACCGAACCCGTAGCGGTCCACCATCCTCCTCGCCTGGGCGACGATGCCGTCGGGGTCCAGTGCCTCGCCCCAGTCGTCCTCCGGGTAGCCGGGGGCCACCGGATGCCCCGCCCAGCGGTAGAAGAGGTAGGCGCTGAAGGGCACCTCGGTGCGCGCCGGCCCGCCGAGCAGGTCCACCACCGGGCGGCCGACCGCCTTGCCCTGGAGGTCCAGGCAGGGCACCTCGAACGCCGCCACCGTCGCGGCCACGGCCTTGCCCTGGCTGCCCGCACCGACCAGGGGGGTCAGCACCTCGGTGGGCACGGCGGCGCCCAGCGCCCCGACGACCCGGCGGTGCAGGCTGTTGAGGTCGAAGACGTCGAGGCCGATCAGGGCGGGGGCCGCGCGGTGCAGGCGCTCCAGGGTGGGGTCGTCGCCGTACGCCTCACCGATGCCGGTGAGGCCGGCGTCGGTCTCCACCTCGAGCACCGAGCGCAGGGCGTAGGGCTGGTGCACCCCGATCGCGGTGAGCAGGGGTGGGTCCTGCACGGCGACCGGGGTGATCCGGACGCCGGTGATCTTCAGGCTCATGACGGCTCCTGGGACACGGGCTTGGTGATCTCGGTCGGGGGCCGGGCGCCGGAGGTGGACGCGGTGGCCCGGCGCCGCCGTCGAGCGGGCCGGGCGGACGGGCACTCCGGCGGCCCGGGAGTTCACATATGGAGATGACGTCTAATAGATGGAACGATGCGACCCTAGGGTCCCACCCCTGCCACGTCAAGATCGCACCGTCGCCGTCCGCGCCCCCGCGACCAGCCGAACCCGCCCCGAGCATGCGGAAGGCCCGCCTCCCGTCGGTACGGGAGGCGGGCCTGGTGTCCGTGCGGAGCCAGTTGGTCCCTCGGTGGGCGCTGCCGGGCCCACGGGCCCGGCAGCGCGCCGCAACTAGCTCTGGCCGCCGGCCAGCTTCTCGCGGAGCGCGGCCAGCGCCTCGTCCGAGGCCAGGGCGCCGGAGTTGTCCTCCGAGGCCGAGGAGTACGAACCACCGGAGGACGGAGCCGGGGCACCAGCCTCGGCCGCGGCCTCGGCGTCCGCCTCGCGGGCCTTGGTGACCTGCGCCTGGTGCTGCTCGAAGCGCTGCTGCGCCTCGGCGTACTGGCGCTCCCACTCCTCGCGCTGCTTCTCGTACCCGGGCAGCCAGTCGTTGGCCTCGGGGTCGAAGCCCTCGGGGTAGATGTAGTTGCCCTGGTCGTCGTAGGACGCGGCCATCCCGTACAGGGTCGGGTCGAACTCGACCGCGGACGGGTCGGCACCGAAGGCCTCGTTCGCCTGCTTCAGCGACAGGCTGATCCGACGACGCTCGAGGTCGATGTCGATGACCTTGACGAAGATCTCGTCGTTGACCTGGACGACCTGCTCCGGAATCTCCACGTGGCGCTCGGCGAGCTCGGAGATGTGGACCAGGCCCTCGATGCCCTCGTCCACCCGGACGAACGCACCGAACGGCACCAGCTTGGTGACCTTGCCCGGGACGACCTGGCCGATCTGGTGCGTCCTGGCGAACTGCTGCCACGGGTCCTCCTGCGTCGCCTTCAGCGACAGGGAGACCCGCTCGCGGTCCATGTCCACGTCGAGGACCTCGACGGTGACCTCCTGGCCCACCTCGACGACCTCGGACGGGTGGTCGATGTGCTTCCAGGACAGCTCGGAGACGTGCACCAGACCGTCGACGCCGCCGAGGTCGACGAACGCGCCGAAGTTGACGATCGAGGAGACGACACCGGAGCGCACCTGGCCCTTCTGGAGGGTGGTGAGGAAGGTCTGACGGACCTCGCTCTGGGTCTGCTCCAGCCAGGCACGGCGGGAAAGGACCACGTTGTTGCGGTTCTTGTCCAGCTCAATGATCTTGGCCTCGAGCTCCTTGCCCACGTAGGGCTGGAGGTCGCGGACCCGGCGCATCTCCACCAGGGAGGCCGGGAGGAAGCCGCGCAGGCCGATGTCGAGGATCAGGCCGCCCTTGACGACCTCGATGACGGTACCGGTGACGATGCCGTCCTCTTCCTTGATCTTCTCGATCGTGCCCCAGGCGCGCTCGTACTGGGCGCGCTTCTTGGACAGGATCAGCCGACCCTCCTTGTCCTCCTTCTGGAGGACAAGCGCCTCGATCTCGTCGCCCACGGCAACGACCTCGTTGGGGTCGACGTCGTGCTTGATCGACAGCTCGCGGGAAGGGATGACGCCTTCGGTCTTGTAACCAATGTCGAGCAGGACCTCGTCCCGGTCGACCTTCACGATGACGCCGTCGACGATGTCGCCGTCGTTGAAGTACTTGATCGTTTCGTCGATCGCGGCGAGGAAGGCTTCCTCGGAACCGATGTCGTTGACCGCCACCTGCGGGGTGGTTCGAGTGGCCTCGGTGCTGCTCGTCATGTGGGAAAGGGCTCCGGTACGGACAAAAGTCGTAGGTACTGCTACGCCGGAGCCTTAACCGCACTGCCGAAGCCGGACAGCCAAGAGGCGAGGGACCAAAGTCCGGAACCGCCCCCACAACCGAGGGGTCTACAACAGATGCGAGCGCAACCTGCTCCGTCTGAGGCGCGCAGGCCCGCAGCGCAACTTGTAGCATACGGGGGCAGCCGAGCAGGGTCAATGCGTCAAGAGGCACGCCTGGGCACGGAACCCGCCATACCGGGCACACGACCCTCGGTACCGGGCGGTCACCTGCCCACAGGTCAAGACCACAGACTACGACGATGGGCGCGATGAACCAAGAACCCGAGCCAGAGGCTACCCGGCGCAGGTCCTCGCCTGCGGAGAGCAGTCGGGCGAACCGCCGTTGGTGGGATCGTAACGCCGACGAGTACCAGGCCGAGCACGGGGAGTTCCTCGGCGACGACCGTTTCGTGTGGTGCCCCGAGGGGCTCGACGAGGAACGGGCGCGACTGCTCGGCACCGCCGCCGAGCTGCGGGGCAGGACCGTCCTCGAGGTGGGCGCGGGCGCCGCGCAGTGCTCCCGCTGGCTCGCCCGGCAGGGCGCGCGCCCGGTGGCCGTGGACCTGTCCCACCGACAGTTGCGGCACGCGGTGCGGATCGACGCCGGGGCGCCGTCGTTCCCCCTGGTCCAGGCGGACGCCACGGCGCTGCCCTTCCGCTCCGGCTCGTTCGACCTGGCCTGCTCCGCCTACGGGGCGGTGCCGTTCGTCGCCGACAGCGCCCGGGTGATGCGCGAGGTCCGACGGGTGCTGCGCCCGTCGGGGAAGTGGGTGTTCTCGGTGACCCACCCGGTGCGCTGGGCGTTCCCCGACGAGCCGGGCCCGGTCGGGTTGACCGCGCAGAACTCCTACTTCGACCGCCGTCCGTACGTGGAGCAGGACGCCGAGGGGCGGGCAGAGTACGTGGAGCACCACCGCACGCTCGGTGACCGGGTGCGGGAGCTCGTCACGGCCGGGTTCAGGCTGGTGGACCTGGTGGAACCCGAGTGGCCTGCTGACCTGGACCGGGAATGGGGCGCCTGGAGCCCGCTGCGGGGACGGCTGATCCCGGGAACGGCCATCTTCGTCTGCGTCAGCGACTGAGCCGCCGGGCCCGGAACGGTCGCGGGCCCCGCGCCGGCGTCGGCAGCGGGGCCCGCGAGGAGACCTGGTGGGTCACGGGGTGGGCAGCGGGATCAGCCCACCGCTCGGCTCGGACGAGTCCGAGCCCTCCTCCGGCTCCTCCGCGCAGGGGTCGGCGGAGGAACTGGAGGTGGCGTCGGTCCCGCTGCTCGAACTCGTCGAGCTGCTGGAGCCGGAGTCGGTGCTGGAACTGGAGGAGCTGCCCGAGTCGGTGGGGGTCGCCGAGTCGGTGTCACTGGGAGAGGGCGAGCAGCTCGGCGACTCGCTCGGCGACTCCGACGGGGACTCGCTGGGGGACTCGCTCGGCGACGCGGACCCCGTGTCAGTCGGGGACGGCTTGGGGCTGAGGGTGCCACCGCCGGTGACGGTCGGCTTCGGCTTCGGCTTGACGGTGCCTCCGGCGCTCGAGCTCGCCGTGGGCGAGGTGCTGGGACGCGTGGTCATGTCCCGGTCCCGGCCGCTGTCCTTGCCCTTCTCCTTGCCGCCGTCCGTGCTCCTGTCCCTGGGCGCCGGGGAGTCCGGGGACTCGGGCGTCGGGTTACCCGGACGGTCCGGCACCGCGTGGGCTCCGCCCTTGAAGTACTCGAACCACGACGTGACCGTGTTCAGGTAGTCCAGGGAGTGGTTGTAACCGAGGATCGCGGTGTCCCGGTCGTCCTGGCCCGACAGGTCCCTGTCCCCCGCGCACAGGTAGCCGCCGGCGGACAGGGCGGCGTCGAAGATGTTGTTCGGGTCGCTCCTGCCGTCGGCGTTGCCGTCCGCGCCCCAACGCGCCCAGGTGGACGGGATGAACTGCATGGGTCCCACGGCGCGGTCATGCGTGGTGTCGCCGTCGTACCGGCCGCCGTCGGTGTCCGGGATGTTGGCGAAGCCGTCCCCGTTGAGCTGGGGACCGAGGATCGGCGACAGGGTGGTGCCGTCCTCGTCCACGTTGCCGCCCCGGGCCTGGTTGGACTCCACCTGGCCGATCGCGGCGAGCAGTTGCCAGGGCAGGTGGCACCCGGGATCGCTCCGGGACAGCGCCTTCTCGGCCTTGATGTAGGCCGCCAGGACCGTCGCGGGTATGCCCCCACCGGTCGTCGGGACGGCGACACGGGGCGACGACGGGGTGGAGTCGGTCGGCGTGCTGGATCCGGTCGGCGTGTCGCCGGGCCGGTCCGTCGGGGGCAACTGGGTGTAGTAGGGGGAGTCACCGGAGACCGGGGGACCGGGAGGCGGGGTGAGCCGGTCCTCGTCGGCGGCCAGGGGAGCGGCCAGGCCGGGGGCCTGGGAGGCGGTCAGTGCCGCCATGGCCGCCGCCGCGATCGCGGTCCCCAACATTCCCCGGTGCATCCGGCCGAGCCGCCGTGGCGCCATGAGTCCCCTCCCGCGTTGGTTTCTCCGCCGCCGGGCGCGGTCCTGAACGGGCGTTCGCGCACCGGCAACCCGAGACCCTACGACAACTGTCCCGGGTTCCTCTACCGCGCCACGGCCACCGCCAGTGAGGAAGCGGTGAAGAAACCCGCAGGCCACACCGGGTTCCGGGCGATCAGAAACGGTAGGCTACGGAAGAGTTCCCGGTCCCGGCGGGGGGTGTGCCCAGGTGCCGTTCACCGTGAGCCACGCGGCGGCGGTCCTGCCCCTGGTCCGGGCGGACGGGACGGGACGCGGGCCCCTGCTCGCCTCGGCGCTCGTGGCCGGCTCCTTCGCCCCGGACGTGCCGTTCTACGCCGACACCCTGGTCGGCGGCGTGTACGGGTTCGGCTCCTTCACCCACACGCCGTGGGGTCTGCTGACCGTGGACGTGCTGCTCACCGCCGCGTTGCTGGCCCTGTGGTGGCTGCTGCGGGAGCCGCTGCTGGCCCTGGTGCCGGGGCGGTACCGGGGAGGGGTGGCGGCGTACCTGATCGGAACCGGCTGGCGGCAACGGTCCTGGCCCGCCCTGGCCGGGGCGTTCTGGCTGTCCGCGGTCGTCGGCGCGGCCACCCACGTGGGGTGGGACTCGTTCACCCACGAGGGCAGGGCCGGGGTGCGCGCGTTCCCGACGCTCGAGCGGACGGCGGTCGGCCACCCGCTGCACCGGTGGGCGCAGTACGGGGGGTCGGCCCTGGCCCTGGGGCTGATCGCGTGGTGCGGGGCGCGCGCGGTGCGCCGGCTGTCGCAGACCCCGGTCCCTGAGCGGGTGCCCCGGCTCTCCCCCGGTGGGTCTGCGCTGGCCTGCACCGGGGTGCTGGTACTGGCCGTGGCGGCGGCCGGGTACCGGTGCGTGACCGTGCCGCCGACCGGGGTGTTCGCCTGGGTGTCCACCGTGCTGTTCGGCGCGGGCGCCGGCCTCACCGCGGGCCTGGTCCTGTTCGCCCTGACGGTCCGGCTGCGGCGCGGGGAGCAGCGGTCCCGTTCGGCCCTCGGCCCCTGACTCCGTTGAGTCCGTTGACTCCGCCGGGGATTGTGCCCGCTCACCGGGGTCGCCGGGGTCGCCGGCCATCGGCCACGGGGGTCACCGGGCGTCCTGCGCGGCGCCGTCCCCGGGGGGGCGAAGGGCCCTCCAGGTCGCGCACGAAGCGCAGGCCCGGGCGACCGTCGAGCCTGGTCCCCCCGACGGGGATGAAGCCGTTGCGGGCCAGCACCGTCCGCGAGCCGGCGTTGTCCAGCGTGGCGGCGGCCCGCAGGGTGGTCAACCGGTACTCGGTGGCGGCGAGGACGCAGACCCGTCCCACGGCGGCGGTGGCCAGTCCTCGGCCCGCGGCCCGTTCGGCGATCCGGTACCCGAGGTCGGCGGAACCGTCCGCCAGGTCCACCAGGTTGACCCGTCCCAGCACCTCCCCCTGGGCGCCCACCAGGAGGTGGAAGGCGCACAGCCCCGCGTCCTGCTCGGCGAGCAGGTCCCGGTGCCGCTCGGCGAAGTGGGTGAAGTACCCGTCGCCGCGGTCCGGGACCGAGGCGGCGAAGTAGGCACGGTTCTCCCGCTCGAACGCCAGCACGGCCGGGGCGTGGTCGGGGCGGAGCCTTTGTAGCGTGAACACCCGCGCATGCTACGTCGGCCGCGGCCCGTGGGTCAGTGCGCGGCGGTCTCCCAGTCGGGGCCGACGCCGATGGAGACGTCAAGGGGGGCGCGCAACGGGTAGGCACCGGCCATCTCCGCTCGGACCAGGGCCTCCACGGCGTCGCGCTCGCCCGGCGCCAGCTCGAGGACGATCTCGTCGTGGACCTGGAGGAGCATCCTGGAACGCAGGCCCTGGCTGGTCAGGGCGCGGTCCACCCGAAGCATGGCGATCTTGACGATGTCCGCCGCCGACCCCTGGATGGGGGCGTTGAGCGCCATCCGCTCCGCCATCTCCCGGCGTTGCCGGTTGTCGCTGTTCAGGTCGGGGAGGTAACGACGCCGGCCGAGCAGGGTCTCGGTGTAACCCGTGGCCCTGGCCTCCGCCACCACGCGCTGGAGGAAGTCCCGGATGCCGCCGAAGCGCTCGAAGTAGGTGTCCATCAGCTTGCGGGCCTCGTCCGCGCCGATCCCGAGCTGCTGGGAGAGCCCGAAAGCGGACAGGCCGTAGGCCAGGCCGTAGGACATCGCCTTGATCTTGCGGCGCATCTCGGCGTCCACCTGCTCCGGAGGTACCCCGAAGACCTGGGAGCCGACCGTGGTGTGCAGGTCCTCACCGGAGGTGAACGCGGCGACCAACGAGTCGTCCTCGGAGAGGTGAGCCATGATCCGCAGCTCGATCTGGCTGTAGTCGGCCGTGAGCAGCGACTCGTGGCCCTCGCCCACCACGAAGGCACGGCGGATGCGCCGGCCCTCCTCGGTGCGGACCGGGATGTTCTGGAGGTTGGGGTCCACGGAGGACAGCCGCCCGGTGGCGGCGACCATCTGGTTGAACGTGGTGTGGATGCGCCCGTCCGGGGCCACCGACTTGATCAGGCCCTGCACGGTGGTGCGCAGCTTGGTCTGGTCGCGGTGACGCAGCAGGATCAGCGGCAGCTCGTGGTCGGTCTGGCCGGCGAGCCAGGTCAGGGAGTCGGCGTCGGTGGTGTACCCGGTCTTGATCCGCTTGGTCTTGGGCAGGGCCAGCTCGCCGAAGAGGACCTCCTGGAGCTGCTTGGGCGAACCGAGGTTGAAGTCGTGGCCCACCGCGTCGTGCGCGGCCTGCACCGCGCGCTGCACCTCCGCGCCGAACTGCGCCTCGAGTGCCTCCAGGGCGGCCCGGTCGGTGGCGATGCCGGTGCGCTCCATCCGGGCGAGGAGCGCGCTGATCGGCAGTTCGACGTCGTGCATCAGGGCGTAGGCGCCGTCCGCCTCCAGCCGGCCGGAGAACGTCTCGGCGAGGTCCAGGACGGTGCGGGCCTGCACCATCAGCGCATCGGTCTCGGCCTCCTCGTCGGCGAAGAGGTCCACCTGCCCGGGGGCCGCTGCGGCCCGCAGCTCCCGGCCCAGGTACTCCACCGCCAGGTCGTCCAGGGCGAAGGAGCGCCGGCCGGGCTTGATCAGGTAGGCGGCGAGCGCGGTGTCCATGGTGACGCCCTCCACCGTCCAACCGTGCTCGGCGAAGGCGCGCATCACGTGCTTGGCGATGTGCAGGGCCTTGGGCCGCGCCGGGTCGGCGAGCCAGGCCGCCCAGGCCCGTTCGTCGGCCTCGTCGAGCTGGGAGGGGTCGAACCAGGCTGCCGGGCCCGCGGCGGTGGCCAACGCCACCTCCCGCACGCTGCCCGCGCCCATGGCCCAGGTGTGCAGGGTGGCCACGCCGAGGACCTGGCCGGCGTGTTCGTCCAGCCAGGCGGCCAGCTCTCCGGCACCGAGCGCCCGCCCCTCGACGGCCACACCGGGCCCGAGGTCGGCCGCCTCCTCGACGGCCGCCGCCGGGTCCGCGGCGAAGATCCGCTCCCGGAAGTTGGGGTGGCGGAACTCCAGGGCGTCGAGCACCACGTTGAGCGTCGGGCGGTCGTAGGGCTGGCGGACCAGCGCCTCGGGGCCGCAGCCCAGCTCCACGTCCCGGACCAGCTCGGTCAGCCGGCGGTTGAGCTTGACCGTCTCCAGGTGGTCCCGGAGGTTCTGCCCGGCCTTGCCCTTGACCTCCTCGGCGCGGTCCACCAGCGCCGCGAACGAACCGAACTGCTTGACCCACTTCGCGGCCGTCTTCTCCCCCACCCCGGGGATGCCGGGGAGGTTGTCCGACGGGTCGCCGCGCAGCGCGGCGAAGTCGGGGTACTGGCCGGGGGTGAGGCCGTACTTCTCCTCCACCTTCGCCGGGGTGAACCGGGTCAGCTCGGACACGCCCCTGGTCGGGTACAGGACGGTGACGTCGTCGGTGACCAACTGGAGGGCGTCCCGGTCGCCGGTGACGATCAGCACCTCGAAGCCGTCGGCAGCCGCCGCCGTGGCCAGCGTGGCGATGATGTCGTCGGCCTCGAACCCGGCCACCGCGAAGCGCGGCACGCTCATCGCGTCGAGCAGCTCCCCGATCAGCTCCACCTGCCCCCGGAACTCGTCCGGCGACTCCTTGCGGTTCGCCTTGTAGTCCGGGAAGTGCTCGGTGCGGAACGTCGCCCGGGAGACGTCGAACGCCACCGCGAGGTGGGTGGGGGCCTCGTCACGCAGGGTGTTCGCCAGCATGGAGGTGAAGCCGTAGATGGCGTTCGTCGGCTGGCCGGTGGAGGTGGTGAAGTTCTCCGCGGGGAGCGCGTAGAACGCCCGGTACGCGAGGGAGTGCCCGTCCAGCAGGAGCAGGCGGGGTCGGTTCGATCCTTTTGCTGCCACGCAGGGAATCCTATGGCGCCCCACCGACAACGCGGGCGTACGCTTCAAGCTGAGCGCCGGACCACCACGGCCGGCACCGCAGCGGCGGAAGGGTGGGACAGGCAGCGATGGCGACCATGCCCCCGAGCGACGATCCCGTGCAGGACGCACCCGAGGTCACCTCCCCGCGCCGGTCCGCGGCCGGCCTGCCGGCGGTCGCCCACTCACTGAGGATCGCCCAGGCCCAGATGGGTCCGGCCAGGGCGGCGCGGACCCTGTTGCGGGTCAACCAGAAGGACGGTTTCGACTGCCCCGGCTGCGCCTGGCCGGAGGGCGGTCGGCGGCACCGCGCGGAGTTCTGTGAGAACGGCGCCAAGGCCGTCGCCGAGGAGGCCACCACCCGCCGGGTCACCGCGGAGTTCTTCGCCCGGCACCGGGTGGCGGACCTGGCGGAACGGTCCGGCTACTGGCTGGGGCAGCAGGGCAGGCTCACCGAGCCGATGCTGTTGGAGGAGGGGGCGGAGCACTACCGGCCGGTGTCCTGGGACCGCGCCTTCGACATCGTCGCCGAGGAGCTGGCGGCCCTGGACTCCCCGGACCAGGCGTTGTTCTACACCTCGGGCCGGACCAGCAACGAGGCCGCGTTCCTCTACCAGCTCTTCGCCCGCAAACTCGGCACCAACAACCTGCCGGACTGCTCCAACATGTGCCACGAGTCGTCCGGGAGCGCCCTGACCGAGACGTTGGGCGTGGGCAAGGGCAGCGTGTCCCTCGAGGACCTCTACCGGGCCGACCTGATCATCGTCGCCGGGCAGAACCCCGGCACCAACCACCCGCGGATGCTCACCGCCCTGGAGCGGGCCAAGGCCGGCGGCACCAGGATCATCACGGTCAACCCGCTGCCCGAGGCCGGGATGGAGCGGTTCAAGAACCCCCAGACGCTACGCGGCCTGGCCCGCGGCGGCACCCCGCTGACCGACCTCTTCCTGCACCTGCGCATCGGCGGGGACCAGGCCCTGTTCCGGGCCCTGAGCCATCTGGTGCTGACCACCGAGGGCGCGGTGGACACCGCGTTCGTCGAGGAGCACACCCACGGCTTCGAGGAGTTCGCCGCCGCTGCCCGCGAGCTGGACTGGGACCAGGTCCTGGCCGCCACCGGGCTCGACCGCCGCGCCATCGAGCGGGCCGCGGACATGGTCCTCCGAGCCAGGAGCGTCATCGTCTGCTGGGCGATGGGCCTCACCCAGCACAAGCACTCCGTGGCCACCATCCGCGAGGTGGTCAACTTCCTGCTGTTGCGCGGCAACGTGGGCCGGCCGGGAGCCGGTGTGTGCCCGGTGCGGGGCCACAGCAACGTCCAGGGCGACCGCACCATGGGGATCGTGGAGCGCCCCACCGAGGCGTTCCTCGACGCGCTCGGCGCGGAGTTCTCGTTCGAGCCGCCCCGGCACCACGGCCACGACACGGTGGCGGCGATCCGGGCGATGCGTGACGGCGACGCCAAGGTGTTCTTCGCCATGGGCGGCAACTTCGTCTCGGCCTCGCCGGACACCGACGTCACCGAGGCGGCGATGCGCCGCTGCCGGCTCACCGTGCAGGTCTCCACCAAACTCAACCGCTCGCACCTGGTCACCGGCGCCCGGGCGTTGATCCTGCCCACCCTGGGCCGCACGGAACGCGACGTCCAGGCCGGGGGCGAGCAGTTCGTCACCGTCGAGGACTCCATGGGCGAGGTGCACGCCTCCCGCGGCACCCTCCCCCCCGCCTCGGACCGGTTGCTCTCCGAGCCGGCGATCGTCTGCCGGCTCGCCCGCCGGGTCCTGGGCGCGGACGACCCGATACCGTGGGAGGACCTCGCCGCCTCCTACGACCTGGTGCGCGACTCCATCGAACGGGTCGTCCCCGGCTTCGCCGACTTCAACGCCCGGGTCCGCGTCCCCGGCGGGTTCACCCTCCCGCACGCCCCCCGCGACTCCCGTGCCTTCCCCACCACCACCGGCAAGGCCAACTTCACCGCGGCACCCCTGGAGTACCCCGAGGTGCCCCCGGGCAGGCTGTTGCTCCAGACGCTGCGCTCGCACGACCAGTTCAACACCACCATCTACGGTCTGGACGACCGCTACCGCGGCATCCGCGGCGGCCGCCGGGTGGTCCTGGTCAACCCCGACGACGCCCGGGAGCTCTCCCTCACCGCGGGCTGCTACGTGGACCTGGTCAGCGAGTGGACCGACGGCACCGAGCGGCGCGCCCCGGGGTTCAAGGTGGTCACCTACCCGACCGCCCGCGGCTGCGCCGCCGCCTACTACCCGGAGACCAACGTCCTGGTCCCTCTGGACGCCACCGCGGACACCAGCAACACCCCGGCGTCCAAGTCGGTGCTGGTGCGCCTGGAGCCCACCGGCTCCACCAGCCCGGCCACCGGACCGGGCGCCGGGCACGGCGCCCGGTCCACCGCGCAGGACACCGCGGACCCGTCCGGCCGGACCGTCTGACCGTCAACCTGGTAGACATCCCGTGACCCGACAGGTGCGGCGCCCGCCAGGTGCCGCACCTGTCGGCCGCGTCATCGCGGACGTCACCACCCCGACCTTCACCGGCACCGAGAGCGGGAGACCCATGGCCGAGAGCACCGGCACCATCCACTTCCCCGAGGAGATCAAACAGCGTTTCGCGGACGTCGGCATCGACCTGCCGGCGCTGTTCTCCGGCGGGCACCTCGGCAACCGCATGGGCATCGTGGTGCTCAAGGCCTCGCCGGACGAGATCATCGGCACCATGCCGGTGGAGGGGAACACCCAGCCCTACGGCCTGCTGCACGGCGGTGCGTCCGCGGTGCTTGCCGAGACCCTGGGCTCCATCGGCGCCATGCTGCACGCCGGCCCGGAGCGGATCGCGGTCGGCGTGGACCTCAACGCCACCCACCACCGCGGCCTCGCCTCGGGAACCGTCACCGGCACCGCCACCCCGCTCCACCGTGGCCGCACCACCGCCACCTACGACATCGCCATCACCGACGACAGGGACCGGCGGGTCTGCACCGCCCGCCTCACCTGCGCGCTGTTGGCCAAGCCGGCTCCGCGCGGCTGACGCCCCGCACACCACGGGGGGGCTCCCGGGTCGCTTCGCCCCGAGAGCCCCCCCGTCGACAACCAGCCTCGTCGACGACCAGCCGGTCAGGCGGCCCCTTCACCCAGGTAGGCGGCACGGACCCGGGGATCGGTGAGCAGGCCCTGAGCGTCGCCGGTCATGGCCACGGAACCGGTCTCGAGGACGTAGCCGCGGTTGGCCAGGGACAGCGCCTGGGCGGCGTTCTGCTCCACCAGGAGCACCGTGGTGCCCTGCTCGTTGATCTCCTTGATGATCTCGAAGATCTGCTGCACCACCAACGGGGCGAGACCCATCGACGGCTCGTCGAGCAGCAGCAGTTCCGGCCTGGCCATCAACGCCCTGCCGATCGCCAGCATCTGCTGCTCACCACCGGAGAGGGTGCCGCCGAGCTGGCCGCGCCGCTCCGCGAGCCGGGGGAACAGGGTGAAGACCCGGTCCAGGTCCGCCTGGTCCACCGAGGCGAACCGGTACGCCCCCATCTCGAGGTTCTCCAGCACCGTCATGGTGGCGAACACCCGGCGGCCCTCGGGCACGTGCCCGATCCCGAACTCCACCAGGTGGTGCGACTTGATGCCGTCGATGCGCTCCCCGCGCAGCATGATCTCGCCGTGCCGCGGCTGGAGCATCCCGGAGATGGTGCGCAGCGTGGTGGTCTTGCCGGCCCCGTTGGCTCCGAGCAGGGCCACCACCTCGCCCTCGCCCACGGTCAGGTCGATGCCCTTGAGGGCCTCGATGGCTCCGTAGAACACGCGCAGGTCGCGCAGTTCCAGCATCGCCGGGACCGAGGCCGCGGTGCTGCCCCGCTCCTTGTCCAGCGGCACCGTCTCACTCATTGGACGTCTCTCCCGACTCGTGCTGCTCGGCGATGATGTTCTCCACGGCGGCGGCGTCGTCGGCCGAGGTGCCGAGGTACGCCTCGATCACCGCGGGGTGGCGCTGCACCTCGGCCGGCGCCCCCTCGGCGATCTTCTTGCCGAAGCTGAGCACCAGCACCCGGTCCGCCACCGACATCACCAGGCGCATGTCGTGCTCGATCAGCAGCACGCTCACACCCAGTTCGCTGTTGATCCGGCGGATCAGCTGTTCCAGTTCCAGCTTCTCGGTCGGGTTGGTGCCGGCTGCCGGCTCGTCGAGCAGCAGCACCTGCGGCCGGGTGGCCAGCGCCCTGGCGATCTCCAGGCTGCGCTGGTCGCCGTAGCTGAGCGAGGCGGCGAGTTCGTTGAGCTTGTCCTCGATGCCCACGAACCGCAGCAGCTCGTGGGCCCGCTCGTCGCTCTCCCGTTCGGCGCGGCGGGCGTTGGGCAGTCCGCACATGACGGAGATCGGACCGGCCTTGAGTCGGGTCTCGGCCGCGATCTTGACGTTCTCCAGGGCGGTCAACGCGCCGAACAACCGGATGTTCTGGAAGGTGCGGGCCAGTCCCAGGCGGTTCACCACGTGCGGCTTGCGGCCCAGGAGCTGGTGTTCCCTGCCGTCCGTGGAACGGAAGGTGATCCGTCCCTCCTGCGGGGTGTACGCGCCGGTGAGGGAGTTGAACAGCGAGGTCTTGCCGGCGCCGTTGGGCCCGATCACCGCCAGGATCTCCCCGCGGCGCATCTCCAGGTCCACGTTGTCCAGGCAGGTCAGACCGCCGAACCGGAGGGTCACCCCGGAGGTCTCCAACACCGTGTCCCCGGCGGCGGCTCCGGGCACGGGGGTCCCGGACTCCTTGGTCACGTCGGTGGTCATGAGAACTTACCTCCCGCCGGCTCGGACATCGCGTCGGCGTCGCCCATGCCCTCCTCGGCCATCTTCAGCTCCCGCTGACGGCGGCGGGACGGCCAGACGCCCTGCGGCCGGTAGATCATCATGACCACGAGCAGCGCGCCGAGGTACATGTAACGGTCCTGCGGGTCCACGTAGTCCCGCAGCGCCTCGGGCAGCCACACCAGGAACGCGGCACCGATCAGCACGCCGGGGATGGAGCCCATCCCGCCGAAGATGACGTACGACAGCACCAGGATCGAGTACAGCAGCAGGAACGACTCCGGGTTGATGTACCCGACCTTGCTGGTGTAGACGACGCCGGCGATGCCCGAGGTGGACGCGCCGATGGCGAAGGCCATCAGCTTGTACTTCACGGTGTTCACGCCGTTGGCGGCGGCGGCCACCTCGTCCTCCCGGATCGCCGTCCAGGCCCGGCCGATCCTGGAGTGCTCCAGCCTGGCGAACAGGATGATCAGCAGCACGATGAAGCCGAGCATCAGGTACCAGTACGGGATCGGGTCCAGCGACCACTCGTAGCTGAAGCCGCCGATGTCGATGGAGAAGTCGGGGACCAGGCGCGCGCCCGACGGGCCGTTGGTGAACCCGTCGGCGTTCTTGGCGATCAGGTAGACGATCTCGTGGAACCCGAGGGTGACGATCGCCAGGTAGTCACCGCGCAGCCGCAGTGTGGGCGCACCCAGCAGCAGACCCGCCAGCAGGCAGGTGACCACCGCGATCGGGATCACCCAGAAGTTGTTCAGCTCCACCGGTGGCTCGACCGGGAGCCGCCCGGTCCAGTAGGCCGTGCTGTACGCGCCCACCGCGAAGAAGGCGAAGAACCCCAGGTCGAGGAGGCCGGCCCAGCCGATGACGATGTTCAGCCCGATGGCCAGCAGCGCGTACACCGCGATCTGGTCCACCAGGACCGTCTGCCAGTACCGCTCGAGGCCGGACGGGAGGAAGATCGCCACCGCGAGCACCAGGGCGATCAGGCCCCACCGGAGCCTGGGGTCCTTGCGCACCTGGGCGGAGACCTTGTTCGCCGGGCCGCCGACCCCGCTCCTGACCGACTCCCAGCCCCGGCGGACCGGCTCGTCGACGAACTCCCGCAGCGCCCACAGGCCGACGGTGATGGCCAGGCAGACCCACACGGTGGGGCCGGTGAAGTCGGCCTCGATCGCGCCGAACAGGTCGTCGGTGCTGCCCTGTTCCCCGGTGACCAGGGTGAGCAGCAGCCCGAGCGCCACCATGGCGCCGAGCCGCTGGTACCGGGGCTGCTGGTACCAGGCGCGGTGCCGCAGCTTGGCCGCGGCTGCCGCCGTGCGGTTCAGCCCCGCGGAGGTGTCCACACTGCTCATGCCGCCCTCCCCAGACGCTCGCCCAGGATGCCCGTCGGCCGGAACATCAGCACCAGGATCAGGACCACGAAGCCGGCCACGTAGCGCCACTCCTCACCGAACAGCGGCACGGTGAGGGTCTCGGTGATCCCCAGCAGCAGTCCGCCGAGCATCGCTCCGCGCACGTTGCCGATGCCGCCGACCACGGCCGCGGCGAACGCGGTGATGCCCGGCAGGAAGCCCATGTCGAACTTGACCTGGTTGAGGTTGGCGAACAGGAACCCGGCGACACCGCCGAGGACGCCGCCGATGACGAAGGTGCGCGAGATGACCTTGTCGATGTCCACGCCCATCAGCCCGGCGACCTCGGCGTCCTGGGCGACGGCGCGGATGGCCTTGCCCATCTTGGTGCGGTTCACCAGCAGGTCGAGGCCGATCATCATCACCACGGCCGCGCTGAGCTGCAACATCTCGGTGATGTTGATCTCCGCGCCGAGGACGCTGAAGAGGTTCTTGTTGTCGTACATGTCCGGCAGGGACTTCGGGTCGCGCCCGAAGAGCTTGCCGGCGAGGTTGTACAGGAAGAACGAGGCGCCGATGGCCGTGATCAGGAAGATCAGTCGGGAGGCACCACGTCTGCGCAGCGGCCGGTAGGCCACCTTCTCCAGGCCGTAGGCGGTCGCCCCGCCGAACAGCGCGCCGGCGAGCAGGGCAACCGTGACCAGCACAACACCCATCGCGACTGATGGGTTGTCCCCCGGATCGATGAGGGTCAGGACGATCAGGCTGCCGTAACCACCCATCATGAAGACCTCGCTGTGCGCGAAGTTGATGAGCTGGAGCACACCGTAGACCAGGGTGTACCCGATGGCGATGACGGCGTAGAGCGAGCCGAGCATCACCCCTAGGACGAGATAGTCCCAGAATTCACTTAGGGACATGGTGCTGATTCCTTGTCAGGGCTGAGGCGGGCCGCTGCCGGGTGCGGCGAGGGATGTCAGTCCTTCACGGCCCGCTGTCGGACGTGCGCTGGACGGCGCGGGAGGGTGACCCGCTTCGCGTCGAGGGCCGGGAGTAGATCCTGACTCCCGGCCCCTCGCGCGATGGTTGATCGCTCGGGTCCGGCTCAGCCGATCAGCGAGTTGACCTCGCCCATGTAGCCGATCTTGCCCGACTTGACCTGGTACAGGTACACGTTCTCGCCCTTGAACTCACCGTTCTCCTGGAAGGAGAACTCCTTGGTCAGTCCCTTGTAGGTGGCCTTGCGCAGCGCCTCGCGCAGCCCCTCGCGGTCCACCTCGCCCTCGAGCTTCTTGATCTCCTGGATGATCATGTTGGTGATGTCGTAGGACTCGGCGGAGTAGGTCCCCGGAGGCCGCTTGAACTTCTTCTGGTACGCGTCGGAGAACGCCTTGGTCGACTCCTCGACGGTGGCGTCGGTGCAGGCGCAGGTCAGGTACCAGTTCTCCGAGGAGTCGCCGGCGAGCTCGATGAACTTGTCGTCCTTGGAGCCGTCACCGGAGATGCCCACGCCCTTGTAGCCGGCCTCCTTCAGCTTCTTGGCGAACGGCGACAGGTCCTGGTAGTAACCCGCGTAGACCAAGCCGTCGGCCTTGGAGTTGACCACGTCCTGGGCGGTGGCGCTGTAGTCCGGGCTCTTCTGCGGAACGCTCTTGCGGACGACGCTGACGCCGGCGTCCTTCAGCCCCTTCTCGGTGACCTTGGCCAGGCCCTTGCCGTAGTCGGTCTTGTCGTCGATGACGTAGACCTTCTTGAGGCCCAGCTTCTTGCTGAGGTACTTGGCCCAGGCGGCGCCCTGCTGGTTGTCGTTGGCCACGCCCCGCAGGAAGCTGGTGTACTCGTTCTCCTCCTTGGTGATGTCCGGGTTGGTCGCCGAGGGCGACACGGTCACCAGGCCGGCCTCGGCGTACGCCGGGGACGAGGCGAACGTGGGTCCGGAGAACGCGGGACCGACCACGGCGACCACGCCCTCGTCGTCGATCACCTTCTGGGCGGCGGTGGTGGCCTTGTCCGGCAGGCCCTGGTCGTCCGCGGCGACGTACTCGAGCTTGAAGTCCAGGTCGCCCTTGGCGTTGGCCTCGTCTATCGCGAGCTGGACGCCCTCCTGCATGTTCTCGCCCAGGGCGACGTTGTCACCGGAGAGCGGTCCCTGGAAAGCGATCTTGTAGGTGCCGTCTTCGCCACCGGAGTCACTGCTGCACCCGGTCAGGGCCATGGCGCCGATGGCGCCGACGGCGAGTGGAGTGGCGAACTTCCTCATCATCTTGTTGCGCACGGGGAACTCCCTGATACCGCCCTGAACGTGTCGTCGCCACGCCGGTTCGATGGCGCGCCGACCGCCGCACGAACGTGCGGTGTGGCGGGAATCTATTGCGATGCTCGGGAGTCCAGATAGTCGGACGCTAGAGATGTGATCGGCCTGTGACCTGGGTCATGCGCCGGAAAGAGAACACTCCTTACCGGCTTCCGGACGCGGCCGGGGAATTCCAGGGAAAGCACCATTCGCCGGCCGACTATGTGATCTACATCTCGTCCCCATGTCGGACGGGTCATCCGGGGCCCAGATCCGGCGCCCGGAGCCCGGAACGGCCCCGCGGACCAACGCGGTCACGGCCCCCGGTCTCACGTCCTGGACGCCCTCGAGCACATGTCCACCGTTCCTCCAGCGCCCCCCGCCCCGGGGACACCGGGAGCCCGCGGGCGTGCCGCGGTCACTCCGTCCCGGAGCCCGACTGACCCTCGGCGATCACGGCCTCCGCGACGGCCTGCATGGTGAGCCTGCGGTCCATGGACGTCTTCTGGATCCACCGGAAGGCGGCGGGCTCGGTCAGTCCGTACCTGGTCTGGAGGACGCTCTTGGCCCGGTCCACCAGCTTGCGGGTCTCCAGTCGCTGGGCGAGGTCCGCGACCTCCGCCTCCAGCGCCGCCAGCTCGGTGTACCGGGACACCGCCATCTCGATCGCCGGCACCAGGTCGCTCTTGGTGAACGGCTTGACCAGGTACGCCATGGCGCCGGCGTCCCGCGCGCGCTCGACGAGCTCCCGCTGCGAGAAGGCGGTGAGCATCAGCACCGGCGCGACCCGCTCCCCGGCGATCCGCTCGGCCGCGGAGATCCCGTCCAACACCGGCATCTTCACGTCCAGGATGACCAGGTCCGGGCGGTGCTCCTCGGCGAGTTTGACCGCCGTCTCGCCGTCCCCGGCCTCACCGACGACGAGGTACCCCTCCTCCTCGAGCATCTCCTTCAGGTCCAGGCGGATCAGTGCCTCGTCCTCGGCGATGACGACGCGGGTGGTGTGCGGCGGGACGTGGCTCTGCGCGTCAGCTTGCTCGGCGGTGCTCACGGGTCTCCTCGTGCTGGCAGGTGCTGCATTCTGAGAGTACCGAGCAGCGCCGGAGGGCGCGCGCACGGTACGCTGTCTTTGCGACCGGCCCGGTTGGCGGAATAGGTTCACGCGCGGCCCTCAAAAGGCCGTGCCCTTCGGGGCATGTGGGTTCGAATCCCACACCGGGCACCTCGACTTCCTCATGATCCCCGCGGGCGCGTCGTTCGGTCGCGGGGATTCCTCGTGCGTCCCTGACCGCCTTCCCACCGCCCGCTCCCTTCCGTTCGGCGCGCTCCGGGCGCGTCCGCCCCGCCGCGGTCCCCGCCCTCCGGACGGGTCGCCAGGAGGCCGCCGACCCCGGTGCGGAGGGAGACGGCGGCCTTCGATCCGTTCGGCCCAGAACGCGGCCGGTGCCGAGGACCGGCTCAGTGCTCGGCGGCGATGCGGTGGACGCGGACCAGGTTGGTGGAGCCCGGTGCCCCCGGCGGCGATCCCGCCGTGATGATCACCAGGTCGCCCTCCCGGCAACGTCCGATCTTCAGCAGTTCGGCATCCACCTGTTCCACCATCTCGTCGGTGTGCGAGGCGAGCGGCCCGAGGAACGTCTCCACCCCCCAGGTCAGCGAGAGCTGGTTCCTGGTGGTGGGCTCCGGGCTGAACGCCAGCACCGGGATGGGCGAACGGTACCTGGAGAGCCGGCGGGCGGTGTCCCCCGACTTGGTGAACGCGATCAGGTACGTGGCCCCGAGGTAGTCACCCATCTCGGCGGCGGCGCGGGCCACGGCTCCGCCCTGGGTGCGGGGCTTGGTGCTCTCGATCAGTGGCGGCAGCCCCTTGGCCAACACCTCCTCCTCGGCCGCCGACACGATCCGGGCCATGGTCTTGACCGTCTCCACGGGGTACTTGCCGACCGACGTCTCCCCGGAGAGCATCACCGCGTCGGTGCCGTCCAGCACCGCGTTGGCGACGTCGGACGCCTCGGCGCGGGTGGGACGCGAGGAACCGATCATGGAGTCCAGCATCTGGGTGGCCACGATCACCGGTTTGGCGTTCCGTCGGGCCAGGCTGACGGCGCGCTTCTGCACCAGCGGCACCCGCTCCAGGGGCATCTCCACCCCGAGGTCGCCGCGGGCGACCATGATGCCGTCGAAGGCGTCCACGATCTCCGCCAGGTTCTCCACGGCCTGGGGCTTCTCGATCTTGGCGATGACGGGGACCCGGTACCCCTCCTCCCGCATGACGCGGTGGACGGGCTCCACGTCCACGGCGCTGCGGACGAAGGACAGGGCCACCATGTCCGCCCTGACCCGCAGGGCCCAGCGCAGGTCCTCGACGTCCTTGTCGGACAGGGCGGGGACGCTGACCGCGACCCCGGGGAGGTTGAGGCCCTTGTGGTCCGAGACCACGCCCCCCTCGATCACCACGGTGCGGACCTCCGGTCCGTCCACGTCGGTCACCTCGAGGCTGACCTTCCCGTCATCGACGAGGATGCGCTCGCCCCGGGAGACGTCACCGGGGAGACCGTGGTACGTGGTGCTGCAACGGTGTCGGTCCCCGGGAACGTCCTCCACGGTGATGGTGAACTCGTCACCGCGTTCAAGGAGTACAGGTCCTTCAGCAAATTGTCCCAGTCGAATCTTCGGACCTTGAAGGTCAACCAGGACTCCGACGCTTCGGCCTGATTCCTCCGCGGCCTTCCGTACGCGACGGTAACGCTCCTCGTGCTCGGCGTGGGAACCATGACTGAGATTGAATCTGGCCACGTCCATACCCGCCTCGACCAGGGCACGGATCTGGTCGTAGCTGTCGGTGGCGGGCCCAAGAGTACAAACGATCTTCACTCTGCGCATAAGTCGAGCCTAGGCGCTACTCGTTGGTACGGCCCAGGTGATGGCCATCCGCAACGTGGCGCTGCGGTAAAGACTTTGTCGCAAGTAGGACCCTGGGCGCCGCCCCGACGTCAGCTTCGACCGGCCCGGAGATCCGGCCGCGTCATGCTGAACGACGCCGTCACCTCGGCGGATACCCGCTGCAACTTCGGCTCGAGCTGGAGGGCGGGCGCGGCGCTCGCCCCGGGTGGACCCCCGGCACGCGCCCTGGCCTCTCCCCGGCCGAACCGGCCGTAGGGCATCGACGGGTCCCGGTCCAGCCCGGTGTCCGCGAGGTCGAGCAGCGCCTTCAGCTCGGCGCCGAGCGCCTCGGCGTACTCCCGGGCCCGCTGCACCGCCTCGTGCACGGCCTTCTGCCGGGCCTCACGGTGCACCGGGGAGTCGGGGCGCAGCGACCACCAGGGACCCGCCACACGGGTCAGCTCCAGGTCGGCGAGGCGGGTGGTGAGCTCGCCGAGCACGGTGAAGTCCGTGAGCGCCGCGCGGATCAGGACGCGGCCCTGGTAGGCCCGGACCTTCTCCCCCCGCCGGTCGTCGAGTTCCGGGGTGATGGAGAAGGCACCGCTGTCCACGGAGTCCACCGCCTCGGAACGGGTCTTCAGCAGGTCCAGGACGGCACTGTTGCGGCGGGTCAGCTCCTCCAGGGTGTGCCTGCGGTCCTTGCCCCGGGCGGTGACGGTGACGTGGATGGTGGCCAGCTCGGGCTGGGCCTCCACCATCGCCTCGCCGCGGACCCTGACCCGCGGCTCCTCGGCCGTACCGAACGGGGTCGGCAGGATCGGCGGCATGGGCAGCGGGGGAACCTGGGGGCGGCCCGGGGGCTCGGGCAGCGGTGGGGGCGCGGCGGGGAAGGGCGGCGGGGGGTTGGTCACGGTGCCTCCTTGACGCTCGCGTCTCCTGCTCGTCTCACAGGGGGTCATACCCACTGTGGCAGTGGCGGGTGCCGGTCGTTCAGCCGGGTCCCGGCCAAACGGCGCGGCCCGGCGGGGCGACCGCTCAGCGACGGAGGGACGGCGTTGGTCCGGAGCCGGACGGCGTTCGGTCAGGACGGGGGTTCGGAGCGGGGCGGGGGCTGGGGGCCGGGCGGGGGCTGCGGGTGGGCGAGGCCGAAGGTGGTGAAGGCGGTGCGCCCGGGCAACGGGTGGACGGTGCGCCCCGTCAGCGCGTTGAGGATGACGGCCGAGCGCCAGGCGGCGAGCCCCAGGTCGGGGGCGCCCACGCCGTGGGTGTGCCGCTCCGCGTTCTGGACGAAGACCGAGCCGGTGACCGCGGGGTCGAGCACCAGCCGGTACTCCGCGTCCACCTCCGGGCGGCCGGCCGGGTCCCGGGCGACGTGGTCGGCGAGCGGCTCCAGCAGCGCGTCCACCGGGCGTTCGGCGTAACCCGTGGCCAGGACGACCGCGTCGGCGGTCAGGTCGCCGCGCACGCGCTGTTCCCGGTGCTCCAGGTCGAGTCGGACCCGGGAGCCGACCCGACGGGCCGCCACCACCGTCACGCCGGGGGTGAGCACCACGTCCGGCCACGGGTGGTGCAGCGACCGCCGGTACAGCTCGTCGTGGATCAACCCGAGCGTCTCGGCGCTCACCGCCTTGTAGAGCTGCCACTGCGCCGGCACCAGCCGCTCCCTGACCTCGGGGGCCAGCCCGTGGAAGTAGCGGGAGTAGTCGGGGGTGAAGTGCTCGAGTCCCAGCTTCGAGTACTCCATGGGGGCGAACGCCGGTGTCCTGGCCAGCCAGGTCAGGCCCTCCCTGCCGGCGGGACGGTCCCGCAGCAGGTCCAGCAGCACCTCCGCCCCGGACTGCCCGGCGCCGACCACCACCACCCGCCCCGCGGCGCGCAGCCCGTCCCGGTGCCGCAGGTAGTCGGCGGAGTGCAGCACCAGCGCGCCGGGGTCCTCGACCAGGGGGCGCAGCGGCTCGGGGACGCTCGGTGCGGTGCCGACGCCGAGCACCAGGTTCCGGGCGGTCACCACGTGCTCGGTGTCGCCGCTGGTGACCGTCGCCTCGAACGCCTCCCGGGCCGGGTCCCACCGGACGGTGTCCACCTGGTGGCCGAAACGGCAGGACGGCAGCCCCTGGCTGGCCCAACGGCAGTAGGCGTCGTACTCGGCGCGGTCGATGTGGAAGCGTTCCGCGAGGTAGAACCGGAACAGCCGCTCGTGCTCCCGCAGGTAGTTGAGGAACGACCAGCGGCTGGTCGGCGCGACCAGGCTCACCAGGTCGGCGAGGAACGGCACCTGAAGGGTGGTGCCGTCGATGAGCAGCCCCGGGTGCCAACGGAAGCAGGGGCGCCGCTCCAGGAAGGCGGTGCGCAGTCCTGGGACGCCGTCGGCGAGGGCGGCCAGGGACAGGTTGAACGGGCCGAGTCCCACGCCGAGCAGGTCAAGCGGGGGGTGGGCCGGGCCGGTGGGGGGCGGTCCCGCGGCGCCGGCGGTCACCGGTGGGCTCCGGGGCGGGGCCGGTGCGCGCGGCCGGCCGGACCCGTGGCGGCGTCCCCGGGCTGCGCGGCGAGTTCCCGCAGGGCCGCGGGCACGGCGTCAGTGACCAGGGCCAGCAGGCGGTCCAGGTCCGCGCCGCGGACGTGCGGGTGCAGCAGCGTCGCCTTGAGCCACAGCCGGACCCGGCCGTCGGCGTCGGGCGCCCGGGAGCGGCCGAGCACCGCGCGTCCCTCGGTGAGCAGCCGTCGCCTGACCTCGGCGACCAGGGCGTCCCCCGCCGCGTCCGGGGCGGCGGCGACCGGACGGAACAGCACGGTGCTGATGCCGCAGGGACCGGGGCGGCGGCGCAGCGCGGGGTGCGCGTCGATCCGCCCGGCCAGCCGTTCCGCGGCGTCCACGCAGTCCTCCACGAGCCGGCCGAGGCCGGTGCGGCCCAGGGCCCGCAGGGTGACGGCCACCTTCAGCACGTCGGGGCGGCGGGAGGTGCGGGGGGACCTGCCCAGCAGGTCCGGCAGCCCGGCGTCGGTGTCGTCGGCGGCGTTGAGGTAGTCGGCACGGACGGCCAACGGGGCGAGGGTCGCGGCGTCGGCGACGGCGAGCGCCCCGGCGGCGATCGGCTGCCAACCCAGCTTGTGCAGGTCCAGGGCGACCGTGGCGGCCGAGGCGAGGCCGTCCAGGCGGCCGGCGAGGCGGCGGCTGAACAGCAGGGCGCCCCCGTAGGCGGCGTCCACGTGCAGTTCGGCCCGACGCGCGGCGGCGACCCGGGCCAGTTCGGGCAGGGGGTCGATCAGCCCCGCGTCGGTGGTTCCGGCGGTGGCCACCACCAGGGCGGGCCCGGGGACGTCGGCGAGCGCGCGGTCCACGGCGTCGGGGCCGAGCCTCCCGTCGGGGCAGTCCACGACGACCGGCGGGGCCAGGCCGAGCATCCAGGCGGCGCGGTGCACGCTGTGGTGGGCATTGGCCCCGCACACCACCTGGACGGGTGGGCCCTGCGGACGGCGGGCCCGTTCCCTGGCGAGCAGCAGCGCGACGAGGTTGGACTCGGTCCCGCCGCTGGTGATCAGCGCGTCCGGGGCGGTCCGGCCGGGGTAGACCAGCGCGGCCAGCGCCGCCGTGGTCTCCTCCTCCAACGCGCTCGCCGCCGGCGCCTGGTCCCAGGAGTCCAGCGACGGGTTGAGCGCGCAGGCCGCCAGTTCGGCCGCGACGGCGAGGGCCAGCGGCGGGCAGTGCAGGTGGCCGGCGCAGGCCGGGTCCGCTGGGTCGGCCGAGCCCTCGGTCACGGTTCGCACCAGGGTGCTCAACGCCGCCTCCGCTCCCACACCGTGGTCGGGCAGCACCGGGGCGCACCGGCGGCGGACCCGCCGGGCGACGGCGGCGGGTCCGCCGGGCGGCAGGGGTCCGCCCCGGGCCGCGGCCCCGGCGGCCAGCGCGTCGAGGGTGACCGCACCGAGCCGGCGCAGCTCCTCGATCCCGGCCGGGGTGGCCGCGAGAGCGGTGTCCGCCGGTTCGGGACGGGGAGCGGGGATCGACATGGTGGCGGTGCCCTTCACTGGGGAACGCGGCGAAAGTGAGGTTAACCTCACCTCACCTCGCCGCGGCAGACCGCCGAGGCCCCGCACGGCCACCACCCCAGCGACACCCGACCGCGATCACAGTCCGGCGCCCCGTTCCTCCGGTGGTGACGGACCGGTCGGCCCCGCGCGGTCCGGCGCGGAGCCGACCGGTCCGCGGTCAGCCCTCCGCGGACCGGCGGGCCCGCAGCGCCCGCCGGAGGTCGTCGAGCTGGTCCGCCAGGCCGCGGCGCAGCGACGGCGGCAGGTCCTCGGCGGCCAGGCACTCCTCGCCCGTCCGCAGCACCCCGGGGTCCACCGCGTGCTCCGGGAAGGCGTAGCGACTGAGGATCCGACCGATCGCCCCGCCCCTGCGGCGGGTCGCGGCCACCGCCTCGGGGAAGTAGCGGGGGACCCACGGGGCGAGGAGTTCGCCCTGTTCCGGCTGCCAGAAGCCCTGGGCGAGCGCGGTCATCAGGTAGTTGGACTGGGTGTCGTCGTGGAACAACGCCTCCCACGCCGCTGCCTTGGCGTCGGCGGCGGGCAGTGCCGCGCGGCAGCGGGCCGCGCCCTCCCGGCCCGTCGCGCTGGGGTCGCGTCCCAGCTCGGCGATGATCTCCTTCTCCCCCGCCTCGCCGAGCACGCACAGGCGCAGGGTGGCCTGCCAGCGCAGGGCGGGGTCAAGTCCCGGCCCGCCGGGCACCTCGTCGGCGTCCAGCCAGTCGGCGACCTCGGCACACGCGCGGGGGCCCTGGGCGCAGGAGATGAGGCCGCGCACCGCGGTCAGCCGCAGCCCCGGGTCGGAGCCGTCCTCGGTGCGCCGCAGGATCCGCCGGCACACCTCGGAGAGCACCGTGAGGGCCCCGGCCCGTTCCTCGCCCGGGAGGTAGCGGTCGGCCACCTGCTGGCGGGCGAACTCCAGCACCGCCTCGGTGATCGCCACCACCGGTTCGTCGGGCAACTGGCCGGCCACCAGGTCGATGAACGCCCCCGCGGGCAGTTCACCGTCCCGCACCAGGTCCCGCGCGGTGTTCCACAGCACGGCCCGGGACACCGGGTCCGGCACCGACCCCAGGCACTCCGTCGCCGTCCGCCAGGACGACGGCGACAGGCGCACCTTGGCGTAGGTCAGGTCCCCGTCGTTGAGCAGCACCAGGTCCGGACGGGGGGTGGGCAGGGCCAACGGTCCCTGCGGCCCCGGCGGCACGTCCAGCAGCAGCCGTTCCCGCGGCACCAGCGCGGCACCGGGCTCCGGCCGGTCGTACAGGCCCACGGCGATCCGGTGCGGGCGGGCCAGCTCCTGGCCCTCCGGCTCGGCGTGCAGGGTGTCCACGCCCGTGGTGCGCAGCCAGCGCCGGGCCCAGTCGTGGACGTCGCGCCCACTGGCGACGTTGATCGCGTCCAGGAAGTCGGCCAGCGTGGCGTTGGCGTAGCGGTGGCGGGCGAAGTACTCGTTGAGCCCGGCGAGGAACGCCTCCTCACCGACCCAGGCGACGAGCTGCCGCACCGCGGAGGCGCCCTTGGCGTAGGAGATCCCGTCGACGTTCTGCGTCGCCTCCGCCGTGTCCTCCACCCTCTCCGGGGCCACCGGGTGGGTGCTGGCCCGCTGGTCCGAGTCGTAGCCCCACGCCTTGCGGCGCGCCCCGAACCCGGCCCAGGTGTCGGTGTACCGGGTGACCTCGGCGGTCACCTGGTGCCCCATGTACTCGGCGAACGACTCGTTGAGCCACAGGTCGTCCCACCAGCGCATGGTCACCAGGTCGCCGAACCACATGTGCGCCATCTCGTGCGCCACCACGATGGCGCGCTCCTCGCGTTGCGCGTCGGTGACCGCGGAGCGGAACACGAAGTCGTCCCGGAAGGTCACGCAGCCCGGGTTCTCCATGGCACCGAAGTTCAGCTCCGGCACGAACGCCTGGTCGTAGGAGTCGAACGGGTACCGCTCGTCGAAGATCCGGTGGTAGTGGTCGAGGCAGCGCCGGGTGATGTCCAGGAGCTCCTCGGCGTCGTCCTCCAGGTACCGGGCGAGGGAGCGGCGACAGTGCAGCCCGAGCGGAATGCCGTCGTGCTCGGCGCTGATCGAGTGGTAGGGGCCGGCCACCACCACGGCGAGGTAGGTGCTGATCCGCGGGGTGGGCGGGAACCGCCAGCGGCCCGGCTCGGTCCGCTCCCCGGTGCTGTTGCTCAGCACCGTCCAGTGGCGCGGCGCGGTCACCGCGATCTCGAAGGTCGCCTTGAGGTCGGGCTGGTCGAACGCGGGGAACACCCGCTGGGCGTCGTCCAACGCGCCCTGGCTGTACAGGTACGCCTCGCCGTCTATCGGGTCGGTGAAGCGGTGCATGCCCTCGCCGGTGCGCGAGTACTCCATGTCGGCCTCGACCACCAGCTCGTTCTCCGCGGCCAGCCCCTCGAGCACCAGGCGGTTGTCCCGCAGGGCCGAAGGCGCGAGCTCCCGGCCGTTGAGCACCGCCCGGTGCAGGGTGTGCGGCTTGATCTCGACGAAGGTGTCCGCGCCGGGCTCGGTACAGGAGAACCGCACCGAGGTGGTACAGCCGAACACGACGTCGCCACGGGTGAGGTCAAGATCGATCGAGTAGGAAAGGACGTCGAGCAGGCGCGCCCGGGCCTCGGCCTCGGTACGGGTGAGTGCAGGCATGGGCACATGCTGCCCTATCACCGGAGGCGGCTCACGTGAGCGGGTCACGACCACCCGCGGTTGCCGGGTCCCTCCGCCACGGCCGGAGGGACCCGGCAACGGCCGGTGCCCGCTCCCCCCACCAGGGAGGGAACGGGCACCGCGGTGAACGGGGTCCCGCGCCCCGCTCAGACCGTCAACGGCCGGTCCGTGGGCCGCACCGGCGCGGGCAGCGTCGAGTCGCCCCCGGTGAGGTAGCGGTCCACCGCCGCGGCGGCCGAGCGGCCCTCGGCGATGGCCCAGACGATCAGGGACTGCCCACGGCCGGCGTCCCCGGCCACGAACACGCCGTCCACGTTGGTGGCGTAGTGGGCGTCCCTGGCCACGTTGCCGCGGCCGTCGAGCTCCAGTCCGAGCTGCTCGACCAGCCCGTTGCCGCGCTCAGGTCCGACGAAGCCCATGGCCAGGGTCACCAGCTCCGCCGGGATCGACCGCTCGCTGCCCGGCACCGGGACGAACCGGCCGTCCCGGAACTCCACCTCGACCAGGTGCAGCCGCCGCACCCGGCCCGCCTCGTCGCCCTCGAAGTGCGTGGTGGAGACCGCGTACTCGCGGCTCCCGCCCTCCTCGTGCGCCGAGGTGACCTTGTACGTCATCGGGTAGGTGGGCCACGGCTGGTGCTCCGGGCGCTCCTCGGAGGGCCGGGGCATGATCTCCAGCTGGGTCACCGAGGCCGCGCCCTGGCGGTGCGCGGTGCCCACGCAGTCCGCTCCGGTGTCGCCGCCGCCGATGACCACCACGTGCTTGCCCTCGGCGGTGATCGGCGGGGAGACGTAGTCGCCCTCCTGCACCTTGTTGGCGAGCGGGAGGTACTCCATGGCCTGGTGGACGCCGTCGAGGTCGCGGCCCGGCACCTTCAGGTCCCGCGGCTCCGTGGCACCGGCAGCGATCACTACCGCGTCGTAGCGCCGGCGCAGCGACGCCGCGTCGACGTCGGTGCCGACCTGCACCCCGGTGCGGAACTTGGTGCCCTCCGCGCGCATCTGCTCGATCCGCCGGTTCAGGTGGCGCTTCTCCATCTTGAACTCGGGGATGCCGTAGCGGAGCAGCCCGCCGATCCGGTCCGCCCGCTCGTACACCGCGACGGTGTGGCCGGCCCGGGTGAGCTGCTGGGCGGCGGCGAGGCCGGCGGGACCCGAGCCGATGACGGCCACCGTCCGGCCGGAGAGCCGGTCCGGGGGCTGTGGCGCGACGTACCCGCGCTCCCAGGCCCGGTCCACGATGGCCACCTCGACGTTCTTGATGGTCACCGGGTCCTGGTTGATGCCCAGCACGCAGGCGCTCTCACAGGGAGCGGGGCACAGCCTCCCGGTGAACTCGGGGAAGTTGTTGGTGGCGTGCAGGCGCTCGGCCGCGGCCTGCCAGTCGTCCCGCCACACCAGGTCGTTCCACTCGGGGATGATGTTGCCGAGCGGGCAGCCCTGGTGGCAGAACGGGATGCCGCAGTCCATGCAGCGACCCGCCTGCTTGCTGATGATCGGGAGCAGGCCCCCCGGGACGTACACCTCGTTCCAGTCCCGCACCCGCTCGGGCACCGGGCGTCGGGGGCCGAGCTGACGCCCGGTGGTCAGGAATCCCTTCGGGTCAGCCATGTGCCGCCTCCATCATCTTGGCAACGGTCTCGGACTCCGACAGTCCGGCCTGCTCGGCGGCGTCCTTGGCGGCGAGCACTGCTTTGTAGTCACTGGGGATGATCTTGGAGAACCGCCGCACCGCGGCCTCCCAGTCCGCGAGCAGCGCCCGGGCCACGGTGGAACCGGTCTCCTCGTGGTGCCGGCGCACGATCTCCCGCAGCCAGGCCGCGTCCGCGGCGTCCGGCTCCTCGACCCCGACCATGCCGTGGTTCACGTGCGTCGGCTCCAGGTCGATCACGTAGGCGACGCCACCGGACATGCCCGCGGCGAAGTTCCGGCCGGTGTCGCCGAGCACCACCGCCCGGCCGCCGGTCATGTACTCGCACCCGTGGTCCCCCACGCCCTCGGCGACCACGGTGGCCCCCGAGTTCCGCACGCAGAACCGCTCGCCCACCCGGCCGCGCAGGAAGATCTCCCCGCTGGTCGCCCCGTAGGCCAGGGTGTTGCCGGCGATCACCGAGTACTCCGCCAGGTGGTCGGCGCCCCGGTCGGGGCGGACCACGAGCCGCCCGCCGGACAGCCCCTTGCCCACGTAGTCGTTGGCGTCGCCCTCGAGCCGCAGGGTGATCCCGCGCGGCACGAACGCGCCGAACGACTGCCCGGCGGCACCGGTGAAGGTGATGTCGATGGTGTCGTCCGGCAGCCCGGAACCACCGAACTTCCGGGTCACCTCGTAGCCGAGCATGGTGCCCACGGTGCGGTTGATGTTCCGGATCGGGAGCTGGGCGCGGACCGGGGTGGCCTGCTCCGCGGACGGCGCGGCCAGCGCGTCGGCGGCCAGCTTGATCAGCTCGTTGTCCAGCGCCTTGGCCAGTCCGTGGTCCTGCTCGGTGGCACGGTGCCGCACCGCGCCCTCCGGCAGTTCGGGCACGTGCAGCAGCGGGGTCAGGTCCAGGCCCTGGGCCTTCCAGTGGTCCACGGCCCGGCTGGTGTCGATCAGCTCGACCCGGCCCACCGCCTCCTCGACCGACCGGAAGCCGAGCTCGGCCAGGAGCTCGCGCACCTCCTCGGCGACGAACTCGAAGAAGTTCACCACGAACTCCGCCTTACCGGCGAACCGTTCCCGCAGCACCGGGTTCTGGGTGGCGATCCCCACCGGGCAGGTGTCCAGGTGGCACACCCGCATCATCACGCAGCCGGAGACCACCAGCGGTGCGGTGGCGAACCCGAACTCCTCGGCACCGAGCAGCGCCGCGATCACCACGTCCCGACCGGTCTTGAGCTGCCCGTCGGTCTGCACCACGATCCGGTCCCGCAGCCCGTTGAGCAGCAGCGTCTGCTGGGTCTCGGCCAGGCCGAGCTCCCAGGGACCACCGGCGTGCTTCAGCGAGGTCAACGGTGACGCGCCGGTGCCGCCGTCGTGGCCGGAGATCAGCACCACGTCCGCGTGGGCCTTGGACACCCCCGCGGCGACCGTGCCCACCCCGACCTCGGAGACCAGCTTGACGTGGACCCGCGCCCGCGGGTTCGCGTTCTTCAGGTCGTGGATGAGCTGCGCCAGGTCCTCGATGGAGTAGATGTCGTGGTGCGGCGGCGGCGAGATCAGCCCGACCCCCGGGGTGGAGTGCCGGGTCCTGGCCACCCACGGGTACACCTTGTGCCCCGGGAGCTGGCCGCCCTCACCCGGCTTGGCCCCCTGGGCCATCTTGATCTGGATGTCGTCCGCGTTGACCAGGTACTCCGAGGTCACCCCGAACCGCCCGGACGCCACCTGCTTGATCGCGGAACGCCGGGCCGGGTCGTACAGGCGCTCGGGGTCCTCGCCGCCCTCACCGGTGTTGGACTTCCCACCGAGCTGGTTCATGGCGATGGCCAGCGTCTCGTGCGCCTCCTGGGAGATCGACCCGTACGACATGGCACCGGTGGAGAACCGCTTCACGATCTCGCTGACCGGCTCCACCTCCTCCAGCGGGACCGGGGGGCGCTCCCCGGCCCGCAGCCGGAACAGGCCGCGCAGCGTCATCAGCCGCTCGGACTGCTCGTCCACCCGGTGCGTGTACTGCTTGAAGACGTCGTAGCGCCGGGCGCGGGTGGCGTGTTGCAACCGGAACACCGTGTCCGGGTCGAACAGGTGCGGCTCGCCCTCCCTGCGCCACTGGTACTCGCCGCCGATCTCCAGCCGGCGGTGCGCCGGGGTGATCCCGCCCGACGGGTACGCCCTGGCGTGCCGGGCCGCGACCTCCTGGGCCACCACGTCGAGGCCGATGCCGCCGAGCTTGGTGACGGTGCCGTGGAAGTAGCGGTCCACGAACTGCTGGTCGAGACCGATCGCCTCGAAGACCTGGGCGCCCCGGTAGGAGGCCACGGTGGAGATGCCCATCTTGGACATGACCTTGAGCACGCCCTTGCCCAGCGCCTTGATCAGGTTGCGGATGGCCTGCTCGGGCTCCACGTCGGTGAGGAAGGTGCCCTCGCGGACCAGGTCCTCCACCGACTCCATCGCCAGGTACGGGTTGACCGCCGCGGCGCCGTAGCCCACGAGAAGCGCCACGTGGTGCACCTCGCGCACGTCGCCGGCCTCGACGATCAGCCCGACGTTGTCCCGCTGCTTGGTGCGGATCAGGTGGTGGTGCACCGCGGAGGTGAGCAGCAGCGAGGGGATCGGGGCGTGCTCGGCGTCGGAGTGCCGGTCGGAGAGCACGATCAGCCGGGCACCGCCGGCGATGGCGGCGTCCGCCTCGGCGCAGATCTCGTCCAGCCGGGCGGCCAGCTCGGCGCCGCCGCCGGAGACCCGGTAGAGCCCGGACAGGGTCACCGAGGTCAGCCCCGGCAGGTCGCCGTCGGCGTTGATGTGGATCAGCTTGGCCAGCTCGTCGTTGTCGATCACCGGGAAGGGCAGGGTAACCGTCCGGCAGGACGCCGGGGTGGGGCGCAGCAGGTTGCCCTGCGGCCCCAGCACGGACACCAGCGAGGTGATCAGTTCCTCTCGGATGGCGTCCAGCGGGGGGTTGGTGACCTGCGCGAAGAGCTGGGTGAAGTAGTCGAACAGCAGCCGGGGCCGGGCGGACAGCGCGGCCAGCGGGGTGTCCGACCCCATGGAGCCGATCGACTCGGTGCCCTGCCGCGCCATCGGCGCCAGCAGGACCCGCAGCTCCTCCTCGGTGTAGCCGAAGGTCTGCTGCCTGCGGGTGACCGAGGCGTGGGTGTGCACGACGTGCTCGCGCTCGGGCAGCTCGCCCAGGCGGATCATGCCGGTGTCCAGCCACTCCTGGTAGGGGTGCTCGGCGGCCAGCTCCGCCTTGATCTCGTCGTCCTCCACGATCCGGTGCTGCACGGTGTCCACCAGGAACATCCGGCCCGGCTGGAGCCGGCCCTTGCGCACCACCCGCGCCGGGTCGATGTCCAGCACGCCGACCTCGGAGGAGAGCACCACGAGACCGTCGTCCGTCACCCAGTACCTGCCGGGGCGCAGCCCGTTGCGGTCGAGCACGGCACCGGCCACGGTGCCGTCGGTGAACGTGACGCAGGCCGGGCCGTCCCAGGGCTCCATCAACGTCGAGTGGTACTCGTAGAACGCGCGCCTGGCCGGGTCCATGGACTCGTGGTTCTCCCACGCCTCCGGGATCATCATCAGCACGCTGTGCGGCAGCGTCCGGCCACCGAGGTGCAGCAGCTCGAGCACCTCGTCGAAGGACGCCGAGTCGGACGCGCCCGGGGTGCAGACGGGGAAGACCCGCTCCAGGTCACCGGGGATGAGGTCGGTGGCGAGCTGCGACTCGCGGGTGCGCATCCAGTTGCGGTTGCCGATGACGGTGTTGATCTCGCCGTTGTGCGCCACGAACCGGTAGGGGTGGGCCAGCGGCCAGCTCGGGAAGGTGTTGGTGGAGAACCGCGAGTGGACCAGGGCCAACGCGGTCGCGAACCGCCGGTCGGACAGGTCCGGATAGAACGGCTCGAGCTGCCCGGTGGTGAGCATGCCCTTGTAGCACAGGGTGCGCGAGGACAGCGAGGCGAAGTAGACGTCCGCCTCCCGCTCGGCGCGCTTGCGCAGGACGAACGCGAGCCGGTCCAGCTCGAGACCGCGCAGGCCCGCGTCCGCGCGGACGAAGAGCTGCGCGAACCTCGGCATGGTGCCGCGGGCGGTGACGCCCAGCAGCTCGGGGGCCGTGGGCACCTGCCGCCATCCCAGGACGACGAGGTTCTCCTCGCCGGCGATCTGCTCGATGGCACGACGCGCCGCGGCGTCCTCCTCGTCCCCCACCGGGAGGAACGCGATGCCGACGGCGTAGCCACCGGCCTCGGGCAGGGCGAAGTCCACGACCTCGCGCAGGAACGCGTCGGGGACCTGCACCAGGATGCCGGCGCCGTCACCGGTGTCGGGGTCCGAGCCCGTGGCCCCCCGGTGCTCCAGGTTCCGCAGGACGGTGAGGGCCTGCTCGACGAGGGCGTGGCTGGGCACGCCGTCCAGGTGGGCCACCAGGCCCACTCCGCAGGCGTCGTGCTCGTTGCGGGGGTCGTACATTCCCTGGGGGGCGGGGCGCCCGTCCATGTGGGCCCGGCCGGGGAACGCGTCGGGCGTGGAGCGCGTGGACGCGGAACGCATCGGCTCTCCCGTCGTCATGGCATATGCCTTGGTTAGTAAGACATGCGCATATGGGACGACGTTGGCCCTCTGCGATTTCGTGCAGGTTACATCATGACCGCGTACCGGGAAGCCGGATATACGGTCCAGCATATGGACAAATCGGGGGCGCGGGGCGGGCGACGGTGCCCGGGGCGCCCCATCTTCATGCCCTCGGCGGCACCGGTTGAAACGACCACGAAACAAGCAGCGCGAGACGGGGTGACGAGCGGGACTCCACCGAGGGTTCACCTCCAACGATACGAGATGCCCGCGCGTACCCCGCTGCCCCCGGTGACCGTCACCGCGGGTGACCGTCACCGCGGGTGGCCGGAACGGGCACCGGAACGGGCACCGGAACGGGCACCGGAACGGGCACCGGAACGGGCACGGCCCGCGCGGGGACCGCGCGGGCCGTACTCGGAAGGGGGCGTCCCGGTCGGGCCGGGCCGGGTGCGGCTAGCCGCGCTGACCGGCCCGGGAGCCGGAGGTCGGATTCTTCCCGGCCGGTCCCTCGTCGGCCGGGGCCGTCTTGGCGGTGGTGTCCGCAGTGGCGGCTTCGGCAGGGGTGGCCCCCGCGGGCGTGACCTCGGCGGGGGTGGCCTTGGTGGAGGCGGCCTTGGTGAGGGTGGCCTTGGTGAGGGTGGCCTTGGTGGGGGCAGCCGCCCCGTCGGCGGGGGGCTCGTCCGTGACGAGGACGCCCCCGGGCCCGTCCGTCCCGCCGGCCGTCCCCTCAGTGCCGGCCCCGGCGACATCGCCGTCCCGGTCCGCGACAGCCGGCTCTGCCTGCTCGGCCTGTTCTGCCTGTTCGGCCGCGCGGGCGGCCACCGCCGCTGGCTCGACCGTCTCCTCCCGACCGGGGTGCTTCTTCGCCGAGACCACCAGGGCGGCCACCGCGACGAGGAAGACCGCCACCGAGGTCCAGTTGTTCAGGCGCATGCCCAGGAACTCGTGGGCGTCGTCGATGCGCATGTACTCGATCCAGAACCGGCCGGCGGTGTACCCGGCGACGTACAGCGCGAACGCCCTGCCGTGCCCCAGCCGGAACCTGCGGTCGGCCCAGAGGACCAGCAGGGCCACCCCGACGCACCACAGGAACTCGTAGAGGAACGTCGGGTGGTACGTGGCCACGTCCAGGCTGTCGGCCGGACGCTTGTCCTCGGAGATCTCCAGCGCCCAGGGGACGTCGGTGGCCTTGCCGTAGAGCTCCTGGTTGAACCAGTTCCCCCAGCGGCCCACCCCCTGGGCGAGCACGACCCCGGGCGCGGCCGCGTCGGCGTAGGCCGCCAGGGAGATCCCGCGACGGCGACAGCCGATCCACGCACCCAGCGCACCCAGCGCGATCCCGCCCCAGATGCCCAGGCCGCCCTCCCAGATCTTGAAGGCGTCCATGGGGCGACCGCCGTCCCCGAAGTACGGCTCCGGGGTGGTCAGCACGTGGTAGAGCCGCGCGCCGACCAGGCCGAACGGAACCGCCCAGACGGCGACGTCGGCGACCGTGCCGTTGAGGCCGCCACGGGCGACCCAGCGGCGGTTGCCGAGCCAGATCGCCACGAAGAGGCCGAGCAGGATGCAGAAGGCGTAGCCGCGGAGCGGTACCTCTCCGAGGTAGATCACACCGCGATCGGGACTGGGGATGTATGCGAGGTCCATGTCACGGACGACGGTACCTTGCGCGGCGGCCCATGTCCCAGGACGGGCGGGCGATCCGGGTGACGCGCCGCCGGTTGTGGACCCTGCGTCCCCGCCCCGACACCGTCCGTGGGGCAACTCCGGATGGACCGGGCCCGGCGGCCGGGGCCCGGGAGCTGACGGCCACGCTCGCCCTGCTGGGGCCTGTTATCAGTTGGGGGCAGTGGCGTGGCTGCCCGTTGCCCCTGCGGCATCCGTGGCCCCGCCCGTCCGGGGGCCGCACGGCCAGCCGCTCAGCCGGCATCCGAACTGTCGTTGGCCTTCGCCACCAGCTCCTCGAGGCGGCGCGGGGTCAGCTCCTCCCCCGCTGGGTGGATCTTCTTCCCGTTGAGCAGCACGGTCGGGGTGGAGGTGAACGAGGACTTGGTGAACTCCTTCTGCACCCGGGCCACCCACTTCCGGAAGTGGTCGTCGTCCACGCAGCGCCGGAAGCCGCGGTCGCCCTTCAGCTTCGGCACCTCGTCGGCCAGGTCGATCAGGTGGGCTTTGTTCCCGAAGGCGTCGTCGGTCTCCGGCGGCTGGTTGGCGTACAGCACCCGGTGGTAGTCCTCGAAGGCGCCGGCGTCCTGCGCGCAGGCGGCGGCGTTGGCCGCCTTCTTCGAGCCGCTGCCCCCGACGTGGCTGTCGATGAACGAGACGATGGAGTACTCCGCGCGTGCCTTGCCGTCGTCGGTGAGGTTCCTGATCGTCTTGCCGAAGGCCTTCTCGAACTGTCCGCAGGCCGGGCAGCGGAAGTCCTCGAAGACGGAGATCGTCGCCTTGGCGTCCCTGGAACCGACCGGGATGATCGTCTTGTGCTTGCCGACGGCCCCCTTGGGGACGGCCACCGGCCCGCCGGAGTCGGTGTTCCCGCCACCCTGGTTCACCACCAGGGCGCCCACCGCCCCGATCACCCCGGCCACGCCCACGGCCACCCCGACGGCGGCGACGGTGCGCCTGCGCCGGGCCCGGTCCTCGTCCTGCTGTCGCTGCTGACGAATCCGCTCACGTGCGGTGCGCTTGCGCTCTCGCTTCTCCTCGCTCACCCCGTACCCAACGAGCCGGGCCGGGCGGCGTTCGTGTCGCGGGGGCCACTCCCCCCCGAACGGGGGAAACGCGGGAGGTCCCGGGGTGGACCGGGTCCCGACGGGGACACCGGCCCACCCCGGCTCCGCGGGCCGGGGCTACCCCGCCCGGACGCCCTTGGCCAGGTCCGCGGCGAGGTCGCGCACCCCGGCCAGCCCCGCGTCGAGGTCCTCCGCGTCCAGCAGGCGCTTGACGAAGGCGGAGCCGACGATCACCCCGTCGGCGAACCCCGCGACCTCGGCTGCCTGCTCGGCGGTGGACACCCCCAGTCCCACACAGACCGGCAGCTCGGTGCTGGCCCGGGTGCGCCGCACCAGGTCGGCGGCGTCGGCGCTGACGGCGGCCCGGGTGCCGGTCACCCCCATCAACGAGGCGGCGTAGACGAACCCGGTCCCGGCCGCGGTGATCTTCGCCAGGCGCTCGTCGCGGCTGCTCGGGGCGACCACGAAGACGGTGGCCAGCCCGTGCCGCTCGGCGGCGGCACGCCACGGGTCGGACTCCTCCACCGGCAGGTCGGGCAGGATGCAGCCGGCGCCCCCGGCGCCGGCCAGGTCGGCGGCGAACCGCTCCACCCCGTACCGGTCCACCGGGTTCCAGTAGGTCATCACCAACACCGGCGCCCCGGTCGCCCTGGTCACCGCCTCCACGGTGGCCAGCACATCGGTGATCCGCACCCCCTGGCGCAGCGCGATGTCGTCGGCGGCCTGGATCACGGGCCCGTCCAGCACCGGGTCGCTGTGCGGCAGCCCCACCTCGACCACGTCACAGCCACCCTCGATCATGGCGGTCAGCGCCCGCACCGCGCCGTCCACCGAGGGGAAGCCCGCGGGCAGGTACCCGACGAGGGCAGCCCGGCGCTCGGCCCTGGCCTCGGCCAGCACGTCGCTGAGTCGTTGCGCGCTCATCGGTCGCCCTCCTGGGACGGGTCCTGCTCGGGGGAGGAGTCATACAGGCCGAAGTACCGGGCGGCGGTGTCCATGTCCTTGTCGCCGCGGCCGGAGAGGTTCACCACCAGCAGCCCCTCGGGGCCGAGCTCGGCCCCGAGGACCAGTGCCCCCGCCAGGGCGTGGGCGCTCTCGATGGCCGGGATGACGCCCTCGGTGCGGGACAGCAGCCGCAGCGCCTCCATCGCCTCGGCGTCGGTCACCGGTCGGTACTCGGCGCGCCCGGTCTCCTTGAGCCAGGCGTGCTCCGGACCGATGCCGGGGTAGTCCAGGCCGGCGGAGATCGAGTACGGCTCGGTGATCTGGCCGTCCTCGTCCTGCAGGACGTAGGACCGCGAGCCGTGCAGCACCCCGGGATCGCCCACGGTGAGCGTCGCGGCGTGCTCGCCGCTGTCGATGCCGTGGCCGCCCGCCTCGAGGCCGACCAGGCGCACCCCCGGGTCCGGGATGAACGCGTGGAACAGCCCGATGGCGTTGGAGCCGCCCCCCACGCAGGCCACCACGGCGTCCGGCAGGCGCCCGGCGCGTTCCAGGACCTGCCGGCGGGCCTCGACCCCGATGACCCGGTGGAAGTCCCGGACCATGACGGGGAACGGGTGCGGTCCCGCGACGGTGCCGAGCAGGTAGTGGGTGGTGTCCACGTTGGCCACCCAGTCGCGGAACGCCTCGTTGATGGCGTCCTTCAGGGTGCGGCTGCCGGACCGCACCGGGATCACCTCGGCGCCGAGGATGCGCATCCGGGCGACGTTGAGCGCCTGCCGCCGGGTGTCCACCTCGCCCATGTAGACGACGCACTCCAGGCCCAGCAGGGCGCAGGCGGTGGCCGTGGCGACGCCGTGCTGGCCGGCCCCCGTCTCGGCGATCACCCGGGTCTTGCCCATCCGCTGGGTGAGCAGGGCCTGGCCCAGCACGTTGTTGATCTTGTGTGAACCGGTGTGGTTGAGGTCCTCGCGCTTGAGGAAGATCCGGGCGCCGCCGGCGTGCTCGGCGAACCGGGGCACCTCGGTGAGCGGGCTGGGCCGCCCGGTGTAGTGGGCGAGCAGGTCGTTCAGCCGGGCCGCGAACGCGGGATCGGCCTTGGCCTTGTCGTACTCCGTGGCCACCTGGTCGATGGCGGCCACCAGGGCCTCCGGGACGAAGGCGCCGCCGAAGGAGCCGAAGTACCCCCGTGCGGTCGGCATCTGCCCGTCCGGATCAGGCAGGAAGAAGTTATCTGTGGACATGTCAGGTCCCCTGAGAAACGGCGCGACGGCGGACGTCGCGGCGGGATGGGTGGTCCGCTGGGTCAGCGGAGACGCCATCGCCTGCCCTGGACCTGCCCCGGCTCGGGACCGAACACGTACCGGACCCGACGGCCGAGCACCCGGCGTGCGGGAGCACGGCAACCACGGGGACGGCAGCCGGGACGCAGCGCGGCCCAGGGGTCGCGGCTCGCGTGGGACCGGCTGGAACGGGCGCGGGGGTGCCCCGACCGGGCCGGGACGGTGCCCGGCCGGTGGTGCGGGGAGGCCCAGGTGCGCATGGGCGCAGCTTAGCGTCGTCCGGGGCGGCGCGTCGCGGTCAGTCGCGACCGGGCCGCAGCGCGGGGTGGGCGCCGGCCGCGACCAGGTCCGCCACGGCCGCCCTGGGGTCCCTGCCGGTGACCAGGGACTCGCCGACCAGCACGGCGTCCGCGCCCTCGTTGGCGTAGGCGATCAGGTCGTGCGGGCCGCGCACCCCGGACTCGGCGACCTTGACCACGCCGTCGGGCAGGACGGGGGCGACCCGGGCGAAGTTGCCGCGGTCCACCTCCAACGTCCGCAGGTCCCGGGCATTGATCCCGATGACCCTGGCGCCGGCGTCCAGCGCGCGCTTCGCCTCGTCCTCGTCGTGGACCTCGACCAGGGGGGTGAGTCCGATCGACTCGGCGCGTTCGATCAGGGAGACCAGCGCGGGCTGCTCCAGCGCGGCCACGATGAGCAGCGCGAGGTCGGCGCCGTGCGCCCTGGCCTCCCAGAGCTGGTAGGAGGTGACGATGAAGTCCTTGCGCAGCACGGGGATGTCCACCCGGCCCCGCACCGCCTCGAGGTCGGCCAACGAACCGCCGAACCTGCGGCGCTCGGTCAGCACGCTGATCACTGCGGCGCCGCCCGCCTCGTAGTCCGCGGCGAGGCCGGCCGGGTCGGCGATGGCCGCCAGCGCGCCCTTGGACGGGCTGGACCGCTTGACCTCGCAGATGACCTTGACGCCGTCCCCGCTGAGCGCGGCCACCGCGTCCTTGGCGGGGGCCGCCGACGCGGCCCTGGCCTTGAGCTCGTCGATCCCGACCTGGGCCTGGCGCTCGGCGAGGTCGGCGCGGACTCCGTCGATGATCTCGTCGAGCACGCTCACGCGAGGGACCCCTTCTGTGGAAGACACGGGGCGCTTCCGGTACCGAACCGCGTCGACGGACGGTTCCGGTCACGCAAGGCGATGGTATCCACCTCCGGTCGAGGGTCGCTCATCGGGCACCGCGGGTCCCGCGGGGTGGACAACTCCGGACAAGTGCAGGAACCGCTATGGGGCCAGCCCCGCCCCGAACGGCAGATTCCGGACGATCATGAAACTCAGGGCGACGGCGCCCAGCAGCCAGGCGTACAACGGCCGGAAACGTACCTCCGTCTCCCGCCCGCGCACCGCGTTGACCAGCCACGCGGTCCACAGCGCGGCGCCGCCGGCCAGGGCGAGCGGCACCAGGGCGTTGTCCCCGAACGCCGCCGCGGGGTCACCGTGCGCCAGGGCGTGGACGGCGCGCAGCCCGCCGCAGGCGAAGCAGGAGATCCCGGTGGCCCTGAAGAGGGGGCAGACCGGGTAGTGGCCGGGTTCGTGCGGGTCCACCACGCCGACCAGGGCGACCGCGGCCGCCGCCGCGGCCAGGACACCGAGCGGGGGCCACACCCGGTGGGCCGGGGTGGCCCGCCCGGCGAGGGGGTCGGCCGACGTTCGGGTCACCTGGTGATTGTCCCCCGGTGTCCCGCGCCGGGCACCCCCTGGACGCGTCGGGCGCGGCACCCGCCATGGGTACCGCGCCCGGGGTGGTGCCTGGTCCGGGGGTCAGCGCACCGAGGACTCGTCGCGTGACTCCCCCGCGGAACGCTCCTCGTCCGCGTGCTCCCGGTCCCCGCCGGACGGGCTCGCGGACCCTCCGGCAGGGGCCTGCGCGCGCAGCGGCGCGTTCGGCGGGGTCTTGCCCATCCCCGCCATCTGCATGGCCTTGCCGACGACACCCCCGAGCAGGACCACTCCGAAACCGGCCCACATCAGCGGCAGGTTGGTCATCACCACGGCGCCGCCCGCGACGCAGAAACCGATGAAGGCGATGGTCACACCGGTCCATGCGGCGGGGGTGTGTCCATGGGCGCTTGCCGACATGACTGCTCCTTGTCGTTCCTTCGGTGGCCCGGTGGGGCCCGTCTTCATTGTCCTCCGGACGGCGGTGCGCCGTCACCCGGGGGGCGGATCACTGGTCGGTGGGGTCCTCGCCCCGGTCCAGGGCCCGCCACAGGTCCGCGGAACGGTCCTGGCCCTCGGCACGGGCGGCCCGGCGGGGGGCCCGCGCACCACCGGGCGCCTCGTAGCGGCTGGACATCCCGGGCCAGTCCCTGCCCTTGGCGAGCGCCAGCAGGCCGGCGAGGAGCAGCAGCGCCCCGCCGGCGGCGGCCACCCAGGGCCAGGCGGTGTGGGTGACCTCCACGGCGGTGGCGTCGGAGAGCCCGGAGGCCTGGGCGGCGTCGTCGTCCAGGGCGGAGGAGTCGGCGGCGCCGAGCACCGCGGTGGCGACGGTGACCGCGCCGGAGAGGGCGAGCAGCGCGGACACCAGCACCCGGCCGGTGCGCCGCACCGCGAACACGGCCACCAGCGCGGCGAGGCCCACCAGGGCCAGTGCGCCGGGGACCGCGGTGACGTCGCTGCCCCGTGCGGACACCGACAGCAGGGTCTGCTGCCCGAACCGCACCGCCACCTCGCCCTCGGCCCAGGTCCGGCTGACCGCGTACAGCACCAGCGCCGCCCCGCTGACGCCCAGCAGCAGCGCGGCGGCGATGGTGCGGCGGGGGGCGGGGGGCCGAAGCGGCTCCTGGGCCGCGGCCTGGTCACGGCCGGTGTCGGGGCCGGTGGCCCCGCCGTCGGGGCGCCCGGGGTCGGGTCCGCCGCGCGGCACCACGGTGGCGGTGGCCGTCGGCGCGGCGTCGGGCGCGCCGTCCTCCCCGGTGTCCCGCGGGGCTGGGGGCTGGGTCATGGGGCTCACCTGGTCTCCGTCGTGGTCGCCGGCGCGAAGGTGGATGCCCGGGCGACCGCCCCGAGCACCGCCGCCGCCTTGTTCCGGCACTCGGTGTCCTCGGCGACGGGGTCGGAGTCCGCCACCACCCCCGCGCCGGCCTGGACGTACGCGGTGCCGTCACGGAGCAGGGCGGTGCGGATGGCGATGGCCGTGTCCGAGTCGCCGGCGAAGTCCAGGTAGCCGACGCAGCCTCCGTAGAGGCCGCGGCGGGTCGGCTCCAGTTCCTCGATGATCTGCATGGCCCGCGGCTTGGGCGCGCCGGACAGGGTCCCGGCGGGGAAACAGGCGGTGAGCACGTCGAACGCGGTCCGACCGGCGGCGACCTGGCCGACGACGGTGGAGACGATGTGCATCACGTGGCTGTAGCGCTCGACCGACATGAAGTCGACCACTTCGACGGTGCCGGGGGCGCAGACCCGGCCCAGGTCGTTGCGGCCCAGGTCCACCAGCATCAGGTGCTCGGCGCGTTCCTTGGGGTCGGCCAGCAGCTCGGTGGCGAGGTCGGCGTCCTCCTGGGGGGTGGCCCCACGGCGCCGGGTGCCCGCGATGGGGTGCAGCAGCGCGCGGCCGTCCTCGACCTTGACCAGCGCCTCGGGACTCGAGCCCACCACGTCGAAGCCGTCCAGGCGCAGCAGGTACATGTAGGGGCTGGGGTTGGTGGTGCGCAGCACCCGGTAGACGTCGAGGGCGCTGGCCGAGCAGGGCGTCTGGAACCGCTGTGAGGGCACCACCTGGAACGCCTCGCCGGCCCTGATCCGCTCCTTGACCTGTTCCACGGCGGCCTGGTAGGCGGGGCCGCCCCAGCGGACGGTGCACTCGGCGACGTGGTCGGCGTCGAACACCGTGGGGGTGGTGTCGGCGGGCCTGGCCAGGTCGGCGGTCATGGCGTCGAGCCGGGCCACCGCGTCGGCGTGGGCGGCGTCCACGCCGGTGTCCAGGTCGTTGTGGTTGATGGCGTTGGCGATCAGCAGCACCGTGCCGTCCACGTGGTCGAGGACCGCGAGGTCGGAGGCGAGCAGCATGGTCAGCTCGGGGATCGCCAGGTCGTCGTCGGCCAGGTCGGGCAGCCGTTCGAGACGGCGCACCACGTCGTAGCCGAGGTAACCCACGAGGCCACCGGTGAAGGGCGGCAGCTTGAGAAGCCCGTCCAGGTCACGGGGGGTGTGCAGGGCCTCCAGGGTGGCGCGCAGCGCGGCCAGCGGGTCGCCGCCGGTGGGCACGCCCACCGGCGGGGTGCCCAGCCAGTGCGCCTGGCCGTCGCGTTCCACCAGGGTGGCCGAGCTGCGGACGCCCACGAAGGAGTAGCGCGACCACGAACGGCCGTTCTCCGCCGACTCCAGGAGGAAGGTGCCGCTGCGTTCCCCGGCGAGCTTGCGGTACAGGCCGACCGGGGTGTCGCCGTCCGCGAGGAAACGCCGGGTGACCGGGATGACCCGCCGGTCGCGGGCCAGCTTGCGGAAGGACTCGAGGTCGGGGGTGACGTTGCCCGTGGTCATGGCCGGCCAGCCTAGTCCGCGGCGCCCAGCGTGAGCTGGTCCGCGTCGAAACAGGTCCGGTCGCCGGTGTGGCAGGCGCCGCCCACCTGGTCCACCTTGACCAGTACGGTGTCCCCGTCGCAGTCCAGCGCGACCGACCTCACCCGCTGGACGTGCCCCGAGGTGTCCCCCTTGACCCAGTACTCCTGGCGGCTGCGGCTGTAGTAGGTGCACCGCCCGGTGGTGAGGGTACGGTGCAGTGCCTCGTCGTCCATCCAGCCGACCATCAGCACCTCACCGGTGTCGTACTGCTGGGCGACGGCGGGGAACAGGCCCTGGGCGTCGCGCTTGAGGCGGGCGGCGACGGACGGGTCAAGCGATGAGGGACGCGCAGGCATGACCCCATTGTGCCGGTCCGGGGAACGGTCCCGGCCGGGGGGCTCTCCGCCCGGCAACCGGGCTCTGCAACAATTGTTCGCACTGCGTCACGAGTTGGTTCCACACCGCCGTCACCGTCACCCGTTAGGTGCAAACTTCGACCATGAGTTCTCCCCCGCCCGCACCGGGCCCCTTCTCGGGTGACCAGCCCCCGACCGGCCAGCCGCCGGGGGGTCAGACCCCGCCGCCGCCCTCCGGGGGCGGGGCGTTCGGGCCGCCCCCGGAGGGCTTCGGCCCGGCAGCGGACGGGATACCGGGGCAGCACCCGACGGCGCCCCCGCCGGTCGGCGGCTACGGCGGCCAGCCCCCGGGGGGCTACGGCGGACCGGGCGGGTACGGGGGACCGGGCGGCTACGGGGGGTACGGCGGGCCCGGTGGACCGGGCGGGCCCCCGCCGGGCGGGAACGGCCGCGGACGGGGCAGGGCCGTGGCGGTCGCCGTGACCGCCGTCGTGGTCGTCGCCCTGGCCGTGGGCGGGGTGGTCGCGTTCGCCGGGAGCGACGACGATGACGGGGGCGAGACGACCTCCAGCCCCTCGCCGTCGTCCTCCGCCTCCTCCTCCCCGTCGGCCTCGGCGTCGTCCTCCGCGTCCCCGGACTGGACTCCGACGCTTGACCCGTCGATGTTCCCCACCTATCCGGTGCCCAGCGTGGACATCAGCGACCTGCCGACCTTCAGCTTCGACCCGGACATCCTCGACGACCTCGAGGACCTGACGCGGAGCCCCGAGCCGAGCACGGACACCAGCTCGATCCCGTACGTCTCGCTCAAGAAGGGCGAGTGCTTCAACACGCCCAGCCTCACCACGGGCATCGACACGATCAAGAAGGTCTCCTGCAACCAGCGCCACGACGCCGAAGTGATCGGCACCGTCGCTCTTTCGGGTGCTTTCTCCTCGGACAAGGCAGTGACCACCAAGGCCACCAAGCTCTGCCAGACCCAGTGGAACAACGCCGCAAACCGGCAGGGGGACGGGCGGAGCTACTACACCTACGTCCTCAGTCCCGTGCTGTCCACCTACGACACCGGCGTGCGCTCGGCGTCGTGCTCGCTCACCCTCAGCGACAAGCCCGGCGGGAAGAAACTCACCGCACCGCTCAAGTGATCCTGGGGTGGCTCTATGGGGTAGGTCGGCGACCGGCCGTACGCTGGAACACATGTCGACTCATGCCCAGCGTGAACGCCTGCTCCTCGCCGACCTGCTGGAGAGTGCCGGGCCCGACGCGCCCACCCTGTGCGACGGCTGGCGGACCCGTGACCTCGCCGCGCACGTCGTCGTGCGTGAGCGTCGCAGCGACGTCATGGGCGGGGTGCTGGTCAAGGCCCTCGCCCCGCGGATGGCCCGGGTCCAGGCCGAGTACGCCGCCCGCCCGTACGACGAGTTGCTCCAGCTCATCCGCAGCGGACCGCCGCGCCTCTCGCCGTTCGCCCTGAAGCAGGTGGACGAGGCCGCGAACACCGGCGAGTTCTTCGTGCACAGCGAGGACGTCCGGCGCGCCCAACCGGACTGGACGCCCCGGGAGATCGACCCGGTCTTCGCCGACGCCCTGTGGAAGCGGCTGGAGAGCACCGCCCGCATCCTCGCCCGCAAGACACCGGTCGGCCTGGTGCTGCGCCGCACCAACGGGCAGACCGCGGTCGCCCACAAGGGCGCCCCTGTGGTCACGGTCGTCGGGGAGCCCGGCGAGCTGCTGCTCTTCGCCTTCGGGCGGACCTCTCACGCCGACGTGAAGACCGAGGGCGACAAGGAGACCATCGCCAGACTGCTGGCGGCGCCGATGTTGGGCATGTGACCAGCACGGCGAGCGGCACCGACGGGGGCCGGCACGAGGTTGGGCGACCCGCCGCGTCGCAGCACTCCCCCGTGCCGGCCGAGCCCCAGCACCCCGCGGAACTGCGCCGGATCGCCCGGCTCTTCACCCCCTACCGCGGCCGGCTGGGGCTCGTGCTCGTCCTCATCGGGGTCACCTCGCTGGTCTCGTTGGCGTCCCCCTTCATGCTGCGGGAGATCCTGGACACCGCCATCCCCCAGGGCCGCACCGGGCTGCTGTCCGCCCTGGCCCTGGGCATGATCGCCGTCTCGGTGGTGAGCAACGCGCTCACCGTGGTGCAGACGCTGATCTCCACCACCGTCGGCCAGCGGGTGATGCACGACCTGCGGGTGCGGGTGTACAGCCACCTCCAGTCGTTGTCGCTGGGCTTCTTCACCCGCACCAGGACCGGTGAGATCCAGTCCCGGATCGCCAACGACATCGGCGGCATGCAGGCGTTCGTCACCAACACCGCCACCACCGTCGTCTCCTCGGCCACCACCGTCGTCGCCACGGTGGTGGCGATGTTCGCCCTGGACTGGCGGCTCTCCCTGATCACCCTCGTGCTGTTCCCCGGCTTCGTGTGGATCAGCCGCAGCGTGGGGAGGGAACGCCGCAGGATCACCCGCCGGCGCCAGGAGAAGGTGGCGCTGCTCACCGCGAGCGTGGAGGAGTCGCTGTCGATCAGCGGCATCCTGCTGGGCCGCACCATGGGACGGGGCCCGGGGCTGGTCGAGGAGTTCACCCGGCAGTCGCACGAGCTGGCCGAGTTGGAGGTCCGCTCCTCGATGGCGGGGCGCTGGCGGCACGCGTCCATCCAGATGGTGATGTCGGTGATCCCGTCCGCCATCTACTGGGGTGCCGGGCTGACCGTGGCCGGTGGGGACGCGTTGATCTCGGTGGGCACCATCGTCGCCTTCGTCACCCTCCAGAACGCCCTCTTCGGACCGACCATGGCGCTGCTGCGGATGCAGGTGCAGGTCCAGAGCAGCCTGGCGTTGTTCGCCCGGGTCTTCGAGTACCTGGACCAGCGGCCGGAACTGACCGAGAGGCCCGACGCCCGACGGGTGCCGCGCGACGGCATCCGCGGTGAGCTCGCCTTCGAGCACGTGGTCTTCCGGCACGGCCCGGACGACCCACCGGTCCTCAACGACGTCACCCTGCGGGTCCCCCCGGGCAGCAGCCTCGCCCTGGTGGGCACCACCGGCGCCGGCAAGTCCACCCTGGCGCTGCTCGCCGCCCGGCTCCACGACCCGACCAGCGGCAGGGTCACCCTGGACGGCACGGACCTGCGCGACCTGTCCTTCGACACCGTCGCCGACGCGGTGGGCGTGGTGTCCCAGGAGACGTACCTGCTGCACGCCTCGATCGCCGACAACCTGCGCTTCGCCAAGCCTGACGCCACCCACGAGGAACTGGTCGCGGCGTGCCGGGCCGCCCAGGTGCACGACCGGATCGCGGAGCTGCCGCAGGGGTACGACACGGTGGTGGGCGAGCGCGGCCACCGTTTCTCCGGCGGGGAGAAGCAGCGGCTGGCCATCGCCAGGACCCTGCTGCGGGACCCGCCGGTGCTGGTGCTCGACGAGGCGACCAGCGCGCTGGACAACCAGACGGAACAACAGGTCCAGCAGGCCCTGGACGCCCTGGCCCGGGGCCGCACCACGGTGACCATCGCCCACCGGTTGTCCACGGTGCGGGGGGCGGACCGGATAGCGGTCCTTGACCGGGGGCGCGTGGTGGAGTGCGGCACCCACGAGGAACTGCTGGCCCTGGGCGGCCACTACGCCAGGCTGTGGAGCAGGGGCGACGGCCGGCCGGCAGCCGGCCCCACGGACGCGGCCGGCGCGGACCCGTGGAACGGGGAGCAGGAGCCGGGGCCCACACCGGAGCCAGCCGCCCCGGAGCCCGCCGCCGCGGACCCCGCCCCGACCGACGCCGGGCGGCCGGCCGGCCCGCGGCCTGAGCTGGCCGGCCCCGCGGCGGCCCCGGGGGGCTGACCCCCGACACCGTTGTGGGGGCTGGCTGGCTAGGGCCTGTCTGATGAATCCCGCCTGGGTCGTGACGCCTGGCACGCACGCTCGCTGCGTTGTCGGGATCGTCCATGTACGGCCCAGTACGAGGACGACCCCCCGCCTTGCGATCGCACGCACCAGACGCCGCGACCCCCGCCCTCCGGGCGGACGGCGCCACTCATCAGACAGGCCCTAGCGGACCAGGTACCCGGTCTGCCGCAGCGCGTCCTTGACCTGGGTGATCCGCAGCTCCCCGAAGTGGAACACGCTGGCGGCCAGCACCGCGTCGGCGCCGGCGGCCACCGCCGGGCCGAAGTGCTCGAGCCGCCCGGCACCCCCGGAGGCGACCACCGGCACGCCGACCTCCGCCCGCACGGCCTTGATCATCTCGGTGTCGTACCCGTCCTTGGTGCCGTCCGCGTCCATGGAGTTCAGCAGGATCTCCCCCGCGCCGAGCCCCGCGGCGCGGGCCGCCCACTCGACCGCGTCCAGGCCGGTCCCCCGACGCCCGCCGTGGGTGGTGACCTCGAACCCGGAGGGGGTCACCGTGCCCGGCGGACAGCGCCGTGCGTCCACCGAGAGCACCAGCACCTGGCGCCCGAACCGCTCGGCGATCTCCCGGACCAGCTCGGGGCGGGCGATGGCGGCGGTGTTCACCCCGACCTTGTCCGCGCCGGCCCGCAACAGCCGGTCCACGTCCTCGGCGGTGCGCACCCCGCCGCCCACGGTGAGCGGGATGAACACCTGTTCGGCGGTGCGGCGCACCACGTCGTAGGTGGTCTCCCGGTCGCCGGAGGAGGCGGTGATGTCCAGGAAGACCAGTTCGTCGGCGCCCTCGGCGTCGTAGACCTTCGCCATCTCCACCGGGTCGCCGGCGTCCCGCAGGTTCTGGAAGTTGACGCCCTTGACCACCCGGCCGCCGTCCACGTCCAGGCAGGGGATGACCCGCACGGCCACGCTCATGTCCGGTCTCCTGGTTCCGCCCGGTCCCCCGGGCCGGCCGTGTCGGCCTGGCCTGCTGTGTCGGCCGTGTCGGCCTGGCCTGCTGTGTCGGCCTGGCCCGCCGGCACCGGCTCCGGCCGCCCGCCGCTGGGGCGCACGGCCTCCAGCTCGACTTCCACCAGCACGCGGGGGTCCACGAAACCCGAGACCACCAGCAGGGTGGCCGCCGGGCGCTGCGCCCCGAACTGCTCCAGGTGGGCCCGGCCGACCGCCTCGAGATCGCGGGCGTGGGTGAGGTACATCCGGGTCCTGACCACGTCACCCACCCCGAGGCCGAACTCCCGCAGCGCGTCGAGCCCCACCCCGAAGGCCGTCCTGGCCTGCCAGTAGGGGTCCCCCTCGTGCTGCACCCCGCCCCCGGTCAGGGCCGTGCAGCCGGAGACGAACACGAAGTCGCCCGCCTCGACCGCCCGCGAGGCACCGTAGGCGTCCCCCCAGGGCGGTTCTGCCGGGACCCGGCGTCCGGGGCTCGTGGTCATCGCGACACCGCCTCCAGGGCCTCGGTGAGGGTGAACGCCTGGTCGTACAGCGCCTTGCCGGTGATGGCGCCCTCCACGCCCAGCGGCACCAGCTCGGCCAGCGCCCGCAGGTCGTCGAGGCTGGAGACGCCTCCGCTGGCCACCACGGGACGGTCGGTGGCGGCGCACACGTCGCGCAGCAGGCCCAGGTTGGGGCCGGTCATGGTGCCGTCCCTGGCCACGTCGGTGACCACGTAACGGGCGCAGCCGTCGGCGTCCAGCCGGGCGAGCGTCTCGTACAGGTCGCCGCCGGCCCTGGTCCAGCCCCTGCCGCGCAGCGTGGTGCCGCGCACGTCGAGGCCGACGGCGATCCGGTCGCCGTACTCCGCGATGGCCCCGCGCACCCAGTCCGGGGACTCCAGCGCCGCCGTGCCCAGGTTGACCCGGGCGCAGCCGGTGGCGAGCGCCGCCTTGAGCGAGTCGTCGTCGCGGATGCCGCCGGACAGCTCGACCCGCACGTCGAGCCGGCCCACCACCTCGGCGAGCTGTTCGCGGTTGTCCCCGGTGCCGAACGCGGCGTCGAGGTCCACCAGGTGGACCCACTCGGCGCCCGCGGACTGCCAGGCGAGGGCGGCCTCGAGCGGGTCCCCGTACCCGGTCTCGGTGCCGGACTCGCCCTGGACGAGTCGCACGGCCTGGCCGTCGCGGACGTCGACGGCGGGCAGGAGGATGAGGCGGTTGCTGCTCATGGGCAAGGTCTCCGGGGGCTGGGGCGGTGCTTGCGGGTGGTGGGTCTCGCCCAGGACCCGGACTCGTTCCGGGACCCGGGCTGCCGTTCGGGGTCGGACCGGGTCAGAGGGTGTCGAGCCAGTTGCGCAGCAACTGGGCTCCGGCGGAGCCGGACTTCTCGGGGTGGAACTGGGTGGCCCACAGCGGCCCGTTCTCCACCGCCGCGACGAACGGCTCGCCGTGGGTGCTCCAGGTCACCAGTGGCGGGCGGAGGTGCTCGGAGGGCTCCAGCTCCCAGGAGCGGACTCCGTAGGAGTGGACGAAGTAGTACCGGGTGTCCGCGTCGAGACCGGCGAAGAGACGGGAGCCCTCGGGGGCCTTGACCGTGTTCCAGCCCATGTGCGGGACGACCGGGGCACGCAGCGGTTCCACCGTGCCCGGCCACTGGTCGCAGCCCGGGGTCTCCACCCCGTGCTCCACCCCGCGGGTGAACAGGACCTGCATGCCCACGCAGATGCCGAGCACCGGGCGCCCACCGGACAGCCGCCGGCCGACGATCCAGTCCCCGCGGGCCTCGGTGAGCCCGCGCATGCACGCGGCGAACGCCCCCACCCCGGGGACCAGCAGTCCGTCCGCGTCCATCGCCGCGTCGAAGTCAGAGGTGATCTCCACGTCGGCGCCGACGTGGGCCACGGCCCGCTCGGCGGAGCGGACGTTTCCGAAACCGTAGTCGAACACGACTACCCGTTTGCTCATCTTCTCCGGCCCCCTCGGGAACGAAAGGACCCCGCCGGAACGGGGACGGGCAGGGCTACAGCCACATCGCGCCGGCGCCCAGGGCCATCGCGGCGCCGATGCCGAGCAGCACGATCAGGCTCTTCGGCATCTTCTGCTTGGCGAAGGAGACCACCCCGCCGGTGAGGAAGAGGCCCAACGCGATCAGGACGACACCGCCGCCGCTCATGACAGGGAACCCTTCGTCGACGGGATGGCGGTCTGCCGCGGGTCCGGCTCGGCGGCCTGGCGCAGCGCCCTAGCGAGCGCCTTGAACTGGCACTCGACGATGTGGTGGGCGTTGCGTCCGTAGGGGACGTGGACGTGCAGGGCGACCTGGGCCTGCGCCACGAACGACTCCAGGATGTGCCGGGTCATGGTGGTGTCGTAGGCGCCGATCATCGGGGCCATGCCGTCCGGCTCGCGGTGCACCAGGTAGGGGCGGCCCGAGAGGTCCACCGTGACCTGGGCCAGCGACTCGTCCAGCGGCACCGAGGCGTCGCCGAACCTCCGGATGCCCCGCTTGTCACCCAGCGCCTGGCGGAACGCGGCACCGAGCGCCAACGCGGTGTCCTCGATCGTGTGGTGGGTGTCGATGTGCAGGTCGCCGTCGGTCTTCACGGTCAGGTCGAACAGACCGTGCCGACCGAGCTGGTCCAGCATGTGGTCGAAGAAGCCGACGCCGGTCGAGACGTCGACCCGCCCGGTGCCGTCCAGGCCGATCTCAACCAGGACCGAGGTCTCCTTGGTGGTGCGTTCCACCCGGCCCACGCGCGTCACGGTCGCTCAACTCTCCTTCTTCAGGGCGCGTACCGCTTCGAGGAACGCGTCGTTCTCGGACGGGGTGCCGGTGGACACCCGCAGCCAACCCGGAACGCCGTTGTCCCGGACCAGGACACCGTGGTCCAGCAGGGTCCGCCAGGCCGCGTGGCTGTCGTCGAACCGGCCGAACTGGACGAAGTTCGCATCCGAGTCTGTCACCTCGCAGCCGAGCGCCCGCAACTCGGTGACCAGCCGGTCCCGCTCCTCCTTGAGCTGCTCCACGTACCCCAGCAGGGTGTCGGTGTGCTCCAGCGCGGCCAGCGCCGTGGCCTGGGTCACCGCGGACAGGTGGTACGGCAGGCGCACCAACTGGACGGCGTCCACCACGGCCGGGTCGGCGGCGAGGTAGCCCAGGCGCAGCCCGGCGGCGCCGAACGCCTTCGACATCGTACGGGAGACCACCAGGTGCGGCCGGTCGGCCAGCAGCGGCACCAGCGAGTCCTGGTGGGAGAACTCCACGTACGCCTCGTCCACCACCACCAGCGACGGCTTGGCCGCCTGCGCCGCGTCGTACAGGGCCAGGACCGTCCCGACCTCCACCGCGGTGCCCGTGGGGTTGTTCGGGGAGCAGACGAACACCACGTCGGGTCGTCGCTCGGCGATCATCTCGGTGGCGGCGGCCAGGTCCAGGGTGAAGTCGGGCCGGCGGGGCCCGGACAGCCACCCGGTGCCGGTGGACCTGGAGATCAGCGCGTGCATGGAGTAGGAGGGCTCGAAGCCGAGCGCGGTCCTGCCGGGGCCGCCGAACGCCTGGAGGAGCTGCTGGATCACCTCGTTGGAGCCGTTCGCCGCCCAGACGTTCTCCCTGGCGACCGGGTGACCCGTGGTCCGGGTCAGGTAGCCGGCGAGCGCCTCGCGCAGTTCGACGGCGTCCCGGTCGGGGTAGCGGTTGAGGCCGCGGGCCGCCTCGGTGACCCGCTCGACGATCCTGGCGACCAGCGGCTCCGGAAGCGGGTAGGGGTTCTCGTTGGTGTTCAGCCGCACCGGGACGTCGAGCTGGGGGGCTCCGTACGGGGCCTTGCCGCGGAGCTCGTCACGGATGGGCAGGTCGTCCATGCGGGTCACCGGCCGGACACCTCGCCGCTGCCGGTCCGGGCCGTGACCGCGGCGCCGTGCGCCGGCAGGTCCTCCGCCTCGGCGAGGGTGACGACGTGGTGGGCGACCTCGGCCAGGGCCTCGCGGGTGTAGTCCACGACGTGGATGCCGCGCAGGAAGGACTGCACGGACAGGCCGGAGGAGTGGCAGGCGCAGCCGCCGGTGGGCAGCACGTGGTTGGACCCCGCGGCGTAGTCGCCGAGCGACACCGGGGCGTGCGGGCCGACGAAGATCGCCCCCGCGTTGCGCACCCGGGCGGCGACCCCGGCCGCGTCGGCGGTCATCACCTCGAGGTGCTCCGCGGCGTAGGCGTCCACCACGGTCAGGCCGTGCTCGACGTCGTCCACCAGCACGATCCCGGACTGCCGCCCGGCCAGCGCCTCGGTGATCCGCCCGCTGTGCCTGGCCACCGCCACCTGCTCCTTCAGCTCGGCCTCGACCGCGTCGGCGAGGGCCGGCGAGTCGGTGACGAGCACGGCGGCGGCCAGGGTGTCGTGCTCGGCCTGGCTGATCAGGTCGGCGGCCACGTACCGGGGGTCCGCGGTGTGGTCGGCGAGGATGGCGATCTCGGTGGGCCCGGCCTCGGAGTCGATGCCGATGCGCCCCTTGAGCAGGCGCTTGGCCGCGGCGACGTAGATGTTCCCCGGGCCGGTGACCAGGTTGACCGGGGGGCACTCGGCGGTGCCGTAGGCGAACATCGCCACGGCCTGGGCGCCGCCGACGGCGTAGACCTCGTCCACCCCCAGCAGGGCGCAGGCGGCCAGGATCGTCGGGTGCGGCAGCCCGCCGAACGCGCGCTGCGGCGGGGAGGCCACGGCCATGGAGGCGACCCCGGCCTCCTGCGCCGGGACCACGTTCATCACCACCGACGACGGGTAGACCGCCTGGCCGCCGGGTACATAAAGACCAACCCGGGTAACCGGAACCCAACGCTCGGTGACCGTGCCGCCGGGCACCACCGTGGTGGTGGTGTCGGTGCGCCGCTGGTCCCGGTGGACCAGCCGGGCCCGCCTGACGGACTCCTCGAGCGCGGCCCGCACCTTCGGGTCGAGCTCGTCCAGCGCCGAGGTGAGGGCCCGACGCGGAACGCGGACCTCGGTCAGTCGGACGCCGTCGAACCTCTCCGCGTACTCGATCAGCGCCGCGGTGCCGCGATGGCGCACGTCATCGCAGATCGGCCGCACCCTCTCCAGGGCGGCCTCGACGTCGAGCTCGGCACGGGGCAGCAGGTCACGCGGGTCCTGGGTGGAACCACGCAGATCGATTCGGGAGATCACTCTGTTAAGTGTAGAGAGCCGACCTCAGTGCGGCGGCGCATCACCACTCCGTGAGACGACACCCACACCGGCGGCCCCGCCGGAACCACCGCCCCGGTCCGTCCCGGCAGAACCAGGGAAACCGCCCCACGGGCGGTGCCGTGCCGGTACTCTCGCGGGCGCAGACACCGCTCCAGCCACCGTCGGGGGCCGGCCAGGAGGGAGGCGTCGTCCATGACCGAGCCGCCGAGCGACTTCACCGCCACTGAGGGCCGGTTGTGGCAGGCGTTCCGCCACGGCGACGTCTGCGACCTGCGCACCGGTGTCCCCGAACTGGACAACCCGAACACCAGCCGCGTCTGGGGTCCCGAGCGGACCGTGCGGGCAAGCGCGGTGGCCCGGCTGCTCCTCGACGGCCCCCAGCCGGTCCCGGGAACGGTCTGCGCCCTGAAGCTGTCCGGCGCCCGGATCTCCGGTTCGCTCAGCCTCGCGGGCGGCACCGTCTCCCCCTACGTGGAGCTGCACGACTGCCAGTTCGAGGAGCAGCTCCTGATGCCCGAGTGCAGCTTCACCACGCTGCGGATGGTCCGTTGCGCCATCCCCCGGATCGAGGCCGCGCGCATGTCCACCCAGGGCGACCTGCACCTGCCGCAGTGCACGGTGCCCGGGGGCATCCGCATCACCGACGCCAGCATCGGCACCGACCTGCTGCTCAACCAGCTCGTGGTCCACTCCGACCGGCACGGCCGGGCCATCTCCGCGGACGGCCTCACCGTCACCCAGGACGTCGAGGCCGAGCTGATCAGGGCCGTCGGGGAGATCAGCCTGCGCAGCGCCCGGATCGGCGGGCGGCTCAGCCTGCGGGGCAGCTCGCTGCGGAACCCCACCGGACGCCAGGCCCTCAACGCCGCGCGGATCGCCATCGAGCACACCCTCTACCTCAGCTCGGGGTGGGAGAGCGACACCCTCAGCGGCACCGGCACCCCGCCGCGCGGGGTCCGCACCCGGAACTTCACCTGCGACGGCGGGATCCGGCTCGACGACGGCCGGTTCGGCAACGCGCTGGTGATCAACCGCGCCCGCTTCCGGCTCACCGCCGGCCAACAGCTCTCCCTGCGCCGGATCCAGACCCCGGAGCTGCGGTTCACCCCGCAGGCCCCGCCCACCGGGCGGATCGTGCTGTCCAGCGCCAGGGTGGGCAACCTGGCCACCGAGGCCGCCTGCTGGCCCGGGGCCGGCATGATCGACATATCCGACTTCAGCTACGTCTCGCTCCGCCCCACCGGCCCGTTCCCGCTGCGGGCCCGCCTGGAGTGGCTGGCCAACGCCACCCCCGAGTACAGCCCCGAGCCGTACGAGCAGCTCGCGGCGGCGCTGCGGGCCGACGGCATGGACGAGGAGGCCCGCGAGGTGCTGCTGGCCAAGCAGCGCCGCCGCCGGGAGACCCTCCCCCTGGCCACCCGCATGTGGGGGTACGCCCAGGACCTCACCGTCGCCTACGGCTACCGCCCCGGCCGGGCCGCGGTGTGGATGGCGGTGCTGTGGGCGATCGGCTCGGTGTACTTCACCCGGAACCCGCCCGAGCCGCTGAAGGACGGCGAGGGCCCCACCTGGCAGCCCCTGCTGTACGCCCTGGACCTGCTGTTACCCGTGATCGACCTGGGCCAGGACAACGCCTGGCGGACCTCCGGCCTCCAGCAGTGGGCGGCCACCGCGATGGTGCTCGCGGGCTGGGTCCTGGCCACCACGGTGGCGGCGGGCGCCTCCCGCCTGCTCCGGCGGAACTAGCGGTTCCTGGTGCCGCCGGCCCACGGGTGCGTGGGCCGGCTGGGTTGGGGGGCGCCTGGGCGGGGGCTGCTGGGCCGTGCCCCCGGGCGTCGGGACCGGGGGCTGCTGGGCCGTGGGCTTTCTGGGCCGGGCGGCTTTCTGGGCGTGGCCCGTGCCCGAGGGGGCGGGCCGTGGCCCTTCAGGCGCCGGGGCCCGGGGCCCCCGCTCCGTTCGCCGTGGCCCTCACGCCCCCCGGGCCCGCAGGAACGCGCTGGTCGAGCAGACCCCCACCAGCTCGAGCAGGTCGCTGTCGGCCAGGTGCCGGTCCGCGGCCTCCTTCACCCCCGGCCAGTTGCGGTCCCCGTAGTCGTCCACCACCACGATCCCGCCCGGCGCCACGATCTCCTCCACCCAGGCCAGGTCGTCCGCCACGCCCTCCGCGGAGTGGTCCCCGTCCACGACCACCACGCCGTAGGACCGGTCGGAGACGGCGTCGCGGACCTCCGGGTCGCCGGAGAACCCCGGGCGCACCCGCACCCGCTCCGGGTCCACCCCGGCCAGCGCCAGGTTGGCCCGCAGCACCTGCTCGCTGACCGGTGAACCGGACGGGTCCCTGCCGTTGCGGGTGCCCGGCTGGAGCTGCACGTCCGCCAGCGGGTCCACGATCGTCAACGAGCAGGTGAGCCCGAACCGGGAGAGCTGCCGGGCCAGCGCCCCGGAGAACAGCCCGAACAGCGTCCCGATCTCCAGCACCTCCGCGTTGGGCGGCCCCAGCAGCGGGGTGGCGGTGAGCTTCCCCAGGATGTTGGCGGTCCCCCCGGCCATCCGGCCGACCCCGCGCATCTCCACCTCCACCAGGGTGCGGTACGCCGCGACCACCTGCGCCCGGGCGTCCTTCGCCCCGGTGGTCGCGGCCACCTCCCCCGACAGGGTGTCGATCAGGCCCTTGGTGGGCAGCCGGGACGCCGGCCGGCCCCCCTCCTTGCCGAGCAGCAACTCCAGCGCGTACCGCGGCACCCTGGCCTCGTCGAGCTCCCGGCGGGCCTCGGCCAACTCGGCGGACAGCGCGTCCACCCGCGCCCGCAGCTCCCGGGCCTCACCGGCACTCCCCCGGCGGACGCCCCGCTCGATCCGGCGGTCAAGCTCACTGATGATCGGCCGCAGCGCCCTGCGGGCCACCTGCGACGTCAAGACGGATCCCATACCCGCACCCCAGCAGAGCCGCCCCCCGCCCACCAGCACCTCCCGCCGGGTTTCGCCCGCCGTACGCCGACTGTTCACCCACGGGTCGGCGGCCGGTGGGACGGGGTCAGGCGGCCCCGTCCCGGAGAGGTGAGTCGGGCTCGTTCACCGGCCGCCCAGGTGGACGACGCGGACAGCGGGGTGGCGCGGTAGTCGCCCCCGCCCTGCTTGGCCTCGGCGGTGATGCGACTCAGACTTGCTGACTGCTGGTCCCTGCGGGCCCGCTCCGCCGCGATCTCGTCGGCCGCCCGGTCCGGCGCACCAGCTCGGCGATCTCACGATCGGCCTCCGGTGACAGCGGCACCACCTTGTCCGCCCGGTACGCGGGGAGCTCGGGCTTCCCCAGCGGTTCGGCGACGGCCTGGATCGTGACCGGCGACAGCAGGGCCGGGACGAGCGGCATGGCCACGATCGCCGCGTCGCAGCCACCGCGCCCGGCCCTGGTGCACCCCGCTGACGAACTCGCTGTGGGTTCCCCGCTGTCCCCTCCACGTCTGTGCCGAAGGAGTCACCGTCGGCGAACGGGAACACCGGCTACTGGGCACACCGGCCACCTATCCATCAGCCAGCACATGGGTGCTGACCTGGTTCGGTGTCATCCCACCGACCCACACGCGTACTTCCGCCAAGGTGCCGGGAAGGTACCGCCCCGGTGTGCCGCCGTTACTTCCACGTCCGATGGCGAGTTCACCGGAGCCCTGTTCTTCCGCCGCGAAACCGGCGTCCTCTCCCATTCCCTGGTGGAACCGCCCGACCATCAGGTGCAACGCACCGTAACGGGGGGCACCGGCGTCCGACCACTCCTCCGAGGCGTCGAACACGCCGGTGAGCTGCACCCAGGTGTCGAGTTCAGCGAGTTCCTGGGACGAGGCCGTCGCAGTTGCGATCACCGCGCCCGTGCTGTCGGTGTCGTGGCGGACGAACCGCCAGATCCCCCCGTCCGCGAAGGTCTTTTCGAACCACAGTGCCCAGGAGGCGTCCTGGCCGGACTGCTGGCCCACGATCTGCGCGGTGTAGCCGATGGGTTTGTCGGCGAGCTGCTGTGAGTTCAGGCGTACCTTGGCGGTGACCGTGAAGGAACCGGTTTCGTCGATGACGGGGCCCGTGGTGTGCGCGTAGGCGGTGGTGCCGTTGAGAACGAGTTCGTTGGCCGCCTCGTCCAGGACGGCGCCGCCGGAGAGGATCATCGGGCCGGCTGGGTACGGTGAGCTCTGGGGGATCTGGGTGCCGGTGGCGGAGGTGGCGTCCCAGGAGGCGACGAGTTCCACCCCGGGCTGGCCGTCGGCGTCCAGCAGACGGGCGTCCTGCCTGAGATCCGCTTCGGCCAGTGCCTGTTGCCAGAGTTGGACCTCGTCGATCCGACCGCGGAAGTACTGGTCGTAGATGCCCTGGGACTTGTGGCGGCCGAACTGCAACCCTTCGGTGCTCTGCCAGGGCTCGTAGGTCGCGGCGGCCTGCGCGGCCACGACGGGTTGGCCCTGGGGGCGGCCGTTGACGAAGAGCTGGATGGTGTCGTTGGTCCTGTCGGTGTCGCCCTTGGTGTCGAACACCCCGGCGAGGTGGGTCCACACCTTCAGGGGTGGCTCCTGGGCGTCGGAGGACGAGCGGATGTAGGCGGGTTGGTCGCTGTCGCGGTCGGTGCGGTTGAACACCCACTTCCTCGCGGTGGCGGAGTAGTAGAGGGCGAACGCCGAGGTGTGTGTTCCCGGCGCGGCCAACACGACGTGGTTGGTGGTGGCGTCGGTCAGGTAGGCCCAGGTGGAGACGGTGAAGGACTCCTGGGTGTTGACCGCGGGGGCGGCGGTGGCCGCGTAGCCGCCCTGGCGGGTGGTGTCGGTGGTGTCGTTCAGCCACAGGGACTGGTCCAGCCCGCCGCGCCTGGCCATCGGTGACCAGTCGGCGCCGGTGGTGTGGAGCGTGGCGTCGTGCCGGACCCCCTCGGTGGCGGAGTCCACGGCGGTGGTGACGGCGGACCCCTGGGTGCCGTCGTCGAAGTGCCAGCGGCCCACCGGTCCGCTCGGGGATGCCACCGCGAAGGAGAACTCCTGTGGGGGACCCCATCTGTCGTGGGCGTCGCGGGCCTCGACGGACAGGATCTGCAGACCGGCCAGTGGTGGCGTCACGCTGATCTGGGTGCTGGTGGTGCTGTTGACGATGGTGGAGGTGGTGGAGGTCAGCAGCCGCCAGCGGTAACCGGTGATGTCGGTGTCGGTGTCGGCGGGGTTGGGGGCGAGGGTGAAGGTGCCGGCGATACCGGGGCCGCCGTTGCCGACGCACGCGTCAGCGGCGCATTCGGTGTAGGGGCCGTTGGAGGTGATCACCGGCGGCTTGGGCGCGGTGGGGTCGATGGGCGACCCGGTGGACCCCGCCCGCTCCGACGGCGACATTCGCGCGGTCGCGGACGGACCTCCAGCCGCAGGCTGGGCGACAGCCAACGGCGCGGGGGCCAACAACCCCACCACCGTCACCACACCCACCAACGCCGCCCCACCCGCACGCCAACGACCGACGCGCCCACGGACACCCACCAGACACCACCCCAACTCCCGTACGTCACCCGGGGGTCGGGTGATCACCAAGGTGGTATCCAACCGGTCACAGCGAGTACACGTCTAGACCACGCAACCTCCAGATTTCCTCCCCAACTCACAGAAATGCCATGTCACTGTAGTGTGGTGATCGACACAGTTTCACCACGTCATGAACGTGATCAGCAGGGGCACCGAGCCGGACGCCGGTTACGTGCTCGCGGTCACGGCGTCGCCGCTTCCTGCCCGCCGCCGCCCTCCGCGGGAACGGCGCGGGTGGCCATGTGCGCCTGGCGCATCCGCCCATCAGGGGCGAACCGGCCGAAGAAGTAGACCTCGATGGCGAGGTCCTTGCCGCGCTGCGAGGAGTGCAGGGTGTAGCGGGCGGCGAGCCGGTCACCGTCGGCGACGGCCTCGTGCACCTCCATGCGGATGGTGGGCCGGTTCTTGCGGACCGGGCGGGTGTGCGCGATGAGCTTGCCGCGGTCGATCCGGTGCCCGTCGGCGATCTCGACGATGTCCGGGGTGTGGTAGCGGTCGACGATCAGCGCCGCGTCCTCGTCCGTCCGCAGCAGGTCCTCGGTGAAGGAGGTGAAGAAGTCGGCGATGAACTGCCTGGGGTCGGCGTTGCCGAGTGGGCCCATGTCTCTCCCGTCCGGGGCTCGTGATCTTTTACACGGTGTAAGGTATGCATCCTCCAATAACTTTGACAAGATGTAAGAGATGACTTTTTCCTCAGCCCGCAACCGCCGTGCCGACGCCCGCCGCAGCAGGGCGGCCATCCTGGAGGCCGCGACCCGGGTCCTCAACGCCGAACCCGACGCCAGCCTGGAGACGATCGCCGGCGCCGCGGGCGTGACGCGCCCCACCGTCTACGCCCACTTCCCCTCGCGGGAGCAGTTGCTGCTGGCCGTCGTCGACCGGATCACCGACGAGGCCATCGCCGCCATGGACGCCGCCGACCCCGACACCGGCCCCGCCGCGGACGCCCTGCTGCGGATGCTCGACGCCGGCGCGCAGGTGACCGGGCGCTACCCCGTCCTGCTGCAACTCATCAGCGCGCATCCCGTCAGCCCGGAGGCCGACCACGACCGGCACACCCCCGTCGCCGACCGGATCAGGCGCGTCATCCAACGCGGCCGACGGACCGGGGAGTTCGACGACCGGCTCCCCGTCGACTGGCTGGTCGCGGCGACCATCAGGCTCGGCCATGCCGTGAGCGAGGAGCAGGACGCCGGCCGGCTGTCCGCCACGGCCGCACCGGACGTCCTCCGCACCAGCCTGCTCCGCCTGCTCGGTGCCACCGCACGAGCGGGTTCCGCACCTCGGCCCCGGTGAGTACGCGGCCGGCGTCCCCGTCCCGTGGTTCCGGGCCGGCCGTGCGAGCGGCCCCGTCCCCGGCCCCGGTGCGGTGGGGACGGGGCCAGGAGCTGTGGGTTTCCGGCCATGGCGGGTGCTACTCGGTGCGCAGGGCGGTGGCGGTGCGGGTCCTGGCGGCCCAGCCCGCGGGCAGCAGTGCCCCGAGGACGGCGATGAGCACGCCGCCGAGCGCCAGCAGGGCCAGTTCCCCGGCGCCGTAGACCGTGATCACGGAGTCGGGCAGGTGGTAGCCGGCGCTGTCGCCCATGGCGGGGATGACCTCGTGGTGCAGGGCCACACCCAGCGGGACGCCCAGCGCCCCACCGGCGAGGCCGGTCAGGACGACCGAGGTGACGACCATCGCGACGACCTGTCGGGGGGTCATGCCCAGCGCCCGGTGCACGCCCAGTTCCCGGACGCGTTCGCGGGTGTCGAGCAGGACGCCGTTGAGCACCCCCAGGGCGGCGACCGCCACCAGGGTCAACGTGAGCAGTGCGGCCAGGGCCTTGAGGGCGGCGGACGAGTCGCTGCCGGCGCCGGGCTCGGACCCGCCGGGCCGGGCGGTGAGCCCCAGGGGCTCCAGTTCGGTGTTGAGCGCGTCGACGTAGCGGGCCACGTCGGTGCCGGCGGTGACCGCGACCTCGTGGCGGTCGGGCCTGAGGTCCGGTTCCGTGGTGGTGAGGGTCCTGGCGTCCACGAACAGCGCCATGCCGTCGTCCCGGGTGTCGAAAACCTCGCCCACGATCCGGACCCGGGCCGCGCCGCCTCGGCCGTTGACCGTGACGGTGTCGCCGACCTGCGTCCCGGTCGCGGCCAGGAACGGGGGCGGCACCACGGCTTCGCCCGGTCCCTCGATCCAGCGGCCGGAGATCATCTGGTAGTCGCCGAAGGACGCGTCGCCGCGGAACGCACGGACGGTGACGGCTCCGGACACCCCGCTGACCGAGGCCTCGGTGGCGGCGATCCCGTAGTGCGCGCGGGTCCCGGGCTGGGCGTCGAGCACCGCGGTGACCCTGGCTGGGTCGGGCAACTCGGGCAGCCCTGTCTGCGGTTCCTCGGGCGGGCCCTCGGCGGGCGCTGGGGCGGGCCCTGCGGCGGAGTGCTCCGGCGGGGTGAACTCCACGACGACGTCGGCGGTGCTGTGTTCCTTGGCGGCGATCACCTCGTCCACCGACGAGCCCAGGCCCAGGGTGAAGGTGACGGCGGCGGCGCCGAACACGACCGCCGCGCCGACGCCCAACGTCCGGGCGGGCCGCGCGAAGGGGCGGGCCAGGCCGAGGGCGACCGGCCGGGGCAGCGGGAGCCGCCCGGCCAGCCGGACGGCCCGTCTGCCGCGGCCGGTGGGCCCGGTGCGCCCGACGGCGATCGCGTCCACGGTGCGCAGCCGTCCGCCCCGCCAGGCGCTGGCCCAGGCGGTCGCGGCCACCACGCCGAGCACCCCGGCGACCACGGCCACGTCCACCCACGGCTCGACGGCCAGGGCGGACGTGCGGTAGGCCGTCTCGGTGTCGGACAGCAGGGGCACGGCGAGCAGGTGCCCCACGACCAGGCCGAACGCTGCGCCGACGGCCGAGGGGACGAGGGCCTGGGCCACATGGGCCCGCACCACCTGGGCCGGGGTGAAGCCGACGGCCTTCAACACGCCAATCCGACGCAGACCCGAACTGACGGTGCCGGAGACCACGTTGCCGACGATGAGTGCCGACATGGCCAGGCCCAGGAGTCCAAAGGCGACGAGGAAGGGGACGTACAGGGCGGTGTCGCGCTCCGCCTCCTTCTTCGCGGTCAACCAGGACCTCGCCCCGGTCACCGCCCCCTCGGGGACGCCCGCCGTCACCGCCGCGCGGCCCTCGGTGATCTGGGCGGCGGTGTCCGCCTCCGTGAAGCGGTAGAGCATCTGGTACCCGCCGGCCGTGCCGGGCGGGGTGAGGGCGGCGACCTGCGAGGGCGCCACCCAGGCGTCGGCGGTGCCGGTGACCGAGCGGGCGGTGCCGACGATGGTGAGGGCCGGGGCGCCGGGAAGGTCGGGGAACTCCAGTTGTTCGCCCACCGGCCGCATCCCGAGGTCGGCGGACATGACGATCTCGCCGGGCCCCGTGGCCCACCGCCCCGAGGTCAACGTGACGTCGTCAACCGCTCCCTCGGGTTCGGCGCGGCCGACGACGGCGAGCAGCGGCCCGAACTCCGACGCCGCCGACACGGTGCGGAACGGGCCGGAGGCCGCGGCGACCCCGGCGGTGTCGGCACTGGCCTCCAGCCGCGCCGCGGTGGTGCGGTCCGCGTCGAACTCCACGGACAGGTGCGCGCCGTGCTGGTCGGCGAAGGCGTCGTCGAACGGCGCGCTCGAGGCCACCAGCAGGGAACCGCCGAGGACGGACGCGGCCACCGCCATCATCGTGGCGAGGAGGATCACCAGGGTGGACACCCGGCGGCGTCCCACGCCGGAACGCACGACGCGGCCGAGGGCGCTCATCGGGCCTGCTCCGAAACGATGTCGGCCGAAGCGGTGCCGTGCGAGGCGATGTCGCGGGAGGCGGTGTCGCGGGAGGCGGTGTCGGCGGTGATCCGGCCGTCCGTCAGCCGGACGGTGCGGTGGGTGCAGGACTCGGCCAGGCCGACGTCGTGGGTGACCACGACGAGCGTCTGGCCGTCGGCGTTGAGGTCGGCCAGGAGCCGGCTGACGTCCTGGCCGGAGGCCGTGTCCAGGGCCCCCGTCGGCTCGTCGGCCAGGAGCAGCGGCGGGCGGTTCATCAGGGCCCGGGCGATGGCGACGCGTTGGCGTTCCCCGCCGGAAAGCCGGCCCGGGTAGGTGTGGGCGTGCCGGTCGATCCCGAGGGCCTGGAGGAGTTCCGCGGCGTGGCGGTGCGCCTCGGCGCGGGGGGTGCCGGCGAGTTGGGCGGGGAGCAGGACGTTGTCGGTGACGGTCAGGTCGTCGAGCAGGTTGAAGAACTGGAAGACCATGCCGATCTTGGCCCGCCGCAGCCGCGCGGACGCCGCCTCGCCCATGTCGTCGACGCGCACGCCGTCCACGGTGACGGTTCCGGTGTCGGGGCGGTCCAGGCCCGCGACGAGGTTGAGCAGGGTGGACTTGCCGCTGCCGGACGGGCCGAGGATCGCGACGGCCTCGCCGGGCAGGACGGTCAGCGACGCGTCGCGCAGCGCGGGCGGCCCGTCGTCGTACCTGCGGGTCACCTGTTGCAGCTCGATCACGGGCGTGGGCATCAACGGCTCCTTCGGTCGGTGTGGCGTTGGGGACGCTAGGTGCGCCGCGGGTTCGGCCACGTCGGCCGCCGGAGGCATTTCGGGTACCGCGCCGGGGTGAGGCCGCGGGAGGTCATCCCTGCGATGTAGGCGGCTGGTGTATCCCGCCGGTCCGGGACGGTCGTCGGACGGATGCCGCGGCGTCGGGGCGGCGGCGAGAATGAGCCGGTGATCAACGTGGGTTCGGTGAGGGACCGGCTGGGCGCGGCGGTCCGCCTGGTGACGCGGCCGACGGGTCCGCGTCCCAGGCCCGCGTTGCGCGGCCAGGTGTTCGACGTGGCGCTCGCGCTGCTGCTGTGCGTCGGCGCCACCGGTTACGCCCTGGACGCGGCGGACGGCCAGGTGCGGATCGCGGGGGACGGCAAGGTGCCGGTGGACCAGGCGGACAGGGGCAGGTTCGTGTACCCGGTCGGGGGCCAGGTGTACCCGATCTTGGTGCAGGTGGGGAAGCCGGCCGGGCCGGGCGGGGTCGCCGGTCTCGTGGCGCTGGCGGTGGTCGCCTCGTTGTCCCTGGCCCTGCGCCGTCGCTTCCCGCTCTCCGTGCTGTGGACGGTGATGGTCACCGCGGTGCTGACCCCGCACGACATGGTGAGGCTGACGTTCTACGCCCTGGTCATCGCTGTCTTCAGCGCCGCGGCCTACAGCCCCTACCGGGTGCCGACCCTGGCGACGCTGCCGGTGTCGCTGCTGGTCGTGAGCACGGGCGCGGAAGCGGCCACCGTCCCCTACCAGTACGTCCGGTACGTCCCGATACTCATCCTGGTCACCATGGCCCTGGTCGCCCACGGGCTCCGCGCCTGGAAGCTGTGGGCCGACGAGAGCCGGACCCGGCTCACCGCGCTGGAGCGCGAGCAGGCCGAGGCGTTGCGCAGGGCGGTGGAGCTCGAGCGGGCCAGGATCGCCCGGGAGCTGCACGACGTGGTGACCCACAACGTCAGCGTGATGGTCATCCAGGCGGGCGCGGCCCGCAAGGTCATGGCCGCCGACCCCGGGCAGGCCGGTGAGGCGTTGCTCGCGGTCGAGGCGGGCGGCCGGGCCGCCATGACCGAACTCCGCCAGGTGATGGGGCTGCTCACGATGGACGGCGACGGTTCGGACCCGGCCGACACCGCGGACCTGACGCCGCAACCGGGTCTGCGCCAGTTGGAGGCGCTGGTCAAACGGCTGCCGGACAGCGGGGTCGCGGTTGACCTGAGCGTGGTCGGGCCGGCGCGTCCCCTGCCGCCCGGGGTGGAGCTCACCGCGTACCGGGTGGTGCAGGAGGCGTTGACCAACACGGTGAAGCACGCGTCGGGGGCGAGGGCCACGGTGACCATCGAGTACGGCCAGGACCGGCTGCGGGTGGAGGTCGCCGACACCGGGGGCAGGCCGGGCGCGACCGCGGGCACCGGCAGCGGGCGCGGGCTGGTCGGGCTGCGCGAGCGCCTGGCCGTCCACGGTGGGACCCTGCGCACCGGACGGCGTCTCAGCGGCGGCTACCGTGTGGAGGCGACGATTCCCCTGGAGGCACCGTGACCGGGTCGCTGCGCGTGGTGGTGGCCGACGACCAGACACTGGTCCGAACCGGCTTCCGGATGATCCTGACGGCCGACGGGATCGACGTGGTCGCCGAGGCCACGAACGGTGCCGAGGCCGTCGAGGCGGTGCGGCGCACCCGACCGGACGTGGTCCTGATGGACGTGCGGATGCCGGAGCTCGACGGGCTCGAGGCGACCCGGCGCGTCCTGACCGGCGCCCCGGACGAGCCACGCGTGATCATCCTGACCACCTTCGACCTCGACCGCTACGTCTACGCCGCGCTGACCGCGGGGGCCAGCGGCTTCCTCCTGAAGGACGTCACCCCCGAGCACCTGGTCGCCGCGGTCCGCACGGTCCGCCGTGGTGACGCGCTCCTCGCGCCGTCGATCACCCGCCGCCTCGTGGAGCGGTTCGCGCACCGGGACCGCGGGAGCGCGGCGGTCCACCGCGACCTCGCCTCCCTGACGCCGCGCGAACTGGAGGTCCTCGGCCTGCTGGCCCGGGGTATGAGCAACGCCGAACTCGCCGGCCGCCTGCACCTGTCCGAGGCGACCGTCAAGACCCATGTCGCCCGCATCCTCGCCAAGCTCCAGCTCCGCGACCGGGTCCAGGCCGTGATCACGGCTTATGAGACCGGACTGGTCAGCGTCGGGGAACGGCCGGACGACGCGTCACACGGGAACTGAACACAAACGAGCAACGAGTTCGTGGCCGTTCCGGGGGCCCGGTCTCCCTTCCGAATTTCCCTCCCCATTCCATGAAATGCCGTGTCAGAGCAACGGCACCGAGCACAGTTTCGTCACAACCCCCACCGATCACGTACAGACGCCACGTGGTTGAACGCCACAGCGCAAGGGCAGTTTTACGTTCCGGCACCACACCGTCCGTCCGAGGGTCCCACCCGCATGCCCGCCTTCGGCCAGAAGGAGCCGCCATGAACGCAACGCCGGCACGTCCCGCACGGCCCGTACGTTCCGCCTCCTCGTCACGCCCGGCAGCACGGACCGCGAGCCCGCGGGGCGCCGCCGGGCGACCGCGGCACAGACCGCTGGTCGCCGGGACGCTGGGCGCCGCGCTGGCCCTGTCGCTCGCCGCGTGCGGGGGCGGGTCGGACGGCGGGGGCTCGAGCGACACCGTCGAGGTGGTCTACAACCGCAGCACGGACAACAACAACCGCTTCATGGACGAGTACCTCCAGAACGTCAAGGCCGAGTTCGAGGAGGCCAACCCCGGGAAGAAGGTCAAGCTCACCCCGATCACCGCCCCGCAGGGCGACTACTACTCCAAGGTCCAGCTCATGCTACGTTCGCCGCGGACCGCCCCGGACCTGGTCTACGAGGACACGTTCCTGATCAACTCGGACATCGAGAGCGGGTACCTGACGCCGCTGGACGACTACCTGGGGGACTGGCCGGACTGGTCGAAGTTCGTGGACACCGCGAAGGCCGCCGCCAGGGCGCAGGACGGCAAGACGTACGGCGTCCCGGACGGTACAGACACCCGCGGCCTGTGGTACAACAAGCGGCTCTTCGAGAAGGCGGGGCTGCCGGTGCCCTGGGAGCCGAAGAACTGGGACGAGGTGCTGGACGCCGCCAGGACCGTGAAGAAGAAGCTGCCCGGCGTCATCCCCATGCACGTCTACACCGGCAAGGGCCCCGGCGAGGCGGCGTCCATGCAGGGGTTCGAGATGCTGCTGTACGGCACGGGCGACGGGACCGGGCTCTACGACGACGAGCGGGACAAGTGGGTCGTCGGCAGCCAGGGCTTCCTGGACTCGCTCGAGTTCCTGGACACCGTCTTCGAGGAGGAGCTCGGCCCGCCGCGGGAGCAGGCGCTGGACCCGAACGTCGAGACCAGCGTGGCCACCCAGTGGCTGCCCGAGGACAAGCTCGCCATCGACCTGGACGGGTCCTGGATGGGCAACAAGTGGATCAAGACCGGTGCCAAGCCCTGGCCGCAGTGGTCACAGGTGCTGGGGCAGGCCGCCATGCCGACGCAGGAGGGGCAGGCCCCCGGCAAGGTGAGCATGTCCGGCGGCTGGACCTGGGCCATCCCCGCCAAGTCCAACAACGCCGACCTCGCCTTCGAGTTCATCAAGTCCCTCCAGACCCAGAAGAACGCGGTGGACTACAACATCCGCAGCGCCAACATCGCCGTCCGCCAGGACGTGGCGAGCGACCCGGCGTACCTGAAGTCCATGCCGGGGGTGGAGTTCTTCACCGGCCTGGTGAAGTACACCAAGTACCGTCCGGCGCTGCCCGCCTACCCGCAGGTCTCCACCGCGATCCAGGAGGCCATGGAGGCGGTGACCACCGGCCAGGCCGACCCCGCGAAGGCGCAGCGGACCTATGACGAGACGGTGAAGAGCGTCACCGACGGCGCGGTCACCGGCGGTTGACGCCGATGGGGGCGTTGACGACGACGTCCGGCGCGCGCGGGTCCACCAGTGGCCCCTTGGCCACCGGTGGGCCCGGCCGCGGGTTCCGGGCCCGCCGGACGCTGCTGCGGGGGCTGCCCCTGGTCCCGGCCGTGGTGCTGCTGGTGGTGTTCATGGCCGGGCCGATCGGCTACTGCGTGTACTACGCGTTCACCGACATGCGGCTCACCGGTTCCGCGGAGACCACGTTCGTCGGGTTCGACAACTTCACCAGGGCGCTGGGCGACGACAACTTCCGCAACGCGGTGTGGCTCACCCTGGTCTTCACCGTCCTTTCCTCGATCGTCGGCCAGAACACCCTGGGTTTGGCCCTGGCCGGGCTGATGCGCAAGGCGTCCCGGACGGTGCGCGGGGTCACCGGCACCATCGTGATCGCCGCCTGGGTGCTGCCGGAGATCGTGGCCGCCTACCTGCTGTACGCGTTCTTCCGCCGGGAGGGGGAGCTCAACTCGATCCTGGACGCCCTCGGCCTGCCCGAGCAGAACTGGCTGTACACCCTGCCCATCCTGGCCGTGTCGGTGGCGAACGTCTGGCGGGGCACGGCGTTCTCCATGCTGATCTACTCGGCGGCGCTCAACGACGTGCCGCAGGAGTTGAAGGAAGCCGCCGAGGTGGACGGCGCGGGCCGGTGGAAGAAGCTGTGGTACGTCACGCTCCCGCTGATCCGCCGGTCGATCGGCACCAACCTCATGCTCAACACGTTGCAGACCCTCTCGGTCTTCGGCCTGATCTACGCCATGACCAGGGGCGGACCGGGCAACAAGAGCCAGACCCTGCCGCTGTACATGTACGAGCAGGCGTTCAAGAACAGCCTCATCGGCTACGGCACCGCGGTCGCCCTGATGTTGCTGCTGGTGGGGGCGTTGTTCTCACTGGTGTACCTGCGACTGCTGCGTACGGAGGTGTGAACGGTGGCCCCGACGAGGACGATCCCGCGCGGCGCCCGCACGGGCAGGAACCGGCGCCGCGCCGAGGGGCTCGCGGTGCACGCCGCGCTGCTGCTGGTCGCGGCGTGCTTCGTGCTGCCGTTCCTGTGGCTGCTGCTGGCCTCGGTGAACGGCACCGCGGACCTGCGGGCGAGCGCACCGGACCCGTTCACCCTGGACAACTTCGACGCGGTGCTGAACACCGAGACCACGTACCGGCCGATGCTCAACAGCCTGGTGCTGTGCGGCGGGGCCACCACGTTGTGCGTGGTCTGCGCGGTACTCGCGGCGTACCCGCTCTCCCGTTACCGCTCCCGGCTGAGGCGTCCGTTCCTGCTCACCGTCCTGTTCTCCACGGGACTGCCGATCACCGCGGTGATGGTGCCGGTCTACGGCATGTTCGTCCAGGTGGACCTGATCGACACCATGTACGGGACGGTCTACTTCCTGGCCGCCTCCGCCCTGCCGTTCGCGATCTGGCTGATGAAGAACTTCATGGACTCGGTCCCCACGGTGCTGGAGGAGGCCGCCCGGACGGACGGCGCGTCCGCGATGCAGACCCTCTACCGGGTGGTGCTGCCGCTGATGTGGCCGGGGGTGACGGTGGTGACGATCTACACCTTCATCGCCATGTGGGGGAACTTCTTCGTGCCCTTCATGCTGCTTCTCTCACCCGACCAGCTCCCCGCGTCGGTGAGCATCTTCACCTTTTTCGGGGCGCAGGGCACCGTACAGTACGGGCAACTGGCCGCGTTCTCCATCCTGTACTCGACCCCGGTCGTCGTCCTCTACGCGCTGATGTCCCGCAGGCTGGGCGGGGGCTTCGCGCTGGGTGGCGCGCTCAAGGGGTGAGGTCCCCCGGTGGTCCGCCCGGGTGGCGCGCCCGCCGCACCCACCACCAGCCGCTCCGACTCGACGTTCCCGACGCCCTTTGCGGAGGTATCCGACGTGCACGACGACCGACTCCAGGTGGAGCAGCGCCTCGACCGGGTCCTGCGGGAACGCATCCGTCCCGCGGTCCACGCCGACCGGGTCCCGCTGACCGCCGAGGTCTGGCACGCGCCCGGCGAACCGGTGCCGGTCGCCGAGGGGCTCGGCGCCGCCTACGCCCCGGTGGCGGTGGGTGAGGCCTGGGGGCCGCCGTGGGGGACGAGCTGGTTCAAGCTGACCGGCGCGGTGCCGAAGCGGTGGGTCGGACGGGCGGTGGAGGCGGTGGTCGATCTGGGCTTCGGCACCACCCAGCCGGGGTTCTCCGCCGAGGGGCTCGTCTACCGGCCGGACGGAACCGCGGTCAAGGGGCTGCACCCGCGCAACCAGTGGGTGCGGATCGCTGACTCCGCCACCGGCGAGGAGGAGGTGACGCTGTACGTGGAGGCGGCCGCCAACCCGCTGATCGCCGGACCGGTGACCCCGTTCGGCGACACCGGCACCGCCCCCACGGCACCGCTGTACCGGCTGACCCGCTGCGACCTGGCGGTCTTCGACGCGACCTGCTGGGATCTCGTGCAGGACCTCGAGGTGCTCGGCCAGCTCATGCACGAGCTGCCGGTGGAGACCCCCCGCCGGTGGGAGATCCTGCGCGCGGTGGAACGCTGCCTGGACGCGCTGGACCTCGACGACGTCGCGGGCAGCGCGGCCCGGGCCAGGGAGCAGCTCGCCGAGGTGCTCGCCGCCCCGGCGCACGCGTCGGCGCACCGGGTGTCCGCGGTGGGTCACGCGCACATCGACTCGGCGTGGCTGTGGCCGCTGCGGGAGACGGTCCGCAAGGTGGCCCGCACCGCGTCCAACGTCACCGCGCTGATGGACGACCACCCGGAGTTCGTCTTCGCGATGTCCCAGGCGCAGCAACTCGCCTGGATCAAGGAGCACCGGCCCGAGGTGTACGCCCGGGTCCGGGAGAAGGTCGCGGCGGGGCAGTTCGTTCCGGTGGGTGGCATGTGGGTGGAGTCGGACACCAACATGCCCGGGTCGGAGGCGTTGGCCCGGCAGTTCGTGCACGGCAAGCGGTTCTTCCTGGAGGAGTTCGGGATCGAGACCGAGGAGGTGTGGCTCCCGGACTCCTTCGGCTACTCCGCGGCGCTGCCGCAGTTGGTGAAGCTTTCCGGCTCGCGCTGGTTCCTCACCCAGAAGATCTCCTGGAACGCCACCAACCCGTTCCCGCACCACACCTTCTGGTGGGAGGGCATCGACGGGACCCGGGTGTTCACCCACTTCCCGCCGG
>NZ_KB904654.1 GCF_000380165.1 Wenjunlia vitaminophila DSM 41686
TACGAGGACGACCCTCCGCCTTGCGATCGCACGCACCAGACGCCGCGACCCCCGCCCTCCGGGCGGACGGCGCTACTTATCAGACAGGCCCTAGTGGACCTCAGTGATCTCCGGGCCCCGCCGGAACGGGTCGAGGTTCTGCGCGGAGAAGCGGCCCTCCCCGTCCTCTCCCTGCTGGGTGGCCTCCGGCACCATCTGGGCGTCCTCGGGGAGCTTGAGCACGATGGGGTCGCGCGGGGCCATCGGCGCCTCGCCACGGACCACCACGGTGTCCCGCAGGATCTGCTCCAGCAGCCCGGCGGACTCGGGTTGCACCGCGCCCTGGCCGGAGATGACCCCGCGCAGGAACCAGCGGGGGCCGTCCACACCCACGAAGCGCACCAGTTGCACGCCGTTGGTGCCGTCCGGGAGCTGCACCGGCACCCGGGCCCGCAGCTCCCAGCCCAGGGGCCCCTCGACCTCGTCGACGACCCCGCCCTGCTGGGTGATGCCGGAGGCGATCTCGTCCCGGACCTCTCCCCAGATGCCCTCGGAACGCGGAGCGGCGAACGCCTGGAGCTGGATGGCGCTGTTCTGGAGCACCACGGTGGCCGCGACGATGGCGTCACCGGCCACCTCCACCCTCAGCTCCATGCCCTCCACCCCGGGCACGTAGAGGCCTCCGAGGTTGACCCGGCCCTTGCCCGGCTCACTGACCTCGGAGATGTCCCAGGGCCCTTCGGGGCGCGGCGCTGCGGGGAGGTTCACCCGGCGCGGCTCGTCCTCCGGCGCCTCCTCCTCGGCGTCGTCCGCCGACTGATCCCGGTCCAGCGAGCTCTCGGACTGCTCAGGAGCCTCTGTGCTCTTACTGCGGCGACGACGGAACACGTCACTGTCCTTCCCGGTCTACGACGACCGAAGAGTATCCATTCCCGCCGGTCCGGCCGCCAACCGCGGCGTCGGCGGTCAGATCGGCGTGGCCGCCGGTGGAGCCGAGGCCGTCCTCGGCCCTGGCCGAGCCCGGCAGCCGCGCCACCTCGTGGAAACGCACCAGCTCGACCCGCTGGACGACCATCTGGGCGACGCGGTCCCCCCGGCGGAAGACGACCCGCTCGCGCGGGTCCAGATTGACCACGATCACCTTGATCTCTCCACGGTACCCGGCGTCGATCGTTCCCGGTGCGTTCACCATGGAGACCCCGCACCTGGCGGCGAGTCCCGACCTGGGGTGCACGAACGCGGCGTAGCCGGCCGGCAACGCGATGGCGATCCCGGTGCGCAGCACCGCGCGCTCCCCGGGGTCCAGCTCGGCGTCCTCCGCGGTGCGCAGGTCCACCCCGGCGTCCCCGGGGTGGGCGTACTCGGGCAGCGGCAGCTCCGGGTCGAGCCGCCGGACCAGCACGTCCACGGGCGAGGCACCCGGCCGCATCAGGGGTTCACCTCGAAAGCCCGGTCAGCGGCGATCCCGGGCCGGTCGCGGAGCACGGCCTCCACGTCCTCGGCCCGGCCGTGCGTGGTGAAGTGCGCCATGGGGACCTCGACGTACAGCGCGTCCGCGCGTACCGCGAGCGGGCCCTGCGGGCTCCCGATCCTTGCCTCGGCGGTGGAGTAGATCTTCCGCCGGTGCACGGCGGTGCAGCGTGCCGACAGGTGCAGCACCGCGTCCACCGGCACCGGGAGCAGGTAGTCGGTCTCCAGCCGGCGGGTCACGGCCACCGCCCGGAGCATCCAGTTCACCGCCCCGAGGACCTCGTCCAGCGCGCTGGCCAGGACCCCACCGTGGGCCAGGCCCGGGGCGCCCTGGTGGTCGCCCTGCAGCCGGAGCTCCGCGGTGACGGCGACGCCGTCACTGGCCCTGCTCACCAGGTGCAGCCCGTGCGGGTGCCGGGGGCCGCAGCCGAAGCACTGGTCGTAGTGGGAGCCGAGCAACGTGCCGGGGGCCGGTGCGTCGGGGTGCCGAACCGGTTCCTCGGCCTCGGGGGGAGGGGTCAGCGCCGCCCCGGCGGGCGCGTCGGATGCAGTTGGTCCACTCACGCCTGCTGACACTACCGTCGGTAGCGCACTTGCCGAAGGCAGGATCTTTTCCGGCCCGGTGTCCGTTGCCCCCTTCAGGCCGATCGCCCACCCGTCCGTCCCCGGAGTCGCCCCATGACCAAGTCCGTCGTCGTCACGGGTGCCAACAGCGGCATCGGTCTGGCCGTCGCGCTGGAGCTGGCCCACGCCGGGTTCGACGTGATCGGCACGGTCAGGACGGCGGAGAAGGCGGCAGCGCTGCGGGAGGAGGCCGAACGGACCGGCACCGCGGTGCGGACGGTGCTGCTGGACGTCTCCGACGCCACCTCCACGGTGTGCGCGTTCACCGAGGTCGCCCAGATGACCAACGGCGGGCCCTGGGCCGTGGTGAACAACGCCGGCGTGGCCCAGCCGGGGGCGGTTGAGGACGTGGACGACGAGCGGGTGCGGCGGCAGCTCGAGATCAACCTGGTGGCGCCGGCGCGGATCGCCCGCCTGGTGCTGCCGCAGATGAGGCAGCGGCGCGGCGGGCGGATCGTGAACATCTCCTCGGTGTCCGGACGGATGTCGATCCCGCTGTTGGGTTGGTACTGCGCGAGCAAGCAGGGGCTGGCCGCGGTGACGGACGCGCTGCGGATGGAGGCCGCGCCGTTCGGCGTGAGGGTCACGCTCATCGAGCCGGGGGCGTTCGGCACGGGGATCTGGGAACGCGGCATGGCCCTGCTGCCGCAGCGGCAGCAGTCGGCCTACCGGGACCAGTACGAGGGCGCGCGCGAGCTGCTGCGGAACGCGGGCGACCTGCCGGGGCCGCGGCCGGTCGCCAGGACGGTCCTGCGGGCGCTGCGGGCCCGCCGTCCCCAGCCGCGTTACCTGGTGGGCGGCGTCGCGCGGGGGCAGGCCGCGCTGGACGCGCTGGCGCCCACGGCGGCGTCGGACTGGGCCAAGTCCGTGGCGGTGGGGTTGCGCACCCCACCGGCCCGGGTGTCCAGGGCGCTGGGGCTGCTGCGGGGCCAGTGAGCGCCGGCGTCCCGGGCCGTGCTCGGTCCCGGGTTCCGTGGGGCGTGGTGCGCCGACGGTCCGCCGCCCCGTGTGCGGCCTGGACGGCCGCCCGGGCGTGTCCGGGGGCGGACGGGCGGTGCGACCCCACCGTGCGCGGCATGCCAAGCTGTGGTCATGCAGTCCTACGAGGAACGCCTCACCGTGTCCCGGTCCTGGTGGGTGATCGCCTTGGTGACCGGGGCCTGTCTCGGTCTGGTCGTCCTGCCGCTGGGGACGGTTCCGGCGCTGCTGGGGCTGGTCGGCGGGGTGGTCGCGGCAGCCGTCGCGGTGAGCGCCTACGGCTCGGCGCGCATCCGCGTGGTGCAGGGGTCGCTGGTCGCCGGTCCGGCACGGGTCCCGGCGTACGCGCTGGGCGAGGCCCAGGCGCTGGACCCGCAGGAGGCCACCGCGTGGCGGTCGCACCGGGCCGATCCACGTGCCTTCATGCTGCTGCGGGCGTACATCCCGACGGCGGTCCGGGTGGAGATCGTCGATCCCGAGGACCCCACGCCATACCTCTACCTGTCCACCCGGCACCCGGAGCGCCTGGTGGCCGCGCTGGGCAAGGCTCCTGACGCCTGAGGCCCACCGCACGCCCGAGGAGCTGCCCGTCCCCGTCCCCCGGGCGCGGGGCACCGCTGCCCGGGGGACGGGGACGGGGACGGCAGTTACCCGGGGAGTTCTTCCCGACCCGGCCAGGGGGAGTTGGCCGGGGCGAGCTGGTCCCAGGGAACGGCACGGGAGCGCAGGTCCGCACGGATCTCGGCGGCGAGCCGCCGGGTGTCGCGGCGGTTCACCACACCGCCGATGGCCGCTCCGATCAGGAACGGCGCCAGGGTGGGCAGGTTCCGCAGGGTGCGTTTGAACAGTCGCTGCCGCAGTTCCCGTTTGAGCTGGGCGCTGAGGGCCGCGGCGATGCTGCCCTGCTTGAGCACGTCCACGCCCCTGCGGTTCGCCCAGGCGCCGACGTAGGCGTAGGCGCGTTGGGTGGTGGTTCCGGGCGGGCGGAGCCCGTAGACCTCGTGGAGCTCGGCGATGAGCCTGATCTCCACCGCGGCAACACCCAGGGTCTCGGTGGCCAGCTCCACCGTCATGGCGGGGGGCACGGGCAGGGACGCCGCCGCGCCGACCCCGGCTCCGACGGTCGCCGTGCCCCGGGCCGCCGCGGTGACCAGCCGGTCGGCGAGCTGCTCGGCGTCGAGGCCGGGGAACCGTTCGCGGAGTGTGGCCAGGTCACGGACCGGGATGCGGGGCGCGGCCTGGAGCAGCCGCTCGGTGAGCGCGGCCAGGCTGACCTTCCGGCCGGTGCTGGTCTCCGGTGCCGCCGGGACACCGCCCCCGGCGAGGACGGCCCAGTCGTGCTCGGCCGGACCGTCCAGCACGGCACCGCCGTCGGCCCCGGCCTGCCCGGTCCTGTTCCGGCCGGCCCTGATCCTGCTGAGCCCGGCCCTGCCGACGCGCCGGACCGCGAGCGAGGCCGTGCGCCGTCCTCGCTCGCTGTTGACGTCGGCTTGCTGGTCCGTGGGGGACGCACCCTGTCGGGGCACGGCGGCGCCGGCGGGCAGGACGGCCGCGCCGTCCCCCGTCGTCCGCTGCTGGTCGACGCGGTCCTCGTCCACCACGGCTGCCCTGCTCAGGCCGCGCAGTCGCGGCAGATCGGCTGGCCGTTCTTCTCCTTCGCGAGCTGGCTCCTGTGGTGCACCAGGAAGCAGCTCATGCAGGTGAACTCGTCGGCCTGCCGGGGCAGCACGCGAACCGACAACTCCTCGTTGGACAGGTCCGCGCCGGGGAGCTCGAGGTTCTCCGCCTGCTCGAACTCGTCCACGTCAACCGTCGAGGTGGACTTGTCGGCCCGCCGGGCCTTCAGTTCCTCGATGCTGTCCTCGTTGAGGTCGTCATCGGTCTTGCGTGGGGTGTCGTAATCCGTTGCCATGTCGCCTCTCCCCCTCCGGGTGTTTGCGGTATCTCCAGCGCACGTAACGCGTGAGAGGCCGGACTTGTGCCCGACCCGAAGCGGAGATTTTGCCCTAACTCAAGTCCTGTTACTCAATCGACACCCAACCGCACCCCCGAAGAGGTGATCAGTGGTGGGGGTCAGGGGCACCGTGGGCGGTGAAGCCAACGCACCGTCGGGGCGCTTCATCGTGTACTTCCCGTGATCATGCCCATCGAAAACTCCCGGGCTCCACGGTCTTGACAGCACGCCCGACCGGCACGCCAAACCCCTCCAGTAGAGGGTTTCAACGCCGCGGCCGGGGCAGCCTACTCCACCCCGCACCCCGTCTCGACACCTGGTGAGCGAACACACTGAGTGATCAGCCGCTCGGCCGGAAGCCGACGCCGACGCCTCACCCGCGCCCACCGACCGCACATGCTCGACCACTCCAGGCGACGAAAAAGAATGACCGGAAACTCATGTGTGATCGCTCACATCGATTCGATCAAGGGGAAGAAGTCCGATTGCGCCCGATAAGGGAAGCCGCCGGCATGGAGCGACCGTGGACCCCCACCGAACCCGAAAGCCGCACCCGGCCGGGCACGAAAAGGGGGTGGGAGAACCGCCCATTCCGCCCGGTCGGAAACACCCGCGCTGCTTCGGTCACGGCCGGCCCGTGCCCGCCCCGGCCCCCCGGGTCCGTACCGGTCAGCACGGGATGACCACGCGCATGTCGAGGCCACCGCCGGGGCGTGGCACCGCCGCGATGGTGCCGCCGTGCGCCCTGACCACGGACCGCACGATGGACAGGCCGAGGCCGACTCCCTTGTCGCTCCCGGTGCGGTCAGTGCGCAGCCTGCGGAACGGCTCGAACAGGCTGTCCACCTCGTACCCCGGCACCATCGGTCCGGTGTTCGACACTTCGAGCACGGCCTGACCTCCGCTCTTGCCGCTGCTGATGCTCACCCATCCGTTTTCGGCCACGTTGTAGCGGACCGCGTTCTGCACCAGGTTCAGTGCGATCCGTTCCAGCAGCACCCCGTTGCCCTGCACCACGGCGGTCTCCAGGCTGCTGCGGAGCTCCACGCCGCGGTTCTCGGCCTCGCTCCTGGCCTGTTCCAGCGCCTGGACGGCCACCTCGGCCAGGTCCACCGGCTTGCGGTCGGTGAGCTCGTTCTCACTCCGCGCCAGCAGCAGCAGGCCCTCCACGAGCTGTTCGCTGCGTTCGTTGGTGGCCAGCAGGGTCTTGCCGAGCTGCTGGACGTCCGGCGACGCCTGCGGGTCGGCGAGCTGCACCTCCAGCAGGGTGCGGTTGATCGCCAGCGGGGTCCGCAGCTCATGGGAGGCGTTGGCGACGAACCTGCGCTGGGAGTCGAACGAACGGTCAAGCCGGTCCAGCATGTCGTCGAAGGTGTCCGCGAGCTCCTTCAGCTCGTCGTCCGGGCCGTCGAGCTCGATCCTGCGGTGCAGTTCCGCGCCCGCGACGCTGCGCGCCATCCGGGTGATCCGGCCCAGCGGGTGCAGCACCCGCCCGGCCATCCCGTACCCGAAGGCGAAGGCGGCCACGGTCAGCCCCAGCAGCGCGAGGAGCGACCTGCGCAGCAGCGCGTCGAGCGCCTCCTCCCGCTGCAGCGCCATGTACTCGGCCGTGCAGCGTTGCAGGTCGCTCTGCTCCACGGTGCCCCCGTCGGCGTACTTCTGGCACACCTCGCTGGTGAACGTGACCGTGCCCTCGAAGCGGAACGGCAGCGGGCTGCTGACGTCCACGCTCCTGGCCACCAGCCAGTAGATCAGCGCCACCAGCAGGATGCCGGCCATCAGGAACATCCCGCCGTACAGGACGGTGAGCCGGAACCGGATGGTCGGCCGCAGCCAGGGGATGCGGGGCGGCGGCGGCGGGTCCCAGGCGGGCTTGGGCGGCACCGGCCGGGGGACCGCGCTCCTCCGCACCGCGTTGGACGGCGGTGCGCTGGGCCTGGGCGGGGGGAAGGTGGTCACGGCCCTCAGATCCGGTAGCCCGAGCCGGGGACGGTCATGATCACGGCAGGCTCGCCGAGCTTGCGGCGCAGCGTCATCACGGTGACCCGCACGACGTTGGTGAACGGGTCCGTGTGCTCGTCCCACGCCTTCTCCAGCAACTGCTCGGCGGAGACCACGGCGCCCTCACCGCGCATCAGCACCTCCAGCACCGCGAACTCCTTCGGCGCGAGCTGCACCACCCGCCCGTCGCGCCGCACCTCGCGCCGGCTGGGGTCCAGCCGGATGCCGGCCCGCTCCAGCACCGGGGGCAGCGGCGCGGTGCTGCGCCGGCCGAGCGCCCGGACCCGGGCCACCAGCTCGGCGAACGCGAAGGGCTTGGGCAGGTAGTCGTCGGCGCCCAGCTCGAGCCCCTCCACCCGGTCGCTGATGTCCCCCGAGGCGGTGAGCATCAGCACCCTGGTGGGCAGTCCCAGCCGCACCAGCTCTCGGCACACCTCGTCACCGTGGACCAACGGCAGGTCACGGTCGAGGACGACGACGTCGTAGTCGTTGACACCGATCCGCTCGAGGGCGGCCTGGCCGTCGTAGACCACGTCCACGGCCATGGCCTCCCGGCGCAGACCGGTGGCCACCGCATCGGCGAGCAACTGCTCGTCCTCGACGACGAGAACCCGCAACGGGCTGTCCTTCCTGTTCGTTCGACGCTTTTCGTTCGGCCCGGTCGGCCTGGCCGGCCAGGGCAGTCGCCGGTCGCCGGCGGTGCCTGGACCGTCGGCTCGGCTCCTGGCCGCGGCGGCCCAAAGGCCCGGCGCAGCCGACCCCGGTGACCCTCGCGCCAGAGGCCGAGCGGAGCCGACGGTGACTCCATCGTGCCTCCCCCCACCGTAAGGCGGAGGTAAGCCGTTGCGGGAACGATCCGCTGCTCACCCGGGCACCGCCACGGCCAGCCCGGACCGGAGTCCCCAGCCCGGCGCGGCACCGCGGGGCCCACGGAGTGTGACCTTTTTCCTCGTGGGATGAGGTTTTGCCTCCGGGATGCGTGGGGAAGAGCCCTGGCAACCCGCGACCAGCGGCGCCGGAGGACCGAGCGCACCGCGCAGGGAACAACCGTGAGCACACACCCGGCTACCGTCCGGGTTCCGGGGTTCCAACCCCCATCCGATCAAGACGCCGAACACGTGGACACGTGTCACCGACCGTGAACAGGGGGCGCCACCATGGACGCGTTCACCGCAGGCATCCTGCACCGCATACGCAGCACCGAGATCGCCCTGCGCGACGCGCTCCGGTCAGGCGACGACTTCCTCGCGGAAGTCGAGCAGGCCGAGCTCGAGGACCTCCACCGGCTCGCCGCCGAGCACGGGGTGTGCGTACCGCAGGGCACCTGACGCTCCTCCAGTCGGTGTGAGGCGGTGCGTGGGCCCGCGGGTGCGGGGTGCCGCCCGGACAGGGCAGACTTGGCCCGCGACCACCGCCGGGCCCCCGCGGGGGAACTGGCTGATCGCGCGCGTCCCGGGGGCCGGGCGAGCCCGGCCGGCACCGGCGGCTCACACACTGACGCACAGCAACGGGGGGATGCCGTCCATGAGGAACCGTTTCGTCCGAGGCGTGGCAACACTCGCCGGCCTCGTGCTCGCCGGCACCGGCACCGCCGCCGTGAACGCCACCACGGCAGCCGCGGACGTCTACGACTGCCCGGCCGGCTACTGGTGCGGCTGGACCGGCGAGAGCGCCACCGGGCAGATGTTCAAGACGAACAAGGACGTCGCGGACCTGGGAAGCCTGGACAACACGTTCTACTCGTACGTCAACCACACCAACCTGATCTCCTGCCTCTACGACGCCAGGAACTACGACGTGTCGGGCGGCTACCATGCCCACTCCCCCGACGAAGCGGGCGCGTACACCTCCTACACCCGGCCGTCGATCAGCTCGATCAAGTTCGTCCGCACCAAGCGCGAGTGCGGCTCACCCGCCTACCCGTACTGGTTCTCCGATCCCTCCCCCACGGCCTCCGGCTTCGGGGACATGAACGCCGACCGCATGGCCGACGTCATCGTCCGCGACAAGGCGGGACGGCTGTGGTTCACCCCGGGCAACGGCACCGGCCGGCTCATCGGCGCCGGCGGCTGGAACAGCATGAGCGCCCTCACCCGGCACGGCGACTTCAGCCGCGACGGCCGCGAGGACCTCATCGCCCGCGAGGCGGCCACCGGCAAGCTGTGGCTCTACCCCGGCACCGGCACCGGCTCCCTCGGCTCCCGCCAACTGATCGGCTCGGGCGGCTGGAACAGCATGCGCCACATCACCGCCCTCGGCGACCTGACCGGCGACGGCCGCTCCGACCTGGTCGCCGTCGAGAAGGCCACGGGCAAGCTCTACCTGTACCCGGGCACCTCCACCGGCAAGCTGGGGCCGCGCACGCTCATCGGCTCGGGCGGCTGGAACGCCATGAACGCGCTCGTGGGCATGGGCGACACCAACGGCGACCGCCGCCCCGACCTGTACGCGCGCGAGGCGGCCACCGGCAAGCTGTGGCTCTACCCGGGCACCTCCACCGGCAGGCTCGGGTCCCGCACGCTCATCGGCTCGGGCGGCTGGAACGCCATGGCCAACTTCATCGCGGTCGGCGACTCCTCCGGCGACGGACGTCCCGACCTGCACACCGTCACCAACGAGAACTACGTCATCGACGGGTACCCGGGCAACCCCGGATGGCTGCTCACCTACCAGGGCCTGGGCAACGGCCGCCTGGCGAGCGGCGTGCGGACCAACGGCGACTGGTACCTCCTCAACGGCTTCTGCTGAGCCCTGAGCCCGTCCGCGCACCGGGCGGGACAGGGCTCGGGGACCGGCCGTTCCGACGGCGACGGGGGAGAACCCGCCCGGGTTCTCCCCCGTTCCGCACCGGCACCCTCCCGGCCCCTAGGGCCTGTCTGATAAATCCCGCCTGGGTCGTGACGCCTGGCACGCACGCTCGCTGCGTTGTCGGGATCGTCCATGTACGCCCAGTACGAGGACGACCCTCCGCCTTGCGATCGCACGCACCAGACGCCGCGACCCCCGCCCTCCGGGCGGACGGCGCTACTTATCAGACAGGCCCTAGTCGTGCCAGGCGCCCAGCTCGTCCACGAGCCGCTGGAGCGGGTCGAAGATGCCCGGGACGGCGACCACGGTCAGCTCCTCCGAGGGGACCTGTCCGGGACGGCCGCCGACCAGCGCGCCGGACTCCCGGGCGAACAGCACCCCGGCGGCGTAGTCCCAGCGCTTCAGGCCCCGCTCGTAGTAGCCGTCGAGTCGCCCGCAGCCGACGTCGCACAGGTCGATGGCCGCGGCCCCGGCCCGGCGGATGTCACGCACCTGGGGCAGCAGGGCCCGCACCACCTCGGCCTGGTGGGCGCGGCGCTCGGCGACGTACCCGAACCCGGTCGCGATCAGCGCCTGCTCGAACGGGGGCGTGTCCCTGCAGTGGACCCGCTCGCCGTCCCGGAAGGCCCCCTGACCCTCCGCGGCGTGGTAGAGCTCGCCGCGCATCGGGGCGGCGACCACACCGACCACGGCGCGCCCGTCCACCTCGGCAGCGATGCTCACGCCCCATGACGGCAGGCCGTAGAGGTAGTTGACGGTGCCGTCCAGCGGGTCGATCACCCAGCGGACGCCGCTGCTCCCGACGGTGGTGCCGCCCTCCTCGCCGAGGAAACCGTCCGTCGGCCTCCGTTCGGAAATGAAGTCGGTGATCAGCTTCTCGGCCGCCACGTCCATCTCGGTGACCACGTCGATGGGGCTGCTCTTGGTGGCCGCCACGGCGAGGTCGTCGGGCCGTCCGGTGCGCAGCAGCTCACCAGCCCTGCGGGCGGCCTCCTGCGCGATCTCCAGCAGTTCGGTCACGGGGGCTTGGGTCACGGGATATCCCTGTCTGTGGTGCGTTGTGGTGGTGCGGTGTTCCCGCGCCCGGTCAGTCCAGGCCGGCGGCTGCCGGCCGGCGGGCGCGGGGGTTGGGACAGCAGCCCAGGGGGCAGATGTCGTGGCTGGGCCCGAGGGCGCCCAGGGCCGGGCGGCTCGGCTGCTCCCCGCGTTCGGCGGCGGCCCGTTCCAGGACGAGCTGTCGCACGGCGGCGACGAACCCGGGGTGGGCTCCGACGGTGCGGGCCCGGGTGACCGGGAGGTCCAGGTCCGCGGCCTTGGCCGTGGCCTCGGTGTCCAGGTCGTACCTGACCTCCATGTGGTCGGAGACGAAGCCGATGGGGACCATGACCGCCGCCACGGCTCCCGCCTCGCCGAGGGCCTCCAGGTGGTCGCAGACATCCGGTTCCAACCAGGGGACGTGCGCGGCGCCGCTGCGGCTCTGGTAGACGAGCTCCCACGGCCGGCCGGCGACCCCGGTCGCCTCGGCCACGCCCCGCGCGACCAGGTCGGCCACGTCCCGGTGCTCGGTGACGTAGACGCCGGGGTCGCCGTGCTCGTCGGTCGGGCCCGACGTCCCGGCCGCGGCGGTCGGGATGGAGTGCGTAGTGAACACCAGGTGGGCCCGGTCCCGCAGTTCCTCGGGCAGTTCGCCGAGCGCGGCCAGGGTCGAGTCGATCATCGGCTCGACGAACCCGGGGTGGTTGAAGTAGTGCCGCAGCTTGTCCACGGTCAGCTCCGGATGCCCCTCGGCGGCCAGCATCGCCAGGGCGTCGGCCAGGTTCTCCCGGTACTGACGGCACCCCGAGTAGGAGGCGTAGGCGCTGGTGGTGAGGGTCAGCACCCGGCGGACGCCGTCGCCGACCATCTCCCGCAGGGTGTCCACGAGGTAGGGGCGCCAGTTCCGGTTGCCCCAGTAGACGGGCAGCTCGAGACCGTGGTCCAGGAAGTCCGCACGCAGGGCGGTCAACAGCTCGCGGCACTGCTCGTTGATCGGGCTCACCCCACCGAACCGGTAGTAGTGCTCCCCCACCTCGGCGAGCCGCTCCCGAGGGATGCCACGGCCGCGGGTCACGTTCTCCAGGAACGGGATGACGTCCTGCGGACCCTCCGGTCCGCCGAAGGAGAGCAGCAGCAGGGCGTCGTAGGGGGCGGTGTCCGCCACGGTGCGCAGATCGGGCATGTCACGATCCTGCCACCTCGGGGTCCGGGGGCCGCTCCCGCCCCGGGACGGGCGGCGCCAACGGCGCGTCATGCCTTCCTCGTCGACTCGAAATATCACCAGACAGCCCGCACCGAGGTGTGTAACCTGTCAACGATACAAACACGCCTTACCCAATGGCCTGGTCCCGGTGCGCCATCAAGACCGGTGCGTTCTGAACCGTGGAGTGCCCGTGCTCGCCCCGTATCGAGCGATCTTCGCCGCGCCCGGCGCCAGGGCCTTCTCCGGTGCCGGTTTCGTCGCCAAGATGCCGATCTCCATGCTCGGCATCGGCATCGTGACGATGATCTCCCAACTCACCGGCGAGTACGGGATCGCGGGCGCGCTGTCGGCCACCCACGCGCTGTCCCTGGCGGTGCTCGGCCCCCAGATATCCCGTCTGGTCGACCAGTTCGGCCAACGCCGGGTGCTGCGGCCCGCACTTCTGGTGACCGTCCTGGCAGTGACGGGTCTCGCGGTGTGCGCCAGCCTGGGGGCACCCACCTGGACCTGGTTCCTGTGCACCGCCCTCGCCGGGTGCACGCCCAGCATGGGGTCGATGGTGCGGGCCCGCTGGGCCCACCTGTACGGGGGGACGCCGAAGCTCCACACCGCCTACTCGTTCGAGTCGGTGCTGGACGAGGTCTGCTTCATCATCGGGCCCATCATCTCCATCGGCCTGTGCACCGTCCTGTTCCCCGCCGCCGGTCCGGTGCTGGCGATCACTCTGCTGACCGTCGGGGTCTTCGCGATCACGGCCCAGCGGTCCACCGAACCGCCGCCGCACCCCAAGGTGCGCGCGGGCAGGGGCTCGGCACTGCGCTCCCCCGGGCTTCAGGTCCTGGTGGGGACGTTCGCCGCGGCCGGGGCGATCTTCGGCAGCGTGGACGTGATCACCGTGGCGTTCGCCGACGAGCAGGGCCACAAGGGGGCGGCCAGCCTGGTCCTGGCGGCGTACGCCCTCGGCTCGTGTGTCGCCGGCATCGTCTTCGGCCTGATGGGGCCGAGGGGGCGGGCCCAGCGCCGCTTCCTGATCGGCGTGGTCGCCATGGCCGCGAGCATGCTCCCGTTGCAGTTCGTCGGCAGTCTCCCCGCCCTGGGTGTCGCGGTCTTCGTCGCGGGGTTGGCCATCGCCCCGACCATCGTCACCACGATGGCACTGGTCGAGCGCATGGTCCCGCGGGCACAGCTCACCGAGGGAATGACCTGGGTCAGCACCGGACTCGCCGCCGGCGTGGCGGCCGGGGCCGCGGTCTCCGGATGGGTCGTGGACCGTTCCGGGGCGCAGACGGCCTTCCTGGTCTCGGCCTGCGCCGGGGCGCTGGCGGTGCTGGTGGCGAGCCTGGGGCTGCGCCGGCTGCGGGACGTTGAGGTGTCGTCCGGGGAGACGGGCCAGAAGTCCGTCCCGCCGGACGCCGGAGCACCGGGTCAGGACCGGAACGCACCGTCGCCCCCGGCCCCCGAGGCCGAACGCAGCACCGCCCCGGGCACAGGAGGAGCACATGACGAGGACGGGCACCTGGCCGCGGCGGACGAGCCCCGGGGTCTGGAGCAACTGGGCGGGTAACGTCCGGGCCCACCCCACCCGCACCGTCCGCCCGGCCACCGTGGAAGAGCTGGCACGGCAGGTGCGGAGGGCCGCCGAGGACGGTCTGCGGATCAAGGCGGTGGGGACCGGGCACTCGTTCTCCGCGGCGGCGGCCACCGACGGGCTGCTGGTCCAGCCCCAGGGGCTCACCGCCGTGCGGGAGATCGACCGGGTGGCCGGAACGGTCACCGTCGAGGCGGGGCTGCCGTTGCGCGAGCTGAACCGGGTGCTGACCGCCGAGGGACTCGCCCTGACCAACATGGGCGACATCATGGAGCAGACCGTGGCCGGAGCGGTCAGCACCGGCACCCACGGCACCGGCAGGGCCTCCGGCTCACTCGCCGCCCAGGTCCGGGCGGTGGAGCTGGTCCTGGCCGACGGCACCGTGGTCACCACCTCCGCCCGGGAGCGGCCGGAGCTGTTCGACTCGGCCCGACTCGGCCTGGGGGCGCTGGGGGTCGTCAGCGCGCTGACCTTCGCGGTGGAGCCGGCGTTCCTCCTCACCGCACAAGAGGAGCCCATGCGGTTCGACCGGGTGATCGCGGAGTTCGACCAGTTCGTCGCCGAGAACGAACACTTCGAGTTCTACTGGTTCCCGCACACCCGTGGCTGCATCACCAAGCGCAACAACCGCAGCCCGGGACCGGCGGCGCCCCTCCCCCGCTTTCGCGGCTGGGTGGATGACGAACTGCTGTCCAACGGTGTCTTCCGGGCGGCCTGCGCGCTCGGCAGGACCGTGCCGGCGACGATCCCGGCCGTGGCCCGACTCTCCTGTCGGGCCCTGGGCGCGCGCAGCTACACCGACACCTCCTACAAGGTGTTCACGAGCCCCCGCCGGGTCCGCTTCGTCGAGATGGAGTACGCGGTGCCGCGGGCCGCCGCCGTGCCCGCGCTGCGCGAGCTGCGGCGCTTGGTGGACCGCTCCGACTGGCGGATCAGCTTCCCGGTCGAGGTGCGCGTCGCCCCGGCCGACGACCTGTGCCTGTCCACCGCCTCGGGACGGGACACCGCCTACCTCGCCGTCCACATGTACCGGGGCACCGATCACCGGGCCTACTTCGCCGCGGTCGAACGTGTCATGACGGCGCACCAGGGGCGCCCTCACTGGGGGAAGGTGCACGGCAGGGACGCCGCGTACCTGGCCGACGCCTATCCCCGGTTCGGCGAGTTCACCGCGGTGCGGGACCGGCTGGACCCGGACCGCCGGTTCACCAACGACTACGTGCGCCGCGTGCTGGGGGAGTGAAGCGGCGCGACAACCGGCGCGCCAGTCAGGGAGCCCGCCCCCTGAACGCCCCGTCACCACCTGGGATCACGCGGTCCGGCGGGTCCCGTTCGGAGCAGTCGAGGGCATACGAAAAGATCAACCAGAAGAAACGATGAGAGGGCGCGTCGAAACATCCGAAAACGTCCCAGTCTGCGAAGATGAACACCGTTGCGGGGGAACGCCCGGCCGGGGCAGGGTGTCAACTCCAGCGCCACCACCGAAATTCGACGGCGCGGTGGTCCACTCACATGGGCCAAATGGAGTACTGTGCCCAGGGTGCCGCAGCAGAGGATGGAAAGGGACAACGCGGGGTGACATGAGGGCGTCACGCAGCGTTGCGAACAGGTAACCGTGCCATAACGGCGGGCCGGGGAACTTCCCGACACGCCAGGCAACTCGCAAGGTTGTGGCAGGCTGCACCCGGGCAGGCCACACTCGTCCAACGGGAGCAGCGACGCAACGGACGTCGGCAGGCACCACCGGGAGGTTCCCATGCCCGAACTGCGTGTCGTGGCCGTCAGCAACGACGGCACACGACTGGTGCTCAAGGCTGCCGACAACACGGAGTACACGCTCCCCATCGACGAGCGGCTCCGCGCCGCGGTCCGCAACGACCGCGCCCGTCTCGGCCAGATCGAGATCGAGGTCGAGAGCCACCTCCGCCCACGCGACATCCAGGCGCGGATAAGGGCCGGCGCGAGCGCCGAGGAGGTCGCCCAGCTCGCCGGCATCCCGGTGGACCGGGTGCGCCGCTTCGAGGGCCCGGTGCTGGCCGAGCGCGCCTTCATGGCCGAGCGTGCCCGCAAGACCCCGGTGCGCCGCCACGGCGAGAGCACCGGTCCGCTCCTCGGGGACGCGGTGGCAGAGCGCCTGCTCCTTCGCGGCGCCGAGAAGGACTCCGCCCAGTGGGACTCCTGGCGCCGTGACGACGGCATCTGGGAGGTGCTGCTGGTCTACCGGGTCGCCGGTGAGCCGCACTCGGCGAGCTGGACCTACGACCCGCCGCGCCGTCTGGTCCAGGCCTGCGACGACGAGGCCCGGGGCCTGATCGGGGAGACCACCGAGCACCCCGAGCCGAGCTTCCCCTTCGTCCCCCGCATCGCCCGGCTGCCCCGCGACCGGACCACCGACCGGGACCGCGACAGGCCCAGCGCTGGCTCGAGTCGTTCCGAGGAGGACCGGGACTCGCTGACCAGCCTGCTGGACGTGGTGCCGAACTTCCGTGGCGACATGGTGGTGCCCGACCCTCCGGCAGCCGCGACACCGCCGTCGGAGGAAGCCGAGCAGGCGGACGAGTCAGCGGAGGCGGCTCCTCCCGCCCCGGCGGCGAGTGCGGGTGCCGGCTCGGCCTACGCCGACGTGCTGATGCCGCGCTCGGTGAGCGGCCACCGGGACCGACTCGTCGGCAGCACCGACCGCCAGGCGGAGGCCGACGGCGTCCGTCCCGGGCGCCGGGCCACCGTTCCCAGTTGGGACGAGATCGTGTTCGGCAGCCGGCGGAAGAAGGACTGACCGCCGGCGTCCGGGGACCCACGGGCCCCCGGACGCCTCGCTCACCCGCGGTCCCGTCCCGTGGCCACCGGGCGCTGCGGGTCCCCCGACCACTCACTCCAGGAGCCGGGGTACAGCGCGGCCGGAACGCCGGTCAGGGCGAGGGCCAGGATCTCGTGGGCGGCGGTGACGCCCGAGCCGCAGTAGACGCCCACCCGGACCCCGGGCTCCGCGGCTCCCAACGCGGCGAACCGGGCGGCCAGGACGTCACGGTCCAGGAACCGTCCCCCCGCGTCAACGTTGGCGGTGGTCGGCGCGCTGACCGCGCCGGGGATGTGCCCGGCGACCGGGTCCACCGGCTCGACCTCGCCCCGGTACCGCTCCGCGGCCCTGGCGTCCAGAAGCAGCCCGGAACGCGCCAGTTCCGCGGCCTGGTCCGCGGTGAGCACGGGCATGCCGCCCGGACGGACGGTGAAGTCACCCTTCTCGTCCTCGGGCACCGCCCGATCGAGTGGGAACCCCGCGGCGGTCCAGGCCCGAAGCCCGCCGTCCAGGACCCGCACCCGGCCGTGACCCGCCCAGCGCAACAGCCACCAGCAACGCGCCGCCGCCATCGACGACGCGGCGTCGTACACCACCACCTCCCGGTCCGCGCTCACCCCTGCCCGGCGCATCACCGTCTGGAAGGCCTCCGGCTCCGGCAACGGGTGACGGCCCCCGGCGCTCGGTGGCCCCGCCAAGTCGGTGTCCAGGGCCATGAAGTGGGCACCCGGGATGTGACCTTCCGCATAATCGGACCGGCCCGGCGGCCCACCGAGCTGCCAACGGATGTCCAGAACGACCGGGCTTGTCGCCCCGGCGAGGTCACGGGCCAGCTCTTCGCTGGTGATGAGGGAGTTCATGGCCCCATTGTGGTCGGTGCCCGGGCAGTGCCATTGTCAGGACCGGACCAGACAGCCACCCGCGCCGACCCGCACCCTGACGAGGACCGACGTGAGCGAGCCACAGGACGCGCCGAAGAGCACAGCACTGCGCACGCCTCCTGCGCCAGTACGATCCGACGACGGGTCAGGTATGACCGTCGCACGATGAGCCCTCCGAGGAACATGGACACGCCGGCTGTGGAACGTCGACAGGGACCGCGAGCACCCGACGCCGAGCGAACCCCCCGACCACGCCGCAGCGTCGTGCACCCCCACCCCGACACGCGCAGACGTGAGCGAGCCGCAGCCACACCAGCGGCGAGCGAACCCCCGACCACGCCGCAGTGTCGTGCACCTTCACTCCGGCGATGTGGGGACGTGAGCGAGCCAAAGGCCGCGCCCCTGCCGAAGAGACGAGACCAAGCGACCGAGGCACGAGGGAGCGCAGCATCGAGGAACGCCGGCAGGGGCACCCCAAAGCGGCCGGCGGCGAGCGAACACGAGGGAACCAGCGCCGTGAGCGAGCCAAAGGCCGCGCCCCTGCCAAGAGACGAGGAGAAGGTCGCGAGGAACGAGCGACCGCACGACGAGGAACGCCGGCAGGGGCCCCGCAAAGCGGCCGGCGGCGAGCGAACCCCCGGGAAAACCCGCAGCGTCGTGCACCCCCGCCCCGACAACGCGCAGACGTGAGCGAGCCAAAGGCCGCGCCCCTGCCGAAGAGACGAGGAGCAGGTCGCGAGGAACGAGCGGCCGCACGACGAGGAACGCCGGCAGGGGCCCCGCAAAGCGGCCGGCGGCGAGCGAACACAAAAAGAGGAGACTCCGTCTTATGAGCGAGGTTATGGCCCGGCCCGTCCAGGGCACTCCGTGCTGGGTCAGCCTGCTGGCCCGTGATCTGTCCACCGCACAACGCTTCTACGGTCAGTTGTTCGACTGGGAGTTCCGCGCGGGGCCCCAGCACTTCGGGCCCTACTGCCGTGCCCTGCTGGGTCCTCACCAGGTGGCCGGCCTTGGCGCCATCCCGGCCGGTCGGAACCTGCCGGTGGCCTGGACGATGTACGTCGCCAGCGACAACGCCGACGCGACGGCGGCACGCATCCGGGACTCCGGTGGCACCGTCGCGGTGGGGCCCCTGGAGTCGGATTCGGCCGGTCGGATGGCGATCGCCGCGGACCCGAGCGGAGGGGTGTTCGGCGTGTGGGAGCCGCGTGAGCACCTCGGCGCCGACCTCACCGGGGAGCCCGGCTCGGTCGCGTGGAACGAGTTGCTGATCCGGGACGCCTCCTATGTGGACGCCTTCTACTCGCTGGTGTTCGGCTACGCCACCGAACCGGTGTCGAGCCCGTTCGACTGGCGGCTGCTGCTGCTGGTCCAGGGAGAGGCGGTCGCCGGGATCAGCAGCATGGGCGCGGAGATGCCCCCGTCCACCAGCCCCTCCTGGATGACGTACTTCGCGGTGCGGGACACGGACGCCTCGGTGGCGCGGGCGGTGGAGCTTGGGGGCACGATGGTCAGCGGGCCCGAGGACTTCGGGTACGGCAGGCGGGCCACCCTGGCAGACCCCGAGGGTGCGACATTCTCCGTGTTGGAAAGCCCCCGCTCGCGGGCGTAGGGCGAACCCGGAGGTCAGCGCGAGTACCGGACGACCTGATGGCCGACGTGGTCAGGTGCGGACCTCGAGGAGGGGCACGAGCTGCTCCGCCGGGGTCATCGAGCCGTGCAGCCCCACCATGGAGGACTCCCCCGGCTCGGTCCTTGAGGCGATCACCGCCATGTCGTCCCGGGCGGCGGCCACCACGTCCCCGATCCTTCCGTACACCCGGTTGTCCACCCGCGGCCCGAACCAGCCCGCTTCGATGGCCTGGTCCCGGGTGGCCACCCACATCTGGTCCCCGAGCACCTCGCTCCACACGGCGTGGACGTCCGCCTCGGCCCCCGGCACCGCGTAGACGTGCCGGGCTCTGCCCTCGCCACCGAGGAGGGCCACGCCGGCGCCGAGCTCCCAGTCGTCGTCGAAGTCCACCCGGTTCTCGGGGGCGACGTCGATCATGCCGTGGTCGGCGGTGACGTAGAGGGCGGAGCGTGGTGGCAGCAGCTCGGCGAGCCGCTGGGCGAGCCGGTCCACCCGCATGAGCTGGCCGCGCCAGGCGTCGGAGTCCACGCCGTACCGGTGTCCCATGGCGTCCAACTCGCTGTAGTACGTGTAGACCAGGGTGCGGTCGGCCGCGGCGAGCCGTTCGGCGGCGAAGTCCATCCGGTCCTCCCCGGTCAGCCGCCCGAAGAACGTCCCCCCGGAGAGAGCCACTCTGGTCAGCGGGGTGTGCTCGAACAGGGGGGAGGACACCTGGCAGGTCTCCACGCCTGCGGTGTGGGCGCGTTCGAAGACGGTGGGATACGGCTGCCAGGCGTGCGGGTCGGTGTGGGGGGACCAGCGGAGTTGGTTCATCAGCGTGCGGGTGCCGGGCACCATCACCATGTACCCGGCGAGTCCGTGGGCGCCGGGGGGCAGTCCGGTGCCCACCGAGGCCAGGGAGGTGGCCGTGGTCGACGGGAAGCCGGCGGTGAGCGGTTCTCCGCTGCCGCCCAGGGAGGAGCCGAGCAGCGAGGTGAGGAACGGGGCCTCCTCGGGGTGGGCCCGCAGCAGCTCCCAGCCGAGACCGTCCACCAGGAAGACGCACGCCCGGTCCGCGGGGGGCAACTCCAGGCCGCCGCCACCCGGGAAGCCCGGCACGCCGAGCCCGCGGGCGATCGCCGGCAGCAGGTCACTGAGCGAGGCGGAGCCGTAGCGCGGGGCCGGCGCGGTGGCGGGGTCCACCGGGGAGGGATAGATCATCGGCGGTGGCGGACGACGGCCGGTCAGCCGGCGGCCTGGGCCGTGGCCTCGGAGAGGGCCTGGGCGAACGCCAGCGCCTGGGTGACCGTCTCCGGTCCGTCCCCGGCCTCGCTGACCCGCAGGCTCAGGTCGTCGGAGGTGGAGGAGCCGGTGTAGCCGTGGTCGGCCTCGCAGTTGGGGTCGCCGCAGGCGGCCGGCTCAAGGTCCAGCCGGCTGACGGCCCCCCAGCCGATGGTCAACACCACCTCGCGGGGCAGGACACCCGGGGCGTAGGACTCGGGGTTGGCCACGACCCGGCTGAGCACCACCGAGGAGATCCGGGCCAGCTTCACCGACTCGGTGGAAGTGGTCGCGTAGGGCGAGGGCGAGGTGTCGTCGGCGGACTGTTCGTCGGTGTGGCTCACGATGAAGCGGGTGCCGGTGAGCACCAGGACGGTGACGTGCCGGCGCACCTCGTTGGCGTCGAACGTGGTCTCCTGGTGGACCAGGTAGGACACGACCGGTTCGGCTCCCACCGCGGACTCCACAGCGTCCCCGACGAGCGCGGGGTAGTAGCCGCTGCGCTCGATGGCCGCGCGCAGGCCCTGGGTGGTGGTGCCGGTCTTCGCCATGCACTCCATCCTAGGGCGTATCAGCCGCCGGGACAGACACGCTGTCGGGCTGGAGGGGCCTCCTCGAGGAGCGCGTGAGCGCCTCACGTGCCGGGGTGCCGCCACTGCCGTCCCCCCTGCCTCCGTACCCGGCGCCGGAGGTCACCACCAGGAGAGCCGGCGCGGCCCCAGGTCGTCCCGCGCGGGTGGCCTGGCCAGGCGCACCGTCGCGCCCAACACCGCCAGCCCGGTCCGGGCGGCGACCACCGGCTCCAGGTCCACCGCGGCGACCTCCGGCAGGTCGTGCACCAGCAGCGAGACCCGCAGCAGCAGGTCCTCGAGCGCGGCGGTGTCCACCGGCTCGGCGCCCCGGTAGCCGAAGAGCAACGGCGCGCCCTTGATCGACCGCACCAGTGCGGCCACGTCCCGGTCGGTGGCCGGAACAAGTCGGTGCGCCACGTCACCGAGCAGTTCGGAGGGGGGTCCGGCGAGCCCGAACGACAGCACGGCGCCCAGTGCCGGGTCCACGGCGGCCCTGATCACGGTGTCCACGCCGCGCGGGGCCATGGACTGGACGACCAGCCGCAGCTCCCCGGCCGCGCCGAGCGTCGTGGTCAGGTCCCGGAAGGCACGCCGCAGGTTCTCCTCGTCGGCCAGGTCGAGCCTGACCCCGCCCAGGTCGGCGCGGTGCCGCAGGTGCTCGGCCGTGGTCTTCAGGGCCACGGGGTAGCCGAGCAGCCGGGCCGCCCCCACCGCGGAGTCGGCGTCCGTCGCGGCGAGCGCCGTGCGCAGCCGGATGCCGTACCTGACCAGCAGCCGGGAGGCGTCAGCGGGAGCCAGCACCATCGGGCGCTCACTGTGTTCCTCGTGGGCAGCGAGCAGCGCCGCGACCTGGGTCCGGGCCGAGGTGACGTCGATGTCCTCGAACTGGGGCACCTGGCCGGGAGTGGTCTCGGCACGCCGCCAGCGGGCGTAGGTCGCGGCCTCGGCCAGCGCCCGCGCGGCACGTTCCGGCGCCGGGTAGGCGGGGACGCGGGCCACGGACCGCGCACCCCCGTACCCGTCCGCGTCAGCGTCCACGTCCGTGGCCTCGTCCACGTCCGGGGCCTCGTCCGCGTCCTCCTCGGCGAGCAGGAGGGCCGGCAGGTCGTCGAGGGCCAGGTGGGTGACCACGACGGGTTTCCCGGCGCCGGTGGCCGCGTTCCTCAGCTCACGCGCGAGGTCGGAGGCGTCCCAGTGGGGCCCGCTGTCGCCCCCGGAGACCGGCGGGATCGCGGTGACCAGGACGGCGTCGGTCCCGGGGTCGGCCAGCGCGGCAGCGACCGCGGCGCGGAAGTCCTGGGTGTCCGCCCCGGTGGTGAGGTCGTGGGGCTGCGCCGGGCGGAGCCCTCCGGTCAGGCAGGCGTCGTGGGCGACGGCACCCAGGGACCCGGAGTTGCCCACGATGGTCACCCGGTCGCCGGGCGGCAGCGGCTGGCAGTCCAGCAGCAGGCCGACGTCGAGCAGGTCGGTGATGTTGTCCACCCGGATCACCCCGGCCTGGAGGAACAGGTCGTCCGCGGTGGCGTCGGGCATCCTGGTGGTGGGCACGGCGTGTCCTGCGGGCACGGAGCTTCCGGTGTGCCGGCCGCCCTTGACCACCACGACGGGCTTGCTGCGGGCGGTGCGCCTGGCCAGCCGGGTGAACTTGCGGGGGTTCCCGAATGACTCCAGGTACATCAGGACCACTCGGGTTGCCGGGTCCTCGTGCCAGTACTGGAGCAGGTCGTTGCCGGAGACGTCGGCACGGTTGCCCGCCGAGACGAAGCTGGACAGGCCGAGGCCGCTGCGGTGGACCCCGGCCAGCAGGGCGATGCCGATCGCCCCGGACTGGGTGAACAGGCCGACTCGGCCGGGGCGGGGCAGTTCCGGCGAGAGCGTGGCGTTGAGCCGGACGTCGGGTGCCTGGTTGGCGATGCCGAAGGCGTTGGGGCCGATCACCCGCATACCGTCGGCGCGCGCCCGACGGACGAGTTCGCGCTGCCGTTCCCTGCCCTCCTCCCCCGTCTCCGCGAAGCCGGTGCCGACCGCCAGCAACCCCTGGACCCCGTGCGTACCGCACTGGGTCGCGGCCACGAGCGCCTGTTCTGCGGGGACGGCGAGGACCGCCAGGTCAACGGGCTCGGGGAGGTCCGCCACCGAGCGGTACGCGGGCACACCCTCGGGGTGCAGGGTCGCCGTGCCCGGGGCGAACGCCGAGTTCACGGCGTACACCCGGCCGGTGTAGCCGGCGGCCAGCAGGTTGGCGAGGATGGTGCGCCCCACCCCGCCCGGTTGTCTGCTCGCCCCCACCACAGCCACCGAACGGGGCGCCAACAGCCTCCGCACCGACCGGGCCTCGGCCCGCAGTTCCCGGGCCCGCATCACTTCGAGTGACGCGTCCGTGGGTTCGAGCTCGAGCTCGAGGTGGACCACGCCCTCCTCGAAGCTGCGCCGCTGGGTGTACCCGGCGTCGGTGAAGACCTTGGTCATCTTCCGGTTCTCCGGGAGCACCTCGGCCACGAATCGGCGGATGCCGCGTTCCCTGGCCACCGCGGCGATGTGTTCCATCAGCGCGGAGGCGACCCCGCGGCCCTGGTGGGCGTCCTGCACCAGGAAGGCGACCTCGGCCTGGGCTCCCCCGCTGGCACCCCGGCCCCGGTCGTCGATCCGGTCGTAGCGGACGGTCGCGATGAACTCGTCGCCGACCGTGGCGGCGAGCCCGACCCGGTCCACGTAGTCGTGGTGGGTGAAGCGGCGGACGTCGCGGTCCGAGAGCCGCGGGTAGGGCGCGAAGAAGCGGTAGTACTTTGAGGTGTCGGAGACCTGGGCGTAGAAGGCCACCAGTCGATCGGCGTCCGCGGGGGTGATCGGGCGGATGTGTGCGGTACCACCGTCCCGCAGGACCACGTCCGCCTCCCAGTGCTCGGGGTAGGCCGGCTCCGGATCGTCCGACGGGTGGCCGCCGCCGTGCGCACTGACTGCCATTGCGTCAGCGTATGTCGTAGGTCGTGGTGCTGGTTGGTGGCCCCGGGAACGGCGTCGTCCGGGCACCGCGCACACCACCCCTAAGGTGGTCTAGACGAATGATTTCCGTCGAAGGGCAACACCATGGTTGAGCGCCGCGTCACCGTCGGCTGGGCCGAGGGGCTGCACGCACGCCCCGCCGCCGTCTTCGTCCGGGCCGCGACCAGCACCGGCGTTCCGGTGACGCTGGCCAAGGCGGACGGGAACCGGGTCAATGCCGCCAGCATGCTGGCGGTCCTCAGCCTCGGGGTGCGGGGCGGCGACGAGGTCGTCCTGACCTGCGACACCGCCGACGCCGAGGTGGTGCTCGACCGCCTGGCCCGGATGGTCGCCGAGGGCCTGGACGAGCTGCCGGAGACGGTCTGAGCCGTCCGGCCGTGAGCCGCTCGGGCGGGGCGGCGGCGACGAGGAGTCGCCACCGCCTGCCACGGCAGCCCCGAGGGCGCTAGCTGATCACCCGCACGGGACCGATGCCCAGCTTCTCCACCGACTCGGTGATCTTGGCGGCGTCCCCCACCAGGACGGCGACCAGCCGCTCCGGCGGGAACGCCCGGACCACCGCCGTCGTCGCCTCCACGGTCCCGACCTCGGTGAGCCGCAGGTACACCTGGGACTGGAAGTCGTCCGGCAGGAACTGCTCGACCTGGTCCGCCAGGGTGCTGGCCACCGACGCCGCGGTCTCGTACTTCAGCGGGGCGACGCCCACCAGGTACTGCACGGCGGCCTCCCGCTCCTCGTCGGTGAGGCCCTCCTCGGCGAGGGTACGCAGCACCCGCCAGGTGTCCGCGAGCGCGGGCCCGGTGACCTCGGTGGCCACCGAACCGGTGATCGCCAGCACGGATGCGCCGACGCCCTCGCTGGTGGAGCGCAGCACCTGCCCGAATGCCCGGACCCCGTAGGTGTAGCCCTTCTCCTCCCTGAGCACCCGGTCCAGACGGGAGGTCAGGGTGCCGCCCAGGCAGTAGGTGCCCAGCACCTGGGCCGGCCAGGCGCGGTCGTGCCGGTCGGTGCCGATGCGGCCGATCAGCAACTGCGTCTGTACCGACCCCGGGCGGTCCACGATCAGCACCCGGGCCTGGTCGTCGGCGATGATCGTCGGCGCGGGCTCCGGCTTCGCGGGCTCGCCGCTCCAGGCACCCACGGTGTCCCGCAGCGCACGGTCGAGGTCGATGCCGGAGAGGTCGCCGACCACCACCAGCGTGGTGCCGGCGGGCCGTACCTGGGCCTGGTAGAAGGCGCGCACCGCGGCGGCGTCGATCCGGGCGACCGTCTCGCTCGTGCCCTGGCGGGGACGGGAGATCCGCTGGTCGGCCGGGAACAGCTCGGCGTACAGGGCGATCGCGGCGCGGCGCCCGGGGTTGGCCAGCTCGTGCGGGATCTCGTCGAGGCGGTTGGCGACCAGGCGTTCCACCTCGTCGTCGGGGAACGCGGGGCTGCGCAGCGCGTCGGCGAGCAGGGCGAGGCCGCTCTCCAGGCGGGACGCCGGGACCTCGAGCGAGACCCTGACCCCGGGGTGGTCGGCGTGGGCGTCCATGGTGGCACCGCAGCGCTCGAGCTCCGCCGCGAACCCCTCAGCGGTGTGCCGGTCGGTGCCCTCGGAGAACGCCCTGGCCATGATGGTGGCCACACCGTCAAGGCCCTCGGGCTCCGCGCTGAGCGGGGAGTCGAGCAGCACCTCGACCGCGACCACCTGCTGCCCGGGCCGGTGGCAGCGCAGCACCGTGACGCCGTTGGGCAGGGTGGACCGCTCCGGTGCGGGAAAGTCCCACGGCTTGGCCGGGCCCGGCTCGGGCCGCGGGTGGAAGGTCATGGTGGCGGTGGCGTCGGTCACTGCTCGGCCTCGGCTTCCTCGTCTGACTGGTCCTCGTCCTGCTCGCCCCGGGGCCCGGTGGGCTCGTACACCAGGACGGCCCGGTTCCGCGGGTGCAGTCGTTCCGCGGCCACCGCCCTGACCTCCTCGGCGGTGACCTCCAGGACCCGGTCCACGGCGCTGAACGCGAGCTGCGGATCACCGAAGAGCACGGCGTAGCGGCACAGCTCGTCGGCGCGCCCGCCGACGGTGGCCAGCCGGTCCAGCCACTCCCGTTCGATCTGGGCCTGGGCACGCTCCAGCTCCTGGGGGGTGGGTCCCTCCTCGGCGAAGCGGGCCAGCTCCTCGTCCACGGCCGCCTCGACGCTGGGGACCTCCACTCCGCTGGACAACTTGACGTCCAGCCAGCCCAGCGACGGTGCCTGCGCGAGCCGGAGCAGGCCGAAGGCCGCACCGACGGCGAGCCTGTCCCGCCGCACCAGGCGGTTGTGCAACCGGGAGGACTCGCCCCCGCCGAGCACCGTGAGGGCCAGGTCGGCGGCGTCCGCCTCGCGGGACCCGTCCTGCGGCAACCGGTAGGCGGACATCAGGGCGCGCGCCGGCACCTCCTCCTCGACCACGGACCGAACCTGGTCGCCCAGCACCTCGGGCAGGGAGCCGTCCCGGGGCGCGGGCTTGCCGTCGTGCGCGGGGATGGAGCCGAAGTACCGTTCGATCCAGGCGAGGGTCTGCTCCGGTTCGATGTCGCCGACGACCGCGAGCACCGCGTTGTTCGGCGCGTAGTACGTGCGGAAGAACTCCCGGGCGTCGTCGAGTGACGCCGCGTCGAGGTCGGCCATCGAGCCGATGGGCATGTGGTGGTAGGGGTGGCCCTCCGGGAACAGCATGGCGAACAGCCGCTCGTAGGCGGTGCCGTAGGGAACGTTGTCGTACCGCTGGCGGCGCTCGTTCTTCACGACGTCCCGCTGGTTGTCCAGGTTCTCCTGGTCCAGGGCGCTGAGCAGGCTGCCCATGCGGTCGGCCTCGAGCCACAGCGCCAGCTCGACCTGGTGCGCGGGCATCGTCTCGAAGTAGTTGGTGCGCTCGAAGCTGGTGGTGCCGTTGGCCGAGCCACCCGCGTTCTGCACCAGCTCGAAGTGTCCGTTCCCCGGCACGCTCGCCGAGCCCTGGAACATCAGGTGCTCGAAGAGGTGCGCGAGCCCGGTGCGGCCACTGACCTCGTGCCGGGAGCCCACGTCGTACCAGAGGCAGACAGCGGCGACCGGCGTGAGGTGGTCCTCGGAGAGCACCACCCGCAGTCCGTTGGCGAGGCGGTGTTCGGTGGCGGAGGGCCGGCTGGGCACCGAGGGTGCCTGCGGGGTCGCCACCGGGCCGGTGTCCGGCGTGGCCGTCTGGGCCATGGGTACGAGTCCTTCCCGGTCGCTGGTACGGGCTGCCTGCACCCTACTGCCCCGTGGTGACAGGCGCCTCGAACCGCCGCTGGCAGCGGTGCCGCGCCGGGCCGGAGGCCGAGATGTCCGCCGCTGGGTCCACAATGGAGCCCGCCACTTCCAGGCTCGTCGCACCCGCACAGGAGAAAAAGGAGCACCGGGACCGATGGCCCGCCGCAGCACCAAGACCCCGCCGCCGGACGACGCGTCCGAGGAGCGCATCCTCGACATCGACGTCGTCGACGAGATGCAGGGCTCCTTCCTCGAGTACGCCTACTCGGTGATCTACTCCCGCGCACTCCCGGATGCCCGGGACGGCCTGAAGCCCGTACACCGTCGCATCCTCTACCAGATGGGGCAGATGGGCCTGCGCCCCGACCGGGGGTACGTCAAGTGCGCCCGTGTCGTCGGTGAGGTGATGGGGCGTCTGCACCCGCACGGCGACGCCTCGATCTACGACGCCCTGGTGCGGATGGCCCAGCCGTTCTCGATGCGTCTGCCGCTGGTCGACGGGCACGGGAACTTCGGTTCCCTGGGCAACGACGACCCTCCAGCGGCGATGCGGTACACCGAGGCCCGGATGGCGCCGGCCGCCACCCTGATGGTCGAGTCCATCGACGAGGACACCGTCGAGTTCTCGCCGAACTACGACGGCAGCGAGTCGGAACCCCAGGCGCTGCCGAGCGCGTTCCCCAACCTGCTGGTCAACGGCTCCTCCGGGATCGCGGTCGGCATGGCCACCAACATGCCGCCGCACAACCTGGGCGAGGTGATCGCCGCCGCCCGGCACCTGATCCGGCATCCGGACGCGGACCTGGAAGCCCTGATGAGGTTCGTGCCCGGCCCCGACCTGCCCACCGGCGGTCGGATCGTCGGCCTCGAGGGCATCCGCGACGCCTACGAGAAGGGTCGTGGCACCTTCCGCATCCGGGCCACCGCCTCCATCGAGAACGTGACCGCGCGCCGCAAGGGCATCGTCGTCACCGAACTCCCCTACAACGTGGGTCCCGAGAAGGTCAGGGCCAAGGTCAAGGACCTGGTCGCGGCGAAGAAGCTCCAGGGCATCGCCGACCTGAAGGACCTCACCGACCGCGAGCACGGCCTTCGTCTGGTCTTCGAGATCAAGAACGGCTTCCACCCCGAGGCGGTACTCGAACAGCTCTACAAGCTGACGCCGATGGAGGAGACCTTCGGCATCAACAACGTGGCGCTGGTGGACGGGCAGCCACTCACCCTCGGGCTGAAGGAACTCCTCGATGTCTATGTGGACCACCGCTTCACCGTGGTGCGGCGGCGCAGCGAGTTCCGCAGGTCCAAGCGGCAGGACCGGCTGCACCTCGTCGAGGGGCTGCTCATCGCGCTGGTGGACATCGACGAGGTGATCCGGATCATCCGGGCCAGCGAGAACGCCGCCCAGGCGAAGGAGCGCCTGATCGACCGCTTCTCACTGACCGACACGCAGACGCAGTACATCCTCGACACCCCGCTGCGCCGCCTCACCCGGTTCGACCGGCTCGAACTCGAGCAGGAGAAGGAGGAGCTGAGCACCGAGATCGCACGGCTCACCCGCATCCTGGAGTCGGACGCCGAGCTGCGCAAGGTGGTCTCCAACGAGCTCGCCGCGGTGGCCAAGAAGTACGGCACCGAACGGCGCACCGTGCTGCTCGAGTCCTCGGCCCGGCCGGTCGAGCCGGTTCCGCTCCAGGTTCCCGACGACCCGTGCCGGGTGCTGCTCTCGTCCACCGGCCGGCTCGCCCGCACCGCCACCGACGAGGCGTTCGGGCCCGAGCCCAGCCGGCGGTCCAAGCACGACGTGATCGTCTCCGTGGTGCCGGCGACAGCCCGGGGCGACGTGGGGGTGGTGACGTCGGCGGGCCGGCTGCTGCGGCTGTCGGTGGTCGACCTGCCCACGCTGCCGTCAGGCAGCAACGCGCCGAACCTCTCGGCCGGGGCGCCCGTGGAGGAGTTCGTGACCGTGGCGGCAGACGAGACGGTGTTGGGCCTCGCCACCCTGGACGAGTCCTCCCCAGGTCTCGCCCTGGGCACCGAGCAGGGCGTGGTCAAGCGGGTGGTGCCGGACTACCCGGGGAACAAGGACGAGTTCGAGGTGATCTCGCTCCGGGAGGGCGACCGGGTGGTCGGGGCGGTGGAGCTCCGGACCGGCGAGGAGGACCTGGTCTTCATCACCACGGACGCGCACCTGCTGCGCTACCCGGCGGGGCAGGTGCGCCCACAGGGCCGGGCCGCCGGTGGCATGGCCGGGATCAAGCTCGGGCCGGACGCCTCGGTGCTGTCGTTCACCGCGGTGGACCCGGCACTCGACGCGGACGTGGTGACGGTCGCCGGGGTGACCGACGCGTTGGCCGGCACCGGGCAGGGCACCGCCAAACGCACCCCGTTCGAGAACTACCCGCGCAAGGGGAGGGGCACCGGAGGGGTGCGCTGCCAGCGGTTCCTCAAGGGCGAGGACGTCCTTGTCTTCGCCTGGGCGGGGCAGTCACCGCCGCGGGCGGCGTCCGCGGAGGGCGCTCCAGCAGCACTGCCGGAGCGCGATCCGCGGCGGGACGGCTCCGGCGTACCCCTGAGCAAGCCGGTGGCGGTGGTGGCGGGGCCGCTGCGGTAACGCCGCCGCGCCTCCTGCCCTTGGCCCCCGCGCGGGGGCCGAGGGCAGGGGGCAGGGAGGCGAGTGCGGTCAGGTGTCGATGCGGGAGTGGTCCAGGGTGGCCGCCGAGCTGACGATGAACTCCTTGCGCGGAGCCACCTCGTTCCCCATGAGCAGGTCGAAGACCTGCTCGGCGGCCTCCAGGTCACCGAGGTTGATCCGGCGCAGCGTCCGCTGCCGGGGGTCCATCGTGGTCTCTGCGAGCTGGTCGGCGTCCATCTCCCCGAGGCCCTTGTAGCGCTGGATGGCGTCCTTGTACCTGGTCCCCCTGCGCTGGAGTTCCAGCAGGGTGCTGCGCAGCTCGTTGTCCGAGTAGGTGTACAGGTAGCGGTCCTGCCCGCGCCTGGGGTTGCTCAGTTCGATCCGGTGCAGCGGGGGGACCGCCGCGAAGACCCGGCCCGCCTCCACCATGGGGCGCATGTACCGCTGGAACAGGGTCAGCAGCAGGCACCGGATGTGCGCCCCGTCGACGTCCGCGTCCACCAACAGGATGATCTTGCCGTAGCGGGCCTGGTCGATGTCGAAGGTGCGACCCGAACCAGCCCCTATGACCTGGATGATCGCCCCGCACTCGGCGTTCTTGAGCATGTCGGAGACCGACGACTTCTGGACGTTGAGGATCTTGCCTCGGATCGGCAGCAACGCCTGGAACTCGGAGTTCCGAGCCAGCTTCGCGGTGCCCAGCGCGGAGTCGCCCTCGACGATGAACAGCTCACTGCGGTCCACGTCGTCGCTGCGGCAGTCGGCGAGCTTGGCCGGGAGCGACGACGACTCCAGGGCGGTCTTCCGGCGCTGCGCCTCCTTGTGCTGCCGAGCGGCGATCCGAGTCCTGGAAGCCGCGACCACCTTCTCCATCACCGCGCGGGCCTGCTGCCGGTCGTCCCGCTTGGTCGAGGTGAGGAATGCCTTGAGCTCCTTGGACACCACGTTGGCCACGATCCTGGAGGCCGCCGAGGTGCCCAGCACCTCCTTGGTCTGTCCTTCGAACTGCGGCTCGGCCAGGCGGACGGTGACCACCGCGGTCAGTCCCTCCATGGCGTCGTCCTTGACCACGTCGTCCTCGGCGACCCGGAGCAGCTTGGCGGAGCGCAGCACCTCGTTCATGGTGCGGGTGACCGCCCGTTCGAAACCGGCGAGGTGAGTGCCCCCCTTGGGGGTGGCGATGATGTTGACGAAGGAGCGGACCGTGGACTCGTACCCGGCGCCCCAGCGCAGGGCGATGTCCACGCCGAGCTCGCGGGTGACCTCCGTCGGCGTCATGTGGCCGAGGTCGTCCAGGACCGGGACGGTCTCCTTGAACGTGCCCTGGCCGGTCAGCCGCAGTGTGTCGCACACCGCCCGGTCGGGGGCGAGGTACTCGCAGAACTCACTGATCCCGCCGTCGTACCGGAAGACCTCCTCGGTCGGCTCCGCCTCGTCGATCCCCCGCTCGTCGCGGACCACGATGGTCAGCCCGGGGACGAGGAAGGCGGTCTGCCTGACCCGTGCCTGGAGCGTCTCCAGGGACAGCCGGGCGTCGCGGAGGAAGATCTGGCGGTCGGCCCAGTAGCGGATCCTGGTGCCGAGGCGGGTCTTGGGCACCTTGCGGGTCTTGCGCAGGCCCGTCGCTGGTTCGAACGGACTGTCCGGCCCCGACTCGGTGAAGATCCCGGGCACACCGCGGCGGAAGCTGATCTCGTGGGTACGACCGCCCCGGTCCACCTCGACGTCGAGCCGGGCGGACAGGGCGTTCACCACCGAGGCTCCCACGCCGTGCAGCCCGCCGGAGGCGGCGTAGGAGCCACCACCGAACTTGCCGCCCGCATGGAGCTTGGTCATCACCACCTCGATGCCGGACAGGCCGGTCTTGGGCTCGACATCGACCGGGATGCCGCGGCCGTTGTCCCTGACCTCGACGGAGCCGTCCTGGTGGAGCAGGACATCGATGCGGTCGCAGTAGCCGGCGAGGGCCTCGTCGACGGAGTTGTCGATGATCTCCCACAGGCAGTGCATCAGTCCACGGCTGTCAGTGGACCCGATGTACATCCCCGGGCGCTTGCGGACGGCCTCCAGGCCCTCGAGGACGAGCAGGTGCCGCGCGGTGTAGTTGGAGCCGTCGCGGTCCGCGCCGGTGAGCAGTGCGGTGGACGACACGGTGGATTCGGCGGTCACGCGGGTGCAGCTCCTCGTCTGTCCGGAAAGGCGCCTCGCCACTGGGGGCGGGGCTGGTGGGGTGCGGGCATCCCCGATGTGGGGGGTGTCGCAGCGTTCACCGGTGAGCAGGGTACCCAGGTAGGCACCATGAGTTCGCCCGCCACCCGGTAACCCCGCATGTTACGCCCCTCTCATACATGCGTTCGATTTTCTTGCGGACGGGTTCGAGCAAACCATCGATGCCACTGTCGAGTGATGGAAATATCACGCCCATCTCGAGGCATGAACCATTTAGGCTTCGGGCACGTCACCCTCGACAGCGGTGAGACGCCACCGCAGGCGACAAAACGGACAATTGATAACAAATGAAACCAACAACAGTACAACGGCCCTAATCGCCGCCACCTGGCAACATCCGGCCTCCTTGGCAGCAACTTTGCGGAGAAGCCACGAGCGGGAACGTTTTCGGCCTGGTTGGATGTTGACCCTGGTACGACAGCTCGTCGAGCTAGAGAAGAGGCGACGTGACTACAGTTCTGACCCCCGCAAGCCCGCTGACCGCAGCCGACCGCTGCGACCGCTGCGGCGCCCAGGCTTATCTGCGCGTCGTTCTCATCAGCGGTGGCGAGCTGCTCTTCTGCGCGCACCACGGCCGCAAGTTCGAGCCCGAACTGAAGAAGATCGCAGCGGAAATACAGGACGAGACCGGTCGACTCACCGCCACCCCGGCGACGGCCGGCGAAGAGGAGCGCTGATTCCGGCACCCACGACGAGCCAGGACCGGCATTGAGTCCGGCCACCGACGGCCACCCGGTTCACCCTGGGTGGCCGTCCGTCACCATGGGTGCCCGTAAGTGCCGCCCGAGCTGGGCGGCCACCTCCGTCATCGTGGACATCCGGACGTAGACCCCTGGAAAACCGGGGTGGGCGCAGCCACTGCCCCAGGAGACCAGCCCGACCAGCACTCCCCCGGCCACCAGCGGCCCCCCGCTGTCACCCTGACAGGCGTCCCGACCCCCACCCCTCGTGCCGGCACAGATCATCGACGAGGCGACGAACGTCCCCGCTTCGCTGCGCCGGTAGGCCCGCTCGCAGGTCCGTGCGGGGAGTACCGCCACGCGCGCCCTGCGCAGGGTGTAGCTGAAGTCGCCCTTCCCCGTGATGTCACCCCAGCCATAGACCTGGGCGGACGCCCCGGTGCGGGTCAGGTCCGCGTCGCCGGCCCCGGCCACCCGCGGAACGCTGCCCCCGGGGAAGCGCACCCGGCCCGCCAGAGTGATCACGGCGATGTCGTTCTCGTTGGTCTGCGGGTCGTAGCCGGGATGCACCCACACCCGGAGCACCTCGATCTCCCGCCCCCGCGAGCCGCGCAGGTCCGTGCGCCCCACCACCACCCGCACGTCCGAGACGTCCTGCACGGGCCCGCCGGAACCGTCCTCGCTCAGACAGTGCGCCGCGGTGACCACCTTCTTCGGGGACACCGCAGCGCCGCCGCAGAACTGCCCGGACCTCACGGTGCCAAACCGTTCCCTGCTGGCGAGCGCAACCACCCAGGGCACCGCCTCGGTACTCACGCCCTGCCCTCCGACCACGCTCGGTGACGCGAGCGCGGAGGTCGCGGGGAGAACGCAGAGCACCGCGAGCGACATCCCCCCGACGGAACCGTACCGCCCCCTCCGAGAAGCGCCGCGGACGCCGCCGAGCACTCCGGTGGCCCGACGGGCAACCAGGCCGAGGACCGCCACGCCCGCCACACCTCCTCGCACACCGCGAGCGACTACGCACTCAGCGTAGCCGCCATGGCGGGTCGAGGCATCGGCAGGGCGTCCATCGGGCGAACCGGAACGGCTGCCCCGGCGCGCTCGCCTGAGCAGCCGACGCCCCCGGGGCTGAGCCAGCCCCGGGGGCGTCCAGTAAGCGGCGGCAGGAGGCCGACCGGAACCAGCCGTTTCTAGTCGAGGTAGTCCCGCAGCACCTGGGAACGGGACGGGTGGCGCAGCTTCGACATGGTCTTGGACTCGATCTGCCGGATGCGTTCCCGGGTGACGCCGTAGACCTTGCCGATCTCGTCCAGGGTCTTCGGCTGTCCGTCGGTGAGCCCGAACCGCATCGAGACCACACCGGCCTCGCGCTCGGACAAGGTGTCCAGCACCGAGTGGAGCTGTTCCTGCAGGAGGGTGAAGCTGACCGCGTCGGCCGGCACGACCGCCTCGGAGTCCTCGATCAGATCACCGAACTCGCTGTCGCCGTCCTCGCCGAGCGGGGTGTGCAGGGAGATCGGTTCCCGACCGTACTTCTGGACCTCGATGACCTTCTCCGGGGTCATGTCGAGTTCCTTGGCGAGCTCCTCCGGGGTGGGCTCGCGGCCCAGGTCCTGGAGCATCTGACGCTGCACGCGCGCGAGCTTGTTGATGACCTCGACCATGTGCACCGGGATGCGGATGGTCCGCGCCTGGTCGGCCATGGCCCGGGTGATCGCCTGGCGGATCCACCAGGTGGCGTAGGTGGAGAACTTGTAGCCCTTGGTGTAGTCGAACTTCTCCACCGCCCGGATCAGGCCGAGGTTGCCCTCCTGGATCAGATCGAGAAAGAGCATGCCGCGACCGGTGTACCTCTTGGCCAGCGAGACGACCAGTCGGAGGTTCGCCTCCAGCAGGTGGTTCTTGGCGCGACGGCCGTCCTCGGCGATGATCTCGAGCTCACGCTTGAGCTTGGGTGCGAGCTTGTCCGCGCTGGACAGCTTGTCCTCGGCGAACAGGCCGGCCTCGATCCGCTTCGCCAGCTCCACCTCCTGCTCGGCGTTGAGCAGCGGAACCTTGCCGATCTGCTTGAGGTAGTCCTTGACCGGGTCCGCGGTGGCGCCGGCTGCTGCGACCTGCTGCGCGGGGGCGTCGTCCTCGTCCTCGTCGGAGAGCACGAAACCCTCCGACTCGGGGCCGTCCGGGGCGTCCTCGCCGGGCTTGCCCCCGACCAGCGCCTCGTCCAGCACCTCCTCGCCGTCAACCGGCTCTTCGCTCTTCTCGGCCTTCTTCCCGGACTGCTTCTTCGCCGCCTTCTTCGTGGTGGTCTTCTTGGCGGCGGTCTTCTTGGCCGGGCCGGCCGCCCGCGCCGGCGCGGCGGCCTTCGCCGCGGCCCGCGGCGTGGCCGAGACGGCGGCCGCCTCCAACCCCCCCGCGGTCTCGACCGGGGCTTCCACGGCCACCGACTTCGCCGGGGCCGCGGTCTTCACGGCTGCGGTCTTCCTGGTCGCGGTGGTCTTCGCGGCAACGGTCTTGGTGGCGGTGCGCTTGGCCGGGCTCTTCGCTGCGACGCTCTTGCGGGTGCGCTTGGGAGCCGCCGAGTCTGCGGCACTGACCATCAGCGTCACACCCTCCTCGTCGAGGACCTGGTTGAGGCTGCGCAGAACGTTCTTCCACTGGGTTGCCGGGATCTGGTCCGCTTCGAAGGCCTGCCGCACGTCATCGCCGGCGATCTGGCCCTGTGCCTTGCCCCGCTCGATGAGCGCCTGAAGATGCACGGACTCGGCGATCTCCGGCGGGAGCGTACGGGATGTGCTGGCCGACACGAACAACCTCTCGGAACGATGGAAACGACATCCGACCTCACTCGCACTCGGCGAGAGCCACCCACGGCCGGTCACTCCGGTACGTGAAGGTTCTCGGCGAGCTTCCCCCCGTTGACACCACATGTCGTCGCGCCCGGGACGGGTCGGTCTTGGACTTGCCTCCGGCGCGATGGAGCGCCCTCGGCATGCGTGGAGCCGCGTAGCAACACAGCATTGTGACATTCACCTGTATTCCTGAAGCGGCCACCACCTCTTACGTCATCGCGCTCCCCCACCAAGTGTTACGCCTCCCCTACGTGGCTCCGGTCACACCCCACAAGGGGCGAAAGCTATCAAAGTCCGACAGAAAGAACGATGATGAGAGCCCGGTCAGCCGAGAACGCCGCCGCCGGTCCCGAAGGACCTGGCGGCGGCGTTCTCAGAGCGGTCGTCGAGCCGGTGCCCGCGGCACCGGCGGTGGTCGCGGCACTCATGGCGGTACGGCGGCGGCGTGGCCGGTTGTTCAGTGCTCGCGGGGGGCGGGCACCACGTGATCAACATCTGGGTGGACGGTGAGCAGGGAACGCATCGCCCCCTCGGCCGCAGCGCCGTCACCGGAGCCCAACGCGTCGACCAGCCGCGCATGCAGACCCACGGAGGACTCCGACGGACGCTCACATCCGGTTGCCGGGCCGCCGGAGACCTGGAGTGCGGCGGAGACGATTCCCGCGAGGTGCTCCAGCATGCGGTTCCCGGCGATCTGGAGGACCAGCGTGTGGAACTCGACATCGGCACGGGCGAAGGTGACGCCGTCGCCCTGACCCACGGCATGCCCCATGATCTCCACCATGTCGATGAGGCGCTGCTGGACGTCGTCCCTGCCGTGGCCGGCGGCCAGCCGAGCGGCCAGTGGCTCGATCGACCAACGCAGCTCGAACAGTTCGCGGCGCTGGTCATCCCGCTGCGGACCGAAGGCCCGCCACTCGATGATGTCCGGGTCCAGCAGATTCCAGTCGCTGACCGGACGTACCCGGGTACCGACGTTGGGGCGCGCGCTGACCAGGCCCTTCGCCTCCAGCACGCGCAGCGACTCGCGCACCACGGTGCGGGAGACCTCGAAGCGCTGCCCGATCTCTTCCGGGACCAGGGGGCGGTCGGCGCCGAGGTCTCCGGAGACGATCATCTGTCCGAGCTGCTGGACGAGCTGGCCGTGCAGGCCCCGCCCCCGGCTGCCGCTGGCCCGGCGGCCGACCCGGCCCATCTCGGAGTCCGGGCCGTCCCAGGCTGCGGGCCCGGGGCGCTCCCCCGGGGGAGCGTCGACGAGGGAGAAGCGGTCGAGCTCGCCCGAGCCCGGCAGGCTGGGATCGGCCGGGCGAGCCGTGGTCATCGTGGTGTGCGCAAGGGTATTCACGCATCCTTTGTCGGCGATGTCCCTCACACCCTTGAGCGCTTTGCAGAAAAGCACACGAAAGGGTGATCGCCCACCACCAGGATATTGACGCTTTATCAGCAAGAATCAGTCTATCCCGGGAATCGCCACCCTGTTCGTCGACGCACCGTCAGGGCGATGTGGATCAACAACAGCACCAGCAGGGTGAGCCCGTAGGTACAGGCCGCTGGCCCCGCCGCGAGGACGCGGGCTGCCTCGCCGGCCCCGACCAGCGGGCCGCCCCCACCGGTGGCGAGCGCCCCGACCGCCTGCCGGAACAGGCCCAGCGTCGGCCCCAGCAGCGGTTGGTCGGCGAGCCAGCCGACCATCGGCTCCACCAGTACCGGAACGGCCAGCACCCACAGGGCCCCGACCACGGAGGAACGGAACAGCGCCGCGGCCAGCAGCCCCACCCATGCCGAGCCCACCACCAGGACCGCCCACCAGGTGAGCAGGGGCAGCACCGGACGGGGCACCGCCCCGCCCTCCGGGTCCACGGTGTACCGGACCCCCAGCGCGTTCACCGACAGGGTGGCCGCGGCGAGCAGCAGCGCGCACACCGCGGTGGCCACCAGCTTGGCCAGGAGCAGCCGCAGGCGTCGTTCGACCGAGACCTGGGCGGGGGCCAGCGCGGGGTAGCGGAACTCCTGGCCGAAGGAGAGGGCACCGAGCAGCCCGGCACCCAGCGCGGCAGGCGGGAGCGGCAAGCCGGGCAGCCACGAGGTCAACAGCCGTTGCAGGTCCTCGTGCCGGCTGGCGGCGTAGGTGCCGCGGCCGAGCAGGAGGGTGACCAGCAGGCCCGCGCACAGCGCGACGGCGAGGGTGAGCCAGGTGGAACGGACGCCGGTGAGTCGGTGCCACTCGTAGCGCAGCAGCCATGTGCCGCCCGGGAACGGCAGGAAGGAGCGGGCCTCGGACGGCACCGTCTCGGTGGCGGGTGCGGGCACGCTGGCGGGCTCGGTGGGCCGACCGCCGGGGTCGCGGGCACCGGCACAGGCGGGTGGTCGGGGCGGGGTGCCGGCGCCGGCACCGCCGCCGGCGGGCGGGCCGGGGAGGGCGGTCGCCACCGCGCTGGCGGGGGTGGGCTGTGCGGTCGGCACGGTGCGCGTGGCGGAGGTGGAGGTGATGATGCCGGTGAACGGCGTCGTGGGCGCACCGGCGCTGGCGGAGCGTGGGGCCGGGCGACGACCGGCCACGCCCTGCGGAGCGGCGGAGGCCCCGAACGACACCTCCCGGAAGGGCACCACGCCGCCAGGTGTCCCCGGCCAGGGCCGAAGGCCGTCCTTCCCCACGGCGGAGGGCAGGATGAGGGCCCCACGGATGGCGGGCGGAGAGGTCAGGGGCGCCGCGGAACTGATGGTCCGGAGCCCGGCCCTGGCCGCGATCAGCGCCCTGCCGTGGCCCGCTGGCGGGATCTCCGTCAGGGGCCCCACCGCCGCTGGGGCAGCCGCCTGGCCCGTGGTGAGCAGCACTGTGGCGCCCGAGGGAGCCTCCGTGCCGCTGGCCGCGGCGGTGACGGCAGGGCGGGGGCCGGCCAGCGAGGTGATCGGGGCGACCGAGGAGGCGGGCGGCGGACCCGCCTCGACGGCCTCGTCCGTGAGTTGGTGCAGCATGATCCCGTGGCGGAACGCGATCTCGCCGACCCGCGCCCGTTCAGCGCCGAGCACGATCACACAGGAGCCGCCCTCCCGGACCGTCTCCAGTCCCTGCGCGGCGAGCAGACGCGCCAGGTGCTCGGCCCGCGGGCTGCGCACCACCACTCGGGGCTGCAGCCCGGTCCCGGTGAACTCGCCGACCGGTTGGTCAGCGACCAACCGCCCCCGGTCGATCCGGACCACGTGATCGGCGAGCGTCGACATCTCCCCGGCGTCATCGCCCGTCACCACGACCGTGCCGCCCTGGTCAGCGAAGGCCCGCAGCAGTGAGCGCATCCAGACGGCCTCGCGCCGGGAAAGACCCGCGGCCGGCTCGTCCAGGACCAGGCAGTACGGGTCGCCGAGGAGGGCCGCTGCCAGTCCCAGGCGGCGGTCCATCCCCACCGAGAAGGAGGCCAGACGCTGCCTGGCGACCCCGGTCAGACCGACCAACTCGAGCGCCTCTTCGGCGCGGGTCGGGGGAACTCCCGCGGCGGCCGCGAGCATGCGCAGGTACCCGACGGCGGTCCGGCCCGGACTGCCCGGCACGTTGCCGAGCAGCACACCCACCTCACGGGCCGGGTGGTGCAGCCGGTGCAGGGCACGGCCGCCGAACAGTGCCACGCCGCGCCCCCGTTGCAGGCCCAGCATGAGCCGCAGGGCGCTGGTCTTGCCGGACCCCGGCCTGCCGAGCAGACCGGTGATGCCGCCGGGTCGCGCCTCGAAGGTGAGGTCGCTGACGGCGGGTTCGCCGTTACGACGGCACAGGCTGGTCAGACCGATCACCTGGATCATCGTGCTCCCTGGAGCCGGAGGGCCGCGCTTGCCATCCCAGTGCACAATAACCGACATATCGGACCTATCGGACAGGTCTTCCGTAACGCCTGCGTGTCCCGCCCGGGCTCAGACCTCAGGACGCAGCATCGGCGGATTCAGCACGGTCGCTCCTCCGGCGCGGAACAACTGGGCGGGGCGACCGCCCTGACGGGTGGTCGTCCCGCCAGTGGGCACGAGGAAGCCGGGGGTGCCCGTCACCTTGCGGTGGAAGTTGCGCGGGTCGAGCGCGACACCCCAAACCGCTTCGTAGACCCGGCGGAGCTCTCCGACGGTGAACGAGGGAGGACAGAAGGCGGTGGCCAGGGAGGAGTACTCGATCTTCGCTCGGGCCCGCTCCACCCCTTCGGCGAGGATCTGGGCGTGGTCGAAGGCGAGGGCACTGCCGTCCCCACTGCCGAGGAGTTCGCCGACCTGGGCCCAGCGGGCGCTCCGCGCGTCGCCGCCGGCCCGGGGCGCCGGCAGGTCCGGGGCGAGCACCAGGTGCGCCACGCTGACCACGCGCATCCTGGGATCGCGCTGGGGGTCACCGAAGGTGGCCAACTGCTCGAGGTGGGCGCCGGGCCCCCCGCTCGACCCGGGCGACTGGGCACGCAGCCCGGTCTCCTCGGCCAGTTCCCGTGCGGCTGCCGCGGCAAGGTCCTCGTCCGCCCGGACGAAACCACCGGGCAGCGCCCACCGCCCCTGGAACGGCGGCTCGCCACGGCGGACCACGAGCGCGGACAACACGTGCTCACGCACGGTGAGAACCACCAGGTCCACGGTGACAGCGAACGGCGGGAAAGCCGACGGGTCGTAGGGCGACATGGCGTGATCATAGTCGTCTGCCTGACGATAAACAGGAGATCGCGCACGTGCTCCACGCTCGGGCCGCAAAGGGCCGAAAACAGCTCCCGGAGGGACGTGTTCACCCTCGCCGCGCGCTCTGGGCCCGGCCTGCGCGACCCGTCGGCGAGCGAGCCGGCGGGGGCGCTGGACGGCGCGACCCCGGCCCCTTCACCGCCGGCCCTTCGCTCGGGAGCCGCCCTGGGACACCATCGGCGCGACGCCCTGCGGTCCACCCCTCCAGGGGCGGGGGCCACACGGGCGTTCGCCCACGGTTGACCGCCGTGGCCCCCGGCCGGGGCGACGCCAAGGCGGCGTGGCCGTCCAGCCAGGAGCAGCCGAACCGCTGCCCAGGGAACCGCCCGCGGTCGGCGACGAACACCAGCGCCGGCCCGTCGGCGCAGACGGCAGCAGCGTGAACCGGCAAGGAACCCGGCCCGCTGCCCGTCGGGGGTTCGCCCCGGCCGTGCCGGCGCTCCTCGGGTGCGGTGTCCGGAGCAGGCGGCACGCCGACGGGCGGTCCGCGCCCACCGGACGGGGGCGCACACCCACCAGGGCGCCCCGGGACGGGGCTGGCGCTCCGCGCGTCGTCGCCCACCGGGCTCAACCCCGTCCATCGCGCTCCTCGCGCAGGCACCGGCGCAGCGGCTCGGGATCGAGGCCACCGTTGCACGCCTCGTGGAGCAGGCGGGCGAAGGTGTACTCGGGATCGAGGGTCAGGGCCCGGCGGAAGGCCACCTTCGCCTCGGCCGGGTCCCCCAGGGACCAGGCCACCCACCCGGCCAACGTCACTGGTGCGGCGGCGTGCTCCAGATAGGGCGCCACGCACCGCCGGGCCAGCGCCCGCCACAACCGCAGGGCCGGCTCGGCGTCGGGCAGCTCCATCCACTCCGCGGCGCGGTCACGGGCGGTCCTGTCCTGGAGGCCCAGGATGATGGTCGCGGCCTCGTGGTCGTCGAGGATCGCGTCGTCCCTGCGGTCCCGCTCGTCCTCGGAACCGCCGCCGGACGGGGTCTGCCGGAACCGCTCCAGCGCGGAGGCCAGCAGCACCGCGGTCTCCTCCCGCACCTCCGCCGCGCAGGCCTGGTCCACCAACCGGGGCACCACGTGGCGCGACGCCTCGTGCAGGGCGCGTGCCTGGCCCTCCGCCGCACCGCCAGGGACCGGGAGGAAACGGGACTCCATCTCGCTGAGTGTGCCCCGGACCCGAATCCCGGCGTACGCGGCCGCCGCTGCCATCACGGACGTCCCCGGCTGCCTGACCGGTGTGCCCGCGCCGGAGCAGCGGTCGTCGTCGGCGCAGACGTAGGACCACCACCGCCCGTCGCTGACGCACAGCGCCTCCCAGACCGGAACCTCCAGCGCGCCGCAGGCCAGTCGTAGGGCTTGGGCCAGGGGACGGAGCTCCTCCATGACCGCCCGCGCTTCCGAGCCGGGAGCCGGGTCCCGGCAGAGATAGACCACGATGCCGTCGGGCCTGCCGGCGCGGCGCTCACTGCCGTGCACCAGGTGGTGGGCGAGCAGTTCGGCGGTGGGTCGCCACTGGGCGGGGTCCTGTGGGATGCCCACGTGCAGCCGTGCGCCGAAGCGCCCGTGCGGGCGGTGCAGGGCCATCAGCACCACGCTGTCGTCCGGGCGGAAGCCCATCAGGTAGGGCAGGGCGTCCGCCAGGTCCGCCGAGTCGCTCAGGGTGACGTGGGGAACGGTGGGAATCTGCGGAACGGTGGTGTGCGAAGTCATGGCCCGACGATGACGCATCTCGGCGCGGCGCGGGGAAACCAGCATCCAGCCTGTGGATAACTCGGGCCGACCAGGAATACGCGTCACCCACAAGGGTGAATTCCTATCTTTTATCCACAGTCAGTGCCGCTGTCGGGGTCCCGCCCCGACGACCTGTCGGCTCGACGGGGTTACATGGACGGCATGAGCGACACTCTCCGTCTCACCGACCGGGCGGCCGTCCGCGAGCGGGCCGACGCCGTGCTCCGTGACCTCGTCTCCGCACCCGACGGGGCGGCTCGGCTGCGGGACGACCAGTGGCGGGCCATCGAGGCCCTGGTGATCGACCGCCGTCGGGCCCTGGTGGTCCAGCGGACCGGCTGGGGCAAGTCCGCGGTGTACTTCGTGGCCACGGCACTGCTCCGGGCGTGCGGGGCCGGTCCCACGGTCATCGTCTCCCCGCTGCTGGCCCTCATGCGGAACCAGATCGACGCCGCCGTCCGGGCCGGCATCCGCGCCCGGACGATCAACTCGGCCAATCCCGAGGAGTGGGAGCAGATCCAGGCCGAGATCAAGGACGGGGAAGTCGATGTCCTCCTGGTGAGCCCGGAACGCCTGAACGCCGTCGACTTCCGGGAGCAGGTGCTGCCGGCGCTCACTGCCTCCACCGGCCTGCTCGTGGTGGACGAGGCGCACTGCGTCTCGGACTGGGGCCACGACTTCCGGCCCGACTACCGCAGGCTCCGCACCATGCTGGACGACCTGGCGCCAGGTATCCCCGTGCTGGCCACGACCGCGACCGCGAACGCCAGGGTGACCGCGGACATCGCCGACCAACTCGGCACCGGTCTCGCGCCGACCGGGGACGCCGGCGCCCTGGTGGTGCGCGGCCCACTCGACCGGGAGAGCCTGGCACTGGGTGTGCTGGCCCTGCCGGACCCCGCGCACCGCCTGGCCTGGTTGGCGGACCACCTCAACGATCTGCCGGGCGCGGGCATCATCTACACCCTCACCGTCGCCGCCGCCGAGGAGGTCACCGCGTTCCTGCGGCAGCGGGGACACGTGGTGGCCTCGTACTCCGGCCGCACCGAGGACGCCGAGCGGCGCTCCGCGGAGGCCGACCTCCTCGCCAACCGGGTGAAGGCCCTGGTGGCCACCTCCGCTCTCGGCATGGGATTCGACAAGCCGGACCTGGGCTTCGTGGTGCACCTGGGCTCACCCCAGTCCCCCATCGCCTACTACCAGCAGGTGGGCCGTGCCGGAAGAGGCGTGGACCGCGCCGAGGTCCTGCTGTTGCCGGGCCGGGAGGACGAGGCGATCTGGCGGTACTTCGCGTCGCTGGCCTTCCCCGCCGAGGAGCAGGTCCGGACCACCCTCGACGCGCTCTCCGGCTCCGACGCCCCGCTGTCCACACCGGCACTCGAGGCCCGCGTCGACCTACGGAGGTCCCGCCTGGAGACCATGCTCAAGGTCCTGGACGTGGACGGGGCGGTCCGTCGGGTACGCGGCGGCTGGACGGCGACGGGCCAACCCTGGTCCTACGACGCCGAGCGGTACGCCAGGGTGGCTCGCGCACGTGAAGCGGAGCAGCAGGCGATGCGCGACTACGTCGCCGACGCCGGCTGTCGGATGGAGTTCCTGCGCAGGCAGTTGGACGACGACGGCGCGGCGCCCTGCGGTCGCTGCGACAACTGCACCGGGGAGCGTCGCGGCCCCCAGGTCCTGGCCGCCACGCTGGAGGCGGCCCGCAGCGCACTGGGGCGGCCCGGGGTGGAGGTGGAGCCCCGCAGGATGTGGCCGACGGGACTGCCAGCGGCGGGCATCGACCTCAGGGGCCGCATCCCCGTCGAGGAGCAGGCCTCGGTGGGCCGCGCGCTGGGTCGCTTGTCCGACATCGGATGGGGCAGTCGGCTCCGCCCGGTACTCACCCCGGGGGCACCGGACGGGCCCGTCACCGAACCGGTCGCCGACGCGGTGGTCCGGGTGCTCGCGGACTGGGCGCAGGGGCCCGGAGGCTGGGCGAACGGTGACGGCCAGGGTCCCGGCCGGCCGACGGGGGTGGTGACCGTAGCGTCGGGCCGACGGCCCCAACTCGTGGAGAGCCTGGCCGGGCGGATTTCCGCTGTGGGCCGGCTGCCGGTTCTGGGTCGGGTGGAGTACGCCCCGCACCGCCGTGACCCCGGGCCCCGGAGCAACAGCGCGCAGCGGTTGCGGGCACTCGTTGACGCGTTCGTCATACCGCCCGGCCTGGCCGCGGCGTTGGCCGCGGCGCCGGGCCCGGTGCTGCTGGTGGACGACCTCGCCGACACGGGGTGGACCTTGGCGGTGGTTTCGAGGCTGCTCAGGCGAGCCGGGGCGACGGCGGTCCTGCCCCTGGTCCTGGCCGTCCAGGGCTGATCGTCAGGCGGAGGAGCAGCGGACTGCCCGGGACGAACCGACCCGTCTGGCGCGGGGGCGGTCCACACGGCGACCCGGGCACCGGACAGCGCCGAGGGCACAGCACCAGGGGGCAGCGCTGGGGGGCAGCGCTGGGGAACCGTGGCACGGCCGGGGAGCGGCGACGGCGATCAAGGTCACCCGCTCGTTGCCGACGGCCTCGCGGTACGGGGAGAATGAACGAGGTATCCCCGGCCCGGCTCGAACGAGCCCTTCCTGGCTCGGCTGCGCATCCGCGCGCCTGTTCGTCGGGGCGCGTGCTGCAAGGGAGGCTCCGTGACCACCGGCTTCTCACCCGCTCCCGCGGGAGCTTCCGCCAGCGCCGGCCGGCGTCTGGAACCGGAGGACTGGTCCTCGATCGGCGTCGCCCTGCTGCGCGACCCCCGCCAGGTCGTGACCGACCTGCACTCCCGTCACCTGCCGAGCGTCGGCATGGTGGTGGTCGGTGTCCTCGATCCCGACCAGCACACCGTGGCCAGCGCGTCGTTCAGCCCGCGCCAGGGCGCCAACGACGGGTGGGAACACCGCAACGCCCTGCTGTGGCACCTGCGCCGGATCGTCCCGCACGACCTTCGCCGCCGCATACCGGTGCGCAGCGGCGTGCTGTTGGTGTGCCGCGAGGGCGAAGGGGGGTGGACCGAGGCGGACGGGGCCTGGATGTGGGGGCTGCGGGACGCGTGCGTGTTGCACGGGCTGCGTTGCGGTGCGTATGTGACGCTGACCGCGCAGGGCTGGCACGTGCTGGGCGACGGACGTTCCGGCCGCAACCCGCACGCCGGCTCCTGGGCTCCGCGGGCCGCGGACGGTGCGGCCCTGCGTCCGGTGACCGGGGCCATGGGCGCCGCGCGTCGCACCGCTGCTCGGTGATCCGGGCGGTGGCCCACGGCGCCGAAGGGGGACGGTGAACGACGGGCCCTGACGGGACGCCGTCGCTCAACGGCACGTTCGACGGGGCCGCTCCCCGGCGCTGGCGGGCACCAGGGTCGCGGCCAGGGTCACAACAGGGTGCGCAGCCGCTCGGGATCGCCCACGACGATCAGTTGGCTCTTGGCCCGGGCGAGGGCAGCGGGCAGGGCCTGCGCGGCCTCCTCGTCCGTGCCGCCGTTGACGGCGAGCACCACGACGCCGCGGTTCGCGGCCCGCTCGGCGGAGGCGTGGGCGTAGAACACGTCCTCGCCCTCGTCCTGCTGTCGCCAGTACGAGTCCTCACCGAAGGAGAGCTCGTGGCTCTGCCAGGGATGGGGGTCCCCGGTGACGAGCACCAGGATGTCGCCCGGCGCCCGCCCGCCATCAAGCAACGTGTCCACCATCTCGTCGGCCACATCGAGAGCGGTCGGGGTGGTGGCCGGAACCAGTTCGATGCCCGCGGTTTCCCGCGTGGAGCGAGCCTGCGGCGCGGGGGAACGCGAAGGCCCGGGGCGGCCGGGGCCGGGGTGAGTGGTGCGGTTCGTACCACGCTGGGGGGTGGGCCGGGGGACGGCGGGTCGAGGACCAGGGGCCGGTACAGGGCGAGGGGCCTGCGCGGTTCGGCCACTTCCGGCCGGTGGAACGCGGGGCCCCGGGACATTCTCGCGGATCTGCGGCTCCTCGGGGATGAGAGGCATAACCCGTTGTCTATCAAATGGTGAAGGACTGCGCAGCGTCGGGCCTCCGTCTGAGTCCGAATCGAAGCCGATCTGAGCCCATCCGAGGGTCGGTCAGGACCGAGCGCATCCAGTCACCAAGTGATCTGTAGCTGTTCTGCTCCTTGCTCCGCGCCTGCCGAGGCCTCCATCAGCCCCTGCTCCGGGAACGTGCCGGGCCCACCCGCGGGGAGACGCGTCTTCTTCAGGTGCCGCCAACGGGGCAGGGCGTCCATGTACGCCCACGAGACCCGGTGGTGGGGCGTCGGACCGTGCTCGACGAGCGCCGCCCGGTGTACGGGAGAGGGGTAGCCCACGTTGTCCTGGAAGGCGAACGCCGCGTACTGGGGTGCCAGTTCGGCCATCAGCGCGTCACGCCGCACCTTGGCCAACACCGAGGCCGCGGCCACCGCGACACACGACTGGTCGCCCTTGATCACCGTGCGGACCCGCCACGGCAGGCCCAGGTAGTCGTGCTTGCCGTCCAGGATCACCGCGTCGGGACGCACCGGCAGCGACTCCAGGGCACGGACCGCGGCGAGCCGCAGGGCCGCGGTCATGCCCAGTTCGTCGATCTCCTCGGGCCAGGCGTGCCCGAGGGAGAAGGAACTCACCCAGCCTTCCAACTCCGCGGCCATTTCCTGCCTCCGCGGCGGGGTGAGCAGCTTGGAGTCGGTCAGGCCCTGCGGGGGTCGGCGCAGCCCGGTCACCGCCGCGCCCACCGTGACCGGTCCGGCCCATGCCCCGCGGCCGACCTCGTCCACCCCGGCCACCACCGTCGCCCCGGCCCGGCGCAGGGACCGTTCGACGCCGTGGGTGGGTGGTGGCACGGAGGAAGGCGGCATGCGGGCCAGCCTAGCGCCGCTGCGGGGTCACCTCGTGCGGGTTGGGCAGCCGGACACTGCGGCGTGCGTGGCGGTGCCGTGGAACCCGCGCCGCCGCCCGGTCAGCCGGACGGAGCAGGAACCCAGTCGGGCAGCGACTCGGTCAGCCCGGTCCAGTCCGCCGGGGGCTCCCCGCCCGTTCCCGCGGCGACGATTCCGCCGACGATGGCGCAGGTGGTGTCGACGTCGCCGCCCGCCTCCGCGGTGGCCCAGAAGGCGCCTTCGAAGTCTCCGAGGTGGCGGGCCGCCGCCCACAGCGTGAACGGGACGGTGTCCTGGGCGCTGGTGTGCCGACCGCATCCGAGGACGGCGGCCACCTCCCGCGGGTCGTCGTGGTCGAGCATGTCCCGGGCCCGGCGCGTGCCTTCGTGCACCGCGCCGCGCGGCACCAGCTCCAGCACCTCGCTGAGCACGACGAGGGGGTCCGGTAGTCCCGGGGCTCCGGCCACCAGCGCGGCGGCGACCGCGACCGCCACGGCCCCGGCCACCGCCTCGTCATGCGTGTGGGTGACCGTGGCCGATCGTTCCGCCTGCTGGGCCGCCGTCTCCGGCTGCCCGGCGAACCACGCACCCAGGGGCGCGACGCGCATCGCCGCCCCGTTCCCCCAGGAACCCTGCCCGTCGAACAGCCCCGCGGCCAACTCCCGCCAGTCACCGCCCTCCCGCACCAGCCGGAGCATGCGGTTGACCGCGGGCCCGTAGCCCCGGTCGAAGTCGTGTCGGTCGGCAAACGCCCGCGCCAACGCGTCCTGGTCCACGGCACCGTGGCCGGCCAGGACCGCCACGACCGAGCAGGCCATCTCGGTGTCGTCGGTCCACTGCCAGGGGCCCGGCGGCAACGAACGGTCCGACAGCGCCTGGCGGTTCTCGGGAACGAAGAACTGTGAGCCGAGGGCGTCGCCCACGGCAAGTCCGCGCAGACACGCGCGGGTCTGGACGAGTCGACCGGGATCGGGAGTCATTGCCGGGAACTCTGGCACCGTCCCGGGGAGTGGTCAATCGCCGCACGCCCGCCAGGGCCGGCCGACCCCTCGGGGCGCGACTCGACGGCCCGCCGCGGAGCGGCCCCGGGAGGCGGACGGCCGCGGCCAGCTCCGAGGCCGGCTCACTTCCGCCAGAACAGGTGGTGCGTCATACCGCTGGGGCTGGGCACGACCTCCAGGTGGAACCGGTCGAGCAGCTCGTCGGGGGAGTCCCAGAGCCGCAGCCCGGACCCGAGCTTCACGGGCGAGACCGCCACATGCATGGTGTCGACGAGGTCGGCGTCGAGGAACTGCCGGATGGTGGTGACCCCGCCGCCGAGTCGGACGTCCTTGCCCTGCGCCGCCTCCCGCGCCTGTCCGAGGACCGTGGCCGGGTCGCCGTCGACGAAGTGGAACGTGGTGTCGGAGAGCGTGAACGAAGGACGCTTGTGGTGGGTCATGACGAATACCGGAGTGTGGAACGGGGGCTCATCCCCCCACCAGCCGCGCCACTCGTGGTCCTGCCAGGGCCCGCGCTGGGGCCCGAACTTGTTGCGGCCCATGATCTCGGCGCCGATGTTGCGGGCGAAGTCCCGCGTCAGGTAGTCGTCGAGGCCCCGGCTCCCCCCTGGGTCGGTGCGCATGGGCCAGCTCGCCGTGGCGCCGGCCCAGGCGAACAGCCTCTGGGGATCGACATGGCCGAACGGTCTCTCAAAGCTCTGGTCCTCACCAGCACCGATGCCGTCACTTGAGACGGTGAAATTCTGGACTCTCAAAAGCTGAGCCATGTGTTCCTCCAGTGTTCTGGGACAACGGTGATGAGACTCTCCGGGCCGGCAGAACTCATCGCCGCGTCCGCCGCCGGCCAGGAACTGGCCCACCCGGCGTCCGATCTATGAACTTTGCGGGGTTCGTGCAGCCTAGCCCAGCCGGAGGCACCAGCGCTTCGTCGCCGGCAGCGCCGCCGTGACCACCGCGGCGACGGCCGAGACGGCCAGCAGCGGGCCGATGACGTAGGCGAGTACGGCGACGGACGGCGGCCCTCCCGCGACCTGGTACTGCACGCTGACACTCAGGCCGTGCAGGGCCGCTGGCGCGCCGGCCGCGACGATCACCCGGCGGCCGGCTGGCCGGCGCCGGAACAGCAGCAGCGCGCCGGTGGCGAGCGCGGCCGCCTCCACGATGCCCAGCACCATGTTCATCGCGATCAACCTGGTGGGCGCGGTGGGGTCCTGGAAGTACTGGATGGTCCTGCCGACCATGTACAGCAGTCCCGGGAGGCACAACAGGGCCAGCGTCCCGGAGGCGGTCGCGGTGCCGCCGGACGGGCTCCCGTCCGAGGGCGCGGGGCGGTACGGGGCGAACGTCGGTGCCGGGACCGGCCGCGGGAGGACGGGGCCCGGCCCGGGGACGGGGACCGCGGGCGGCGTGTGCGGCCGGGTCGGGGCGTCCGCCGGGGTGCCGGGGCCCGGTACGTGGTCGAGGCGGCGCAGTGCCTGGGCGAGGTCGGCGGCGTCGGGGTGCCGGTGCGTGGGGTCCTTGCTGAGCAGGGTGCTGACGAGGTCGTCCCAGGTGGGTGGGATGCCCGCGCGCACCGCGCTGGCGGCGGGGGGCTCCTGGGTGAGGTGGGCGGTGAGGTAGCCGACGGTGTCCGGGGCCCGGAACGGCAGTCGGCCGGTGATCAGCTCGAACAGCACACAGCCCAGCGCGTACAGGTCGCTGCGCGGCTCCGGGTAGCCCCGGGCCTGCTCGGGCGCCATGTACGGGGGCGTGCCCACGATGAAACCGGTCTGGGTGAGCCGGTCCGCGGTCGCGTAGGGGTCGGCGGCCCTGGCGACGCCGAAGTCGACGACCTTCACCCTGCCGGAGGGCGTGACGAGGACGTTCGACGGCTTGATGTCCCGGTGCAGGACCCCGGCGGCGTGCGCCTCGGCGAGGGCGTCACCGATCTGCGCGCCCCACCGGGCCGCGTCCTTCAGGTCCACGGGGCCCCGGCGCAGCACCACGTCCAGGCCCTCGCCCCGGACCAGCTCCATCACCAGGAACGGGACCCGGTTCTCCGCGGTGCCGGTCTCGCCGAGGTCGTGGATGGTCACGATGTTGGGGTGCTGCAGCCGGGCGGTGATCCGGGCCTCCCGCAGGAACCGGGCGCGTGCCTCGCCGCCTCGGCTTCCGCCTCCGGTGAGCAGGGAGATCACCTTGACGGCGACGGGCCGGTCCAGTGTCTCGTCCCGCGCCTCCCACACCTGCCCCATCCCGCCCTCACCGAGCTGTCGCAGCAACCGGTAACGGTCCCCCAGGAGCTGGTCCCGCATGGCAACGCCTCCCCCGTGTCGAACATGCCGCGCCCCGGCCGCTGGCCAACCGGCGCGTGGGCATCATGGCGTGAAGACGACGCGGCCGGTACACCCGGGTGCCCACGGAACGGCGGCGGTGAGGCTCCACGGTCACGGGGACCGGCTCCCGGCCGGGGTGGCGCGGGCCACGGGGGAGGCTTCGCGTCCCCGCGGGCAGGCCGAGGAGGCAACGGGGAAGGTGAGCCGGGTGCCCCGGACGTGTTGGCCTAGACCGTGGCGAGGAAGGCCCTGACCGCGGCGGCGAAGGCGTCAGGGGCGGTGGTGGGAATGAGGTGGTCGGCGTCGAGTTGGACCGGCGCGGTGCCGGGACGGAGCTCAACCATGGCCCGGACCTGCTCCGCCGGGATGATGCCCCTGGTGCCGTGGATCAGTTGGGCCGGGCAGCCGGTGGCCGTCCAGTCCGCCCAGTGGTCGCCGTGGACGAGCTCTTCGGACTGGTACATGTCCCGGGGGTGGAAGGGCAGCCGCCAGGTGCCGTCCGCGTCCTCCCGGAGCCGGTCGGCGACGTAGGGCGCGGCCGGGCCGAGGCCCGCGAGCAGCGCCTCACGGGTGGGCGCCCGGTGGGGTTGGTTGAGCAGGAAGGCGAAGGGGTTGGGCCCCTCCAGGCCGAGCGACGCGGCGCCCTCGACGTTGACCAGCGCGGTGACGCGCTCGGGGTGGCGGGCGGCGAACTGGTACGCGTTGATGGCGCCGAGGGAGTGCCCGAGCAGGACGACGCGGTCCAGCCCCAGGTGGTCCAGGAGGGCCTCGATGTCGGTGAGGTAGCCCTCCCGGGAGTAGTCGGCGGCGCGGTCGGACTCCCCGTGGCCGCGCTGGTCCGGAGCTGTCAACCGCCAGTCGGGCCCCAGCGCCTGGGCGAGGTGGGCGAAGGAGGCGCCCTCGGACAGGTGTCCGTGCAGCGCGACGATCGGGCGGCCGGTCCCACCGAAGTCGAGATAGGACAGCAGACGGCCGTCGATGGCGAGGCCGGCGCGTGTCGCGGCGGTGTTCGCGGCGCTGGTGTTCATGGGGAATCCCCCTTGTCGGTGGCGATGGAACGAGCGTAAGAGGAATTGGGCATTTGCGCAAGACGAGCGCCTAAGGCGAACGAGTAAGGCATATGACTAAGACGAGCGCGTTGTGCGTACGCCTCACTCCTGAGTAGCCTCCGGCCATGGGAAATCGCGAAGACCTGCTCGCCGGAGCCCGCCGCTGCCTGGAGGAGAAGGGCTGGGCCCGCACCACCGTCCGCGACATCGCGGCCGCCTCGGGCGGCGTCAGCATGGCCGCCATCGGCTACCACTTCGGTTCCCGCGAGGCGCTGCTCAACGCCGCGCTCATCGACGCCATCGACGAATGGGGCACCCGCGTCGGTCGCACCCTGGCCAGCTTCGGCACGGAGGGAGCCACGCCCGCGGAGCGCTACGAGGCGATGTGGGACCGGATCATCGAGTCCTTCTCCACGCACCGCGCCCTGTGGCTCGCCTCGATCGAGGCGGTCACCCAGGCCGAGCACTCCGAGGAGCTGCGCCGCTACCTCGCCGGGGGCCAGGCCCAGGGGCGGCGCGGCCTGGCGGCCGTCCTCTGCGGAGTCGAGGACGACGCGGTCGGCGACGACACGGCGCGCACGCTGGGCGCCGTGCAGATGGCCCTGCTCTCCGGCCTGATGACGCAGTGGCTCACCGACGCCGACCAGGCCCCCACCGGGGCCGACGTCGTTGCTGGTCTGCGCGCGTTGGCTGGTGTTGTCGGACCCGGCCGTCCCTGATGCCCACCAGCCGCACGTGGATCAGGCCCGGCGGTGTCGGACACGACCGTCTGCCGGCACTCACCCCCGGTGATCACACAGGTGTCCCCTCGGAGCGTCTGGCTCCGAGGGGACACACGGGCGGGTCACACCGCCGTCAGTTGGCGCTTCGCCCGGGACTCAGCGACCGGGGGACACGCTGGGCTGGTCGGACTCAGCTACAACCGCTGGTGGAACCGCAGCCCTCGCACAGGTAGCAGCTTCCCGCCCGCCGCATCTTGGTGCCACAGGAGAAGCACAGCGGGGCGTCCGCGCTGAGACCGAGCTGGATCTCGGCCAGCTCCGTGGAGTTGTGCGCCTCCTTGGGGGCGGACGGGGCGGGCTCACCGGTCGCCGGGGGCTGGGCCGCGGCCGGGGGTTCCGGCTGGGGGGCCTGGGGGCGACGGACCTCGATCTGGCGCGGGGCCGACTGGGCGAGGCCCTCGACGTCCACCTCGTCGGCGGACGGCTCGTAGGAGCCGGTCTCCAGGTGCCGACGACGCTCCTCGGCGGAGTGGATGCCGAGCGCCGAGCGGGTCTCGAACGGCAGGAAGTCCAGCGCCAGCCGCCGGAAGATGTAGTCCACGATGGACTGGGCCATCCGCAGGTCCGGGTCGTCGGTCAGACCGGCCGGCTCGAACCGCATGTTGGTGAACTTCGAGACGTAGGTCTCCAGGGGAACGCCGTACTGGAGGCCCACCGAGACGGCGATGGAGAAGGCGTCCATCATGCCCGCGAGGGTCGATCCCTGCTTGGACATCTTCAGGAAGACCTCACCCAGGCCGTCGTCCGGGTACGAGTTGGCCGTCATGTACCCCTCGGCTCCGCCGACGGTGAACGAGGTGGTGATGCCCGGGCGGCCCTTGGGCAGCCGCTTGCGCACCGGGCGGTACTCGACGACCTTCTCGACGGTGGCCGGCCCCGACTCCACGGACGGTTCCGTCGTCGCGCTGGCCTTCTCGTTCTTCTTCGCCGAGAGCGGCTGGCCGACCTTGCAGTTGTCCCGGTAGATGGCCAGCGCCTTGATGCCGAGCTTCCACCCCTGGAAGTAGATCTCCTCGACATCCTCGACCGTCGCGCTCTCCGGCATGTTGACGGTCTTGCTGATGGCACCCGAGATCCAGGGCTGGACCGCGGCCATCATCCGCACGTGGCCCATCGGGGAGATCGACCGCTCGCCCATGGCGCAGTCGAAGACCTCGTAGTGCTCCGACTTCAGCCCGGGGGCGTTGATCACGTTGCCCTGCTCGGCGATGTAGGCGACGATCGCCTCCGCCTGCTCGCCCTGGTAGCCGAGCCGCTTCAGGGCGCGCGGGACGGTGTTGTTGACGATCTGCATCGAGCCGCCGCCGACCAGCTTCTTGAACTTCACCAGGGCCAGGTCCGGCTCGACCCCGGTGGTGTCGCAGTCCATCATCAGCCCGATGGTGCCGGTCGGGGCGAGCACGCTGGCCTGTGCGTTGCGGAAACCGTGCTGCTCCCCGAGGCGCAGCACGTCCTGCCAGGTCTCGGTGGCGGCGGCCCACACGGGGGTGTCCAGGTCGTCCACGCGCTTGGCCGCGGTGTTGGCCTCGGCGTGCTGCCGCATGACCCGCTGGTGCGGTTCGGCGTTGCGGGCGTAGCCCTGGTAGGGGCCGACGACGGACGCCAGTTCGGCCGAGCGTCGGTAGGCGGTGCCGGTCATCAACGAGGTGATGGCACCGGCGAGGGCACGCCCGCCGTCGGAGTCGTAGGCGTGTCCCGTAGCCATCAGCAGCGCGCCGAGGTTGGCGTAGCCGATGCCGAGCTGGCGGAAGGCCCGGGTGGTCTCGCCGATCTTCTCGGTGGGGAAGTCGGCGAAGCAGATGGAGATGTCCATCGCCGTGATGACCAGCTCGACGACCTTGGAGAACCGCGCGACGTCGAAGCTCTGGTGCCCCTGTCCGTCGTCGTTGAGGAACTTCATCAGGTTCAACGAGGCGAGGTTGCACGAGGAGTTGTCCAGGTGCATGTACTCACTGCACGGGTTGGACGCGGTGATCCGACCGCTCTCCGGGCAGGTGTGCCAGTGGTTGATCGTGTCGTCGTACTGGATGCCGGGGTCGGCGCACGCCCAGGCGGCCTCGGCCATCTGCCGGAACAGCTTCTTGGCGTCCACCTTCTCGATGACCTCGCCGGTCATCCTGGCCGTCAGTCCGAAGTCGGAACCGTTCTCCACGGCCATCATGAACGCGTCGTTGACCCGCACGGAGTTGTTGGCGTTCTGGTACTGCACGGAGGTGATGTCCGCGCCGCCCAGGTCCATGTCGAAGCCCGCGTCCCGCAGGGCACGGATCTTCTCCTCCTCCTTGACCTTGGTCTCGATGAAGTCCTCGATGTCCGGGTGGTCCACGTCGAGCACGACCATCTTGGCCGCCCGGCGGGTGGCACCGCCCGACTTGATCGTTCCGGCGGAGGCGTCGGCCCCGCGCATGAACGAAACCGGACCGGAGGCGTTGCCGCCGGAGGAGAGCAGTTCCTTGGAGGACCGGATGCGGGAGAGGTTCAGGCCGGCGCCCGAGCCGCCCTTGAAGATCATCCCCTCTTCCTTGTACCAGTCCAGGATGGACTCCATGGAGTCCTCGACGGCCAGGATGAAGCAGGCGCTGACCTGCTGTGGCTGGGCCGTGCCCACGTTGAACCACACCGGCGAGTTGAAGCTGAACACCTGGTGCAGCAGGGCGTACGTCAGCTCGTGCTCGAAGATGTCGGCGTCGGCCGGGGAGGCGAAGTAGCCGTGCTCCTCGCCCGCCGCACGGTAGGTGCGCACCACCCGGTCGATGAGCTGCCGCAGACTGGACTCGCGCTGCGGGGTGCCGACCGCGCCGCGGAAGTACTTGCTGGTGACGATGTTGGCCGCGTTGACCGACCAGAAGTCGGGGAACTCCACGCCCCGCTGCTCGAAGTTGACCGAGCCGTCCCGCCAGTTCGTCATGACGACGTCGCGACGCTCCCAGACCACCTCGTCGTAGGGGTGGGTCCCAGGGGTGGTGTGGATGCGCTGCATGCGTAGCCCTTTTCTGGAGGACGCTCCACCGGACCTCGAACGCGACTTGGATCCGCGTGCCGGGCCGCTCGTCGTCTCTGTCATTCCGCCTCCTTCGGGCACAAACGCCCTACTGTGCCGCCGTTGTCCTTCCGGGGCACCGTGCTGATGTCCGTCTGTCCGCCGCGACGGCGCTGCCGTCGGGCACGTCTGTGAGGTGCGGTCGGTCACTCCGACCGCGGGCGGACGGGGGCTGGGGGGCCGTCCGCCGCGTCGCTGACCCCGGGCTCGCGGGGATGCTCGGCGCGCAGTTCCTCGATCGCCGCCTCGAAGTCCTCGAGCGAGTCGAACGCCTGGTAGACCGAGGCGAACCGGAGGTAGGCGACCAGGTCGAGTTCACGCAGCGGCCGGAGTATCGCCAGGCCCACGTCGTGCGCGGGCAGCTCCGCCCGGCCGGTGGCGCGCACCGCTTCCTCCACCCGCTGGCCGAGCAGCGCGAGGGCGTCCTCGGTGACCGGGCGGCCCTGGCACGCCTTCCGCACTCCGGCAATGACCTTGTCGCGACTGAACGGCTCGGTGACCCCGCTGCGCTTGATCACCATCAACGACGCCGTCTCCACCGTGGTGAAGCGGCGGCCGCAGTCGGGACACTGCCGGCGGCGACGGATGGAGGTGCCGTCGTCGGTGGTGCGGCTGTCCACGACACGGCTGTCCGGGTGCCGGCAGAAGGGGCAGTGCACGATTACTCTCCCTCCGTGCGGCCGACGGCCCGGGGGCCCGAGCGGCTCTGGTCGCCGTTGGTTCGGTCGCTTGCATGTCGTTGTTACCGCCACCGCGACCCTTACTCCACGTGTGCGGGTAGGGCACGGCTACGCCGCCCGGCACGGGGCGCGAACGCGCCCTCCCGGGGACTCCCAGCATAGGCGATCGAGGCGCCCCTTGGGACCCACGACCACAACTTCTGGGGTGTCACTCACATCCAACCACTAGATGTGGTGGACGCGACCACGGTCGGCGACGACTCACCGCACCGTACCGCCGTGGCCGGCACGAGCCTACGGGAGCCCGCCCCCTCCACGACACACGGGGACCACGGTAACGGTGAGTACACGTGTCGCGACGCCCTTCGGGGCGGGTACCCTGGGGCGGCGCCGGGTGTCGGGTGGCGCACACGACGCACCCGGGCCGCCGGAGGACGCTTCGACGCCGGGGCCGGACAACGTGCGGCCCGCGGCGCGGACGCCGCCCCGGGGGCGCGGGGAATCCGCGTCCACGGCGAGGAGGAACGGTGACGGGCACGGTCCGTCGGAACGGAAAGGGCGGAAGAGCGCGGTGACACCCGGCCGGAGAAGGAGCCGGAAACCACTGGGAAGCGCTTGGCGGAATCCCGGAACTCCCGAATGGAGCGACCGTCGAATCTGCCGGCTACAGGCAATGCAGAGCCGCCGAATTCCCGGGAACCATTACACCAGTCACCGTGATCCAGTCAGCGCGTTCAGGGAAATTCACTCGAACGTGTGTTTGGCGCAACCTTTCGAAACCAACTACCGTTGTCTTAGCGGGAGAACATCTCGAGAGGGGCCGCCATGACCACCACGGACATCGCCACCATGACCGTTCAGGACCACTCCCCAGAGCGGGCGCACGAGCCCGCGCCGGCCGACGATCCCGCAAAGCCCGCTCGCTCGCTCCCCGGTCGTCCACCGGGCATCCGCGCCGACAGCTCCGGCCTCACCGACCGGCAGCGCCGGGTCATCGAGGTCATCCGCGACTCCGTACAGCGCCGGGGCTACCCGCCGAGCATGCGGGAGATCGGGCAGGCGGTGGGGCTCTCCAGCACCTCCTCGGTAGCCCACCAGCTGATGGCGCTCGAGCGCAAGGGCTTCCTCCGCCGTGACCCACACCGGCCCCGCGCCTACGAGGTCAGGGGCGCGGACGCACCGCACACCCAGGCTCCCGACACCGCGGGCAAGCCTGCCGCCTCCTACGTCCCGCTGCTGGGCAGGATCGCCGCCGGCGGGCCGATCCTCGCCGAGGAGTCCGTGGAGGACGTCTTCCCGCTCCCCCGCCAGCTCGTCGGTGACGGCGAGCTGTTCGTCCTCAAGGTGGTCGGCGACTCCATGATCGACGCAGCCATCTGCGACGGCGACTGGGTGACGGTCCGCCGCCAGCCGGTGGCGGAGAACGGCGACATCGTGGCCGCGATGCTGGACGGCGAGGCCACGGTGAAGCGGTTCAAGCGGGAGAGCGGCCACATCTGGCTCATGCCGCAGAACGCCTCCTACCAGCCGATCCCGGGCGACGAGGCCACCATCCTCGGCAAGGTCGTCGCGGTCCTACGCCGGGTGTGACCTGCGGACGGCGGGCTGCGTCCCGCGTCGGCCGGTCCTCCGTGGACCGCCCCGCCCACGACCGGCCCCGTCCCAGCAACCCCATCCAGCAGCCACCCCAGCACTGAGGCTCCGGGAGCGATGCCCGGAGCCTTTCTGCTGCCCGGGACTCCCTCCTTCGGGGCCCTCCCCCTGCCGGCCTCCGGCCGTTCGTCGCCCGCCCAGGACAAGCGACGGCCCGCCCCCCTCGACGGTGACCCGCCTGCTCCCCGACCGACGGAGGACCGATGCGACTTGGACTCCTCACCGCGTGTCTGCCCTGGCTCTCCCTCGACGAAGCCGCAGCCTGGGCGTCCGGTGCCGGCTACGAGGCGCTGGAGGTGGCGGCCTGGCCGAGTGGCCGCGGCCACCACACCGCGCACCTGGACGTGACCCACTTCTCCGAGGCCGACGCCGAGCGCGTCCGGGAGCTGATGGACCGACACGGCCTCACCATCCCCGCCGTGACCTACTGCGACAACAACCTGCATCACGACGACGAGGAACGCCACCGCATCCACCGCCACCTGCGGGCCTGCGTGGACGCCGCGAGCACCCTCGGGGTCCCCCACGTCAGCACCTTCGTCGGGCGCGACTTCACGAGGTCGGTGGCCGAGAACCTGCAACGGGCCGAACACCTCCTGCTGCCGTTGCTGGAGTACGCGGCGGAACGCGGCGTCCGGCTGCTCGCCGAGAACTGCCCAATGGAGGGCTGGAGCCCCGACGGGTACCCCGGCAACCTCGCCTACTCCCCCGAACTGTGGGACTGGATGTTCGACCTCGGAGGGCCGGGGTCCGGCTTCCTCCTCACCTATGACCCGTCCCACCTGCCGTGGCTGGGCATCGATCCCGTCGCGGCCCTGCGGCACGCCCTGCGCCGCGGCATGGTCGCGCACGTCCAGGCGAAGGACATCGAGATCGACGAGCAGGCACGCACCCGCTACGGCGTCTTCGGCAAGACGGTGGGACGGACCGGGCCGACGGACGTGGGGTGGTGGGGCTACCGCGTCCCGGGCCGGGGCTCCCTCGACTGGAACCACCTCGTCGACGTGCTCCACCGGGCGTACTACGACGGCACGGTCGCCGTGGAGCACGAGGACCCCGTGTGGGGCGGCACGCTCGACAGGACCACGGTCGGGCTGCGGATCGCCGCCGACCACCTCCGGCCCTTCGTCCGCCCTGAGGGTCGGCGCTCCGGCTCGTGACGGAGGCGTACGGGAGGCACCGGCGCCGTGGTGGGCGGTGCCTCCCGGCCCCGAAGGACGGGGCGGGGCGGACACGGGTCAGGGCACGGGCTGGGCGGTGCGCGCGGCGACCGGGTGCGGAGGCGGGGCGCTGGCGTTGATCGCGGCGAGCGAGCGGCGGACCTGGTTGCGGTCGAGCGTGTACCAGAAGTCGGGCATGGAGGCGCGCAGGAAACTGCCGTAGCGGGCGTTGGCCAGCCTGGGGTCCAGTACCGCGACCACCCCGCGGTCCTGTGCCGCCCGGATCAGGCGACCCGCCCCCTGGGCCATCAGCAGGGCGGCATGGGTGGCGGACACCGCCATGAACCCGTTCCCCCCGGCCCGCTCCGCCTCCTTGGCCCGCGCGCTCATCAGCGGGTCGTCCGGACGGGGGAAGGGAATCCTGTCCATCACCACCAGTTGGCACGCCGAGCCCGGAACGTCCACCCCCTGCCACAGCGACAGGGTGCCGAACAGGCAGGTGCCCGCATCGGACGCGAAGGTGCGGATCAGCTCGCCCAGCGTCTCCTCTCCCTGGAGCAGCACGGGGTGGTCCAGCCGACCCCGCATCTCCTCGGCCGCCGCCTGGGCCGCCCGCATGGAGGAGAAGAGCCCCAGGGTGCGGCCCCCCGCCGCCTCGATCAGATCCGCCAACTCGTCGAGCATGTCGGCGCGCGTCCCGTCCCGGCCGGGCTGTGACAGGTGCCGGGCGACGTAGAGGATTCCCTGCTTGGGGTAGGAGAACGGCGACCCCACGTCGATGCCCCTCCAGCACGGCCCGTCGGCTCCCCCGGCCTCCTGTGCTCCCTCGGGACCGGTCGCGTCCGTCTCCGGAGGCTGGTCCGGCAGCCGGTCCTGCGGGGCCAGCCCGAGGGACGCGGCGACCCCGGTGAAGTCGCCGCCGAGCTTGAGCGTCGCCGAGGTCAGGACCACGGAACGGTCCTCGTAGAGCTTCTCCCGCAGCAGCCCGGACACCTTCAGCGGGGCCACGCACAGGGAGGCGCCGTAACGGTCGTGGCGCTCGTACCAGACGACGTCGTACTCGGAGCCCTCGCAGATCCGCTCCGCCGTGGCGTGCACGCCCTCGACCGAGGCCAGCGCCTGCTTGCGCACCGCGTCGTCGACGGAGGCGTCCTTGACCTCGCCCAGGGAGGTGATGCACGCCCGGCAGGCGTCGCGCAGCGCGGCGAGTACGTAGGCCAGGTCCTCCGGGATCTCCTCGAGCCGGCCCGGCAGGGCCAGCTCCATGATCCGCTCGAACCCCTCGGCCGCGGTGAGCAGGGCGTCGGCGGCCTTCTCGTTGGCGAGCTTGGCGGCCCGCTTGACGGCGCGGTTCACCCCGGCCGGGGTGAGTTCGCCGGTCGCCGCGCCGGTGACCCGGGACACCAGCTCGTGCGCCTCGTCGATGATCAGCATCTGGTGCCCGGGCAGCACGGGGGCACCCTCGATGGCGTCGATGGCGAGCAGCGCGTGGTTGGTGACCACCACGTCGGCCAGCTTGGCCCGCTCCCGGGCGGCCTCGGCGAAGCACTCGGCTCCGTAGGCGCACCTGGTCGCGCCCAGACACTCCCGGGAGGTGACCGAGACCTGCGCCCAGGCCCGGTCGGAGACGCCGGGGGTGAGGTCGTCACGGTCCCCGGTCTCCGTCTCGTCCGCCCAGTCCCGCAGCCTGAGCAGGTCCTTGCCCAGCTTGCTCGAGGGACCGCCGACGGACTCCATGGGGTCGAACAGGCCGTCCCCCTCGTCCTGCGGCACGCCCTCGTGCACCCGGTGCAGGCAGAGGTAGTTCGAACGGCCCTTGAGCATGGCGTACTCCGGACGCCTGCGCAGCACCGGATGCAGCGCCTCGACGGTGCGCGGCAGGTCCCGCTCCACGAGCTGCCGCTGGAGGGCGAGCGTCGCCGTGGCGACCACCACGTGCTCGCCGTGGGCCAGCGCCGGGACGAGGTAGGCCAGGGACTTGCCGGTGCCGGTGCCGGCCTGCACCAACAGGTGCTCGTCGTTCCTGACCGCGTGGGCGACGGCCTCGGCCATCGCCACCTGGCCGGGGCGCTCCACCCCGCCCACGGCGGTGACGGCGGCGCGCAGGAGCTCGGTGAGTGCGGGTTCGGTCATAGCTGGTCCACCCTATGTCCCCGGTCCGACACCGCGTGGGGAGCGGGGGCGAACAGGGGGTTCGGAACCGTCCCGTGGACCGCGGCGTGGGGGCGCTCCGGCCGGTCCCGGTAGCCGTCGAGCAGGAGTCGGTTGCGGTTCAGGCAGAGCCGGTCGATCCTCGGGGAGAGCAGCGGGTACTGGTCGAACCGGTCGGCAAGCTCGGGGAAGCGCTCGTGGTGGGCCAGGACCTCCTCCCGCAGCAGGGCCCAGAACGCGTCCTCCGGGAGCCCCGCCTGGTCGGCCAGGAGCGGCGCGAGGTAGCGGAAGACGCCGACGAAGAGGCCCGAGTGGATGAACTGCGGCAGGAACTCCGGTGCTTCGCGCAGCAGGACCGCGCTCACGTCGTCGGGCATGGCGGTGAGTTCGGGAACGGGTGCGGCGCTGACGTTGACGTCGTCCACGAAGTCCTTGACGGCGAGCCGGACGGGCACGTCGTGGTCGTCGAACACCACGATGGTGTTCTCGCCGTGGGGGGAGAACACCAGGCCGTAGCGGTACAGGAAGCGCAGCAGCGGCGGCAGCAGGGCGTGGAACAGCCGGCGTGTCCACTCCGTCGCGGGGAGCCCCGAGCGGGCCACCAGTTCGGCGGCGAAGGAGCGTCCGGCGCCGTCGGTGTAGAGCAGGGCGGCCAGGGTGCGGGCCCGCTCCCCCGGCTCGAGGTGCACGTCCACCGGCTCCCGCCAGATGGCGCCGAGCAGTTCGCGGTACTGGTAGGGAACGCCGGGGACGTCCTCGAGTGCCCGGTGACGGACGGCGATCGACGCGGTCTCGCCCAGCAGCACGACCCGGCACTCGTCCCGCAGGAACGGGTCGGCGTCGCGGAGCGCCAGCACCCAGGAGGTGACGGCCGGGGCGGCCAGGGTGCGCTCGGTCGGCAGCCCGCGCCAGACCAGGGTGTTGAGGACGGAGAGCGGCAGTTTGACGGTTCTGCGGTGCCGCCGGCTGACGTTGAGGAAGGTGCGCACGGACTGCTGGGGCAGGCGCAGGTCCGGGTCCTCCGGCAGGGGGACGATCCGGTAGTCGGCGACATCGGCGGCGAACAGTGGGAGCAGGGTCTCGTCCCACTGCCAGGGGTGTACCGGCAGCCAGAGGTAGCGGGACGGGTCCCCGCCGACGTCGCGGACGGCCGCGGCGAAGCCCTCCCGGGTGGCGGGGGCCAGCTCCTGCGCGTAGAGGCGGTCGGCGTCGAGCCCCGGCACGCCGCGGTACTCGGCGATGTCGCGGTGCACGGCGATCCACGGCAGCCGGGTGGGGCGCAGCGCTTCCGGCGCCCAGTGGTGGGCGTCGGAGGCGGAGAACCCCAGGCGTCCCTTGTTGGGCACGATCCACGGGTGGCCGGTCTGGTGGCCCTCGAGGTCGGCGTACTCGTAGCGGGCGAGTTGGGCCACGGTGGGCGCCTGGGCGAGGAGCCGGGTGTCCGCGACGAGGGTGGCGGACAGTTCGCGGACCAGGTGTCCCGCGGTGTCGTCGGTGATGCCCAGGGTGGTGCGGGCGTCCAGCAGGAACGTCAACGGGTCGTCCGCTGGTCGGCCGTCGCGGCGCACCGAGTCCGGGGCCACCCGCCAGCTCCCGTAGGCACCGCGGCGGGCCAGGAACCGGTACTCCACGCCGGACTCCAGCCTGACCTCGTACTCGCGGGCGCCGCCGGGCCCGGCGGCGCCGTCCCTGGCGAGGGGGTGGAGGAGTTCCTCGTAGGCGAACTCGGCCAGGGCCTTGGCGAGCATCCCCCGCCCTGCGGTGCGCCAGTTCGTTCCGGTGAGGTGGTCGGGACGGAAGAGCGGCACGGTGTCTCCTCGGTGTCGGGACTCACGGGTGGAACCGGTGCTCGGGGCTCGGCGGCGGTGGCTCAGGGCGGTGGCCCGAGCAGGTGGCGCAGCGGCCGTTCCCTCAGCATCAGAGCGGCCCGTTTGTCGGGGAGTTCGATCTCCTGGGAGTAGCGGAAGCCCGCGTTGAGGAAGGCAGCGACGGACGGGGTGTTCTCCACGGCCGGCTCCGCGACCACCCGCTCACACCGGGCGCGGTGGTCGAACACCAGGTCGGCCACCGCTCGCAGCAGCGTCGTGCCCAGCCCCCGGCCGCGCTCGGCGGTCCGTCCGAGCAGCAGGTGCACGCCGGTGTCGTGCGGCCTGGCGGGATAGTGGCCGGCCAACGGGTCGAGGTCCGCCCGGTACAGCTCCCAGTAGCTCCCCGGCACGCCGTCGAGCACCCCGAGGCAGGGCACGCTGCGGCCGTCGCCGTCGAGTTGGGCGGCGAGGTGGGCGCGTGTGACGTCGGCGGGCCCGGCGAGCTCCCAGAACGCGGCGACGGCGGGGTCGTTCATCCAGCCGGTGATCAGGTCCAGGTCGCGGGAGAGGTCCACCGGCACCAGCGTGAACGTTCCGCGGCGGGTGCTGGCGGACCCCCAGGAGGCGACGTCGTCCAGCGGATCGGCGTCGCCGGTCCCGGGGCCCGGGACCCGCACGCCGGTCCCACAGCCCTGCCGCCGCTGCCCCCCGGTCACTCCGCGCCCCGGGCGAGCGGGTTGGGCACGGTGACGTAGACGGACTGCCCGTCCACCGGGCCGACGAGTTCGTCCAGGCCGTGCAGCCTGGTCAACAGGTTGGCCTTGCAGCGCAGGGTGGGTGAGTCGAGCAGACGTGCGGGGAAGGTGGACCGGCCGGCCGCGGCGCCGGTGAGGAAACGGCGGAAGGCGGCCAGCAGGACCCGTTCGTCGGCGAGCCGCTGCGCGCCGAACGAGCCGATGAGGCCGAGGACGTTGTTGATCCCCAGGTAGTAGGCGAACCGCTCGTCGGCGACGGCGTCGGCGACGAAGGTGTCACTGGCCGTGCCGATGCCCGGGAGCCGGGTCTGGAGGTCCTCGCGGCGGGACTCGCGGTAGTAGTAGCCCTGGTTGTCCCGGTACGCACCACCCACCGGCCAGCCGTCGCGGTCGAGGCGGACCAGGGTGTTCTGTTGGTGGGCCTCCAGGGCGACGCCGGCCTCCCCGTCCAACCAGAGCACGGGCAGGACGACGCGGTCGAGGTAGCGCAGGAACCACTCCGTGGCGACCGCGGGGGCCGGGCGTCGGGTGCGCGCGGCCAGGCGGCTCACCAGCACCGCCAGCCGGGAGCGCAGCTCGGTCGCGGGGCGACCGGGCCAGGGGCGGGGCGCGGTGAGTCCGGCGACGCAGACGACGTCCTCCCCGGGCCGGAACGGGTTGTTCCGCAGCACCACCGCGAAACCCGGGTCCGGCTCGGGATCGGCCACCGTGAGCCAGGCGGGGTCGCGGACGACGTCGAACCCCGGGTGCGCGGCGTGCCACTGCCGGGCCAGGCCGGTCCGCAACAGCCGGTGCACCTCGAGTCCCCGGCACAACTCCTTGGGCAGGTTCTCCCGACGGGAGTTGGTGATCCGCAGGGCGAGGGAGAGTTTGGGCATCACCTCGGAGGCCGGACGGTGCACGGTGCGCAGCGAGGAGGTGGGGTACCACGGGTCGCCTGCGGGGCCCAGGTCGTGCAGCAGGCCCCGCTCGACCAGGGCCCGCACCCGCGGCTGCCTGGTCAGGTGTGCGGCCTGCCAGGGGTGGACCGGGAGCGGCACGGTGCCCGGGGGCAGGGGCAACGACGGGCCGGCGAGCTCCGCGGCGAGATGCTCGGCGGGAACCACCCGCCCCCGGCGGGTCCACGCCGAGTCCGCTGCCAGGACGGAGCGGTCCACCGCGAACCAGTGCAGCGGGAAACAGCCGCGCAGCTCCGGGGAGTAGGCGCGGACCCCGGTGTCGTCCAGCGCGTCCCGGCTCTTGGGGGTGGGGTGCAGCGGGTGGCCCAGGACCAGCGCCTGCTCGGCGTCGAGGAACGGGGTTCTGGCGGCCGCCGCGGGCTCGGCCCGGCGTTCCTCGAGGAACCTCGCGGTGAGCCGCACCGAGTCGGCGACCCTGGCCACCAGGTCGAGGCGGTGCCGCCGGGCGGCGGGGGCGGCGCCGCTCCCGGCCAGGGCCTCGCGGGTCAACAGGGCCGCGACGGTGACGGCGTCGGCGGGGGCGCCCCCGTCGAGCAGGACCCGGGAGAACCGGTGGTGGCCGGTGGGCGACCAGTAGCGGATCCGGGCGTGCAGGGCGGTGCCGCTGGTGGGCAGCGGCACACGAAGGACGCCGTCGCCGGGCTGGACGGGGTGGGTCTCCCTGATCCAGCAGCGCAGCAGGTTCTCCACCGTGGCCGCGTCCGCGGCGGTGTGCGGGTCGGGGTGGGCCAACCAGTCCCGGCGGCCCACCTGGAGGCGGGGGTCGGGCACCGCGCCCCGGGCTTCCGTCGAGGCGGTGCGACCGGCCGGCTCACCGGGGCCCGACCGGTCGCCGGCGCCCGACGGGGGGAGGGGACCTGACGGCTCGTGGGGAGCCGGCCGTGGGGGCGTGGCGCGGGGCCGCTGTGCCGGCAGCGTCAGGGCGGAGGTGTCGGGGGTGGCGTTCATCAGGTCACTCCTCAAGGGCTCCTTGCCGTACTGGTCCTGGCGGGACGGTGCGGTGCCGCGTGGTGGAACCACCCCGCACGGGACCCCACTTGGGAGACGGCGCGTGACTCACTTCCCGCTACGGGGTGCGACGAGGCCAGGACGTCAGGTTACGCTCCGCGCCCCGTTCGCGGGGACCAACGAGTGACACCACGTCCGATCACGGGTGTCGAACCGGGCAGCGTTCCGCGTCGGGAACCGTGCACCCGCGTACCACCGTCCCCGGGGACACCGGCATAGTTAGGAGGCTCGTTCCTCCGCACCGGGGGAAACAGCACGTCTCAACCAGGGGGATCTCACCCGATGTCATCGATACGCCGACTCGCAGCCGTCTGTGGCGTGGTCACCGCGCTGCTGGTGGCGACCGCCTGCGGGCCGGAGGACGACAGTGCCGGCTCTGACACCAGTGGCGGCGCCTCCGCCAGCAAGGACGCCAAGGAGGACTTCAAGCTCCCTGACGGACTGCCCACCACGCTCGACCAGTTGAAGGACTGGCGGTGGGACGACTGGGAGGGTTGGGCCAAGGAGGCCGCCCAGGACGCGTTCAAGAACCCCTTGGTGAAGGACCTGTGGGACGCGGCCCGGATGCAGCAGGCGGTGCCCCTCGACATGGAGTTCGACCTCAAGGATGGTGGCGGCGACGGTCAGGACACCACCGACCCGGTACCCGACCCGGTGGAGGCGCAGCGGGTGGAGACGCCGTACACCGACCACGCCGCGCCCATCGGGAAGATCTTCTTCGACACGCCGGACAGTCCAGCGGTGTGCTCGGGAACGGTGATCAAGGACCCGGCGCACCCGGGCAAGAGCAACCTGGTGTGGACGGCGGGGCACTGCGTGCACGGGGGCACCGAGGGCGGCTGGTACCGCAACATCCAGTTCGTCCCGGCGTACAACAACAAGGGGCAGGACCCCATCAACAACGAGGTCACCGAGGACGACCTGTCCCCTTACGGCGCCTACTGGGCGGAATGGGTGCAGACCTCGGACCAGTGGATCGAGCAGGGCGCAAGCACCGGCGGCGCGGGGGCGTCCTATGACTACGCGGTGCTGAAGGTGGTGCCGGTCAACGGCAGCAACAAGTCCCTCGAGGAAACGGTGGGCAACGCCCTCCCGGTGTGGTTCGACGCCCCCTGGGACTCGCTGCGCAAGGGCGTGACCGCGTACGGGTACCCGGCGGCGCCCCCGTTCGACGGGCAGATCATGCACCGCTGCGACGACACCGGCACCAAACTGTCGCTGGACGAGTCCGCGCCGACCATGGTCCGCATCGGCTGCACCATGACTGGCGGTTCCAGCGGTGGCGGCTGGGTCACCCTGGGCGAGGACGGGAAGCCCGCACTGGTCAGCAACACCTCGATCGGCCCCAACGACAACACCTGGCTGGCCGGCCCGTACCTGGGCGAGGTGGCCCAGGGCGTCTACCAGGAGATCAGCGACAAGTTCGCGGACAGCTAGGGCCTGTCTGATGAGTAGCGCCGTCCGCCCGGAGGGCGGGGGTCGCGGCGTCTGGTGCGTGCGATCGCAAGGCGGAGGGTCGTCCTCGTACTGGGCGTACATGGACGATCCCGACAACGCAGCGAGCGTGCGTGCCAGGCGTCACGACCCAGGCGGGATTTATCAGACAGGCCCTAGGCACCGGTGCCGGGGTGCGGACACCGTGCCCGGCACCGATCGCCAGGCGGCCCGGAACGGCACACGGCGGCCCGGCCCCCTGAGGGGGCCGGGCCGCCGTGTGCGTGCGTCAGCCGTGGGGCGGCTCCCGCCCGGGCTACCGCTGGGTGGCCACCGCGTACGGGGCCAGGGCACTGGCCAGCAGTTCGTCCACCATGGCCCTGATCCGGGTGCCGTCCGCGGTGTGCTCCTCGAGCAGGAGCTCGCCCTCGACGTGCAGCCGCGAGACCAGGTCTCCGCGGGTGAACGGCACCAGGGCCTCCACCTCGGTGGACGGGCGGGGCAGCTCGGCGTCCACCCGGGCCCGGAGCTCCTCGATGCCCTCGCCGGTCCTGGCGGAGACGGCCACCGCGTGCGGTTCGAGCCGCAGCAGCCGCCGCAGCACCTCGGGGTCGGCCGCGTCAGCCTTGTTGATCACCACGATCTCCGGCACCTCGGAGGCGCCCACCTCGCGGATCACCTCACGCACGGTGGCGAGCTGGGCCTCCGGCTCGGCGTGCGCACCGTCCACCACGTGGAGGATGAGGTCGGCGTCGGCGACCTCCTCCATGGTGGAGCGGAACGCCTCCACCAGGTCGTGCGGCAGGTGCCGGACGAATCCGACGGTGTCGGCGAGGGTGTGGACCCGCCCGCTGGGCGTCTGCGCCCTGCGCACGGTCGGGTCCAGGGTGGCGAACAGCGCGTTCTCCACCAGCACGCCCGCGCCGGTGAGCCGGTTGAGCAGGGAGGACTTCCCCGCGTTGGTGTACCCGGCGATGGCCACCGAGGGCACCCTGTTCTGCCTGCGCTCGCGACGCTTGAGGTCACGCCCCGTCTTCATGGCCGCGATCTCCCGCCGGAGCCTGGCCATCTTCTGGTTGATCCGGCGACGATCAGTCTCGATCTTGGTCTCACCGGGGCCGCGGGTGGCCATGCCGCCTCCGGAGGAACCGGAGCCACCGCCACCCATCTGCCGGGACAGTGACTGACCCCAGCCACGCAGCCGCGGCAGCATGTACTGCATCTGGGCCAGCGAGACCTGGGCCTTGCCCTCGCGCGACTTGGCGTGCTGGGCGAAGATGTCCAGGATCAACGCGGTCCGGTCCACGACCTTGACCTTGACGACGTCCTCGAGGTGGATGAGCTGGCCCGGGGTCAGCTCGCCGTCGCACACCACGGTGTCCGCGCCGGTGGCCTCCACGATGTCCCGCAGCTCCTGGGCCTTGCCGGAGCCGATGTAGGTCGCCGGGTCGGGCTTGTCGCGGCGCTGGATGACGCCGTCGAGCACCAGGGAGCCCGCGGTCTCGGCGAGCGCCGCCAGCTCCGCGAGGGAGTTCTCGGCATCCTCGACGGTGCCCGAGGTCCACACGCCGACGAGCACCACCCGCTCCAGACGGAGCTGCCGGTACTCGACCTCGGTGACGTCCTCGAGCTCGGTGGACAGGCCCACCACCCGACGCAGGGCCGCCCGGTCGGTGCGGTCGAACTGCTCGCCGTCCCATTCGTCGGCGTGGCTGAACTCGTCGTCCATCAACGCCTCCGCACGGAGGTCTTCCGGGAGTCGGCCGCCGCGCTTCCCGGCCGCCGCGCCCTTGTCGCCGCTGTTGGGGTGGCTTGGGTAAAGAACCGAGGTCATTGTGTCCTTTGGCTGGGAGACGGAGGAAGGATGGAGAACCCATCGATGGGCACAACGCCGCACTGCTGGGAAAGATTCCCCGTGAGCGCCCGCGGAACCCCTCGGCCCCGGGCCGCCCGCGGCACCGTGTCGTCCGGACGATCGTCGCACGCGCCGGGGGTCACGTCACGCAGTTTTCCGACGGCGCGGCGCGCCCGGACAGGCCCGGGACGCCGTCCTCAGCCCCGTTCCTCTGCGTTCACCGCCCGGGAGCTGCGCCGCACCCGGTAGACGTCGTACACCCCGGGAACGTCCCGCATGGCCCGCATCAACGGCTGCAGGGCGTCCGCCGCGGGCAGCTCCACGGTGTAGGTGTGCCGGACCCGCAGCTCCTTGGGCGGCTCGACGGCCGCGGAGACGATGGCCACCCCCGCCGCCGCGATGGCCTCGGTGAGGTCGGCCAGCAGCCGGGGCCGGCCCAGCGCCTCGGCCCGCACGGTGACCCGGAGCCCGGAGCCCGCGCCGTGCGCCCAGTCCAGGGCGACGGGGGCCCGCCCGCTGGCCCGCATGCCCTGCACCGCCGCGCACTCGGTCCGGTGCACCGCCACGGTCCCGCCCCTGGTCACGAAGCCGGTCACGGCATCCGGGGGAACCGGGGTGCAGCAGCGGGCGAGCCGTACCTGTACGTCCGGCCGGCCCGGCACCGCCACGGACACCGCCGGGGCGCGGTAGTCGCCGTGGCCGCCGACCAGGGCGCGTCTGCGTCTCTTCGCACGCCCGGGCTCCCCGGATCGCGCCGGAGCGGGCGGCTCGGCCGGGGCCTGCGGATGGGCCTGGAGCCAGCGGCTGATCGCGATCCGGGCGGCCGGGGTGCGGGCGTAGTCCATCCAGTCCGCGGAGGGCCCCGAGGACTCGTCGGACGAGACCAGCAGGTGCAGGACGTCACCGGTGCGCAGGACCGTCGCCAGCGCGGTCAGCCTGCCGTTCACGCGCGCGCCGATGCACCGGTGACCCGTCTGCTCCCCCAGTGCGTAGGCGGCGTCCACGCAGGTGGCGCCGGCCGGCAGCTCGACCGTGCGGCCGTCGGGGGTGAAGACCGCGATCTGTCGGTCCTCGGCGAGCTCCTCGCGCAGCGCGGACCAGAAGGTGTCGGTGTCCGGGGCGTCGCGCTGCCACTGCAGGAGCCGGGAGAGCCAACCGGGCCTGGTGGGGTCGCCGCGCTCGCCGTCCGCCGGCTGCTCGGGGTCGTTGGCCGCGGAGTGGGGGTTGCCCAGCGCCACGACCCCGGTCTCGGCCACTCGGTGCATGCGTCTGGTGCGGACGAGCACCTCGGCGATCCCGCCCTCCGGGGTGGCGACCGCTGTGTGCAGGGACTGGTAGAGGTTGAACTTGGGGGCGGCGACGAAGTCCTTGAACTCGGCGATCACGGGGGTGAAGCAGGTGTGCAGCTCGCCCAGGACCGCGTAGCAGTCGGCGTCCTCCTCCACGACCACCAGCAGCCGCGCGAAGTCGAAGGGGCCGAGATCGCCGGGCGCCACCCCCTGCTTGCGGCGGAACCGGTGCACGGACAGGCAGTGCCGGGCCCGGATCGTCACCTCGCCGTCGATCCTCGCCTCCCGCAGCACCTGCCGCACCCGCTCGGCGACCGCGTGGAGCGGCTGCGGCGCGGCCTCGTGCCGCTCGATCAGTTCCCGGGTGGCGGAGTACTCCTGGGGGTGCAGGGTGGCGAAGACGATGTCCTCGAGCTCCGTCTTGATCACCTGGACGCCCAGCCGTTCGGCGAGGGGGATCAGCACCTCGCGGGTGACCTTGGCGATCCGCACCTGGCTCGCCGGCTTCATGTGACGGATCGTCCGCATGTTGTGCAGCCGGTCGGCGAGCTTGATCACCATGACCCGGACGTCGTTGCCGGTCGCCACCAGCATCTTGCGGAAGGTCTCCGGCTCGGCCGCCGCGCCGTAGTCCACCTTCTCGAGCTTGGTGACCCCGTCGACCAGGTAGCGGACCTCCTCACCGAACTCCGCGCCCACCTGCTCCAGCGTCACGTCGGTGTCCTCGACGGTGTCATGGAGGAGCGACGCCACCAGCGTGGTGGTCTCCGCGCCGAGCCCGGCCAGGATCATGGTCACGGCGAGCGGGTGGGTGATGTACGGTTCGCCGCTCTTGCGCATCTGACCGCTGTGCGAGGAGGCGGCCAGCAGGTAGGCCCGGCGCAGCGCCTCGAGGTCCGCCCTGGGGTGGTGACCGCGGTGCACCTTGACGATGTGCTCCAACGCGTCCGGAACCCTGGGCTGGCGTCCCGACCCCAGGACGGCGGCGCGGCCCAGCCTGCGCAGCTCCACGCTCCTGGCCCGCCAGCGGGTGGGGGGAGCACGGTGGGGCTCCCGTGCGGAACCCGAAGCACCCTGCGGGCCCGACGGCGTGACCGACGAGGGCGGGGTGGGTGAGTCCGACGCTTGCGCGGGATTGCGGTCGATGACGCCCATGGGCTCCTCCGGCATGCGATCACCGGCGATGGGCGGCCACCGTCGGTGCTTGATGCTACCGACCCCACCATGCGGCGCGAGCCGCCTCTCGGTGGGAGTGAGCCACATCACCCCATCAGGCGATGGCCAACGCGGGCAAGGAGACTGACGGGGAATCCGAACGCGGACGCCAGGGCCGGGAGTGGCACCGGACCCGGCGCCTGACTCACCGTCCAGCAGGCCCGCCCCGTCAACGCCCCCGGGCCAGCCGCCCGGACAACCAGCCGGGGTCGATCTCACCGCGGGCGACGATCACCGCGGGACCGGTCATCTCCACCCCGCCGTCCACCCGCTCGGTGATCACCAGTCGGCCCCCGGGCAGTGTCACGGTGTAGGTGACCGGACGGCCGGTGGCCCGGGGGTCGAGCCCGTCCCGGCGCGCCGCGGCGACCATCACCGCGCAGGCACCCGTCCCGCAGGAGCGGGTCTCGCCGGATCCGCGCTCGTGCACCCGCATGGCCACCTGACGGACGCCGACCTCGGTCACGAACTCCACGTTCACCCCGGCGGGAAAGGCCGTCGCGGGGGTGACCCGGGGCGGGGTCAGCAGGTCGCCGGCGTGCGCGAGGTCGTCGACGAAGGCGACCGCGTGGGGGTTCCCCATGTCCACCTTCCGGGCCGGCCAGCGGTGCCCGGCGACGGCGACCTCGATGCCGTCGCTCTCCGGGAGCACCGCGGGCCCCATGTCCACGGTGATCTCCCCGGGCGTCCCGTCCGGCTCCGCCTTGGCCAGGTGCACGTGCTTGACCCCGGCCCTGGTGGCCACGGCCAGGTCACCCGCCGGGACGAGGCCCGCCTCGGCGAGGTGGCGGGCGAAGACCCGGATGCCGTTGCCACACATCTCGGCCACGCTGCCGTCGGCGTTGCGGTAGTCCATGAACCACTCGGCCTCGGCGGCCATGCCGGCGGCCTCGGGGTGTGCGGCGCAACGCACCGCCCGCAGCAGTCCGTCCCCGCCGACGCCCGCCCTGCGGTCACACAGCAGGGCCACCGTCCCCGCGGACAGCTCGAGCAGCCCGTCGGGGTCCGGGACGATGACGAAGTCGTTCTCGGTGCCGTGTCCCTTGAGGAAGGGGATCGGCGCGGGAGGTGGTGCTTGGTCGCTCACGGTTCAAGGATACGTTTCGCACCGGCCCCGGCCCGTCCGTGCCGGTGCGCGGGGGCTACTGAAGCCGGGACACCCGCCAGATGGTGAGGACCCCGAGGAGCACCCCGAGGGCCAGGTAGGCGGCGACGTACCGCCAGTCGGGCCGGCTGTCCGAGCCGCGCTCGGGCATCCCGGGCCAGGTGTGGCGGAGCCGGCGGGCCACCATGATCCCCGAGCCGGCGGAACAAGCGCACAGCAGCAGCCCGAGCATGGCGACCACCCGGCCCCCGTCGCCGAACGCCAGCGGGAACGCGAACATCAACGAGCCCAGCACCGCCACGGCACCGATGGGCGCCGCCTCCCAGATCCGCAGGCGCCGCTCGGGGCGGAGTTCGTGGACGTCCGGGACGTCCGCGGCAGCCATGACGTCGTCCGGTGCCACTCCGGGAATCTCCACGACGCCCGACACCATGACGCCTTCGGCCAGGCCTTCGGCTGCGGTCGGGTTGACGGCGGACAGCTCGTCGGGGGCCCGGTCCGGCTCGTCCCCGTAGGTACTGTTCCGAGGGCTGGCCTCCATCGCCACGCGCCCTCCAGCCTCGACATGCGTCGCTCGATCGGGGAACTCGTAGGGGCCGTTCCGCCGCGTCGATGATGGCATGCCGGCGATGACACGCACCCCCGGGGGAACGTCCCGTAGCCATCACGTGATCAGGCTGTGACCGCGTGTTCGACCAGGTCGAGAGCCCGCTCGTGGAGCGCCTCGCCCCGGGCCGACAACCAGTGCACCCGCGGGTCCCGGCGGAACCAGGAGTCCTGTCGGCGGGCGAACCGTTTGGTCGCCCGAACGGTCTCCGTGCGGGCCCCCTCCTCGTCGCACTCCCCGGCCAGGTGGGCCAGGACCTGTTGGTAGCCGAGCGCCCTGGAGGCGGTGCGGGAACGCCCGCGGCGGAGCCCGAGGCGCACCAGGCCCCGCACCTCGTCCACCAGACCGGCCTGCCACATCCGGTCCACTCGCGACGCGATGCGCCGGTCAAGTTCCGGGCGGGGCACGTCCACCCCGATCTGGACGGCGTCGTACACGGCGCTGTGCCCCGGCATGGTGGCGGTGAAGGGCCGGCCGGTGATCTCGATCACCTCCAGGGCCCGCACCACCCGGCGGCCGTTGCTTGGCAGGATCGCGCCCGCCGCCTCGGGGTCGAGTCCGGCCAGGCGGGAGTGGAGTGCCCCGGATCCGCACTCGGCCAGTTCGGCCTCGAGACGGGCCCGCACGTCGGGGTCGGTGCCGGGGAACTCCAGCGCGTCGATGGCCCCGCGCACGTACAGCCCGGAGCCCCCCACGAGCACCGGGGTCCGCCCGGTCGCCCGCAACCGGTCGATCTCCTGCCGGGCGAGGCGCTGGTACTCCGCGACGCTGGCGGTCTCGGTGACGTCCCAGATGTCCAGCAGGTGGTGCGGCACGCCCTGCCGCTCCTCCTCGGTGAGTTTGGCCGTCCCGATGTCCATGCCGCGGTAGAGCTGCATGGAGTCCGCGTTGATCACCTCTCCTCCCAGCCTCCGGGCGAGCGCCACGGCCAGGTCGGACTTGCCGGCGGCCGTCGGGCCGACGACCGCGATCACACGGGGGAGGTTGCTGCTCACGCCCCCAGTCTGACAAATCAGCGGTCCTGCCAGGCGGGCCCCCCGGAGGGCGTCCGGGGCGGGACCGGCGTAGGATGTGGAGAAAAGAGCGATTCGCCCGCTTTTTCTGGCCGCCGGGGTGTGCACGGCGGTTGCGGAGCCGAGGTTCCGCGATCGCCGCGCACACCCCGGCGCAGTCAGCCCGTTCCCGCGCGGGGCCGTCGGGAGGGCCGAGAGGTCAGCTCCACAACGCCACGAAGTAACCCACCCCGTACGGCGCGTCCTGGCACAACAGGCGTCCGGTGAGCCGCGCGTCCGCCGCGGCACCCGCCAGCACCTGCCAGGGCGCCCTGCCGGCTACCTGCAACTCCGCGGCGAGTTCCGCGTCGATCCCGGCGAGCGCCTCGACGTCCGCCGCGGCCAGCGCGGCGGCGACCCGCTCGTCGAACGCCACCGCGCGGGCGTCCTCGGCCCGGGGCGAACCCGGCTCCCTGCAGGCACTGCCGTCACCCATCACCAGCAGCGCCAGCCGTCCGGGGGGCGCGGCGAGCTCCCGGCCCACCCGCAGGCACTCGGAGGGGGCGAGCGGCTCACCCACGCCGAGGCCCTCGCAGGGACCGGCCCACCCGCCCCGCTGACCCAGCAACCAGGCGGCGACCGCGAGCGCGTACGGAAGCCGGCGGGCTCCCCCGGCGGGCTCTGCCACGGTCCCCTCGGCCGGCTCGCCGAGCCGCACCGTCAGGTCGACCCCGAAGGGGCGGAACGATCCCACGGCGCCCTGGGCGTGCGGTCCGCGTTCGTCCGGCTCCGCCGGGCCGACGACCAGCAGGCGGTCCGGCCGGGCCGCGGCGAGGCCGGTCAACGCCCGCCCGCAGGCGGCACGGAGCCCGGCGAGTTCCCCGGCGGCCCCGGACGCCACCTCGGGCACGAGCAACGGCGTGGCTGGGCAGACGGCGGCGGCGACCAGCATCGGTGGCCCTCACTCCCCGCAGGGGCCGCAGCCCGGCCCGGCGGCCGGAGGGGCGGCCGGCGCGCCCACGGTGGGCAGGCCCAGCAGGACGCCCCGGGGCGCGGACGGGGAACCGGTGCGGCGCTGCCACGCGTCGCCCGCCGGGGTGCGGCGCACGGCCAGGACCGGCCCCTCGGCCAACAGGTGGTGCGGGGCGGCGTAGGTGATCTCCACGGTGACCATGTCCCCGGGCCTGGGCGCACCGGGGCCCGCGCCGGTGTCGTCGGGCCGGGAGAAGTGCACCAGCCGGTTGTCCGGGGCCCGCCCGGAGAGCCGGTCCCTGGCGTCGTCCTTGCGGCCCTCGCCCTCGGCGACCAGCACCTCGACCGTGCGGCCGACCTGCTTCTTGTTCTCCTCCCAGGAGATCTCCTCCTGCGTCGCCACCAGCCGTTCGTACCGCTCCTGCACGACCTCCTTGGGCACCTGCCCGTCCATCGTGGCGGCGGGGGTGCCCGGGCGCTTGGAGTACTGGAACGTGAAGGCCTGCGCGAACCGCGCCTCGCGGACCACGTGCAGGGTCTGCTCGAAGTCCTCCTCGGTCTCACCGGGGAAGCCGACGATGATGTCGGTGGAGATGGCCGCGTCCGGCATGGCGGCCCGCACCTTCTCGATGATCCCCAGGTAGCGGTCCTGCCGGTAGGAGCGGCGCATCTCCCTCAGCACCCGGTCCGACCCCGACTGCAACGGCATGTGCAGTTGGTGCATGACGTTCGGGGTCTCGGCCATGGCGGCGATCACGTCGTCGGTGAAGTCCCTCGGGTGCGGGGAGGTGAAACGGACCCGTTCCAGGCCCTGGACCCGGCCGCAGGCCCGCAGCAGCTTGGAGAACGCCTCGCGGTCGCCGATGTCGGAACCGTAGGCGTTGACGTTCTGCCCCAGCAGCGTGACCTCGATGACGCCCTCGGCGACCAGCGCCTGCACCTCGGCGAGGATGTCGCCCGGGCGGCGGTCCTTCTCCTTGCCCCGCAGCGCGGGGACGATGCAGAAGGTGCAGGTGTTGTTGCACCCCACCGAGATGGCCACCCAGGCCGCGTACGCCGACTCACGGCGGGTGGGCAGCGTGGAGGGGAAGGTCTCCAGCGCCTCCAGGATCTCCACCTGCGCCTCGTCGCTGACCCTGGCCCGCTCCAGGAGCGTCGGCAGGTGCCCGATGTTGTGGGTGCCGAACACCACGTCGACCCAGGGGGCCCGCCGGACGATGGTGTCCCGGTCCTTCTGCGCCAGGCAGCCCCCGACGGCGATCTGCATCCCCGGCCGGCCGGACTTGATCGGGGCGAGCCGGCCCAGGTTCCCGTAGAGCCGGTTGTCGGCGTTCTCCCGCACCGCGCAGGTGTTGAACACCACGACGTCCGCTTCGTCCTCCACGGACGCGCGCACGTAACCGGCGTCCTCCAGAAGGCCGGAGAGGCGTTCGGAGTCGTGGACGTTCATCTGGCAGCCGTAGGTGCGGACCGCATAAGTTCTGGCACTCATCTCACGGCACAGGGTACGCGGTGGGGCCCGGGCGCCGCCGCCGTGGCGCCGGGCCGGGCGGGCGCCCGGCCTTGGAGGGACCGGGCGACCAAGGACCAGGCGGGACCTTTCGGGCAGGCCCTAGGATGCCGGGCATGGGGCTGACCGAGGAACCGGGGCGACGCTGGCCGCGGCCACGCGCGCTGGCGCGTTCCCGCCGGGTCCGCTGGACTGCCGTGGTCCTCGTCGTCGCCGGGTTGCTCACCTGGGGGCTGGCGCCGTCCGACGACGCTCCCTACCCCCGGGGACGGATCTCGTTCTCCACGGGAGTGGGGACCGGGGTGTACGCCCTGTACGGGAAACTGCTCAAGCCCCCCATCGAACGGGAACTGCCCGGGGTGCGGGTGGATCTGGTGCCGAGCGAGGGCTCGGTGGAGAACGTCCGTCGGGTCGCCACCGGGAAGACCACCCTCACCGTGGCGGCGGCGGACGCGGTCGCCGCGTACACCGGCCCGGGTCGGGAACGGCTGCGGGCCTGCGCGCGGCTGTACGACGACTACGTGCAGTTGGTGGTCGAGAAGGACTCGCCGGTGCGCACCGTGGCCGACCTGCGGGGCAGGCGCGTCGGGGTGGGGCAGGCCGAGTCGGGGGTGCGTCTGCTCAGCGAGCGTGTGCTGCGCGCCGCGGGCCTCGACCCGCAGCGGGACGTCTCCCCGCGCTACCTGGGGATCGACACGGCCCCCACCGCGCTGCGCCGGGGGGAGCTGGACGCGTTCTTCTGGTCGGGTGGGCTGCCCACGGCACGGCTCGCCCGGTACAGCGAGGAGTTCGAGTTGCGTCTGGTGCCACTGGGACACCTGGTGGAGGCGATGCGCGAGCAGGGCGGCCCCGAGGGCGGGAGCTACTACCGACAGGCGACGATCCCCCGCGACGCCTACCCGGAGATGGTCCAGCGGGACGCCGTGGTTTCGACCATATCCGTGCCGAACCTGCTGGTCACCACCGATCAGACGGACCCGGCGCTGATGGAGCGACTGACCCGCGCGGTGATCGACAACCGGGACGAGATCGGCAACAAGGTCCACGCCGCCCAACAACTCGACCTGCGCACCGCCATATACACCGCGCCACTTCCCCTGCACGAAGGGTCGGAACGCTACTACCGTTCGGTTAAGCCGTAGGACGGCTGGGGGCCTCGCACACACGACGACACTCCCTCCCCGCGATCCGCCGTTCACCGCACGGTCGACCACCGGCACGCTGTCCGTGCCCGCGGCCCGTGCTCTGGGCACGGATCCTCGATGTCGTGCTCCATTGACGTTCCGCCCCCTAACCTGATCGCCGACGACTCTTGCAGGGGGCACTGGAATGGGAACCGGGGATCCGACGCCTGGGAGTGGACCGCGACGAGGGGAGGGCACCGGTGCCCCACACACCCTCGTGGACCGTCGCTACGAGCTGCAACGCGAGCTCGGCCGCGGGGGCATGGGGGTGGTCTGGGAGGCCAGGGACACCCGGTTGAACCGCCAGGTGGCCATCAAGGAGCTGCTCTTCCGCAACGCGATGGACCCGGAAACCCAGGCCCAGTGGGTACAGCGGGCCCGCCGCGAGGCCCAGGCCATCGCCCGGATCGGCCATGAGCACGTGGTCTCCGTCCATGACGTGATCGAGTCCGACGGCCAGGTGTGGATCGTGATGGAGCAGGTCAACCCCCGCTCCCTGGCGGACCTGCTGCGGGACCACGAACGGCTGCCGGTGGGCGACACCGCCAGGATCGGGCTGCAGGTGCTGCGCGGGCTCCGCGCGGTACACGCCGCCGGGGTGCTGCACCGGGACGTCAAACCGCACAACGTGCTGTTCCGCAAGGACGCGCGGGCGGTGCTGATGGACTTCGGCATCGCCACTTTCGAGGGTGCGGCGCAGGTGACCAGACGTCACGAGACGGTGGGCACCCCGCAGTACCTGCCGCCGGAGCTGGCCACACCCTGGGGCGGCCAGCAGCGCTCCGCGACACCGGCCTCCGACCTGTGGTCGTTCGGGGTCACCCTGTACGAGACGGTGGAGGGTCGGGCTCCGTTCCGCGGCCCGACGCCCTTCGAGGTGCTGGAGGCGGTGCGGGAGTCGGCCCTGCCGGAGATGCAGTACGCCGGACCCCTGCGTCCGCTGATCGAGGGCCTTCTGGTCAAGGACCCGGAACAGCGCATGACCGCGGCCCGCGCCGAGGAACTGCTCCAGCACATCGCCCAGGAGACGCCGAGCCACGGCGGGCTCTCCCACCAGGGGCCGTACGGGCCGGGCCGGGCCGGCGGCGGGCAGGGGGCCGACGGCCCGGACGGACCCCACGGACCCGCTGGGGGCGCCGGGGAGCAGGGGAACGCGACGCGGCTCGTCGGCCGGTTCTCCCGGTTGCGGCCGCCCCGTTCCGGGGGCGTGGACGGCGACGGGGCCGACCGCCGGCGCCGCACCCGGCGCTCCGCACTCGTCGGGGGGGTGGCGTTGGCGGTGCTGCTGGGCGTGGGCTGGTACGCCATGGACGGCTGGGACTCCGAGGACACCCCGTCGCTCCAGGACTCCGCCACGTACCGCGAGGCCCGCAAACGCGGCTACCTCGCCATCGGCGTCAAGTCGGACCAGCCGGGGTTGAGCGAGGTGGTGAACGAGGAGAAGGAGACCTACCGCGGTTTCGACATCGAGATCGCCAAGGCCGTCGCCGAGTACCTGGGGTTCGAGAAGATCCAGTTCCAGACGGTGAACACCGCCAGTCGGGAGTACCGCCTGCGCAAGGGGGACGTGGACCTCATCGTGGCCAGTTACAGCATCACCCCGGAGCGCAAGGAGCAGGTGGACTTCGCCGGCCCGTACAACTACGCGGGTCAGGACTTCCTGGTCCGCAAGGACGCCGAGGAGATCGACGGGCGGGAGGACCTCGACGGCAAGAAGGTCTGCACCGTGGACAAGTCCACGCCGGTGGCGGGGCTCAAGGAGTACGTGCCCAAGGCGATCCGCACCATGCGCAGCTCGTACGGCAAGTGCGTCCAGGACCTGCTGGCCGGGACGGTTGACGCGGTGAGCACCGACGACATCATCCTGGCCGGGTACCGCAGCCAGTACGACAAGGAGCTGAAGATCCTCGATGACCAGTTCTCCACCGAGGAGTACGGCATCGGCATAGCCAAGGGCGACGAGGCACTGAAGAGCGCGGTGTGCGACGCCCTGGCGCAGGTGATCGCGGACGGTGACTGGACGCGGCTCTACCGCGAACACCTCGAGCCGCTGTTCCCCGAGCGGGTGATACCGCGTACGCCCACGTTGAAGGAGTGCGACGAAGGCCAGTAGGCCGCGTCGTCGGACGCCGGCAGGACAGGACCTGCCGGCGGGTCCCGCGCCCCTGTCGTCCGGGTGGGTGGACGGCGGTTGCCCGGCATCGGTGCCCCGGTGTCGACCCCGGCGCGGTGGACCCCCTTTGCGCCCCATGCCGCCACCTGTCCAATTTATGACTTGTACCTGCCAGACCCAGGCCTCACTGTCGTGATCGAATTCTGCTCTGCCGCTCCTCCCCCGCACGGTTCCAGCCGCTCCCTGCCTCGGAGGAAACCATGGACATGGGTCTGCAGCCGGTCGAGGAAGTCGTCGGTACGGACACGCGCTACCAGTGGCAGTACCCCCTCGCGGGGCAACCGGGAACCCGGTCCACGATCCGCTCGGTGTGGTACTTCGCGTTACCACTGACCTCGGCCCACCGCGGCGGGCACTCCGGTGGTGGGGCGCTCATCGACGGGGTGGAGGGACAGGAACGGTACGCCAACGAGGGAACGGTGTACCCGCACGCCGGTCTCGTCGAGATGATCACCTACCAGCAGAAGTACCTCCCCGAACTGGACTGGCGCTACCTCGACCTGAGCCACCTCCCCTGGCAGGAGGTCCGCGCCGCGATCCACGAGAACCCGCCGGACGTGGCGGCGTTGACCGTCTACACCTCCACCGCACTGTGGGCGTTCATCGTGGCCGCCGAGATCAAGCGGGCGAATCCCGCGGCGGTGGTGGTCTTCGGCAACGACCACGCCGGAATCCTGCACCGGGAGGTCCTCACCGGACACTACGGGCGCCGCCTGGTGGACTTCGTCAGCACCGGCAACAACGGACCGTTCACCATGCTGGGACTGCTCCACGCCCTGCGCGGACAGCTCGCGTGGGAGCGGGTGCCCTCGCTCGCGTACCTGCGGGACGGGCGGGTGGTCAACCAGCCGGCGCCGACCTGGCCCCTCGACCGGCGGATGCTGCCGGACTACCAACTGATCGAGGACCAGCTCGAGCAGTACTACGACAGGGCGTTCGACGTCTGGTACGCCGAGCACTACGCGCTCAAACGCATGGTCACCCTCCCCCTCGACGGCGGGTGCACCTGGGGGCGGCGACCCGGCCGCCGGTGCAAGCACTGCTCGATCCAGGGCCTGACCCCGAAGACCGCCGAGGTGGACACCGTGGTGCCGGTGCTGGAGACGGTGGTGGGCGAACTGGGAGCTAACGTCTACGCCGCCGGTGACTCCACCCTGGGGTTCTCCCGGGACCAGTGGTCCGGTGCCAGCAGCTACCTCGACGACCTCGCGGAGCGCTGTGCGGCGTCGCCGGTGCTGAACGGGCACCGCTTCATGCTCGCCTACGGCCTCGTCTTCGAGTTCCTCCAGTCCGCGGAGCTGTGCAAGGGGTTCGTCCGGACCTGGAACGTGGGGCTCGAGGCGTTCGACCCCAAGCTGCTCAAGGGTGACTCCAAGGGCATCAACAAGGGGCCCGACCGGGTCTTCGAGGCGCTCGAACTGGCCCAGCAACTCGACTACAAGCTGTACATCTCCGGCATCCTGGGGCTGCCCGGCACCACACTGGCCATGCTGCGCGCCGAGGTGGACAACTGGCTGTCACTGGCCGAGACGTACCGTGACTCCGTCACCACCATCTCCGTCGCGGCCCCCGGGGTGATTCCCGGCTCCCGCATGTACTGGGAGAGCTTCCAGTCCCACCCCGAGGTGCGGGCCTCGCACGGCGAGATCATCCCGGCCCGACGGCTCACCGAGCTGTACGTCCGGGAGAACACCGAGGTGACCCTGGCGGACGTCGAGGCCGCCATCGCCGAGGTGGGCCGGGGCGTGATCGCGCTGGGCCGGCAGCGCGGCCACATGAAGTTCGGCGGTTACATGCTCGGCGGGGTGGACGAGCAGGAGGCGGCCGAACAACGCCAACTCGACGAGATCTGCGCGCGGCTCTGACCGGCGTGGCCCCCCGCCGGCACCACCTGCTCGGGCCCGCCTACACCATCGCGGTGATCTGCGCCGCGTCCAGCGTGCCCACCGCGCTCTACGCCGAGTACGCCCGCACCTACCACCTCTCCCCGCTGGCGGTCACCTCGCTGTTCGCGGTGTACGTGACGGCGGTCATCCCCACGATGCTGCTCTGCGGGGGCAGCTCCGACGTCTGGGGGCGACGCCGGGTGGCGGGCTGCGGACTGGCGCTGTCCGCACTCGCCTCCGGACTGTTCGCGTCCGCGGTCACCCCCGTCGCCCTGTACGCGGGACGACTGCTCCAGGGCGCCGCCGCCGGTCTGGTGACGGGGGCCGCCACCGCCGCGCTGGCCGACGGCGAGCAGTCGGCACGGGCCACTGGCGGGGCGCGCACCGGTGCCGGAGGTGCGGGGCCCGAACCCCGCACGGGGCGTCCCCGACGGGTGGGACGGGGCAGCGCCGTCTCCCTGGCGTCGTTGGCCATCTCGCTGGGCAGCGCGGGGGGTCCCCTGATGTCGGGCCTGGTGGCCGCGGCCTCCCCCGCGCCCCTGGTCTACCCGTTCCTGGTCAACCTGGTGCTGCTGCTGCCCACCCTGCTGCTGCCCTGGCCGCCGGGCGTGAGCGGGGAACGCACCTCCTGGCGTCCGCGGCGCCCGACGATCCCGAGGAGAGCCCGCCGGACGTTCACCGGCGTCGCCGTCACCACCGTGTTCTCCTGGAGCCTGCTGGGCCTGTTCCTCGCGCTGATCCCCTCGGTGACACGGGAACTGGACGGCGGCTCCGGGACGGCGCTGGGCGGCGCGATCGTGGCCCTGATGCTGACCGCGTCCGCGCTCACCCAGCCCTGGGCGAAGCGCATGGCCGCGGGCCGGGGCCAGCTCACCGGACTCGCCGTCATGCCGGTGGGGCTCACGGGGCTCGCCGTCGCCGCCCACCTCGGCAGTCTGCCCCTGCTGCTGGTGGCCGCTGTGGCGGCGGGCGTGGGGCAGGGGCTCGGCTTCGCCGGGGCGCTGACCGACCTCGCGGCGGTCACCCCGCCAGGGGTCAGGGCCGAGGTGCTGTCCGCGGCCTACGTCATCGGGTACCTGGCGCTGTCCGTCCCGGTGCTGGGTGTCGGCGCGGCCGCCAGCCGGGCCGGCCTGCTCCCCGCGGTGATCGGGTTCGGGGCGCTCGGGGCGCCGGGATGCCTGATCGCGTTCTGCGTGGTGCGGCGGCTGAACACCGGCGCACCGGTCGGCGCAGCCGCCGCGGCCGGGACCGGGTCCTCGGCCGGCGGCGGGTCCCGGTCCGCGGGGCGGGCGCCGACGCTCAGGGCGACGGGGCGGAACGGGGAACCGTCACGGTGACGGCCAGGCCCCGCGGCTCGTTGGCGCCGAAGGTGAGGGAGCCGCCGCCGGAGGTCAGCAGGGCCCGGGCGATGGACAGACCGAGGCCGGAACCGGCGACGTTCTGGTGCCGGCTGCTGCGCCAGAACCGGTCGCCGACCCGTTGCAGCTCCTCCGCGGTCAGGCCGGGCCCCTGGTCGGTGACGGTGATGGTGACGGTGCCCTGGCCGCGGGCGACCCGCACCCGGACCTCGCTGTCCCGGGGGGTGAACTTCAGGGCGTTGTCCACCACCACGTCCAGCGCGCTGGACAGTGCCACCGGATCGACCCATCCGGTGGCCGCCGCGGGACCGCAGTAGCACAGTGCCACCCCGTCCCGGTCGGCGACCGGCTGCCAGGACTCCACCCGCTCCGCGGCGAGCGAGGCGACGTCGGACAGACGCAGGTCGGGACGGCTGTGCTCGGCCAGGGCCAGGCCCAGCAGGTCGTCGAGGACCCGCGCCAGCCGCTTGCCCTCCTGGCGGACCCCGTCCAGTTCGGCCTCGTGCCCCGACGGAAGCTCCAGGCCCAGTGCCTCGATCCGCAGCAGCAGCGCGGACAGGGGGTTGCGCAGTTGGTGGGAGGCGTCGGCGACGAAGGCGCGCTGCTGGTCCAGCACCGTCTCGACGTGGTCGGCCATCTCGTTGAAGGACCGGCCGAGGCGGCGCAGCTCCTCCGGGCCGCTGGCAGCGGCGACCCGGGAGGCCAGCCGGCCGGTGGCGATGTCGTGGGTCACCCGGTCAAGGACGCGGACCGGACGCAGCACCCACCTGGTGAGCCGCACCGCGAGCAGGACGGCGACCAGCATCGCCGCGAGTTCGCCAAGTCCGATCAGCAGCCAGGCGTTCTCGGTCCGTTCCCGCATGGCGTCGGTCGGTGAGTCGGTGAGGACCACAGCCACCACGTCCCCGTCCAACACCACCGGCGAGGCGACGACCAGACGGTCGTCCTCCCAGGGCCACACCTGCGCCGGGTCGTGACTGCGCCGGCCGTCCAGCGCCTCCTCGAAGGCCCGCTCCGCCTCGGGGTCCGCCGGCACCGTCCAGCCGGTCGGCGCCGAGGCCACCGGGTCCCGTGCCCGGTAGAACACCCCGGCTCGGATTCCGTAGAGCTCGTGGTAGCGGTCGAGTTCGGACTCCAGGATGTCCAGCCGCCTGGGCCCACCGAGCACTGCGGGCGCCCCGGCCCGGGCCGGGGTCTCGTTGCCGAACTGGGCGAGGGCGGCGAACCTGGCCGTGTCGTCGATGCGGTCCACCACCACCCGCTGCTGCTCCGCCCGGGCCTGGCTGATCGCCAACGGCACTCCCAGGGCGAGCAGGACGCACGCCATGAGGGAGAGCAGGATGGCCAGCAGACGGGTACGCAACGACACTCAGTCCCGGGGCGCGACCAGACGGTAACCCACGCCCCGCACCGTCTCGATCAGTGCAGGCAGGCGCAGCTTGGCCCGCAGCGAGGCCATGTGCACCTCTAGGGTGCGTCCCGTGCCCTCCCAGTTGGTGCTCCAGACCCGGCTGATGATCTGTTCCCTGCGGAACACCACCCCCGGCCGCTGGGCGAGCAGCGCCAGCAGATCGAACTCCTTGCGGGTGAGCGTCACCGGGTCCCCCGCCACCGACACCCGCCGGGTGGCCAGGTCCACGGTGATCTGGCCGAGCCGGATGAGCTGCGCGACTCCGGCGCCGACGGGCTCGTTGACCGGATCGGTCCTGCGGCTGACGGCGTGGATGCGGGCCAGCAGTTCCCCGGTGTCGTAGGGCTTGACGATGTAGTCGTCGGCCCCGAGGTTGAGCCCGTGGATGCGGGAGCGGACGTCCGCCCTGGCCGTCACCATGATCACGGGGATGGTGGAGCGCCGGCGGATCCGGCCGCACAGTTCGAACCCGTCCTGGTCGGGCAGGCCGAGGTCGAGCAGGATCACCCGGTGGGGCTCGCCGCCGTCGGGGAGGAGGGCATGCAGGGCCTCCGCCCCGCTGCGGGCGTGGTCCACGTCGAATCCGTGCTTGCCGAGGACAGCGCAGAGCGCGGCGGCGACGTGGTTGTCGTCCTCGACCAGGAGCAAGCGCATACCAGTTTTCCTCCTTCCTCGACCGACCTGCACTGTTCCGTGCAGAAAGTCAGGCTGATCCAGAAGGCGGGCGTCAAGCCCTCTCAAGGGGCCCTCGCGGACCGTTACCGAGCCGGTACGCGCACTTCTCATCCCTAAGGGTGAACAAGGCTGGAGTTCGGCATTTACACCAGGACGGGTGTGATCGCCAGGCCACCCCACTGAGGTGGCCAGATCGTTATGCTCAACTTCAGCTCAGATCTACTGACGGTCGTTGCCGCTCCTCATAAGGTCTTCGCCAACGAAGACGCGCGCCGCCGAGCCAAGGCCGGTGCTCTACCAGGCCCTTGAGGAGCATGTCGCCCATGACCGAGGTTGTCGTGACGAAGGACAAGGACTCCGCCCCGGCCGCGGACGCCCTGGTCGTGCTGGAGAACGTGAACAAGCACTTCGGCCCCCTCCACGTGCTCCAGGACATCGACCTGACCATCGCCCGCGGCGAGGTGGTCGTCGTCATCGGTCCCTCCGGGTCGGGCAAGTCGACGTTGTGCCGCACCATCAACCGACTGGAGACCATAGACAGCGGGGTCATCCGCATCGACGGCAAGCCGCTGCCGGCCGAGGGCCGCGACCTGGCGCGCCTCCGCGCCGAGGTGGGCATGGTGTTCCAGTCCTTCAACCTCTTCGCGCACAAGACCGTGCTCCAGAACGTGGCGCTCGGCCAGGTCAAGGTCCGCAAGGTGCCCAGGCGGGAGGCGGAGGAGAAGGCACGCCAGCTCCTGGACCGGGTCGGCGTGGGCAATCAGGCCGACAAGTACCCCGCCCAGCTCTCCGGCGGCCAGCAGCAGCGCGTCGCCATCGCCCGGGCCCTGGCCATGGACCCCAAGGTGATGCTCTTCGACGAGCCCACCTCGGCCCTCGACCCCGAGATGATCAACGAGGTCCTCGAGGTCATGCAGCAGCTCGCCCGGGACGGCATGACGATGGTCGTGGTGACCCACGAGATGGGCTTCGCCCGCTCGGCCGCCAACCGCGTGCTGTTCATGGCCGACGGGCGGATCGTCGAGCAGGCCACACCCGAGCAGTTCTTCACCGCGCCCAAGAGCGACCGGGCCAAGGATTTCCTGTCCAAGATCCTGCACCACTGACGCGTCGTCCGCCGACCGGGGCCGTGCCGCGCACCGGCCCCGCTCCGGCGACCCGGCCCGCCGCTCCACGCTCCGCCCCGCCCACCAAGGCAGCAGACCGAAGGAAGTGTCATGAAACTCCGCAAGACCGCCGTCGTCGCCTGTGCGGCTCTCAGCCTCTTCGCCGCAGCCGCGTGCGGGAAGGACGGGAGCCCGGACGACAAGCCCAAGGACAACGCCAACCCCGGCAGCAGTGACGCGCCGAAGACCCCTGCCTACACGGTCAACAAGGACCCCAAGATCACCGGCTCGCCCACGTTCGACCGGATCAAGGGCAAGAAGATCACCATCGGGACCAAGGCCGACCAGCCCAACCTGGGGTTCGAGAACCCGACCACCGGTGAGCGCACCGGGTTCGACATCGAGATCGCCAAGATGATCGCTGCCGACCTGGGCTTCTCCGAGAAGCAGATCGAGTGGAAGACGGTGCCCTCCGAGTCCCGGGAGACGCAGATCGCCAGCGGTGGCGTCGACCTGTACGTCGGCACCTACACGATCAACGACGAGCGCAAGAAGCAGGTGGACTTCGCCGGTCCGTACTACATCGCAGGTCAGGACCTGCTGGTGAAGAAGGACAGCGACATCAAGGGCCCCGACGACCTCAAGGGCAAGAAGGTCTGCTCCGCCACCGGCTCCACCCCGCTGAAGCGCATCAAGGAGAAGCAGTACGGAGTCAAGGAGGCCAAGGCACAGCAGGGCTACCAGCTCTGTGTGCAGGAGCTGACCAACGGCACCGTGGACGCGGTCACCACCGACGACACCATCCTCAAGGGTTACGCGGCGCAGAACCCCGACCAGTTGCGGGTCGTGGGCAAGACCTTCTCCGAGGAGCCCTACGGCGTGGGTCTGAAGAAGGGCGACGACGCGCTGCGCGACGCGGTGAACAACGCCATCGAGGCCCACGTGAAGAGCGGCGACTGGAAGGCCGCCTACGACGCCACCCTCGGCCAGTCCGGCGCCGCGGCCCCGGAGCCGCCGGCGGTCGACCGCTACTGATCAGGGCCGCGCGACGGAGGCCCCTCGCCGCGCCGCCGCGGTCACGGGCGGACACGTCCGCCCGTGACCGCGAACCCGGCGGACCGGCACCGGTGAGCACACCGGGCCGGGCCCGGCGGCGGACGGGACCCGAGCCACAGGCCATGCGACCTGACGGAGACTTGACTTGAACGTACTGGTGGACAACTTCGCGATGTTCCGCGAAGGATTCGTCGGCACCGTCAGGCTGACGGCGCTCGCCTCGCTGCTCGCCCTGGTGTTGGGCACGATCATTGCAGGGTTCCGGGTCTCCCCGGTCCCCGCGCTGCGGGTCTTCGGCGTGACCTGGGTGACGCTGCTGCGCAACACCCCGCTGGTTCTGCTGTTCTTCGTGGTGACCCTGGGGCTGCCGGCGCTGGGACTCAGGGGCTGGGACGAGGACTGGTTGGCGATCCTGGCCCTGGGCTGCTACACCTCGGCGTTCATCTGTGAGGCCGTCAGGTCGGGCATCAACACGGTCCCGGTGGGCCAGGCCGAGGCGGCCCGGAGCGTCGGTATGACGTTCACCCAGACGCTGGGGCAGATCGTGTTGCCACAGGCCGTCCGGACCGCCATCCCGCCGGTGGGCAGCCTGCTGATCGCGCTGACCAAGAACTCGGCGATCGCCTCCGGGTTCAATGTCACCGAGCTGGGCTCGGTACAGAAGACGCTCAACATGGACGCCGGCTACAACATCTACGTGATCTTCTTCTGGATCGCGTTGTGCTACCTGATCATCACCTTCACGATCAGCGGCCTGTTCCGGCTGCTGGAGAACCGGCTGGCGGTGGCCCGATGAGCAGTGCCAGTGTGCTGTACGACGTGCCCGGCCCCAAGGCCCGCGCACGCAACCGGATCTACAACGTGGCGTCCACGTTGCTGCTGGTGGGTCTGATCGTCTTCGTGATCTACCGGTTCGACGAGACCGGCCAGTTCCAGGGCGGGTTGTGGGACGACTACCAGTACACCGCCACCCAGGAGCGCATCCTGGACGGCCTGGTCGCCACCCTGAAGGCGTTCGGGATAGCGGCGGTGCTGTCGCTGGTGCTGGGCGCGGTCCTGGCCGCGGGCCGGCTCTCGGACCACCGGGCGATCCGCTGGTCGGCGACGGTGGTGGTGGAGTTCTTCCGCGCCATGCCGCTGCTGATCATGATCTTCCTGCTCTGGGCGGCGTTCTTCCCCAACGACCCGATGTGGGCCGTGGTGTTCGGCCTGACCCTGTACAACGGCTCGGTGCAGGCGGAGATCTTCCGTGCCGGCATCAACGCGGTGCCCAAGGGCCAGGGCGAGGCCGCCTACGCCCTGGGGATGCGCAAGACGCAGGTCATGGTGACCGTACTGATCCCGCAGGCCGTGCGGTCGATGCTGCCGTCGATCATCAGCCAGCTCGTGGTCACGCTGAAGGACACCTCGCTCGGCTCCATCATCCTGTACCAGGAGCTGCTGTTCGTCGGTAAGTCGTTCGCGCAGCAGACCCCCCCGGTGGATGGCGTGTACGCGTTCATCCCGATGGTCATCATCTTCGGGTCGATCTACATCCTGATGTGCCTGGCGCTGTCCTCGCTGGCCACGCTGATCGAACGGCGCACCAGGCGCAGCGCCAAGGGCGCCCCGGCAGGGCTGCCGGCCACCGCCGCCACGGTGATGGTGGACCCGTCGCACAGCGCGGAGGGCCAGCCCACCGACCCGGGGTCCACGACGGGCGCGTCAAAGAGCGGTCGGTGAACCGCCCGCAGAGCTGACCACTCCTCCGAGCGCCCCACCGACCTGCACCAACCGGTGGGGCGCTCGGCCGTGTGCCGGGCGTACCGGTGTGCGCCGGCCCCGCTTGACTCGGCGGGTCGCAGTGGGTTGCATACGCCTTGTGATCGATGGCCGGGCTGGCAGTCGCCCCACCGAGCGGAACGGGCGGGTCACCGCGCCCGCCACAGTCATCCCGCGTCCGAGGGCGGTCGCGTGGACCCGGTGATCGTGGTCGGGGGAGGGCCGGTCGGCCTCGCCCTCGCCCTCGCCCTCGCCCGGCACGAGGTCCCCAGCGTCGTCATCGACCAGACCCAGGGGCTGGCCGCCGCTCCCCACGGGCCCAACGGCTGGAGCGACCCGCGCACGGTGGTGCTCCGGGCCGACACCGCGGCCATGGTGGCCCGGATGGGCTGTGCGGACGCGCTCACCGAAGCCGCCGGCTGGACCGCCTGGCGCACCCTGCGACGACGGCAGGAGCTGGTACGGGTGGACTTCACCCCCGCCCCGTCCTCGGCGTCGTCGCCGTCCCGGACATCCCGCGCGTCCGGGGCGCCCCGGTCCATCGAGTCCCGACCCACCGCCGCGTTGCCCGCGGCGACGTCGGAGACCCCACCGGGGGGCCGCCTCCCGCGGGAACGGCCCCCGGTGCCCCGGCGGGACCGGACCGCCGCCGGGGCCCCCGGGATCCAGGGGCCGTCCCCCGCCGCACCCGCGGCGGGCCACCAGGCACGCGACGACCGATCGTCCCCACCGTCTGTCTCCGGCCCGGCGTCACCGCTCCACCTGGCCCAGCACCACCTGTTGGGCTCACTGGCCGCGGCCGCGTCCCGCAGCGGGCTGGTACGGCTGGTCGCTGACTGCCGGCTGGACGCGCTCGAGCAGGACGGGCAGGGTGTGAGCGCGCACACCACCGGCAGCAGCACGGCGTGGTGGCGCGGCAGCTTCCTGGTGGGCTGCGACGGCCCACGGTCCACCGTACGCAAGCTGCTTCAGGTGGGATTTCCCGGGCGCACCACGGTGGACCGGTACGCGGTCGCCGTCCTCCGGGCCGAGCTGCCGTTCTCCGGCGAGGCGCTGCTGCACTGGGACCCGCCGTGGCCGGGGGAGAGCGAGGTGACCGCCCGCCCGCTGCCGCACGGGTGCTGGCGACTCGACTGGCGTCTGCCACCCCTGCCCCGCCAGGCCACGCCGGCCGATCCGGCGCTCACCTCCGACGCCCTGGTGGCCCGCATCCGCTCGACCCTGACGGGCTGGTGCGGCACCGTACCCGAGTACGACCTGCTGGCCTCCGCCGAGTACCGGGTGCACCAGCGGCTGGCCAAGCGCTGGCGGGTGGGCCGGGTCTTCCTCGCCGGAGACGCGGCCCACCAGCTCGGCGCGCTCGGTGTGCAGTCCGTCGCCGAGGGGCTGCACGACGCGGACAACCTCGCCTGGAAGATCGCCGTCGCCTGGCACCACCGGGCCTCCCGGGCCCTGCTCGACAGCTACCAGCAGGAGCGCCGCGCGGCCGTCGGCGCCCGGCTGCGCGCGGTGGACCAGGCGCTGCCGCAGCTCCGGTCGTCGGGAGCGCTGCGCTCGGTGCGCCGCTCGCTGCTCACCGGGCCGACCCGCAGGCACGCGGCGCTGCTGGCCGACGCCCAGGTGGGAACGGGAGTGCTGGGCGCCCCCGCGGAGTACCGGCGCTCGGTGTTGTCCCCCTCCGTCCTGGGGCCGGTGACGAAGTCGTCGGCCGCGGCTCCCTCCGGCGCCTGCGCCACTCCGGTCGGCGGTCAGGTGGAGGACGTACCGGTGATCAGCATGGACGGGGGCCGCACCCGGCTCCGCTCCGAGCTCGGCCGCGGGCTGCTGGTGGTGCTGGTGGCCCCCGGGACGGCCGTCTGGGAAAGCCGGCACTGGCTCTCCGCCGGGCTGATGCCGGCGCTGACCGAGGCCACGGAGGCGCTTCCGGTCGCCGCCGAGCTCTTGGTCACCGAGTCCTATCCGGGCTCTCCCCCGCACACCGTGCTGTTGGTGCGCCCGGACGGGCACCTCGGAGCCGTGATGCACGGCTGCCGCCCCGCGGAGCTCCTCGCCTACACCGAGCTGCTCCTCGACGACGAGGGCGGAACGGCCGACGCCGAGCCCTCCCTGCCCACCAGCGCCTGACCTTCCGGGGGCGACAGCGTCCCGCACAGCCGGTCAGCAACCGCGCCCGAGCCGCCGGCGAACCTCAGGTGACCGCGGCACCTGGTGGCCGGATCCTCCGCTGCCCGTCCCGGGAGGCGCCTTCCCCCAGGGACGTGGGTTCCGGGGGAGGCCAATGCCCGGCCGGGCCCGGCCTGCCGGTAAGGCGGCGTCCGAGGGAGGGGGCGCCCCTCGAGGTGCCCCGCGGTCCACGGGCGGGATTTCATTGGGGGCGTGCCGGCGGGCAGGTCAGTCGGGGAGGTAGGCCTCCAGCACTTCCGGGTCCTCTCCCTCCTCCTCCAGGGCCCGCCGGACCACGCGCAGCGCGAGCCCCTCCGGGTATCCCTTGCGGGCCAGCATCCCGGCGAGCCTGCGGATGCGGCGGTCCCGGTCCAGGCCACGGGTGGCCCGCAGCTTGCGTTCAACCAGCTCCCGGGCGGTCGCCTCCTCCTGGTCGAAGTCAACCCTGGCGACGGCCTCCGCCACCAGCGTCTCGTCGATACCGCGCCGGCGCAGCTCCTGGGCCAGGGCCCGCCGGGCAAGGCCCCGGCCGTGGTGCCGCGAGTCCACCCAGGCGTTGGCGAAGAGCTCGTCGTCGATGAGGCCGACGTCCTCGAACCGTGCCAGCACACGGTCGGCGACCTCGTCCGGCGTCTCCGCGCGCCGCAGGGCGTCCGCGAGCTGCTTGCGGGTCCGCGGCGTACCGGTGAGCAGGCGCAGACACAGCGCCCGAGCCGCCTCCTCGGGGTCCGTCGGCCGCGGGGCGGTGCCTCCGCCGGGGGTTCGGGCGCGCTCCGTGGGCCGTCGCCCCCTGCGGCGCCTGCCCCGTGGCCGCTCCCCGTCCTGGGAGTCCTCGGGGTGCCGGGCGGCCCCGAGGACCTCGTCCTCCTCGGCCACCATCGGCGCCTCAGCCCTTGACCGCCGTGGTCGACGTGGTCGCCGCAGTCGCCTTGGCCGCCCTGGGGGTCTTGGGGGCCGCGGCGACGGCCTTCACCGCGGGGGTTGCGGTGGCCTTGCCGACGGCCTTGTCGCCCTTGTCTGACTTGTCGGCGGCGGGCGCCTCGGGGGCCGGGCCTTCGGTCGCGGCGGGCTTGGGGCCGATGCCCAGCTTCTCCTTGATCTTCCTTTCGATCTCGTCGGCGAGGCCGGGGTTGTCCCGCAGGAAGTTCCGCGCGTTCTCCTTGCCCTGGCCGAGCTGGTCGCCCTCGTAGGTGTACCAGGCGCCGGACTTGCGGATGAAGCCGTGCTCCACGCCCATGTCGATCAGGCCGCCCTCGCGGCTGATCCCCTGACCGAAGAGGATGTCGAACTCCGCCTGCTTGAACGGCGGGGCCAGCTTGTTCTTGACGACCTTCACGCGGGTGCGGTTGCCGACCGCCTCGGTGCCGTCCTTCAGGGTCTCGATCCGCCGGATGTCCATCCGTACCGACGCGTAGAACTTCAGCGCCCGACCACCGGTGGTGGTCTCGGGGGAGCCGAACATGACGCCGATCTTCTCCCGGAGCTGGTTGATGAAGATGGCGGTGGTCTTGGACTGGTTGAGCGCACCGGCGATCTTGCGGAGGGCCTGGCTCATGAGGCGGGCCTGGAGGCCCACGTGGGAGTCACCCATCTCACCCTCGATCTCGGCCCGGGGGACCAGTGCGGCCACCGAGTCGATGACGATGAGGTCGAGCGCGCCGGAGCGGACCAGCATGTCGGTGATCTCGAGCGCCTGCTCACCCGTGTCCGGCTGGGAGATGATCAGTGAGTCGGTGTCAACGCCGAGCTTCCTGGCGTACTCGGGGTCGAGGGCGTGCTCGGCGTCCACGAAGGCGACGGCGCCGCCGAGCCGCTGGGCGTTGGCCACCGCGTGCAGGGTCATTGTCGTCTTGCCGGAGGACTCCGGGCCGTAGATCTCCACGACCCGCCCCCGGGGCAGGCCGCCGATCCCCAGGGCGACGTCCAAAGCGGTGGACCCGGTCGGGATGACCTCCACCGACTCGCGCGCCCCGTCGCCTAGGCGCATGACGGCACCCTTGCCGAACTGCCGTTCAATCTGCGCGAGGGCGGCGTCCAACGCCTTCTCGCGGTCGGTTCCTGCCATCGGTTCCACCCTGGTGGTCTGTGTTGAGCGCTTCACGTCCCCGACGCTAGCCGGTCCCACCGACAACGCGCCCGGTCCGGACACCGCCTGTGGATAACTCTCCGGACACCCATCCTAGGTGAATGCATGTTCGATTACCTGTCCGAGCGGCGCCCCGGCGAGCAGCACGCGGGACGGGCCCCCACGCGCGACGGCCCCACGCCCGGTGGGTTCGCATCGCGGAGATCCGCGGCAGGCCCGGTCCTCACCGCCCCGGCCGAACGAGCCGTCGCCCCGGCAACCACCCGGATCAGCGGCTCGACTTCGGCAGGTTCATGGCATCACAGACCGCGCGCCACACGTCCTTGGCCTCCCAGCCGGCGTCCAGGGCCTCGCGCACGGTGCGCCCACCGAGTTCGGACATCACGTAGTCGGACGCGAACGACTCGGCGTACGCCTCCCCGAACTGTTCGCGCATCCGCCGCCAGAACTCCGTCAACCTCATGCCCACCAGTATCGCCCGGCCCGTCACCCGACCACGGCGAGGATGCGCTGGCCGGACGGGGACCCACCGCTCTCCGGCCCCGCGCGGAGCAGGGAGAGGAGTTCCTTCGGGGTCGCCCCGGGGTGGCGTGCCGCGGCGAGGGCCGCGGCCCCGCTGACGTGGGCCGCCGCCATGGACGTCCCGGACAGCGCGGCGTAGCCACCACCGGGCCAGGTCGAGATGATCTGTCCGTCCGGTCCCGCGCCGGGGTCGCCTCCCGGGGCGGCGAGCGAGGCACCCGAGGCGCCGTAGTTGGAGTACACGGTCACCGATCCCGTCCGGTCCAGCGCGCGCACCGCGAGCACACCCGGCAGTTGGCTGGGCAGCCGGATGCAGTCGGCCCCGAGGTGACGGGCCGGACGGGGTCCGCCCACCCGGTCGTTGGGGCTGCGCCGGTCGATCCGGACGGCCCGCAGGTCCTGGCCGTCGTTGCCCGCGGAGGCGACCACCAGGGCCCCGCGCCGTTGCGCGTAGCCGACGGCGCGGGCCACCGCGGCGATGACCGCCGCCTGGTCCGGGTCACTCGGACAGTGGTACTTCCACGGGTCCGCGAAGTAACTGTTGTTGATCACCCGGGCTCCGTGGTCAGCGGCCCAGAGAAGACCGCAGACGATGTTCTCCGGGTAGTACTGGCCCACGGGGCCCAGCAGGCGCACGGCGGCGATGCGCGCCCCGGGCGCGACCCCGGCGATCCCCCGACCGTCCCTGGCGGCGGCGATGGTTCCGGCGATGTGGGTGCCGTGACCGCTGTCGAGCACCTCGGGCACGGGGCGCCAGGCCCCCGGGGTGGTGTCGGGGCGGCCACTGGCGCAGGACACGGAACGTTCCGGGTCCACCGCGGCCCGCAGGTCCGGGTGGGTGTCGTCCACCCCGGAGTCCATGACGGCGACGACGGTCCTCGCCAGGCCCGGCGGCGGGCCCCGGTGGCCGTGCCCCGCACCGATCATGGCCAGGTTCCAGGTGGGGCGCTCACCCGGGTCGGGGACCAGAGGCGGTTCCACCTCCCGCGCCGGCCGCACGCCGGCGCGCCACGGGACGCCGGGCCCCGCCGCGGCGCCCGGAGCAGCGGTCCGGGGCGGACCGGCTCCCGCTGAGCCCGGGGGCGCGTCCCCCCCGTCCCCGAAGGCGCGGTGACCGTCCCCCGCCCCGGCCGCCCCCGGAGGCCTCCGGGGCGGCGCCGGCGGAACCGGCAGCGGCGCGGTGCGGGTGGCCCCGGCGGCCCGCACCCCGGGCGCGGCGCGGACCCTGTCGGCGAAACCCGGGTCGGTCGCGTAGCCGACCGCGACCCCGATCGACCGGTGGACGGCGCCGAGGACACCCCCCGCGGAGCGCACCGCGCCGGCCGCGTCCGCGGCGCCGGCGGGACTCGCCCGGTCAGCCACGACCAGGTAGCTGAGGAAGTCGGGGCGGGGCACCGGGGCGGAAGCGAGGACTGCGGCACCGAGGCAGACCAGCACCAGGCAGAACCGGCCAAGCGCCGAACCGGTCGGCAACCACGACAGGGCCGTCCGTCCTCGGTGCACGGCACCTCCACTCCGTCGCGCCGCACGCCCATGCCTGCGATCACCACGGGAACTTTATTCGCATGTCCTAATAAGTGGTGGTATTAAGCAGACGCGTCGCCCGCACGTCCCGGGAGACGTCACCCGCAGCCACCCGGTCCCCCGCCACCCTGCGGCCCCCCACCGGTCGGGGCCACCGGTCGGCCGTCTGTCAGTGGGGCGAGGCAGGATGGAGGAATGTCGCACCCGCGTTCGCCGGGCGCGGACCAGTCGGCGAAGGCCGCGCTGGCCGCGTTCTCCCCCGCCACCCGTGCGTGGTTCACGGGGGCCTTCCGCGCGCCCACGGCCGCGCAGGCGGGGGCCTGGGAGGCGCTCGGCGCGGGCCTCGACGTGCTGGTGGTCGCGCCCACCGGGTCCGGCAAGACGCTGGCCGCCTTCCTCGCCGCCCTGGACCGGCTGGCTTTCACCCCGCCGCCGGCCGAGGCGCGCAAGCGCTGCCGGGTGCTGTACGTGTCCCCGTTGAAGGCCCTCGCCGTGGACGTGGAGCGCAACCTGCGCAGCCCGCTCACCGGTCTGCGCCAGGAGGCGGTCCGGCTCGGGCTGCCCGAGCCCGAGGTCCGGGTGGGCATCCGCTCCGGAGACACCCCGGCCGCGGAGCGGCGCGCCCTGGTCACCCGGCCCCCGGACATCCTGATCACGACTCCGGAGTCGCTCTACCTGATGCTCACCTCCGCCGCCAGGGACGTGCTCGGCGGCGTGGAGACGGTGATCCTGGACGAGGTGCACGCGGTGGCGGGCACCAAGCGCGGGGCGCACCTGGCGCTCACCCTGGAGCGCCTGGACCACCACCTCGAACGCCCGGCGCGGCGGATCGGTCTGTCCGCGACGGTCCGGCCGGTGGACGAGGTGGCGCGGTTCCTGTCGCCGCAGCGGAAGGTGACGGTGGTCCAGCCGCCGTCCAACAAGACGTTCGACCTCTCCGTGGTGGTCCCGGTGGAGGACATGGGCGAGCTCGGCGGCTCCCCCGTGACCGAGCACAGCGGCCCCGCGGCGGGCCCGGAACGGCAGGCGTCGATCTGGCCCCACGTCGAGGAGCGCATCGCGGACCTGGTGCGGGAGCACCGTTCGACCATCGTCTTCGCCAACTCCCGCCGCCTCGCCGAGCGCCTGTGCAACCGGCTCAACGAGATCGGCCACGAGCGCGCCACCGGGGAGCCGCTGCCCGAGCCGGGCTCCCCGGCGCAGATCATGGCCGGGTCCGGGGCCGCCAGGGGCGCTCCCGCGGTGCTCGCCCGCGCCCACCACGGCTCCGTCTCCAAGGAACAGCGCGCCCTGGTCGAGGAGGACCTGAAGGCCGGGCGGCTCCCCGCCGTGGTGGCCACCTCGAGCCTCGAGCTGGGCATCGACATGGGCGCGGTCGACCTGGTGGTCCAGGTGGAGTCGCCGCCTTCGGTGGCTTCCGGGCTGCAACGGGTGGGCAGGGCCGGCCACCAGGTGGGCGCGGTCTCCTCCGGCGTGGTGTTCCCCAAGTACCGGGGCGATCTGGTGCAGGCCGCCGTGGTCACCGAGCGGATGCGTTCCGGCGGGATCGAGGCACTGCGGGTGCCGAGCAACCCCCTGGACGTGCTCGCCCAGCAGATCGTCGCGATGACCGCGCTGGACACCTGGGACGTGGAGGAGCTGCTGACCCTGGTGCGGCGGGCGGCGCCGTTCACGTCACTGCCGCAGTCGGCGTACGAGGCGGTGCTCGACATGCTCGCGGGCCGGTACCCCTCGGACGCGTTCGCCGAGCTCCGCCCGCGCCTGGTGTGGGACCGGGTGGCCGGCACGGTGACCGGGCGCCCCGGGGCGCAGCGCCTCGCGGTGACCTCCGGCGGCACCATCCCCGACCGCGGTCTGTTCGGGGTGTTCCTGGTCGGCGCCGACCCGAAGAAGGGCGGGGGCCGTGTCGGCGAGCTCGACGAGGAGATGGTGTACGAGTCCCGGGTCGGGGACGTGTTCACCCTGGGCACCACCTCCTGGCGGATCGAGGACATCACCCGGGACCGGGTGTTGGTCAGCCCCGCCGCGGGCGTCCCCGGCCGGCTGCCGTTCTGGAAGGGGGACCAGCTCGGCCGGCCCCTGGAGCTGGGGCGGGCGATCGGCGGGTTCCTGCGGGAGGTCGGCCGGCTCACCCCGGAGCGGGCCGCAGAGCGGCTGCGCGCCGCCGGCCTCGACGACTGGGCGGCGGAGAACCTCCAGGCCTACCTCGCCGAGCAACGGCAGGCATGCGGACACGTCCCGGACGACCGGACGATCGTGGTGGAACGCTTCCGCGACGACCTGGGTGACTGGCGGGTGGTGGTGCACTCGCCGTTCGGTGCCCAGGTGCACGCCCCGTGGGCGCTGGCGCTCGGCGCCAGACTGACCGAACGCTACGGGTTCGACGCCCAGGTGATGCACGCGGACGACGGGATCGTGCTGCGGCTGCCCGACGCGGACATGCTCAGCCTGGACCTGCTGGACGCCCCGCCCCCGGTCTCCGGGGTCGCGCACCCCAGCAGCGACGCCCCCGAAGGCGTCCCGGTCGGCGCGGACACCGTCACGTTCGACGCGGACGAGATCGAGCGGATCGTCACCGACCAGGTGGGCGGTTCGGCGTTGTTCGCCTCCCGGTTCCGGGAGTGCGCGGCGAGGGCGCTGCTGTTGCCCCGGCGCAGCCCGGGCCGGCGCACCCCGCTGTGGCAGCAACGGCAGCGAGCCGCCCAGCTCCTCCAGGTGGCGTCGGAGTTCGGTTCGTTCCCGATCGTCCTCGAGGCGGTCCGCGAGTGCCTGCAGGACGTGTTCGACGTACCCGGCCTGGTCGAGCTGATGCGGGACGTCCAGGCGCGTCGCGTGCGGCTGGTCGAGGTGACCACCCCGGAGCCCTCCCCGTTCGCCCGCTCGCTCCTCTTCGGGTACGTGGCGCAGTTCCTGTACGAGGGCGACTCGCCGCTGGCGGAGCGCCGGGCCGCCGCGCTCTCGCTGGACTCCCGCCTCCTGGGCGAGCTGCTGGGGCAGGCCGAGCTGCGCGAGCTGCTCGATCCCGAGGCGCTGGAGGAGCTGGAGCGCGAGCTCCAACGGCTCACCGACGACCGCCGGGTCCGGGACGCCGAAGGAGTGGCCGACCTGCTGCGGCTGCTCGGCCCGCTGACCACCGCGGAGGTCGAGGAGAGAGGCGGTGAGCGGTCCTGGCCGGCGGAGCTGGCCGCGGCCCGGCGGCTGATCACCGTGCGGGTGGCGGGCGAGGACCGGTGGGCGGCGATCGAGGACGCCGGCCGCCTCAGGGACGCCCTGGGCACCGCACTGCCCGTCGGGGTGCCGGAGGCGTTCACCGAGCCGGTCGCTGACCCGCTGGGTGACCTGCTGGCCAGGTACGCCCGGACACACGGCCCGTTCACCGCGGACCAGGCGGCGGCCCGTTTCGGGCTCGGCACCGCCGTGGTCACCGGGGCGCTCCAGCGGCTCGCCGCGGGCGGGCGGCTGGTGCACGGCGCGTTGCGGCCCGGCGGCACCGGCCAGGACTGGTGCGACGCCGAGGTGCTGCGCAGGCTGCGCCGGAGGTCCCTCGCGGCGCTGCGGCGCGAGGTGGAGCCGGTCCCGCCGGGCGCCCTGGCCGCGTTCCTGCCCCAGTGGCAACACCTGGGTGCGCACGGCCTGCGCGGAGTGGACGGGCTGCTGCGGGTCGTGGAGCAGCTCCAGGGCGCTCCCGTGCCGGCCTCGGCCCTGGAGCGCCTGGTACTGCCCTCCCGGGTGTCGGGCTACCAGCCGTCGATGCTGGACGAGCTGACCGCGTCCGGCGAGGTGGTGTGGGCCGGCGCCGGGGCGGCCCCGGGCAAGGACGGCTGGGTCGCGCTGTACCTGGCGGACACGGCGCCGCTGTTGCTGCCCGAGCCACAGCCGGTGGAGCTCTCCGAGGTGCACCGGGCGGTCCTCCAGGCGCTGGCCGGCGGCTACGGGATGTTCTTCCGCCAGCTCGCCGACCGGGTCGGCGCCAGCGGCTTGGACGTGGACGACGCCACCCTGGCCGCGGCCCTGTGGGAGCTGGCCTGGGCGGGACACCTGACCAACGACACCCTCGCCCCGCTGCGTGCCCTGATGGGGTCCGGGCGGACGGCGGGGGCAACCGCGCACCGGGCACCACGCGCGGTGCCCCGCGGCCGGTACGGCCTGCCGCGGGTCGGTGGCGGCCCGCTGCTGGCGGCCCGGAGCGCGGCTTCGCGGGCCGGGCCGCCGACCACCGCGGGCCGCTGGTCCCTGCTCCCCGGCCGGGTCACCGACTCCACACACCGGGCGCACGCCGTCGCCCAGGCCCTGCTGGACCGGCACGGCGTGGTCACCAGGGGCGCGGTCGCGGCGGAGGGGGTGCACGGCGGGTTCTCCGCGGCGTACCGGGTGCTGTCGGCGTTCGAGGAGGCCGGACGGGCCAGGCGCGGCTATGTGGTGGAGTCCCTGGGAGCGGCCCAGTTCGCCACGGACGGCGCGGTGGACCGGCTGCGTGCGGTGCACACCGCGCGGGAGAGGAACGGCGCCGAGGACCGCGGGAAGCGGCCCGGTGCCGTGGTGCTGGCCGCCGCGGACCCCGCCAACGCCTACGGCGCCGCCCTGCCCTGGCCCGACCCGCCCCACCACGGCCACAAACCGGGGCGCAAGGCGGGGGCGCTGGTGGTGCTCACCGACGGCGAGCTCGCCCTGTACGTGGAGCGGGGCGGCAAGTCGTTGATCTGCTGGCAGGCCGATCCCGAGCGGCTCCAGAGCGCGGCTGACGCCCTGGCCCTCGCCGTCCGGGAGGGGGCCCTCGGCAGGATCACCGTGGAACGGGCCAACGGTGAGCCCGCCCTGGGCTCAGCAGTGGGTCGGGCCCTGGAAGCCGCGGGGTTCCACGCCACCCCCAGGGGGCTGCTGTTGCGGGCCTGAGCCTGCGGCGCCCCGCCGGGCCCGTGCGGACACGCGGTCGGCCCGTGCCCGCCACCCACCGACGGTTCGGGGCCCTGACGGGCGCCCGGTGAGGAGAGGACATGCCTGAGGGCGACACCATCTGGCTGACCGCCCAGCGGCTTCGCGAGGCCCTGGCCGAACGGGAGCTGACCACGGCCGACCTGCGCACCCCCGCGCTGGCCACCGTGGACCTGACCGGCCGGCGGGTGACCCAGGTGTTGTCCCGTGGCAAGCACCTGCTGATCCGCGTGGACGGCCGGGTCACCCTCCACAGCCACCTGCGGATGGACGGGTCCTGGCGGGTCCAGGCGGCCGGGGAACGCTGGCGCGGCGGCCCGGGTTGGCAGGTGCGGGCCGTCCTGGGCAACGTGCGGCGGGTCGCCATCGGCTACCGGCTTCCGGTCCTGGACCTGCTGCCCACCTCGGAGGAACACCGGGTGGTCGGTCACCTCGGCCCGGACCTCCTCGGCGCGGACTGGGACGCGGCCGAGGCGGTGCGCCGGCTCGTCGCCGACCCCGGTCGCCCGGTCGGAGAGGCCCTGCTCGACCAGCGGGTCCTGGCCGGCATCGGCAACGTCTACAAGTCGGAGCTGTGCTTTCTCCGGGGGATCACGCCCTGGACGCCGGTGGCCGACGTCCCGGAGCCGGAACGCCTGGTCGCGTTGGCCAAGCGGACCCTGGAGGCGAACAAGAACCGCGTCGGTCACGTCACCACCGGGGACACCCGCCCCGGCCGCCGCCACTGGGTCTACGGGCAGGCGGGGCGCCCCTGCCGGCGTTGCGGCACCACGGTCGTCGGTGCCGAACAGGGTCCGCCCGGTCAGGCCCGGATCACCTTCTGGTGCTTGGTCTGCCAGGACGGCCCGGCTCCGGCACCGACCCGCCGCACCCCCACACCGCCCTCCACGTACTGAGGGACCACCTCGTGGTGGGTTCGGTCAGGCGTGCCAGGTGTACCGGTCCCCACCGACCCAGGTGACCATCTTGGGATCGTCCAGATCGAGGTCCTCGAGCCCGGCGCGGCGAGCGAACTCCAGGACGTCCCGCAGGTCGAACGCCTTGCCCACCACCTCGCCCTTGATCTCCACGATGCGGAAGGGTGGGTCAGCGGCATTGACACCCAGGACGATGATCGGGGCCATAGCGGGGTACACGCCTTCGGTCATGGCTCCACCCTGCCCCCGGCACGGGCGTCTCGCATCCGCGGCGCCTGTGGGCACCCCGACCGGCGCACCCAGGACACGGGCCTTCCGCCGGGGCACACCACGTCCGGGGAACTGGAGATCCGCCCGCCCAGGGTGGCACCGGGTGCCGAATGCGAGGAGCCGAAGCCGCGGACAACGACCTGGCCCGAGGCCGCCGGCTGGAGCCTAGGCGGCTACCACGTCCACCGCCTGGGCGGAGGAGTCCAGGCTTCCCACCCGCTCCTCCGGCACCGTGACCGGCTCGACCAGCACCGGGCGCACCGACTCTCCCTGGGCCAGCTCCGCCAGCGACAGGTCATCGCTGACCTCGCGCATCACCTCGGACATCCGCACGTCGAGTGCGTCGCAGATCGCGGAGAGCAACTCGGAGGACGCCTCCTTCTGCCCGCGCTCCACCTCTGACAGGTACCCCAACGACACCCGAGCCGAAGCCGACACCTCACGCAGGGTACGGCCCTGGCGCTGGCGCTGCCGACGCAGCACGTCACCCAACAGGCGACGAAGCAGGATCATCGGTGGCTCCCTCCTCGGACCGTTGTCGCGCAATGTCTCTGCCCCACCGTACCGCCTTCGGCCTCGAGCGTGCGGGGAGCGAAGTCGTGTTCACTCAGGGCTGCAATCATCCGCTGTCCCCCTGCTCCTCCACTGATCCCCTCCCTTGGTCGGGGCGGGCGCCCGGTGCGCCACGGAGCGTGTCGCGCAGCAGGCCGAGCACCGCGTCCACCGTGCCCTTGCGAATCCCGTCCCGATCGCCGGTGACGGCGGGACGAACGGCTGTGGAACCCTCCGGTCCGACCACCGCTACGTATACCGTGCCGACCGCCTTGCCGTCCTGCGGTTCGGGACCCGCTACTCCCGTAGTGGCTATTGCGTAATCAGCTCCGAGGAGCCGCCGTACACCCCGTGCCATCTCTTCTGCCACCTGCGGGTCGACCGCCCCTCGCTCCTCGAGCAGTCGGGGGTCGACCCCCAACACCGACCTCTTGACAGCGGTGGCGTAGGCGGTCACCGAGCCACGGACTGCCTGGGACGCCCCCGGGACCGCGGTCAGCTCCGCCGCGACCAGGCCACCGGTCAGCGACTCGGCCACGGCCAGGGTGGCCCCGCGCTCCCGCAGGAGTACGAGGACCTCGGCCGCCAGGTTCAACGTGTCCCCTCCTGTGCCCGGCGCAGCCCGGCCCGACGCAGGACCACTGCCTGCCTGACGTAGTCGATGCCGGTGGCCAGGGTCAGCACCACCGCCGCCGCCATGATCCAGGCACGGGCCGTGGCCAGTGGGCCGGTCAGGGCCAACACGTACATCCCCACCGCGATGCCCTGGGTGAGGGTCTTGAGCTTGCCGCCCCGGCTGGCCGGGATCACTCCGTGTTTGATCACCCAGAACCGCATCAGGGTGATGCCCAGCTCGCGGACGAGGATCAGCGCGGTGACCCACCACGCGAGGTCCCCGAGGGCGGAGAGCGAGATCAGCGCCGCCCCCATGATCGCTTTGTCGGCGATCGGGTCGGCGATCTTACCGAAGTCGGTGACCAGGTTGTTCCGCCGCGCCAACTCGCCGTCGAAGAGGTCGGTGATCATGGCCACGCTGAACGCGGCCCAGGCGAAGGAGCGCCACGCCGGGTCGTCACCGCCGTCGTGCACCAGCAGCACCACGAACCCCGGCACGAGCACCAGGCGGAGCATGGTCAGCGCGTTGGCGATGTTCCACAGGCTGACGGCGCGGACGGTACGGTCACCGAGACCGGCGGGCGGCACCGGCCGGCGCACACCACGGGTCGCCCCCCGCCCCGACGTTCCCCCCGGCTGCGGCACCGAGGCGGAGGCACCCGTGCCCGGAACACCGGGGACGGGCGCGCCGGAGGCGGGGACCGAGCTCACGGGGTCGCCCCACAGCACTCGGCCACCAGGTCGGCTCCCTCAGTGTCGATCACCTTGGCCTCCACCATCGCGCCCACGCGCACGTCACCGCCGACGAGCCGGACCAGGCCGTCGGTCTCCGGCGCCTGGTGCTCGGCGCGGCCAGTGGCCTCCCCGTCCTCGACCGACTCCACCAGCACCCGCACCGTGCTGCCCAGGCGCTCCTCGGCACGCTGGGCCGTGAGCTCCTCGGCGAGCCTGGAGACCCGGGCCAGCCGGTCGGCGACCTCGTCCGGCTCCAGCTTGCCCGGGTAGCCGGCGGCTTCGGTGCCCTCCTCGTCGGAGTACCCGAACACCCCGATGGCGTCCAGCCCGGCCAGCCCCAGGAAGCGCTCGAGCTCCGCCAGGTCGGCCTCGGTCTCACCGGGGAAGCCGACGATGAAGTTCGAACGCACCCCGGCCTCGGGGCTCCTCGCCCGGACCTGGGCCAGCAGTTCGAGGAAGCGGTCGGTGTCCCCGAAACGGCGCATGGCGCGCAGCACCGCCGGCGCGGAGTGCTGGAACGACAGGTCGAAGTAGGGGGCGACCTTGGGGGTGGACGTCAGCACCTCGATCAGCCCGGGCCGCATCTCGGCCGGCTGGAGGTAGCTCACCCGCACGCGCTCGATCCCCTCGACGGCGGCGAGCTCCGGCAGCAGCGTCTCCAGCAGCCGCAGGTCGCCCAGGTCCTTGCCGTAGGAGGTGTTGTTCTCACTGACCAGCATGATCTCCCGCACGCCCTGCTCGGCGAGCCAGCGGGTCTCGGCGAGCACGTCGGACGGGCGGCGGGAGACGAACGCGCCGCGGAAGGAGGGGATGGCGCAGAAGGCGCACCTGCGGTCACAACCAGACGCCAGTTTGACCGCCGCGAAGGGCCCGTCGGCGAGACGGCGCCGCAGCGTGCGGGGGCCGGAGGCGGGGGCGACCCCGGGCGGCAGGTCCGCGGGGCCCGTGTCCGGCGCCGCGCCGTGCCCGGGGAGCGCGACCTGCGCGGACTGCCGCAGGGCGGGACTGACCGGCAGCAGCTTCCTCCGGTCGCGTGGGAGGTGGGATGCGTGCACCCCTCCCGCGAGGATGGTGCGCAGCCGCTCGGAGATGTCCTCGTAGTCGTCGAAGCCGAGCACGCCGTCCGCCTCCGGGAGGGCGTCGGCGAGTTCCTTGCCGTAGCGCTCGGCCATGCACCCGACGGCGACCACGGCCTGGGTCCGCCCGACGCCCTTGAGGTCGTTGGCCTCGAGCAGGGCGTCCACCGAGTCCTTCTTGGCCGCCTCGACGAAGCCACAGGTGTTGACGACGGCGACCTCGGCGTCCGCGGCGTCCTCGACGAGTTGCCACCCGTCGGCCGCCAGGCGCCCCGCGAGCTCTTCTGAGTCCACCTCGTTGCGGGCGCAACCGAGGGTGACGAGGGCGACGGTACGGCGTTCGGGCATGGAGTCAGCCTACTTTGTCCGAGCCCGGCGCCCACCCCGCGGGCCACGTGAGGTATTCACATCGCGCCGCCCGCCGCCCGCCGCCGGCCAGGAGCGGGCGGGCCGGGGGTGGCGGACACGTCGGTGCCGCCGCGGTCCAGGACCGCGGCGGCACCGAGGAGGACGCCGGTCGGGCAGCGCCGTCGGTCAGCCGGCCTCCGGATCACCGGGGGTGAAGGTCAGTCGGGCGACGTCTCCTGGCTCGCCGGGCGTCCCGAGGTCCTTGCCGTTGACGAACATCTTGATGGCACCGGCGTTGCCGATCACCAGCTTGATCTCCTCGTCATCGGTGAAGGTTTCGGAACTGCCCTTCTCCAGCGTCCCCTGGAACAGCGATTTGCCGTTCTTGCTGGTCGCGGAGATCCAACTGCGGTCATCGACCGCGGTGGCCTTGACCGTGACCTTGTCCGGGGGCGCGGCGGCGATGGCGCTGTCCGTGGGCGCGGGCCGGCCCACCTTGCTTCCGGGCTCCTTGCTCTTGTCCGTCGGCTTGGCGGTCGGACTGGCGGACGAGCCGCCGGCCCTGGGAGAGCCCGAGTCATCGCCGCCTCGGACCAGGTTGAACCCGACGAACGCGATCACCACCGCGATGGCGGCCACCATCGCCGCCGTCCAGTTGGGCCTGCGTCGGTCGGTACGGACCCGCTCCGTCTCGAACAGTTGAGCGGGTTGAGTGGGTGTGGGCGCGCCGTACTCGGCGTCGTACCGCGCGACCAGGGCGCCCGAATCGATCCCCAAGGCCTTGGCGATCTGCCTGACGTGGCCGCGGGCGTAGAAGTCGCCGCCACACCGGGAGAAGTCGTCCTCCTCGATCGCACGCACGATCGGGACACGAATCCGGGTGCGGGCACTGACCTCGTCGACGGTCAGGCCGGCGTCCAGACGCGCCTGAGCGAGGACACGGCCGACCGAGGGCTGTGGGTCGGGAACGGAGTCACCGGGAGGGAGGTTGCCGATGGACACGAGAGCGCCTTTCGAGCGTGAGCCACCTGCTGGTCATTCAGTCTAGGACCGGTCGGAAAGCGATAGGCAAGCGGTGGCGCCGGTTTGTCGGCCATCGGGATTGCCCGATGACGTCCCCGGGTTCACCACCATTGCCCAGGCACTTTTCACGAAAGGCGGAAACGGTTATGCACCTCCCCCACAAGTCTCACTCGTTCGAGCTAACAGGCGGCCTGACGGCGGATCGCCGACCGGCTCTCAGGGCGGGCCGTCCCCACGGAGCGTGGCCAGGACGGAATCGAGCTCATCGGGCTTGATCAGCACGTCACGGGCCTTGGATCCCTCACTCGGGCCTACGACCCCGCGAGACTCCATCAGGTCCATCAGTCTGCCCGCCTTAGCGAAACCTACACGCAACTTGCGCTGCAACATCGAGGTGGACCCGAACTGTGTCGAGACCACCAGCTCCGCGGCCTGGCAGAGCAAATCGAGATCGTCCCCGATGTCCTCGTCGATCTCCTTCTTGCGGCCGCCGCCGACGGTCACGTCCTCCCGGTACGTCGGGGTGAGCTGGGCCTTGCAGTGCTCCACCACCGCACCGAGCTCCGGCTCGGTGACATAGGCCCCCTGCATCCGGACCGGCTTGTTGGCGCCCATCGGCAGGAACAAGGCGTCGCCCTTGCCGATGAGCTTCTCGGCCCCCGGCTGATCCAGGATGACCCGGCTGTCCGCCAGCGAGGACGTCGCGAACGCCAGTCGGGACGGGACGTTCGCCTTGATCAGCCCGGTGACCACGTCCACACTGGGACGCTGGGTGGCCAGCACCAGGTGGATGCCCGCGGCACGGGCCAACTGGGTGATCCGGACGATGGAGTCCTCCACGTCCCTCGGCGCGACCATCATCAGGTCCGCCAGCTCGTCCACGATCACCAACAGGTACGGGTACGGCGCCAGTTCCCGTTCACTGCCCGGCGGCAGGGTGATCCCGCCGGTACGCACCGCCCGGTTGAAGTCGTCGATGTGCCGGAAGCCGAACGCCGCCAGGTCGTCGTACCGCAGGTCCATCTCGCGCACCACCCACTGCAACGCCTCCGCGGCCCGCTTGGGGTTGGTGATGATCGGCGTGATCAGGTGCGGGATGCCCTCGTACGCGGTCAGCTCGACCCGCTTGGGATCGACCAACACCATCCGAACCTGGTCCGGGGTGGCCCTGACCAGTACCGAGGTGATCAGTCCGTTGATGCACGAGGACTTGCCCGCGCCGGTCGCGCCGGCCACGAGCACGTGCGGCATCCGGGCCAGGTTGGCGACGACGTAGCCGCCCTCCACGTCCTTCCCCAGCGCGACCAGCAACGGGTGCTCGTCCTGCCCCGCCTCCTGGGAACACAGCACGTCGCCGAGCTTGACCATCTCCCGGTCGGTGTTGGGGATCTCGATGCCCACCGCCGAGCGGCCCGGGATCGGGCTGAGGATGCGCACGTCCGGACTGGCCACCGCGTAGGCGATGTTCTTGGCCAACGCGGTGATCCGCTCCACCTTGACCGCGGGCCCGAGCTCCACCACGTACCTGGTCACCGTCGGACCACGGGTGAACCCGGTGACCCTCGCGTCCACCTTGAACTCGGAGAACACCACGGTCAGGGCCCGCACCACGTCGTCGTTGGCCTGGCTCCTCGCCTTGCCCGGCCCGCCGCGCTCCAGCAGGCGCAACGGCGGCAGCGCATAGCCGACGTCCCCGGAGAGCTGGAACTGCTCGGCGCGGGGCGGCAGCGGCTCGGTCCTCGGCGGCACCTCGGGCGCAGCCTCCGACTCGTGCCCCGAGGGGGCCTGGGGCCGCGCCGGTGGCGGGGTGGGCGTCGCCTCCCGGCCGGCGTCCCGCTCGCCCCCCTCGGCGCCCCCCGCTCCCCGTACCGTCTCCCGCAGACCAGCGACGACCGGGGACGGCTGCACCCCGTGCAACACCGCGCCGTCCAGAGCCGCCGCGGCGGCCTGCGCCACCTCCACGGCGTCCGAGGAGGGCGCCGCGGTCCTCGCCCGGGAGCGGCGCCGGGGGCGGCGGGGGGACGGCGGCGGGGTTGGCGAACCGGCCTCCTCCTCCGCCTCGTCCCAGAGGTCGTCCTCGTCAACGGGCAGGTGTTCGAACGGCGGTGTCTCGGACCGACGGCGGACGGAGCGGCGACGCGGTGCCGGCACCGCCTCGGCCCCGTCTTCCGCGACGGGGTGGCCGCCGGTTCGCTCGTCCTCCCACTCCCCCTCGGCCACCGGCGCCCGCACCACGCCGATCCTGGCGCCCAACTGCCGCATCCGCCGGGGTACCGCGTTCACCGGGGTCGCGGTGATCACCAGCAACCCGAAGAAGGTCACCAGGAGCAGCAGCACGAGCGCCAACGCCGACCCGACGGTGAACAACAACGGTTTGGCGACGCCCCAGCCGACCAGGCCACCCGCCTCGCGAAGCCTCCTGGAGCCGGCGTCACGTTCCGGTGCGTCACACCACAGGTGCACCAGCCCCAGCACACCGACGCCCAGCGCGGAGAGGCCGATGACCACCCGTCCGTTGGCGTCCGGCCGGTCCGGATGGCGCATCAGCCGGACCGCCACCACGCCCAGCACCACCGGGAACACGAGGTCGAGCCGACCGAAGGCACCGGTGATCAACCACGTCACCAGGTCCCCGACGGGCCCGTCCAACCGGGACCAGGTTCCCGCGGCGATCACCAGCGACAGTCCGAGCAGGAACAGCGCCAGCCCGTCCTTGCGCAGCGCCGGATCCAGCCCCCTGGCCCCCTTGCCTATTCCGCGCAGCACGGCCCCCACGGTGTGGGCCAGCGCGAGCCAGCAGGCACGCAGCAGCCGCAGCACCGGACGGGTGGGCGACGGCGGGGGCGGTGGGGGCGCGGCCTTGGCCGGGGCCTTCTTCGCCGGGGCCTTGGCGGCAGCCTTCTTCGCCGGGGCCTTCTTCGCCCCGGTCCGCTTCGCCGGGGCCTTGCTGGCCGCGGCCCTGCTCGCCGAACTCTTCTTCGCCGGCGCCTTCTTGGCGGGAGTCTTCTTCACTGGAGCCCTCTTGGTGGCCGCCGCGCCCGCGGGCCGCCCCTGCTTCCCGGCCCGCCCCGGGCCGTACCTGTGGCCATGCTGGGAGATTAGCGTTCCGCCCACGCAGGAACACGTGTACACCGGGTACGCGTGTCGATCGGCGCCCGACCGGCAGTGACCCGCACCCCGGAGCATGCAGTGTGACCAGGGGGCGCGACCAGGGGCACCAGCTACCGGACGACGGGCGCACCGGGGGCTAGCTGCCCGGCTCCAGCGCGTCCAGGGCACGCCGGAGCCCGGAGAGCTTGCGTTCCAGATGGGCCGCGGTGGCGATCGCCGCCGCGTCCGAGGAGCCGTCGAGCTGCTTGGACAGCGCTTCGGCCTGCTCCTCCACCGCGGCCAGCCGGGCCGACAGCTCGGCCAGCAGGCCGGTGGACTCCTGGGCCGGGCCGCTGCCGCCCTCCCCCTGACCGCCCTCCACCTGAAGCCGCAGCAGCGACGCCTGCTCCCTGAGCTGGCAGTTCTGCCGGTACATCTCGACGAACACCGACACCTTGGCGCGCAGCACCCACGGGTCGAACGGCTTGGAGATGTAGTCCACGGCACCCGCCGCGTAACCCCGGAAGGTGTGGTGCGGGCCATGGTTGATCGCCGTCAGGAAGATGATCGGGATGTCCCTGGTCCGCTCTCGCCGCTTGATGTGCGCCGCGGTCTCGAACCCGTCCATGCCCGGCATCTGCACATCGAGCAGGATCACCGCGAAGTCGTCGGTGAGCAATGCCTTGAGTGCTTCTTCTCCGGACGATGCCCGCACCAGCGTCTGATCGAGCGCGGAGAGGATGGCCTCCAGCGCGAGCAGATTCTCCGGCCGGTCATCGACCAGGAGGATCTTGGCCTTCTGCACCATGGCCCAACCTCCTCGTCCCGGCATGGGGCCTCCCCTGCTCGAAGAGCTCGGGGAAGCACCGGGCGCTGCCCCCAGGGACGGCTTCTGTAGGCCGCCCGTCCTTGTGCCGGTCATGGTAGCCGCACCCCACCGTTCGCCACACCCTGTCACCGACATGTCACTGTGCACGTACCGAGAACGCGCTTCGGACCGGGAAGGTTCCGCTGAGCGCCGCCCGCACCGTGTGGCCCACGGGTCGTCAGCCGCTCAACGCGCGCCCAGCCACTGGCCCATGACGGTCAGCAGGTGGTCGGTGTCCACCGGCTTGGTCACGTGGTCCGACGCGCCCGCCTCGATGCTCTTCTCCCGGTCCCCCTTCATCGCCTTCGCGGTGAGGGCGATGATCGGCAGCCCGGCGAACTGCGGCATCCTGCGGATCGCCGCCGTCGTTGCGTACCCGTCCATCTCCGGCATCATGATATCCATCAGGACGAGCGCGACATCGTCATGCTGTTCGAGGACCTCGATCCCCTCGCGTCCGTTCTCGGCGTACAGCACGGTCAGGCCATGCTGCTCGAGCACGCTGGTGAGCGCAAACACATTACGGACGTCGTCATCGACGACGAGGACCTTCTGTCCCTGGAACCCGGCCTTGAAACCTTCACCACCCGCGGAGTCCTCCCAGGGCTGGACCCATGAGTCCCGCGCGGGTGACTGTACCGCAGGCTGGCCGGCCGCAGCGGCCGACGCGCTCTCCCGACGCGCCGCCCGACTCCTGCGAATCCTGGCCAGGCCGCCCCCGGCCCTACTGCGGGTGGTCGCCGACGGCTCCAGGTCGTGCAGCGGGGCGTCCGCGCCCTCCGTGGAGTCGCCCTCGGGCAGCGCGGACAACTGCGGGTAGCCGGAGGCCGGCCATTCCCCGCAGACCAGCGGCAGGTACAGCGTGAAGGTGCTGCCCCGCCCCGGCTGGCTGTCCGCGTGGATCTCCCCGCCGAGGAGCCTGGCGATCTCCCGACTGATCGAAAGGCCCAGGCCGGTACCCCCGTACTTGCGGCTGGTGGTGCCGTCGGCCTGCTTGAACGCCTCGAAGATCACACGCATCTTGCTGGCGGCGATGCCGATCCCGGTGTCCGTGACCGAGAACGCGATCATCTCCTGCTCCGGGTCCTGGATCGCCCCGGACTCCAGCAACTGCTCCTTGATGTACACCGGAACGTCCTCGCCGGCCGGTCGGATCACCAGCTCCACCGCGCCGGTGTCGGTGAACTTCACCGCGTTGGACAGCAGGTTCCGCAGCACCTGGAGCAGTCGCTGCTCGTCGGTGTGCAGGGTCAGCGGGAGCTCCGGCGAGACCCTGACCGAGAAGTCCAGGCCCTTCTCGGCGGTCAACGGCCGGAACGTGGCCTCGACGTAGTCCACCAACTGCACCAACGCGATCCTGGTCGGGCTGACGTCCATCTTCCCTGCCTCGACCTTGGACAGGTCAAGGATGTCGTTGATGAGCTGGAGCAGGTCGGCGCCGGCGCCGTGGATCGTCTCGGCGAACTCCACCTGCTTCGGCGACAGGTTGCTCTCCGCGTTGTCGGCGAGCAACTTGGCCAGGATCAGCAGCGAGTTCAGCGGGGTGCGCAGCTCGTGCGACATGTTCGCGAGGAACTCGGACTTGTACCGCATGGACAGGGCGAGCTGCTCGGCCCGCTCCTCCAGCACCTGCCGGGCCTCTTCGATCTTGTTGTTCTGGATCTCGATGTCGCGGTTCTGCCGGGCGAGCAGTTCGGCCTTCTCCTCAAGTTCCGCGTTGGACCTCTGCAGCGCCGCCTGCCGGCTCTCCAGCTCGGCCGAACGCTCCTTGAGCTGGGTGGTCAGCTCCTGGGACTGGCGCAGCAGCGCCTCGGTCTTGGTGTTGACCCCGATGGTGTTGACGGTGACCGCGATCATCTCCGCGATCTGGTCCAGGAAGTCCCGGTGGACCTGGGTGAACGGCTGGAACGAGGCCAGCTCGATCACCCCGAGCAACTGGCCCTCGAACTGCACCGGCAGCACCACCACGTTGACCGGAGAGGCATCCCCCAGCCCCGAGGCGATCTTCAAGTAGCCGGGCGGAGCGGACTCCACCAGGATCGTCGCCTTCTCCAACGCCACCTGACCGACCAGTGACTCACCCATGCGGTAGGTGGTCGGCATGGAGCGGGTGGAGTAGCCGTAGCCGCCGATCAGCCGCAGCTCCACCTCCTCGTTGCCCGGCCGGAGACCGGCCTCGTCGCCGCCCTCGGCCTCCAGCGCCGGTTCGGCGAGGAAGAAGGCGCCGTGCCGGGCACCCACCACCGGGGTCAGCTCGCTCATGATCAGCGCAGCGACGTCCCGGAGCTCCCGCCGGCCCTGCATCAGCCCGGAGATGCGGGCCAGCTCGGTCTTCAGCCAGTTCTGCTCACGGTTGGTCTGCGTGGTCTCCCGCAGGTTGTGGATCATCTGGTTGATGTTGTTCTTCAACATCTCCAGTTCGCCCGCGGCGTCCACGTCGATCCTCGGGGTGAGGTCCCCACGGGTCACCGCGGTGGCCACCTCGGCGATCGCCCTGACCTGCCGGGTCAGGCTGCTGGCCAGCTCGTTCACCGACTCCGTCAGGTCCTGCCAGGTGCCGACCACACCGGGGACTCGGGCCTGGCCGCCGAGGATGCCCTCCGTACCCACCTCCCGGGCCACGCGGGTCAGCTCGTCGGCGAACGCGGAGAGCTGGTCCACCATCGTGTTGATCGTCGTCTTCAGCTCCAGGATCTCCCCCCGGGCGTCCACGTCGATCTTCTTGGTCAGGTCGCCCTTGGCCACCGCGGTGGTGACCAGCGCGATGTTCCGCACCTGGGTGGTCAGGTTCGACGCCATCGAGTTCACCGACTCGGTGAGGTCCTTCCAGGTGCCCGACACCCCGGGCACGTCGGCCTGCCCGCCCAGCCGGCCCTCGGTGCCCACCTCACGGGCCACCCGGGTCACCTGCTCGGCGAACTTGCGCAGCGTCTCCGTCATCTCGTTGACCGTGTCAGCCAGCTCGGCGACCTCGCCGCGTGCCTCCACGGTGACCTTCTTGGTGAGGTCGCCGCTGGCCACCGCCGACGCGACCTGCGAGATGTTCCGCACCTGGCTGGTCAGGTTGTTGGCCATCAGGTTGACGTTGTCGGTCAGGTCCTTCCAGATCCCCGAGGCGTTGCGGACCCGGGCCTGACCGCCGAGGCGCCCCTCGGTGCCCACCTGGCGGGCCACCCGGGTCACCTCGTCGCCGAAGTCGGAGAGTTGGTCCACCATCGTGTTCACCGTGAGCACCAGCGCCAGGATCTCTCCCTTGGCGTCCACAGTGATCTTCTTGGACATGTCCCCGCGGGCCACCGCCTGGGTGACCTCGGCGATCCCCCGCACCTGCGCCGTCAGGTTGTTCGCCATCTCGTTGACGGACTGGGTCAGGTCCTTCCACGTCCCGGCGACGCCCTTGACGTCGGCCTGCCCGCCCAGCTTCCCCTCGGTGCCCACTTCCCTGGCCACCCGGGTCACCTGCTCGGCGAACGTGGACAACTGGTCCACCATCGTGTTCAGGGTGCTCTTCAGCTCCAGGATCTCGCCACGGGCGTCCACCGTGATCTTCTGGCTCAGGTCGCCCCGGGCCACCGCGGTGGCGACCTGGGCGATGTTGCGGACCTGCGCCGTCAGGTTCCCGGCCATTCCGTTCACCGAGTCGGTCAGGTCCCGCCAGACCCCCGCCACGCCCTGCACCTTGGCCTGGCCGCCGAGCCTGCCCTCGGTACCGACCTCCCTGGCCACCCGGGTGACCTCGGCCGCGAACGCCGAGAGCTGGTCCACCATCGTGTTGACGGTGTCCTTCAGCTCCAGGATCTCGCCACGGGCGTCGACGGTGATCTTCTGGCTCAGGTCGCCCCGGGCCACCGCCGTGGTCACCTGCGCGATGTTGCGGACCTGGTCGGTGAGGTTGCGGCCCATGGAGTTGACCGAGTCCGTCAGGTCCCACCACACCCCGGACACCCCTGGCACCTCGGCCTGGCCGCCGAGCCTGCCCTCGGTACCCACGTCCCGCGCCATCCTGGTGACCTCGGCCGCGAAGGCGGAGAGCTGGTCCACCATGGTGTTCACGGTGTTCTTGAGCTCCAGCATCTCGCCGGAGACATCCACCGCGACCTTCTGCGACAGGTCACCGTACGCGACCGCGGTGGTCACCTGGGCGATGTCCCGCACCTGCGCCGTCAGGTTGCGGAAGGCGGTGTTGACCGAGTCCGTCAGGTCCTTCCACGTGCCCGCGGCACCCGGCACCTGCGCCTGACCACCCAGCCGCCCCTCCGCACCGACCTCCGACGCAACCCGCGTCACCTCGTCGGCGAAGGTGCTCAGCGTCTGCGTCATCGCATTGATCGTTTCAGCGAGGCGTGCGACCTCACCGCTCGCGCTGACTGTGATCTTCTGCGACAGGTCCCCGTTGGCCACCGCGGTGGTGACCTGCGCGATGTCCCGCACCTGCGCCGTCAGGTTCCCCGCCATGGTGTTGACCGAGTCCGTCAGGTCCTTCCACGTGCCCGCGACACCCGGCACCTGCGCCTGACCACCGAGTTTGCCCTCGGTGCCCACCTCCCGGGCCACCCGGGTCACCTGCTCCGCGAACGTGGACAACTGGTCCACCATGGTGTTCACGGTGTCCTTCAGGGCCAGCATCTCGCCGTCCACCCGCACGGTGACCTTGCGGGACAGGTCACCCCTGGCGACCGCCGTGGTGACCAGGGCGATGTCCCTGACCTGCGCGGTGAGCTGCGCCGCCATGGTGTTCACCGAGTCGATCAGGTCACGCCAGCTCCCGGACATGCCGCGCACCCTGGCCTGCCCGCCGAGCTTGCCCTCGGTGCCCACCTCGCTGGCCACCCGGGTCACCTCGTCGGTGAACGTGGACAACTGGTCCACCAGACCGTTCACCGTCCGGCCGACCTTGAGGAACTCACCCCGCAAGGCGTGCTGGGAGCCGTCAAAGGACCGCGGACGCAACTCCATCCGCTGCTCCAGGTCCCCCTCGGCCACCGCGGCGAGCACCCGCCCCACCTCGGCCACCGGGTACACCAGGTCGTCGACGAGCGCGTTGGAGTGGTCGATCGCCGTGGCCCAGGAGCCGTCACACGGCCCCGTCTCCAGCCGCTCGGCGAGCTTGCCCTCCCGGCCGACCAGCCTGCGCACCCGGGACAGCTCCCCGGTGAGGTGCTGGTTGCGGTCCGCGATCTGGTTGAAAACCGCGGCGATCTCAGCCATCACACCGTCGCCGGTCACGGTCAGGCGCTTGCGGAAGTTGCCGTCCCGCATCGCCTCCAGCGCCGTCAGCAGCCGGTTCAGCGACGCGGCGTCCACCTCGACGGTCCCCCGGGCCCTGGCGCGCGTACCGTTCCGCACGGCGGACGAGCCGCGTCGAGTAGCACGTTGCACACCCGAGGCGACGCCACCTCGCGCCGATGGGCCAGACTCCACCGTGTCCCTCCCGCAGGGTCGAACCAAAACACCACCCGGATGAGCATCGGGTCAACCACCAGTGTTTCACCACGAAGGCTCAAGGCCATAACGCTTCCGGAGCTTCACCCGGCCCGTCCGGCACTCCGGCCAGCGCCGCCAGCGGACGCCGCTGGAAAACACCCACGACCGGGACACACGGCGGCCCGGTGGGTAAGTAACCTGGCACGGACCACCCCGCGTGGGGTACGGCGCACACCGGCAGGCCGGGAGGGAGGGGGGCCGTCGTGATCGGGCAGCACGGGCCAGCTCCTGGCGCCGTCGAACCAACCGCCGTGAGCGGATGCCCCGGCCCTGACGACATCCCCCCCGGCCACCAGGCACAGGTAAGGAGAACCGTGATCACCGCGCGGGCAGCCGCCACCTTCGAACCGGTCGGGCGCTCCGTTGCGACCGCCCGCGCCTTCGTCCGGGACACCCTCCAGGGCTGGGGCTTCTCCGACATCGTGGACGACGCGGTGGTCCTCACCAGCGAACTGGTCACCAACGCGGTGGTGCACGCCGGCACGACCGCCGATGTGCGCTGCCTGCGTCACCACACCGGCGTGCGCATCGAGGTCGCCGACCGCTATCCCGAACGGGAACTACCGCTCAGGGACGGCATCGTCGGGCGCGGCGCCGGCCCCGACCGGGAGGGCGGTCGCGGCCTGTTGCTGTGCGCGGCACTCGCCGCCCGTTGGGGCGTGGAGTACACGCCCACCCACAAACAGGTGTGGTTCCACCTCGAACTGCCCGAGCGACCCGCGGGGACCCGGCTCGCCGGGCCGGTGCTCCCGACCGGTGCCCTGCCCGCCACCGACGAGCCGGTCCGGGTGGCCGTGGTCCAGGTCGACCGCGGAGGCGTGATCAGCTCCTGGAACGAGGACGCCCGGGTGCTCTTCGGCCACCGGGCGGAGGAGGTCGTGGGCAAGCCCCTCGCCGACCTCGCGGCCTGGCCCCAGACCCCGGGCACCGGCATCGGGTTCGCCGAGGCCCTGGCCCTGTCCCGCTGGGAGGGCTCGTACGGCATCCGCGGCGCCGGGGGCCGGGTCCTGCCGGTGTACGGCAGCCACCTGCGCGTCCGCGACTCGTCCGGCGAACCCTCGTCGGTGTGCCTGCTGGTCCGCGACACCGAGCGCGCCGTGCTCCAGACCCCGGCCCGAGGGACCACCCCGGGAGCGGTGACGGGGCCGGCAGGCACCGACACCGCCGCCGCCCGCACCGGGGACCCCTGGTCGTCCCGGCGCACCGCCGATCCGTTCGAGGTGTTCATCGGCACCCCCACCCCCGACGACCTCGACGGCCTGCTGCAGCGCACCGTAGAACGCGCCCGCGACATGCTCGACGGAGACGCCGCCTACCTGCTGCTGGCCACCGACGACGAGACCGAGCTCGAGGTACGCGCCTCAACCGGGCTCCCCTCGGCCCGCCAGCGCTTCGCCCGGGTCCCCGTGGAGGCCGGCACCAGCCGCTACGGCAGCGCCCGGATGCCGGCCGTGCACGATGACCTGACCGTCGCGCCCGGCGCAGTCCCGTTGCTCGCCGGCACCGGCATGCGCTCGGTGGTCACCGTCCCGCTGAAGGTCGAGGGTCGCCTCACCGGCTCGCTCGGCGTCGCCGCCGAGGCACCGCACCGCTACGGCAACGAGGAGGCGCTGCGCCTGCAGTTCGCCGCCGACAGGATCGCCTTGGCGGTGGAGAGCGCCCGGCTCAACGAACTCGAGCGGTTGCGCCGGGGCTCGCTGTCCTTCCTCGTCGAGGCGTCCGACCTGCTGGCCGGCACGCTGGAACGGGACCAGACCCTGGCCCTGATGGCGCAGATGACCGTCCCCACGCTGGCGAGCTGGTGCGCGATCTACACCATCGCCGACGAGCGCTCCGAGCCCTACCTGGCGTTCGTCCTGCATGAGGACGAGGACCGCATCGACGGCCTGCGGGCCCTCCTGGAACGTGTCGACCCGCCGTCCGCGGAACGCAGCGCGCGACAGTGGACGGCCCCGGCGGACGCCGCGCACGCCGCGGCGCTGCGCGCCTCCCTGCGTTCCCTCGGGCTCGGCGAGGCGGGGCGGCCCGCCACCGGCCCGGGCACCGCACTGGCCACCGCCGCCGCGGTCGGTGGCGAGACGGTGGTGCTCCCGTTGATCGCCCGCGACCGGGTGATCGGCCTGCTCGCCCTCGGCAAACCCACCGACGAGCGGTTCCGCCAGGAGATCGTCGAGCTCGGCGAGGACCTGTCCCGTCGTGCCGCCCTGGCCCTGGACAACGCCCGGCTGTACTCGGAGCGCACCGCCATCAGCCAGTCCCTCCAGCGCAGCCTGCTGCCGCCGGAGCTGCCGCACATCCCCGGCGTGGAGGTCGAGGTGGTCTACCGGGCGGCGGGCGAGGGCAACGAGGTCGGTGGTGACTTCTACGACCTGTTCCCCATCCGTGAGGGCTGCTGGGGCTTCGCCATCGGCGACGTCTGCGGGACCGGCCCGGAGGCGGCGGCCGTCACCGGCCTCGCCCGCCATGCCCTGCGGCTGCTGGCCCGTGAGGGCTTCGGCGCCCCGGCCGTCCTGGAACGACTCAACGCAGCCATCCTCGACGAGGGCGCCCGCAGTCGCTTCCTCACGCTCCTCTACGGCGAGATGTGGCCCCAGCCCGACGGCAGCACCGTCCTCAAGGCGGTCTGCGCCGGCCACCCACTGCCGCTCCTGCTCCGCCCCGACGGCACGGTCCAGCCCGCCGCCGACCCCCAGCCACTGCTCGGGGTCATCGAGGAGTTGGAGCTCGCCGAGCAGACCATCGAGCTGGCCCCGGGTGACGTGTTGTTGTGCGTCACCGACGGGGTGACCGAACGCCGCGAGGACTCCCGGATGCTCGGTGACGACGGACTCGCTGAGGTCCTCGCCCAGTGCACCGGCCTCACCGCGGGAGCCGTCGCCTCGAGGGTCCAGCGCGCCGTGGAGAACTTCGCCAGCGACGCGCCGTCCGACGACATGGCGATCCTGGCCATGCGCATCCCGCAGCCCGACTAGACCACCCGCGGCCGAGGCCGGTTGCGTCAGGCGCTGCTGCGGCGGTTGACGTTGCGGTACGCGGAGGGGGACGTGGCGTACAGGTCGGAGAACGCCTGGCGGAGGGTCTCCGTGGAGGTGAAGCCGCACTTGCGGGCCACCGCGGTCAACGGCAACGAGCTCTGCACCAGCAGTTGGGCCGCCGCCTCAGTGCGCGCCACCCGCACGTACCTCGCTGGGGAGGTGCCCAAGTGCCCGTCGAACAACCGGGTCAGGTGTCGCTGGCTCACTCCTGCCACCCGGGCCAGCGTGGGGGCCGACAGATCGCTGCTGAGGTGGTTCGAGATGTAGGTGACGACGGTGCGCACCATCCGGTGCTCCGGTAACGGGGCCGCCGGCGGAACGCTCACCTGGGCCTGGTTCCCCGGGCGCTGGAGGTAGGTGACCAGTGTCCTCGCCACGGATCGTGCCAGCTCCGCGCCATTGTCCTCCTCTATCAGGGCCAGCGTCAGATCGAGCGCGCTGGTGACTCCCGCAGAGGTGTAGACGTTGCCGTCCTTGATGTACAGCGGGGCCGGATCCACAGTGACTGACGTGTAGGCCGCCGCCATCCTGCCCGCGTACGACCAGTGGGTGGTGGCCCGTCGGCCGTTCAACAGGCCCGCTGCGGCCAACACGTGGGCACCGGTGCACACGGACGCGATCCGACGGCTGGCCCGGCTCAGTCGGCGTACCTCGGCCAGGAGCCGCCCGTTCGCCGCCGCGACGCCGTGTCCCAGACCACCGGCGACGACTAAGGTGTCCAGCGGCCCCGAGACCTTCTCCAGTGGAACCTGGCCGACGAGCACCAACCCGGAGCTGCACCGCACAGGTCGCCCTCCCAGACTGGCCAGCTCCACCCGGTAGGGGCGGGCGGCCCCCAACCGGTTCGCTGCGTCCATGGCGTCGGATGGGCAAGCTATGTCGAGCATCTCGGCGTCGTCGAAGCCGACGATCACCACATGGCGCGGCTGCTTCATGATTGCCGACCATAGCCACGGGCCAGTCCGTTAGCCAGATACCCCAAGAATCCAGCCATACCCTATGTGTGGCCTGGCCATTCAGGAGCAGCAAAGCCCTGGGAACGGGCCATGGGCCGAACCGGGCACGCTCCCGGCCCAGGCCAGGCCAGTCGCCCCGTCCCGTCCGGTCCCGTCCCACGATGAACGACGGTACCGCGCCGCTGGCGTCCCACCTCCCCCTCCCGGGCCTCTGCGGACGCCCCATGGCACAAAAAAAGGAGGGATCTGGGTTGTTGTCCGAAGACAACAACCCAGATCCCTCACCAAAATTTGTCCGGCGGCGTCCTACTCTCCCACAAGGTCCCCCTCGCAGTACCATCGGCGCAGTAAGGCTTAGCTACCGGGTTCGGAATGTAACCGGGCGTTTCCCTCACGCAATAACCACCGAAACACACACAGACACACAACCAACACACACCCCACAAAAGGGGAACCGGTCTGGTTGTTGCCCCAGAACCACACAGTGGACACGTAGCATCAATGGACAAGCCCTCGGCCTATTAGTACCAGTCAGCTCCACGAGTCACC
>NZ_KB904655.1 GCF_000380165.1 Wenjunlia vitaminophila DSM 41686
GGCTGCTCCTCCCGATTCCCCTACTACATGAACACCTACGGGATGCACTCCATCCACGGCCGCGCCCCCGCCATCGCCACCGGACTGTCCACCACCCGCCCCGACCTGTCCGTCTGGGTCATCACCGGCGACGGCGACGCCCTGTCCATCGGCGGCAACCACCTCATCCACGCCCTACGCCGCAACGTCAACCTCAACATCCTGCTGTTCAACAACCGCATCTACGGCCTCACCAAAGGCCAGTACTCCCCCACCTCAGAAACCGGCAAAATCACCAAATCCACCCCCATGGGAAGCCTCGACACCCCCTTCAACCCCATCTCCCTCGCCCTGGGAGCCGAAGCCTCCTTCGTCGCCCGCACCATCGACTCCGACCGCACCCACCTCACCGACACCCTCCGCCAAGCCGCCCACCACCCCGGCACCTCCCTCGTCGAGATCTACCAAAACTGCAACATCTTCAACGACGGCGCCTTCGAACCCCTGAAGAACAAAGACACCCAACACCACCACCTCATCCGCCTCACCCACGGCCAACCCATCCGCTTCGGCCCCCCCGCCCCCGACGGACACGGCAGCAAAGCCCTCACCCGCAACCCCACCACCGGCACCCTCGAAATCACCGACCTCACCCAAACCCCCAACCCCCCCAACATCCTCATCCACGACGCCCACAACCCCGACCCCACCACCGCCTACGCCCTCTCCCGCCTCGCCGACCCCCACACCCTCACCCACACCCCCATCGGCGTCTTCCGCGACATCACCCGCCCCGTCTACGACCACACCATGACCCACCAACTCGACCACGCCACCGAACACCAGGGCAAAGGCGACCTCGCCGCCCTCCTGGCAGGAAACGACACCTGGACCGTCACCCGCTGAGACACCGATGGCGGACCGACGCCACGTCATATCCCGGGAGTGAGTGTGAGCAGTAACCACGAACACGCGGAGTGGATCGTCACCGTCGCCATCGGTGACGTGGCGTTGGTCCTCGCCGTCGGAACGCTATTCGTGCTGCTGGCGCGCCGCATCAAGCAGCCCGCGGTCATCGGCGAGATCACCGCCGGCATCTGCCTGGGGCCCAGCCTGCTCGGACTCCTTCCGGGTGACCTCCCCGAGCAGCTCTTCCCCAGCGACGTCAGGCCCTACCTCAACGTCGTCGCCCAGATCGGCCTCCTGCTGTTCATGTTCATCATCGGCTGGGAGTTCGACTACGCCTCGATGCGCGGGCGCCGCAAGAAACTGGGGACCATCTGGATCTGCGCCGCCGCCCTGCCCCTGTCCATGGGCATGGGGCTCGCCGTGCTCCTGCACGGCTCCAACGACGTGGTCAACGGCAAGCACATCCGCATGGTCGACTTCGCCCTCTACATCGGCATCGCCATGTCGATCGCCGCCTTCCCCGTGCTGGCGCGGATCATCACCGACCACCGGCTCCAGTTCACCCGGGTCGGCACGCTGGCCCTGGCGCTCGCCGCCCTGGACGACATCCTCGCCTGGTCCATGCTGGCGGTGGTGGTGGCCCTGGTCACGGCGTCCGGCACCGGCGGGTTCCTCAGCGTCATCGGCTGGGGCGCGGTCTACATCGTGGTGATGCTGGTCATCGTCCGCCCCGCACTGGCCTACCTGGCCCGCAAGATCACCAGCGCCTCCGCCCCCTACCTGGCGGTGGCCGCCGCGGCCGGCACCCTGTGCTCCGCCTACATCACCTCGGAGATCGGCCTGCACGCCATCTTCGGGGCGTTCGTCTTCGGCCTGGTGATGCCGCGCGGGCCGCAACCCGAGCTGATGCACCGGGCGGCCATGGTGCCGCTGGAGAACGTCAGCAAGCTGCTGCTCCCCCTGTTCTTCGTGGTCACCGGACTGTCCGTGGACCTGACCGCGATGACCTCGGACGGGCTGATCCAGATGACCCTGATCATCTGCGTCGCCATCACCGGAAAGCTGGGCGGCGTCCTGCTCTCGGCCAGGGTGACCGGCATGAGCTGGCAGGACTCCACCATCCTCGGCCTGCTGATGAACACCCGGGGCCTGACCGAACTCGTCATCCTCAACGTCGGTTTGAGCCTGGGTCTGCTGAGCGTCGAGCTGTTCACCGCAATGGTGATGATGGCGCTGGTCACCACGGGCATGACCTCCCCCATCCTGTCGATGATGCTCCGCAGGGCCGCGCCCCACTCGGAGGCAGCAGTGCCCGCACACCTCAAGGACGGCGGCGACGAGTCCGACGCGTCAGCGGCGGCCGTGCCGAGTGCCGCGAACGGCTCCGGCCCCGTGGCCGGCGTGGAGAACGGCGCCTCGCCCGTGCACCGCGACGAGGCCGGCAGGAACAGCTATCTCCCCACCCCCCAGGGCGGGGACTGACAGTCCGTACTGCTCCGGCGCCAAGACGGACGTCGGGTCACCAAGGAGAAGCACCGGTCCAGGCCGACCGTCGGTTCCGGACCGCCTGATCAACGTGCGGAGGACCCCGTGGAGTTCGGCTGGACCCAAGAGCAACAGGCGCGATACGACGAGACGCTCGCCGCCGTCCGGGAGGCGTTCCCCGGCGACCAACCGCCCTCGACCCAGTACTACAGCCGCGCGGACTTCAAGCGTCTGGGCGACCTCGGCCTGCTCGGACCCTCGGTGCCGACCCGCTACGGCGGCGGCGGACTCGGGGCGCTCGACACCGCCCGGCTGGTGGAGGCGCTGGGACGGGGCTGCGCCGAGACCGGTCTGGTCTTCGGCGCGAGCGCCCACACGTTCGCCTGCGCCATGCCGGTGGTGGACTTCGGTACCGAGGAGGTCCGCAAGCGGGTCCTGCCCGGGCTGTGCAGCGGCGAGCTGATCGCCGGCAACGCCATCACCGAGGCCGAGTCGGGCTCGGACGTCTCCCGTCTGGCGGTCACCGCACGACGCGTGGACGGCGGGTGGGTGCTGAACGGGGAGAAGAGCTTCGTCAGCAACGGCCCGGTCTCGGACGTCTTCATCACCTACGGCACCACCGACCCCAAGGCCGGGCCGTTCGGGGTGACCGGCTTCGTGGTGGAGCGCTCGGCCGAGGGGGTGTTCCCCAGCGAGCCCTTCGACAAGATGGGCCTGCTCCAGTGCCCCGCGGGGAGCGTGCGCTTCGCGGACACGTTCGTCCCGGACGAGAACGTGCTCGGCGAACCCGGCCAGGGGGGCTGGATATTCCAGCACTCCATGGGCTGGGAGCGGGCGTGCCTGTTCGCGGGCTACGTCGGCCTCGCCGACCGGGTGATCGAGAGCTGCATCGCCCACGTACGGGGACGGCGCCAGTTCGGCAAGCGGCTGTCCGAGTTCCAGGCGGTGTCCCACCGCATCGCCGACATGAAACTCCGCCTGGAGAGCGCGCGGCTGCTGCTCTACCGGGCCTGCTGGGAGATGGACCAGGGGGCCCCGGCCACGCTGTCCATCGCGCTGTCCAAGCTCGCCGTGTCCGAGGGCGTGCTGGCGAGCGCGCTGGACGCGGTGCGGATCTTCGGTGGTCGTGGCTACCAGCGCGACCACGGCATCGAGGCGGCACTGCGGGACGCGGTGCCCTCGGTGATCTTCTCGGGCACCTCCGACATCCAGCGGGAACTCATCGCAAGGGAGCTGGGGCTATGAGGCCCTTGGGACTGCACCACCTACTGATCGAGTCGGCCCGGCGGCACCCCGACGCCGTCGCCGTGCACAGCTCCGAGGGACCCACCACCTACCGCGACCTCGACCGCCTGGCGGACCAGTACGCCGCCGCCCTGCTGGGCCGCGGTGTGGCGCCCGGCGACCGGGTGGTGATCTGGAGCCACAAGTGCACCGAGGCGGTCGCCGTGATGCAGGCCGCACTGCGCGTCGGGGCCATCTACATACCGGTGACCGGCTCCAACCCGCCGGCCCGGCTGACCAAGATCGTGGCCAACGCGGAGCCGGCCCTGGTCGTCGCCGACGAGGACGCGGCGTTCCGCGCGCACAAGGCCGGGTGGGACCGGGCCCCGCTGCTCAGCCTGGACGAGCTGCGCCGCAAGGCCTCCGAGGGGGCCCGCCCCAAGCCGTACGAGAACCAGCCGGACGAACCCGCGTACATCCTCTACACCTCCGGGTCCACCGGGGACCCGAAGGGGGTGTGCATCAGCCACCGCAACTCCCTGGCGTTCGTGGAGTGGGCGGCGGCCGAGGTCGCGGTCGGCCCGCAGGACCGGCTGTCCAACCACGCCCCGTTCAACTTCGACCTGTCGGTGTTCGACTTGTACGCCGCGTTCCGGGCCGGGGCCTCGGTGCACCTGGTGCCGCAGGAGATGGCGTACGCCCCCGAGCAGTTGGTGCAGTTCATGCGGGACCGCGGGATCACCGTGTGGTACTCGGTGCCGTCCGCGCTGAGCCTGATGATCCGTGAGGGCGGCCTGCTGGACGGGCCGGTGCCGCCGGCGCTGCGCGCCTGCATCTTCGCCGGCGAGCCGTTCGCCGTCCACCACGTGCACGCACTGCGCAAGGGCTGGCCGCAGGTCCGCCTGCTGAACTGGTACGGCCCCACCGAGACCAACGTCTGCACCTGGTACGAGGTGACCGATGCCGACCTGGAGCGCGACCGCCCGGTGCCGATAGGGCGGGCCTGCTCTGGTGACACCGTCATGCTCGACCCGGACAACGGGGACGAGGGCGAGGTCGTGGTGAGCGGCCCGACCGTCATGCTCGGCTACTGGGGCAAGGAACCGCACCGGGGTCCGTACCGCACGGGCGACATGGCCCGCCGGAACTCCGACGGGGACCTGGAGTACTCGGGGCGGCGCGACCACATGGTCAAGGTGCGTGGACACCGGATCGAACTGGGCGAGATCGAGGCGGCCATCGCCTCGCTGGACTCGGTGTCCGACGTGTCCGTACTGGTCGTCGGCTCGGGGCTGGAGGCCCAGCTCCACGCGGCCGTCGTGTCCTCCCAGGCCAACCGTCCGTCGTTGCTCACTGTCAAGCGCGCCTGCGCGGAAAGGCTGCCGACCTACATGATCATCGACAAGCTGCACATACTCGACGACCTGCCCAGGACAGCCAACGGCAAGACCGATCGCGCGCGGCTCACCGCCGCCGCTGAGGCGGGTGAACTCTGATGACGCTCCAAGCACACACCCTGACCGCCGTTCCGCCCGACGACTTCACCGAACCCCTGCCCTCGGTGGACATCCAGACGTTCCGCTTCGTCATGGGCTCCTTCGCCAGCGGCGTCTCCGTGGTGACCACCATCGACAAGCAGGACCAGCCACGGGGACTGACCTGCTCGGCGATCTGCAGTGTCTCCCTGGACCCGCCGCTGCTGCTGTCCAGTGTCAGCAACCACAGCGGCACCCTCGAGTCGATCCTGACCACCGGCAAGTTCGCGGTGAACATCCTCGGCTCCCAGGGCCAGGCCGTGTCCCAGTTGTTCGCCTCGGGTGCGGAGGACAAGTTCGAGCGGGTGAGCTGGGAGCCGGGCCCGATGACCGGCAGCCCGGTGTTGCAGGTGACCGTGGCCCACGCGGAGTGCGAGCTGTACAACGCCGTGGAGGCCGGTGACCACACACTGCTGATCGGCCGCCTGGTCAGCGGCAGCACCGAGCAGGACCGGATGCCGTTGGCCTACTGGCGCGGCTCCTACGGCCGGCTCGACCAGGAGACCGCGCCGCGGGCGTCCTGACCGGTGGCGGTCCGCCTCGGGAGCGCACCACTGCCGCCGCACTCGGAAGGGTGCGGCGGCAGTGGTGCGCTGGCCTACAGCAGGGAGTCGTTCCGCTTCATCCGTGCACCCGGACCGCCGCGGGCGTACTCCCGGGCCAGGTACCCGGAGAGCGCCAGGATCGTGGGGTAGCGCCACACGGCCTTGACGTCGAGCTGGTAGCCGAACCAGCGTTCCAGGTCGGTGACGAGCCCCACGGCGTCGGCCGAGTCGATCTCCAACTCGTCGATGTACGCGTCCACGGGGACCTCTTCCGGGGGTATTCCGAGTCGCTCGGCGACCTGCTCCACCAGCCAGTCCAGGATCACCCGCTGGGTGACCGCCAGTTCAAGCATCGCGTCTCCTCCCGTTCCGGCACCCCACGCCACCACCGGTGTCGGGGATCCCCCCCAGCAACTCGAAGCCTTTCATACCACCGTGGGCCACGGACGTCCGGAACCGACGGTGGCCGTGCCCCCGCCGAGGCGGTGGGCACGGCCCGTCGGGACGCGGTCGATCAGCGGCTCGAGGCAGCCGTCACCCCGCTGACGTTGTCCACCGTCAGCAGCCTGCGGAAGTCCGCGGGAGCCTTGGTCTTCACCCAGAACAGCATCTGCAACCGCTTGGGCAGGGTGAACCGGTACACGCGGGCGCCCGGGTCCCCGAACGCGTACAGCGGCGGCACGAACGGCTCCCGGCGCAGTTCCGCGAAGATGCGGTCCGCCGCGGCCCCGGCCGCCAGTCCCCCGCGGCGCACCTCGTCCACGGTCTCCAGGCTGCGGTCGATCAGCTCCCGCAGGCCCCGCGGGCACTGGAACCAGATCCCGCCCAGTTCGTACTGCTCGCACACCGACCAGTCCCCGCTGGACTCGGCGTCCAGCCGGGCCCGCTTCAGCGACAGGTCGGCCAGGATCTGCCACAGCAGCCACACCCGGGAGAAGGCGTTCCACAGCCGGAAGTCCTGGCAGGCGGTCCTGGCGGCGTGCAGCAGCCGGTCGTTGAACTCGCCGAGGGCTTCCTGGAACAGGGCCACGCGCGCGAACGGAGCGGGCGACCAGTTGTCCCGGCGCACCGCGGGGATCAGCACCGAGGCCAGGGCGTGCACCGACTCGGCGGCCATGGTCGCGTCCCGGGCCAGGAACATGTCGTTGCGGGCGGCCGTGCGCTCCAGGCCGAACCAACGCTCGCCGTGGGTGGTGCTCGCGGTGCGCTGGTAGCGGGTCTCCACGGTCCAGGGACGCACCGGCGTGGCGTTCTCGAACTGCCTGGCGAGGTCCGGGAACCTCTCCACCACCTGGCGGAAGGCCTTGTCCGGCTCCTCGGGCAGGTCGGGGAAGCGCTCCGGGTCGACGCTGAGGGTGACGCTGGTGGTCGGGTTGCGGCTCTCCTTGTGGTTGCCGAAGTCCACCAACTGGACCCAGCCGCCGTCGAACAGGTGGTGCACCGTGCCCTCGGACCACGGGGTGACCTTGTCCTGGCGGCTCGGCGGCACCAGGGCCTCGAACGGGACGACCCCCCGCATCTGGGTGGCGTAGACCCGCGAGGTGTGCCGCAGCCGGGGCTCGGCGTCGTCCCCCCCGTTGCGCACCAGCAGCGGCGAGTCGGGACCGACGCAGTCCACCAGGAACCGGGCCCGGTAGACGGTGCCGTCGCTGACCCGCACCCGGCCCTCGTCCTCCTCCACCCAGGCGTCGGAGACGAACACGTCCGCACCGGCGAGCGCGGCCCCGTACTTCGCGGCCAGCTCCCGGGTGTAACGGTCCACGCCCCGCCGGTACAGGTGCCATTCGCCGTGCTCGTTGGGGACGTTGAACTGGACGCACTCGTGGGGGTCCTGGGGACGTCCCGGGTGGTGGTAGAGGAAGCCCAGGCTCTTCTTGACCCCGCTCTCGCTCCTGACCCAGGGCGGGAGGTCGGTGAACAACCCGAAGGCCGCGATCTCCGGCACCTGGAAGCGCTTGGCCAACAGGAGGAAGACCTCGGCCGTGTAGGGGACCGTGGTCTCCCCGGCGGGGTCACTGTCGTCGTCGGCCGCGCCGACCAACAGCACCCGCACTCCCTGCCGGGACAGCACCGCTCCCAGCAGCCCGGCGGCCATGGAGCCGCCGAGTATCGCGACGTCGTACTTCTCGGCGGGGTCGGCCGCCCTGGCGAGCCGCCGGTCGTGCTCGGGGGACTTGATGGCTTTCATCGAACGACCCGTCCTTCCGACATGCCTGCCGCAGGGCCCGTCGTCGGCCACGGCGGGGTCTCACCATGCACAGCACGGGGGGAGTCGAAGTTGAGGCAGCCTAGAAGCGTCTGGGCCACGGGGACCGGTGGGTGGGGTGACGGGTGGTCGCGGGTCGGCGCGGACGGGGGCGTCAGTGCGGGGCGGGCGGCTGGTGGGCGGAGGGCCCGGCGTGGTCGTCCAGCCGCCGCCGCACCAGCGCACGGACCAGCAGCGCCACCAGCGCCAGCGCCAACAGCGCTCCCGCCACCTGCCCGGTGGACTCCCCGATCCGCTGCCAGGTGTCCCCCGCGGCGAATCCCGCCAGTCCCCAGCCCACGCCCCATATCGTGCCGGCGAGGGCGTTCCAGGCCAGGAACCGTCGGTAGGGCAGTCGGGCGGTGCCGCTGAGCACCGGAACCACGGTGCGCAGGCCGACGAAGAAACGGGCAGCGACCACGGCGGCGCCACCGAGGCGGCGCAGCAGGTCCTCGGCCCTGGCCAGGTCCGCGGACTTGACCAGCCACTCGGGTACCCGCGCGACCATCAGCGCCCCGCACCGCTGGCCGACCAGGTAGCCGACCCCCGGCCCGACCACCGCACCGAGCACGGCGGCGACCAGCACCGCGCCGATCGGCGCGCTGCCGTGGTAGGCGAGGACTCCGCCGGCCATCACCGCGGACTGGCTGGGCAGCAGGACGCCGGGGAACGCTGCCGCCTCGAGCGCGGGCAGCAGGAAGACCAGGATCAGGGTGAGCCACGCCGGTAGGGCCAGCAGACGGTCGACGATCTGGTCCATCGGGACATCGCCTCCCCGAGTGCGCCGCGGGCCCGGTGCCCGCCGCGCATCGTCTCCGCGGTGCGTATGACCTCTGTCGCGCAGTGCCTGCCGCGCAGTGCCTGTGCTGCAGGTGTGTTCGCGTGGTGCGGGTGTGGCTGGGGTGCGAGAGGTGCCCGCCCCGTCCGGCTCGCCGCTGGCGGGGTGCGTCACGGGGATGTCGTCCGGACGTGCTCGGATCACCATTTTATTTCACTACACAGTGAACTCTACTCCTGGCGTTCCCGCCCGGCAACAGAGTCCCGCGGCCCTGGTCAGCAGCCGGGACGGCAGGTTCGCCGCGTCTGGCCGAGGGGAAGCGGGGCCGAAACCGGGCCGTACCGCGATGGAGCATCGACGCGGCCCATCGCGGCAGGGCCGGTCACCCGGAGACGGCCCCGCTCGCTCCCGGACCACCGCCGCGAGCCAAGAGCCCCAGCGTCACGCGGCGGTGGTCACGGGGGATCAGGCGGCCTTGCGGCGACCGTCGGTGGCGACCTTGGGCTGGTTGGTCCCCTGCGGCATCAGGTGGGGCTGGGCCTCCCCGGCGCGGGCGCCGAAGGACTTGGGCAGGGCGAACACCTTGAGCCGCACCTTGTCGTACAGGCGGTCGGGGGCGTACTTCACCACCGCGGCGAGCGGTCGGGCGGACTTGCCCACCAGGTAGCGGGCCTTGGGCCGGGGCGAGACCATCGACCGGTGCACCGCCTTGGCCACGGCCTCGGACGAGGTGCCGAGCCGGCGGACGTGCATCGTGGCGTTGCCCAGCATGGAGCGGTAGGCGTCCTCGTAGAGGAACCGCTCGTGGTCGCTGAACTGGGTGATGTTGTCGAGGCCGTCCTGCTCCAGCTTGTCCACGGCCGCGGTCTTGATCGACGCCGGCTCGATCAGCACCACGTGGATGCCCCACGGGAGCAGTTCCACCCGCAGGGCGTGGTTGATCGCGGCCAGCGCCCACTTGGACGCGTTGAGCGGGCCGGCGAAGGGCATCACCACGCGGTTGCCGATGGACCCGATGTTGATCAGGCGTCCCCTGGTCTGCCGGAGTTGCGGCAGGAACTCCTGGATCATCTCGAGCTGACCGAAGAAGTTGATCTCGAAGCTTCTCCGGATGGTGGCCATGGGGACGATCTCGGTCGGCGAGGTGATGCCGACGCCGGCGTTGTTCACCAGACCGACGGCGCCGCGTCCGTCGGTGGCCTCGAGGACCCGTTGCGCTGCTGCCTTGATGTGGTCGCTGTTGGTCACGTCCAGGATGAGCGGTTCGATGGAGCCACGAGCCGCATTGCGCAGTTCTGCGCCGTCGGACTCCTTTCGGACTCCGGCGAAGACCTGGTAGCCGTTCGCCGCGAGCCGAAGCGCGACGGCGCGTCCTATGCCGGTGGATGTCCCGGTGACGACGACCGCGCCGGTGGCAGGGGTCGAGTTCTTCAAAGCAGGGCTCCTTTGCTAGTACTGCTCGGCCCGCAGCAGGTAGTGCGCCGCACGCCGGTGATGGCGAGATCGAGCCCTCGATGCCGGTCAACATCGCGTGTCGGCCCGATCGATATCAACGCAGCGTCATTGTTGGAACCCGACTATGGAGAACACTTGACTCCGACATGAGCGACGCGCCAACGCAGGCCAGACGCTATCCCCAGGGGAGATATACCTGACCAGGAAGAACTTTGCTGGTTAATCACATCTGATCGGCAGCCGTCACTTCTTGAGCGATTTCCCTACATGTCAGTCACTTGGCCCCGACCACGGCCGAACTCGGGGCAGCCATCGCGGAACATTCGCTCGGTATCGCATGTAATCCTCACCAAAACGGCGGACCAGTCCGGGCTCCTCAAACAGCGGCATGAAGAGCATGTTGACCCCGAGGAACGTCAGACTCCACAACATCAACCACGACGACCGGGTCATCACGGCCTCGCCGAACAGCACGGCGATCACCGAAGTGATCATGGGGTTGCGCACGTGACGGTACGGCCCCCGCACCACGAGCCGCCGCGGCGGATCGAAGATCGCCAAAGTGCCCTTGCCCTCGCGGTCGAAGAGGACGTTGGTCCACAGGAAGAGGGCCACCCCGGCGGAAACCAGGGCACCGCCCACCGCCAGGGCCAACCAGCGCCCCGCCGCCGGAACCTCCACCTGCCGGAGTCCCGCGGTGAGCCAGATCGCCAACGGCACCACCACGGCCATCAGCACCGGCGCGAGCAGAACCGCCCTGAAGTGTCGCCACACCCGCACGTCAACCACCCTGTGTATTCGTCGGAACACCCTGGGCAGTCAGCCCCGGGGCCATCACTGTAGAGGCGTGAACACCGTGACGAGACGGCTGTTGTAGGGGCACAGCGGGTAATTCACCCCAATGAGCTATCTCCTGACGAAACGACATGCGAGAGGGACCGCACGACGGCGACAAGTCGGCCTGCCATCTGCAACTTTGCGTAATCGCGCGAACGCAGACTTCCGGCCATACTGTTTCTCGCCAAGGTCGCAGTGGCCAAATCACAGCGGTCACTGATGGCTGAAACCAGACCATCACCTCGAGAGGGAGGGCGGGACCGGCAGAGGTCGCCGAACGCCGTGCCGCCGGCCCCACATCGCTGCCGGATGGATCACGGCAGCAGTCACGGCGGACATCCGCTCCAGCCGTTCTCGATTCTCACCGGACCGACAGGCGTTGCTATACGCACCGAAGCCATTTACGCGACATCACGCCGCCATTAATGTCTCTGGATAGTGAAACTCAGACCTATCGGAGAGGGCGCAGGGACGCCTCCGCTCCGCTCGGCGGAGTGCAGGCACCGCCTCTCCGCCGATGCCCGGTCGATCAGCGTGGATCGCGGCGTCACCGGAACGACTCACGGGGGACAGACACCACCTCACCCGGAAGGAGAGTCCGACATGCGCCCATCAGCGCCCGACCAGGGCAGTGTCGTCATCACCGGGGCGTCGACCGGCATCGGCCGCGCCTGCGCCCTGCACCTCGCGGAGAACGGGTTCCAGGTGTTCGCCGGCGTCCGCAAGGAGGCCGACGGCGCGTCCCTCGAGCGTGACGCCAAGGGGAGCCTGCGCGCGCTGCTCCTGGACGTGACCGACCAGGAGCAGATCGAGGCCGCGGCGGCCGAGGTCTCCCGGAGCAGCGGCGGGAAGCTGCGCTGCCTGGTGAACAACGCCGGGATCGGCATCCCCGCCCCGACCGAACTGGTGGACCTGGACCTGCTCCGCAGGCAGTTCGAGGTCAATGTCTTCGGACAGGTCGCGGTCACCCAGGAGTTCCTGCCGCTGCTGCGGGCGGCGACCGGCCGCATCGTCAACATGGGTTCGATCGCGGACCGGTTGACGATGCCGTTCGCCGGTCCGTTGAACTCCTCGAAGCACGCCCTGGCGTCGCTCAACGACGCGCTCCGCTTCGAGCTGCGCCCCTGGGGCATCCACGTGGTGCTCATCGAGCCCGCCGCCATCCGCAGTGCCGCGGCGGACGGCGTGAAGGAGCACGGGCAACGGCTCGTCGACGGACTGAGCCCCCGCGGTCGCCACCTCTACGAGGACGCGCTGCGCTCGATGCTGTCAGCGATGAGCGACAAGATGGGCAGGATCGCCGCTCCGCCGTCCACGGTCGCCAAGGTGGTGCACCGGGCGATCACCGTCGACCGACCCAAGACCCGTTACCTGGTCGGCAAGCCGGCGCGTCCACTGGCCGCCATCTCCAAGGTGGCCTCGGACCGGGCCTTCGACATGATCAAGGCCCGGATCTTCGACCAGCCGCGCGGCTTCGGGAGCCGGGGCGCCGACGTACCGGACGACCTGGAGTCGGTCCGGCGGGCGAGGCGGCGGGCGTCCTGAGGCGGTTTACCACCGTCTCCGCACAGAACGGCGCGTTTGGCAAGAGGGAACCCCCATCTAGCCATTCCTCGACCGGCGTTCGAGGGGTGTTTTGGAAGCTGTCGCAGACTCAGTTGCCAGACATTCGGCCATAGGCGGGAGTAGTGGGTTCATCCTCCGCCCATGCGTCGAGGACGGACTTTCCCTGCGCAAGCAGGCGCGGTCACAAGATATACCTCAGCCCGAACGTTCAGTCAGAGCATTGACAACCGCTCGAGGACAGGTGGAACACACAGCACGGCCGACCGGCGCCCTCACCGGGTGCGGAAATTCCACACGCGTGATCTGACCGTACTCGGTCAAGCCCATGAACGCGGCAGGCTGTGCGGCCCCATGCCGTCCGCCCGCCAGTGATTCGGAGGATTCTGCATGCCCAGGAGCACCAGGACCACAAAGTCGACCAAGATCGAGCGCCCAGACACCGATGTGGTGATCCTCGGCTCCGGGCTCGCCGGAGCGGCGATGGCCGCGGTGCTGTCCCGCAACGGTGCCAATGTACTGATCCTCGATGCGGGCACCCACCCGCGGTTCGCCATTGGGGAATCGACCATCCCGTATACGTCCATGCTCATGCGTCTGGTCAGTGAGCGGTATGACGTTCCCGAGATCAAGTACCTCACCACGTTCGAGAACGTGCAGGGAAAGATCACCAGTACCTGCGGCATCAAGAAGAACTTCGGGTTCCTCTACCACCGCGAGGGCGAGCGCCAGAAGTACCACGAGGCGCACCAGTTCCCGATCCCGCGGATCACGCACATCGAGAACCACTTCTTCCGCCAGGACATCGATGCCTGGATGCTCAATGTCGCGGTGAAGTACGGCGCCCGTATCCAACAGCGCACCCGCATCGTGGACGTGGCGTTCGACGACGCCGGTGGCACCCTCACCGATGACCAGGGCAGGACCTACCGGACCCGGTTCGTGGTGGACGCGAGCGGCTTCAGGTCCCCCCTGGCCGAGAAGCTCGACCTGCGTGACCAGCCCACCCGGATGCGGCACCACTCGCGCTCGATCTTCACCCACATGGTGGGCGTGCCGGACTACGACGACCTGCTGCCGAAGGTCTCCCACGGTCACCCCACCCGGTGGGCCCAGGGCACCCTGCACCACATCTACGAGGGCGGCTGGGGCTGGGTCATCCCGTTCAACAACCACGCCCGGGCGACCAACCCGCTGGTCAGCGTCGGGTTCAGCTTCGACCCGCGGATCCACCCGGACTTCGACGGCACCCCGGAGGAGGAGTTCCGGGCCTTCATCGACCGTTTCCCCGACATCCGGCGCCAGTTCGTCGACGCCACCGCGGTCCGCCCCTGGGTGCGCACCGGCCGGTTGCAGTACTCCTCGAGCAAGACCGTCGGTGCCCGCTGGTGCCTGACCTCGCACGCGGCCGGCTTCGTGGACGCGCTGTTCTCCCGGGGCCTGTCCAACTCCTTCGAGATCATCAACGCGCTGACCTGGCGGCTGCTCGAGGCTCTGCGCGACGACGACTTCACCGAGGAGCGCTTCGAGTACGTCCAGCGGCTCGAGCAGGGCCTGCTGGACTTCAACGACAACCTGGTGGCGAACGCGTACACGTCGTTCGGCCACTACGACCTGTGGGACACCTGGTTCCGGGTCTGGTCTCTGGGGCAGATCCTGGCCACCTTCGAGATCAACTCCACCTACGCGAAGTTCCTGGAGTCCCACGACGTGCGGGACCTCACCCGGCTGGAGGGGATCGCCCCCGACGGGTCCATCCCGAGCTACGCACCCGCCCGCGAGCTGATGAACTTCGTCAGCGACCAGGTGAGCCAGGTGCAGGAGAAGCGCAACGACGCGGGGGTGGCCGCCAAGGCCATCATGGAGGCGTTGCAGAAGGCGGACTTCGTGCCGCCGGCGTTCGGCCTGGCCGACGCGGACAACCGCTGGTTCAACGCGAGCACCAAGAAGGTCATGGAGACCATCAAGTGGGCCCGCAACTCCGCACCCAGGGAGATCGGGACGCTGGTGGACGAGGGCCTGACCCTGTTCATCAAGAAGCGGCTGTCCCGCGACGAGTTCGACCTCGCCGAGGAGGCCAAGCACATCGTGGCCGCCTGGCCCGTGATCGGTAGGAAGTTCCGTTCCCCGTCGCTGTCGTACTGAAGCGCCCCGCAACCTTCCCCAAGGAGCACCTAGATGATCTCGAAGGCCAACAGGTTCGACGTCGCCATCATAGGCGCCGGCATGGGCGGCTCGATGCTGGGCGCCGCTCTCGCCCGCAACGGCGTCAAGGTCCTGCTGATAGACGGCGGCATACACCCCCGGTTCGCCGTTGGTGAGGCGACGATCCCCTACACCAACGTCTCCCAGCGCATCATCGCCGCGCGGTACAACCTCCCCGAGCTGACCACCCTGTGCACCCTCGAGGACTGCACCAAGGCGATCGGCCCGACGTTCGGCACCAAGACCCACTTCGGCTTCCTGCGGCACGAGCAGGGCAAGCCGCAGAACCCGCGGGAGACCAACGAGTTCCACACCCCCGGGCTGCTGCACGAGGCCCACCACCTGTACCGGCAGGACGTGGACGCCTTCGTGTTCCACCTGGCGGTGCGCTGCGGGTGCACCCCGCTGCAGAACTGGCGCGTCGCCGACGTGGACTTCGACGGGTCGGGCGCGAGCCTGCACGGCGAGGACGGCTCGGAGTACCGGGCGCGCTACGTGGTGGACGCCAGTGGCTACCGTTCGCCCCTGGCGAAGAAGTTCAACCTGCGCGACGAGATCCCCAAGTACAAGCACCACTCGCGGTCGATGTTCACCCACGTCGCCGGGATCACGCACACCGACGACCTGTGGCCGGACCGCAAGCCGGAGTACGTGCCGCCGGTTCCGTGGTACGAGGGCACCGTCCACCACATGTTCAACCGTGGTTGGGGGTGGGTCATCGGGTTCGACAACACCCCGCTGTCCCGGAACCCGCTGTGCTCCATCGGTCTGACCGTGGACCCGCGGGTGTGGCCCAAGGACCCCAGCCTCTCCGTCCAGGAGGACTTCGACCGGATCACCGGGCTCTTCCCGGACATCAAGCGGCAGTACGCCGGGGTCACCCCGGTCCGCGAATGGGTTTCCACGGACCGCCTCCAGTACTCCTCGAAGCAGACCGTCGGTGACCGCTGGTGCCTGCTGTCGCACGCCGCGGCCTTTATCGACCCGCTGTTCTCGTACGGTCTGGCCAACACCGGCGACGCGGTGAACAAGCTGGCCTGGCGGCTCATCCGGGCCTGCAAGGACGACGACTTCTCCGCGGAGCGCTTCGACCACATCGAGCAGTGGCAGCAGGCCCGCTTCCACTACAACGACGAGATCGTCAACTCCGGTTTCACCGCGTTCGACCACTTCGAGCTCTGGAAGGCCGTCTTCCGGGTCTGGGTGTGGGGCAACAACTACGGCACCTTCCGGGCGCGGGCCGGGCTGACCAAGTTCGAGCAGGACGGCAACGACCAGCACCTGCGGGACCTGGAGAAGGGCCAGTACCTGGGTTACGACTGGCCGGACCACGAGGGCTTCAAGCACCTGTTCGACACCATGGTGCGGAACATCGACGCCTTCGAGGCCGGGAAGATCACCGCGGACGACGCGGCCGAGGAGATGTGGGCGGTGCTGGAGGAGGTCAACTTCATGCCCAAGCCCTTCGGCTTCCAGGACCGCTCGGTGCACTTCATGAGCCCCAAGCCGCCGGTCATCGCCAAGACCGCGGTCTGGCTCGCCCGGCACGGTGACCCCACCGTCCGCAAGATGCTGCTCAAGAGCGGTCGGCAGGCCATCAAGCTCCGGCTGACCAACCGCAAGATCTTCTGACGTCGATCCGTCATCCCAGTGCCGTACCGGTGCGTCAGCACCGGCACGGCGGGTGTGTGACCGAGGGGGGCGGCGGGCCAGGCCCTGGCCCGCCGCCCCCCTCGCACTTCCCGCGCGCCTCCCCGCGCGGCACGGCGGGGCTGCGGTCCCGGAAGGAAAGGCGGTGACGAGTGTGGACCGTGTGGACACGCACTGCCCGTACTGCGCCCTCCAGTGCGCCACTACCCTGACCCCCGGTGGCCCGTCCGGCGTGACGGTCGCCCCCCGGGACTTCCCCACCAACCGCGGCGGCCTGTGCCGCAAGGGGTGGACGGCCCCCGCGGTGCTCGCCGCCCCCGACCGACTCACGACCCCGCTGGTGCGCAGCGCCGGGGAGCTCCGCCCGACGAGTTGGGAGCACGCCCTGGACGTGGTGGCCCGCGGGATCGCGGACGCCCAGCAGAAAGGGGGCGCGGACGCCGTCGGGGTGTTCGGCGGGGGTGGCCTCACCAACGAGAAGGCGTACCTGCTGGGGAAGTTCGCCCGGGTGGCGCTCGGCACCTCCCAACTGGACTACAACGGGCGGTTCTGCATGTCCTCGGCCGCGGCTGCCGGCCTCCGGGCGTTCGGCCTCGACCGCGGGCTCCCGTTCCCCCTGGCCGACCTCGGCGGGGCCGACGTGGTCCTGCTCGCCGGGGCCAACCCGGCCGAGACCATGCCTCCGCTGCTCGCGCACCTGACCACCGCCCAACTCGTGGTCGTCGATCCGCGCCGCTCGGCCACCGCCCAACTGGCCGTTGACCGCGGGGGAATGCACCTGCAGCCCGCCCCGGGGACCGACCTGGCGGTGGCCCTGGGCCTGCTCCACGTGGTGTTCACCGAGGGCTGGTGGGACCGGGACTACGTCCTCGAGCGCACCCGTGGCGTGGAGGAGGTCCGGCAGGCCGCCGCCGCCTGGTGGCCCGAGCGGGTGGAACGCGTCACCGGTGTCGGCGTCGGCGATCTGCGCAGGGCCGCGGCCGCCCTGGGGGCGGCCCGGCGCGACGGGGCGGGCGTCTACGTGCTCACCGGCCGGGGGGTGGAGCAGCACGCCAACGGTACGGCGACGACCAGCGCGTTCATCAACCTGGCGCTGGCACTGGGCCTGCCCGGGAACCCGGGTCGCGGCTACGGCTGTCTGACCGGCCAGGGCAACGGCCAGGGCGGAAGGGAGCACGGCCAGAAGTCCGACCAGCTCCCCGGCTACCGCAGGATCGACGACCCGGCCGCCAGGGCGCACGTCGCCGAGGTGTGGGGTGTTCCCGCCGACTCCCTGCCCGGCCCAGGACGCACCGCCTACGAGCTCCTCGACGCGCTCGGCACACCGGCGGGACCGCGTGCCCTGCTGGTGTTCGGCTCGAACCCGGTGGTGTCCGCGCCGCGCGCCGCCCACGTCGAGGAACGCCTCTCCGCGCTGGACCTGCTGGTGGTCGCCGACGTGGTGCCCTCGGAGACGGCCCGGCTCGCGGACGTGGTGCTCCCGGTCACCCAGTGGGCCGAGGAGGACGGCACCATGACCAACCTGGAGGGCAGGGTGCTGCGGCGCCGGCGGGCGGTGCCCCCGCCGGACGGGGTCCGTTCGGACCTGGAGGTGCTGCGCGGCCTCGCGGAGCGCCTCGGGCAGCCGGCGGAACGGTTCCCCACCGACCCTTCCGAGGTCTACGACGAACTGCGCGCGGCCTCCGCGGGCGGGGTGGCGGACTACCGGGGCATCGAGTGGGCCCGCCTCGACGCCGGTGAGGCGCTGTACTGGCCGTGCCCGGACCGCACCCACCCCGGGACGCCGCGGATGTTCACCGAGCGGTTCGCGCACCCCGACGGCCTCGCGCGCTTCGTCCCCGTGGAGTTCACCCCGCCGGACGCCACCTCGGCGGACTACCCGCTGTACGCGACGGTCGGCCGCACCCTGGCCCAGTACCAGTCGGGGGCGCAGACCCGCCGGGTGCCGGAGCTGACCGCCGCGGAGCCCGGCACCTACGTCGAGGTGCACCCGGACACCGCGGCCCTGGCCGGTCTCGCGGACGGGGACCTGGCCCGGGTGGTGGCGCGGAACGGCGCGACCCGGGCGACCGTGCGCACCGACGCCCGGATGCGGCAGGACACGGTGTTCCTGCCGTTCCACTTCCCGGGTGAGGAGCGGGCGAACCTGCTCACCGACCCCAGGCTCGACCCCGTCTCCCGCATGCCGGAGCTGAAGCTGTGCCCGGTGCGCCTCGAGCCCCTGGCCGGGGAGCGAACGACGTCGTGACGGCACCCACGCGCGGGCGCACCGGCCCTACGGTCGCTGGCCGGGCAGCGGCGCGGCGGACCGGCCCGGCCGCGTTCCCGGTCACCGCCGTACGGCCGCCCCGCACGCGCCACGGGCCGTGAGTGGTGCGGAAGGAGGGGGTTGCCCGCCCGCCGAGCGGCCCCCGCCGAAGAACTCGTCTCCACCAGCCAAGGCTGGCGATCCCCGCGAAAGAAGGACTGATGGACACGCAGCAGGTGGTCATCGTCGGCAACGGCATGGCCGGGCACCGGCTCGCCCAGGAGCTGCGCGCCCGGCGCCCGGAGGTGCGGGTCACCCTGGTGGGCGAGGAGCCGCGCCCCGCCTACAACCGGGTGCTGCTGTCCACCGTCCTCGCCGGCACCGTGTCCGCGGACGCCCTGGAGCTCGCCGACTGCGGTGCCCGGATGCGCCTGGGCGTGCGGGCGCTCGAGCTCGACACGGAGCGCCGCCGGGTCACCCTCTCCGACGGGTCGGTCCTCGGCTACGAGACGCTGGTGCTGGCCACGGGGGCGCGCCCGGTGCTGCCCCGGGTGCCGGGGCTCGCCGCCGACGACGGCGGACCCGCGCCCGGGGTGAGCACCTTCCGCACCCTGGCGGACTGCACGCTCATCTCCCGCCTCGCCCTGGGCGGGTCCATGGCCGTGCTCGGGGGCGGGCTGCTCGGGGTGGAGGCGGCCCGGGGCCTGGCCGGGCTGGGGGTGGACGTCACCCTGGTGCACCCGGTGGGTCACCTGATGGAGAACCAGCTCGACCCCGAGGCCGGGGAGGTCCTCGCCCGGATGCTGCGTGACCTGGGCGTGCGGGTGCTGCTCGGCGTGGGTGCCAGCCGTTGGCAGCCGTCGCCGGACGAGGGCGAACTCGTCCTGTCCGACGGCCGGGCGGTGCGGTGCGGCGGGGTCGTGGTGACCGCGGGGGTGGCCCCGGTGACCGAGCTGGCCCGCTCGGCGGGGCTGGCCGTGGGACGGGGCGTCGTGGTGGACGACCGGCTGCGGACCTCCGCGCCCGGGGTGTACGCGATCGGCGAGTGCGCCGAGCACCGGGGTGTGTGCCACGGTCTGGTGGGGCCGTGCTGGGAGCAGGCCGCCGTCCTCGCCGACGTGCTCGTCGGCAAGGACACCGAGTACACCGGGTCCCGTCCGGTGGTGCGGCTCAAGGCCCGCGACGTGGACCTGGCCGCGATGGGTCGTGTCCCCGCGGAGCCGGACGGGGACACCGAGCTGGTGCGGGTGTCCGATGTCACCCGAGGCCGCTACGGCGTTCTCGCGCTGCGCGCCGAACGTCTCGTCGGGGCGATCCTGCTCGGGCTGCCGGACGCCACCGGGCCGGTCACCCAGCTCCATGACTCCGGGTCGCCGGCACCCGCCGACCGCTTCGGGTTGCTGCTCGGGACCGGGGCCGCGGTCAGTGAGACGCCGGACAAGCTGCCGGAACGGGCGCTGGTGTGCCGGTGCAACGGGGTGACCAAGGCCCGGCTCGTCGAGGCCTGGCACGCCGGTGCCCGCGACCCCGAGGCGCTGTCCTCCTCCACCTGGGCCACCACCGGCTGCGGCAGTTGTTCGGACACCGTGCAGCGGCTGTGCACCTGGCTGGCGCGCGAGGCCGTCTGACCGTCCATGGCCGCCCCGGGCGGCCGTGAACGCCCCACCGGCCCGGAACCGGCCGTTCCCCTGAGACGCGGCTGAGTTCCGGGTGAGATCGCCACGGGTTCCCGGGGACGTCGAGGTGTCACTCCGTCCCCTCCCGTGCGCCCAGAGGGGCCCTTCTGACGGTCCCCACCGGGGCACCGAGGGCGCGGACGGCTGTCTTCCGCCTCCAGCGCCACCCTCTGACCTGTGCTTCCTGCCCGCCGTGCGCTGTCGGTGCGCACGCCTGTGCGCCGACAGCGCACGGTGCTGCGGGCACGGTTCCCCGGCTGCCCGCAACTATTCCCACCTCGAGCGTTGTTGGAGCGGTACGCGACCGGGTGTTGGAAGAACGTACCCACGGTTCCAGGAGAACGGAACCTACGGTTCAACACGGTGCCCCACATCCTTCAAGTGATGGTGGAGAAGATGGACCAACACCAAGGCGCGATCTCCTTCCCCTTCCCGGCACGCAGTCACCTCGAGTTCCCCCCGCAGTTCGCGGAGGCACACGCCAAGTGCCCGGTCAGCCGGGTCAAGCTCCCGCACGGCCAGGAGGCGTGGCTGGCCACAGGACACGACGTGGTGCGCAAGGTCCTCGTCGATCCCAACTTCAGTCGGGCCCTCGCAGCCGAGCACGAGAACCGGCGACTCACGCCGGCTGCGATCCTGAACTCCTCCCTGATCGGGCTCGACCCGCCCGACCACACCCGGCTCCGCACCCTGGCCAGCCGCGCCTTCACCGCCCGCAGGGTGGAGCGGCTGCGTCCGCACATCGTCGCCATCATCGACGACCTGCTGACCGCGATGGGGAAGCACGAGGGCCCCGTCGATCTGCTCGAGCACTTCATGCGGCCCCTGCCCGCGCTGGTCATCAGCGAGATGATGGGCGTTCCCGAGCAGGACATCGAGCGGTTCCTGGAGTGGTCCGCCGAGGCCATCGCCGGGCCGAGCAACCCGGAGGCGGCCGCGGCCGGTTACCAGAGCCTGATCGAGTTCTTCGGGAAGCTCATCGAGGACAAGCGGAGGGCCCCCGGGGACGACCTGCTCAGCGCACTGATCGCGGCCCACGACGAACAGGACAAGCTCAGCGACGACGAGATGGTGGCGCTCAGCGTGCTGCTGCTCGTCGCCGGGCACGAGGCCATCACCACGGTCTTCAGTTGGTTCGTCATCATCCTGACCACCCAGTACCCCGAGCACTGGAAGCACCTCCAGAGCCACCCCGAGGACATCGCGCCCACGGTGGAGGAACTGTTGCGGGTGGTTCCCCGAACCAAGATCGGGGGCGGTTTCCCACGGATCGCCAGGGAGGACACCGAGCTGGCGGGGGTGCGGATCAAGGCCGGGGAGGCGGTGATCCCGGCGATGGACGCGGCGAACCGGGACCCGGTGGTCTACGGCGAGGACCCGGAGCGCCTGGACTTCAACCGCTCGGAGAACCCGCACCTCGGGTTCGGCGCGGGGGTGCACTTCTGCATCGGCGCCCCGCTCGCAAGGCTCCAGATGCAGGAGGGCATGCGACTGCTGTTGAAGCACTTCCCCACCCTGCGGGTGGCGGTTCCGGTCGAGGAACTCAAGCTCACCCCGGAGACGGCGATGCGCATCCTGCTGAGCGTCCCGGTGACCTGGTGACCGCACGTCCCCGGTGACCTGCTGACCCGCTCGTCACCGACCGGTGAGACCACCTCCACCACCCGTGGAGCGGCTCACGACCCGGTCCGGGCCGACGGGTCCTACGGTTCCCAAGGAGGCCGCAGCTCGACGTGATGGGAAAACGAAGGCCGACGAACGAGACGCGCTCCCGGTCAGCGCACCGGTACGCGCCCCGCTCGCACCAGTGCCGTGGCGGACACCACCGGGCGGAATCGACGCCCGCCCGACGGGGTCCCCGGCTCCCTTCGTCGCAACCCCTCGGTCGCGGTGCGGTCTCCACCGGCCCTGCCCGTCATCTGGTGAGGCTCCTCGCCCCGCGCGAGCGAGCAGAAGGAGCGAACGACATGACAGCGAACCCCACCGATGTCATCACCCTGGTCAACGTCTACTCGGTCGAGCCGGAGCGTCAGGACGAGCTGGTCGACCTGCTGTACCGCACCGCTGACGAACTGATGCGGCACCAGCCCGGCTTCATCACCGCCCACATCTACCGCAGCATGGACGGCACCCGGGTGACCAACTACGCGCAGTGGCGGTCAATGGCCGACTTCCAGGCCGTGCAGCAGCTCCCCGAGGCGGCGAAGTACGTGAAGGCGTCCGCCGAGCTCGGTGCGTCCGACCCCCACGTCTACACCGTGGCGTCGGTCCACACCGCCTGAGCACGACCGGACGGGCACGGGCCTGGTACGCCAGGTCCGTGCCCGTCGGCGTGCACCGGGCCGGGCGGCACCGCCACCCCCGGAACTGTTCTGCTTTCGCGGGGGCGCGTGACTTCCCACGTGTTCGATCCCCGAGCAACGGCGTGCGGAATTCACCACGCACTCCGGTGACGAATCCCCAACGGGTCGCACCGGCGTGTCCGAGGGAAAGGACGGGCACTCGCCCGAGCGCAAGGGCGGGCATTCCGGCCGGCGCCGGTTCCGATGGCGCGATGGCGACTCGTCCCGCGGCCGTTCGGAATTCCGTTTGGCGCACTCCGGGGAGGATTATTTCGCGGCCCCCGTACACCGAACGTCGGGCCGCCTTTTGAACGTGGACAACACGGCGGGAAGTTCGGTGAATTGCTGGTCGCCCGGGAACCTGAGTTTCATGGCTCGTTCCTCGATCGACACCACGTCCCAGAGTCCGGCGAAAGCGGCTCGCAGGTGTTCCGCGGTCACGGCGTGGAACCCCTCCACCGCCGGCGCGGACATCCCCGACTCGGCGAGGCGGGCCCGGGCGGCCTCCTGGCCGCTGCCGGTCAGGTTGAGCAGGTGGGCGTGGGCCCCTGGCCTGGTCGCCACGTGCAGTGATCGGGCGTACTGCCGGCGCTCGTCGGGGCCGAGGCCGTGGAAGACGCCACACTCCACGACCGTGCCGAAGCGCCCGCGGTACTCCGAGAGGTCCAGCAGGTCCCCAACGGCGAACGACGCGCGCAGGCCGCGCTGGCGTGCCCGCGCCCGGGCCGCGTCAACCGCCTCGGGCGACTGGTCGATCCCGGTGACCGCGTAGCCCTCGGTGGCCAGGTACAGGCTCAGTCCCGCGGGTCCGAAACCGGCGTCGAGCACCTCACCGCTGATCTTTCCCGAATTGGCGAGATCGACGAAGACCGGCTGCGGACCGTCGATGTCCCAGGGCGGACTCTGGTTTCCGAATTCGGAGTCATGACGGTAGACAGCCTGGAAGAAGGCGTTGGTCTCGTTCATGCTTCCAGCGTAACCGGAAGACGATCATCCCCGTCAAGACGGCAAATCCAGGCACCTGGAGCGTGACCTTACACACAAACAGATCATGTTAAGTGGTTCACGCCCATGCGAACACTCCATAGAACAACCGTCCCACTTCTTGAAAAGATCCGAGGGAAAAGGTCGCAGATTCGTTCGGTTCTGGCGGGAAGTCATCGAAAGAAGAGACGAAAACGGGGCCCGACCATAATCGGTCGGGCCCCGCGATCCGTAATGACGACCGCGTTCGGTTCGCCACCGGCGGCTCAGACGGCGCTGGGAGCGGCCACCCGGCCGTTCTTCCGGCCGGACGGGTCGGCACTCGCCGCGCCGCCCGCACGACGGGCCTTCAGCATGCCGCCGAGCCCCACGAGCAGCAGCGCGACCACGGCCCAGATGCCCAGCACCAGGAAGGACCTGCCGACCCCGGAGCCGTCCATGTAGGCGATCCCCCGGAGCCCGCCGACCTCCGCGGAGGAGGCCATGTAGGGGCTGATCTGACGGTAGAAGTTGGGCAGGAAGTCCGGGTGCACCGTCCCGCCCGAGGTACCGATGCCGAACGGCAGCAGCGTCAGCGCACCGAGCGGAATGCCCGGGAGCCCGAGCAGCGCCTGGAACGCCGCCATGGAGGCCACGATCACGAAGCCGTAGAGGCAGGTGAGCGTGGTGATCTGCAGGAAGTGACCGTCCAGGGCGCCGAGCACCGGATCGGCGAAGAGGCAGACGGTGGTGCCGGCGAGCAGTCCGAAGGCCACCGCGGCCCCGAACCAGACGCGGAAGGGAACCCCGCGGGCCAGGAAGGAGAACAGCACCTGGCAGAGCACGCTGGCCACGGTGAGGCTGGCGAAGACGAAGAACGCCACCAGTCCCAGCAGGTCGCCCTGGGGCACCGGAGCCACGTCGTTGGTCACCAGCTCGAAGCCCTGCTGGTGCGCCATCTCGTTGAAGAACCCGGTGTAGAACATCTTGGGCGTCTGGCCGATACCAGTCGCCACCATGAGCTCGGCCTTGTCCGTGCCGGGCACGAAGGCACCCAGGACGTCCTGGTCGATCACGGCCTCGCGGGCCGCCTCGGCGGTCGGGTAGACCTTCACGTCGAACGCGGAACCCGCGCCTTCGAGCTGCTGCTCCAACGGCTGGACCGCAGCGCGGTCGCCCACGAGCCCGAACGGGGCGTCATGCGGTTTGGGGGTGTGCATGGAGACGCCGACGATCCATATGAACAGCGCGAGGAAAACCACGCTACCGAGAACCGGCGGCCCCACGCGTTTGGCGAGCTGCTGGGGAGTGGCAGGGCCGGGCGCCCCGTCGCCACCATCGACATGGTGTCCCATTCAGGTCTTCTCCTCATCGTTGTTACGGCCGCACACGTCGGTCGCGGCGCCTTGCCCATGGCCGAAAGACCCATTGATCATCGTACGATGAATTCTATGACCGATGAGTTTCTCTGGGCAAGCTGAGGAGAGGCAACGAGGCGCCCCACGAGCCATCAAATCCGTTTATGTCCTCCTCTACCTGGGACTTTCCAGGAGCGACCGATCACAAGTCGGTTCAGCCGCGCGGCTCGGGCAGATAGCCGCTGCGCACCATCCAGTCGAAATACGTGCCGAGTAGCGCCTCGTCCAGCGGCGGGCAACTGATTCCCGTTCCCTTGAGCACGCGCTCCGCGTTGCTGTCGTCGTAGTCGATGGCCTCCTCGCCACCGACGACGAACTCCTCGACGACCTCCATCACGGGGTGCAGTTCGTTGTCCTGCTCGGCGTAGGAGTCCTGCAGGGTGCCCCACCAGGTGTCCACCGGTACGACCTCGACCTTCCAGCCGTACCCGGTGATCGCCCGGATCAGCCGCTCGAAGGTCATCTTGCGCCCGTTGACGAGGTGGTAGGTCTCCCCGAACGCGTGCGGCTCCCGGGAAATGCGCACCAACGACCGGACGACGTAGTCCACCGGCGTCATTTCGATCTCCAGGTCGAGCGCCGGCGCGATACCGAGCTGGATACACCCCTTGATCACCCGGGTGGTGAAGTGGGTGGTCAGCGCGGCCCCGGTGCGGGAGTCGCCCAGCACCCGGCCCGGTCGGTGGATGTCCACCGGGATGCCCCGGGACCGGCCGATCTCCATGAGCCGCTCGGCGGCCCACTTGGTCTGCACGTAGCCGGTGACCAGCTTCCCGGCGCCGGTGATGTCGTCGGTCTCCCTGATCACCGTCCGGCCGTCCGCCGGCAGACCCCAGATGCCGTAGGTGGACATGTGGTTGACCGGGGTGAGCGGCCCCCGGCACGCCAGGCGCAGGATCTCCTCACACCCGGCCAGGTTGGCGGCCCGCAGTTGCTCGTAGGTGTACGTGAAGTTCACCCAGGCACCGTTGTGGTAGATCGCGTCCAGCTCGTGGGCGAGGGTGTCGAACTGCTCGTCCGGGAGGCCGAGCAGGGGCTTCTCCAGGTCTCCCGGCAGCACCGAGATCCGGTCCTCGGACTCCGTGCGCCAGGGCAGGTACTTCTCGTAGTTGGCCCGGATGCGGGCGAGCCCGTCGGCCGGGTCCTGACACCGCACCAGGCAGTGCACGGTCGCCTCCGTGGTGGCCAGCAGCTCGTCCAGCAGGTAGGCGCCGAGGAAGCCGGTGGCGCCGGTGAGCAGCACCTGGCGGGGGTCCTGGTAACCGTCCCGTAGGGGGCCCTCCGGGACGATGTCCGGGGCGAGGGAGACGTCCTCGGCGATGTTCGCCGGGTCGGCCATCACCGCCTCCGTGGGCTCCGCCGCGGCCGAGTCGTCGTCGCCCGCCCCGCCGAGCTCACCGGAGAGCAGGTCAGCCCAGTCCACCAGGGTGGACCGCTCGAACAGGTGGTTGGGGCGCACGCTGACCCGCAGGTCCTTCTTGCAGCGCTTGACGACCTCCATCACCATCAGCGAGTCCAGGCCGTGGGACATCACGTCGGCCTCCGGCTCGATGGCGTCCGCACTGACCGACAGCACGTCACCCAGGACGTCCCGCAGGTAGCCGACGAGTCGTTCGACGCGTTCACGCGGACCGGCCGCCCGGCCGATCTCCTCCAACACCGGCGACCCGGCGTCGTCCCCGAAGTCCTCGACGATCTGGAGCGTGCGCAGCAGCGGACGTTCGATCCTGGCTTCCATCACCGGCTTGTAGGTGGCCCAGTCCGCGGCGCAGACCACCGCCTGCGGCTCGCTGCCGAGCAGCAGCGCGCCGAGCAGCTTCAGGCACTGCGGCGCGGACAGGGTCCGTAGCCCGGTGGACATCAAGAACGCCAGCACGTCCTCGCCGAACAGGTTGGACTCCAGCTCCCAGGGGCCCCAGCTCACGGTGAGCGCGGCCTGTCCGAGCCCCCGCCGGTACTCCGCGAGCCCGTCGAGGAACGCGTTGGACGCGGAGTAGCTGGACAGGTGCTGGGAGCCCCAGGTGGCGGCGATCGACGAGAACCCGAGGAAGAAGTCGAGCTCCGCGCCCTCGGTCAGTTGGTGCAGCAGCCAGCCACCGACGACCTTGGGACGCCAGACCGCGTCGTAGTCGTCGGGCGTCTCCACGGTGATGTCGCGCAGGAACTGCGGGACGGACAGACCCGCCGCGTGCACCACGCCGGCCAACGGGCGGGAGTCCACCGCCAGGTCCTCCATGACCGGCAGCAACTGGGCGGGGTCGCAGACGTCCGCGGCGGCCACCTCGACCAGGGCACCGGTGGCCTCCAACTCCCGGACCAGGTCGATCCGCTCCCGGACCGCCTGGGAGAGCCCCGGCATGTCCCAGTCGGCCCGCGGCGGCAGCGGGGTCCGGCCCACCAGGACCAGCTTCCCCGCGCCGTTGATCGCCAGCCAGCGGGACAGGGCCCGGCCGATCCCACCGAACGCGCCGGTGATCAGGTACGACGCCGACGACCTGACCGGCGGGGTGCTCCGCAGCTCCTCCTGGGTGACGCTGTGCGGCACCAGCCTCGCCACGTAGCGGGTGTCGCCGCGCAGCGCCTGCTGGTCCTCGGCCCGCACGTCGAGCAGGGCGTCCGCGAGTCTGGCGACGTCGTCGGTGAGCGGACCCGCCGGGTCCAGGTCCACCGCTCCGCCCCAGTGTTCGGGGTGCTCCAGCGCGACCACCCGGCCGAGCCCCCACAGGGTGTTGCCGAACGGGGAGCTGACGTCGCCCCGGGCACGTTGGGCCGGCATGGTGCCCCGGGTGACGAAGGAGACCGTGGCCTTGGCGCAGTCCTCGCGGGCCAGCAGCCCCTGCACCAGGGACACCACGGTCAGTTCGGTGCGGTCCCGGTACTCCACCAGCGCCTCGGCGTCGGCGGCCTCGGGTTCGGGCGCGTCGAGGCCGGTCAGCAGGACGATCCGGTCCGCGGTGTCGGTCGGCACGGACTGGTCCCGCCAGCGCGCGAGCAGCTCGGTCACCGCCGCCCGGTCCGTGCCCGCCACGTCGGGTGCGGCGACCAGGCAGCGGGCCCCGCGCCGGCGCAGCTCCTCGGCGAGCCGGTCGGCGACGCCGTCACGGTCCGGAACCAGCAGCCAGTTCTCGTCGTCCAGGCGTCCGGGGGACGGCGGGGCCGGGGCGACCTGCCACTCGACCCGCTGGAGCAGTTCGTCCGGGTGCCGCCACGGGGCGCTCTGCGCCGGCGCGGCCTTGTTGCCAACCACCAGCAACTCGCCGATGCTGCCGATGTGGGCGCCGTCCTCGGCGAAGAACTCCGCGCCGCCCAGCACCTCGTGCAGGTGCTCGGAGGTGCCCGTGGTCCGGTGGGCGGTGGCCCGCACGTAGGCGACGCGCCGCGGGTCCTCGCAGATCAGGTCGCTGACCCGGCGGGTGAAGCCGACCTCCTGGGTGTCCACCCCGGCGTCCCAGGACAGCGCGGCGACCGCGGCGTCCACGATCTCCACCCAGCTCAGCCCGCCCTCGGCGCGCTCCGGGGCGAGGGCGACCAGGACGCCACCGCCGCCCCGCGAGGCCCCGGTGACCGCTCCGGCCAGCGCCGAGGACAGCGCGGCGGGTTCGTAGCTGACGGCGTCCCCGTAGCGGTGGACCTGGAGCTCGGGCGCCAGGCGGCGGCCCGAGGCGCGGCGGCGCAGCAGGCCGTGGCCGTGCAGCTTCCAGGGGGCGCCCGCGGCCTCCTCGTCCGGGGTGATGCTGTGCCACTCGAAGGTGGCGTGGCCGTCGCTGGTCGAGCGCAGGGTGATCTGCACGATCCGGCCGTCCCCGTCCCTGGGGATGCGCTGGTCGATGATGAGCTCCTCGAGGCAGTCCCAGCGCCCACCGAAGGCGTCCGCCACCGCGTCCTGCATCACCGCGGCGAGCGCGCCCACCGGCAGGTAGCTGCGGCCGTCGGTGGCCTGCCGGGCGTACGGCTCCCAGCGGGCGTCGTCGAGGTTCACCTCGTAGGTGGGCACGGCGCTGTGCAGGCGGAGCCCGATCGACGGCACCACGGTGCCGGCCCGGGGCGCCGGCGCGGCCTCGGCGTCCTTGCGGCGCTCGGCGAACCAGTAGGAGTCGCCGCGCCACACCGCGGTGGGCAGCGGGACCCGGCGCGGGTTCTGGCCGGCGTGCACCGCGGCCCAGTCCACGGTGCCGCCGCGCAGGTAGAGCAGTCCCAGCGCCTGCCGGACGCTGTCCTGGTCGTGCAGCGAGGCGCCCTTGCGGGTGGGCCGGCGCAGCGAGGCGATCCAGGTGCAGTCCGGGTCCTCCACGGCCCTGCTGCCCATCCCCACGAGCACGGGGGCGGGTCCGACCTCGAGGAAGGTGCGCACCCCTGAGGCGTGGAGTCCGGTGATCCCGTCGTGGAAGCGGACCGCGCCGGCGGCGTGCCGCACCCAGTACTCCGGGCCGACCTCGGCGGCCGTCCACAACTGCCCGGTGACGTTGGAGTACAGCGGGATGGTGGGCGCCGCGTAGGTGATGGTCCCGGCGACCCTGCGGAACTCGTCGAGCATGGGCCGCAGCAGCGGGGAGTGGAAGGCGTGCGAGACGGTGAGCCGCTGGCTGCGCACCCCCTGTTCCTTGAGGGTGGCGAGGACCGCGTCCAGGTCGGCGGCGACACCGGAGACGGTGACGGTGTGCGGCCCGTTGACCGCGGCCAGGGACAGGGTGTCGGGGTGGTCGGCGATGGCCCTGCGGGCGGTGGCCTCGTCGCAGTGGACCGCGGCCATGGCGCCGCCGGCGGGGAGGTCGGCCATCAGCGAGGCGCGGGCGGCGACCAGCCGGACGGCGTCCGGCAGGGAGAACACCCCGGCGATGCAGGCGGCGGCGAGCTCCCCGATGCTGTGTCCGAGCAGGGCGCTGGGCTTCAGGCCCCAGCCGAGCCACATCCGGGCCAGGGCGTACTCGACGGCGAAGAGCGCCGGCTGGGTGTAGCGGGTGTCGTCGATGGGCGACTCGGTGCCGGGCTCCGGCCACACCACCGAGGCCAGCGACCGGCCGAGCAGCGGGTCGAACAGCTCCGCGCAGGCGTCGAACGCCTCCCGGAACGCGGGCTCGTCGGCGAGGCCCCGGGCCATCTGCGCGTACTGGGCGCCCTGCCCGGTGAAGAGCCAGCCGGTCTTGCGGTACTTGTGCACGGGCAACCTGGCGGTGTCCACCCGGGGGTCCCGGCCGCCGCGCAGGTGTGCGTCGAGGGCGTCGGCCAGCGAGTCCAGGGAGTCGCCGGCGACGGCCAGGCCGTAGCTCTGCCGGGACCGGCCCACCTGGGTGGTGTGGCAGGCGTCGCCGAGCGTCAGGTCGGGTTCGCGGCGCAGGTGCAGGGCGTACTTCCGGGCGAGTTCGGTGAGCGACTCCTCGGTGTTCGCGGAGAGCACCAGGACGTCGCGGGTGACCCCGTTCTGTCCGTTCCCGGCGGGTGCCGGCGGGGCGCTGACCACGGCGTGGGCGTTGGTCCCGCTGGCGCCGAAGCTGCTGATGGCACCGATGGCCGGGCGGTCGCTCGTCGGCCAGGGCCGGCCCTGCGCGGTGACCTCGATGTGCAGCCGGCTCCAGTCCACGTTGGGGTTGGGGTCGGTGAAGTGCAGGTGCGGCGGGATCTGGCCGTGTTGCAGGGCCAGCACCAGTTTGAGCAGCCCGGCGACGCCCGCGGCGGACTCCAGGTGCCCGATGTTGGTCTTGACCGAGCCGACGAGCAACGGGGAGCCCGCCGGCCGGTTGCGGCCGATGACCGCTTCCAGCGCCCGCAGTTCGATGGGGTCGCCGAGCGCGGTCCCGGTGCCGTGCGCCTCCACGTAGTCCACGTCGCCGGGGGCGATGCCGGCCTGGGCCAGTGCCGCCCGGATCACGTCCTGCTGGGCGGCCGGGTTGGGCACGGTGAGTCCGCTGCTGCGGCCGTCGTGGTTGACCGCGGTGCCGCGGACCAGGGCGATGACGTTGTCCCCGTCGCGCAGCGCGTCGGAGTACCGCTTGAGCACGACCACGCCGCAGCCCTCGCCGCGGGCGTACCCGTCGGCGCTGGCGTCGAACGTCTTGCAGCGGCCCTCCGGGGAGAGCCCGGCGAACTTGCTCATCATGACGAAGCCGTAGGGCGACAGCATCAGGTTGACACCACCGGCCAGCGCCATGTCGCACTCGCCGAGGCGCAGGCCCTGGCACGCCTCGTGCAGGGCGACCAGCGAGGACGAACAGGTGGTGTCCATGACCTTGCTCGGGCCCTGCAGGCCCAGGGTGTAGGAGATCCGGCCGGCCGCGAAGCTGGGTTCCCCGACGAGCTGGTAGGCGTCCACGTCACGGATGTCGCCCTCGCTCTGCCGCATCCGTACGTAGTCGGTGGTGCTCAGCCCCAGGTAGACGCCGGTGGCGCTGCCGGAGAGGCTGTCCGGCGCGTAGCCGGCGCGCTCCAGCGCCTCCCAGGCGACCTCCAGCGTGATGCGCTGCTGCGGGTCCATGCCCAGCGCCTCGCGCGGCGAGATGCCGAAGACGCTGGGCTCGAAGGTGTCCACCCGGCCCAGGAAGGCGCCCCTGATCACATAGGCCTTGCCGGGCGCGTCGGGGTCCGGGTCGTACAGCGCCGAGGCGTCGCCGCGTTCCGCGGGGAACTCGGAGGTGGTGTCCACCCCGTCCCGCAGGACCCGCCAGAACGCCTCGGGGCTGTCCGCGCCCCCGGGCAGCCGGCAGCCGAGGCCGACGATGGCGATGGGCTCACTGAGGCGTTGCGGGCGGTCGTTGGCCTTCTTCAGTCGGTCCTGCAACCGCTCGATGGTGCGCAGGGCCTCGACGAGCCGGGTCCGGTACTCCTGCGCCGGGCCGCTCTGCGTCGTCGTCATGGTCAGTCTCCCTCGGTCAGCAGGGCTTCGGAGCTGGAGAGCGCGGAAAGCAGGCGCCCCATCAGCGCGTCGTCACTGAGGTCGTCGAGGCCGTCGTCCCCTTCGGCGACGTCCTCCGCGCCGGATGCCGCGCCGTCCCCTGCGCTGGCGGCGGTGCCGGCCGCGCCGGCGCCGTCGGGGCGGGGGGCGGCGTTGCCCGGCGCGGCCGGCGGCCCGGTCTCCGGCTCGGCCCCGCCGAACAGGTCGTCGAGGATGAACTCAGCGAACGAAAGGGCGTTCGGACACTCGAACATGATCGTTCCCGGCAGTTCCCTGCCCAACTGGTCCTCGGCCCGCTCCTTGAGTTCCGCGCCGAGCACCGAGTCCACACCCAGTTCGAAGAAGCCCTGTTCCGGGGCGACGTCGTCGGCTCCCCCCAGCACCTCGGCGACCAGGTCGAGCAGCGTGGTCAGCAGCCGCTCCGCGCGGGCCTCGGCGGGCAACGCGGTCAACTCGGCCACCAGCGGGGTGACGGGGCGGCCAGCGGCGTCCTCGGGCCGGTCAGCGGCGCCCGGGGCGCCCTGGGCGGACACCGGGGGGCCGGCGGGGACGGGCGGGGCGGCGACAGGCGGGGCGGGGACCGGGGCTGTGGCCTCCGGAGCCGCCCCGTTCACCGACGGGAGCGGGCCGCCGTCCGTGGGCGCGGTGGTCGCCGGAGCCGTCACGGGGTCGGCCGCCGGGGCCAGGGGCGTGATCCAGTGGCTGCGGCGCTGCCACGGGTAGGTCGGCAGGGTCACCATCCGGTGCGCCTGCGGCAGCAGCCCGTCCCAGTCCACCCGGCAGCCGTGCACCTGGAGTTCGGCGGCGGTGCGCAGCGGGTCGAGGCCCCGCCCGCGCAGCCGCAGCACCCGCACCTCGGAACCGTTGCCGGCGAACGCGGCGGACACCCGCTCGGCCTCCGGCTCACCGACCCCGAGGGCGAGGAGCACCTCCACGCCGTCCTGGGCCAGCAGGCCACCGATCGCCGGCCAGCCGGCCGACGCCGCGTGACGGGTCAGCACGCCGGGCCCGCCGGGCTCACCGACCCCTCGACCGGCGGCGAACCGGTGCACCGCCTCGGTGGCGGTCAGCTCGCCGGCGGCCACCGCCGCGGCGTACTCCCCCACCCCGTGGCCGGCCACCGTGTCGGGGGTCATCCCCAGCCGGGACCACAGCGCCGTCGCCGTCAACTGCCCGGCGAGGACCAGCGCCTCGTGCTGCGTCGAACCGGGCTCGGGCAGCGTGCCGGTCTCCCAGGCCCGCACCGGGGAGAAGCCCAGCGCGTCGCGCAGTGCCGCGTCCACGTCCACCACCTCGGCGCGGAACGCCGCGGCGGCGTCGGAACCGCCGAGCAGGGTCCGCGCGGTGCCGCCGTCCCCGCTCCCCGGCGAGGCCGCCCCGAGCAGCTCGGCCCACGGCAGGTCGGGCACGGTGTCGCCGTACAGGAAGCCGAGCCTGCGGTACTCCCCGGGGCGTCCGGTGCCCAGGACCACCCCGTCCGCGGTGTCGGACCTGGCCACCGCGGCCAGGGCGTCCGCCAGCTCCCGGCGGGTCGTGGCGACGACCGCCACCCGGTGTTCGTGGTGGGTGCGCCGCGCCCCCGAGGCCCAGCACAGGTCGGCCAGCTCGTCGTCACGGGCGGCGGCGACCCGTTCGCCCCACCGGCCCGCGGCGGCCCGCAACGCCACCGCGCTCACCGCCGACACCGTCAGCACCAGGGGCCGCCCCGTCCCGGGTTGGGGCGCCGGCCGGCCGACCGGGGCCGGCGGCTCCTCCACCACCACGTGGGCGTTGGTCCCGGTGAACCCGAAGGCGCTGATCCCGGCCAGCCGCGGCCGGTCGCCGCGGGGCCAGGCCGTGGCGTCGGTGACCACGCGCACCGGCAGGCGGTCCCAGGCGACCTGGCGGGTCGGGGTCTCCACGTGCAGGTGCGCGGGTATCTCCTGGTGGTTGAGCGCCAGCACGGTCTTGATCAGGCCGGTGACGCCGGCCGCCGCCTCCAGGTGCCCGACGTTGGTCTTGACCGACCCCACGAGCAGCGGCCGGTCCGGGGCACGCCCCGACCCCAGCGCCCCGGCGAGCGCCCGCAGTTCTATGGCGTCGCCGAGCCTGGTGCCGGTGCCGTGCGCCTCCACGTAGTCCACGTGCTCCGCGGGGACGCCGGCCTGCTCGAGCGCCGCCCGGATGACCTCCTCCTGGGCCTCGCCGCTGGGAACGGTCAGGCCGCCGCTGGCCCCGTCCTGGTTGACCGCGCTGCCGCGGATGACGGCGTACACCCGGTCACCGTCGCGGACGGCGCGGGAGAGGGTCTTCAGGACCAGCGCGCCGGCGCCCTCGCCGCGTCCGTACCCGTCGGCCGAGTCGTCGAAGGTCTTGCACCGTCCGTCCGGTGCCAGCGCCCCGGCCGCCGACATCGCCAGGAACACCGTCGGGGTGGACATCACGTTGGCGCCCCCGGCGACCGCCAGGTCGCTCTCCCCGGCGCGCAGCGACTGGCAGGCGAGGTGGATCGCGGTCAACGAGGACGAGCAGGCGGTGTCCACGGCGATGCTCGGCCCGCGCACGCCGAGGAAGTACGAGAGCCGGCCCGCGGTGCCGCAGAACGAGTTCCCGGTGCCGTAGTACAGGTCCACGTCGTTGTGGTCCCGGGTCACCAACTGCTGGTAGTCGGTGGTGTTGAGGCCGACGAACACCCCGGTGCGCCCACCGCGCAGCAGTTCCGTGCGGATGCCTGCGTCCTCCAGGGACTCCCAGGCGACCTCGAGGAACAGCCGCTGCTGCGGGTCCATGCTGCGCGCCTCACGGGGCGAGACGCGGAAGAAGCCGTGGTCGAAGCCGTCCACCCCGTCGAGGAACGCCCCCCGCGCGGTGGCCACCGTGCCGGGGGTGACCTTTCCGCGGGCCAGCAGTTCGGCGGCGTTCCACCGGTCGGCCGGAACGGGACCCGTGGTGTCGGTGCGGTCGCTGAGCAGCCGCCAGAACGCCTGCGGGCCGTCAGCTCCCCCGGGGAGTCGGCAGCCGATGCCGACGATCGCGATCGGCTCGGGCCCCGCCGGCGGCTGGTCGGCGGGGGCGGGCGCGGCGGGTGCCGCGGGCTCGACCGTCCGCACGTCGGCCGCCGGCCGCTCGGACACCCCGCCGGAGTCCTGCCGGGGTGTCACCTGCGGGCCGGCCTCCGGGGCGGGGGCGTCGCCGGCCGGCTGGTCCGGCGCCTGGCGCCGGCCGGGCGCGTTCCGGGGCGGTGGGTCCAGGGTGACGAGGTAGTCGGTCAGCGCCTCGACGCTGGCGTGCGAGAGCACGTCGGCACCGTCGAGCGGCACGCCCACGGCCTCCTCGACCTGGCGGGCGAGTTCGGCGACCGATATGGAGTCGATGCCCAACTCGAAGAAGCCCCGGGTGACCGGGAGCCGCTTGCCCGGGGCGTGGCCGAGCACCGTGGCCAGGGCGCCCTGCACCGCGGCGGCGAGCTGTTCGCGGTCCCAGGGCGCGGTCACCGCCGCCTGCTGGTCGGGCGCGGCGGCGGGCCCGGCGGGTGCCGCGGCCTGGGGCGCGACGGTCGGGGTGGCGCTGAGGGGACCGGTGCCGTTCGGCGCGGCCCCGTTGACGGGTGTGCCGTTGGCCCCGGTGCCGCGCGGCGTCGCCGTGGTGGCCACGGCGCCCGCGTCGATCTCCCCGACCAACGTGCCCGCGGCGTCGAAGAGCCGGACCTGGGCGCTGAGGCCCTCCGCGGAGAAACCGCCGGAGGACTGCTGTCCCCGGTGGACCCCGGACAGCCAGTGCCGTTCGTCGGCCCAGCGGTGCGGAGGCAGCGCGGCGGGCCTCACCGGCCCGCGCAGCAGCGCCGCCCAGTCCACCGCCACCCCGGCGGTGTGCAGCCGGGCACGGGCGTGGGCCAGGGTGGTGTGCGCCGCCTTGTCCCGGGTCAGGGAGCCCACCACCGCCCCGCCGCGCCCGCGTTCGGTGATCGCGGACTGCAGCGGGCGGCCCAGCACCGGGTGGGCACCGATCTCCACGAAGACCGCGTCGCCTTCGGCGAGCACCTGGTCCACGGCGGGCCAGAACAACACCGGTTCCCGCAGGTTGCGGCCCCAGTACTGGGCGTCGAGGGCGGGCAGGGGCTCGTCGGGCGCGACGGTGGAGACCATCCGCACCCCGGGTTCCGCCGGGCGCAGCGAGCCGAGCAGGCTCTCCAGTTCGTCCCCGTAGGGGCGCATCAGCGGGCTGTGGAACGCGTAGTCCACGGGGAGCGCGATGGTGCTGGCGCCACCGGCCCTGAGCTCGGCCACCGCCTTGTCCACCGCCTCGCCGGGGCCGGCGACCACGACCGAGCGCGGGCCGTTGACGGTGGCGACGCAGACCTCGGGGTGGCGTTCGTCCAGGGTCGCGCGCACGTCCTCGGCGCTCGCCTCGACGTTGACCATGCGTCCGGTGCCGGTGGCCCGCTGCATCAACCGGCCCCGGGCGACGATCAGTCGGACGGCGTCCGGGAGGGAGAGGGCGCCGGCCACGCAGGCGGCGGCCACCTCGCCCATGCTGTGACCGATCACCGCGTCCGGCTTGACTCCCCAGGAGGTCCAGAGGCGGGCCAGGGCGACCTGCACGGCGAACACCGCGGGCTGGGCCACCTCGGTGGCCTTCAGCCGATCGGGGTCCGGGTCGGCGAGGGCGTCCAGCAGCGACCACCCGGCGTGTTCACGGATCAGCGCCTCGCACTCGTCGAGCGCCCTGCGGGCGACCGGTTCCTCCCGGTACAGGTCACGGGCCATCCCGGGCCACTGGGAGCCCTGTCCGGAGAACACGTAGACCACCGGTGCGGGGCGCCTGTCGTCGGCCTCCGCGGTGAACACCGAGGGGCGGCGGCGGCCCTCCTGGAAGTCGGTGAGGGCGGCGGACAGGGCGGCGGTGTCCTCGCCCACCACGGCCAGCCGGTGCCGGTGGTGGGTGCGGCGCAGGGCCGCGGCGGCCAGGGCCTGGTCGATGTCGACGGGGCGGGTGCCGCTGTACACGGGGCCGTCGAGCAGCGCGCGGTAGTCGGCGGCGAGTTCCCGCAGGCCCTCCTCGGTGGAGGCGGAGAGCAGTAGGGTGCGCGGCCCCGACGGGGCCCTGTGGGTGGTCCTGCGGCCGGCCGGAGGGGTGGAGACCAGCACGTGGGCGTTGGTGCCGGACAGGCCGAACGCGCTGACGCCGACGACCGCGTGGCCGCGCCGGGTGGGAAGTTCCGTGGCCTCGGTGGGCACGGCTATGCCGGAGGACGCCCAGTCCACCAGCGGGGACGGCTGGTGGTGGTGGATCTGCGGGGGGACCGTGCGGTGCCGCAGCACCAGCAGGGACTTGAGGAACCCGGCGATCCCCGCCGCGGAGTCCATGTGTCCGAAGTTGGCCTTGTGCGAGCCGACCAGCAGCGGGCGGCCGGCGGGACGCTCCCGGCCCAGCACCTCGGCGAGCGCGGAGATCTCCAACGGGTCGCCGAGCGGGGTGCCGGTGCCGTGCGCCTCCACGTACGAGGGCACCCTGGGGTCGAGGCCCGCGGAGTCCAGGGCCTGGCGGAGCAGGGCGGCCTGGGCCACCGCGTTGGGCACGGTGAGTCCGGCGCTGCGCCCGTCCTGGTTCACCGCGCTGCCCCGGATCACCCCGTAGATCTGGTCGTGGGAGCGCACCGCGTCCGCGTACCGTTTGAGCACCACCACGCCGCAGCCCTCGCCGCGGACGATGCCGTCGGCGGCGGCGTCGAAGGGCTTGCACCGCCCGGTGGGGGACAGCGCCTGCACCTTGCCCATGAACACGGTGAGTTCGGGGGCGACGATGGCGTTCACGCCGCCGGCGAGCGCGGTGTCCACCTCGTGGTTGCGCAGGCTCTGGCAGGCCAGGTGGACCGCGACCAGCGAGGACGAGCACGCGGTGTTGACCGTCATGGCCGGGCCGTGCAGACCGAAGACGTAGGAGATGCGGCCGGCGGCGAAGCTGAACTCCTTGCCGCTGGCGAAGTAGGGATCGATCGTCCGGGTGCCCGCCGCCTTGGTGTGCACCAGCAGGTAGTCGGAGCCGAGGATGCCCATGTGCACGCTGGTCCGGGTGCCCTCCCACCGTTGCCTGGGCAGCCCGGAGTCGTCCATGGCCTCGGCGGTGACCTCCAGCAGCAGGCGTTGCTGGGGGTCCATCTCCCTGGCCTCGCGGGGGGAGATGCCGAAGTAGTCGGCGTCGAAACGGTCGATGTCGGTGAGGAATCCGCCCTCGCGGCAGTACGTGGTGCCCGGGTTCCTCGGATCGTCGTGGAAGAAACTCTCGTCCCAGCGGTCGGGAGGAACCTTGTCCACCACGTCCACACCGTTGAGCAGAACGTTCCACAGCGAGTCGAGGCCCCGCACCCCGCCGGGGAACCGGCAGCCGACACCGACCACGGCGATGTCGTCGGGACGCGGGGCGGGGATGCTCGCGGACGTGGACGTGGGGAGGGAAGCGCGCTTGCGGTGGGTGGTCGGCTGAGGCATGTGGGCTCTCCCGACGAGATATACATTATGTGATGACTTCACCGGGGATCGATGAATTCGTACGTGAGATCGCTCGCCACCGTTACTCAAGCCGCTTGCGCCGCACTAGAGGCAGTGGGGAAGGCCCCCAGGCGGGGCAAGGAACCAGACCCGGAGGGCCCGTTGACCACACCTGTCTCCCCCGATCCCGGCGCGACCAGGGACGACGCCAACTCACTCACGCTGTACTGCCTGGCCCACGCGGGCGGCAGCGCCATCCCCTACACGCGGTGGAACCGGTTCCTGCCGGCCGGTGTCAGGGTCGAACCCCTGGAACTCCCGGGCCACGGCGCGCGGCTGCGCGAGCCGCTGCTCGAGCAGGTGGAGCCCATCGTGGCGGACCTGTTGCGCACCGTGGGGCCGCGCCGGGGAGCGCCGTTCGCACTCTTCGGTCACAGTTTCGGCGCGGTACTCGCGTTCGAGTTGACCCGCCGGCTGGTCCGCCTCGGCACTCCGCCCGCCGCCCTCCTGGTCGCCGGGCGCAACGGCCCGACCCAGCCGCTGGCCCACCGCCCGATCCACAACCTGGACGACGAGGCGTTCGTCGCGGCGCTCATCCGGTTCGGCGGCATGCCGCAGGCCCTGTTGGAGCAGCCGGAACTGCTGCGGATCTACCTGCCGGTGCTGCGGGTGGACCTACGGCTCGCCGAAACCCATCCGCGCCCGCCGGGGCCGCCGTTCGACGTGCCGGTGACGGCCTTCGGCGGCCGGCGGGACGTGCTCGCCGACCCGGAGGGCCTGTTGACCTGGGAGCGGGAGACCACCGGGGAGTTCGAGCTCGCCCTGCTTCCCGGCGGTCACTTCTTCCTCGACGAACCGGCGTTCCACTCCCTGCTGCTGTCCCGGCTGGCCCGCCTGACCCCACGGGCCACCGGGAACGATCCGCTCAGCCGCGGAACGACACCGGCAGCGCGCCGGTGAGGTAGCGCTGGATCGTCGGCGCGATGCACGCCACCAGCTCGTCGGCGGGCAGCTTGTCGATCGGGTGCACCTGCACGATGTACCGGGTCATGGCCAGGCCGACCAACTGCGAGGTGACCAGCGCGGCGCGCACCTCGGGGTCGGACTTGCCGGTGGACCGCGCGACGGGCAGCGCGACCTCCTCGGTGAAGAACCGGCGGAGCAGTTGCGCTGCCACCTCGTGGGACACCGCCGAGCGCATGATGCTGCTCATCTGGTTCCGGCTGACCTCGCCCTCCCAGAGCCCGACGATGGCCCGGACCATCCGTTCCCCGAGCCCGCGCAGCGCCCGCCGCTTCCCCACCACCGCGGCGACGAGCTGCTCCGGGTGGACCGCGTCGTGCACCGCGGCGGAGAACAAGCCGTCCTTGGACGTGAAGAAGTGGTGGATCAGGGCGGTGTCCACCCCGGCCTCCTGGGCGATGGACCGGATGGAGGCGCCCTCGTAGCCATGGGTGGCGAACTTGGCGCGCGCCGCGTCCAGGATGAGCTGCCTGCTCTCGGTGTTGCCCGGACGACGCCCGGTCCGCTTCCGCGCGGTGCGCGTCAGTTCCTCCTCCCCCGCACCGTCGCTCAACCCCACGGGGTCCGCTCGACCGGGAGCAGTCACGGCATCCACCTCCTGCACAGCGTTATGCCTTCGATTCCAGATGGCCCAGCCTACTGCTGGCGTTCCTAAAACACCGCCGACCAGCCCGGTTACCCTGAGCCGGTCGTCTGGAATTCTAAGGGTAGTGAATTCCTCATAGGCTTCGACTCGACTGGCCGGTGCGTTGACCGGCCTGAGTCGGAACCTAGCCAGTCTGTAGCGGCCCCTCGCAGCATCGCCGAAGCAGACGGCCGGGCTGACGGTTGCCCCCGGTCGATTGACGCATCGAGATCATCCGGGGAGGACCCGATGACGGCCATCAGCCGCGATGAGATCTACACGAAACTCAGCGCCTACATACAGGAACAGTTCCTGGACGACAGCGAGATCTCGGAGCTGAAGCCGGACACCCCACTGCTGGAGTGGGGCGTGCTGAACTCCATGAACACCTCGATCCTGCTCACGTACATCAGGACCGACCTCGGGGTCACCGTTCCCCCGACGCACATCACCGGTCGGCACTTCTACAGCCTCGACACCATCACCGACATGGTCTACGAGCTGTCTCTTCAGCCTGCGTGACCCGTTGGGCCCACGCCCAGGTCGCCATCGAGACACCTGACCCGAACAGAAGTGGAGAGCGTCGTGGACGCAGAGTTCGACATTGGCATCATCGGCGGCGGCCCGGCCGGCTCAACGGCTGCTTCCTATCTCGCCAAAGCTGGCCTGAAAGTCGCAGTCTTCGAAGCCGAAACGTTCCCCAGGGAGCATGTGGGCGAATCCCTGGTCCCCGCCACCACTCCCGTCCTCATCGAGACCGGCGCCATGCCCAAGGTGGAGGCGGCGAACTTCCCCAAGAAGTTCGGTGCCGCCTGGACCTCGGCCGAAGACCGGAACATCGACCACAACGGCTTCCGCGGACTCACCCACGACTTCCGCGCCGCTGAGATCCTGTTCAACGAGCGCGACCAGGACGGTGTGGACCGCGACTACACCTTCCACGTGGACCGGGGCAAGTTCGACCAGATCCTCCTCCAGCACGCGGAGAGCCTCGGGGCCAAGGTGTTCCACGGCATCCGCATCGGCAAGGTGGACTTCGACGGCGAGATGCCGGTGCTCGAGGCCAAGATCGGCAGCAAGTCGGTCGACATCCCGGTCCGCATGGTCGTGGACGCCAGCGGCCGGCAGACCCGCCTCGGCAACCAGCTCAAGTTCAAGGTCCCGGACCCGATCTTCAACCAGTACGCGGTCCACTCGTGGTTCGACAACTTCGACCGCAAGGCCCTGGCGGTCAACAAGGACCAGGCGGACTACATCTTCATCCACTTCCTGCCGGTCACCGACACCTGGGTGTGGCAGATCCCCATCACCGACACCATCACCTCGATCGGTGTGGTCAGCCAGAAGAAGCGGTTCCAGGAGTTCGCCGGGGACCGGGAGAAGTTCTTCTGGGACACCGTCGCCAGCCGCCCCGAACTGCTCGACGCCCTGAAGAACTCGGACCAGGTCCGGCCCTTCAAGACCGAGGGTGACTACAGCTACGGCATGTCGCAGATCGCGGGCGACAACTTCGTCCTCATCGGCGACGCGGCCCGCTTCGTGGACCCGATCTTCTCCAGCGGTGTGTCCGTGGCGCTCAACAGCGCCCGCCTCGCCTGCAAGGACATCATCGCCGCCGCCGAGGCGGGCGACTTCAAGAAGGAGCGCTTCGGGACCTACGAGCGCAAGCTGCGCAAGGGCGTCTCGAACTGGTACGAGTTCATCCAGATCTACTACCGGCTCAACATCCTGTTCACCGCGTTCGTCCAGGACGACCGGTACCGCCTGGACGTGCTGAAGATGCTCCAGGGCGACGTCTACGACGACGAGGAGCCCAAGGCCCTCGCCGCCATGCGGGAGATCGTCAAGGCGGTGGAGGACGACCCCACCCACCTGTGGCACCCGTACCTCGGCAGCCTCAAGGCCCCGTCGGCGAAGCCCCAGTTCTGACGGACGCCGCCACGGGCGCACCCGGGCCGGCACCGGCCCGGGTGAGCGGCGGTGGTGCGGACAACGACGTCCGCGCCACCGCCGCTCCGGCGTCTCACGACCCGGCACGGGACGCGGAGCGCGCCCCCTCCAACGGTAGACGGCCGGGGGCGTCGGGGCAGGGGCGGTCGGGGGTGGCCGGGACAATGGGGGGCGCCGCACCGAGGCGGACGCTGCCCGCGGCCCGCCGGGCGGCCACCAGAGCCACCACGGCTGCCGCGGGCGCCAGGACGGTCAGGCCGCGGCCCGCTGCTCGCTCCTGGCCCGGGCGACCAACTCGTTGACCGCGTCCACCAGGCCCGAGTCCAGCATCGTCGCCGCGGCGGTGTCAGCCGGGGCGCCGAACCCCGTGTCGTGGACCGCCACGCTGGCGCAGTACTGCTGGTCGGGCGTGAACGTGGCGAACGTCCACTCGCTTCCGGTGCCCGGGGTGCCGTCCGGACGCTGCACCCGCACCGGTTGTCCGTCCTCCCCGAACCCGAACTCGGAGAAACGGAACCGCAGACCCTGCCCGATGGCCTTGCTGTACGCCTCCTTGAGCGTCCACAGCCGCACCGCGCTGCGGTTCCGCCGGGCCTCGGGGACCCGTTCCAGCATGTCCAGCTCGTACGGGGTGCAGATGTGCCGCTCGGTGCCGTTGCGCAGCAGCGGGCGGTCGATCTTCTCCGCGTCCACCCCGATGCGGCCCCGGGTCGTCAGCCCCACCAGCAGGAAGTCACCGGTGTGGCTGAGGCTGACGTCCACCTGGTCGAGGCCGCGCAGATAGGGACGGCCGAACGCGGTGTAGGCCAGCTCCACGGTGTGCGGGGGCGCCTGGACGGCGACGCCCGCGGCGTGCTTGAGCAGGGAGCGGGTGGCGGCGAACCGGGCCCGGACCCTGGGGTTGCGCATCCGCAGGTAGCGCTCCCAGTCCCGGCCCAGCAGCCGCTTCAGGGAGGGCGTGTGCGCGGGGTGCGGCAGCCAGTCGTCGATCCGCGCGTGCAGCACCGCCCAACCCAGCGAGGCCAGGTCGTGTCGGACCCGGTCCCACGGCCCCGCGGTCCCGCGCACCCGCACCGGCTCCGCCACCGCCGGTTGCTGGGCGGGTGGGTTGCCGAACGGATGGATGACGGCGCGCGTGCTGGCCATGTGACCCCCTGTGTCGTTCGTCGTCCTGGGTGCCTCGTCGGTGTCTCGCGGTGGTGCGTCGCGCGGTGGTGCTCGTGCCGGTGGTCCTCCGTGTCATCAGGTCCCGCGGGGAGCGCCGGGTTCCGTCCGGGCCCACCGCTCGTCGGTGGCCCGCCACGCGGCCGGGCCCGCCCACGGTGCCGGCCCGCCCCGGTGCCCGTCGCCCTCACCCGGCGAGCGCCGCCCCGTAGAGGTCGTAGCCCCGCGGGTCGCGGTACCGGGCGACCACCTCGGTGGCCAACCGCTCCTCGTGGGGCGCGGCCAGCTCCGCGTGGTCGGTGAGCCCCGGAACGCCTCCGAGGCGTCCGGCGATCCTGGCCAGGGCGGTGACCACCCAGGCGGGTTCGGCCAGGAAGCCGCCTGGACTCGCGCGTTGCTGCTGGCGCCACACCCCCAGACAGGACGCGGCGGCGAGGACATGGGTGTAGCGGTCGGTCAACGCGGACATCTCGGCCACCACGACGGGGGTCCGGTCCGCCGCACCGGCCCTACTGATCCGGGCACGCAACGAGCACAGCTCGCGCAGGAACCCCTCGGCGAGCCGGTGCGCGGCGGCTCCCCCCGCGCTCGCGCCCGGACGTTCCCTGGCCGTTGCCACCAGCGAGGCCGCCAGTGCGTCCTCGCCCGCGGCCGGCCGCAGCGCCTCCAGGTGGAGCTGGGGCAGTGACCCACCGATGTCGAACAGCCCGGCGGGGGCGGGTTCCGCGTCGAACCACGCCCGGTCAGCCAGGAGCGGCAACTGCGGGATGATCGTGGCCTGGCAGGCCGCGGACCCGGCGTGGCCCAGACTGACCACCGGCAGGTCACGCACCTGCTTGGCGAAGATGCCGTAGGGACCGCGCTGGTCGTACAGCGAGGAGCCCAGGATGATCGACAGGTCGTAGGCGGTCTCGCCGAGGACCTTGGGCACCAGGTACTCCGCCGCGGCCGCGTACACCCCGGTCTGCTCCGGCAGCAGGTTCACCGCACGGGTGGCCGCCAGGCACAGGCTGTCGCAGAGCAGCAGGTCGGCCAGGGCGGCGGCGAGCACCTGCTGGGCGTTGCGCATGTCGATCCCGGAACCGGAGGCGCGACCCCGCTCGTCGGCGCACCGCACGGCGGTCCGCAGACAGGTGTCGATCATGGCGATGGCCGTGGAGGGCATCACCCCGCGGCTGATCTGGAAGGAGCGCAGGGCCAGTTCCATGCCCTGCCCGACCTCGCCCACCAGGGCGGACCTGGCCACCGGCAGCTCGTTGAAGCTGATGCCGTGGAAGTACAGACCGCGGGCGCCGGTGGTGGGGTGCCTGGGCAGGTGGGTCAGGCGTGCCGCGGGGATCTCCTCGGTGTCCAGCAGCAGCACCGAGTGGCTGCGACGGCCGGGGGCGGGTGAGGTCCTGGCGTAGACGGTCAGGGCCCGCGCCCGCGCCACGTTGTTGATGGCCCGCTTGGTGCCGTCGAGGACCAGCCGGGTGCCGGTGTCGGTGGCGCGGAACTCGTCCCTGGCCAGGTCGTTGCCGTGGGCCAGTTCGGGGTGGGCCACGGCCATCCGCTCTCCGCGCAGCAGCAGGTCCGCGGTGGCCCGCTGCTGCTCGGGCGCGCCCTCGAGCCAGGAGGTGACCGCGGCGAGGAAGGACGAGAGGCCGTAGCCGATGGCCAGCGAGGCGTCCCTGCGGAACACCGGGCGCAGCACCCGCACCAGGCCCTCGGGGCCGTCGAACCGTCCGCCGAGTCGACGGGGGACGAACTCCGCGTTGAGGTGGAAGCGGCCGAGCAGTCGCTCGCCCTCGCCGGACAGTTCGCCCCGGGCGTCGGCGGCGAGCAGGGCCTCGTGCCCCAGGGGGTTGGTGAAGTCTGCGGGGTCGCCGAGGTAGGACTCGAGGGCGGCGGCGCGCTCGCCGGCGGCGGCCCGTCGGGAGGGTGCTCCGGCAGCGTTCAGCGCCCCGGCAGCCGCTGTCCCGATCACGGTCATCGTGCCCCCTTTACCACCTTCTGGAACCGGGCACCGATGGCACGTTGTGAGCGGAACCCGACACGGTGTCGCCCCAGGATCGGCAGGACTTCTAGAACGGGACTGGAGTCGCATCGGAGCGGGGCAGGGCTTCGACCCCGGGTCACCACCGGCACGGCACCACCGCCCGGGGCGCCGCCGGGCCGCTCCCCGGTCACCGGCGCGTTGACGCGGCGGGCGCCGAATCCTATGGTCGAGCATAGGAATCAACCGAGCCCCTTCCCCTCGTCCGGCACAGGAGCGCACCCCATGAGCAGCCCCAGCACAGCAGCAGAGCAGGCCGGCACGCCCGCCGCGGGCCTCGACTACTCGCCGGGCTTCGGGAACGAGCACGTCAGTGAGGCAGTGCCGGGAGCGTTGCCGGTCGGGCGGAACTCCCCGCAGCGCGCACCGCTCGGCCTGTACGCCGAGCAGTTGAGCGGTACGGCCTTCACCGAGCCCCGGCACGCCAACCGCAGGAGCTGGCTGTACCGCATCCGCCCCTCCGCCGCGCACCCGAGGTTCCGCAGGACCGACAACGGTGCCCTGCTCAGCGCGCCGTTCACCGACAGCGAGCCCGACCCGAACCGGCTGCGCTGGGACCCGCTGCCGCTGCCCGAGCGGGACACCGACTTCGTCACCGGGCTGTACACCGTCGGGGGCAACGGCGACGTGCTGCGCCGCTGCGGCATCGGCATCCACCTGTACCGCGCCAACCGCTCCATGGTGGACCGGGTGTTCGTGGACTCCGACGGGGAGCTGCTGATCGTCCCGGAGCTGGGCGGGCTGCTGGTGCGCACCGAGCTGGGGCTGCTCGAGGCACGGCCCGGGCAGGTGGCACTGGTGCCCCGCGGGGTGCGGTTCCGGGTGGAGCTGCTCGACGGGGCGGCGCGGGGCTACGTCTGTGAGAACTACGGTCAGCCGTTCCGGCTCCCCGACCTGGGGCCGATCGGTGCGAACGGCCTGGCCAACCCCCGGGACTTCCTGGCGCCCGTGGCGGCCTTCGAGGACGTCGAGGAGCCGGTGGAGGTGGTGAACAAGTTCGGTGGGAACCTCTGGGCCGCCCAGTACGACCACTCACCGCTCGACGTGGTCGCCTGGCACGGCAACTACGCCCCCTACGTCTACGACCTGTCCAGGTTCAACGTCCTCGGCTCGATCAGCTTCGACCACCCGGACCCGTCGATCTTCACCGTGCTGACCTCGCCGTCCAGCACGCCCGGCCTGGCCAACGCCGACTTCGTGGTCTTCGCGCCCCGTTGGCTGGTCGGCGAGGACACCTTCCGGCCGGCGTACTTCCACCGCAACGTGATGAGCGAGTTCATGGGTCTGATCGACGGCGCCTACGACGCCAAGGCCAGCGGGTTCGCGCCGGGCGGGGCCAGCCTGCACAACATGATGAGCGCGCACGGGCCCGACCGGGACACCTACGCCAAGGCCAGCAGCGCCGAGCTGCTGCCGGAGAAGGTGGACGGGGGCACGGCCTTCATGTTCGAGACCCGCTGGCCGGTGGTGGTCACCGCGCAGGCGATGGCGGCGGACCACCGGCAGCAGGACTACGACGCCGTCTGGCGGGACATCGGTCGGGGCTTCCCCGGGACGGCGCCGGCCGACGGGCCCGTCCGGTCGGCGGGGCCGGAGCGGACCAGGTGACCGACGGCACCCACCAGCCGGCCCCGATCACCCTGAACCGCAGGTTGCCCCTGTGGTACCAGGTCTCGCAGAGCCTACGGGCCTCCGTCCTCGGCCGCGGCCCGGACAGCCCGCTGCGGCTGCCGACCGAGGAGGACCTCGCCCGGCACTACGGCGTCAGCGTGCTCACCGTGCGCCAGGCGTTGAAGCCGTTGGAGGAGGAGGGCCTGATCACCCGGCACCGGCGGCGGGGCACCTTCATCGACCCCGCCGCCCGCCCCATGGCACCGATACGGCTGCTGGGTTCCGTGGACGCCATCGTGGCCCAGCAGTCGAGTGAGGAGGCGACGGTGCTGGGCCGGGGCACCGCCGCGGCCCCCGCCGACCTGGCCGAGCACTTCCCGCCGGGCTCCGGGACGGCGTGGTTCCGACGGCTGCGCCGCCACGGCGGGGAGCCGTCGAGCTGGGCGGAGAACCACGTGCTGCCCGAGCTCGGGGAGCGGGTGCGCACCGAGGACCTGGAACGCTGGCCGATGACCAGGGTGCTGCGGGACCGGCTCGGGGTGCGGATCAGCCGGATCACCGACACCGTGCAGGCCCGGCTCGCCGACCCGGAGACGGCCGAGCTGCTGGGGGTGCCCCTGCTCAGCCCGATCCTGCACTACACCGGGGTGACCTACGACCACGAGAACCAGGTGGTGGACGTGGCGCGCATCCACTACCGGGGAGACCGCTTCTCGTTCTCGGTGACCCTGGAGGCGGAGTCCTGACCCGGGCGGCACCGGCCCGAGGCGGGCTGTACAGCCATAGTGACGCACCGGTAACTTCGCGGCGAGCCGAGCAGAGCAGCGAAGGAGACGCCGTGCGCCGCACCGTGTTCAACGATGACCACGAGGCATTCCGGGAGACCGTCCGGGCGTTCCTCACCAAGGAGGTCGTCCCGCAGTACGCGCAGTGGGAGCAGCTCGGCCACCCTCCCCGTGAGTTCTACCGACGGATGGGCGCGCTGGGGCTCCTGGGCATCGCGGTCCCCGAGGAGTTCGGCGGTGGCGGGGCCAGCGGGCTGAGGTTCAGCGCCGTGCTCTCCGAGGAGACCGCCCGGCACGGAGTCACCCTGGGCGCCAGCCGGGTCCACTCCGACCTGGTCCTGCCGTACCTGTTGGAGTACGCCACCCCCGAGCAGAAGCAGCGGTGGCTGCCGGGCTTCGCCAGCGGCGACCTGATGACCGCGATCGCCATGACGGAGCCGGGGACCGGGTCCGACCTGGCCGGGATCACCACCACCGCCCGCCGGGACGGCGACGTCTACGTGCTCAACGGCTCCAAGACGTTCATCACCGGCGGGGCCCTCGCCGACCTGGTGCTGGTGGTCTGCCGCACCGCCCCGCGGCAGGACGGCGACCGTCGGGCCGGGCTGAGCATCCTGGTGGTGGAGGCCACGTCCCCGGGTTTCAGCGTCGGCCGGAAGCTGGAGAAGATCGGCTTGCGCACCCAGGACACCGCGGAGCTGTTCTTCGACGAGGTGCGGGTGCCCGCGGCCAACCTCCTGGGCGAGGAGGGCGAGGCGTTCGGCTACCTCTCCCACAACCTGGTGCAGGAACGACTCGCCATCGTCATCGGAGCGGTGACCGCCGCCGCGGCGGCGGTGGAGATGACCGTGGAGTACGTCCGCCAGCGCGAGGTGTTCGGCAAGCCGCTGTCCTCGTTCCAGAACACCAAGTTCGTGCTCGCCGAGTGCGCCGCCGAGGTGGAGGCCGGTCAGGTGCTGATGGACCGGGCGATCGAGGAGCACGAGCGCGGGGAGCTGAGCCACGCGGACGTGGCCAAGGCCAAGCTGTTCTGCACCGAGATGGAGGGCCGCGTGATCGACAAGTGCCTCCAGCTCCACGGGGGGTACGGCTACATGCTCGAGTACCCGATCGCCCGGCTGTACGCCGACGCCCGGGTGCACCGGGTGTACGGCGGGACCAGCGAGGTGCAGAAGTCCATCGTCGGCAAGTCGCTGGGCCTGTGATGGGCACCGACACCGAAGGGGCCCCGGGCCGGGGGGGCCCGCTCGCCGGGGTGCGGGTGCTGGAACTCGGCGGCATCGGCCCGGGACCGTTCTGCGGCATGGTCCTCGCCGACATGGGCGCCGACGTCATCAGGGTGGAGCGCCCCGGGGACCGCGGCGCGCTGGCCATGCCGGTGCTGCTGCGGGGACGCCGTTCCGTCGCCCTGGACCTGAAGGACCCCGTCGCGGCACGAGCGGTCCGCAGCATCGCCGAGCGCTGCGACGCGCTGATCGAGGGGTTCCGGCCGGGGGTGACCGAGCGGCTCGGGCTCGGGCCGGAGGAGCTGTGCCAGGCCAACCCCCGCCTGGTGTACGCCCGGATGACCGGCTGGGGGCAGGACGGCCCGCACGCCCAGGCGCCCGGTCACGACATCAACTACCTGGCGCTCTCGGGGGCGCTGCACACCTTCGGCCCCGCGGACGGTGACCCCGTTCCCCCGTTGAACCTGGTCGCCGACTTCGGCGGCGGAGGCATGCTGCTCGCCCTCGGCGTGGTCAGCGCCCTGCTCCGGGCCCAGCGTGACGGCCGGGGCCAGGTGGTGGACGCCTCCATGGTGGACGGGACCGCCCTGCTGCTCGCCATGACCTACGGCTTCCTCGCCAACGGGCTGTGGACCGACCAGCGCGGGGTCAACCTGCTCGACGGCAGCGGCCCCTTCTACCGGGTCTACCGGTGCCGTGACCAGCGCCACGTGGCGGTGGGCTGCCTCGAGGAGCAGTTCCGCGCCGACCTGCTGCGGGTCCTCGGCCTCACCGACGACCCGGACTTCGCGACCCCGGACGACCGGAAGAACTGGCCGGTGATGAACCAGCGCCTGGAGCAGATCTTCACCAGCCGCACCCGCGACAACTGGGCCGCCCTGTTCGAGGGCACCCAGGCGTGCGTCACCCCGGTGCTGTCCCTGAACGAGGCCGCGGCGCACCCGCACAACCTCGCGCGCGGCACCTACCTCGCCGGCCCCACCGGGATCGTCCAACCCAGCCCCGCGCCGCGGTTCGGGGGGACGCCGAGCGACGCGCCGAGGGCCGCGCCCACACCCGGCGAACACACCGCGGAGGTGCTGGCCGAAGCGGGGCTCACCAGTGCGGAGATCGCTGCCCTGACCCCGGAGCCGGGCCGGTGACGGGGACGAAGGGGCGGTCCTCGGCCCGCCGGCCCGGAGGTGCCGCGACGTGCTGGAGGTCTTCCAGCGCGCAGTCGTAGCGGTGCTCGTAGGGGGAGCCGGGGCAGACCGTGCACACGAAGACGTACACCCCGCCCATGTCCCCCAGCGAAAGCCCCGGCCCGATGCGCGGTTCGACGTCCGGCGCCACCGGGCGCCGCCACATCGGGCCGCTGCCCACCCGGTCCTCCTCCGGCAGCCAGGGGTCGCCCATCGCCGGCTCCCGGCTGTGCACGGTCAACAGGTGCTCCATCCGCCGCCCGCAGCCGCAGACCGGCCAGTCGGGCGGCTGGGTCCACCCGGGGTAGCCGCCCACCTTGGTCTGGGTGGCCACCGCCGCGTCCCAGTAGGACAGTCCGAGCGTCTCCTCGATCTCCGCGCTGTGCCGCCTGACCACCTGGCCGAGCTCCCCCGGCAGGTCCCAGCCGGGGTACTCGGTCGCCCGGGTGGGGTGGACCACACACGGCCGGGGCACGCACTGCTCGTCGTACTCCCAGGGCGGGGGCGGCTGGGTCAGCAGCGGTCCCATCACGATGTCCGAGGTGCGCCACCAGCGCAGCACGGGGGACGGGGCGTGGCTGGGCGGGTGCATCAGCGGACACCACAGCATCTGGAGCAGGTCGGAACCCGTCGGCACCAGCAGGTCGGGGACCTCACGGGCGTAGAGCTGGAGCACCGGTACCAGGGCGACCGCCTCCGGGCCCACCGTCTCCACCGGCTGGCGCAGCGGCCGGTAGTGGTCGGGGGCCCGGCAGTGCGGCCAGGGCTCGTCGGCGGGCCACAGCAACGGCCCGCCCATCGAGCTGGCGTGCACGCTGGGCCGACCGGCACGCGGGTACAGCAGCGTCGTGGGACGCGCGAGGTCGGCGACCTCGGGGAAGTACTCGGTCACGTGGAACGGAAGAAGAGGAACTGTGCGGTTCACATCGCCCTCCGGCACTGTGCACGGGCAAGCGGAACCCACAGCCGGTGACGGGTGGGAAGACTCCGGCGAGGGGCAGCACAGGGGTGGAGGGGGGCGGGCTCTTCCTCGCCGCTCCTGCTCCGGCACGGGCCGGTGAGGCGCGTTCAGCGAGACGTGGGTCCGCCCCCACCCGACACGCGGATCAGGTCAACGGTGACCGCCCAACAGCGTCCTGCGGAGGCGCCGGAGCGGCGCGAACAGGGACACGCCCGCGGTACGACGGGGCGTGGTCCTGTCCCGACCGTGGGCAGCCAGGTCGAGCATCAGCCCGGCGGCCTCCTCGGTCTCCCTCACGGGCCGGGCGGGCCCACCGAGCACCGCCAGGTGGCGATCCAGGCGCGCACTGGAGACGCTGCCGCCGCAGTGCACGGCCGGAATCCGTGGCCTGGTGCGTGTTTCTATCTGCTTCATCAAACTCCCCACCCGTACGAGGCGCCCAAGCGGGCAGGGTAAGCCTAACCACTGCCGGAGGCTCCGGTGCAGCCACGCGCCTCGCATTCCCCATCGGACCATGACAGTTGACGAACGAGCCCCGCACGCGACGGCGCACGGCGGCGTCATCCTCCCAAAGAACTCCCGTGAAAAACAGGGCATCCGGAAGGCGTGGCGCCTTCCGGATGCCCGGGGAACAGGGGGGTCAGCCCGCCTTCGTGGTGAAGACCGGCAGGTAGCCACCGGCCTGCCCGGCCGCCGTCGGGTGGTACGAGTCACCGATCGGCCAGGTCACGCTGTGGATCCAGGAGTCGCCCGAGCAGATCTCGTGCCCGGTGAAGTTCCCGCGCACGTCACCGAAGCTGAACCCGGCGGCGGACGCACGCCCGCTGATCACCGTGTTGAGGTAGTCGGAGGCGGAGTTGAGCGCGGTGCGCTCGGTCTCGGTCAGCCCGAAGATGCAGTCACCGTTGAGCTTGTACAGGCGCGGGTAGCCCATGACGACGACCTTGGCGTAGGGAGCCCTGTTCTTGATCGTCGCGTAGGTCTGGTCCAGCTTGCCGGGGAGCACGTTGGTGGCGGCGGCGCGGGCCTCGTTGATGCGGGACAGGCAGGTGCTCTCGGAGTTGAGCACGCAGGTCGTCATCACGTCGGCGAACCCGATGTCGTTGCCGCCGATGCTGATGCTGACCAGGTTGGTCGAGGTGTTGAGCGGGCCCAACTGGTTGGCGAGCACGTCTCCGGTCACGGCTCCGGAGCAGGCGGTGAACGAGAGCGACGCGCCCTTGGCCGCGGCCCACTTGACCGGGTAGGCGTTGGGGCTGCGCTTGCAGTCACCGCTGTCGCCGTAGTAGCTCCCGGCTCCCACTCCGGAGGAGTACGAGTCTCCGAGGGCGACGTAGTTCGTGGCGGCGGTGGTGGTGGCTGTGCTGGCTTGCGCTGACTGGACACCGACCACGGACAGGGTTGCGCCCATGGCCAGGGCGGAGAGAGCGGACACGATGCGGGACAGCCTCATGGGACCTCCACGGGTGAGTGACGTACTGCCACGCACTCAGTGGTAGCAGCGCCCCCCACACAAAGGGAAGTGTCCATGCCAATTCTTCGCGCGTAACGTAAATCATTACGTCAGTTTTGTAGTGGTCTGTCAGTGTCGTTACTGGCGAGTCATGTCTGCCGCGAGGGAACATGGACGGTGCGTCAGGCCGGACTGTGACGCGTTGACCCGCTCCGGCGGGAGCCGGACGCTCCGGGCAAATGCAGTGCGCCCGCGGCCCCGGTGCCAGATCATGGACACCATGTCTGCTGTGCCGTCAGAGTCCCAGGGACTCCCCGCGCCCGCCCCCGCGCCGAAGGACCCGTCCCAGGGGGAACCGGAGGAGCCGTTGGGGCCCGTACCCGAAGCGCCGACCGGCACGGCGCCGGAGGACCCGCCGCGGAACCCCGAGGACTCCGTGCCCATGCGGGTGTACCTGGACGACGGGGACTCCCCCTACGACGTGGTGGACGCGCTGCTGCTCGGCCGCTTCGCCTCCGGCGCGCAACCGTTCGCGCACTCGGCCTCCCTGGACAACGTCAAGCCCGAGGCCACCCTGCTACCGCCCGGCGCCGAGGTGCTGCGCTCGGCCCGGGAGAAGGAGCGGTCAGCGGTCCTCGCCCAGGGCCCCGGCTGGACGGTCGAGGCGTCGCGGTGGCGGGAGGGCGGCGAGGTCACGGTCACCGCGGTCACCGACGAACTGGCCAAAGAGGTGCTGGCCCGGGCCCTGGAAGGGGCGGCCAAGGAGCCGGACCCGGAACCCGAGAGCGTCACCATGGGTTTCTGGTACCTGTCCGTGGCCCGCCGCGGCCCCTACCGCACCACCCGCACCATCAGTGCGGCGACCTGGCCGGAGATCCGCACCAACTACTCGGCGGGTGTCGCCGACAGCCTGGACCAACTGATGAAGGTCACCCCGGAGGACATCACCGGGCGGCTGGTGCTGCTGCACGGCCCACCGGGCACCGGGAAGACGTCCGCGCTGCGCACCCTGGCCCGTTCCTGGCGCGACTGGTGCCAGGTGGACTGCGTGCTCGACCCGGAGCGGCTGTTCAACGACCCGGGCTACCTGATGGACATCGCCATCGGCGAGGAGGACGGCAACCACCGCTGGCGGCTGCTGCTGCTCGAGGACTGCGACGAGCTGATCAGGGGTGAGGCCAAGCACGCCACGGGACAGGCGCTGTCCCGGCTGCTCAACCTCACCGACGGACTGCTCGGCCAGGGGCGGAACGTGCTGGTGGGCATCACCACCAACGAGGACCTCGAACGGCTGCACCCGGCGGTGGTCCGACCGGGGCGCTGCCTGTCCCGGATCGAGGTCGGACGGCTCTCCCGGGCCGAGGCGGTCGCCTGGCTCGGGCACGACCAGGGCATCGCCAAGGACGGGTGCACCCTGGCGGAGCTGTACGCGCTGCGCCGCGGCGGCTCCCCGCTGCTGCCCGTCCAGGCGAACGCCTCGGACGGCATGTACCTGTGACCGGTGTCCCCGGGCGGGGTCAGCTCCGGCCCAGGGACCGGTAGCGGGCCCGGCGCGCGGCCATCCGCTCCGCGGGGTCCGCCCGGCGCAGCGCGGCGAGTTCGGCCTCGAGCACCCCGCCGAGCCGGGCCAGGAAGGCGTCGGGCTGGTCAGCGGCGTCCGGGTGCTCCTCGACCACGCGGTCCACGATCCGGCGGGCCAGCAGGTCGGCGGAGCGGACGCCCTGACGGCGGGCCACCTCGGCCGCGCGGTCGGTGGTCCGGTACAGGATCGCGGACGCCCCCTCGGGCGGCAGCGGCGACAGCCAGGCGTGCCGGGCGGCCACCACCCGGTCGGCCGGGGCCAGGGCCAGCGCCGCACCGCCGGCGCCCTCGCCGAGGAGCAGGCAGAGCGTGGGGGCCGGGAGGGTGACCAGCTCGGCGAGACAGCGGGCGATCTCCCCGGCGAGCCCGCCCTCCTCCGACTCCCGGCTCAGCGCGGCCCCACCGGTGTCGATGACCGAGACCAGCGGCAGGTCGAGCTCGGCGGCGAGGCGCATCCCGCGCCTCGCCTCGCGCAGCCCGGCGGGACCGAGCCGGCCCTTGTCGTGCCCGAGCACCACGCACCGCACGTCACCGAACCGGGCCAGCGCCAGCAGGAAGGCGGGGTCGCGTTCGCCGGCCCCGGTCCCGCTGAGCGGGAGGACCACCCGGGCCGCGGTCCTGAGCAGGGCACGCAGCCGGGGTCGGTCCTCGCGGCGGGAACGGCGGATGGACTCCTCGGCCGGGGGCGCCGGCCCGGCAGGCGTCCCCGGCTCCGCCGGCTCACCGGGGTGCCGCGGACCGGGGCCCGTCGGCGGGACCGGGGCGCAGAGCACGTCCAGGGCGTCCGCGACCGTGTCGTGCAGGCGCTCCACCGGCAGCACGGCGTCCACCAGGCCGTGCGCCAGCAGGTTCTCCGCCACCTGGACGCCCTCGGGGAACGCCTCCCCGTACAGCGCCTGGTGCACCCGCGGCCCGAGGAACCCGATCAGCGCCCCCGGTTCGGCGGCGGTCAGGTGCCCGAGCGAGCCCCACGACGCCAACACCCCGCCCATGGTGGGGTGGCGCAGGTAGACCAGGTAGGGCAGGCCGGCCGCCTTGTGGTCGGAGATGGCCGCGGCGACCTTGACCATCTGGAGGAACGCGACGGTTCCCTCCTGCATCCTGGTTCCCGCCGACGCCGGCGCGGCCAGCAGTGGGAGCCGCCGGGCGGTCGCCCGTTCCACCGCGCTGACCAGCCGCTCCCCGGCGGTGACCCCGATCGAGCCGGCGAGGAACTCGAACTCGCAGGTGATGACCGCGACCCGGCGTCCGCGCACCGTGCCCTCGCCGGACAGCACCGACTCGTCGAGACCGGTACGGGCCCGGGCCCGCAGCAGTTCGTCCCGGTAGTCCGGATCGTCCGGCAGCTCACCCGCCGGCTCGTCCCAGCTCACCCAGGAGCCCGGGTCCAGGGTGGCGGCGATGAGTTCCCGTGATCGCGGCACGTTCCGGATGGTAGCCCGGCGGGGTGCCGTCCTGGCCGCACGGGTGGTGGCGCCCCGGTCCCCGGCTCGAGCCCGACTCGAGCCGCCCGCCGGTGGGCCGACGTTGACTCGGACGGATACTGACGAGTACCGCGGCAGCGGACACGCCAGACGCCGCGAGAGCGACCACGAGCCACAGCACCAACCGCGAGCCGGAGGTCCGTGATGGACGAGTCCCCCCGCACCGCCCACCCGCACTGGTTCCCCCGGCTCCGTCCCGACGGCCCCGACGCCACGGTCCGGGTGTACTGCCTGCCGTTCGCCGGCGGTGCCGCGGACGCGTACCAGCCGTGGGCCGACCACCTGCCGGACTGGGTGCGGTTGCGCGCGGTGCAGTTGCCGGGCCGGGGAGGTCGTGCCGGAGAACCGGCGGCGGCCTCGGTGGCCGAGGTCGTCTCGGGCGTCGCCGACGCCATCGCCGGAGAGGACGACGGGCTGCCGTTCGGCCTGTTCGGACACAGCATGGGAGCGCTGCTCGCCTTCGAGCTGACCCGGGAGCTGCACCGCAGGGGCGGGGCCCAGCCGGTGCTCCTCGGGGTCTCCGGCTGGCCCGCCCCGGACACCGGGCTGCCCCACGTGCCGTTCACGGGACGGTTGGCTCCGCTGACCCAGGAACAGTTCGTCCAGGTCATGGGCGGGATGGGAGCGATCAGTCCGCAGGTGTTGGCCGATCCGGCGCTGTTGGACCAGGTCATCCCACCGATGCAGGCCGACTTCGCGGTGATCGAGGCGTACGAGTACCGGGCCGGCGACCGGGTCACCGTGCCGGTCTCGGTGTTCAGCGGCACCGGGGACCCCCTGACCCCGATGGAGAAGCTGCACGGCTGGGCGGCGCAGACCACCGGTGCGGTGCGGGTGCGCCGGTACGAGGGCGACCACTTCTTCCTGTTCGACCACACGGCGGCGATGGTGAAGACGTTCACCGACGACCTGGAGCGCCTCGCCCACGGCGGCACCGGGCACTGAGGCCGGCGGGCCGCGTCCCGGACCGGGCTCAGGCCGCGTCGCGGGGCGGGAGCAGCGTCGCCAGTGACACCACCCCGCTGGTGAACCGGGCCGCGGCCCGGTCGGCGACGGCCTCGAGGCGGCGGGCGCGCTCGTCCACCGGGTCGAGGGAGAGCTGCGCCGGGGTGGTCGCCGCCGGGGTGAGGCCGTCCGCGCGCAGTGCGACCGCCCGCACCCGGGCCCGCTGCAGGCCGAGCGCGTCCTGGAGGCGGTAGGCGCAGCGAGTGAGCGCCGCGGTGCTGTTGGCCGGGTCGGGAAGGGCCCGGGAACGGGTGGTGGTGGAGCGGTCCGCGTAGCGGACGACCAGGGTGAGGGCGTGCGCGACCTGCCCGGTGCCGCGCAGCTCGGCGCCGAGGTCAACGGTGAGGGCGAGCAGGGCCCGGCGGACCACGGCCTGGTCAACGGTGTCCAGGGGGAACGCGCGCTCCGCGGTCAGACTGGGCGCGGGGGCGTGCCTGACCACCGGGCGCGGGTCGTGGCCCCGGGCGTGTTCGTGCAGGTGGCGGCCTGCCGAGCGGCCGAGGAGGCGCTGGAGGGTGGGCAGCGGGAGGTCGGCGACGTCGCCGATGGTGTACAGGCCGTGGCGGGCCAGCGTCCCGGCCGTGGCCGGGCCGACCCCGGGCAGGTCGGCGACGGGTCGCGGGCGCAGGAACGCGGCGACCGCCTCCGGGGTGCCGGGGACGACGTGGACGCCGTCGGCCGGGCCGGCCCAGGCGGCCATGGTGGCCAGCATCCGGTTGCCGGCGACACCGATGGCGCAGGTGACGCCGTACCGGGCGAAGGTGCGGACCCGGAGCAGCTCGGCGAGCTGCTCCGGGCCGCGGTCGAAGTAGCGCAGGGCGCCGCGGACGTCCGCCAGCGCGGCGTTCGGGGGCAGCACCTCGACCACGGGGGTGATGCCGTACAGCAGGTCGAGCAGCTCGGGGGCCGGGCCGGGGGGCGGTTCCCCGGTGCGGGGCCCGGCGCCGGTGTGCCAGCGGACGTACCAGAGGGTCGTTCCGGTCACGCCGCTCACCCCGCGCTTCCCGGGCTCGAGTGCCACATCCGCCGGGTGGGGCGGGGGGTGCTGGTGGGGGCCGGGGACCCGGCAGGGGCCGTGCGGGAGCCCGTGCCGGCCGCCGGGGTCCCGGCGGGCCTGAGGTCGGCCCACGGGTGCAGGGTGTACCCGGTGGACAGCTCGAGGCTGCGACCCGGTGGTTGCTCCGGGCCGTGCCCCGGCGACCGCTCGGGACCGCCGCCCACCGGTTCCGCGGCGGCGTCGGGCGTGGCCAGGAGGTCCCGGACCGCGGCGAGGCCACCCTCGCGGTGCGCGGCGGCCAGTTCGTCCAGGTTCCAGCACAGGGAACCCACCACGCTGAGGCTGCGCGGTCCGCGGCGGCGCACCGTGCCGCGGACCAGCAGCAGCCAGGAGTGGAAGACGGTGTGTGCGCAGGAGTCGTGGCTGTTCTCGAAGAACGCGCAGTCCACCAGGCCCGTTCCGTCGTCGAGCGTGGTGAAGATGACCCGTTTGCCGGACCGGATCGGCGGGGTCTGGGTGGCCGCCTTGGCCCCGGCCACCAGGACCTGCTCCCCGTCCCTGGCCTGTCGCAGCCGCCGGGCCGCGGTGACCCCCAGCTCCTCGAGCAGGGCGTAGTGGTCGTCCATCAGGTGCCGGGAGGCGTCCATGCCCAGGACGGACAGCTCGGCGCTGAGCCGTTCGGTGTCGGTCATCTCGGGCAGGCCGCTGGGGGCGGGTGGTTCGGGGTGTTCCGCGTCCAGCGGGAGCTGGCCCGCTCCCCCCGCGGTCTGCCGACGGTGCAGCTCGGCGACCTGGAGCAGCAGGTCACGGCGGGTCAGACCGTGGGCCAACGGGTCGAGCGCGCCGACCTCGCCAAGACGCTCCGCGGTGGGTCGGCTGGGCCTGGCCCGCTGCCACAGGTCGGTCAGGGAGCCGTAGGGACGGCCGGCGACGATCCTGGCCACCTCCTCGTCGCTGATCCCCTGGACCTCCGAGAGCGCGAGGCGCAGCCCGAGGCCACCGCCCTCCACGGGTTCGACCCGGTGGTCGGCGTGGGAACGGTTGACGTCCAGGGGGAGGACGGGGACGCCGTGGCGGCGGGCGTCGGCGAGGAGCAGCCGCTTGGGGTACATGCCGGGGTCGTGGGTGAGCAGCCCGGCGTAGAAGGCGGCCGGGTGGTGGGTCTTGAGCCAGGCGGACTGGTAGGTGGGGACGGCGAAGGCCACCGCGTGCGCCTTGCAGAAGCCGTAGGAGCCGAACGCCTCGACGATCTCCCAGGCCCGCTCGACCACCTCCGGGGCGTAGCGGGTCCCGGCCTGCCGCCGGAACCACTCCCGCACCGCGGGCAGGCGCTCCCGGTCGGACAGGGCGCGCCTGGCGTGGTCGGCGAGGTCCCGGGGACAGCCGGTGAGCTGCGCGATGACGTGGATGACCTGCTCGTGGAAGACCACCACGCCGTGGGTCTCCCGCAGGTACGGGTCCAGGTCCGGGTGGGGGCACTCCACCCGCCGGCGTCCGTGGCGGGCCTCGATGAACGGGGTGACCATGTCGGCCGACACCGGTCCCGGGCGGAACAGCGAGATGTCCACCACCAGGTCGTGGAAGGTGCTGGGTTCCAGGCGCCCGATCAGGTCGCGCTGCCCGGGGGACTCGATCTGGAAGCAGCCCAGGGTCTCCGCGGAGCGGATCAGCCGGAAGGTCGCGGGGTCGGTCGGTTCCAGGGCGTCCAGGTCGACGCGCTCCCCCGTCTCCCGTTCGACCTCGGCCACGGCGTGGGCCATCGCGGACTGCATCCGGACCCCGAGCACGTCGAGCTTGAGCAGGCCGAGGGCCTCGACGTCGTCCTTGTCGAACTGGGACATGGCGAAGCCGTCGCCGCTGGGGACCACCGGGGTGCGGTCGAGCAGGGAGGCGTCGGAGAGCAGCACCCCGCACGGGTGCATGGCCATCCCGCGCGGCAGCCCGTCGAGTCGCTCCACCAGCTCCCACAGCCTGCCGTACCGGTCGGCGCGCGCGGCGACGTCCCGCAGCTCGGGCAGTTCGGCCAGGGCGGCGCGGACGTCCCGGGCCCGGATGTGGGGGAACGACGTGGCCAGGCGGCCCACCTCCTGCGGGTCGAGGCTCAGTGCCGCGCCGACGTCCCGGATGGCGTGCCGCACCCGGTACGTCTCGGGCATGGCCACGGTGGCGACCCGTTCAGTGCCGAACCGTTCGAAGATCCTCCGGTAGACCTCGAGCCGCCGTGCGGACTCCACGTCGATGTCGATGTCGGGCAGCGCCCTGCGCTTGCGGGACAGGAAGCGTTCCATCAGCAGTCCGTGCTCGACCGGGTTGGCCCCCGCGATCCCCAGCAGGTGGTTGACGAGCGACCCGGCGCCCGACCCCCGGGCGGCGACCCTGATGCCCATCTCCCGCACGTCGTCGACGACCTGGGCGACGGTGAGGAAGTAGGTGGCGTAGCCCAGGTCACCGATCACCCCGAGTTCGTCGTCCAGGCGGTCCCAGACCGTTCGGTTCCGGTCGAGGCCCCGGCGCACCAGCTCGGCGTTGCAGCGGGAGCGCAGCACCCGGATCGCCGGGCGCCGGTGGGCTCCGACCAGTTCCGGCTCGGGGAAGCGCGGCCTGTCGAGTTCCAGTTCGGCCCTGCACTCCTCGGCGGTGTGCTCGGTGGCCGCCAGCAGCCGGGCCGCGCCGTCGCGTTCCTGTCCGGCCGCCTCGGCGATCCGCTGGGCGGCCCGGGCCATCTGGGCCGGGTCCTTGAGCCAGCGCTCCCCGGTGTCGAGCCGGTCCCGGTCGATCGGCACCAGCCGACGCGCGGCGTCCAGGACGTCGGCGACCGGGGACTGGTCGGGGTCGGCGTAGCGCACCGCGTTGGTCAGCACGGCGGTCACTCCCTGTTCCGCGGCGAACCCGACGGTGCGGGCGGCCAGCCGTAGCGAGCCGGGGCCCGTGCCGGCCCGCCCGTAGGTGACGGCCTCCAGGCGCAGCGCGTCCCCGAACACCTCACGCCATCCGGCGAGCGCGTCCCGGGCCAGGTCGGGCCGCCCGCGGGCCAGGGCGAGCGCCGGCTCCGACGCGGGGCCGAGCAACACCACCAGTCCCCCGCCGCCGCCGTGTTCCCGCAGGTCGTCCCAGCTCAGCACGGGGTGTCGCGCACCGGACGCGGACGCGGCCCCGATCAGCCGGCACAGCGCGGCCCAGCCCGCCTCGTCCTTCGCGAGCAGCACCACCCGGGGTGCGCCGTCGTCGACGAAGGCGCCCCCGCGCACCGGGGTGCGGCGGACCGGGAGGCGGGCGGGGCCCCCGGGGTGCCCTCCGGCTCCCCCGTCCGGGTGGGCCCTGGCCATCCCCAGCTCGGCCCCGAGCAGCGGGCGCACCCCGGCCTCGGCGCACGCCCTGGCGAACCGGACGGCCCCGGCAACCCCGTCCCGGTCGGTCAGGGCCAGTGCTTCCATCTCCCGTTCGGCGGCCCGCCGCACCAGGTCCTCGGGGTGGGACGCGCCGTAGCGCAGCGAGAACCCGGACGCGACGTGCAGGTGTGTAAAGCGCATGCAGCACGCCTCCCATCGCCCGTACGCCCCGGGGTCATCCCTCGGTCCACCCCTCTCACCAGCCCGAACAGCATCTCCATCGACCGCGAACACCCTACTCGAACATTAGTACGAACACCGTTCGACGGTCACCGCCCACGGTCACCGACGCGGTCACCGGCCCCCAGTCATCGGCTCCCAGTCATCGACCCCAGTCACCGGGCTCGGCCACCGGGCGACCGCCTGGGGCCCGGTGGGCGCCGGTTCGGAACGGCGGCCCGCAGGCCCGGCCGGAGACGACAACCGTGGGCAAATTTATTTGCATGCGCGGCCTATTTCGGTCATGGCCTATCCTGGGCCGTGCACCCCCTCGCTCGGCAGGAGGACGCCCATGACCGCCACCAACGCCCCGCGCACCGCCCTCGCCCATGGCTGGTGCGCCCTGTCCCTGCTGCACGACAGGATCGAGGCGCACATCGAACGCGCCCTCCAGGCACGGCACGGCCTCAGCGTCCGCGAGTACTCCCTCCTCGACGTGCTCAGCCAGCAGCACACCGACGAGGGCCGTCACCTACGGATGTCCGAGGTGGCCGACGCGGTGGTGCTCAGCCAGAGCGCGACCACCCGCCTGGTCTCGCGCCTGGAGGACCGCGGGCTGCTCTCCCGCTACCTGTGCCCGACGGACCGACGCGGCATCTACACGGAAGTCACCGACGCCGGTCTCGCGCTGCTCGCCGAGGCACGCCCCACGAACGACACCGCGCTGCGCGAGGCCCTCGACCAGGCGGCCCGGGTCCCGGAGCTCACCCCGCTGGTCCAGGCAGTCGAGTCGATCGACGTCTCCCCCCGTTAGGCGGAGCACCGAACGCACGGTCCTGCGTGCGGACCCGTCACCGGGCGTACTCGGTCCAGGCGCGGGCCTGCGCGGAGCCCGGGGCGAGCGCCCGCAGCCGGTCACCGAATCCGTCCACCAGCCGCCCGACCCGTCGCGCGATGTCGGTGGGGACGACGAGCGCCGTGCTGACGGCCGGCTCCAGCTCCCCCTGGTGGAGCTGCGCCAGGGCCAGGTAGGCGTGGAGCAGGGCGCGGTCCCGGGCCGTGTCCCGGGGGAGCAGGGCCAGAGCGCGGTGGGCGTGGGACTCGGCGTCGGCCCACTGGCCGAGGTCGAAACAGGTGATCACGGCGTGCAGGTGCAGGTCGCCCTGCCCCCAGAAGCCCATCCAGGAGGGCCTGGGCTCGGTCGGGTCGGAGCGGTCCAGGGCGTCCTGGGCCCGTCCGAGGCTGCGCCGGGCGGCCGTCAGCTCCCCCGTCCCGGCGTGCCGGACCGCGAGCCGGGCATGGGCCAGCGAGGCGTAGAACGGGTCCTGCCGCACCACCCGGGTGGCCCGGGACGCCTCGGCGGCGGCCAGCGCGTCACCGTGTTGGCCGACGTGCTTGTACAGGCTGCTGGCCTGGCTCCACACCCAGAAGTTGGTGGCGGCGTCCCCGGACAGGCCCGACAGGGTGACCGCCTGGTCCAGATGGCGCCCGTCGACGGCGGCCCACATGGCGCTGGACGCCAGGCGGGCCGCGGTGGCGTAGAGGTGACGGCGCACCCGGGGGCTGGCGCTGCCGCGCTGTTGGAGCTCCACGGCCTCCCGCACCAGCCCGGCGGCACGGTCCTCCAGCGCCAGGGTGCCCCCTGGCGGTCGTCGGCGGCGATGACCCGGCCCAGCTCGGCATCGAGGCGTTCCACGTCCGGCATGCCCACCCGCCTGGGCGGGTTCGCCGCCGCGGTGGCCAGCACGGAACCGGTGGTGACGGTGAGGAAGGTTCTGCGCCGCACGGGGGCCTCCTGGGTGGGAGAGTGCGGCCGGGCCCTGCCCCGGCGGACAAAGCCTAGTTCCGTGACGGTACGTCCGGTGAGGGCCTCCAAGGCCACACACTGCCGCAGGTGCGGACGTCCCACCTCACCGGCCATCCAGCGGCGCACCGACCCTTCATGGGCGCTCTGAAGGGCGGAATCGCCCCCGAACTGCCCGAAGTGACGTGCCGCAGCCCGGACAGATCACCCCCGGGAGTCATGGCGAACCGTTTCACCGAGCCACGAACCCCAAGGGAGGCGGGCTCCGTGGAACGGGAATCGGGGGCGCCGCCGGTCGAGGGAATACCCGTGCCGCGCACCGGGCGGTTCGGCGGAGTTCGAGATGCCGTACAGCGGGATGAAGTAGCGTGCCAACGCCCCTCCACCCCAAGGAGAGCATCCATGGAGAAACTTGCCCAGATCGGTGTCACCGGCCTCGCGGTCATGGGTGGCAACCTCGCCCGCAACCTCGCCCGCCACGGGCACACCGTCGCCGTCCACAACAGGACCGCTGCCAGGACACGGGCGCTGATCGGGGAGTTCGGCCACGAGGGAACGTTTCTTCCCGCCGAGACCCCCAAGGACTTCGTCGCCTCGCTGGAACGGCCGCGCCGGATCGTCGTCATGGTCAAGGCCGGCGGGCCGACCGACGCGGTGATCGACGAGTTCTCCCCGCTGCTGGAGCCCGGCGACGTGATCATCGACGGGGGGAACGCCCACTTCGAGGACACCCGCCGCCGGGAGGAACGGCTCCGCTCCCGGGGCATCCACTTCGTGGGCACCGGGATCTCCGGCGGGGAGGAGGGCGCACTGCACGGGCCGAGCATCATGCCGGGCGGCTCCGCCGAGTCCTACCGGTCCCTGGGGCCGCTGCTGGAGGACATCGCCGCCAAGGCCCCCGACGGCACCCCGTGCTGCACCCACATCGGCCCGGACGGCGCCGGGCACTTCGTCAAGATGGTGCACAACGGCATCGAGTACGCCGACATGCAGCTCATCGCCGAGGCGTACCACCTGCTGCGGCACATCGCCGGGTACGAGCCGGCGAGGATCGCCGAGGTCTTCGACATCTGGAACACCGGCCGCCTCGACTCGTACCTGATCGAGATCACCGCCGAGGTGCTGGCCCACACCGACCCCGACACCGGCGCGCCGTTCGTGGACGTCGTCCAGGACCGGGCCGAGCAGAAGGGCACCGGGCGGTGGACCGTGCAGAGCGCCCTGGACCTGGGCGTCCCGGTCTCCGGCATCGCCGAGGCGGTGTTCGCCCGTGCCCTGTCCGGCCACGTGGAACTGCGCGCCGCCGCCGCGTCGCTGCCGGGTCCGCGGCGCACCCCGCTCGACCCGCGGGACGCGGCCAGGTTCGCCGAGCAGGTGGAGCAGGCCCTGTACGCGTCCAAGGTCGTCTCCTACACCCAGGGGTTCCACCAGATGCAGGCCGCGGGCCAGGCCTACGGCTGGGACCTGGATCTCGGAGCCATCGCCGCCATCTGGCGGGGCGGCTGCATCATCCGCGCCGCCTTCCTCGACCGCATCAGGGCCGCCTACGCCGCCAACCCCGCGGCGCCCGGCCTGCTGGCCGACCCCGAGTTCGCCCGGGAGGTCGGCGAGGCCCAGAGCGCCTGGCGCACCGTGGTGGCCGACGCCGCCAGGGACGGCGTGCCCACCCCCGGCTTCTCCGCCGCGCTCGCCTACTACGACGCGTTGCGCGCCGAGCGGCTGCCGGCGTCGCTCACCCAGGCCCAGCGCGACTACTTCGGCGCCCACACCTACCGGCGCACCGACCGGGAGGGCGCCTTCCACACCCGGTGGGGCGGCGACCGCACCGAACAGCGGACGGACTGACCTGGAGGGGACGGCGGCCGCGACCATCCCACCGGAGGGGCCGCGTCCAGCGTGGGGACGGCGGGCGCCGGGCGGTGGCCGGGGGCCCGGCACGCGCGCAACGTACGATCACTCCCGTGTCCGCCGCAGCCACCTGGCCCACCGCCACGCCCATGGCCACGCCGCGCCTGCGGCTGGAGCCGCTCCGCGTCGAGCACGCGCGGGAGGCCGCCCCGGTCCTGAACGACGTGCGGTTGCACGCGTGGACCGGCGGGGCGCCGTGCACGCCGCGGGAACTCGAAGCCAGGTACCGCCGGCAGTCGGCCGGACAGTCGGCGGACGGCACCCACGGCTGGCTGAACTGGATGCTCCGTCGGCTGGCGGACGGGCAGCTCGTCGGCACCGTGCAGGCCACCCTCCACCACCCGGCCGCGGGCCGGACGCAGGCCGCACTCGCCTGGGTGGTCGGCACCGACCACCAGCGCAACGGCTACGGACGCGAGGCGGCTCTGGCCATGGCGGACTGGCTGCGCGCGCACGGGGTGGACCGGCTGACCGCGCACATCCGTCCCGGGCACGAGGCGTCGGCGGGCATCGCACGGGCACTCGGCCTCACCGCGACGAACGCGTGGGCCGGGGACGAGGTCGTCTGGAGCGACCCCGGGCCGTGAACCGACCGGTGCCGGCCTGGTGCCCCCGGTCCACCGGGGCCGGGCCAGGTCCCGGGCGGGCGCGTCGGCGTTCGGTACGGGCGTGAACGCGCGGTTCCCGGGGTCCGGTTCTGACCGGGCCCCGGGAACCGCGGGACGAGCTGGTCGGGCTGGTCGGGCTGGTCGGGCTGGTCGGGCTGCTGGAACTAGATGATGCTCACGCCGTAGGCGTTGATCGCCTCGACCAGCGGCTGGAAGAACGTGGTGCCGCCGGAGGAGCAGTTGCCGCTGCCGCCGGAGGTCAGGCCGTAGCCGGTGCTGCCGGAGTACATCGGGCCACCGCTGTCGCCGGGCTCGGCGCAGATGTTGGTCTGGATCATGCCGTAGACGATGTCGCCACCGCCGTAGTTGACGGTCTGGTTGAGCGCGGTGACGGTGCCGCTGTGGGTGCCGGTGGTGCTGCCCCTGCGGCTGGCGGTCGCACCGACGACCGGGTTGGCGGCCCGGGTGATGTCAATGCTGCCGACGGTGCCCGGGTGCGACACGGAGGTGTTGGCGTACCGCACCAGCCCGTAGTCGTTGACGGGGAAGCTGCTGCCCGAGGTGGGCCCGATCCACGTGGTCAGCGAGGAGTTGGTGTACCAGTCGGGGTAGCCGTCGGTGCAGTGGCCCGCGGTGACGAAGTAGTACGTGGAGCCCTTCACCACGTTGAAGCCGAGCGAGCAGCGCCAGCCGGCGTCCGCGTAGATGGCGTCGCCACCGGATATCAGCTTGTTGAGCTTGCCCTGCATCCGGTCGACCTCGACCGCGTCGCCGTACTGGGCGGCGAACTTGTTGACCTTGGCCAGGTCAGCGCCCTTGACCGTGGAGTCGACGGAGATCACCAGCTTGTTGCTCACGGGGTCCACACCCCAGCTCGTGCCCGCCACGTCCACCGAGCCGAGGACGGCCTTGTCGATCTTGGCCAGCTCGGCCGAGCTGTGCTCGACGAACTTCGGCACCGCGCCGCTGTCGCGCACGGCTTCGGCGGCCTCGTCGGTGGTGACGTTGACGACCATCTTGCCGGTCGCCTGGTCGAGGTAGGTTCCCGCGGTGTCGGTCGTGCCGAGCTCGGCCACGAGGGCCGTCGCTTCCTCGGGTGAGGCCGAGGCGGTGGAGGAGGCGGTGGCGGTGGGAACGACGACGAACGCGCTGGCCGCGATCATCCCGGCCGCCGCGGCGATCAGCCGCACGCGCCTGGCCGTGGAGCGGGTGGCAACGGTGTTGCTCTTCACTCGAACCTCCTGGTCGCAGAGCGAGCCGACCGGGGGTGGGCCGGCCCGTGTACCACTCGCCCAGGGACGCCCTGTTGGACGTGCCCCTGACAAGAGGGTCACAACGAAGTATCGAGACAACCCCCACGCCGCACAAGAAGGCCTCCGGCCGCCGGGCGCGCAACACCCCCAACACCCCCGACAGGACGCCGCACACAAAGGGGCGCGCGACATGACAGAACACGCCGCGCGCACCGACAACACGCCGGTTTACCGCCGCTGATCAGCAACCACAGTCACAGCCACAGTCGCAACCGTCACAGCAGCCACCGTCGCCACAGCAATTGCAGCCGTCACTACAGCCGTCGCAACAGTCACAACAGTCCTCACACCTCTCCGGCTTGCGACACCAGCCCTCGCGCGGCTCCCCCGTCCAGGGGTCCTCCAACGAGCTCCTACAACAGAGCTGGCATGTACAAAACATCCCTGCCCAGACCGCGCATCCGGCGAGCGGACCGCGCCGCCGGCCCCGCCTCGGAGGCTCCGGCGGCAGGGGCCCGGGGCCGCCGGGACCGAAGGGGTTCTGGGTGGGAGGAGGAGGGGTGGGCGTGGCGGCGGCGGGTGCGGCACGTCCGGTGGTGCAGGCGTGGCCGGTGGTCCCGAAGGCCCGGTCCACCGAACGCGGCAGTTCGTGCACCAGCAGCACGTGGACCAACCCGCCCCGGGTGAACTCCACGTCCGCCAGCGCCAGCCGCACCCCGCGCACCGCGTCGTCACACAGCCGCCGCGCCTCCTCCAGGCCCGTCCCCGTCGCGGTCAGCGGATTCCACGCGCCCGCGCTGGCGTCCTCGGCCAGGTCCTCCACCGCGTCCAACACGTGGGCCAACCGCCCGAACAGCCGTCCCGCCTCAGCCAACGGCGCACGGTTCCCCGGTCGCCCGGCGAGCACCGCCGTGTGCGCGAACGCCGCAGCGGTCGCCGTCTCCGTCGGCTCCGTCACCTCCAACAGCGAGACACCCGCCATCGACTCCACGCGCAACTGCCGTTCCACCGCGTCCACCAGCACCGCCGTGTCGAACCCCACCTCGGCACCCCGCACCGCGCCCCCACGGTCCCAACGGGCAGCCACCCCACGAGCCACGGCCGCCACCGGCCGACGCGCCAACACCCCGTCCCGGTCCGCCACGTGGTCCCGCACCTTCGCCGAAGCCAGCACCAACGACACCGCCGCCGCCAACCGCGCACCCTCACCCACGGCCACCTCGGCCGACCGCATCCCCCGCAACGGACACGGCCCCGCGGACCGCCGCGCCCCCGCTCCCCCCGAGCCGGACTGCGCCTCCACCAACGCCGAAATGATCAAGCCGTCATAGTTCGTGGCCACCCGGGCCAACTGCCCGTGCCCGTCCCGCAACGCCAGACACAGACCACACAGGTGAGCCATCCACGACGCCTGCAACGACGCGGACAGCCGATGCCGACACGGCCGAACGATTCCGAACAAGGTTCCCCCCCAGCGCAGGGCGACACACGTCCCTGAACAGGCAATGCCGCGAAAGTCCTACCAGAGAAGCACGTCACCACCCGAACCAGCGACGACCCCCCGGGTTCCCCCCAGCAGACGACGCGGCGCCGGCTGCGGTTCCCTCCGGCCACCGCCCGCCCCTCCCCCGCGCCCCCACGGTTGGACGACGCCCGCGCGGGGCGTCCGGTCAGCATCGCGTTACGCTTTACCCCAAAAGGGCGATGTGACGGGTTCCACGGCCAGCACCGGGACGGTGTCCTTCGGGGCGCCAGTTCCCTTGAGAGGAGAGCATGTTGCCTCACAAAGGGACGAACAGGCACTTTCCCGCCGCCCGTCACCTTTCATCCACAACCGGAAGGCTGATCCTGCACCGCCGCGACTGCACCAGTACTGCAACGAAACCCCGGTTCGCGTGTCAACTCCTTGGCGCGATGTCCGCGCGATGGACGACCATAGAGGAGCGGACGGCATCGACCGCGGTGAGAGGAGGAGTCCATGGGTTCAGTGCGGCGAGCGAGTGCCTGGCTGGGACTCGTTGACGACGGCGACGACGACCGGTACTACGACGACGAGTACGGCGAAGCTCCCGAGCGGAACGCCTCGTGGGCGACCGACCCGCGAATCCGGGTGGTCTCCGACCCCACCGAGCCCTCCGGGCGACGGATCGCCACCGTGACCCCGGACGGCTTCGGGGACGCCCGCGGCATCGGCGAGCTGTTCCGGGACGGCATCCCGGTCGTGGTCAACCTGACCTTGATGGACGCCGCGGACGCCAAGCGCGTGGTGGACTTCGCCGCTGGTCTGACGTTCGGTCTGCGCGGCTCGATCGAGCGGGTGGCCAGCCGGGTGTTCCTGCTGACCCCGGCCGACTACCAGGTGATGGACGGCAGGGCCACAACCCGGGAACTGGACCGGGGCTTCTTCAACCAGAGTTGACCACCGGGTTCGGTGCCGGCTGTCCGTAGGTGCCGGCTGGTCCCCCGGGGACCAGCCGGCACCACCGCGTTCCGTGGCACCGCCACCGCGCGTCGGGCGGGGCGACACGGGCGGTGACCGGCCCGGGCTCGGCCCGCGGGCCCCGGCCCGCTCAGCGGAAGGCGTCGAGGCCGGTTAGCGCCTTGCCGAGAACGAGCTGGTGCATCTCCGCGGTGCCCTCGTAGGTGAGCACCGACTCGAGGTTGGTGGCGTGGCGCATCACCGGGTACTCCAGGGAGATGCCGTTGGCGCCGAGGATGGTGCGGGACGTCCGGCAGATCTCCAGGGCCTCCCGGACGTTGTTGAGCTTGCCGAAGCTGATCTGTTCGGGCCGCAGTCGTCCGGCGTCCATCCGCCGACCGAGGTGGTGCGCCAGCAGGACGCCCTTGTGCAACTCCACGGCCATGTCGGCCAGTTTGGCCTGGGTGAGCTGGAAACCGCCGATGGGCCGGCCGAACTGCTCACGGGTGGTGGCGTACTCCAGAGCCGACTCGAAGCAGGCACGGGCCGCGCCCATCGCCCCCCACACGATGCCGTACCGGGCGTGGCTCAGACAGCTCAACGGCCCGCGCAGTCCGACCACCCCGGGGAGCGCCGCGCCCTCGGGCAGCCGCACCTCGTCCAGGACCAGCTCGCTGGTGACCGAGGCGCGCAGGCTCCACTTGTGGTGGATGTCGTGGGCGGCGAAGCCCGGCGCGTCGGTGGGCACCACGAAGCCACGGATGCCCTCGTCGGTGCGGGCCCAGACCACCGCCACCCCGGCCAGCGAGCCGTTGGTGATCCACGTCTTGCGGCCGGTGAGCACCCAGTCGCTCCCGTCGCGCCTGGCGTGGGTGCGCATCGCGGCGGGGTCCGACCCGTGGTCGGGTTCGGTGAGCCCGAAGCAGCCGATGGTCTCCCCGGCGGCCATCGGCGGCAGCCAGCGCTCCTTGAGCTCCTCGGAGCCGTACCGGTGGATCGCGTACATGGCCAGGGAGCCCTGGACGGAGACCAGGGAACGGATGCCGGAGTCGGCTGCCTCGAGCTCCAGGCAGGCCAGGCCGTACTGGACGGCGGTGGCACCGGCGCACCCGTGCCCGTGGAGCGGCATGCCGAGCGCGCCCAGGGCGCCGAGTTCCCTGGCGAGTTCCCGGACCTCCGGGACCTGGCCGTCCTCGTACCACCGCGCGACGTGGGGCAGCACCCGGTCCGCGGCCCAGCGCCGGACGGTCTCACGCACCGCGCGGTCGTCGTCGTCCAGCAGGTCGTCCAGGCCCAGCGGGTCGAGCGGGTCGAACCGGGGCGCTGCGCTTGCGGTCATGGCTGCCCTCCGCAGTCGATCTCCGTTGATCCGGGGAGACGCTACGGGGAACGCCCGTCCGGGTCCAGACGCGCCCTGGTCGCACGGGTCGGGTCGGGTCGGTCGGAGTCGGCCGCGCACGCCGGGTCCCCGGTCCGCACCGGTCCGGCCGCGGCGCCCCCGAGCCGCTCGGGAACGAACCGGTCGGGGAGGTCGTGCGGTTCGGACCGGTGTGCCGGGTCGAAGGTGCGCGGCAGCCGTAGCGCGGCCAGCGCGCCCAGGAGCAACAACCCCGCGCTGACCAGCAGGGCGACCCGCAGCCCGTGGACGAAGGCGGTGCGGGCGGCCGACCGCAGGACCGGTCCGGCGTCCCCGGGCAGGGTGTCCGCCACCTCGTACGCCTCACCGATGGAGCGTTTGGCCGCGGCACGGGACTCAGGTGGCACACCCGGCGTGTCACGGATGGCCGGCGCATAGGCGGCGTTCATCACACTGCCCAGCACCGCGACCCCGAGGCCGGCCCCGAGCTGGTACGAGGTCTCCCCGATCGCCGCCGCCCCGCCGGCCTGGCCGGCCGGGGCGTCGTTGAGCAGGCTCTCGTAGGCGGCGAACAGGGTGGTCTGGATGCCGAAGCCGAGGAGGAGGAAACACCCCGTCAGCAGCCACGGCCGGTCCTGGTGGCCGACACCGGTGAGCGCGAGCACGGCGGTGGCGGTGAGGCAGAAGCCGACCACCGCCATGGCGCGCGGGCCGAGGCGGCGCAGCAGCCGGGAGCCGACCAGCCCCGCGGCGACCGCCGAGACCGTCAGCGGCAACAGCCGCAGCCCGGCCCGCAGGGGAGGCAGTCCCAGCACGAGTTGGAGGTACTGGACGGCGAGCAGGGCGAGGCCGACCAGGGCGAGCATGGCCAGCACGATGCAGCAGACGGCGGTGCCGAACGCGGGCCGGGTGAACAGCCGCGGGTCCACCAGGGGGTGTTCCCTGCGGCTCTGGCGCGAGACGAACACGGCGAGCAGGACGAGGCCGGCGAGGAACGGCACCACGGCTCCGGGGGCGGTCGGATCGACCCCGTCCCCGGCCTGCTTGACGCCGAGCACCAGGCCCAGGATGCCGGTGGTGGCGATGAGGACACCGAGGACGTCCCAGGGGCCCTCGCGGTCGCCGGTGGACTCGGGCAGCAGCCGGTGTCCCAGCGGGAGCGCCACGGCCATCAACGGCACGTTGATCAGGAAGACCGCGCCCCACCACGCGTGCTCGACCAGGAAGCCACCGAGCAGGGGGCCGACGGCTGCTCCACTGGCGGCGACCGCGCTCCACGCGCCGATCGCGACGGCGCGTTCGCGGCGGTCGGGGAAGGCACTTCGCAGGATGGAGAGCGTCGCCGGCATCACCATGGCGCCGCCGACGCCGAGCAGGGCCCTCGCCGTGATCAGGGCACCGGGGTTGGGGGCGAACGCGGCCAGCGCCGAGGCGCCGCCGAACAGGGCGTATCCGAGCAGCAGGAGCCGGCGTCTGCCCACCCGGTCCCCGAGGGTCCCGAAGAGGATGAGCAGGGACGCCGCGACCAGTGGGTAGGCATCCACGATCCACAGCAGTTGCACCGCGCTCGGCCGCAGGTCCTCACTGACCGCGGGGACCGCCACGTGGAGCACGGTGGAGTCCAGTGCGATGAGCAGGAGGCTCGCGCAGAGCACCACCAGCACCGCCCAGCGGTCGGGGGCGCCGCGACCGGGTACCGTCCTCGCCCCCGCCGTCGTGGACGTGGTGGTGGTCCCGGTCATGCACATACCTCCCGCATGGGTCCGTTGGGCCTGCCCCCGGCAGGTCGGGGCACGGGCGGACCGGTGACGGTGGACCGGCCTCCCGGCGACGGGGGCGAGTGAGCCGCCAGCGTACGCGAGTCGGTGCCGGGTCCGGGTCCCCGCCCGCTGCCGGTACGGGCGGCACCCGGGCGTCCCGCGGCGAACGAGGGATATCCATGCCCGCGAAGATCACCTGACAGCAGGATCAACCGAACACACGTTTGATTCACTGCTCGTGGCGCTGACTGTGCCTCAGGGACTAATGCGTTAACGTCAAATTGACCTGCCGCAACACCGAGGGAAACAGCGAAGAAATGACGTTCCAAAAAAATCGCCAGCCATTCACACACGCCATCCACATGATTACGGAGCCGCCTTCGCCAAATCAATCCGAGACAACGGGAAATGCCGACGGAAGCGTTGCTTCCACATCACATCAGGATTACAAAGCCGCACGTACGGCCGAACAAGGCCATCACACGCTGTAACGTCGATTGAGTGTGTACCGACCAGAGCGTCGCCCTCCTGCCGGAGCGACGGACCAAGCACGGCCCACCCCGGCTGAGCCGAACACGGAAGCTGCTCATCGGCTCGACCGTGGCCGTCTATGCGGCCGTTATCCTTGGCGTGCTCACAACGTCATGGCTGGTTCGGCTGGACTGGCAGGTCATGCTGTTCCGGCCGTACAAGCAATGGCCGCAGTACCACCAGGTCCTGGACGTCTGGGTCGTCCTGGGGCAGCGCGGCCCCACCGCCCTCATCGTGGTGAGCTGGCTGGGGTGGCGGAGTTGGAAGCACCGCGACCTGCGCCCCCTGCTGGTGTTCGGACTGGCGCTGCTGCTGCTGAACGTCACCGTCGGAGCGGTCAAGTACGGCCTGGGCCGGCTCGGGCCGCACTACGCGACCACAGTCGGCTCCGCGGAGATGTGGAAGGGCGGCGACATATTTCCCTCGGGTCACACCGCCAACGCCGTCGTGACCTGGGGAGTGTTGGCGTACCTCGCGACCAAGCACCGCCGCACCGGAGCGGTGATCACAGCGGTGTTCGCCTTCACCGTCGGCATGACCACCATCTACCTGGGGACCCACTGGGTCACGGACGTGGTGGCCGGATGGACCGCCGGGGTGCTGATCCTGCTGTGCCTTCCCCTGGTCGAACCACTGGTCCAGCCACTGGACCTGTGGCTGCGCACCCTGTTCGCCCGACTGTGGCCGCGGCCCTTCGCCGCGCCCCCGGTCCCGTCGCCGGTGGCGGCCCGGGGCACGGGGCTGGTGGCCCCGAGGGCGGCAGCCGAGGACGACACGGAGTTCACCCGCCCGGCCGTGGGCGCGGTCGCCGGGACGCGGCCCGCGGCGTCCAGCACCTCAGCGACCGCGCTCGCAACCGACCAGCGGGTGCACCACCCCGTCAGGACCCACCAGACCCGGCACGACCGGCCCTCCGCGACACCGGGCGCCCGCCGGTCCCGCACCGACCAGCGTCCGGGCCGGGGCTCGCCCCACATACCGAGGCGCTGAGCAGACCGACGACGCCGAGGGGCCGTTCCCGGGGCAGCACCCCGGGAACGGCCCCTCGGCGCTCCCGCGGCGGTCAGCCGGGCCAGGCGCGGGTGACCCGGCCGTGTTCCACGGTGAAGTTGATCCGTCCCACCAGGTACTCCATGGTGATGATCGCGCCGGGTGGCAACGCGCGCACGTGGGCCCACCCGCGGGTGGCGGCCCTGGCCCTGGCCGCCTCCTCGTCCAGGCCCACATAGGCTTCCATGACGTCTTCCGGGGGCTTCTCGGGCTGCGGTGGATGCGACATGGAACCCACCGTAGGGGCGGCCGGAACACGGGGGAAGGCAGGGGCGCGCGACCGCGACGCCCGAAGATCGTCACATTTCTGTTACGGCACGGCACCGGTATGCCTATCATCACCGGTCACTCGTCCGGGCATTTCTGCACCACACAGATGACTACCGGGCGTCGTCCAGGAGGAGCCACGTGAACGATCATGCCGGCGCCGCCACGAGCTCACCGGCCAGCAATTCCCCTGACACCGTCCGACAATTCCCCAACGGCGTGGAACCCGCGGCTCCAGATCGCCGGACAAGCCGTTCCCACAAACCTGACTCCACTGCCCCTACACGACTTCTTCGCTCATTCTTCACCTAGTGCGGCCAACTCCTCATCGGTCAGCAGCCGTGACCGAATGAGGAACCGGTTCCCGGTCGGGGACTCCAGCGAGAAGCCGCTGCCGCGACCGGGCACCACGTCGATCGTCAGGTGGGTGTGGCTCCAGTGGGCGAACTGGTCCCTGGCCATCCACACCGGCACCGGCTCCATCCCCGGGACCTCGAGGTCCCCGAGGCGCATGTCGGACTCCCCGGTCAGGAACTCCCCCACCGGGTAGCACATCGGCGAACTGCCGTCGCAGCAGCCGCCGGACTGGTGGAACATCAGCGGACCGTGTTCGGCGTGCAGGCTGCGCAGTAACTCCGCGGCCTGGTCGGTGAGGCCGACCCTGGCCGTTCCGCGGGTGGTTGTCATCGGTTGCTCCTTGTCATGTCGCCCTGTCACTGTGTCGACTCCGCCGCCGTGTCACCGGGCCCGGGCGGCACCCCGCGCGGTCCCGCCCGGCGCGGCGCCGGTCCCGGTGGCTGCGCGCGGTGCCGCGGGACCGGGCGCCCGGTCCCCTGCCCGGGCGCCCGCGTCACCGTTCTGCGGTGCGCGGGACCGGTGCGTCCCGCGGCCGGCCCCCGGGGTGCCTCAGAACAGCCCCAGGGCGTTGGGTGAGTAGCTCACCAGCAGGTTCTTGGTCTGCTGGTAGTGGTCCAGCATCATCCGGTGGTTCTCTCGACCGATGCCGGAGTTCTTGTAGCCGCCGAACGCCGCGTGGGCCGGGTACGCGTGGTAGCAGTTGGTCCAGACCCGCCCTGCCTGGACCGCGCGGCCCACCCGGTAGGCGGTGTTCATGTCCCGGGTCCACACCCCGGCACCGAGCCCGTACAGACTGTCGTTCGCGATGCGCACGGCGTCCTGGAGCTCGTGGAAGGGGGCCACCGAGACCACCGGGCCGAAGATCTCCTCCTGGAAGATCCTCATGCTGTTGGCCCCCTCGAACACGGTCGGCGCCACGTAGTACCCGCCGGAGAGCGAGCCGCCGAGGTCCACCCGCTCCCCTCCGGTGAGCAGCTTGGCCCCCTCCTGGATGCCGATGTCGATGTAGGAGAGGATCTTCTCTAACTGGTCGTTGCTGGCCTGGGCGCCGACCATGGTGTCGGTGTCCAGCGGGTTGCCCTGCCTGATGGCGCGGACGCGCTCGAGGCAGTCGCCGAGGAAGCGGTCGTAGATCGACTCCTGGACCAGCGCGCGGGACGGGCAGGTGCACACCTCGCCCTGGTTGAGGGCGAACATGGTGAAGCCCTCGAGGGCCTTGTCGTAGAACGCGTCCGTGGCCGCCGCCACGTCGGCGAAGAAGATGTTGGGGCTCTTGCCGCCGAGTTCCAGCGTCACCGGCTTCAGGTGCTGGCTGGCGTACTGCATGATCAGCCGTCCTGTGGTGGTCTCACCGGTGAACGCCACCTTGGCCACCCGACCGCTGGCTGCCAGCGGCTTGCCCGCCTCCACACCGAAGCCGTTCACCACGTTGACCACGCCCGGGGGCAGCAGGTCCGCGATCAGGTCCATCAGGTACATGATCGAGGCGGGGGTCTGCTCCGCGGGCTTGAGCACCACCGTGTTGCCCGCGGCCAGCGCGGGGGCCAGCTTCCACGTCGCCATCAGCAGCGGGAAGTTCCACGGGATGATCTGCCCGACGACGCCGAGCGGTTCGTGGAAGTGGTAGGCCACGGTGTCGTCGTCGAGCTGCGATATGCCGCCCTCCTGGGCGCGGATCGCCCCGGCGAAGTAGCGGAAGTGGTCCACCGTCAACGGCAGGTCGGCGGCGAGCATCTCACGGATCGGCTTGCCGTTGTCCCACACCTCGGCCACGGCGAGTTCCTGGATGTGCTCCTCGATCCGGTCGGCGACGCGGTTCAGCACCAGGGCGCGGTCGGCGGGTGAGGTGGCCGCCCAGACGGGGGCGGCGGCGTGCGCGGCGTCGAGGGCCAGTTCGATGTCGGCGGCGGTGCTCCGGGCGACCTCCGTGAACGCCTCACCGGTGACCGGGGAGGGGTTCTCGAAGTAGCCGCCCTCGACCGGGGCGACCCGTTCGCCGCCGATCCAGTTGTCGTAGCGCGATGCGTAGGTGGCCGGGCTGCCGGGCTGACCCGGGGCCGCGTAGACCGTCATGTGCCTACCTCCTGTGGCGATCGAGGTGCGTGCGGACGGTGGCCGGTGCCCCGGTGCGCGCTGGGGCATCCGGTCTGCGCCGCACGGTACTGCGCGTTCGCCACTTCGGCCATGGCGCCCGGCTCCCGTCCCGGTGTCGCTCGCGGGAGGAAGGCCCGGTCGCACGGGGCCCGTCTGACGGGTGGTGCCGTCCGCCCTCAGGCCGCGTCGGAGAGCAGACCCTCACGGAGGTAGTCGCAGGTGCGACTGATCAGCCGGGACACGTGCATCTGGGAGATGCCCACGATGTCGGCGATCTGGGTCTGGGTGAGGTCCTTGAAGAACCGCAGGTACAGGATGCGCCGCTCACGCTCGGGGAGCTCGGCGAGCAGCGGTTTGAGCGACTCGCGGTTCACCACCAGCTCCATGGTGGAGTCGGGGCCGCCGATGGTGTCGGCGATGGAGAAGTCGTCGAACCCCGGCATGGGGGCGTCGAGCGACACCGTGCTGTAGGCGTCCTGCGCCTCCATGCCCAGCAGCACGTCCTCCTCGGACAGGCCGGTGTGCCCGGCGAGCTCACCGACGGTCGGCCCGCGCCCCTCGAGTTCCTGCAGGAGTTCGTTCCGCGCGGACCTGGTCCGGTTCCGCAGCTCCTGCACGCGCCGAGGCACGTGCAGACTCCACAGGTGGTCGCGGAAGTGACGTTTCAGCTCCCCGACCACCGTGGGGATGGCGAACGACTCGAAGGCCGTCCCCCGGTCGGGTTCGTAGCGGTCCACCGCCTTGACCATGCCGAGCGCCGCCACCTGGACCAGGTCCTCGTGGTTCTCCCCACGGTTGCGGAACCGCCGGGCGAGTCTCTCCGCCACCGGCATCCAGGCGCAGGTGATGGCCTTGCGCAGCTCCTCGCGCTCCGGCCCGTCCGGCATACTGGCCAGTCGACGGAAGTCCTCGGCGGTGTCCGGGGTGTCGTCGTGACGGCGGCGGTGGGTAGGCCCTGTGCTAGCCATGCGTCTCCCGTGCCTTTCGATGTCCTGGGGGTGAGCCGCGCGGGAGCCGTGTGGGACCTTCGGGGTAGCGGTGGCACACACGCCCCGCGCGGGCCCCTGAGAGACCTCTCCTACGAAACGTGTCTCTGATCCGAAACACCGGTGCGACGCCTGCCCGGGGCCTGCGGGGGTAAACAACCCCCGGAGGACCCCTCCTGGCCGGAGCCTCCGGTCCACCGGAGCCCGTCGAGGCGCGCCGGCCCCTTCACTATGACCGGAATGTCCGACATTCGCATGTCGAACGGGGCCCGGTCACCGCGGCGTCACCGGCACGGCGGCCCACCGCCGGAGCCCTACGCACCGCGGCCGAGGCGGGCCAGCAGGCGCGTCTGGTCGTCGGCGCCCGCGGGGACCGGCAGGGCGGGGGCGAAGAGGCCACTGGCCGCCAGGTCGTCGGCGTACGGCTCGGTCTCCCGCAGCGAGAGCTCCACCAGGTCCGGCGGCAGCCCCTCGTCCACGCCCAGCGCGCGGGACAGGTCCCAGCCGTGGACCGTGGCGTCCATCGTCATCTGCGAGCAGTACTCCGCCACCGGGGTCTCCCCCATCGACAGGTGGACCGTCCGGTCGAGCGCCCCGGGACTGCGGAACGCCGCGAGGGACTCCCTGGCGACCCGGTCCCAGGTGGCCACCGGATCGCCACCGAGCTGGTCGCCGGCCCAGCGGTCCGCGAGGTCCCCCACCGTGGCGCCGTCCACCACCAGGGGCGGTACCCACATCTGTTCGACCGCGAGGTGGTTCACCAGGTCGCGCACCGACCACTCGGCGCACGGCGTGGGGGCGTCCCACTGGTCGTCCCGCACCTGGTGCACCCGCGACCCGAAGAGCGCCAACGCCGCCTGGAAGCTGTTCACCGTCTCGTTCTCTCGCATGGCCCCCGAGTACCCAGCCGCCCTCGCGGTACCCGTGGGGTCGCCTCCCGGACCGCCGTCCGCGAGGCGACGAACGGGACGACGGCAGACCGAACAGCGGGAGGCGCCATGAACCGTCCGCGCAACGACCAGGACGAGCGGAGGAGCGGCCGGGAGCCGCGCCACGCCCGCAGCGCGTTGGGGCTCCGGCTGGCGCTGAGCGTGATCTTCACGCCCCTGTTCGCCGCAGCCGCCCTCGGATTCGCCTGGGCCGCCGCCGACGCCTCGGACGAGCACCTGGCCAGGTACACCGTGCCGGCCGTGGCCTTCGGCGTCCTGACCGTGATCAGCCTGGTGGACCTGGTGGTGGTGACGCACCGCTGGCGCACCGCCCGCCGTCGCCGCGTCCGGTAGTCCGGTAGTCCGGTCCGCGGACGCGCCCGGTTCACAGGTCCGGCGGCTGACCGGCCCGGGCCCTGGCACCCTCCCGGGTGCGGTCGGCGGCGACCAGCCGACTCGGGTGCCTGCGCAGGTACTCCCGTTCTAGCGCCGCCATCCGCTCGCTGTGCGCGTTCAGCGCGTTCACGCTGCCGTGGAGCAGCGTCTCGTGGCGCGTGCGGTGGATCTGCTCCAGCTCCCGGATCAGCACGCTGTCCTCGAGAGCCATCGGGTCGATCCCGTCTGCGGCCATGTCCTCGCCTCCGTTCCCTGACCCGATCCCGGTACCCGTGGCCCGCCCGCCACATGCCCGACCTACCACATTCCACTCCGCTTCAAGGCATTCGTCCCTTAGGAACGGGTAAGCGAACCTGGTCACGGGTCCACCCCGTTGGTGACCAGTTGCCCCAACCGAGACGAGGCGATCATGGAACTCTCGTCACTGAAGCCACTCTTCGACCGACCGGGACCATGGGCGTCGGTCTACCTGGACACCGCACGGGAGACCGAGGACGGCCGGCGGCTGTTCGAGCTGCGGACCCGCGCGGTGTCGGACCAACTGGCGTCGCTCGGCGCCGACGAGCGCACCCGGCAGGCCGTCGTCCGGGCGCTCCGCCGGGAACCGGTCTCCGGGACACCACCCGGTCGGGCGCTGTTCGCCAAGGACGGCGAGGTCGTGGCCGAACTGCCGCTGAACCGCTCCCCCGCCCTGGTGGACACCCACTGGTCCACCCTGCCCCACCTCGGACCGCTGGTGGACCTCATCGGGGACGAACCCCGGCTCCTCGTGGCCCACGTGGACCGGCGGGGCGCACGGTTCGAGCTGCGGACCTCACTGGGCCACGAACCCCTCGGCGAGAGCCGGGGCGAGCGGTTCCCCGTCCACCGCACGGGGCGCGCCGACTGGTCGTCCAAGCACTACGACTACAAGGTCGAGGACCGGTGGGACCGCACCGCACGCACCGTTGCCGAACGGGTGAACGAACTCTGCGGCGAGGCCGACGCCGACCTGGTGGTGCTCGCCGGGGACCCGCGGGAGCGCCGGGCGGTCCACGACCGGTTGGACGAGCTGCTGCCGGACGCGCTGGAGACCGGCCCCGAGCCGCGCCCCGAGGAGTTGGACGACCTGCGCCGGCACTGGCGGCAGAGCCGGCTGGCGACCGCCCTCGACCGGTTCTGGGCCGGCCGCCACCTGCCCGCGGAGGAGCAGCGGCGGCCCGGCATGGGCCCGGGAGCGGCGGCCGAGGGCATCCGTGCGGTGGTACTGGCCGCCCGGCGCCGCCAGCTCGAGACGTTGCTGGTGCGGCCGGACGCGCTCGACGGCGAGGCCGAGCTGTGGATCGGCCCCGACCCCGAGCACGTCGGACTCCGCCCCGACGAGGTCGAGGAGATGGGGGTGGAGCGCCCCGAGCCGGTGGACGCCAGGGACGCGCTGCTGCGGTCGGTGACCGCGTCGGACGCGGAGGTGCTGGTGCTGCCGGACGACGCCACGGCTCCCGCGGACGGCATCGGCGCGGTGCTGCGCTGGACCGACCGGAGCCGCTGACCTTTTTCACCCGGGAGGAGTAACCCGGGCCAGAACCCAGACGGCGCGACCGACTCGGGCGCGCCACCGACCGGCCACCCGACCCGGAGGGCCGGCGTGAAGGGAGACACCGAACATGCAGCGACGCAGTGACCGACTCAACCCCCTCCACGACGACGAGCAGAAGCACGAACTACAGGGTTTGCTGCGGTCGCGGCACTCCACGCACGCCGAGGAGTGGAACGACCCGGAGCCACCGGCGGACGACGACCCCGTGGCCTTCCGGGGCGTGACCGACACCCCCGCGGAACTGGCCAAGCAGTTCCGGCGCACCGACTTCCCCGCGGACCGGGACACCCTGGTGGAGGCGTTGCGTGAGCGGCACGCCCCCGACCTGTGGATCGACCGTCTGGAGGACCTGCCGGGGGACCGCACGTTCGACGGCGTCCACGACGTGCTGGAGCACCTGGATTGAGCGGGCGCCGGTTCACCGGGGTCACGGTCCTCACCGGCCGTGGCCCCTGCCCCTCCGGCCCCGGTGTCGGGGCCGGAGGGTGAGGTGGAGAGGGGGCGGTCAGAGGTAGGTGCCGCCGCCTTCGAGGGCCGAGCCCGGTTCCGACCGTGACATGCCGGCCCGCTTCAGGGTCATGGTGGTGCGGATGCCTGACCACAGACCCTCGAGCCAGCCGACCAGTTGGGCCTGGGCGAGCAGCAGCTCGGAGTGGCTGGGGGCCTCCGGATCGGCGAACGGTTCGGCGAGCCGCCGCAGTTCCTCGACCAGTTCGGGGGCGAGCGCGTCCTCCAGCTCGTCGACGGCCCTGCGCAGACTCGACCGCAGCCAGACCCTGCCGGCCTCGTCGAGGGGCCGGGCCCTGGCCTCACCCAGCAGCTCCTTCACCATCTCCTCGACGCGTACCACGCGTGCTGGCTCGGCTACCTGATCGGTCATGGGGGCCCAAGTACCCGGGGCTCGGGCGGGAAAACGCCGCCGCGCACGGCCCCGGGCGGGGCGCCGGGCATGGCCACCGCTGGTCGCGGGTACTGCGGAGAACCCCGGCACTGGAGGTTGACCATGACTCGTTCCGTGCGCGACGTGATGACCGCGGGGGTGACGGCGGTACGGCCGCAGGCATCCCTGGCGGAGGTGGCCCGGCTGATGCGCGACCACGACATCGGAGACGTCGTGGTGGCCCACGGCAACGACGTGGTGGGTATGGTCACGGACCGCGACATCGTGGTGCGGGCGGTCGCCGAGGGCGTCGATCCCAACGCGGTGCCGGCAGAGTCGGTGTGCAGCGGTCCCGTGGAGACCGTCGCCCCCGAGGACGACGTGGAGTCCGCCGCCCGGATGATGCGGGACTTCGCGGTGCGCCGACTGCCCGTGATGGAGGACGGGATACCGGTGGGGATCGTGGCGCTGGGTGACCTGTCCGTCGTCGAGGACCCCGGTTCGGTCCTGGCGGACATCAGCTCGGCGGAGCCCAACCGCTGACCCGCACCCCGGCTCCCGTGGGGCGGCCCGGCCACACACGAGCCGGGCCGTCGGACCCCGACGGTTTCCCGCTGCCGCGTCCCCGGCCCGCCGGGGACGCGGCTCCGTCGTCGCACGGGCCGTCAGTCGGGCCCTAGGACTCCGAGACGAGGCCCACCTCGATCGACAGGTCGTTGTCGAGGGTGAAGTACGGGCGCAGTGTTCCCTCGTCGAACTGCCGGGTGGGGTAGACGAAGACCGACTTCTTGTCCGCGACGTCGTCGAGGAGGCGGCCGATCCGCACCAGCTCGGCCTCCCGTTCCGGGCGGACCAGCAGGTCCCAGACCGCGGTGATGTCCGCGCGGGCGTCCAGCAGCTCCTGGTACGCGAGGGTGAACGAGAACCTTCCGTCCTCCAGCGGCACCACCGGCGCCTCCACGGTGATCGCCCGCTGCGGGCGGCAGCGGGCGACCGCGACCGCCCCCGGACCGAGGGACCGGCCGAACATCTGTGCCCGCACCTCAAGTGCGTCCTGACCCACCTGGAGATCACCTGCCTCGGCGTGCACCGGGCGCAGCCAGGCGCGGATGGCGAGGTGCCCCGTCTTCGTCGGGTAGGGGGTCCGCACCGCCACCGGCCCGCTCCGGGCCGGCCGCCGGTCCACCAGCGCCCTCACGTCGTTGATCCCCGCCTTGATCTGCTGGCGGACGGTGGCGTCCGGGTCGGGGAGCAGGTACAGGTCCCACCGCCCCTCGGCTAGCGGTTCCGGCGGCAGGACGGCGCGCCAGTGCCCCGCGGGGTCGTCCGTCCGGGTCAGCTCGACCTCGATGGGCTGCCCGGACTCCTCCTCGCCCTTCTTCGGTCGCCGCCGTAGGCACAGCCGGGGCTCGGTGGCGTCCGGGTACTGCAGGAACAGCACGATCCTGCCGGCGTCGTCCACCGTGGAGGTCGCCCGGGGTCCATCGACCACTGTCGTCTCCCTGGGTGTGGTGCGCGGGTGCGCCGTGTCCGTCGTCATCCCCGTACCTTCTTCTTCATCGCGACCAGGGGTTGCTTGGCCGTCCGCAGGACGTCCTTGACCGAGTAGGCCGCGCCCAGCAGGGCCGCGTTCGTCCGGCGGCCCAGCGACTGCCCGCCGTGTCCCGCCGTGAGCAGTTCCTCGAAGAGCCGCTCGCACTCCTCCGCCACTGGCCCGGGGTCGTAGCGCGCGGCGTTCTCCCGTGCCGCCCGTCCCATGCGGCGGCGCAGGTCCTCGTCGCGGATGAGTTCGAGCAGGGCTCCGGCGATGGCCTTCGTGTTGCCCGGTTTGACCAGCCTGCCGTCCACCCCGTCCTGGATGATCTCCGGTGGGCCGAGCGGGCAGGCGGTGCTGACCACCGGGAGGCCGCAGCGCATGGCTTCCACGATGGTCATGCCGAAACCCTCGAAGCTCGAGGTGACGGCGCTGATCGAGCCCTTGGCCCACTCCGCCTCGATGGGCGCGGCACGTCCCATCAGGAAGACGTTGTTGTACAGGCCGCGACTGTCGATGACCTTCCGCAGCCGCGCTGCCTGTCCACCGCTGCCGTAGATCCGCAGGGTCCAGTCCGGGTGTTCGGCCACCACCTGTTCGAAGGCGCGGATCAGCAGGTCGTAACGCTTGACCGGGGCCAGTCGCCCGGCGGCGATGACGACCTTCGCGGTGCCGTCCACCGGGGGGATGCTGGGCTCGGGCACGCTGTTGGGCAGTGCCTCCACCCGCACCCCCGGGAGCCTCATCTTGCGCCGGTACACCGCGGCGTCCGCCTGGGTGACGGTGGTGATCGCGTCGAGCCGCGGGTAGATCCGGCGGAGGTGCAGGCGCAGCGGCTGCGGGTGCGTGTCCAGGGTGAGGTGCTCCTGGCCGACCCGGACCGCCCGGTGCGGGCCCTGGAGGGCGAGCTGGACGTTCAGCCCGGGGCGGGTGCCGACCAGGACCTGGGCATCCGTGGTCCGCAGGAAGTCAGCCACTCTCCGGTCGGTCAGTTCGCTGTACTGGTGGTGCCGGTGGTCGTGGACGGAGAAGACCCTGGCCGGACGCTGGTGGAGCGGGTCGTCCTTCTCCTCGCGCAGGTCCACCAGGGGGCGAAGGGTCACCCTGGGGTCCAACTCGAAGCCGGTGTCCTCCCGGTGACGCAGCACCGAGACGATCTCCACCTCGTGCCCGCGGGCCGCCAGCCCTTGGGCGAGGTTGAAGGTGGTCCGGATGGTGCCCCCGATCCCGTAGGCGTTGTGTATCAGGAAGGAAATCTTCATCCTGCCCCGTTCTGCGTCCCTGCGCCGCGGCGGTCTGCTTTCGGTTGGTCAGACCGATTCCAGTGCCTCGAGGTTGGGCCGTGTACGAACGTCCTCACAAATTCTTTCCATAACTGTTAGGGGATTGGTAACCCGCGAGGAGGCCTTTGTCTGGAGTAACCCGATCCAGCCATCTTATATGGCGGTCTTAGGGCCACTGCGCCGGCTGGCCCACCATAAAGCGCTTCCCGCTCGCGTGCCGACACGGCGCTCCTCACCTCCGGGTGCACCTCCCCCGCCCAGGGCGTTCTCGGGGCCGCGCCCCGGGGCGCGGCCCCGACACCCCGAGGGACGACCGCGCGTGCCCCTGGGTCCGGTGGGACCCCAGTTATGACTGGCTTCCCCCACGACGGCGGTGGAACACGCACCACCCACCGATCAGGCCGGCACCCGCGGCGAGCGCCAGCAGCGGGTCCGCGACGGCCGAGCCGGGGCGGGAGGCGACCCCGGCCGAGCGTTCCTCCGGCAGCCGTCCCGCGTGCCCGGTGTCGCTCCGCGCCGCGGCGCGGCTGTCCGGCCCCGCCCCCGTACGGGCACCGAACGCCGTTCCTACCCCGACCGCCACCAGGTCTCCGGACACCGAGCTGGTCCCGACCCCCCGCCAGGCCCCCGGGCCGGTCGTTGGGCTCACCTGGTTCCGCGCCGGCCCGGGCGGGCGACCGGGCGACCTGCGGGGCCGTGACCGGGGCCCCGTCCCGGACCGCTGCTCGCCCGCGGCTCCGAGGGACAGGGTCCCGCGTGCCGAGCGGCCACCGGGTCTGCTCCGTTCGGCACGCTCCGGCAGGTCCCGGTCGGACAACGCACGGCCAACCGCGTCCCGTTCGGACTCCGGAGCGCGGCCCGTGGCGGCGGTCGGCGCCTCCGAGGACCTGGTGGAGCTGGAACTCCGTGAGGACTTCGAGACCTTGGACGACGTGGACGACCTGGCGGACTTGACGGTCTTCGTGGACTTGACGGTCTTCGTGGACGACCGCGAGGACTTCGGGGACTTGGAGGTCCTGACGGACGTGGAGAGCCGGGAGGACGTGTACCGCGAGGACTTCGACGACTTCGAGGACTTCGAGGACCGGGAGGACCGGGAGGACCGGGAGGACCGGGAGGACCTCGTCGCCGTCTCCTCCGGGGCCCCGCCAGCGGCCAGCGCCCGGGCACCGCAGACCGGCCAGGCCGTCAGACCGACGTCCTGGCGGACGCGTTCGGCAACGGCGATCTGTTCCTCACGGGAGGCCAGGTCCGCACGGGGGGCGTAGGCGAGCCCCCCGTAGGCGACCCAGGTAGGGTGCCAGAACTGAAGTCCACCGTAATAGTTGTTGCCCGTGTTGATGTGCCACCTGCCACTGCTCTCACACTGCGCGATGCGGTCCCACACCCGTTGCCGGTCCTCGGCACGCGCGGCGTCCTGCGGCAGCAGCAGGGCCCCGGCCAGCGCAGCACCCGCCAAGGAGACGACAGTCCTTTTGTTACACAAAATGAGTTGTCGCATTTCAACAAGCTATGCAGGCAATACCCGCGCTATGGGCAGGCCGTGGTGAGGCACGCCGCAAGCGCCCCTCGAACGGCGGACGACCGGCTCGCACGGGCTGAGCCCGTGACTCCGCACCAGACGTTCCGTTGTCCATACAGAGCCGGGAAATACCCAGCACAGGAAGAACCAGGAGCCGTCCGTGCAGCTCATGCTCGATGTCAGCGACGAGGTGCGTGCCGAGATCGGAGACGAGGAGGCCGATCGCCTGCTGGCCGGCGACAGCGCTCCCGAGACGTATGACTGCACGTCCTGCCGCAACCCCGGGGACATCGCCCGCGAGCGCACCAGCACGGTGCTGTTCGTCGGTGACGAGACGGCAGTGCTGGCCTTCGCCCACGCCACGTGCGTCCCCTCCCAGGTCGTGACGGTTCCCGAGGAACAACTCGCGGGGGCCGTCCAGAGCATTGCCCGGCGCGCGGCGGGTCAGGAGACCGGGGAGATGCCGCTGCCCCCACAGCCGAAGGACCTGGGCCTCGGGGCGCCGGCCGGGCCCGCGTCCGATCCCTTCGGCGGAGCCGTCACCGCACCGGCTCCCGCCGCCCCGAGCGGCGGCACGGCCGCTCCCGGCTCCCTGGCCGACCAGGTGCCGCAGCAGCGCGGTGTGCTCAGCATCACCTGCGGACTGGTCCTCTGCGGCGACACCAGCCGTCCGGCGCTGGTGGTGGAGCCCTCGGGGCCGGTCACCAGGCCGGGCAGGCCAGGCACCACCGACGAGTTCCTGGTCATGCTGCGGGAACACGGTTTCGCCGCGGTGAAGGTCGTCGACCACACCCCGCCAGAACTGTCGACCTGGTCGGTGCTGCTCGCGATGGGCAAGCTGCACGCGGTCCTCCAGCCCGAACCCGAAGGAGCCGGCCAGACCGCCTGGTGGCAGGCGCACCAGCCGCTTCAGGTCTCGGAGGAGTGGCGCGAGATCGCCACCAGGACCAGTCAGGTCGTGGTGTACGCGGCCCCCTTCGGCACCATCGGCCACCAGCCGCGCGAGGACCTGATGCGTGACGCCCTGGACCGGGCGGCGGACAAGGGCGCTCTGGTGGGCGCGGTGCTCCGGCTGACGGGCGCACCGCCGCACGCGGCCGTCTGAACGGCCGCACCCACGCACGCCGCCCGCTCGACCGCCGCGGGCACACATGCCGGCAGCACCCACACCCGAGTGGACACGCGGGACCACAGCACGCCTGGGACGGCAACGCCGCCGTTTCGGGCGTGACTGGTATGCGGGGGCCGTACGCACCGGCGTCCGAGGACGGACCAACCCCGAGAAGAAACCGCTAGAAAAGCGGATATTTCCCCTGGGTCATCTTCCTCAACAGAACGGGTAATCTTCGCTTTTTGCCCGTATCTACCTGAAATGCTGGTCGTTGGCGGAGACGTGCACACCTTCGACGCCGCCATCCCGTATCCGGCCCCGATCCCCGCGATGCGTCCGTCCTGCGAGGCCTTCGACCGGTCGGGCACTCCGATCTACGATGCGCTGTACTCCGAGTACCGCAGGCTCTTCCGGGCCCTGCCGGGCGACCGTACCGGCGAGGAGGAACTGCGGTTCACCGGCTTCCAGCAGGACCACGCCGCCCGGCAGCAGTGGGGCACCGAGTGCCCGACGGTCCGGCAGGCGGGGCCGTACTGCGGTGGACAGCGCGCCCTGCCGCCGGGTGGCCACCACGGCAACCGCCCCGACGACCGGTGAACCCGACCGGCTGACGGCCGCGCCCCCCGGCCCCGACGGCTACTTCTTCTTCCGGCCGCGCTTCTCCCGCACGCGCACCGAGATCTGCACCGGCGTTCCGGGGAAACCGAACTCCTCACGGAGCCTGCGCTCCACGAAGCGCCGGTACCCCGCCTCGAGGAAGCCCGAGGCGAACAGCACGAACCGCGGCGGACGGGTTCCGGCCTGGGTTCCGAACAGGATCCGCGGCTGCTTGCCACCGCGGATCGGGTGCGGATGACCCGCGACGAGCTCACCGAGGAACGCGTTGAGCCGCCCGGTGGGAACCCGGGTCTCCCAGCCGGCGAGTGCGGTCTCGATCGCCGGGACCAGCTTCTCCACGTGCCGTCCGGTGTGCGCGGAGATGTTGACCCGCGGCGCCCAGGCGACCTGGGCCAGGTCCTGCTCGATCTCCCTTTCCAGGTAGTAGCGACGCTCCTCGTCCAGCAGGTCCCACTTGTTGTAGGCGATCACCACGGCCCGCCCGGCCTCGACGGCCATGGACACGATCCGGGTGTCCTGCTCGGCCAGGGACTCGCTCACGTCGATCAGCACCACGGCGACCTCGGCCTTCTCCAGCGCCGCCGCCGTGCGCAGCGACGCGTAGAAGTCCGCGCCCTCGGTGAGGTGGACCCGACGGCGGATGCCCGCGGTGTCCACGAACTTCCACGTCTTGCCCCCGAGTTCGATCAGCTCGTCCACCGGGTCCCGGGTGGTGCCCGCGACGGAGTCGACCACCACCCGCTCCTCACCGGCGACCTTGTTGAGCAGACTGGACTTCCCCACGTTGGGACGGCCGAGCAGCGCCACCCGGCGCGGGCCGCCCAGCGGTACGGCGAAGGTCTGCTCGGGGGCCTCCGGCAGCGCCTCGAGCACGGCGTCCAACAGGTCCCCGGTGCCCCGGCCGTGCAGCGCGGAGACCGGGTGCGGTTCGCCCAGCCCCAGCGACCACAGGGTGGCGGCGTCGGCTTCCCCGTACGGTCCGTCCACCTTGTTGGCGCACAGCACCACCGGCTTGCCCGCCCGACGCAGCAGCTTGACCACCGCCTCGTCGGTGTCGGTGGCGCCGACCTTCGCGTCCACCACGAACACCACCGCGTCCGCGGCCTCGATGGCGAACTCCGCCTGGGCGGCCACCGAGGCGTCGATGCCCAGGACGTCCTGCTCCCAACCGCCGGTGTCCACGACCTTGAAGCGGCGACCGCTCCAGTTCGCCTCGTACGTCACCCGGTCCCTGGTCACCCCCGGGCGGTCCTCCACCACCGCCTCGCGGCGTCCGAGGATCCGGTTGACCAGCGTGGACTTGCCCACGTTCGGCCGACCGACCACGGCGAGCACCGGGAGCGGGCCGTGACCCGCCGCGTCCAGGCCCTCGTTGACCTGCTCGGGGTCGAACCCCTCCTGCGCGGCGATCTCCATGAACTCCGCGTACTCGTCCTGGCCCAGCTCGCCGTGCTCGCCGGAGCCGGAGTTGTGGTCGTTGCTCATGAAGGTCGTCTTCCTCAGTCGTGGACGCCCGCACCCGCGGGCGGCGTGTGGTTCAGGAACGCCCGGTGGCGCGCCTTGACTGTTCCAGATGGGCGGTCAACCGCTCCTGGATGCGCGAGGTCGCCGCGTCCAGGGCCTTGCGGGTGCGCAGCCGACTGCCGTCCCCCGCGTCGAACGGTTCCCCGAAGACCACGTCGATCCGTCCCCGCAGCGGGGGCAGGCCGCGCACCACCCGGCCGCGTTCCGTGGTGCCGAAGCAGACCACGGGGACGACCGGGGCGCCGGTGCGCAACGCGAAGTACGCGAGCCCGTCGCGGAGCGAGGCGAAGTCGCCCTCGCCGCGGGTGCCCTCGGGGAATATCCCCAGCACCCCGCCCCGCTGGAGCACCCCGAGCGCCGCGGTGACCGCGGCCCGGTCCGTCCTGGAACGGTCCACCGACACCTGGCCGACGCCGCGCAGGAACGGGTCCAGGGGGCCGACGAACGCCTCCTGCTTGACCAGGAAGTGCACCGGGCGCGGAGCGGTGCCAAGCAGCAGCGGGCCGTCCAGCACGGCGCTGTGGTTACCGGCGATGATCAGCGGTCCCTGAGCGGGCACCCGCCAGGCACCCAGCACCCTGGTGCGCCACAGCCCGTGCATCACCCCGATGGCTATTCGACGTCCGACCGCCGCACCGGTCGGCCCGGGCACGGCGGACTCGGCGCCCGATCGTCCTCTTCCCCGTGCACTCACCCGAGGTTCCGCTCCCGGCGCCGCCGTTCCACGAGCCCCACCACGGCCTCGATCACCTGGTCCAGGGTGAGGTCGGTGGTGTCGATCTCCACCGCGTCCTCCGCCTTGGCCAGGGGGGACACCTTGCGGCCCGAGTCCGCGGCGTCCCGGCGCACCAGCGCCTCGCGGGTGGCCTCGACCCCGACCGCCCGGGCCCCGGTCAGCTCACCGTTGCGCCGCGCCGCCCGGGCCTCGGGGGACGCGTTCAGGTAGATCTTGACGGTGGCGTCGGGGACGACGGTGGTGCCGATGTCCCGGCCCTCCACCACGATCCCGCCGGCGCTCGCGGCGGCTGCCACCGCGGCCCGCTGCAACTCCACCAGGCGGGACCGGACCTCGGGTACCGCGCTGACCGCGCTCACCGCGGCGGTGACCTCCTCGCTGCGGATCGGGCCGGACACGTCCGCGCCGTCCACACTGATGGTGGGCGCCAGCGGGTCGGTGCCGGACAGCAGCACGGGCTTGCCCGACGCGGTGGCCACCGCGACCGGGTCACCGGGGTCGATCTGGTTGGCCAGCATCCACCAGGTCATCGCCCGGTACATCGCCCCGGTGTCCAGGTAGCGCAGACCCAGCTCGGTCGCCACGGCCCGAGAGGTGCTGGACTTGCCAGTGCCAGAGGGCCCGTCGATGGCGACCACAACCGCGTCCCGCGGCCGACCGGCAGTATCCACAGTGAGTGCCCTCTCTCTCCTTGGCCGCCGTCCGGACCAGTGGCGGGCCCGGCGGGTGATCTCCGGGTCAAGGTTACTGGCAACGTGCCGCCCGACAGCCGCCCGTTCCCGGCCGCGGAGGCCCCCGGGACCCGGTCCGCCGTCACACCGGTGCCGCCACGCCCCGCCGCACGGTGGGCCGCCGGCCGCTCCCCGCGGCGGCGGGGCGTTCCGGCAGGCGTCCCCGCCCTGTTCCCGGGCGCGGCCCCGGTGGTCAACTCCTGACGTTCCACCCGCGTTCGACGAGCGCGGAGGCCAGCGACGTGGCGACCGCGGGAGCCACCATGAGCTGGACGAGACCGGCCCGCTGCCCGGTGGAGTGCTCGATCCGCACGTCCTCGATGTTGACCCCGGCGCGGCCCGCGTCCGCGAAGACCCTGGCCAGTTCGCCGGGGCGGTCCCCGATGAGCACCGCCACGACCTCGTACCTGGCGGGCGCCGTGCCGTGCTTGCCGGGAATCCTGGCCCGGCCGGCGTTGCCGCGGCGCAGCACGTCCTCGATCCCCGAGACACCGTCGCGCCGCTTGTCCTCGTCGGCGGACTGTAGCTCCCGCAGCGCCCCCACCGTCCGCTGGAGGTCCTCCGCGAGGTCCGCGAGGACATCGGCGACGGGGCCGGCGTTGGCGGCCAGGATGTCGATCCACATCGCCGGTTCCGAGGCGGCGATCCTGGTGACGTCCCGAACGCCCTGCCCGGCGAGCCGGACCGCGCTGTCCGCGGCGTGTTCCAGCCGGGCCGCGACCATGCTGGCCAGCAGGTGCGGGGTGTGGGACACCAGCGCCACCGCCCGGTCGTGCTCGGCGGCGTCCATCACCACCGGCACCGCCCGGCACAGGGCGACCAGTTCCAGCGCCAGGTTGAGGGTGTCGGTGCTGGTCTCACGGGTCGGGGTGAGCACCCAGGGCCGTCCCTCGAACAGGTCGGGGCTCGCGGCCAGTGGCCCCGACCGCTCCTTGCCCGCCATCGGATGGCTGCCGACGTACCGGCTCAGGTCGCAGCCCAGCTCGGCCAGTTCCCTGCCGGGGCCGCCCTTGACGCTCGCCACGTCGAGGTAGCTGTGGGCCAGCCCCTCGGCCTGGACCTGCGCCAGCGTGCGCCCGACGTGCGCGGGCGGGGCGGCGACCACCGCCAGCTCCACGGGCCCGTCCGGCGCCTCCTCGGTGCCGGCGCCCAACGCGGAGGCGGTACGCACGGTGGCCTGGTCCCGGTCCCGCAGGTGGACGCTGACCCCGCGGGCGGACAGGGCGAGGGCGATCGAGGTCCCGATCAGTCCTGTGCCGATGACGGCGGCGGTGCGCATGGTGTGAGTGTGTTCCCGTCGCTCGGTGGTGCCGTGCGGTCTACTGGGCGATGTCCCGGCGCAGCCCGGCCGCGGCCCCCAGGTAGACGTGCGAGATGCCGCCCTTGTCCAGCGGGGTCTCCACATGGGCGAGGATCCGCACCACCCGCGGCATGGCGCCGGGCACGTCGATCTCCTGGGCGCAGATGAGGGGTACGTCGGTGATCCCTATCTTGCGCGCGCCCACGGCGGGGAAGTCGCTGTGCAGGTCGGGTGTCGCAGTGAACATCACACTGATCAGGTCGTCAACGGCGAGGCCGTTGCGCTCGATCATCGCGTTCAGCAGCTCGGAGACCTGCGCGTGCATGTGCTCGGCCGTGTCGCTCTCGAGCTGGACCGCCCCGCGGACTGCTCGTACCGCCACTGCGCCACGCTCCTTCTGCTCTGGTCCTCGTCCGGTGACCCGCGGTGACTCCGACCCGCGTTCCGGTCGGTTCCTCCGCGGTCTGCCGGAAGGTGCTCCCAGCGTAACCAGTCGGGAACGGGCCCGGCCGGGCCGCCCGACCTGCGAGACGGCGGTGACGGAGCGGGGCAGGAGCTGCCAGGTCCCGCGCCGGGGGTTGCCGGGCCCGGCGCGGCGGTACACCTACCGCATGATCCTTCATCTGGTCCGCCCGGACGAGTGGTCCAGGCACCCGGAGCGCCCCTACGCCCCCGCCTCGCTGGCCGAGGAGGGCTTCGTGCACTGCTCCCCCGACGAGGCCACGGCGCTGGCGGTCGCGGACTCCCTCTACCGGGACACGCCCTCCCCGCTGTTGGTGCTGCTGATCGACGAGGCCGCGCTGGACGCCCCGGTGCGCTGGGAGGACCCGGCTCCCTCGCCACCGCCCGGTTGCCCGCCCGGGGTGCGGTTCCCCCACGTGTACGGCCCGGTCAACCGGACCGCGGTGACCGGGCTGATGCAGGTGCGGCGCGACGCGGAGGGCCGGTCCGTGGCGCTGGTGCCGTGGGGCTGAGGCCCGCCCGAAGGAGCACCGGGCGCACCGTGTGGGCCGGCCCCGTCCGGGTACCCGAGACGCAGGGTCGCCACCGGCGACGGTGGGCGACCCGTACCAGCGACCGGTGGACCGAGCAGCGGTGGGAGGCGGCTGTGGCAGAACACGACCCGGGCCGGAACCCCGAGGAGGAGGGCATCCCCGACCTCCAGGACGGCACCCCGGAGCAGCAGCAGGCCAGCGACCCGCAGCAGAAGCCGGTGCCCGGCGACGAACCCGTGGCCGTGGACCGCTGGGGGACCACCGACGTGGAGCAGCGGGCGCACGAGCCGCTCGCAGAGAAGCTCGACGCCGAGGAGCCGGAGGACGACCGGCCCGAGCCGCCCGACGAGGAGACCGGGGTGCTCGTCGACGACCCCGACTCGCCGTGGCCGCGCAACCAGGACATGTTCACCCGGGGCACCCCACAGCCCGGCATGTCCGCGGAGGAGGCCGCGGTGCACACCCCGGAGGACCAGGACCGGATCTAGGTGTGTTGTTCAGGGCCTGCCTGATGCATCCCGCCCGGGTCGGGCCCTGTGCGGGCGCCCGGGGACGGCTACAGGCCGACCTCCCTCATCAGCATGCCGACCTCGGTGATGGTCAGCCGGCGGAGCCAACCCGGCTTCTGGTCGCCGAGGGCGATCGGGCCGAACTTGGTGCGCACCAGCCGGTCCACCGGGAAACCGGCCTCGGCGAGCATCCGCCGCACGATGTGTTTGCGGCCCTCGTGCAGGCTGACCTCGACCAGGTAGTTCCGGCCGACGTTCTCCACCACCCGGAAGCTGTCCGCCCGGGCGAACCCGTCCTCCAGTTCGATGCCTTCCTTCAGGCGCTTGCCCAGGTCCCGCGGGATCGGGCCGACGATCGACGCCAGGTAGGTCTTGGTCACCCCGTACCTGGGGTGGGTGAGCCGGTGGGCGAGTTCCCCGTGGTTGGTGAGCAGGATGATGCCCTCGGTCTCGGTGTCCAGGCGGCCCACGTGGAACAGCCGGGTCTCCCGGTTGGTGACGTAGTCCCCCAGGCACTGGCGACCGTCCGGGTCCTCCATGGTGGACACCACGCCCTCGGGCTTGTTGAGCGCGAAGAACAGGTGGCCCTGGGTCTCCACGGTCAGCCCGTCCACCTTGATCTCGTCCCGGTCGGGATCGACCCGCAGCCCCTGTTCACGGACCCGCTGGCCGTTGACCTCCACCCGGCCCCGGTCGATGAGCTCCTCGCAGGCCCGGCGGCTGCCGAGCCCGGCCTGGGCGAGCACCTTCTGCAGCCGCACCCCTCCGGCCTCGCCGGACTCGCGACGGGGCTGCCGGGCCCGGGCCGACTCCTCCAGTTGCGCCTCGTAGTTGCGGCTCCTGGCCGGACGCGGGCGCGCCGGTCGGGACGCACCCGAACGCGGCTGGCCCGGCCCCGACTGCTTGGAACGGGGCTGACCCGGCCCCGGCTGGTCGGGACGCTGCTGGCCCGAACGCGGCTGGTCAGGCCGGGGCTGACCCGAACGCGGCTGGCCCGAACGCGAGCCGTCAGGACGCGGCTGGCCGGGGCGCTGTTCCTTCCACCCCCCGCCGGGCGCGCCGTAGCGGCGCTCCTCCGGCCGGGGGGCGCCGGAGGAGCGCCTGCCGCGCTGTCCACCGTCCCGCCGTGGGCCGCCCGCACCGCCCCGGGAGCCCTGAGAGCCCCGGGAGCCTGACCTGCCGCCGCTGTTCCTGCCGCTGCTTCGCATCACTAGTCCGTCGTCGAGTGCCGTGTTCGCTGTCGCCAGCCGTGGTCGTCGGCCGTGCCCGCCTCGGGTGGCCGTCGGCCGGGTCAGCCGTGGTCGGACGCCACCGTCCCCTGGTCGCCCTGGTCGTCCTGGTAGTCCTCGTGGCCTCGGTCACCCCGTCCGTCCAGGTCGGACAGCTCGGCGGTCACCGCGGTCAGCACCGAGCCCTCGAGGGACTCGGCCTCCACGGCGTCCGCCTCGGGGAGGAACGGGGCCAGCTCGGGCAGCTCGTCCAGGTCGCGCAGGCCCATCCGCTCCAGGAAGTAGGTGGTCGTCCGGTACAGGATCGCACCTGTCTCGGGTTCCGTCCCACTCTCCTCGACCAGCCCCCGCTGCAGCAGGGTCCGCACCACCCCGTCACAGTTCACCCCGCGCACCGCGGAGAGCCGGGAGCGGCTGACCGGCTGCCGGTAGGCGACCACCGCCAGGGTCTCCAGGGCTGCCTGGGTGAGCCTGGCCTGTTGGCCGTCCAGGACGAACCTCTCCACCGCTGCGGAGTACCCGGGCCGGGTGTAGAACCGCCAGCCGCCGGCGACGAGCCGCAGGTCGAAGCCGCGCCCCTGGGCCGCGTACTCCTCGGACAGCTCCCGCAGCGCCGCGGCCACCCGGGCGCGGGGCCGCTCCAGGAGCCTGGCCAGGTGCTCCTCGGTGGCCGGCTCGTCCACCACCATGAGCACCGCCTCGAGCGCGGGCTTGAGTTCGAGGTCGGCGACGGTCATGTGGGGTCCTCGCTGTCGAATTCGTCCGTGACCACCGGCTGCCCGGCGTCGTCACCGGTCCAGCGGACCCGTAGCTCGCCCAGCGCCTCCTGCTGGTCGAGTCCCACGACCCGCTCACGGTACAGCTCGAGCAGGGCCAGGAAGCGCGCGACCACGGTGAGGGTGTCCCCGGCGTCCCGCACCAGCTCGGCGAACGTGGCGACCCGCAGGGTGCGCAGCCTCGCGACCACCAGGTCCGCCTGCTCGCGGACGCTGACCAACGGCGCGTGGATGTGCTCGACGTACACGGCCGGTCGGGGCTTGGGCAGCATGGCCTTGGCGGCCAGCCTGGCGAGTCCCTCGGGCCCCACGGAGATGACCACGTCCGGCAGGAGCGCGGCGTGGTGCGGCTCCAGGCCCACGGTGCGGGGGTGGTGCCTCAGCTCCGCGGCCCAGCGCTCCCCCAGGATGGTGGCGACCTGCCGGTAGGCGCGGTACTGGAGCAGCCTGGCGAACAGCAGGTCGCGGGCCTCGAGCAGGGCGAGGTCCGCCTCGTCCTCCACCTCGGCGGCGGGCAGCAGCCGGGCCGCCTTCAGGTCCAGCAGGGTGGCGGCGACCACGAGGAACTCGGTTGCCTGGTCGAGGTCCCAGTCGCTGCCCATCGCCCGGATGTGGGCGAGGAACTCGTCGGTGACCTTGGACAGCGCCACCTCGGTGACGTCGAGCTTGTGCCTGCCGATGAGTTGCAGCAGCAGGTCGAACGGGCCCTCGAAGTTGTCCAGCCGGACCCGGAACCCGCCGCTCTCCGGGACGTCCTCCCGAGCCGTCGGCCGCTCCCGCGCGGGGTGCCCGAGCTCTCCTTCCGGCTCCCGCGGCTCTGGCGACCCGGGTGGCTGCGCGGGCTCGTCCGGCACGGCGGGGGGCACGGGGAGCGCGGGGCCGCGGCCGAGCGGTCGGCGGGGAGCGGGGGGCGGGTGGTGTGTGGGCATGGTGGTCCTGGGGTCGCCGGGCGGGACGTCGGGCCCGTCCAGCGCAGCGTAGCCCCGCGGTGGGTCAGCGACCCCGAAGGCGGCGGACCAGGATGCTCGCGTCGCCGCGGGACTCCAGGTCGGCGAGGACCACCGCGACGGCCTCCCGCACGATGCGTCCGCGGTCCACCGCGAGGCCGTGTTCGCCGCGCAGCACCAGGCGGGCGTGCTCCAGGTCCATCAGTTCCTCGGCGGAGACATAGACCGTGATCTTCTCGTCGTGCCGTTCCCGGCCGCTGGGCCTGCGGTTCGTCGTGCGGCGGCGCCGGGACGGCGCCGGAGCGGCCGGCGGCCCGGGCTGCGGGCCCGGCGCGGGAACGGCGGACTGTTGCCCCGGGCCGCCACCGCGCCCGGAGTGCTCTCCCGCCCTGGCTCCCTGCCCGTCCTGGTTCCGGGGCTCCGCCGGGTCAGTGGGGCTCCCGCCCTCGCCCGCGGAGGCGGGTACGGACCGCAGTCGTTCGGCGGCCGGTTGGCCGGCCTCGCCGTTGTGCTGGCGCGGCGTTGACTGCAGCGCCATTCCCCCGGTGGTACGGAACAGTTCGTCGGCCCCCGGGAGACTCACTCGGCGTGGCACCGGGCGAGCACCTCCCTGGCGAGTTGGCGGTAGGCGGCGGCACCGACGGAGTTGGAGGCGTAGGTGGTGATGGGTTCGCCGGCGACCGTGGTCTCCGGGAAGCGCACCGTGCGGCCGATGACGGTGTGGAAGACGTGGTTGTCGAACGCCTCCACCACCCGGGCCAGCACCTCACGACTGTGCACGGTCCGCGAGTCGTACATCGTCGCCAGGATGCCGTCGAGCTCGAGTTCCGGGTTGAGCCGCTCCCTGACCTTCTCGATCGTCTCGGTGAGCAACGCGACGCCGCGCAGGGCGAAGAACTCGCACTCCAGCGGGACGATCACCTTGTGCGCGGCGGTGAGGGCGTTGACCGTGAGCAGCCCGAGGGAGGGCTGGCAGTCGATGACGATGTAGTCGTAGTCCGGCATCAGCGGCTTGAGCGCCCGTTGCAGCGTGGACTCCCTGGCCACCTCGCTGACGAGCTGCACCTCGGCCGCGGACAGGTCGATGTTGCTGGGGAGCAGGTCCATCCCCGGAACCGCCGTCTTCAGCAGCACCTCGTCCGCGGCGAGCCCGCGCTCCATCAGCAGGTTGTAGACGGTGATGTCGAGTTCCATCGGGTTGACCCCGAGGCCGACCGAGAGCGCGCCCTGGGGGTCGAAGTCCACCAGCAGCACCCGCCGGCCGTACTCGGCCAGTGCGGCACCCAGGTTGATGGTCGACGTGGTCTTGCCGACTCCGCCCTTCTGGTTGCACATGGCGATGATCTGCGCGGGGCCGTGGTCGGTGACCGGCCCGGGGATCGGGAAGTAGGGCAGGGGGCGGCCGGTGGGGCCGACGCGCTCCCGACGCTGACGGGCCGCGTCCGGGGCCAGGGTGGCCGCGTACTCCGGGTCGGGCTCGTACTCGGCGTCCGGGTCGTAGAGGCCACCGTCGCTGAACTCGGTGTCGTACCCCATGAATCGGGGGTGCTCCTCACCATGACCGTCCGCGCCGTGGCCGGCGGTCACTCGTGCGTGGTCCGCTTGCTGTTGGGCCGTGAACGTCCGGACCGCGACAGAAGCGACTGCGTGCAGTCCTGGTTGACCACCCTCGGGAGCAAATGTCGACTCATTCACAAGTCGTCTTACCTCCTTGGTGACCAGGAAACTTCTAGATTGGTCAGCGAGACACCATGCCGACGGTTGGCGACTCTATGGCGTGTCGGGCGTTTGCAGCAACACAATCCGGCGGACAAGGCACGATGTGTCGGCAACCGAACAAGCTTCTGTCAAGGGCGTAAGGCGTGCAACCGCGAAGTTTCATGGTCGCACGAAACGGGGAAACCACCACGCACTACGCATGGCGGCGGTCCGGGGTCGGCCCTGTGTGATCCCTACATCAGCGGTGAGTATCCGTAAACCGATATTGGCGCCATGCCCCGATCGAGTTGACCGGGAACATGGCGCCAAGTCGCCGTCCACGCACGATGACGTAACTGAGAAGTCGTCATATCACCTCAGTGACATGAATCGTCACACCCCGCTCACCCGGGGACGGGTGCCGTCACTCCGCGGAGCACGTTCCTCCGCGGCACCACCGCACCCGGGCCGCCCTCACGCCAGGACGGCGTCCAGTTCGGTCACCTCCAGGCCGTGTGCCTCCCCCACCGGCCCGTAGACCACCGTTCCCTCATGGGTGTTGATGCCCTTGGCCAGCGCGGCGTCACGGCGGCACGCCTCGCGCCAGCCGCGGTTGGCCAGCTCCAGCACGTAGGGCAGGGTCGCGTTGGTCAACGCGAACGTGGAGGTGTTGGGCACCGCTCCGGGCATGTTGGCGACGCAGTAGAACACCGTGTCGTGCACCGGATAGGTGGGCTCGGCGTGGGTGGTGGGGCGGGAGTCGGCGAAGCAGCCCCCCTGGTCGATCGCGATGTCCACCAGGACCGAACCGCGCTTCATCCGGGACACCAGGTCGTTGCTGATCAGCTTGGGCGCCTTCGCCCCGGGGACCAGCACCGCGCCGATGACCAGGTCCGCCTCGAGGACGGCCTGCTCGAGCTGGTAGGCGTTGGAGGCGAGGGTCGTGACCCGGGTGCCGAAGATCCGGTCGGCCTCGCGCAGCTTGTTCAGGTCCAGGTCGAGCAGGGTGACCTGGAAGCCCATGCCCACCGCCACCTGGACGGCGTTCCAACCGGAGACGCCGGCGCCGATCACCACCGCCCGGCCCGGGGCCACTCCCGGCACGCCGCCGGGCAGCACCCCCCGGCCCCCCGCGGAGCGCATCAGGTGGTAGGCGCCGACCTGGGGGGCGAGCCGCCCGGCCACCTCGGACATCGGGGCCAGGAGCGGGAGCGCTCCCCCGGGCAGTTGCACGGTCTCGTACGCGATGGCCGTGGTGCCGGAGTCCAGCAGTGCCGCGGTGCACTCGGCGGACGCGGCGAGGTGGAGGTAGGTGAACAGCGTCTGGTCCTTGCGCAGCCGGTGGTACTCCTGCTCGATCGGCTCCTTCACCTTCAGCAGCAGGTCCGCGGTGCCCCAGACCTCGTCGGCCGTGCCCAGGACCGTGGCACCCGCCCCGACGAACTCCTCGTCGGATATGGAGGAACCGACTCCGGCATCGTGCTCCACATAGACCTGGTGCCCGTTGCGGACGAGTTCGTGGACGCCGGCCGGGGTGATGGCGACGCGGAACTCGTTGTTCTTGACTTCCCGGGGGATACCGACCTTCACGGTGATCACGATCCTTGGGTGATGAGGATGTGTGGGGGTGCGACGCCGACCAGGATCACCGGTGCCGGCCGCACAGCACTGCGACAGAATCGAGTGTAATGAAGGCAGAGGCCGTGTCTAGCCTTGCAAAGTTAATTATTTTCTCGACGACATCAGTGGATTCATAGGTTTCTCTCCTTGGGCAGCACAAGATCACCCGGCGAGTAGGCGTTCCGCCTCGGCGCGCTGGACCCGGGCTCCGGCGGGGTCGCCCAACCGCTCGAGGGTGTCCGCCATGCGCAGCAGCACAGCGGCCTCCAGCCGAACGTCCTCCGCCTGCCGGGCCCAGAGCAGTGCCTCGCGGTACGTCCGCAGACACTCCTCCGGGTCTCCTGCGTACTGCCATACGTGGGCGAGCTCGGTGAGGGCTTGAGCGGCGGCCGGAACGTCATCGAGCCGACGGTGCAGCGCGGCGACGGCCCGCCACCCCCGGGCTGCGTCGTCCCAGCGCCCCATCCGGAGCTGGACACCGGCGACCAGGCCCCGCAGCCGGGCCTCGTCGGCCCGTTCGCCCCGGGCGAGGCGCACCGCCAGCGCCCTGCCGTACCAGTCGGCGGCCCGCTGGAGGTCGCCCGCCCCGGCGTGGGTGTCGCCGATGGCCTCCAGCGCCCTCGCGGCCAGGGTCTCGTCACGGCCCCGCCGGGCCGCGGCCAGCGCCTCGCGGTAGCCGTCGAGCGCGGGCCCGCGACGTCCCCGCACGACGTCGAGGTCGGCGAGGTTGATCAGGGCCGCGGCCTGCTCCCTGGGCCGCCCCCGCCGGACCGCGATCCGGTGCAGCAGGCGGTGCAGGAGGTACAGCTCCGCCAGGGAGCCGGCGCGGGCCGCCTCCCCCTCCGGTGTGCACAGGACCTGGACCAGGGCCGCCACCAGTCGGCGGGCCAGGGTGTCCAGGTCCCCGTCGGCCGCGGCGGCGGACGCGGCGGCGAGCAGCGCCGGCAGCCGTCGGCGCAGCCAGTCCGCGGCGTCCCGCCGGGAGGCGAACCGCAGGTCTCGGGGCGGTGGTTCCACGGGGCCGCCCTGCTCGGGGGGCGCCGGGCACAGCGCGGCGTGGCAGGCCCCCACCTGCCGCACCGTTCGCTCCAGCATCCTGGCCACGGCCAACGTGATCTCGGCCGGCCGGTCCAGGGCGTCCGACAGCTCGGTCAGCGCCGCGTGCAGGCAGCCGGGCACCCGGTACTCGCCCGGGACGTCGTCCGGTGTCAACAGCCCCTGGTCAGCGAGGTCCCTGAGCACCGTCCCGGCCACCCGCACCGAACTGCCGGAGAGCGCGGAGGCGACGTGGGCGTCCACCACCCCGGCGGGGGCCAGGACGAGCAGCCGCAACATCCGGGCGGGTCCCGCCGGCAACCCCTCGTAGGCCAGGTGGAAGGCCCTGGCCAGGGGGGTCCGCGGGCCGGTGTCCTGGGCGCCGGGCTCGTGCAGCCTGGACACCGCGTCGGCGACCGACATCCGCGGCTGGGCCGCCAACGCCCCACCGGCCAGGCGCAGCGCCGTCGGGTGCGCGCCGCACTCCTGGACCAGCGCCTCCACCGCCCTGGGGTCGCAGGCGACGCGGGTGGAGCCCAGCGTCCGCCCCAGCAGCGCGGTGGCCGCGGCGAGGTCCAGGCCCCCGAGGACGCAGGGCCGGACGTCGGGCACCGCGGTCAACGGGCCGCTCGCGGTCACCACGACCAGGCAGCCGGAGCCGGGCGGCAGCAGCGGCAGCACCTGCTCGGAGTCCGCGACGTCGTCGAGGACCAGCAGGGCCCGGCGCCCCGTCAACACCCGGCGCACCCGGGCGACCAGCTCTGCCTCGACGGTCTCGGGCGGCGCCGGAGCACCGAACGCCCGCAGCAGGTCCACGGCGACCCGCCGCACGGGAACGCGTCGGCGGTCCCGGTCCACCAGCCGGGCGAAGAACCGCCCGTCCGGGTAGTCGCCGGCGACCTGGTGGGCCAGGTGCAGGGCGAGCGCGGTCCTGCCGACCCCCGGACGGCCGGCCACCAGCAGCACCCGGCTGGCACGGGCCGGGCCGCCCCGACCACTCAGGCCGGGCCGGTCGATCTCGGCCCGCAGCGCCGCGGTCTCGGCCTGCCGGCCGAAGAACGGCTGGGGAACGGGGGGCAGCCAGTCGGGTGGGGTGGGCGGGCGGGGCGTCGTCCCGCGTTCGGTCCCCCCGGACCGGCCCCGTCGCTCGATCACGCCCGGGGGGGAAGGGGCCCCGGGCGACGCGGACCGTTTCGGGGACGGTCGTGGGGGCGGTTCCTGCCGGGGCAGGACGGCGCGCGCCTCCGACCCGTTGGACCGCACCGCCTGTTCAGCCACGGAGCCACACTCCTGAACGCCACGCACCCGCCTACTCCCGTCGCCGGCGGGGACGGTCCCGAGAGTAGTTCAGACCGGTCCCACCGCGCCGTCCCCGTCGGTCGAGGTCACCGAGCAGGGACGTCCCCCTCTCCCCGGGGAGCCTCCCGCCCCGGGACGGGCCGAGCGCTCCCGGGCCACACCGCCGTCCGGCCCGAGGGGGTCGTCCGAACCGGGCGGGTCCCCAGCCGGCGTTCCGGCACGGCCGGCCCGCCGGGCGGCAGCGGTGCGCCTACGCCTGGTACGGCCGGGCCGGCCACGGCGCTTCCGCCGGGCGCAGCGCGTCCAGGCCGTCGCCGTTGAGCGCGGCGTTGACCGCCAGCACACCGGCCACCAGGCAGGTGTTGTGCAGTTCCCCGGAGAGCACCCCCCGGGTCAGTTCGACCAGCGGGACCCGCCCCAGCTCCATGTCGGCCTCTTCCTGGGCGACTTCGAAACGTTCGCCCTCCACGGGGGACACCCCCCGGGCGAGGAAGATCCGCACGGCCTCGTCGCAGCCTCCGGGGGAGGTGTACAGGTCCACCAGCACCCGCCAGTCGTCCGCCTTGCAGTGCGCCTCCTCGTACAGCTCGCGCTGGGCGGCGCGCAGCGGGTGCTCGCCGGGGACGTCGAGCAGCCCGGCCGGGATCTCCCAGAGCCGCTGCCGCACCGGGTGGCGGTACTGGCGGACGAGGACGACGTGCTGCTCGTCGTCGAGTGCGAGCACGGCGACCGACCCGGGATGGGTCTGGTAGTCGCGGCGGGCGGTGCTTCCGTCCGGCATGACCACCTCGTCCGTGCGCACCCCGGTGACCTTGCCGGTGAACGGGACGGTGGTGCCGGTGACCGGCCACTCCTCGGGGATGTCTCGCAGGTCACTGCCCATGGTGCAGGTCGGTCCTTAGGCGTCTCGTGGAGGTCGGGTGCTGGTGGACGCGCGAGGGCGCCGACCACCACCGTATCCGCAGGGGCGGTCAGATCCCCATCGGTTCGACGTTCTCCGGCGCGGTGTCCGGTGCGGTCGCCCCGCCGGTCTCCCGCCGACGGCGCACCGCCGCGGCGACCAGGCCGGCGAAGAGCGGGTGCGGGCGGGTGGGACGGGAACGCAGCTCCGGGTGGGCCTGGGTGGCCACCAGGTAGGGGTGGGTCTGCCGGGGGTACTCCACGAACTCCACCAGCTTGCCGTCGGGCGAGGTGCCGGAGAACACCAGGCCCGCCTTCTTCTCCAGCTCGGCCCGGTAGGCGTTGTTGACCTCGTACCGGTGGCGGTGCCGCTCCTCGATGTAGGCCTCGCCGCGGTACACCTCGCGCACCAACGAGCCCTCGGCGAGCTTCGCCGGGTACAGGCCGAGCCGCATGGTGCCGCCGAGGTCACCGTCACCGGCGACGATGTCGAGCTGCTCGGCCATGGTGGAGATCACCGGATGCGCGGTGGCCTGGTCGAACTCGGTGGAGTTGGCGTCGGGGATGCCGGCCAGCACCCGGGCCGCCTCGATCACGACGCACTGCAACCCGAGGCAGAGCCCGAGCAACGGGAGTCGGTTCTGCCGGGCGAAGGTGATCGCCTCGACCTTTCCCTCCACCCCGCGTTCCCCGAACCCCCCGGGGATGCAGACCGCGTCCAGGTCGGCGAGCTGCTCGGCCGCTCCGGCCGCGGTGCGGCAGTCGTCCGCGGCGATCCACTTGATCTGTACCCGGGCGTTGTTGGCGAAGCCCCCGGCGCGCAGCGCCTCGGTCACCGAGAGGTAGGCGTCCGGCAGGTCGATGTACTTGCCCACCAAGCCGACCCTGACCTCGTGTTCCGGCCGGTGGACCCGGCGCAGCAGGTCGTCCCACTCGGACCAGTCCACGTCGCGGAACGGCAGGTCGAGCCGGCGCACCACGTAGGCGTCCAGTCCCTCGGTGTGCAGCACCCGGGGGATGTCGTAGATCGACTTGGCGTCGATCGCGGCGACGACCGCGTCCTCGTCCACGTCGCACATCAGCGAGATCTTGCGCTTGATCGACTGGGGCACCTCGCGGTCGGCCCGGAGCACGATGGCGTCCGGCTGGATGCCGATGTTCCGCAGGGCGGCGACCGAGTGCTGGGTGGGCTTGGTCTTCAGCTCCCCGGACGGGCCGATGTACGGCAGCAGGGAGACGTGGACGAAGAACACGTTGTCCCGGCCCACCTCGTGCCGGACCTGGCGGACCGCCTCCAGGAAGGGCAGCGACTCGATGTCGCCGACGGTGCCGCCGACCTCGGTGATCACCACGTCCACCTCGTCGGTGGCGAGCCGGCGGATACGCGACTTGATCTCGTTGGTGATGTGCGGGATGACCTGGACGGTGTCCCCGAGGTACTCGCCCCGCCGCTCCTTGGCGATCACGGTGGAGTAGACCTGCCCGGTGGTGACGTTGGCGGACCCGTCGAGGTCGACGTCGAGGAACCGCTCGTAGTGGCCGATGTCCAGGTCGGTCTCGGCCCCGTCGTTGGTGACGAACACCTCACCGTGCTGGAACGGGTTCATGGTGCCCGGGTCCACGTTGAGGTACGGGTCGAGCTTCTGCATGGTCACCCGCAGTCCGCGGGCCTTGAGGAGCGCACCGAGGCTGGAGGCGGTCAACCCCTTGCCGAGCGAGGAGGCCACACCCCCGGTGACGAAGAGGTGCTTGGTCGTCGTGGTTCTGGGCGGCAGTGCCAACAGGGGGCTCCCGTGGGTCGCTGTTGAGGCGGAACGGTCCGGACCCTCGAACGACAGGGCCGCGCCGTCGATGCGGGCAGTGGTGCGTCCCACCGGTCCACGGGCTACCAGGGTAACAGCGCCCGGCCACGACGTGTGCCGGTGACTCCGCAGGTACCGGCGACGACGGAGCGTCCCGAGGACCCGTGGTGGACGTCACCCAAACACCGCATCCACCCACGGCAGATAAGGCATATGGTGTGTTCTGCGCCGCACCGCGCCGGGGCTCGACGCGACACCCCTTCGGCGTCGTATCCTGCTCGGACATCGCTGCGAGCCGGCCGGCAAGGCATCACATCGCCCGCGTCCGTTGCCCTAGCATCGATCCGACCGCGCACGACCGGCGGCGGATACGTTGGCTGGGGGCGGGGCACCGGAGCAGTGGCTCGTCGAGCACGACGCTTCGGGTCCAGCCGCCAAGCAGATCCCTTCGGGCGTCGTCACATACCCCGCAATCACGGGCCCGATCAGGGCCAACGTTCGACTGGAGATGCACGTGGCCGGGCGCATCGAGGACTACGCACTCATCGGTGACATGCAGACCGCCGCACTGGTCTGCCGCAACGGATCCGTTGACTGGCTCTGCCTGCCCCGATTCGACTCGCATGCCGTCTTCGCCGCGCTGCTCGGCACCGAGGAGCACGGCTACTGGCGGATCGGTCCCGCTCACGCCGAGGGCGAGGCCCCGCCTCCGGCGACCCGCCGGAGGTACCGCGGCGACTCGCTGGTGCTGGAGTCGGAGTGGGACACGCCCGACGGCACGGTGCGGGTGATCGACTTCATGCCGCCCCGGGAGGGCGCGCCCCAGCTCACCCGGATCGTGGAGGGCGTCACCGGCCAGGTGCCGGTGCGGTCCAACCTGCGGATGCGCTTCTCCTACGGCTGGGTGGTGCCGTGGGTGCACAAGGTGGACGGACGGACGGTGGCCGTCGCCGGGCCCGACTCGGTGTGGCTGGACACCAACGCCGAGACCTACGGCAAGGACCTGACCACCTACTCCGACTTCACCGTGGGGCCGGGGGAGCGGGTGGCGTTCGCCCTGAGCTGGGAGCGGTCGCACATGCCCCCGCCGTCGCTGCCGGAGCCGGAGGAGTCGCTCGCGGCCACGGAGCGGTTCTGGCAGGAGTGGTCCGCCCAGTGCACCTACCACGGCCCCTACCGGGACGCCGTGGTGCGCTCGCTGATCACGCTGAAGGCCCTGACCTACGGGCCGACGGGCGGCATCGTCGCGGCGCCCACCACCTCGCTGCCCGAGCACATCGGCGGGGTGCGCAACTGGGACTACCGGTTCACCTGGCTCCGGGACGCGGCGATCACGCTGTCCTCGCTGCTGCGCACCGGCTACCGTGAGGAGGCCGGTGCCTGGCGGGAGTGGCTGTTGCGGGCGGTCGCAGGTGACCCGGAGAACCTGCAGATCATGTACGGGATCGCCGGTGAGCGGGAGCTCGGCGAGACCGAGCTGTCCTGGCTGCCGGGGTACGAGAACTCCTCCCCGGTGCGGGTCGGCAACCAGGCGGCGCGCCAGCTCCAGCTCGACGTGTACGGCGAGGTCACCGAGGCCCTGCACCTGGGCAACATGACCGGGCTCGCCAGGAACGACTACGCCAGCCAGCTCCAGATGCAGCTCATCGGCTACCTGGAGAACCACTGGCACGAGCCCGACGAGGGGATCTGGGAGGTGCGCGGGCCGCGCCGGCACTTCGTGCACTCCAAGGTCATGGCCTGGGTCGCGGTGGACCGGACGGTCAAGATGCTGGAGCAGACCCCCGTGGAGGGCCCGGTGGACCGCTGGCGCGCCCTGCGCGACAAGATCCACCGCGAGGTGTGCGAGAAGGGCTACGACCCGCAGCGGAACACCTTCACCCAGTCCTACGGCTCCGCTGAGCTGGACGCGTCGCTGCTGCTGATCCCGCAGGTGGGCTTCCTGCCGCCGGACGACAAGCGGGTGATCGGCACCATCGAGGCGATCCAGCGGGAGCTGAGCACCAAGGACGGCTTCGTCCTGCGCTACCCGCTGTCCCAGGGGGGCGACGACAACCTGGACGGGCTGCCCGGCGACGAGGGCGCCTTCCTGGCCTGTTCGTTCTGGCTCGCCGACGACCTGGCGATGATCGGGCGGGTCGAAGAGGCCAGGAAGCTGTTCGAGAAGCTCCTGGCGCTCCGCAACGACCTGGGACTCCTCGCCGAAGAGTGGGACCCGCGGCAACAGCGTCAGGTGGGCAACTTCCCGCAGGCGTTCAGCCACGTGCCGCTGATCGACACGGCGCTGCGGCTGACCGCGTCCGGCGCCTACGGGGGCTGACCGCGGGGCGCCGACCGGCCAGGGGCTCATCGCACCCTGGCCTGGGTCAGCTCGTCGTAGACGCTCAGCACCTGGGTCACCGTGTCGTCCTCGTTCGGCCAGGTGGTGGCCTGGACCCGCCCCAGCTCCGCCAGCGCCGCCCGCCGCGCCGGGTCCGTGACCAGGCCGGCAACGGCCCGGGCGAGAGCGGCGGTGTCACCGTCCGGAACCAGCACCGCGGCGTCCCCGACCAGCTCGGGGACGCCGCCCACCGCCGTGGACACCAACGGCGTGCCGCCGCGCAGCGCCTCCTGGACGATCAGCGACCGCCCCTCCCAGCCACCGGACAGCACCACGGCGTCGGCGGCGGTCAGCAGGTCGGGGACGTCGTCCCGACGGCCGAGCAACCGCACCGGCAGGCCTTCGGCGTCGATCCGCTGCTGGAGCCGACCGAGCTCCTCGCCCTCACCCACCACCACCAGCAGCGGGCGCGGGTCCAGTTCACGCCAGTCCCGGGCGGCGTCCAGCAGCTCCGTGAACCGCTGGCGGGGGACCAGCGAGCCCACGGTGAGCAGCAGCGGACGGCTGCCCACCCCCAGTTCGGCGCGGACCCTGCGGCGCACCAGCACGGCGTCCTGGCCGGTCGCCGGCGGCTGGGGCGCGGCCACCGGGGAGAGCCTGGCGTCCCTCGCGCCCATGGCACGGGCCCAGCCCACCAGGTCGGAGGAGGCGCCGAGCACCAGGTCCGCGGTGTGTATCACCCGTCGTTCCACCAGGGCGAGCAGCCGCCTGCCGGGCTCCGGCGCGGCCACGCCGCCGTGCAGGGTGACCACGAGGGGAACCCTGCGCCGCCGGGACCGCAGCCGGCGCAGCGCCAACGAGGCCAGCACCCCGGCGCGCAGGCCGTGCGCGTGCACCACGCCGGCCGAGCCGGAGACGTAGCGCAGCACCGCGAGCGCCGCGGCCTCGTCCCGGGCGCTGGTGGAGCCGCCGAACTCCACCGTGCGGAACCCGATCCCCTCCTTGGTGAACTGGTGGGCGGACTCGGCGCGCACCGGCCCGCACACCGTCACCTCCACGCCGCGGGCCACCAGACCACGTGCCAGCGAACTCACGTGCGCACCCACTCCGCAACCGGTGCCGTCGTCCAGCACCTGCACGGCGTGCAACTGCCCCAGCCCGGCGCTCGTGGTGGTGTTCACGGGTAAACGTGCTCCCGGGTCGTCCCTCGTCGGGGCGGGTGCGCCAGCCCGGGCCGACGCTCCCACCGCTGTCCCTGAGCCTTTCACAGGCACCCCTGACGCGCGTAGATCAGCTTCACCGAATGGGCTGAACCAGTGAACGTCGTCTCCCGGGCCACCCTCACGGGTCCGGTCGGACCAGGATGACGAACCCTCACCAACGTCTCCCCTGACAGTGCCAGCGCGGGGCGCGCGCCGCAAGACATATGCCATTCGGCTATGCCCGAGCCCGCCGAACACCGACGGTCCCCGGTGCAGAGCACACGGTAGCCCACGCCTGTGACAACGCATTGCGCACCCCTCGGCGCGACGAGTCACCGCAGGTGAACGCGGGGTGCCGCTCTTGTGGTGATGGTGTGTGCATGTCGCGTCCGGGGGCGTCCCCGCGCCGAGGCGTTCCGCGGCCCCGACGCGGCGACGGTCACCTGGTGGAGCGTGCCGCCCGCAACAGCTCCTCGGCGTGCGCCCGGCCGAGCTCCGAGTCCTCAAGGCCGGCCAGCATCCGGGACAGTTCACGGACCCGGTCCTCGCCGTCCATCACCCGCACTCCGCTGCGGGTGACCGACCCCTCACTGGTCTTCACCACCACCAGGTGCCGGTCGGCGAACGCCGCCACCTGCGGCAGATGGGTGACCACCACCACCTGGGCGGTCCTGGCCAGCCTCGCCAGCCGCCGCCCCACCTCCACCGCGGCCTTGCCACCCACCCCGGCGTCCACCTCGTCGAACAGGTAGGTGGGCACCGGGTCCGACCCAGCGAACACCACCTCCACGGCGAGCATCACCCGGGACAGCTCACCGCCGGACGCGCCCTTGGCCACCGGCCTGGGGACCGCCCCCGGGTGCGGAGCGAGCTGCACCTCCACCTCGTCCACCCCGTGCGGACCGAACGCCACCGGCCGGCCGCCCACGGCGAGACCGTCCGGGGCCGGGGACTGCCGCACCGCCACCGACACCCGTGCGTGCGGCATCGCCAACTCGGCCAACTCCGCGGTGACGGCCCGCCCGAACCGCTCCGCCGCCGCGCCGCGCGCCGCGCTCACCTCGCCGGCCAACTCCGCCAGCTCCGCGCGCAGCGCGTCCCGTTCCGCGGTCAACTCGGCGATCCGGTCGTCGTCACCCTCGAGTTCACCCAGCCGCGCCGCGCTGTTCTCGGCCCAGTCCAGCACCGCGGCGACGTCGTCACCGTACTTGCGGGTCAGGTGGGCCAGCACGGCGCGCCGCTCCTCCACCGCGGCCAGCCGCAGCGGGTCCGCGTCCAGGCTCGAGGAGTACCCGGCCAGCTCCGCCGCCACGTCCGTCAACAAGTAGCCGACCTCGCCCAGCCGCTCCGCCAGCGCGGCCAGCACCGGGTCGTGCGCCCGCTCCGCCTCCAGCGCCCGCCGCGCCCCCGCGACCAGCGCGTTGGCGTCCACCCCCGCCGGGTCCTCCGGGTCGCCGAACAACGCCGCGTGCGCCGCCCGCGCCGCCGACGCCAACGACTCCGCGTGGCGGAGCCGCTCAGCCTCGGCCGCGAGCTCCTCGTCCTCCCCGGCCCGCGGCTCCGCGGCGGCGATCTCCTCGAGGCCGAACCGCAGCAGGTCCGCCTCCTGGGCCCGCTCCCTGGCCCGGGTGGTCAACTCGTCGAGCCGGGCCACGACCTCGCGCAGCCGGCGGTACCCGCGGGCGTACGCCGCCAACGGCTTGGCCACCGCCTCCCCCGCGTACCGGTCGAGCGCCTGCCGCTGCCTCGCCGGACGGAGCAGGCCCTGCTGGTCGGTCTGGCCGTGCACCGCCACCAGTTCCTCCCCCAGCTCGGCCAGGAGCCCCACCGGCACGGACCGGCCCCCCAGGTGCGCCCTCGACCGTCCCTCGGCGGAGACCGTACGGCTCACCAACAGCGCGCCCTCGTCCAGCTCACCACCGGCCTCGGCCACCCGGGCCGCCAACGGCGAGTCCTCGCCGAGTTCCACGCGCCCCTCGACCACTGCGGCCTTGGCGCCGACCCGCACCAGACCGGCGTCCGCCCGCCCGCCGAGCAACAGCCCCAGGCTGGTGACCACCATCGTCTTGCCCGCGCCGGTCTCCCCGGTGACCGCGGTGAACCCAGGCGAGAGCTCAACCACGGCGTCGTCGATGACCCCGAGCGACCGTATGCGCATCTCCGAAAGCACAGGAGGAGCCTATATAGGTTCCGGTCCCCCGCGCCCGGCCCCCTAACCGGCCGCCCCCCGCCAGCCCGCGACCGGGAGGGCGAACTTGGCGACCAGCCGGTCGGTGAACGGCAGGTGGTGCAGGCGCGCCAGCCGGACCGGCGTGGCGCCCCGCCGCACCTCGACCCTGGCACCCACCGGCAGCGTGGTGGTCCGCCGGCCGTCGCACCACAGCACCCCGTGGTGCCCGCTCTCCTTCACCTCGACGGCCAGTACCGAGCGCGGGGAGGTCAACAGCGGCTTGGAGAACAGGGCGTGCGCGCTGTTCGGCACCAGCAGCAGGGCCTCGACCTCGGGCCACACGACCGGCCCCCCGGCGGAGAACGCGTACGCGGTGGAGCCGGTCGGGGTGGCACACACCACACCGTCACAGCCGAAGCCGGACAGCGGACGGCCGTCCACCTCGATGACCACCTCGAGCATCCGTTCCCGGGCGGCCTTCTCCACCGACGCCTCGTTGAGTGCCCAGTCGGTGTGGCAGACCCGGCCGTCGGTGCGCACCACGACGTCGATCGTCATCCGTTCCTCGACGTCGTACGAGCGGGTCACCACCCGGTCCACGACCTTGTCCAGGTCGTCCCGTTCCGCCTCGGCGAGGAAACCGACCCGGCCCAGGTTCACCCCGAGCATGGGCACCCCCGAGGCGTGGGCGAGCTCCGCGCCGCGCAGCAGGGTGCCGTCCCCGCCGAGCACCACCAGCAGCTCACAGCCGTCCGCGGCGTGCGGCTCGGCCGTCACCCGCTCCACCCCCGCGGGCAGCGCCAGGTCCACGGCCTCCTCGGCGGGCAGCCGTACCCTTATCCCGGCCCGCAACAAGCCCTGCACCACCCGGTCGGCGCTGCGAATCGCGGCCGGCCGGCCGGTGTGGGTCAACAGGAATACGGTGCGCTCGCTCACTGGGGCCCCTCCGCAACAGCACGGTCCACATCCGCCGGATCCACCGTCGGCGCTCCGGCGCACAGCCACAGAAAGTACTCGACGTTCCCGGACGGTCCCGGGAGCGGACTCGCCACCACCTGGCGCACACCCAGGCCCAGTTGCGCCGCCTGCTCCGCGACGGTGCGCACCGCCTCCGCCCGCAGCTCCGGGCTGCGCACCACGCCTCCGCTGCCCAGCCGCTCCCTGCCGACCTCGAACTGCGGCTTGACCATCAGCACCAGGTCCGCGTCGGGCCTGGCGCAGCGGACCAGCGCGGGCAGCACCAGGCCCAGCGGGATGAACGACAGGTCACCGACGACCAGGTCGACCAGCTCTCCTTCGAGCTGCTCGGGGGTCAGCTCCCGGACGTTGGTGCGGTCCCGCACGGTGACCCGTGGGTCGTTCCGCAGTGACCAGGCGAGCTGCCCGTACCCCACGTCGACGGCGACCACGTGGCCGGCTCCGTGGCGCAGCAGCACGTCGGTGAAGCCACCGGTGGAGGCGCCCGCGTCCAGGCAGCGCCGGCCCCGGACGGTCAGACCGCGGGGCCCGAACGCGGCGAGGGCGCCGGCGAGCTTGTGCCCGCCCCGCGAGACGTATCCGGGGTCGCCCCGGTCGTCCGCGACGACGACCGCCGCGCCGGTGTCCACCTGGGTTGCGGGCTTGGTGGCGGTGGTGCCGCCGACGGTGACCCGCCGGGCGGCGATCAACTGGGTTGCGTGCTCCCGGGAACGCGCGAGTCCGCGCCGCACCAGCTCCGCGTCGAGTCGGCGTCGTGCCACGTGGTGTTCAGCTCCTGTTCGGGGTGGGCCCGGGAGGCGGGTCGAGCGCGGCGAGGATGCCGCGCAGGGACTGGTGCACATCTTCGTACACCCCGACGTTCCCCGCTGCCCGCGCCAGTCGCCCCAGCACGGCGTCCACCTCGGCGTTGCCGGTCGCCCCCGGCTCAGGGGGGAGCCCGGCGTCCCGGACGTCGTCTCCTTCGGTATCCACGCCCTCTTCTACGTGCGAGTCCGTTCCGACGTTCCCCGACCGGGAAGCCCCGTCACCAGCCCCCGGACGGTCCTCCCCCGCTGGACCCGGGGGCGCACCCGTGGTGCCACGCACGATGCCCCACTCCTTCCCTTCGGACCCCGTGGGCCCGGACTCCGTCGCCACCCGGTGCCCGCCGGCCCCCTCCGGGGAACCGCGGCCTCCCGGAGTCGAACAGCGCACCCGGACCACACCGATCACGTGCTCGACCACCTCTCCGCGGCGTGTCGGCGCCGCCGCCGCGGTGGTCACGACGCTACCCCGTCCATCCCCGAGCAGCGGCGCACCCTGGGGTACCGTCGATCGCGTCACCCACCTCGACGCCCGGGAGCCCCGCAGCCATGGCCACCCTCGACGAGTGCCGTGCCGCGCTCGACCAGCTCGCCGAGAACCTCTCCCGCGCCCAGGGGGACGTACACCGCGCCGCCGCCCTCGACCGCTCGCTGAGCTGCCTGATCACCGACCTCGACGTCGTGTTCGTGGGTCGGCTCTCCCAAGGACGCCTCCAGGGTGTGGCGCTGGCCGAGACACCCGAGCAGGGCGCGGAGATCCGGTTGGCGCTGAGCGGCGACGACCTGGTGGCGCTGGTCGCCGGCGACCTTCCGTTCGCCCAGGCGTGGGCCAGTGGTCGGGTGCAGCTCCAGGCGGGGTTCCGGGACCTGCTGAGGCTCCGTTCGCTGCTGTGACCTCGCCGCCGGCCCCGCCAGCGGCGTCCGGCCAACCCCGGTGCCCCAGCTCACCCACCGACCCGGCCGACCAATCCGGTGCCCAGGCTGCCCCACCCTGCCAGGCCGAGCGCCCACCCGTACACCGCTCACGGCTCACCGTGAGCGGCTCACCGTCCGAGCCTGGACAGCGCCTCGTCGGCCGACGGCCGCTCCCCCTCCGCCGACCAGGCTGCCCCGCACAGCGCGCGCAGCCCGTCGACCGGCTCCCCCCGCCCGGACAGGACCAACGCACCCTGCCGGACCGACGCCGTCCACCCTCCGCAGGCGAACTCCGAGCCGGACCGCACGGACACCTCCGGCTGCGGCACCAGCAACCCCCGCAGATCGGCCGCCACATACGTCGGCCGGTGCTCGGGCGGCGCGGCCAGGAGGTCCGCCGCGGTGCAGACCCCGGTCAGCACCAGCAGGCTGTCCACCCCACCGACGTGGGCACCCTCGATGTCGGTGTCCAGGCGGTCCCCCACCACCAACGGGTGTCGTGCCCCGGTCCGCAGGATCGTCTCCCGGTGCATCGGCGGCAGCGGCTTCCCCGCGATCTGCGGGTCCACCCCGGTGGTGGTCCGCACCACCTGCACCAACGTCCCGTTGCCCGGCGCGATCCCCCGCGCCGTGGGCACCGTCACATCGGTGTTCGACGCGAAGAACGGAACGCCCCGCCCCACCGCGAACGACGCCTCGGCGAGCTGCTCCCACCCCACCGACGGCGCGAACCCCATCACCACGGCGGCTGGGTCCTGCTCCGCCGACGTGACCGCGCGCAGCCCCCGCTCCTCCAGCGCCCGCAGCAGCCCCTCACCGCCCACCACGAGCACCGGCGCGCCCACGCCCACCTGTTCGGCGATCAGCCGTGCCACCGCCTGCGCCGACGTGATCACGTCATCCGCCGCCGTCGGGACACCCAACCGCGTGAGGTGCTCGGCCACGGCCTGCGGGGTCCGCGAGGCGTTGTTGGTCACGTAGGCCAGGTGCATCCCCGCCCCGCGCGCGTCCGCGAGCGCGTCCACGGCGTGGTCCACCGCCGTCGCCCCCCGGTACACCACCCCGTCGAGATCCAGCAGCGCGGTGTCGTACCTCTCGCACAGGGCGACAGCGCTGCCGCCCGGTCTGGTCCGCATCCTCAGCCCACTCCTCACCGGCGCCGCACACCACGGCGCATAGCCGGCAACGCCCCTGGCGCACCGCTTCCCGTTCTTCCCACCAATTCTCGTCCGTCCCCGGACGCGTAACATCACAGGGTGACGACGACCGACAAGGCGGAGCGGAACACCACCGGACTCTCGTTGCGACCCTTCCGTGGCCTGCGCTACGACCCCGACCGGGTCAGCAGCCTGGCGGCGGTGACCTCGCCACCCTACGACGTGGTCGTCCGCCCGGAGGGGGTCCGCCACCTCCAGACCGCGGACCCGCACAACGTGGTGCGGCTGATCCTGCCCACCGGCGAACACCCCCGGGACGGACACCAACTCGCCGCCCGCACCCTGCGCCAGTGGCAGGCCGACGGCATCCTCGTCCCCGACCCGGAGCCCGCCCTCTACGTCTACGAACAGCGGACCGACGACACCCTGCAACGCGGGGTCATCGGAGGTCTCGCCCTCGACGGCGCCGTCCTGCCGCACGAGAACGTCATGCCCGGCGTCGTGGCCGACCGGGCGGACCTGATGCGCGCCACCGCGGCGAACCTCGAACCCCTGCTGCTGGCCTACCGCGGCAGCCCCGGCATGGCCACCGCGCTGGCCGTCGAACGCACCGCGGGGCACGCTCCCCTGTTCACCACCACGACCGAGGACGGCGTCCAACACCGCCTGTGGGCCGTCACCCACCCCCGGGAGATCGCTTCCATCACCGCGGAACTCACCGGCCACCAGGCGCTGATCGCCGACGGCCACCACCGGTGGGCCACCTACCAGCGGCTACGTCGCGACCACCCTTCGCCTTCCCCGTGGGACTTCGGTCTTGTCCTCCTGGTCGACAGCGCCCGGTACCCGCTGCGGGTACGCGCCATCCACCGGGTGGTGCGACACCTGCCGGTGCCCGACGCCCTCGCCGCGCTCGACGGCGTGTTCCGGGTGCGCCCCCTGCCAGGTCCGCTCGACGACGCACTGGCGGAACTGGCCGTGGCCGCCGGGAGGGGCAACGCCTTCCTCCTCGCCGGCGACGGCAGCTACCACCTGCTCACCTCCCCGGACCCCGCGGCCCTGCGGGACGCCGTCCCCGCCGGCCCACCCGAGTCCTGGCGCCGCCTGGACGCCACCGTGCTGCACCGGCTGCTGCTGGACCGGGTCTGGGGAATCCCCGACTCCCCCGACCGCGTCGGCTACCTGCACAATGCCACGGCGGCCGAACAGCAGGCGGCCCAGCACAAGGGCTGCGCCGTGCTCATGCACCCGGTCGAGGAGGACGTGGTGCGCGAACTCGCCGAGCAGGGCGTGATGATGCCCCACAAGTCCACCTCGTTCGGTCCCAAACCCGCGAGCGGGCTGGTCCTGCGCAGCCTGGAGTTGGACCAGGTGTTCTGAGCCCTCGCCCCCGGTGTGCTGTCACACGAGTGTCACCAACGGGTGGCTGTGACCGACACGGTCCCGAGGCGCCTAGCCGTTCACGTCAAGCGCCGTTCCGTAGAGCCGACTCACCTTGAGCCGGATGACCACCCGGCGCTCGGCGACCAACTGCTCCAGGAACGCGTCTTCGTCCTCCGGCTTCGCGGCCTCCGGGATCATCGCGAGCAGCTCCCGCCCAACCGCGTCACCCGGGACGGTCGTGATCTCGGAGACCTCGGCCTCGCCCTCGGCGACGGCGAAGGACCACACGTCACCACCCGACACATGGAGGGCCGCACGCGGGTCGCGCCGCAGGTGCCTGACCTTGACGCGGTCCGCCGTGGTGGAGAGCCGCACGATGCGGGCCTCGGGGTCCCAGCCGTAGAGCATGGTGGTCAGGTGGGGATGACCACTGCGCTTGTTGGTGGCGAGGGTACCGAACTGCTGCCTGCCCAACAGGTCCGAGAGAGCATCGTCGGACAGGGCGCGAGGGGTGGGACCTTGTGTCATGGCATGGGTAACTTCCGCGGGCACGGCGGCATTCCACGGCGTCCGAGAAACCCGCCGTCAACGCTCGCGACAGACCCCGTCCGCCGGCACCCGCGCCGGACCAAACGCATCAGGGGCGCTCCCCGAACGGAGAACGCCCCTGATCCTGCTGCCCCGGTCCGTCACACCCCACGTCCGACGCCCGTCCCCGTCGTCAAGGGGTCACCGACCCCCGTCCACCGCCTCGTCACCGCTCTCGCCCGCGTCCTGAGCGGGCTGAACGTCACCGCCCTCACCTTCGTCAGCGACGGGGTCCTCGCCGGTCGCCGCGGCGGCTCCGGGCTCCAGGAACGGGCTGTCCAGGAACACCGCCGGGTCCGCGGCACCCTTCGCCTCAGCGGACCCGGCCGCTTCCGTGTCCGTCCTGTCCGCGTCCGCGGTGTCCCGCTGCACCGCGACGTCAGGCTCCGCGTCGTCCTCACCGGGCTCGGAGTCGGTCCGCGCGCGGGCGGCCTCGTCCGGCTCAGCGCCCAGCAGCTCCGGGTCAGCGTCCTCGGCCTCCGGGTCGAGCGCGTCGACGAACTCCAGCCCGTCCAGCTCCGCGAGACGGTCCGACGCGTCGGTGGCACCGGCCGTGTCAGCCTCCAGCGCCTTGGCGAACCACTCCCTCGCCTCGGCCTCCCGGCCCACCTCCAGCAGCGCGTCAGCGTAGGCGTAACGGAGCCGGGCGGCCCACGGCTGGCTCGACGGCGCACCGAGCTCCGGGCCCTGTAGCGTCACCACGGCGGCCTCGGGCTGCCCCATGTCCCTCCGGGCCCCCGCGGCGACCAGGCGCATCTCCACCTGGCCGGCCCGGTCCAACTGCCGCACCTCCGGGGCGCCGGCCATGGCCAGCGCCCGCTCCGGCCGGCCGAGACCGCGCTCGCAGTCGGCCATCACCGGCCACAGCTCCACCGACCCACTCATCCGGCGTGCCGCCCGGAACTCCGTCAACGCCTCGGCGTACTTCTCCGTCACGTAGGACGCGAAGCCAGCGGCCTCCCGCACGGCAGACACCCTCGCCGCCAGCCGCAACGCCACCCTGGAGTAGGCGTAAGCCCTCTCGGGGTCATCGTCGAGCAGCCGGGCCACCATGACGAGGTTCCTGGCGACATCCTCCGCCAGCGTCTTGGGCAGGCTCTTCAGCTCCTGCGTCACGCTGGGGTCGACCTCACGGCCGGTCACGTCGTCCGGGATGGGGAGCCGCCGCACCGGCTCGGGGCGCTGCTCGCGGTCCTCGTGGCCGAACCGACCACGCCCGCGGACGAGCTGCCGCTGAGGGGCACCGCGCCGCTCCTCACCACCATCACGGCGCGGCCCACGGAACCCACCACGGTCGCCGTCCTGACGGGGCGCACGGTAGCCACCGCGGTCGTCATCACGCCGGGGCCCACGGAACCCACCACGCTCATCATCCCGACGGGGCCCGCGGAACCCGCCACGGTCGTCTTCACGGCGCGGCC
>NZ_KB904656.1 GCF_000380165.1 Wenjunlia vitaminophila DSM 41686
CCTGCGGGTGACCTGCCCGGGTGCGGCGTTCATGGTGAACGCCTCGCCGGCCACCTGGAACGTGACCTGCTGCGGCAGGCCCACGCCGGCCCCGGTCCGGTCCACGGACAGCACCGCTTCGACGGTCTCGGCGGTGTTGGTCTGCTCGGGCACCTGGACGGAGAAGACCGGGGTGGTGACGGCCTTGACGTTGGTCACCGTGCCCTTGGCGTACAGGACGCGGCCGTCCAGGGTGAGTTGGATCTTGCCGCCGGTGGGGGTGTAGGTCCTGGCCTTGCCGAACTGGTCGGTGACGGTGACGCGTTCGGTGGTGGACAGCTCGACGGTGCGGGGGGTGTCGGCGGTGGTCCACAGGGTGCGGACGGTGTCGGAGCCCGACCCGAACCGGTAGGACCGCACCTCGGCGGCGCCCGCGTCGTCGCGTCCCGCGAAGGCACGCCCGGCCAGTTGACGGGTGAGCACGCTCAGGGTGATCGCACCTGGCTTGGGCTGCCAGGCGGTCACCGAGCCGCTCGGGCGCTGGAACAGACCGAAGTTGTGCTCCCGGTCGGTTGCGTTGGTGCCGTCGTTGACGACGTCGTACCAGTAGTAGCGGTCAACCCCCGACGCGAAGGCGAACACCTCCGCCCGCGGCAGGAACATCGCCTGGGTCGCCGGTGTGACGCCGTCGTTGTGGGTGGGGTAGCCGTTCTCGTCGAGCCACAGCGGCTTGTCCTGGCCGCCGGCCGCGTCGAGGTCGGCGCGGACCTGCGGCAGGGCGGCCAGCGCTTCCTCCGGCGGCCTCGGGTAGCCGTAGTGGTGGATGCTCACCGCGTCCAGGTGGTCCAGGCCGCCCAGGGAGTACAGCCGGTTGAGCCAGCTCCGGTCGATCCCGGCGATCGCGGGGCCGACGACGGTGGCGTCCGGCACCTTGGCGTGCACCTTGCCGTAGCTGGCCTTGAGCAACTCGAGGTAGCAGTCAGCGGTGAGGCCGCAGGCGCCGGTGTTGAACGTGGGGTGGTTGTACTCGTTGTAGATCTCCACCTCCTTCGTGTGCTGCTGGTACCTCTCCACGAAGGCGGCGGTGAACTTCCCGTAGGCGTCCAGGCCCTCGGGTGACGACGGGGTCTTGTTGTCGTCGTAGTTGGGATTGCGGAACGCGGTGATCGGCAGCACGGTCAGGCCCTGCGAGGCCGCGTACGGGATGGCGCCGTCAGTGGGGTACCTGTCCCAGGAGTACTCCCCGGGGGTCCGTTCGATCGCCGACCAGTTGGCGTCCGCGCGGACCTGGCCGGTGCCCATGAGTCTGATGGAGCGCAGCAGCTTGTTGTCGTCGCCGTTGTAGTGGCCGAAGTGCATGGCCACGCCGAAGCGTTCGTCGGCGGTCTCGTGGCCGGCGAGCGGGGGGACGACGCCGAAGTCGGCGGTGCGGGTGGTGTCGCCCGCGGTCGCGGAGAGCGTGTAGAAGCCGGGGCCGAGCCCCGACAGCTCCACGGTGGCCGTGCCGGTGGAGACCGGTGCGGTGCCGGAGGCCACCGGCAGGCCCTGGGCGTCCGCGGCGCGCCAGCTCACCGACGACTGGTCGGTGTTGAGCGTGATCTTCGTCTGTCCCCTGACGAAGAGCAGGTCGGGGGAGGTGACGGTGAGGGTGGCCGCGGCGTGCGCGGTGCCGGCGAGCGGCACAGCGGTCACCAGAGCGCTCAGCATCGCCGCCGTGCCGCCCCAGGCCAGGCAGCGGCGGAGCCGGCCAGCCGGTCCGGGACCTGACTCGGGTCTCGACCGGGTCGTGCCCTTCTGTTCCATCGAGCGTCCTCTCGATCGGATCGGTGCCGCGGTGCCCGTTGCCAACGCGCGTTCCACCGGCCGTACCCGGTGGAGCGCACCGCTCAGCCACCGGCGGCAGGCACCGCGCTGGCCGCCGGCGAGTCGTTCGTCCTCGGACTGGTGGGCGTGGCCCTGGTCCACGTGCCCCGCCGGGCTCAGCCCTTGAGCCCGGAGAAGCCCTCCCCGCCCCGCATGATCTGCCGCTGGAAGATCAGGAACAGCAGCAGCGGGGGAATGATCGCCAGCAGCATCGCGGCGATCAGGACCGACTGCTCCGCCCGCTCCGCCAGCCGGGGAAGGGCCGCAGCGATCGGCTGTTCCCCGGTGTCGGGGATGGCGATCAGCGGCCAGAGGAAGTCCTTCCAGGCGTTCATCACCGTCAACACGGTGATCACCGCGACGATCGGCCGGGACATCGGCAGCACGATCCGCCAGAAGACGGTGAACGGTCCCGCCCCGTCCACCTTCGCGGCCTCGAACAGCTCGCGCGGGATGCCGTCGAAGAACTTCATCACGATCAGCACCATGAAGGCGCTGGCCGCGTGCGGCAGCCACACCGCCCACGGCGTGTTCACCAGCGAGATCCCCAGCAGGGGGATGTCCAGGACGGTGAGGTAGAGGGCGACCAGGGAGATCGACCCGGGGATGAACAGCGTGGCCAGGACCAGCCAGCGGATCGGGGTCGCCCACTTGGGCCTGAGCACCGACAGCACGTACCCGCCCGTGGTGGCGACGACCAGGTGCGCGATGACCGACCCGGTCACCAGGATCACGGTGTTGCCCAGGTAGTGGCCCACGCGCAGGTCGGTCCAGGCGTGCGACAGGTTGCCCCACTGGGGGTCGCTCGGCCACAGCCTCAGCGGGTGGCGCAGCAACTCCTGCGTCGGGGAGACCGCCCCCTTGAAGGTCCAGTACAGCGGGCCCAGGCCGAACGCGAGCAGCGTCAGCAGGGTGATCCCCTGGATCGACGACAGCCACACCCGCACCGACGTGCGGCGACGGTCGGCCGACGACAGGAGCTTGCGGCCCCCGTCCTCGTTCCTGCGGTCCCTGCGGGCCAGGGCGCGTATGGCGTCCCTCGTGCTCCTGCTCATCAGTTGCCCCACCTCCTCGTCGCCCGCAGATAGACCGCCGACAGCGCGCACAGCACCAGCGCGAGCAGCACGCTCAGTGCGGTGGCGGCGCCGTAGTCGCCGTTCTGGAAGGCGTAGTTGTAGATCAGCATCAGCACGGTGACGGTGGAGTTCTCCGGTCCGCCGTCCGTCATGACGAACGGCTCGGTGAACACCTGGAGGGTGCCGATGATCTGGAGCAGCAGCATGATCAGGATGACGCCGCGCATCGACGGCAGGGTGATGTGCCACACCCGGCGCCAGATCCCGGCCCCGTCCAGCTCCGCGGCCTCGTACAGCTCACCCGGCACCGCGGCGAGCGCCGCCAGGTAGATGATCACCGTGCCGCCGAAGCCGGCCCAGGTCGCCTCCAGCACGATCGACACCAGCGCGGTGTCGGTGGACTGCAACCAGGGGAAGGGGCCGAGACCCACCAGCCCGAACAACTGGTTGAACAGCCCGTCCTCGGGTTCGTAGAACAGCTTCCACAGCAGCACGGAGACCACCGGCGGGATGGTCACCGGCAGGTAGACCAGGATGCGGAACAGCGTTCCGCCCTTCTTCAGCTCCGAGATGAGCACCGCGAGGAACAGCGGCACCGGGAAGCCGATGAGCAGGGCGAGCACCGCGAACATCCCGGTGTTCTGGACCGCCGTCCACAGCAGCGGATCGTCGAGCACCCGCTCGAAGTTGTCCAGGCCCACCCACTCGCTCGGCCCCACCAGGTTGGTCTGCTCGAAGCTCAGCCGCAGGCTCCGTGCGATCGGCCACCAGGAGAACAGGGCGAAGCACACCACCATCGGCAGACCGAACAGGACGGTGGTGATTCCGCCCTGCCGGACCCAGCGGACGAAGCGGACCGAGGGACTGCCCCGCCCCGGGGACACCGCCCGGGCCGACCCGGTGGGCCCGGAAGCCGGGTCACCGGGCCGCGTGGCCGTGTCGAGGTGCCGCGTCAGGCGGCCGGCGGGCTCCGGCGGGGCCTGCGACTTGCTCATGGAGGTGTCTCCTCGCTCCTGCTCACGGCGGCGCACCCGTCCGCCGTCTGTGTTCGACGACCGGCCACGACCGGTTACTGCTGGGCCCGCTCCACCTGGGACTTGACCAGGTCGTTGGCCTTGTTGAGCTCCTTGGCCGGGTCCGCGTCCTCGCGGGTCAGCACGGCCTGCACGGCGTTGTCCAGGGCCTTGTAGACGTTCTGGCCCTCCACCGGGGGTTCGACGACCAGCTCGTAGTCGCCGAGCGACTCCCGGTACGCGGCGAAGTGCTCGAGGGGCACGTTTGCGTGCTTGTTGACCGCCTCCTCGACCGGATCCGAGATCTCCGGCTTGAAGAACGCGACCAGCGGCGAGCCGACGGTCAACCCGTCCTTGTTCTGCACGGCGGCCTGGTCGCCGGCGCGCTTCGGGTCGTACTTCGAGGCCAGGTAGTAGAAGTCGATGAACTTGACCGCCGCCGCACGCTGCTCGGGGCTCGCCTTCGGGCTGATCACGGCGACGTTCCCGCCGACCAGGGTCCGCTTGGCGGAGCCGTCGCTGGGCATGGGGCCGATGCCCACGTCGTTCTTGTCGCTCTTGTACTGGTCGATGACATGGTTGATCATGTTCGGCGCGGCCATCGTCATGCCGATCTTGCCGGCGGCGAAGTCCCTCTCGATGTCACCACCGTTGCGGAGCTGGTTGCGGCCCATGCTCTTGTCGGTCCAGCGCATCTCCTTCAGCAGGTCCAGGGCCTTGTGCGAGCCGCTGCCCTCCTTGTGGAAGGAGTTCACCCACCTGCCGCCGGACTGCTCCTGCATGTCGTCGCCGAAGGAGTAGGTCATGGCGGTGAGCATCCAGCCGCCGGTGTTCTCCTTGGTCATCTGCGCGTAGCCGTCGACGCCGGTCTTGTCCTTGATGGTCTTGGCGGCCTCGCGCACCTCGTCCCAGGTGGTGGGTGGGGAGTCGGGGTCGAGTCCGGCCTTCTCGAAGAGCTTCCGGTTGTAGACCAGGCCGAGCGCGTACTCCTCGGTCGGGACGCCGTAGGTCCTGCCGTCCTCGCCCCTGGCGACCGACAGCACCTCGTCGTTGAACTGGGCGCCGTGCTTGACCTGCTTGAAGTCCTCGGTGATGTCGGAGACCTGCTTGCGCTTGATCAGCGAGGACATCTCGGTCAGCGGTACCCGGACGACGGTCTCCAGGTTGCCGCCGGCCACCTTGGCCTGGAAGCTCTGCTGGTCGTACTCGTACTCGTTGGTCTTGACCCTGATGTCGGGGTTGGCCTTCTCGAAGGCGGCCACCTTGTCGTCGAACAGCTTGACCGCCGCGGGGTTCGCAGCCGCCGGGCGGCCGGAGACGGTGATGGTGACGGTGCCGTCGGCGCCCGCGTCACCGGAGTCGGAGCAGGCGGCGAGCGGAATGACGAGCGCGCCGAGGGCGATGCCGGCCAGGGTGCGACGCGGGGAGGGTCTCATCGGATGGCTCCATGTATCGAAGGGGCGGGGCGAGTGCCCCCAGACGCTTTTCTGGAAAACGCTTTCCCACTCCGGGCTACCTTGCACTGGCTGACCGGTGGCGTCAATGGTCGCGGAGCAGGGATTCGTCCTAAATCCCCGAACCAATCCCCCTTGCTGTCCCGCCGTCAGGGACATAACCTCCGGAAAACGGATTCCGAGCTTGGAAGGCCCTCCCCGTGCCCTCTGCCCCGTCCCACGGCATGCGCGACCACGACCGCGCCCTGTTGCTCGCCGGCCTCGCCGAGGGCGACCGCCTCTGGGACCCAGACGAGAACCTGCTGCTCATCGAGGCCCCGTACAACCCGATCCACACCTCGATCAAGGGCGGCAAGGCCCATCCGACCCGCCACTCCCTGCACTACGCCCTGCTGCTGCTCGAGCGCGCCGCCGCCGCGGACGACGGCAGCGGCGACCTCGCCCGAGCGTGCGCCGTCCTGGAACGGATCGCCGCCCTCCAGGACCGGACCCCGGAGAACGACACCTACGGCATCTGGGGCTACTACGCCGAGGAGCCGCCGTGGGAGATGGTCCCGGCCGACTGGAACTGGGCCGACTTCCTGGGGACCGCCCTGCTGCTGGTGGACCTGCGCCACGGACGGCGGCTACCGGAGCCGGTCCGCGCCGAGGTGCGGGAGTCCCTGCGCCACGCCGCCGCGTCCATCGTCCGCCGCGACGTCTCCATGACGTACACCAACATCGCCGTCATGGGCACCTTCGTCACCCTGGTCGCCGGTGAGCACCTGGACGACGCCGAACTCGCCGCGTACGGACGGCAGCGGGTCCTGCGGCTCGCCCGGGCCATCGACGAGACCGGCAGCTTCGCCGAGTTCAACAGCCCTTCCTACTGGGGTGTCGTGCTGGAGTCCCTCACCCTCCTGCGCCAGTACGCGCGTGACCCCGACTCACTGCGGATCGTCGACCGGCTGCACGACCGGCACTGGGAGCACTTCCTGGCCCGCTGGCACCCGGCCACCCGTCAGCTCTCCGGCCCCATGGCCCGCTGCTACAGCAACGACCTGGGCGCACCGCCGCACCTGGTGAAGGCCGTGGGGGGCCTCCTGCCGGTCCAGGAGAAGACGCGGGCCGAACCCAACGACATCACCACCAGCATCACCTCCTGCGTCGACTACCGCGCCCCCCACTGGGCGCTGCCCCGGCTCGAGGCCCTCGCCGAACCCCGGGAACACCGCGAACTGTTCTCCACCCACGGCCCCGCCCCCGAGGTGGGCACCACGTGGCTCGACCACGTCACCACCCTGGGCAGCGTCAACCACATCGACACCTGGCTCCAGCGCCGCCCGCTGTTCGGCCACTGGCGACGCCCTGACGGCACCGCGGGCCACATCCACTGGCACCTGGTCAAGGACGACGGCGCGGAGGACTTCGACTTCGCCTCCGGGGTCGTGACCACCGTCCAGTCCGGCCCGCACGCGGCCTGGCTCGTCGGGTTCGCCAGCCCGGCGGGGGACCGCCACCACCACCTGGACATGATCCGGCCCGGGGACCGCTTCCCGGTGCGTTCGCTGCGCGTGGTCGTGGACGTCGTCGGCGCCCACCTCCCCGACGGCGGCGCCGACGGGGTGCGGGACGGCCACACCGTCCGGCTCGACCTGGGCACCGCCCGGCTCACCCTCCAGTCCGCGGTGGGCGGCTCGTTCGCCGGCCGGCCCACGGCCCCACCCCGGGTGACCCCCCGCGACGACGGAGTCCGCATCGAGACCGTCCTGTTCGAAACCTACCAGCCCACCGACCTGAGCTGGAACGACATCGCCGACGCCTACGCCGGCGGCACCCTCTCCCTGGAGCCGGCCCACCCCGACCTCCCCGACGGGCCCTGGGCCGCACCGTCCCTCACCCCGACCGGCGACGGCGCCGCGCGCCTGGAGTGGACCACCCCGCAGGGGCGGGCCCTGACGGTGGAGGGGGCCACCGGCGTCGTTGCCCGGGAGGCCCATGCCGCCCGCCACGCCACCACCCTCGACGGCGCCCCGGCCCCGGTCGTCCGCCTGTCGCGGTCGCTGGTGGCCGAGGGGGACTGAGCCGGACCGCCGCGGTCCACCCGCGGCCACCGGGTGCGTGCCGCACGGGCCGGCGCGCACCCGGTGGGGTACCGCGGCTCCCTGTCCGACGGTCTCGTGCGTGCGCTCCGCTTCGGTGATGCTCCGTGCCCCGGCCGGATCGCTGTGGGACCGCCCCTGTTCCCGGGCGGGTCCGCGGCGGGACCAGCCAGTACCGCACCGCCGTGGGGCTGTCCTCCAGCACCACCCCGGTACGCCCGCCAAGGCGTGCGAGCAGCATCTCCCCCACGCAGCGGTCGCCGACCCGCACCGCGTCCCAGTGCACCCCCGCGGCCACCGGCACGGCCATCACCCGGCGTGGCGGGGACCACCCCTCCCCCTGATCTTCCGAGCCCGTCACCGGTACCGAAAGCGCCGGCCGTAACCCTGCCGCCCTCAGACACCGACCCAGCGTGCATAGCGTGTCAACTCGCGGGACCGGCTCCGGGTTGCTCGCAGGAGAGCCGTGATCGTTTCTCGGGTCGTGGGATGGTAACGGGTCTGACAGGGAGCCGCGTTCCGCGCCCTCAGCAGCGCGGCCAACGCCTCTTCTCTCCTTCCGATGCGTTCGTATCCACGGGCCATGTCCATGTGGTGGTGACCAGCCCGGTTCAGCGCCCATCCCGGAGGAAAACGCAGGGCGGCGCCGTGCTCGACCGCGCCACCCACGTCCCCCACGTCGATCCGGACGGATGTCGCGTGGATCTCGACATTGGCCCGATCGAAGACCAGCCCGTGGGCATCTGGTTGGCCGGCCGTGTGCCCCGCCAGCTCGCGGGCTTCCTCGATGTGGGTGAGGGCGTCCTGCGTGCAGGTCTCGGTGCGCTGGCGGGAGTGGAGAACCGCGGCTTTGAGGTGCATGGTGCCCATGGCCGACAGTGCCCTCATGTCGCCGCGCCGTACCTGCTCGATGGCCCGGAGCCCGATCTCATAGGCGCCGTGGTGGAGGAAGTAGTTACCCCGGTAGTGACAGATGGCCACAGGAAGATAGGGGTCGTCGGAACGGGCGGCGGCGGTTTCCATCCGGTCCAGCGCGAGCAGGGCAAGGTCCAGGAAAACCGAGTTTGTGTGCGAAGGAGTTGGCGAGCCGGTAGGCCATGGCGAGTGCTGAGTGCAGGCCCTCCACTTCCGCCGTGGACGCCGCGTGTGCGGCGTTGATCAATTCTTCGATGAGAGCGGGAACGGAGGCCCCGATGCCCATGTACTCACCACGCAGACGGCTCTCTTCCAAGGTGCGGATGTCCGTGCGGATCGCTTCCAGGGGACGAGGCGGAACGTCGTCACGGGTGGGGAGGAAGGGATTGGCGATGGCGTGGCGCAGCGGCTGCACCAACTCCTCGAGTTGGTCCTGCCTGAGCTCTTCCATGTACGGCTGGCCCGTGAGGTCCGTGACGGGAACCCGCAGGGCACGGGCACATGCCGAGGTCACGGCGGGGGAGGCGGCCATGTGCCCGGATTCGATCTTCGTTAACGTGCTGTACGACACGAATGCGCGCTGTGCCAGGGCGCGCTGAGTCCACCCACGCTGTTTACGGATGGACGTGATGCGCCGGCCGACACTGTCATCGGTGTGTTCGTCGTGTGGTCCTGGCATGCTGAACTCCCTCCGACGTCAACAATGGGAACGGTACGCCTGGACGACTGCGGGGTCAGGACAACAGCTTTCGCCTCAATCAGAAGGTGAGCCCTGAACCGTGGGCGTGGCGCAATGATTTCCGGCCACCCCGTTCCTCTCGGTCTACTGCGCGATGTCCCGGAGGAAAGAGGGAAGGCAGTGCCGTGAGTTACGAAAACCCTCTCGAACTCTTCCGCCATGATGCTGGCGAAAGCCCGTCGGTCTTTGTGGATCGGCTCCGCGGCACGCCGTGCTCGGGATCGTCGGTGGCGAGTGGAGCCGTGACCGGGCGACCGGCAGCACCCCGTCTCCCGCGGAGTCGGGCCGGTGCGTTCGCCGTCGCCGTCGCGCCTCGGGAAGTCAGGGCGAGGTTCCGCAGCCGCCGCAGCCGTCGGCCTCGCCACGTTGGATCATGGCTCGCCCCTCCGCAGGTGACACCCGGGGCATCCGCAGGTCCACGGTGAAGCAGCCGGGGGCGTGCACGGTGGCGGGAGGGAGCGTCCCCGAGACGTGCCACCGCTTCTCCACCGCCCACCAGCGCGGCTCCTCCTCCGCCTCCCGGGTGGCGATCAGCCGGTCCACCAGCGCGAGTTGCGCGGCCAGCCACCGGCGTACGGTGCGGAGCTGGGGCAGGGTGGGGCCGGCGGGTTCGTGCATGTGTTCGATTCTAGGGGTTCTGTCAGCACACCGAGCCGCAGGTCATGGACCCCTCGGCGTTCGAGGAGGCGTTCTGCGTCCGACCCACGCCGCTGGCCGCCACCCTGGCCACCACCCTCGACCGGTGCCGGGGCTGGCTCGGGGAGCAGGGCCGCCCGTGGTAGATCGGCGGGATGGTTGACCGCTACTTCGCCGATCCCGACCTCGCCCGGTTCTACGACGCCCTGTGCGCGGGAAGGGACGACTTCCACTTCTACCTGCCCCTGGTGATGGCCGCCCGCTCGGTGCTCGACGTCGCCTGCGGGACGGGTGACCTGCTGCACCGGGCCAGGAGGGCCGGGCACACCGGGCGGCTGTGCGGCCTCGACCCCGGTGAGGGGATGATGCGGCGGGCGCGTCGGCGCACGGACATCGAGTGGGTCCTGGGCGACCTGTCCCGCACCGACTGGTACCGGGAGTTCGACCTGGTGGTGATGACGGGGCACGCGTTCCAGGTGTTCCTGACCGACGAGGAGTTGGGTTCCTCCCTGCGGGCGATCCGGTCAGCCCTGACCGACGACGGGCGTTTCGTCTTCGAGACCCGCAACCCGCTGGTCCGGGAGTGGGAACGGTGGACGCCGGACGTCGTCGTCGAGGCGACGGACGACGCTGGTGCGCTGGTGCGCGCCCGGCACGAGGTGGAGGAACCAGTGGTGGGGGACCTCGTGAGCTTCAACACGACGTTCACCAGTCCCGGGTGGGACGGCCCCAGGACCAGCCGGAGCACGCTGCGGTTCCTGGGTCCGGACGCCCTGTCGTCGTTCCTGGGGGACGCCGGCCTGGAGGTCGAGGAGCAGTTCGGTGACTGGTCGCGGGGCCCGCTGACCCCTGTGAGTCCGGAGATCATCACCGTTGCCGGGCGCCGGACCGGCCATGGTGCGCGTGGCCGGTTTACGTAGCCGATTAGGTAGTTCCACGGATGCCCGCGCAGGTGACGGTGGGGCAGGCTGTCGCTCAGATGGGTGGGGGAGGAGCAACCCCGCCGCGCGATCCGGCTCAAGGGCGGCGGCTGACCCGGTCCCGGGGACCCGGGGGCCGGCGGTCCCGCAGGGCGGCCGGCCCGCGCGGCGGGGCAGGTCTGTCCGTGGCGCGTCCGTCAGTGGCTTTCCCGCCAGTGGTGGCCAACCCCGGTCGCCCACCAGACCCACACTTTCGACAGCATTGAGTCCATGGCGAACACCTTCCAGGTCGACCTGCGGGGACTGGTCGACCTCCTCTCGCACCACCTCTACTCCAGCCCCAAGGTCTACCTGCGCGAGCTGCTCCAGAACGGGGTGGACGCCGTCACCGCCCGTCGCGCGGTCGAACCGGACGCGCCGGCCTCCGTGCGGCTGGTCCCCGAGGGGGGCACGCTCCGGGTCGAGGACAGCGGCATCGGGCTGACCGAGGCCGAGGTGCACAGTCTGCTGGCCACCATCGGGCGCAGCTCCAAACGGGACGGCCTGGAGGCGGCGCGCGCCGAGTTCCTCGGGCAGTTCGGCATCGGGCTGCTCGCCTGCTTCGTCGTCGCCGAGGAGATCCGCGTCGTCAGCAGGTCCGCCCGGGACGCCGAGGCGCCGCCGGTGGAGTGGCGGGCCCGCGACGACGGTTCGTACACCGTGCGCACGCTCCCCGAGGACGCCCGCCCCGAACCGGGCACCACCGTCCACCTCACCGCGCGGCCCGGCGCCGCGGAGTGGCTCGCCACCGACCGCGTCACCGAACTCGCCCGGCACTACGGCTCGCTGCTGCCGTACGACGTCCGCGTCGGGGACACCCCGGTGTCCGAGCGGCCAGCCGTGTGGGAGCGCCACCACCCGGGGCCGGCCGCGCGCCGTGCGGCCCTGGCCAGGCACTGCCGCGAGACGTTCGGTTTCACCCCGCTGGACGCGATCGAACTCGACGTTCCCCTGGCGGGGCTCCGCGGCGTGGCGTACGTGCTGCCCTCGGCGGTCAGCCCGGCACAGCGCGGCGCCCACCGGGTCCACCTCAAGGGGATGCTGCTCACCGAACGCGCCGACGACCTGCTGCCCGAGTGGGCGTTCTTCGTGCGCTGCGTGCTGGACACCGACAGCCTGCGCCCCACCGCCTCCCGGGAGAACCTCTACGCCGACGACACCCTCGCCGCCGTCCGCGACGTGCTGGGGACCCGCATCCGCGACTGGCTCAGCGAGCTGGCGGCCGGCGACCAGGAACGGCTGGCCCACTTCCTGTCCGTGCACCACCTGGGCGTGAAGTCGCTGGCGCGGCACGATCCGGAGATGTTCGCGGTCATGCTGCCGTGGCTGCCCTTCGAGACCACCGAGGGGCACCTGTCCCTCGACGAGTACGCGCGCCGCCACCCGGTGATCCACTACACCCGCACCACCGAGGAGTTCCGGCAGGTCGCCGCCATCGCCGCGGCCCAGGGCGTCGGCGTGGTCAACGGCGGGTACACCTACGACACCGAGCTGGTGGAACTGCTGCCGCGGGCCCGCCCGGGCACGGCCGTCGCCGAGCTGGACACCGACACCGTCACCGCCCACCTGGACCCGGTGGACGCCGAGGAGGAGCTGGCCCTCACCGCGTTCCTCGCCGTGGCCCGCGCCACCCTCGAACCCCTCGGCTGCGACGTGGTGCTGCGGGCCTTCCAGCCGCTGACCGTTCCCGCCCTGCACCTGGACGACCGGCAGGCCAGGCACGAGCGGGCCCGGGCGGAGGAGGCCGAGGCGGCGGACGGCCTGTGGGCGGGCATCCTCGGCTCGTTGCGGGACAGCCGGCCCCGCGCACGCCTGGTGCTGAACCACCGCAGTCCGCTGGTGCACCGCATGGCACGGGCCGAGAGCGAGGAACTCCTCGCCGCGGCCGTGGAGGCGCTCTACGGCCAGGCCCTGTTGATGTCCCAGCGGCCGCTGCGGCCCGCGGACTCCGCCCTGCTCAACCGCGCCTTCCTCGCGCTGCTCGACTGGGCGGTACGCCCCCAGGCGCCCTCCGACCCGACCGAACGACCCGCAGGGGAGCCCCATTGACCAGCCGTTCGATCGACGACATCCGCTTCGACCTGTACCGGAACGGCGACGAGCCCATCGGCTCCCCCCGCAACGCCCGGGCCGAGCAGCTCGTCGCCGAGGCGGAGGGCACCGGGGACCAGCCGCTGCTGGTGGAGGCGCTGATCGGGCTGACCATCGCCTACAGCCACAGCGCCGAGTGCGACAAGATGTTCGTGCCCTTCTCACGGCTGCTCCGGATGTGGGACGAGAACCCCGCGGACTTCGACGAGGACGACGCCCACCAACTGTTCTGGATGTTCAAGTGGGTCAGCGGTGACGCGATGGCGCAACCACAGATCCCACTCGCCTCCATCGAGGAGTGGCTGGTGGAGATGCGCCGCCGCTACCGCATCGCGGGCCACTCCGAACGGGCGGTGCACGCCCGGGACTTCGAGGTGGCCCGGTACCTGGGCGACGTGGAACGGGCCGAGCGCGCCCTGAGCGCCCTGCTCGCCGCCGACCGCGACGAGATGGCCGACTGCCACGCCTGCGAGCTGCACGAACAGGGCCAGTGGCAGGTGGAACGGGGCGACGACGCCGCCGCGTTGGAGGTGTGGCGGCCGGTCCTCGAGGGCCGCGAGAGCTGCCTGCACGAGCCGCACGCGACGCTCGCCCGGTCGCTGCTGCCGCTGGTGCGGCTCGGCCGCCTGGACGCCGCGCGCTCCCACCACCTGCGGGGCTACCGGATGGCGCGGTCGGTGGAGGCGTTGGGCAGCTCCGTCGCCGCCCATGTGGAGTTCTGCGCGCTGACCGGCAACGAACCGCGCGGCTTGGAGATCCTGGCCGAGCAGACGCCGCGCTGGGAGCTTCGCGGGGACGCCCTGCCGTACATGGAGTGGATGGCCTGCGCCGCGCTGCTGTCCCGCCGGGTGGTGGACCTCGGCCACGGCGACCGGCCCGTTCCCGGCCCTCCCGGCAGGCAGTGGACGGCCGCCGCCCTGCTCGAGCACGCCACCGACGAGGCCCTGGCGATGGCGGTGCGCTTCGACGAGCGCAACGGCAGCACCCGCGTCTCCGACCTGCTCCGGCTCCAGATGGGTGCCGAGCCGCTGCTGGACTCGCTCCCCCTGGGCCTGCGCTCCGCGCCGCTCGGTCAGGCAGCGTCAGCGGTCGGTGCCGCGCGGGGCACGGGGGCGCGGGTCCCGGCCGTGCCAGGGACGGGGACGGAGGCGGGGGCGCGGCAGTCGGCTCCGGCGCCGCGGTCCGCGTCGGCCGGAGCTCCCCGGGCGTCGGACGACCCCCGGGAACTGCTGGTCCGGGCCAGGCAGCTCAGCGACACGCTCCACCCCTCCGCCGGCGCCGCCTGGCAGCGCGCCGCGCGGGCCGTCGAGGGTGGGGGCGGCGCCCTCGACGACGGTGACCGGGCCGACCTGCTGGACGCCACGGCCCTGGGCCTGCGCGGCCCCGGTCAGCGGGCCGCCGACCTGCTCGCCGAGGCGGCCGAAGCCCACGAGCGCGCCGGGCAGCCGGGGAAGGCGTTGGTCTCCCGGGGGCGCGTCACCCTGGCCGCCCTCCGTTCCGGTCGGGCCGAAAGCGCCCTGGAGGAGATCGAGGAGCTGTGTGCCCGGGCCGAGGCGCTGCACGCGGACGGCCGTGCCAGCACCCGCCAGGTGGCCACGGTGCTGGTGTTCCGCTGTCGGGTGCGGGCCGCGCTGCTCGGTGCCGCCGCCGACCCCCACGCCGAGGCCGCGCGGCTCAAGGCGGAGCTCGATGACCTGCTCGCCTTCGCCCGGCCCCACCACGACGAGCCCGGCGTCCTCAGCCGGGTCGCCGACGCCACCGAACTGCTCGGGCTGCTCGCCGCGATGGACGACCCGGCCGCCGCCGTCCCCCTGTTCACCGCGGCGGTCTCCCACCACCACGCGTCGGGGCGGCCGTGGTTGGCGGTGAGCGCCGAGATCCAACTCGCCCAGTCGCTGTTGGCGCAGGGGGAGAAGGACAGGGCCACGGCGGTCGTCCGGGCCGTACTGGACGACCCCGACCGGGTCGCCCTCCTGGACCCGGTCAGTCGGGCCCGACTGTGCTTCGCCCTGGCCCAGGCCGTGTCCGGCCAGGAGGGGCACGAGGCCGAGGAGGCGGCGCTGCTGGTGGACACCGCGCACTACGCCGACCTCTCCGGCGAGTTGCCAGCGCTCGCGCTGCGGGCCCGGCACCACCTCGGGGGCCTGTACTGCGACCGGGGGCGCCTGGAGGAAGCGGCGTCCGTCCTGGAGTCCGTGCTGCCGGACCTGGCGCAGACGCTCGGGGAGAGCGACATGGTGCAGGCGAGGGTGTGGCTGGCGCACTGTTACACCGGTACCCAGGAGCACCGCCTCGCCGCCGAGCAGTACGCGCTGGCCGCCACGACCGCCCAGCACTGGGACGACCAGCGGCACCACGCGGTCCTCACCCACCAGGCCGGACAGGCACTCAGCGCGGCCGGCATGAACGAGGAGGCCGTGCGGGCCTACGAGCAAGCCGTGGCGCTGTGGCGCGGGATCGGTGACGTCGGCGCCACGGTGCGCGCGCTGCGCGCCCAGGCGTGGGAGGCCCTCGGGGCGCGCGGGCAGTCCACCGCCGAGGCCCTGATGCGCGAGGCCCTGGCGGAAGCCGAGAAGGGCCTGCGGGACACCGAACTGCCGGAGGAACGCGCCGCGCTGGGCATCGACGTGGGCGAGACCCACCAGCAGTTGGCCCAGTTGCACCTGGAGGGCACCGACGGCCCCCCGGACCGGCAGCACGACACCGACGAGCAGTACGCCATCAACGTCGCCGCGTTCGAGGCGGCGCTCGTCTGCGCGGGCCGGGCCGTGGGGGCCTTCCGCGCCTGCGGCCAGCACGGGCAGCAGGCCATGCTGTCGGCGGAACTCCAGGCAGCCCGGCTTGAGCTGGCGCTGGAACGTCCCCGGGACGCCGCGCTGCGCACCCGCCGCCTCCGCGCCGAGCTGGAACGGCTCCCCGATCCTGACGGGACGCTGGCCGACCTCGCCGACGAGTGCGACGCCGTCCTGATGATGGCGGAACGGAACCTCCCGGGGCGGTAGGGGGCCAGCCGGAGGAGGAACCCCCGCGGCGCGGTACGGTACCGGGCGCGGCGGTGGGCTGCCCGCCGGCCACCGTGCGGGACGGGGCGGAGCGGGAGTGCACGGATGACCGGGAGCCGCGCGGTGCGTTTCCGCAAGCACCCGGGCCGAACGCGGGGGACGCAGTGGGACGAGTGATCGACGGTCGTTTCGAACTGCTGGAACGGCTCGGCGGGGGCGGCATGGGCACCGTGTGGCGGGCCCGTGACCTGGTCCTGCGGCGCGAGGTGGCCATCAAGGAGGTGCGGCCCCCGGACCCCGCGTACGCCGACGTCGACCCGGAGGGCGCCCGGATGCTGCGTGCCCGGGTCCTGCGGGAAGCCCGTGCCCTCGCCCGGATCGACCACCCCCACGTGGTGACCGTCCACCACGTCGTGGACAGCGCCGACGAGGCGTACCCGTGGATCGTCATGGAGCTCGTGGCCGGCGGCTCGCTCCAGGAGCGTTGCGACCGGGGCCCGATGGACCCGCGCGCCGCGGCCCGGCTGGGCCGCCAGGTCCTGTCCGCGCTGCGGGCGGCCCACGACGCCGGGGTCGAGCACCGCGACGTGAAGCCCGCCAACGTGCTGCTGCGCGCCAACGGCGCCCCGGTCCTCACCGACTTCGGCATCGCCGCCGTGCGCGAGTCCACCAACCTCACGGCCACCGGCTCGGTCATCGGCACCCCCGACTACATGGCGCCCGAGCGGGTCAGCGGGAAGGACAGCGGGCCCGAGGCGGACCTGTGGTCGCTCGGCATGCTGCTGTACGTCGCGGTCGAGGGCCACCACCCGCTGCGCAGGCAGAACACCCTGGCCACCCTGGCAGCCGTGCTCAGCGAGGACGTGCCGCCGCCGCGCCGGGCCGGGCCGCTCGCCGGCGCGCTGGTGTCGCTGCTGGTGCGCGACCCGGGGGCGAGGCCGGACGCGGCGACCCTGGACGGCATGCTCGCGTCCGCCGCGGACGGCAACCCCACGGTGCCCCTGGTCCCGCGCGACGCGCTCGCGCCCCGGCCCCTGCCCAGCCCTCCGCCCCGGACCGGCCCCGGGGGCCCACCGTGGCCCGGGCCGCACACCCCGCTCCCGGTACCTTCGGCACCGGGGAACCGACGGGTGCGGGTGCTGGTGGGCGCCGGGCTCGTGCTGGGGCTCGCGGGAACCGCTGTGGCCGGTGTCCTGGGGTGGCGGTCGCTGACCTCCGACGACGGGAAGGCGGACGATGCGGAACGCCCCCGGACCTCCGTGTCGTCCACCGTCACCGGCACCAACGCGGGGACCGGCACCGACGCGGGGACCGGAGCCAACGCGGGGACCGGCACCGACGACACACCGGAGGCGCCGAGCACGCCGAAGAAGGTGAACCTGCTGACCGCGGACGGCATCCGCACCGCCATCGACAAGCTCGAACCGGTCATGGGCGGCACCGAGGTGACCGGTTTCGTGGTGTACCCCGACTACGTGGTGGCGGAGGCGCTGGTCAAGGGGAGCACCAACCGGTACGACCGGTTCAGCTACCGGGGCGGGGACGTGGCCATCCGGGACGGCGCCGGCGGCACCGTCATCACCGGCACCGTGCCGGTGGACCTGGACACCTACGACTGGGACGCCGTCCCCGCCCTGCTGCGAAGGGCGGACCGGGACCTCGGCGTGGCCGAACCCACCCACCGGTACCTGGTCGTCGACCCGCCCTCGACCGTGTTCAACACCGAAGCGGGCCTGAGCATCTACCTCTCCGACGACTACGCGTCCTCCTACCTCGAGGCGGACAGGCAGGGCAAGGTGACCGACGTCCACGCCCGCGAGGACTGACACCGATCCGCGGGCCGGCGCCCCGGCCCGTCACCACCGGCCGGCCCCGTCACCGCGGGCTATCAGCGAGGCGAGCGCGGCCCGCGACGGCACGCCCGTCTTCCGGTAGACCCTGGCGACGTGGCTCTCCACGGTGCGCGTGCTGAGGCAGAGCCTGCTGGCCACCGCCTGGTTGCTGAGGCCCTCCGCGATCAGCTCGGAGATCTGGCGTTCCCGCGGGGTCAACCCGGCCAACCGACCGGCCGGGCCCGGTGGGACGCCGTCCACCGCGCCCCGCACCTCCACGCCCGTGCGGTCCGCCAGGGCCACCAGTAACCGGGCACCGCCGTCCACCGCCAGCCGCCGCCCCCGCCGCCACATGGACGCCGCCCGTGAGCCGTCACCCGCGGCCAGCACCTGGGGAGCGCCGAGCAGGAGGCTCTGCGCCTCACGCAGCGTCGCCCGGGACCTGGCGCACGACTCGGCGGCCTCGGTGAACGCCCGTGCCGCCGCGGCCGGATCGCCGCGGTGCGCCTCGAGCAGCCCGACGCCGCGCAGCGCCGCCCCCTGTTGCGCCGGCAGACCCAGCCTCCGGGCCTCCTCGACACCGCGGGCGGCCCAGTACTCGGCGTCGGCCGTGTCACCGGTGTCCAACGCGGACTCGACCAGCAGCTCGAAGAGGTTGGGCCGCACCGAGGGCTGCAACCGCGGCAGGTCCCGGCCCCCGCCGACGGCCAACAGGACGTCCCGCACGCGGTGCGGGTCGCCCGCGCCCCGGGCGGCGTACGCCAGCAGGGAGCGGGCCAGCGTCGCCCACCAGCCGTCCACCGCGCCCACGTTCGCCGCCGCCTCCTCGGCGGCGGCGAGCACCTCCGGATCGCCCGGGGCGCGGGCGTGCATCAGCACCAGGGACCTGATCGCCCGGGTGAAGCCCGGCAGCTCGCCGCCGCCCAACGCCCGGGCGACCGCCACCGACTCGTCGGCGAGGCCGAGCGCCGCGGTGACCCGGCCGGTCATCAGGTGGGCGTACGCCGAACACAGCAGCAGGTGCGCGAGCGCGAACGGCCGGCCGGCCCGCCGGGCGACCAGCACGCCCCGCTCGGCGTGCCGCTCCGCGTCGGCGTACCGTTCGAGGAACACCTCGCTCCAGCCCAACCTGACCAGGGACTCGCACTGGGTGATCAGGTCCCCGTCGGTCACCACGTCAACGAGCGCCGCCGCGGCGTCCACCTGGGTGCCGGCCGTGGCCACCCGACCCTCGTACGCCTCTCCCATGGCGGTCAGCGTCAACAGCTCCGCCTCACCGGCCTCGTCACCGCGGGCACGCGCCTCGGCCAGTGTCCGGGCGAGCTCCTCGCGCACCTCGGGGAAGCGGTTGGCGAACAGGGCGCAGCACCCCCACTCCACGACCAGGCCCGTCCGCTGGACCGGCGAAGGCCCTGGCCGCCGGTCGAGCTCCCTGCGGAGCAGTGCGCTGGCCGCGGGGTAGCGGCCCAGGTGACGTTCGAGGAAGGCGCACAGCACCACGGCTGAGGTGCGCAGGTCGTCATCGACCGCGGGACGGCGCAGGGAGATCAACCGGTGGAGCAGGTCCCGGCTGCGCCGCACCGCCCCGGTCATGCCCAGCACCCGGGCCTGCGTCAGCATCAGGGCGCAGCGGCGGTCCAGGTGCTGGGTGGTGTCGGGCAGGAGTCCCAGGACGATGTCCAGCCAGCGGGCGGCGCGGGTGGGGTCCGACGCCGCGGACCTCTCGGCCGCCTCGACCAGCACGGCCGCCGCGTCCGGGTCCCAGCGGGTCAGCGACTGCTCGATGTGGTGCGCGCGTTCGTCCAGCGGAGCGCCCGTCAGCGCCAGCGCGGCGGCGGCCCTGCGGTGCAGCTCCTGGCGCCGCCAGGGGTCCGTGCTCGCCAGGACCAGCGCGCGCACCAGCGGGTGACGCAGCTCCACGCGGTGCCCGCCAGGGGCTGGGCGGGCCAGGTCGCGGCCGACGACCTGCCGCAACGCCGCGACGAGACGGAAGTCGTCCGCGCCCGTGACGGCGCCGAGCAGGCTGGTGGTGGCGTGCCCGCCGAGCACCGCCACCGCTTCGAGCACGCTGCGCTCCAGTGGTGTCAACGGCGCCAGCTCGTCCAGCAGCAGCGCCGCCCCGGGACCCACGGGCACGCCGCACGGGGGCACCGGCGCACCGGGGGGCGCGCCCGCGCGCAGGGCCTGGAGCAGTATCTGGAAGTACAGCGGGTACCCGCCGCTCGCGGCGTGGATCGCCACGGCGTCCTCGGCTGGCAGGTCAGGGGCGAGGACCTCCAGGCCCTCCCGCCCGTCCAGGGGCCCCAGGGCGATCCGCACCACCGCACCCGCGTCCGCCCCGCGGGCCAGCACGGACTCCACCGCGGGTGGGGACTGGCGTTCCCTCCGGGAGACCACAAGCAGCAGGGGCGCCCGCACCGGGTGCCTGACCAGGTGGTCCAGGAGGTCCAGGGACGCGGTGTCCGCCCAGTGCAGGTCGTCGAGGACCACCGCGAGACCGGGCGGGGTCACCCGGCCCAGCGCTGCCGCCGTGGCCCGGAACAGCCCGAAGTGGTCCAGTGGTGCCGGACCACCCACCCGGCCGGCGGCGCTCACCTCACCGGCGGCGCTCGCTCCACCAGGCTCCCCCCGCACCTCCGCTGGCAGGTCCGCCAGCGCGGGGAACACCCGCAGCGTCCGTTGGTCGAGGTCGGCGAACGCGTCGGTGAACGGCCGGAACGCCCGGGCCCGCGCACGCTCCGTGGCCCGGCCCCGCAGCACGGTCACCCCCCGGCTCCGGGCCCGCGCCGCGAACTCCGTCAGCAGCCGGCTCTTGCCGATGCCGGCGTCCCCGATGACGTCAACGACCGCCGAACCCCCCGCCGCCACCCGCTCCAGCACCGCTTCGAGCCGCCCCAGCTCCGCCGAGCGCCCGGCGAACGGCCCCAGGCCCGCGCCACCCACCGACCCCACGGTGGCCTCCCCCGTCACCGTGAACCCCTCGTCACCGCAACCCACCTGTCACCGCGATCCCCACCAGCACAGCCCGTCACCACCTCGTCCTTACTTTCCGTAGTCATTTGTACCGCGCGGCTCTGACACCCCGTTCCGGTCGAACCCACCCCGGCCCGCCGGGGGTTGTCAGCGGACACCGGGCCGAAGTCCCCGGTGGGCCACACGGCGCGACCCCCCTCGAACGACACGGCGCCCCGCCGCGATGCCGAAGGGACCCCGACGATACCCAGGACGGGTGCCGCGTCAGGACCGTGTCCGTCCGCGGGCCCCGCGGACGGACACCCCGGGCACCCTCCGGGCCCCGCACGTCCCCACACACCGCCGCCCCGCCGCTCCACCGGAAACAATCCCTGGCATGGCACACCCAGCGAACTTCATCGTCGCCGACGAACGCGGTTGGCGCCTGCACCGCACCGCGTCGGGCGCCGGCGAGATCTGTTCCCTGCTCGTCCGGGGGCCCCTGGCCGTCCGACGGGCCGTCGAGTCCCTGCCACGCGCCGAGGACCCGCGGCGCGACTGGTACGGCGACACCCTCGCCGCGGGCGGCGCGCTCCTCGACTTCACACACCGGCGGCTGCTCTTCCACGGTGACGACGCGGGCGTGTACGGCGACGGAGAGGTCCGCGTCCTCCGGGAGCTGCTGCGCCGGATCTGGCGCGACTGGCACTGGCAGGTCCGGTGGGCGTACGACGGCCCCGGGGACCTGGTCGCCGCCGTGGGCCTGGACCGGGCCGTGGTGCGCGCCCGGGTCGCCCACCCGGCACCGGACCGCACCGAGTCCGATCTGTCCCGTCCGGTCCACCTGCTGACGGTGCGGCACGCGGACGGGGTGCTGCACGCCTGGCCGCTGGGACGGGACGAGCACTCCGGGTGGCAGGGTCCCGTGCTCCTGGACCGGCTTCCCGCCGGAGGGGCGGAGCGCCTGGACCTCGGGGCCGTTCCCGCCAGCGGCACCCACGTCGACGTCGGCGAGCGCACCGTCGGCGTGTGGACGGGTTCGACCTGCCCGGGGTTGCTGCCGGCGCTCGCCGGGCTGTGGCCCGGCTGGCGCACGGAGTTCTGGGGCGACCGCCACGAACAGCAACTCCTGACGTGTGAGGAGGCGGTGACGGCGCCTCCGTTCGACGCCGGAGCCGGGCTCGACGGCGTCCTCGCCCACCTGCCGGCCGGACGGGGGACCCCCCTGCGCGCGGGGATCAGCAGGGCCCTGGGGGACGACGTCGAGCACGGCTACCGCGCCAGGGACACCGCCCGGCTGCGGGCCGGTGACCCGCCCTCCGAGGACGACGACTGGTACTGGGCCGGGCGGGCCGCCGGCGGGCTGCTGCGGGACCTGCGCCGGAGGCGCGCCGAGCCGGACGCACCGCCGTGGATGCGGCCCGCGCCGCCCCTCGCCGACTTCCTCCGCGCCCGCCTCGACGAGCTCGAGGAGGCGGCCGAGGGGACGGCCCGGCTCGAAGGCAACCTGCGCGCCTGGGAGTACTGGTTCAGGACCGCTGCCTTCCAGTCCCCCTCGCCGGGCTACCAGGAGCAGGTCGCACACTGGCCGCACTGGGACGTCAGGGACCCCCGTGACGGGTACCGTCCGCACGGACCGGTGCCCCCTCCCCCTGCCGGTGCCACGTTCCCGCCGCCCGGCCCGACCGCCCCGCCCGACCCCCTGGTCACCGTGGGGCGCTTCCACCTGGCCCCTCCCGACTTCATGGGCGAGCCCCCCGGGCCGATGCGGCGCGACGCCCGCCTCGCCGGGACCCACCTCAGCCACCACTCCCCGGCCCGCGCGCGGGCGGACCTCGACGCCCGACGACGCGTGCTCGACCGCTACACCCGCGCGGCGTCCGACGTGGAACGGCTACGCGCGCAGGGCGCCCCGCAGGCGGCCCTCACCGCGGCCCGCCTGCGCTGCCACACCCTCTTCCTCGCCCTCCGCGACCTGGCCGCGGCCTTCGCCCACCACCCCGACCACAACCCGGAGTGGAACCTTCCCGCCGGCACCCCGTACCGGGCCTGATCCGGACCGTGGCGGCCCCGCGCTCCGCCGGGACCCCTCCCCGCGGGCCCTCCCTACCATCCCGCCCATGACCACCCACCGCCAGGACCTCCCACGCCAGCGCCGTCCGCGGCTCGTCCTCGGAGGCGCCGCGCTGCTCGTACCGGTCGCCGTGACGGTGTTCCAGGCGCCACCGGCCACCTCCGGGTCCGTCACCGCGTCCGCCGCGCGGCGACTGGTCATCACCGAGGGAGGCACCCCGGGGAACCCCGTCGTGCACGACGGCCACGGGCGGGCCGTCGACGGCATCACCGTGGAGGCCGACCACGTGGTGGTCGAGAACTACACGGTGGACACGCCACGGGCTCCGGGCATCGAGGTCACCGGCCACGACATCACGGTCCGGAACAACACCGTCGTCCGCCCGCACGGCGGTGACGGCGACGGCCTGCGCTTCTTCGGCGACGACCTGAGGATTCTGGGGAACACCATCCGCGGCACCTCCAACCGCCACGGGCACGCCGACTGCATGCAGACCTTCGCCAGTGACACCCCGCCAAGTCGCCGGGTGCTGATCGAGGGCAACCGCTGCGAGGACATCGACAACATGTGCCTGATGGCCGAGGGCCCGAACGACGGCGAGGGCGACGGTCACGGCGTCACCTCGGACCTCACGTTCAGGGACAACCACTGCGAGACGTTGGAGGCGTCGCAGGCCCTGATGTTCGAGGACGTCAGGGACGCCACCATCACCGGCAACACCTTCGCCGCGGCCCCCGACCACGCGATCGGACTCGCCAGGGGCTCCACCGGTGCCCACGTCAGCGGCAACGACGTCAGCCCCGACATCCGTTACGAGGTCGGCATCGACGAGTCCTCGCTGCCCGGCTACCGGGGGCCGGAGCCGGGCGGCCCGCCCTGACCGGCAGCCAGCCCCACGGTGACCCGAGCGGGCCGCCCCGATCCCGTCGCCGGGCGTCCGCCCGGGTCCGCTGGGCCATGTCCGGTGCCGCGCCCGCGTGTTGCGTTTTCGCAGCGGGGGGAACCGCGGCCGAACGATGATCGTCCAGGCCGGGTGAACGAGCGCAGCTACCCGGCAAGGAGAACACACATGACCTGGCGGAACGACAGTTCGTCCGCACCGCGGCGCAGGGGCGGGACCAGTGGGGACCGCGGGTCCGTGGAAGGGCTGAAGACGCTGTTGTCCGCCCTGGTCATCCTCGGGATCGTGGGCGCCGTCGCCTGGTCCTGGTGGGGCCGCGACGACGACTCGTCGGACACCAAGGCGAGCAAGGGCTCGCAGGAGTGGACGGTCGGCGGCTGCGGCGGCCCGGACCCGGACAACGGCCCCGACGGCTACCAGGTGCTCGACTGCAAGGACAGCGCGGCCACGATGAAGGTCCTCAAGTTGGAGGACGCGGGGGTCCTCCCCGGGTCCGTGCAGTGCCCGGGCGGCACCGACCTGATCGTCCAGGTGTCGATGTCGTTCGGTGCCGGCGACGCCGGTGGCGGGCTGCCCACGAAGACCGTCTGTGGCCGCAACCTGTCCGCTGACCACCCGGGTGACCCCGGACAGGGGGGAGGGCAGTTGGTGAAGGGGGACTGTGTGAACTCCACCGCAGCCGAGATCGCCTGCGGCTCGGGCGACGAGGAATCGATCAAGGTCCTCGACCTGGTCTCGGCCCAGGAGGAATGCCCCGCGGGAACCACCCAGCCCCTTGAGCTGATCGTCCAGGTCGGCAGGCCCTATTCCTGGATCTGCGGCGGAGCGGCGTAGGACACGCCCGCCCGGCCCGAGCGTGCGGGTCCCCGCGCGGTGTTCCCGGTGGCCCCCGGGCAGCGGCTGGCCACGCCGCTGCCCGGGGCGGGTCGGAGCCGGATCAGGCGGGGGAGACGGCCATCACCACGGCCTTGGGCTCGGTGAAGAACTCGCGGCTGAAGTTGCCCCCCTCACGACCCACGCCGGAGTCCCCGACGCCACCGAACGGGGCGCGCAGGTCGCGGACGAAGAAGCAGTTGGCCCACACCGTGCCGGCCCTGAGCGCCGCGGAGACGCGGTGGGCGCGGGAGAGGTTCTCGGTGAAGACCATGGCGTTCAGTCCGTACGGCGTGTCGTTGGCGGCGGCGACCGCCTCGGCCTCGGTGTCGAACGGGGTGACGGTGACCACCGGGCCGAAGACCTCCTCGCGGCGGACCCGGGCGGTGGGCGGCGCGCCGGTGATGACGGTGGGGCGCACCACCCAGCCGTCGCCGGTGCCGCCGGTGACCACGGTGCCGCCGTCGGCCTCCGCGCCGTCGAGGTAGGAGCGGACCTTCTGGTAGTGCTCGTGCGAGGCGAGCGGACCGAGCTGGGTGACCGGGTCCTTGGGGTCGCCGATGGTCAGGGCGTCGGCCGCGGCGGTGAACCGGGCCAGGAACTCGTCGTGGACCTCGCGCTGCACGAACAGCCGGCTGCCGGCGAGGCACACCTGCCCGGCGTTGTGGAAGATCGCGCGGATCGACCAGGCGACGGCGGAGTCCAGGTCCGCGTCGGCGAAGACCAGGTTGGCGCCCTTGCCGCCCAGTTCGAGGCTGACCGGGGTCAGGTTGGCGGCTGCCGCCCTGGCGATGGCGCGGCCGGTGCCGGACTCCCCGGTGAAGGTGATGCGGTCCACCCGGGGGTCGGTGGTCAGTGCCTCACCGGCCGACCCGGGACCGTACCCGTGCACCACGTTGAGCACCCCGGGCGGCATCCCGGCCTCGAGGGCGAGCCTGGCCAGGATGGCGGCCGACGCCGGGGTGTCCTCCGCCGGCTTGAGCACCACGGTGTTCCCCCAGGCGAGGGCCGGCGCCACCTTCCACGTCTCCAGCATCAGCGGGAAGTTCCACGGGGCGATGGCGGCGACCACCCCGGCCGCCTCGAACCGGGTGTAGGCGTGGTGGCCGCTGTCCATCGGCAGGGCGTCCCCGGCCGCGAGCCGGGCGTGGTCGGCGAAGAAACGGAAGTTGAGCGCCGAGCGCGGAACGTCCTTGCTGGTGCTGTCGGCGATCGGCTTGCCCATGTCGGTGGTGTCCGCGAGCGCCAACTCGTCCCGGTGGGCCTCCATCAGGTCGGCGAGCCGGTGCAGCACCGCCCCGCGTTCGGCGAAGCCCATCCGCGGCCACGGGCCCTCGTCGAAGGCGCGGCGGGCCGCGGCCACCGCGGCGCCGGCCTCCTCGGCGCCGCCGAGGGCCACCTCGGCCCACGGCTCCCTGGTCCAGGGATCGGTGGTGGCGAACCGGGCGCCGTCGCCGGACTCCGTCTCCTTACCGTCAATGAGGTGCGGTATGAGGTCCATGGTGCTCTCTTCTCTCCTCGATGGTCATGTCCCCGGCGGCCCAGTGCGTGGCGGGCACCTCGCGGAGGATGACGCGGATGCTCGACCGCGGTGCGCCCAGCGCGGTCTCGGCGGCCTCGGTGAGCCCGGTGATCAGCGCACGGAGCTGTTCGGGTGCGCGTCCCTCGACCAGGGACACCTCAATCAGAGGCATCGGCGTTCCTCTCCTCGGCGGTCAGGTGGTGTGGTGGTCGGCTGGTCGGGCGGCCGGGCGCTGGCGGACCGTCCGGGCCGCGCGGCCCGCGAGCACGTCCACCGCGGCGTCACCCGGCACCACCTCGGCGAACACGGTGCCCATCAGCCGCAGGCTGTTGCGGTGGAGGTCCTCCACGTACCCGGCGACGGCGTCCGCGGCGACCACCGCCCGCAGGTCGCGGAAGAACGCGTCCCGGACGGTGGACTCCACGCAGAAGTCCGTGCGTACCCCCGCGACCACGAGCGTCCCCACGCCCAACTCACCCAGCAGCGCCGCCAGGTCGGTGCGGTGGAAGGCGCTGAACCTGGGCTTGGTGACCCGGTGGTCCTCCGGCCTGCGGTCCAGGCCGGCGAGCGGCTGGGCGCCCCAGGTCCCGCGCCGCAGTCCGCGGGTGCGCAGGAACGGGCTGCGCTCGGCGAGCAGCCCGACGCTGGCGTCGTCCGGCCACTCCATGTCCACCCAGATGACCGGCCTGTGGTGGGCGCGGGCCGCCGCGACCAGGGCGTTGATCCGGTCCACCAGTGCGTCCGGGTCGGCGACCCGCAGCCCGGCGGCGGCGAACACGCCGTCCGGGTGGCAGTAGTCGTTCTGCACGTCGATGACGAGCAGGGCGGTGTCGTTCGTGGTCATCCGGCCTCCCGGCGCGCGACGGTCAGTGAGAGGTGGGCGGCCAGGGCCCGGTTCAGCCGCTCGGCGTCGCCGGCGGCGATCGCCTCGACCAACTCGCGGTGGACCGCGGGTCCCTCGGGGTCGTTGCGGGCCGGGTCGTCGGCGGTGACGCCCCGGAGCCTGCTCTCCACGTACTCCAACAGGGAGACGTAGGTGTGCCTGAGGATCTGGTTGGGGGTGATCTCCGCGATCCGCCGGTGCAGCGCCCAGTTCGCCGCCAGGTAGTCCGCGGTGGACTGCCCGCGGGGGGCCATGGCCGCGGCGAGGCCGCGCAGTTCGGCGACGTCGGCATCGGTGCGGTGACGCATCGCCTCCTGGGCGACCAGCGGTTCCAGGGTGTCCCGGACGACGAGGCAGTCGGAGACGGACACCGAGTCGCCGCTGAGTTCCAGCATCTTGCGGCCCAGTCGGACCAGTGCGGGCGGCGAGGCGACGAAGACGCCGCCCTTCACGCCCGGCCGGACGGAGATGGTGCCGCGGGACACCAGGAGCCTGACCGACTCGTTGAACGTGGCCGCCGCCACGTCGAACTCCCGCCGCAGGCTCTCCTTGGTGCCCAGGCGGTGGCCGCTGCGCAGGGCCTGCTCGGAGATCCGTGCCTCGATGCGCTTGGCCACCGCCTCGGCCCGCGACGACCGCCGCAGCTCGTCCGTCGCTCCTTCGGTGCTCATGTCTGCTGCCCTTCGCCGTGATGGGGTGGGACCGCGAGAGTAGCGACCGGGTCACGGCCGCTGGCGTCCGACGGCGCGGTGGCGCCCGGCCCGGACCCTCCGGGGTCCCCCGACGCCAACACCAGCCCCGGAAGGAGCACTTGGGCGTTGCCGCCGAGGATCGCGGCCTCCTCGTCCTCGCCCAGGCCGATGCCGCGGACGGTCCGCAGCGGATCGCTGTCCACCAGGTCGAAGGGGGCGTCGGTGCCCAGCAGCACGTTGGCCGCGGTCACGTCCTCGACCAGCCGGCCGAGGACCTTGCTGTCGAACACCGCGGTGTCGTAGCGCAGGCGACGCAGGTAGTCGGTCGGTGCGTTCGCCACCACGCGGGTCACCGGCTTGCGGTGCCAGCCCAGGTCGAGCCTGGCGCCCACGGCGGGCGCGCAGCCCCCGCCGTGGGCCAGGCACAGCACCAGGTCGTGCCGGTCGAGCACCCCGCCGAAGATCAGCCGGGAGGTGGCGAGCGCCGTCTCCACCGGGTAGCCGAGGAGCTGGACCAGGTGGTAGTCGGCGAGCCGGTCCCGGGAGGAGACCCGGCTGGGGTGGAGCAGGGTGAAGCACCGGCGTTCGGCCAGCGCCGCCCACAGTTCCTCGTTGACCGGGTGGTCAAGCTCGCGCCGCCCTCCGAAGGAGCCCATGGTGGCGCCGACCATGCCGAGCTGGTCCAGGCAGCGGGCCAGTTCCTCGACCGCGCCGGGCACGCCGACGGGGACGGTGGCGAGACCGGAGAGTCGGCCGCCCGAGGCGGCGGTGAACTCGGCGACGGCGTCGTTGGAACGGCGGGTGACGTCCAGCACCAGCCGCTCGTCAGCCGACTCGGACGCGAAGACGAACGGTGGGGCCGCCACCACCTGGTGGTCGACGCCGGAACGCCGCAACTGCTCCAGCCGCCGCGCCAGGTCGTACTGCTCCGGCGCGAGCGGCACCGGCGCGCCCGGCGGCAACCCGCACAGCTCCGGATCGAGGGTGAGCACGTTGCGGCCGGCCCCGGACAGGTCGGCGCGGCCCTCCCGTTCGAGCTGCCGGAGGAAGGGCATCGGCATGGCGTGGGTGTGGATGTCGATCACCGGTGCGGGTGGCACCGGGGTGTCGTCCGTCAACTGCTCACTCACCGCGCTCCGCCATGTAGCTCTCGTACTGGTCGCCCAGCAGCGACCTGATCAGCTCGGTCGCGGCCTGCGAGGTCCCTGCCTTCTCCCCCGTGCCGTGGATCAGGCGGGCGAGCTGGGAGAGCAGGTAGGGATGGAGGCCGAGTTCGTGGAGGCGGCGGAAGTCCCGCTCCCTGATCGCGGTCCGCTCCTCGTCGCTGAGCGGGTAGTCGGCCAGCACCTGGGCCTCGTCGGCCTCGAAACGGGCCCGTAGGTCGCGGTCCCACTTCAGGTCCTGCACCAGGTCGTTGGTCCGCAGCAGTGGGTTGAAACGGTCGAGCGCCATGGGGTTCGTCCTTCCGTGTGGTTGAGAGCGGGCGCCGGTGGACTGGGTCAGGAGAGGTCCCACTGGACGGCGCCGACGCCGCAGCGCCACTGGTCCACCGCGGAGTAGCCGAGCGAGGTGCAGGGGCGCGGACCGATCGCACCCATCACGACCACCCAGGACAGCAACTCGGCGGTGCCGCCGGAGCCGGCCTCCTCCATCCGCTCGAAGGTCGCCTCGGCCAGGACGCGCTCGTGGTCGCCGGCCACCAGCAGGTCGAGCCACCACCGGTCGAACTCCTCGTCGATCTCCAGGTAGCGGGGGCCCCCGGGCTCGTGGCTGAGCCCGCCGGAGCCGAGCAGTCCCACCCGGAGGCCGTCGGGCAGGGCGGTGCGGATCGCGGTGCCCAGGGCCTGGCCGAAGGCGTAGCAGGCGCGCTCGTCGGGGACCGGGGGAACCGTGCAGTTCTGGAGCACCGGCACCACGGCCACCCCGGTTCCGGGCAGGTCAGCCATCGCGCTGGGGACCGAGAGGTTGTCGTCGAACCGCAGGTTTTCCCGCACGGCACGGACGGTGCGGCCGCTGTCCCGCACCTGGTCGTGGAGGGTCGCGGCGACGTCGGGGGCGCCCGGCAGGGCGTAGTCGGCGACGCGCAGCCACGGCTTGAACCACTCGTCGGGCCCGGTGTGCCGCTCGGCGAGACCGAAGGTGAAGTCGGCGTAGTCGTTCACCCTGGCGTTGGCCACGTGGTCGTTGCCGATGACCAGGAGCACGTCCGTGCGCGAGTCGAGCACGGCCTGGTGGATCGCGTCGTAGGCCCGTCTGACGATGCGCCGGTCCTCGTCGGGGGCCTTGTCGAACCACCCGGTGAGGCCGGGCGTGTGGCTCGCGGCCAGGGCCAGGCTGATCTCTGCCATGTCTCCTCCGCTACCTTCCGCTGAACGATGTGATGGATGTGGTTGATGGCGTCAGCCGCGCTCGAGCCGCTCGACGATGGCCGCCGCGGCCTGTTCCGCCGACAGCAGGTGGGACCGGTGCCCCTCGGCCGCTCCGGCCGCCGCCGGGTCACCGAAGTAGCCGAGCGGGGTGGTGCGCCGCGCGTCGTCGTGCCCCCGGCGCCAGACGGCCAGTTCCTCCGGCCCGAGGTCGGTGGGCGGCAGCGTGGCGCGCACCTCGTCCCGGACGAGGTCGGGGTGGCAGTGCAGCATCATCGACGTCTCCCAGCGCCCGGCGTGCACGTCGAGACCGCCGCCGGGGGCGTCGCCGTCCGGGGCCGCCGCGGTGGAGGACGAGAACGCCGCACCGCCGTCCACCGGGCCGGTGGCGTGCAGCGTCAGGCAGGGGTCGTCGGGGGACAGGCCGAGGCGCCCGGCCAGCTCCGGTTCCATCACGAAGCTCGCGTCGATCCCGGTCCGTTCGCGGGCGGCCCGCACCCCGGCGTGCACGGTCCGGTTGTGCAGGGCGTCGCCGTGGCCGCTGAAGCAGAAGACGTGCCGGAACCCGTCGCGCGCCATGCCGGCCATCAGGTCGGCGACGACCTCGGTCATCAGCTCGGGGCGGATGCTGTAGGAGGCGGGGAAGCTGCCGGAGACCACGTTGATGCCCCAGTAGTACGGCGGCACGATCAGCGCCCGGACCCCACGCTCCGCCAACAGCCCGCGCACCTCCCGCAGCCTGGCGCTGGGCAGGTAGACGTCGGTGCCGGTGGGCAGGTGCGGCCCGTGCTGTTCGATCACGCCGAACGCCCACAGCAGGACCGCGCCGTCCAGGGCCGCCCGCTCCACCTCGTACCAGGTCAGCTCCGCGATGGTGTCGTGGAAGACGTCGGCGCGGGCGCCGGTCCCGGTCGTCGGGTCGGCGCCGGCCGTACCCGCGCTCACGCCGACGCTCCCGCCGCGGGTGCGGTGTGGAACGTCTTGGCCCGCTGCACCTGCTCGTAGACGTGGGCGCGCAACTCGGCGAAGCGGGGCAGCGCACGGGTGCTCAACTGTTCGCGTTCCGCGGGCAGGTCCACGGCGACGTCTTCCATGACCACTGTTGGTGACCCGGAGAGCACCAGCACCCGCTGCCCCAGGTACACCGCCTCGTCGATGTCGTGGGTGACGAACAGCACCGTCATCCCCAGGTTCCGCCACAGCGAGCGGGTGAGGTCCTCCAGTTCGGCCCTGGTCTGGGCGTCCACGGCGGCGAAGGGCTCGTCCATCAGCAGCACGTCGGGCTCGTAGGCGATGGCCCGGGCGATCGCCACCCGCTGCTGCATGCCGCCGGAGAGCTGCCAGGGGTAGGCGTGCGGCACGTCCCTGAGCCCCACGGATTCCAGCGCCTCGGCGACCAGCGCGGCACGGCGCGGCTTGGGTGTCCGTTTCTGCTTCAGCGGGAGTGCGATGTTGTCCGCGACCGTCATCCACGGGAAGAGGCTGCGGCCGTACTCCTGGAACACCACGGCCATGCCCGGCGGCGGCCCCTGCACCCGTGCCCCGCCGAGCCGCACCTCGCCCCCGGTGGGGGGCAGCAGACCGGCGATGCACTTGAGCAACGTCGTCTTGCCGGCGCCCGACGGGCCGACGATGCAGGCCAGCTCGCCCGTTCCGACGGAGAACGTCAGGTCCCGCACCGCCTCGACGGTCCGGCCCGAGCCGTAGTAGGTCTTCTGGACGCCCCGGACGTCGAGCAGGCCCGAGTCGGCGCGCACCGCGGATTTCACGTCCGTGCTGGTCATTTCTCTCCCTTTTGCGATTGGCGGAGCCCGCGGTGCCAGTGCAGGACCCGGGACTCCAGGAGGCCGAAGAGCAGCGAGAGGGCGAAACCCAGCAGACCGAGCAGGAGGATGCCGCTCCACATCTCCGGGATGGCGAAGCTCCGTTGGAACTGGACGATGGCGAACCCGAGCCCGCTGGAGCTGGCGAACATCTCACTGATCACCATGAGGATGATCGAGATGGACAGCGCCTGGCGCATGCCGGCCACGATCTGTGGGCTGGCCGCCGGCAGCACCAGCCGGCGCAGCCGGGCGGCGCCGGTGATCCCGTAGCAGCGCGCGGTGTCCGCCAGCACGTCGTCGATGGCGCGGACGCCCTCCACGGTGTTAAGCATCACCGGCCAGACGGAGCCGACGATGATGACGGTGATCTTCATGCTGTCCCCGATGCCGCTGAACAGCATCAGCACGGGGATCAGCACCGGCGGCGGAATGGCCCGGAAGAACTCCAACACGGGTTCGAGCAGGGCCCGCAGTTGGCGGTGCGAACCGAGCAACACGCCGAGCGTCACCCCGAGCACCACCGCACCGAGGTAGCCGACGGCCAGCCGCCAGAGGCTGGGCAGCACGTCGTCCACGATCCGGGAGGAGAACCAGGTCTCCCCGAAGGCGGAAAGGATCTCGTTGAGCGTGGGGTAGTAGAAGCTGTCGCTGCGCGCGGCGAAGAACCACCACAGCGCGAGCAGCGCCGCGGGCAGTCCGAAGAGGTGGAGGAACGCCCTGGCTCCTGCCTTCAGCACGTTCACGTCACGGCCTCCGTCCGCACCGAGGTGTGCCAGGCGAGCACCCGCCGTTCCAGGGCACGGGCGGCCACGTTGACGCAGACCCCCAGCGCACCGGTCACGATCACCAACGCGTACATCTCCTCCACCGCGTTGCTCGACTGGGCCAGCGCGATCTCCTTCCCAATGCCCGGGCTACCGATGATCAACTGCGAGCTGATCGCCAGGATCAGCGCCACCGAGGCCGACAGCCGCACCCCGGTCATCAGGTACGGCAGGGCGGTCGGCCAGGTCACGTGCCTCAGCCGCGCCCACCGGGTGAACCGGTAACTCGCCGCGGTGTCCCTGGCCACCGGGTCCACGTCCCGCACCCCGGCCAGCATCTGGAGCAGCACCGGCCACACCGCCGCGTACACCACGAGCAGCAGCGTGGACTCAAGACCGGTGCCGTAGACCAGGACCGCGAGCGGAACCAGCGCCACCGAGGGGATCGGCCGCAGGAACTCGATGGTCGACGCGGTGGCCCGGCGCAGCACCTCCACACTGCCGATCAGCAGGCCGAGCCCGGTGCCGACGCCGACGGCGATGGCCAGGCCGTAGCCCCAGCCCTCGGCGGTGTCCAGGAGCGCCTGCCAGAAGGACTCCTCGCCGGCCACACCGACCAGGGCGTCCGCGATCTCGCTGAACGGCGGCAGGTAGTCCGCGGAGACCACGCCGGTCCTCGGCAACACCTCCAACACCCCGGCCAGCAGCACCAGCCCGAGCAGGCCGAGCAGCGGTTCGGGAAGGGCGCCCGTCCGGGTGCGGGACCGGGGGTGGGGGGCCGGGGGCGGGCCGGCACGGCGCGGTTGAAGTGTCACGTCATCTCCGACTTGTCGAGGCTCGGAACGGTGGGTCGGGGTGCGGGGTGGACGGCGACCCGCTGGGCCGCGGCAGGGAGTGGGGAGCGGTCGTGCGGGCCCCGGCCGGCGGCCCGCCGGGCGCGGACACCCGCCGGCCGGGCCCGGAGCGTCACTGGTCGAGCAGGGCGTCCAGGGGCTTGAGGTCGTCGATCAGACCGGCGTCCACGGTCAACTTCGCGAGGTTCTCGATCTCGTCGCGGGAGGTGGTCGGGTCCCAGCCGGGCAGGGTGACCGCCGCGCTGACGCCCTCGTCGAGCTTGAGGTAGCTGTCGAGCGTGGCCCGGGCCTCGTCGGGGTGCTCCTCGGCGTACCGCAGCGACTTCTCCAGGGCGGTGGTGAACCGCTTGACCACCTCGGGGTTGTCGGCCGCGTACCGCTCAGCGACGAACCAGCCGGCGAACGGCATCTGCTTGCCCATGGCCGCGTAGCTGACCGGCACCGGGTGCGCGCCCTGCTTCTCGGCGACCGTGACGAACGGCTCGCCCATCATGGCGGCGTCGACGTCACCGGACTTCAGGGCGGCCGGCATGTTCGGGATCGGCACCTCGACCAGGGACACGTCGTCGCCCGGGACACCGCTCTTCTCGAGGCTGGTGCGGACGGCGACCTCGTTGATGCCCTTCAGGGTGTTGACGGCGATCTTCTTGCCGGCCAGGTCGGCCACGGTGTTGATGGAGGACGAACTGGTCATCAACTGACCCGAGCCGTCGTCGAGTTCGTCGTCGGAGGCCCGGGCGCCGACCGACACCATCTTCACCGGCACGCCCTTGCTCTTGGCGACCAGCAGACTGACGATGTTGCTGTACCCGAACTGGTAGTCCCCGCTCACCACGGCCGGCACGATCGCGGCGCCGCCCTGGGACTCCTGGAGCTTGACGTTCAGGTTCTGCTCGGCGAAGAAGCCCTTCTTCACGCCGAGCTTGATCGGGGCTATGTCGATGATCGGGATCACGCCGAGGGTGATGTCGGCCTTCCCCGAGCCGGACTTCCCACCGCCGCCGGAGTCCGACCCGCAGGCCGAAACGGCGGTGAGGGCGATGGCGGCTGCTGCTGCTGCGGCGGCGAGTCTGTGACGACGGTGGAAAACAGGCATGCCGGGGCTCCAATGCGAAGGAGGGTGAGGGGAGGCGGTGTGGGGGTGACCGACGGCGTGGGCCTGGGCGGGAACAGGGTGGCTGCCGCCGGGTCCCCGGGGACGCGCGCGGGAGTCCGTGAGGGGAACGCCGGGAGCGGTGGCCGGCGGGACGAACGGGTCGGTCAGGACGACGGGAAGACGTGGCGGGCACGAACGGGCCGCCGGCGGAACGGTTGGGGCGACGGTGCGGAGACGGACCCACGAGGAGCGGCGGGGGGGGAGCCGCGGGGGCGGTGACCGGTCAGCGGTCGCCGGGAGTCGAGGGCTCTCAGCCCACCGCGGTGGTCAGGGACAGGCTGCCCAGGGTGTCGAAGTCAACGGTGATCGTGCGGCCCGGCTCGGCGAGGACCGCGTCGGTGAGACCGCCGGTCAGCACGGTCCACCCCGCCTCGATCGCCAGGCCGCGCCGGGCCAGGTCGTTGGCGGCCAGCGCCAGGGCCGCCGCCGGGTGACCCAGGACCGCCGTGCCGGTGGCCTGGTCGACGGGGTCGCCGTCGATGCCCAGCCGGCACCCCTCGGCGGCCAGGTCCAGGCCGTGGGGCGGTACGGCGGTCGAGGAGACCACGAACCGGCAGGAGGAGGCGTTGTCCGCCACCACGTCCCCCAGCGCGAAGCTGAAGTCCCGGTAGCGACTGTCGATCACCTCGAACCCGGCGTGCACGGAGGCGACCGCGGCCAGCGCCCGCTCCGGCGTCACGTCCGGGCCGGCCAGACGCTCGCCCATGGTGAAGGCGATCTCCGGCTCCACCCGGGGGTGGATGGTCTCGGCGAGCGGGACGGGCGCCCCTTCGGGCAGCACCATGGCGTCCGTGAGCCAGCCGGTCAACGGCGAGTCCACACCCATCCGTCGCTGCTTGGCCCGCGAGGTGAGGCCGAGTTTGACCCCGACCACCCGCTCGCCCGCGTCCACCTTGCGCGCCAGCAGCGCGTCCTGCACCCGGTACGCCGTCCCGAGGTCCAGCGCCGGCCACTGGTCGGTGATCCGACCGCCGTCCTGACGTTCCCGCTCCCTGCGGAGCAGTTCGTCAACGGCCGTGTCGATCGTCCACTCAGCCATGCGGTTCTTTCCTTCCGGCTTGCTGCGGCGACTGGCCGCGTCGATGGGTCCACCGGCCCCCTGAACGGCGGGACCCCGAGGTCGGCGTGGTCCGGGGCTCACTGACGAGCCGGGGACCTCACCCTCGTAAGGCCGGAAGGGGACGGATTGACGCGGCCGGAGCCGCCGCCTGCGACGACGTGAACACCCGCGCCTCCAGGTCGAACGGTGCGCCAGTCGTTGCAGTATGGAACATGAAAATAGTGCAATCAATAGATTGATAGCGATGAGTTTGGCGAACCCCGCGCCGCCCACCGGCGAGGGCGCGCCGCGGAGGTTCACTGCCCGGGGGCGTCCGCGGTCCCGACGGTCGCCGCCGCGACACGGGACCGGTCTCCCTGTTCCACCAGGTCCAGCGCGACGTCCATGATCATGTCTTCCTGGCCGCCGACCATGCCGCGCCGCCCCACCTCGACCAGGATGCTGCGGGTGTCCAGTCCCACCTGGCGGGCGGCGGCCTCGGCGTGGCGCAGGAAGCTGGAGTAGACCCCGGCGTAGCCCAGCGTCAGCGTCTCCCGGTCCACCCTGACCTCGCGGTCCTGCAGGGGGCGCACCAGGTCGTCGGCGGCGTCCATCAGCGGGAACAGGTCGCAGCCGTGCTGCCAGCCCATCAGGTCGGCCACGGCGATGAACGCCTCCAGCGGGCAGTTGCCCGCCCCCGCCCCCTGACCGGCGAGTGAGGCGTCCACCCGGGTGACCCCGTTCTCCACGGCCACCACGGTGTTGGCCACACCGAGCGCCAGGTTGTGGTGCGCGTGGATGCCGAGTTCCGTGGAGGGTGCCAGGACGTCGCGGTAGGCCCGCAGGCGGTCGCGCACCCCGTCCATGGTCAGGCGGCCCCCGGAGTCGGTGACGTACACGCAGGTGGCCCCGTACGACTCCATCAGCTTGGCCTGCCGGGCGAGTTCCTCCGGGGCGGCCATGTGCGACATCATCAGGAACCCCGCGACGTCCATGCCCAGGTCCCGTGCCGCGGCGATGTGCTGGGCGGCGATGTCGGCCTCGGTGCAGTGGGTGGCCACCCGGACCGAGCGGATGCCCAGGGAGTGCGCCCGCCTCAGGTCGTGCAGGGTACCGATGCCGGGCAGCAGCAGCGTGGTCGGGACCGCCCGGCGGGTGACGTCCGCGACGGCCTCGATCCACTCCCAGTCGGTGTGGGCGCCCACGCCGTAGGTGATGCTGGACCCGGCCAGGCCGTCGCCGTGGGCGATCTCGATAGCGGACACCCCGGCCGCGTCGAGCGCGGCGGCGATGGCCCGGGCCTGGTCCACGGTGTAACGGTGTCTGACGGCGTGCATGCCGTCCCGCAGCGTCACGTCCTGGACGTACAGCGCGGGAGCGTTGCTTGACCCGGTCATCGGACGGCCACCTTCCCGGAGCGGTGCGCGGCGATGCGCTCGGCGGTGCGCAGCGCGGCCGAGGTCATGATGTCGAGGTTCCCCGCGTAGCTGGGGAGGTAGTGGGCGGCGCCGGCGACCTCGAGGAACACGGACACCTTCAGGGCGGGACCGCCCGTGGCGCCGGCAGGTAGCAGCCGCCGCAGCGGATCGTCGTCAGGAACCGGGGTGAACTGCACCCGTTGTTTGAGGCGGTAACCGGGGACGTAGCCGGAGACGTGGTCCACCATGGCCTCGACCGAGGCGCGCACGGCCTCCCGGTCGCAGTCGGAGACCAGGCAGTAGACGGTGTCACGCATGATCAACGGAGGTTCCGCGGGGTTGAGCACGATGATGGCCTTGCCCCGCGCGGCGCCGCCGACCCGTTCCAGCGCGGACGCGGTGGTCTCCGTGAACTCGTCGATGTTGGCGCGGGTACCGGGGCCGGCCGAGCGGGAGGCGATGGACGCCACGATCTCCGCGTAGTGCACCGGCGTGACGGCTGAGACCGCGGCGACCACCGGGATGGTGGCCTGACCGCCGCAGGTCACCATGTTCACGTTCGGGGCGTCCAGGTGCGCGTCGCCGTTGACCGGGGGCACCACGTAGGGGCCCAACGCGGCCGGGGTGAGGTCGACGAGGACCCGTCCCCGCGGGCGCAGCACCTCCTCGTGGCGCTGGTGGGCGCCGGCGGAGGTGGCGTCGAAGACGATCTCCACCTCGGCGAACTCGTCCATCGCGACCAGGCCGTCCACACCGGCGTGGGTCGTGGCGATCCCCAGGCGGCGGGCCCTGGCCAGCCCGTCGGAGTCCGGGTCGATCCCGGCCATCGCGACGACCCGGAGGCCCTCCGAGAGCCGCAGCACCTTGATCATGAGGTCGGTGCCGATGTTGCCCGAGCCGATGACCGCGACCGCGGTCCGTCCGCTGGGTCCTGTGGCGTTCATCGCCGGCCTCCCTGGTCCTGGTCGTCGGTGGCGTGCGGGGCGAAGCCGACCCGCACGGAGCCGAGCCCGTCGATGTGGGCCTCGAACGCGTCCCCGGGTGAGGCCGCGGCCATCGGCCCCAGCGCGCCGGTCAGCACGACGTCCCCGGCGCGCAGCGGGTCCCCCACGGCGGCCAGGGTGGAGGCCAGCCAGACGGCCGCGTTCAGCGGACTGCCCAGGCAGTCCCGGCCGGACCCCCGCGAGACCAGGTCGCCGTTCCGGTCCAGGGTCATCCGGACGTCGCGCAGGTCGATCGAGGTGAGGGGCACGGGTGTGCCGCCGAGGACGAACAGGCCCGACGAGGCGTTGTCGGCCACCGTGTCCACCAGGCTGATGTCCCAGTCGGCGATCCGGCTGTCAACGACCTCCAGTGCGGGCAGCGCGAACTCCACCGCCCTGAGCACGTCCGCCGCGGTGGTCCCCCGGTGCGGCAGGTCCGCCCCCAGGACCAGGGCGACCTCGGCCTCGACCTTCGGCTGGAGGAGCCGTCCGCCGGGGACCACCCCGCCGTCGAGCACGGCCATGTCGGAGAGCAGGGCCCCGTAGTCGGGCTGGTCCACCCCGAGCTGCCGCTGCACGGCCGGAGAGGTCAGGCCGATCTTGCGGCCCACCACCCGGTGCCCCCGGGCCACCCGCCGCTGGACGTTGACCCGTTGCACGGCGTAGGCCGCCGCGACGTCCGCGGGCGCGAACCGGTCACGGACAGGGGAGCAGGGAACGCCGGTCTCGGCTGCCCGGGCGAGGGCCTCGGCCGCCGCCCGGACCGGGTCGGTCGGTTCCGTGGCGGTCATGGGGACCGCCGGTGGGTCGGGAGGGGGCGGATGCGGGACGTGGACACGCGGGACCTCCGGGAGCTGGGTGTGGGGGTGGGCGCGTCCGACCGGTGGGAGCGCGCCGGGTCCTTCGGGTATAGACGCCGCGCTGCGCCTGGGCCAAACTTCGTTCCATGACACGGAACAGCTCCACCGGCAACATGCTAGACAAATCGGTATCACTGCTGGAGTGTTTCCGTGATCCCGGCCAGTCGTACCGCCTAGCGGACCTCACCGCGCACACCGGGCTGTCCAAGACCACGGTGCACCGGCTGGCCGCCGACCTGGTGCGGCTCGGACTGCTCGACCGGCACGGGGACACCTACCAGCTCGGCGGGAAGCTCTTCGAACTCGGCATGCTGGTGCCGCGGCGCCTGGACCTGCGGGAGACGGCCCTGCCGTTCCTCCAGGACCTGTTCGAAGCCACCAGGGAGACCGTCCACCTGGGAATCAGGGAGGGCCACGAGGTGGTGTACGTGGAGCGGATACACGGCCACGACGCACTGGTCCTGCCCTCCCGCGTCGGCGGCCGTCTGCCGCTGAGCTGCACCGGGGTGGGCAAGGCGCTGTTGGCGTTCGCCGGCCAGGACCTCGTCGAAGGGGTGCTCGCCGCCCCGCTCCCGCGGCTGACCCCGTACTCGCTGACCGACCCCGCCCGGCTGCGCACCGCCGTCGAACAGGCCCAGGTCGCCGGCCTCGCCTACGAGGAACAGGAGGCGGTCCTCGGCGTGAGCTGCATCGCGGCGCCCGTGTTCGCCGGGGGTGCGGCGGTGGCCGCGCTGTCCGTCGCCGTCCCCGTCAGCCGCTACCAGCCGGGGCGCCTCGCCCCGGCCGTGCGCACCGCGGCGCTCGGTCTGTCCCGGGCCCTGCGCGGGGCGGCCTGACGCCGGGGAGGGGTTCCGGCCGGTGGCGCCGGGCGCCACCTCGAGGCCGTCCGCGGACGGGGGTAAGGACCGTGGATGTCGGCCGAACCCGACAAACCCTGCCTACTCGCCTTTACACCTCGGCTGGGGCTGACGAACGATCGGGTGGACGCTACCGGCTGCACCCACCGTGAACTCCAGCGATGACCCGTGGCCGCCTACCGCAAGGGAACCGGGAATGAGCCGCTTCGAGCCTATCTGGGACAGTTTCTGGACCGATCTCCACGAATCCCCGGGGGCATCGCCCTGGGACGTGGACCCGAACTACGTTGCGCACGCTCACCTGGATCTGTTCGGCAGTGTCCTCGATCCGTCCCTGCCCGTCATCGACGTCGGCTGTGGGGACGGCGCGCAGACCGCCGCGCTCGCCCGTCACTTCGACCGGGTCATCGGTGTGGACGTCATGGCGGACGCCGTTCCGAGCTGGGACCGCACAGCGATGATGTTCCACGTCTCGAACCGGACGAGGTCGGCCGTCAAGCGCGGGGACGACGCGGCCCCGGTGCCGGGCATGGGGGGAACCGATGCTCGACGTGTTCGGTGACTTCAGCTCGCACGACCCGGCAGCGGCTCTCGCCGAGGCAGCCGGGGGCTGCCCCTTCCAGTGGGAACCGGGGACGCGCGCCCTCTACGCGTTCCGTGGCGCGCGACGTCAGGCAGGTGCTGGCCAGCGACCACTTCTGGAGCGAACGCGCGGCTGACCGCAGGAACGGGGCACTCACCGAGGAGGACCGGGAACGACGTGAGGCACTCAGGGACTTCTACGCCCACTGGCCGGTCTTCTCCGACGGAGACCGTCACCGGCGCCTCCGACGCGCCGCGATACGACTGCTCCGTGACGTGGTCACGCCGGGGCTCCCCAGCTCCTGTGAACGACTCGTCGCTCATCGGCTCAACCAGTCCCGGGCGGGCACGTTCGACGGGATGGAGAGGGTCGCACGTCCGCTGGCACGTGAGGCCGTCGTGGCCCTCACGGGCCGAGCCGGCGCCGACCGGCTGATCGAGCTCGGCGGCGTCGTCATGAACGAACTGGCCACGCCCCGGATCGAGATGGCGCGGATCGACGCCGCACTCGAGGTGATTGACGCGTTGCGCGACTGGCTGCGCACCGCGCCGGCCGGGCCCCCCTCGGCGTTCGTCGCCGGACTCGCCGAGCTGTGGGAGGACGACACGCTCGGACCCGACGTCGCGACGGCCCTGCTCACCCAGATCGTCACCGGTGCCTACGAGCCGACCGTGACGGCCCTGTGCCTCGTGGGGGAGCGGGTGACCGGCGGCGTGCTCGCGGAGTCGCCCCGCCAGACGGTGCTGGAGGAAGTGGTTCGCCTGGCGACCCCGTTCCGGTTCGCGAGCCGCTACGCCCGTCGCCCGGTGACGGTCGGCCCGCACCGGCTCGACGTCGGCGACGGGATCGTCCTGTGTCTCGGCACGGCCAACTTCGACCCCGACCACTACCCGGAACCACTGGAGCTGCGGCGGCGGGGCAGGACACCCCGTTCCTTCAGCTTCGGCGCCGGGGAGCACTACTGCCCCGGTGCTCCGCTCGCCCAGGCGATCACGGGTGTCCTCCTCGACTCACTCACCAGGCTCGGCGTCCACCTCTCCGTCGAGCGGGTGGAGCGCGAGCCGGAGCTCTCCATGTTGCGGTACCGCCGGCTCGACGGCCGCCTGGTGCACCGCGACGTTCCCGCACCGCGAGTGCCGCACCGTGACGTCCGCCCCGGGACAGCCTTTCGCTGCCCGCTGACCACCTCCCTGGGAGCCGCTGTGACCGTGCTGGTAATCGACACCGATCCCGGGCTCGACGACGCCCACGCGCTGGCCATGGCGCTGACGCCCTCCCCCACGCGCCCCCGGCTCCCGGTCGCCGCGGTCTGCACGGTCGCGGGCAACGTGGACATCGACACCGTCACCGCCAACGCCCGCTGGCTGCTCGGTGCGTACGGCGGGGCGGCGGCCGAGACCCCCGTGCACCGGGGCGCGGCCGGACCGATCGCCGGGCCGACCGTGCGCGCCGCCGACATCCACGGCGCCGACGGGCTCGGCGACCTGCCCCGCTGGGCCGTGCCCGACGTACCCGAACGCGCGGCACCGGCGGCCCTCACACTGATCGACGCCGCCCGTCGGCACCCGGGTGGGACCACGGTCGTCGCGCTCGGGCCCCTCACCAACGTCGCCCTTGCCGTCCGACTGGAGCCGCGCCTGCCCGAGCTGCTTGACCGGGTGGTCGTGATGGGCGGCGCCATCCACGGTCGCGGCAACCTCACCCTCAACGCGGAGTTCAACTTCGGCGCCGACCCGGCGGCGGCCGATCTGGTCCTGGCGAGCTTCCCCCGGCTCACCCTCGTCTCCTGGGAGACGACGCTCGCCCACTGCTTCACCCCGGCCGAGTTCGCGGGGTTCTTCGCGGGCGACGGCCGGGCCGCCGGCGTGCTGCGGCGCATCGTCGAGAACCGCTTCGCCACCGATCCCGGCTACGCGGGCCGCCCCGCCTACCTGCGCGCCGACCCGTTGGCCATGGCCGTCGCCCTCGACCCGGGCGTCGTCACCGGGGCCGAGCACCACCGGGTCTGCGTCGGCTACGGTCCCGGCGGCCTCGCCCACGGCCTGACCGCCGTCGACTGGTGCGACACCCGGACCGACCGGCCCCCTGTCGAGATCGTCCTGGAGGTCGACCGGGACCGTCTGCTCGAGCTCCTCACGATCCACTGACGCGGTCCACGGCCGTCCCCCTGCCGCGCTGACGGCGCCTGACGCCCGGCGCTGGGGGAACCCTGGGGTCGGCGTGCCCCGACCGGCGGGATGCCTGGTCGGGGCACGGCCATCGGGATGGGGCAGGTGGTGAACGGTGCCCCCGGCGGTCAGGAGGCGGCGCCGACCTCCTTGAGGCGCTCGACGTAGTTCTGTGGAATGCGTCCGGACTTGTCCGGGCCGACGTTGAGCAGGAACAGCGCGTTGCCGGCGGTGGCCTTGGCCAGGTTGTCGGTGATGTCGGCGGTCGAGCGGGGCTCACCCGTCGAGGTGGTGTTGAACCAGGTTCTGTTGGTGTCCATGGTGTCGCTGGCGTCGATCGGCCGGGCGTTGGTGGCCGGCGGCATGCCCTCGACGGGGACTTCGTAGATGATGACGTCCGTGGTGAGCAGAGTGCCGCGGTGGTCGTTGTTGGCGACCACGGTGTTCGGGGAGATCCTGCGGATCATGTCCCGGACCGGCTGGTAGGGGATCTGTGAGTAGGGGACGTGCCAGCCCCAGCCGTCGAACCAGAGGTAGTCGATCTGGCCGTACTCGGTGAGGAGTTCGCGGAGCTGGTTCTGGACGACCTTCGTGCTGTCGCCGTTGTGCCGGTCCCAGATCGAGAAGTACAGGCCCACCTTGAGGCCCTCGGCGCGCATGGCGTCGACGTACTCGCGGATGACGTCGCCGTTTCCGTCCTTGTAAGGGCTCGCCGCCACGTCGTGGTCGGACAGCTCGCTGTCCCAGAGCGCGAACCCGTCGTGGTGCTTGGCGGTGAGCACGCCGAAAGTCATCCCGGCGTCCTTCATGGAACGCGCCCACTGCCGTGGACTGAGCGCGTCCGGGTTGAAGAGCGCCGGTGAGGCAGTCGGTTCCGCCCACTGCTTGTTCACATATGTCGACATGTTGTAGTGCAGGAACATCCCGAACCGGTTGTCCTGCACCCACTGCTGCGCGCGGGCCGACGGCGAGATCACCTCGTCGCCGAACGCTTCGACCTCCGCGAGCGACAGGTAGTCGGTGCCTTCGAGCTGGATGCGGAGGTAGCGGGCGGACCGGTCGAAGGCCACCTCGACGGACGGGCCGGAGAGCGCGGCCACGCGGGTCGCCGTGACCCCGCGCCGCGTGCGCGCCTCCTCGAGGCTGCGAGCGGTGATGGGGGTGTCGGAGGCGATCACCCAGAAGTTGGACAGCCGGTCCACGCAGCAGTCCGTGCGGTTCCAGACGACCACCTTGTCGAGCCTCTTGGACGCCCCCAGGTCTGTCTGCCAGTAGGGCTCGGCTTCCTGGGAGGTATGGGTGACGGAGCCGCCGGTGAAGTCCCCGTAGCGGTTGCCGTCGGCGGCCCGGGCTGCGGCGCCGTTGTAGTCGGTGCTGCTCTGGGTCGATGACGCGCCGAACACCAGGTTGCGGAGTTCGCTGCCCGGGGGTACCTCACTCGCGGCCGGTGCCGCGCCGGCGTGGGTCACGCCGCCCGCCAGCAGGCCCAGTGCCGCGATGACCACCGACAGGCGCGTTCTCATGGAACGCATCAGAACTGCCTCCCTCATAGGAGTTGACGAAGTTTCGTATATGATTCTGTCCTGATAGTGGACAGTCAAGCCCCTTGCTGGGACGTTCTGAAGTACACAGAAAGCGCCTTCTTGCAGGCATTTTGCCGCAGGGGTTGACGGGAGGTGCCGGGGTGGCGCAGCATCGCGAGGACAAAAATCGTATCTGATTTGCGGAGGCTGGGATGTACTACGGGACCGTTCTCAGACGCCTGGGGGGCGCGGCGGTGGCCGCCGTCCTCCTGTCAGGCGCCGCCGCGTGCACCGTCAAGAACTCCGACGAGCCCGACGAACAGCGGGCCGCCGCGGCGCGGCCGGGCAGTGGGACGGCGGAGCTGGCGGATGGGTCGGGGACGAAGGTCGCGCTGGTTCCGGGCGGCGCGCACCCCTACTTCCAGCCGTGGAAGAAGACCGGGGCCGACGCGGAGAAGACGTACGGCCTCGGCGACGTCGTCGTCGATGAGACGGCCGAGTGGGACCAGCAGAAGCAGAACAACCTGCTGTCCACCCTCGCGGCTCGCGGGTACAACGCGTTCGGGGTGTTCGGCGTGTCACCCACCGACATCAACACCACGTTCTCCGACCTCAAGTCGCAGGGTTTCGCCGTGGCGTCCCTCGGCTCGTGTCCGGCCGGCCCCACGAACAAGGCCGACTTCTGCCTCTCCACAGATGTCGAACTCGCCGCCTACAAGGCTGCCCAGGCGAGCATCGACGCGATGGGCCGCGAGGGCACCCTCGTCCATCTCACCGGCAACAACGTCGACGCCAACACCCAGTTGCGGATCAAGGGCGTGGAGAAGGCGGTGCAGGAGTCCGGCGGCAAGGTGAAACTGCTGCAGACTATCACCGACATCGACAAAGACCTACAGACCGCGCAGAAGGCAGTCGCCGACCTCCTCGCCGCGAAGGGGCAGGAGATCGACGGCATCGTCACCACCGCCTACAACCCGGCGGTCGCCGCAGCCGAGGCAGTGAAGAACTCGGGCTCGCGGGCCAAGGTGGTGGCCATCGACGACGACGCGAAGATCCTCGATTCGATCAAGGACGGCTCGGTCAGCGCCACCGTCGTGCAGAACCCCGCCGGCCAGGCGGAGATCGGCGCCTGGGCCCTCGCGCTGCTCCAGACCGAGCAGTGCGTGATGACCACCCCGGGCCAGGTGGTCGACTCCGGCTCGTTCGTCGTCACCAAGGAGAACGTCGCCGGCTACGACCGGGACAGGCAGGCCAAGACCGACGAGCTCAAGAAGCAGTTCGCGGACGAGCTGCTGTCCTGCGGCTGACCGCGGTCGACGAACCGGACACAGAAAGCCACGCCACCACATGAGCATCATCACGACCGCCACGGCCAGGCTGGCCGACATCGCGGTGGAGAAGGACCGCACCGACGCGGTGCAGTCCTTCGTCAAGCAAGAGACCATCCTCGTCGACATCACCACGGTGGACGGCCAGGAGGGCACCGGCTACGCGTACACCATCGGCACCGGGGGCACCTCGGTGCTCGCCCTCCTGCGGGACCACCTCCTGCCCGTCCTGCCCGGCCTGGACGCGCGCAACGTGGAGGCCCTCTGGCAGCGGCTGTTCGCCCTGACCCGGGCGACCACCACCGGCGCCATCACCTCCCTCGCCCTCGCCGCGGTCGACACGGCACTGTGGGACCTGCGCTGCAAGCGCGCGGGCGAGCCGCTCTGGCGGCTGGCCGGTGGCCACCGGCAGGAGGTGCCCGTCTACGACACCGAAGGCGGCTGGCTCCACCTGCCCACGGAGGAACTCGTCGCATCGGCTGTGCGCGCACAGCGGTCCGGCTGGTCCGGGGTGAAGATCAAGGTCGGCAAGCCGAACCCGGCGGAGGACGCCGAGCGGCTGCGCGCCGTCCGCGAGGCCGTCGGCCCCGCCATGCACATCATGACCGACGCCAACCAGTCCCAGAGCGCGTCCTCGGCGGTCCGGCTCGCCGCCGCACTCGCGCCCTACTCCCCGTTCTGGCTCGAGGAGCCGCTTCCCGCGGACGACGTCAGCGGCCATGCCCGGCTCGCCGCGGCCAGCGGGATTCCGCTCGCCGTGGGCGAGTCGCTGTACTCGCCGATGCAGTTCCGCGCCTACCTGGAAGCCGGTGCCGTCTCCGTGGTGCAGGTCGACGTGGCCCGGGTCGGCGGCATCACCCCCTGGCTGAAGGTCGCACACCTGGCCGAGGCACACAACGTCATGGTCTGCCCGCACTTCCTGATGGAACTCCACGTCAGCCTGGTCGCCGCGGTCAGCAACGGCATGTACGTCGAACACATCCCGCAACTGCGCGCCGTCACCCGGACAGAACTCGCCTTCCGCGAGGGCCGGGCGGTCGCACCGGACGAGCCCGGTATCGGCATCGACTGGGACGCCGACGCCCTCGACGACCGGACCGTGGCATGAGGACCGCCGCCGTGGCACCGGACGCGGGCACCGAGGAGCCCCAGACCCCTCCCCGCACCTCGGACCGGCTGCCGTTCTGGGTCAACCAGCGGCTGGGCCTGCTGGTCCTGACCATCGGCCTGGCCCTGCTGTTCGGGGCGCTGCGCCCGGCGTTCTTCGACGCCAGGCTCGTGCTCTTCCCCCTGCTGCGCGACATCTCGACGCTCACCGTCGTCGCGCTGGCGCAGATGGTCGTGCTGTCCGTCGGGCACATGAACCTCGCGGTGGGCCGGATGGCCGCGTTCGGCGCGCTGTTCGCCGGCTTCGGCTACGACCGGCTCGGCCTCCCGCTGCCTCTGGGGCTGCTGCTCTGCCTGGCGGCCGGGGCCGCGATCGGCGCGCTGACCGGCTGGATCATCGCCCGCACCGGAGTGGGCTCCTTCGTGGTCACCCTCGCCATGGACTTCGCCCTGCTGGGCCTGGTGTCCCTGGCCTACTCCGCGCTCACCGAGAACGCCGCGTTCACGTCCACCCCCGCCGGCCTCGACGAGTTGCGCGCCTACTCCCTCGCCGACATCTGCGTGGGCCCCGTGTGCGGCTCGCCCGCGATACCGCAGATCGCCCAGTTCACGGTACTCGCCCTGATCGCGCTCGGCTTTCTGTACTCCTGCACCCGCATCGGCAGGGAACTGCTGCTCACCGGCGCCAACCCGGCCGCGGCCGAGCTGTCCGGCATCCCCACCAAGCGGCGCGTCGTCACGGCGCACGCCCTGTCGGGGCTGCTGGCCGCGCTCGCCGGGTTCATGGCCGCCGCCGGCACCGGCACCTTCCGCGCCTCCATCGGCGACGACTTCATGCTGCCCTCGTTCCTCGGGGCCGTGCTCGGCGGGACCCTGCTCACCGGCGGTGTCGTCTCCGTGGTCGGAGCCCTGCTCGGCACGTCGCTCGTCGCAGTGATCCGCAAGGGGCTCGACCTCCTGGGCGTGGGCCTGGAGAGCCTGAACATCTACCTCGGCTGTGTCCTGCTGCTCGCCCTCTCGGCCGACCGGGTGCGCAACGTCCTCTCCTACCGCAAGGTGGTGCGCTCCACGTGATCGCGATCCGAAGCCGGAGCGCCGGCGCGGTGCCGGCCCTGCGGCGCTTCTCCCGCTCCACCGCCATGACGCTGCTGTGTGTCGTCGTCATCGGCTACCTCGCACTCGGCGTGGCCTCGTCCGGTTCCTTCTTCGAAGGCCCCTCCGTACGCACCTTCCTGCAGTACCTGGCCACCCCCATCCTCATCGGCCTGGCCCAGATGGTCGTCCTGTGCGTGGGGCAGCTCAACCTCGCCGTCGGCGCCCTCGGTGGCTTCACCGCCTGTCTGATGGGGGTGCTGATGGCCGACGCGGGGGTGCCCGCGGCTCTGGCGGTGCCGGCGGGGGTCCTCTCTGCCACCCTGATCGGCCTGCTCACCGGGGTGTTCATCGTGGCCACCCAGATCAACGGCTTCATCGTCACGCTGGGCACCATGACCATCCTGCTGGGCGCCCAGTACCGGCTGACCGGGACCCGTACCGTCGACGGCTACTCCTCGACGCTGCGCGACCTCGGCCGCGCCGCCCCCCTCAACCTCCCACTGGTCTTCCTCGTGGCGCTGGTCACGGCCGTGTTGCTGGCGGCCTTCCTCTACCGCGCCACCGCCGGCCGCCGCCTCCTCGCGGCCGGCGGCAACCCGTTGGCGGCACGGCTGTCGGGCATCTCCACGGACCGGCAGACAGTCCTCGCCCACACGTTGTCCGGGCTGCTCATCGGCCTCGCCGCGCTGACCGCCACCGCGTCGCTGCCCGGCGTCAACCGCAGCGTCGGCGGCGACTGGCTGCTGCCCAGCTTCGCCGCCCCGATCATCGGGGGCGTCGCGCTCACCGGCGGGTCCGTGGCCGTTCTCGGCACCGTGCTGGCGGCCTTCGTGATGCGGCTCATCGACGCGGCACGGGCCGAGTTCTCGCTCGACCCCAGTTGGGTCAACTTCCTCATCGGACTGGTCATGCTGGGCACCGTCGTCGGCGGCCGGCTGCACCAGGGGCACCTCGAAAGGGCCGGCAAGAACCGGCGAACCCCGACCGCGCCCACCGGCGGCGGCACCGCGCCCGCCGCGGACAGCCTCCTGGCCGGCACCGGAGGTGCCCAGTGAGCGAGCCGCTCCTCGCATGTGAGGACATCGTCAAGGTCTTTCCCGGCGTACGCGCCCTCGACCAGGTGGGGCTACGCCTCCAGGCAGGCACGGTGCACGCGCTGCTCGGCGAGAACGGGGCCGGCAAGTCGACGCTCATCAAAGTGCTGACCGGTGTCCACGCGCCGGACGGCGGCCGGCTGCGCTGGCAGGGGGACGAGGTGCACCTCCGCTCACCGCTGGAGGCCGGCCGGCTCGGCATCGGCGTCGTGCACCAGGAGCGCAACGTCATTCCGGGCTTCTCGGTCGCCGAGAACATCACCCTCCAGCAGCCACCCGCCCGCCGCGGGCTCATCAGCCCCGCGGCGATGATCGGGCCCGCCCGCGACTGCCTCCAGGAACTCGGCCTCGACCTCGACCCGCGCCTGCCCGTCCGTGAGTTGTCGGTGGCCCAACAGCAACTGGTGGAGATCGCCAAGGCCCTCCACACCGACAGCCGCGTCCTGCTCCTGGACGAGCCGACCGCGTCCCTCTCGCCGGGCGAGGCGGAGCGGCTGTTCGAGGTGATCCGACGGCTGACGGCCCGGGGGACCTGTGTGGTCTTCGTCAGTCACAAGCTGGAGGAGGTCTTCGCCCTCTGCGACACCGTCACGGTCCTGCGTGACGGCCGTTCCGTCCTGGAGTCCGCGCCCCTGTCCGAGCACACCCACGACGACATCGTCAGCCTCATGGTGGGCCGTGCCCACGCGGCCACCGCCTTCACGCCCCGCACCGTCGACGCGTCCGGGCCCGCCGCACTCAGCCTCACCGGCATCGCCACCGCCGCCGGTCACGAGGACGTCTCCTTCGACGTCGCCACGGGAGAGATCGTCGGTCTCTACGGACTGGTGGGCGCGGGACGCAGCGAACTGGTCAAGGCCGTGCTCGGACTCGACCGGGTTCACTCCGGCGAGGTGCGGGTGCACGGCGAGCCGGCGAGCATCTCCTCGCCCCGCCAGGCCCTCCACCGCTACGGCATCGGCTACCTGACGGAGAACCGCAAGGAAGAAGGGGTCTTCCTCGACCAACCCATCACGCGGAACATCGCGGTGACCGTGTGGCGGAAGCTCGCCGGAGCCCTCGGCCAGGTCTCCTCGAAGCGCGAACAGGCCGTCGCCCAGGACCTGGTCGACCGGCTCGGCATCCGGCTCGCCCGGCTGGGCCAGAACGCCGGCGAACTGTCCGGCGGCAACCAGCAGAAGGTCAGCCTCGCGAAATGGCTGGCCACCGACACCAGACTGCTCATCGTCGACGAGCCCACCGTGGGCGTGGACGTCCGCACCAAGCACGCCTTCCACGAACTGCTCTGGGAGCTGGCCCGTGACGGCATGCCCATCGTGCTGATCAGCAGCGATCTCGGCGAGATGGTGACGCTCGCCGACCGCGTGGTCGTCATGGCCGGGCACCGCGTCCGCGGCCAGGTCGCCAACGACCACGACTACGAACGGATGAGCCAGCGGATCATCCGCCTCATCCACGACAGGCCCGCGCCGGAAGCGGCCGTGGAGAAGGGACGCATGACCCCATGAAACGCGTCGCGCAGGTCATCCGTGTCCGCCCGGAGAAGCTCGACGAGTACCGCGAGCTGCACCGCAATGTTCCCCAGCCGGTGCTCGACACGCTCCGCCGCTGCCACATCGCGAACTACTCGATCCACCTCCTCGGCGACCGGCTCTTCAGCTACTTCGAGTACCACGGCGACGACCTGGCGGCGGACCTCGCCCGGATGGCCGCCGACGAGCACACCCGGGAGTGGTGGGAACGCACCGACCCCTGCCAGCAACCCGTCGAGGAGGCCGCTCCCGGCGACTGGTGGACGCCCATGGAACAGGTCTTCCTCATGGAGTAGCCGAGCGGCATGAGCCACCGCCGTACCACCGTCCCTCACACGAGCCGCACAACCGGCCCGCGACCGCAAGGAGAACCACCCGTGACCGACCCGCCGCGTCCTGCCGCCTCCGGCCGGGAGCGCCCCGCAACGACCGTCACCGCCCTGGACACCTACGACATCCGCTTCCCCGACGGCGACTTCCGGGCCGCCGGCCGGAAGGAGAACCGGCACCGATGAAGGATCTGGCTGGTTTCAGGGCCTTGGTGACGGGCGGCGCCTCCGGTATCGGGCTGGCCACAGCCCGGCTGCTGACCCTGCGCGGCGCGGAGGTAGCCGTCCTCGACCTGGCACCGCGGGGACTGCCCGCACCGCTGCGCGGCTACCAGGCCGACGTCGCCGACGACGCCTCCGTGCGTGCGGCGGTCACCGAGGCCGCCGACGACCTCGGCGGCCTCGACATCCTGGTCAACAACGCGGGCATCGGTGCGGTCGGCACGGTGGAGGACCACGCGGACGCCGAGTGGCACCGGGTCCTGGACGTGAACGTGCTCGGTGTGGTCCGGACGACCAGGGCCGCGCTGCCGCTGCTGCGGCACGCGGCGGCAGCCAGGCCGGGCGCCGCGTCGATCGTGAACGTGTGCTCCATCGCGGCCACCGCCGGCCTGCCGCGGCGTGCTCTGTACAGCGCGAGCAAGGGAGCGGTGCTGTCGCTGACGCTGGCCATGGCCGCCGACCACGTACGGGAAGGCATCCGCGTGAACTGCGTCAACCCGGGCACCGCGGACACCCCCTGGGTCGGCAGGCTGCTCGACCAGGCCGCCGATCCCGCGGCGGAACGGGCCGCGCTCGAGGCCCGGCAGCCCCTGGGCCGGCTGGTGACGGCTGACGAGGTGGCGGGCGCAGTGGTCTACCTGGCGAGCCCGTCCGCGGCCTCGGTCACCGGCACCGCGCTGGCGGTGGACGGCGGCATGCAGGGGCTGCGGCTGCGCCCGGCGGGGCAGCGATGAGCGGCCCCACGCCCCCCGCCGCCCCCGCCACGCGCCGTGCCGTCCTGGGTGGCAGCGGTGTCGCCGTCACCCGCCTCGGGTTCGGCACGGCGGCCATCGCGGGCCTCTACAGCGAGGTCGCCGAGGACGAGGCGATCGCGACGATCGAGGCCGCGTGGGATGCGGGCATCCGCTACTTCGACACCGCCCCGCACTACGGCCTGGGCGTGTCCGAACGCCGGCTCGGCGTCGCCCTGCGCGGCAGGCCGCGGGCGGAGTACACGGTGTCCACCAAGGTTGGACGCGTGCTGGAGCCGATCCCCGGCGCCGCCCACGGCGACGACCGGGCGCACGGCTTCTCCGTGCCCGCCACCCACCGGCGGGTGTGGGACTTCAGCTCCGACGGCGTCCGCCGCTCGCTCGAGGACAGCCTCGTCCGGCTGGGCCTGGACCACGTGGACATCGCCCTGATCCACGATCCCGACGAGCATGCCGAACAGGCGTTTGGCGAGGCGTACCCGGCACTGGAGCGGCTCCGCGACGAGGGTGTGGTGCGCGCCATCGGAGCCGGGATGAACCAGTCCGCCATGCTCACCCGCTTCGTCGAGGACACCGACGTGGACGTGGTGCTGTGTGCCGGCCGCTACACCCTGCTGGAGCAGCCCGCCCTGGACGACCTGCTGCCGGCCGCCGCCGCCCGGGGCACCAGCGTGATCATCGGGGGGATCTACAACTCCGGCCTGCTGGCCGACCCCGCGGCACCTGGCGCCACCTACGACTACGGGGTGGCCCCGCGGCACCTGCTGGACCGGGCACGGGCGAGTGCCGAGGTCACCGAGGCCCACGGCGTGCCGCTGCGGGCGGCTGCCCTGCACTTCCCCCTCGGCCATCCCGCGGTCGTGTCGGTGCTGACCGGGGCGCGGTCGGTGGAGGAGGTCCAGGACACGGCGGCCCTGTTCCAGCGTGCGGTGCCCCCGCGGGTGTGGGACGAACTGCACGCGACAGGGCTGCTCCCGCCGGCCGTGCCCGTTCCGGGGAAGGAGTAGACGTGCGGATCGCCCTGTTCGTCACGTGCCTCTGCGACACGCTGTACCCGCAGACCGGGAAGGCCGTCGTGGCGCTCCTGGAACGGCTCGGCCACCGTGTGGACTTCCCGCGGGCGCAGACCTGCTGCGGCCAGATGCACTTCAACACCGGTTACCGGCCCGAGGCACTGCCGCTGGTGCGCGGCTTCGCCGACGCCTTCGCCGGCTACGACGCCGTCGTGACCCCCTCCGCGTCCTGCGCCGGGATGGTCCGCGAACACCACCGCACGCTCGCCGTCCAGTACGGCGAGCCCGAACTTGCCGCCGCGGTCGATCGGCTGGCACCGCGGGTCCACGAGCTCTCCGAGTTCCTCGTCGACGTGCTCGGCGTCACCGACGTCGGCGCGTACTTCCCCCATCGCGTCACGTACCACCCCACCTGCCACTCCCTGCGGATGCTGCGCACCGGCGACCGCCCCCTGCGGCTGCTGCGCGCCGTCCGCGGGATCGAACTCGTCGAACTGCCGGAGGCGGAGAGCTGCTGCGGCTTCGGCGGCACGTTCGCTCTGAAGAACGCCGAGGTCTCCGCCGCGATGCTCGCCGACAAGGTCCGGCAGGTGAGCGCCAGCCGCGCCGACGTGCTGTGCGCGGCGGACAGCTCCTGCCTCCTGCACATCGGCGGCGGCCTCTCCCGGCTGCGGACGGGGATCGGCACCCGGCACCTCGCCGAGATACTGGCCGCCACCGAAGGAGCGGAACGATGACCCGCACCGCGAAGAACGAACCGCCCGGCGTCGTCTGGCTGGGCACCCCCCACTTCCCCGTCGCCGCACGCACCGCGGTCGGCGACCCCCAACTGCGGGAGAACCTGCGCAGGGCGACCACGACCATCCGGAGCAGGCGACTGGCCGCCGTGGGCGAGCTGGACGACTGGGAGGACCTGCGCACCGCCGGCGCCGCGGTCAAGCGGGCGGCGCTGCGTCACCTCGACACCCATCTGCTGCGGCTGGAGGAGTCCGTCGAGCGGGCGGGCGGCACGGTGCACTGGGCGGCCGACGCCGCCGAGGCCAACCGCATCGTCACCGAGCTGGTGCGGGCGACCGGGGAACGGGAGGTGGTCAAGGTCAAGTCGATGGCCACCCAGGAGATCGGGCTGAACGAGGCGCTGTCCGCGGCGGGCATCACCGCGTACGAGACCGACCTCGCCGAGCTCATCGTGCAACTCGCCGACGACCGCCCCTCGCACATCCTCGTGCCCGCCATCCACAAGAACCGCACCGAGATCCGCGAGCTGTTCACCACCACCATGGGCCAGTGGGGGAGACCCGCCCCCGAGAACCTGACCGCCGACCCGGCCGCCCTGGCCGAGGCCGCCCGCCTCCACCTGCGGGAGAGGTTCCTGCGCGCCAGGGTCGCGGTCTCCGGCGCCAACTTCGCCTGCGCCGACACCGGCACCGTGGTCGTCGTCGAGTCCGAGGGCAACGGCCGCATGTGCCTCACGCTCCCCGAGACGCTCATCACCGTCATGGGCATCGAGAAGGTGCTGCCGACCTTCGCCGACCTGGACGTCTTCCTCCAACTGCTGCCCCGCTCCGCCACCGGCGAGCGGATGAACCCGTACACCTCGATGTGGACCGGAACCCACGACGGCGACGGCCCCCGGGACTTCCACCTCGTCCTCCTCGACAACGGCCGCACCGCGACCCTGCGCGACACCGTCGGCCGTCAGGCACTCGCCTGCATCCGCTGCTCGGCATGTCTGAACGTCTGCCCGGTCTACGAGCGCACCGGCGGCCACGCCTACGGTTCGCCCTACCCCGGCCCCATCGGCGCCGTGCTCACCCCGCAGCTCGCCGGGATCGAGCACGCGCCGTCACTGCCCTTCGCCTCGACCCTGTGTGGCGCCTGCTACGACGCCTGCCCAGTGAAGATCGACATTCCGGAGGTGCTGCTCCACCTCCGTGCCCGGGCCGTCGAGTCGAAGAGGGGGCCCCTGCCCAGCCCGGAGGCCCTGGTCATGAAGGCCGCCGCCACCACGCTGGCTTCTCCGCGCGCACTGGCGTGGGCACAGCGGGCCGCGGCGCTCGGCGGTCGCGTGCTGGCCCGGCGCGGCGTCCTGCGCCGCCTCCCCGGCCCGCTCGCTCGCTGGTCCGCCAGCCGCGACACCGCCGCACCCCCGCGCGAGACGTTCCGCGCCTGGTGGCGCCGTACGCACCGGCGGCCGGGCCAATGAGCAGCCGACAGGAGATCCTCACCCGGATCGCGGGCGCTCTGCGTGACGTACCCGAGGACGAAGGGGCAGAAGCAGCACCGGCCGACCGCCGGAGCCCCGTGGTGCGCCACCCGCCCGACCCCGTGGCGCTCTTCGCCGAGCGGGCCGCCGAGTACCGCGCCGCCGTCACCCGGACCACGGAGTCCGAGGCGTCCGCAGCCATCGGCGCCGCCCTCGCGGCCCGGTCCCCGGCCCGCCTCGTCGTCCCGCACGGCTTCCCCGAGGCGTGGCTGCCCGCGCGCCGGACCTGGCAGCGACTCGAGGACGACCCTCCCCTGCGGCCCGCGCAGCTCGACGCCGCGGACGGGGCCCTCACCACCTGCGCCCTGGCCGTCGCCGAGACCGGCACCCTGGTCCTGGACGCGGGCCCCGGTCAGGGCAGGCGCGCCCTCACCCTGCTCCCCGACTTCCACCTCTGCGTGCTGCGGTCCGCGCAGATCGCCCCGGACGTGCCCACAGCACTGCGCGGTCTCGACCCGTGCTGCCCGCTGACGTTCGTTTCGGGGCCGTCCGCGACCAGCGACATCGAGCTGGAGCGGGTCGAAGGAGTGCACGGCCCCCGCGTCCTGCACATCGTCATCGTCGAACCGGACAGCCGAGGAGCTGACACGCACCCATGAGCACCGCCTCGCAGCGCGTCGACGCGCACCACCACGTCTGGGACCTGACCGTGCGCGACCAGGAGTGGATCAACGGCCCGGACCTCGCTCCGCTGCGCCGTGACTTCTCGGTGTCGGACCTGGCCCCGCTCGCACAGGAGGCCGGGGTCGGCGCCACGGTCCTCGTCCAGACCGTCACGGTCGCCGACGAGACCCCCGAGCTGCTGGCCGTCGCGGAGGAGCACGACCTCATCGGCGCCGTCGTCGGCTGGGTCGATCTCACCCTGCCGGACGTCGCGGAGCGGCTGGCCCGGTTGCGCGAGCTGCCGGGTGGCCGGTACCTCGCCGGAATCCGCCACCAGGTCCAGGCCGAGCCGGACCCGGACTGGCTGACCCGACCCTCCGTGCTGCGCGGCCTGCGCGCCGTGGCGTCGGCCGGACTGGCGTACGACCTGGTCGTTCTGCCGCACCAGTTGCGTGCCGCCGCACGCGCCGCCGCCGAGGTCCCGGACCTGGTCTTCGTCCTCGACCACCTGGGCAAGCCCCCGGTCGCCGCCGGCGCCCTGGAGCCCTGGGCCGACGGGGTGCGCCGCCTCGCGTCCCGGCCCAACGTGACGTGCAAGCTCTCCGGTCTGGTGACCGAGGCCGACTGGGCGTCCTGGCGGATCGACGACCTGCGCCCGTACGCCGACACGGTGCTCACGGCCTTCGGACCCGACCGGACCATGTTCGGCTCCGACTGGCCCGTGTGCACCCTCGCCGCCACCTACGGCGACGTCGTCGCGACCGGCCTGGCGCTCACGCAGGCGCTGAGCCCCAGCGAGCTGACCGCGGTCTGGTCCGGCACCGCCACGCGCGTGTACCGGCTGGCCGGCTGATCCGACACGAGCGGCGCTCCCGCCGCGCGGTCAGTCACCGCCCGCCGTCACGGCTCCTGCCGGAACCGCGCCCGCTGCCGCTCCAGGCTGCGTTGGAGGTGCTCCTCCATGGCCGCCGCGGCGCGGTCGGGGCTGTGGCGCAGCAGTGCCCGCAGGACCCGGCCGTGCTCGGCGAGCGTGTCCGGACTCGCGCCGGCGACCGGACTCAGCCTGAACAGGTGCAGGTGTACGTGCAGGCGCTCCACCGCGTCCCCGAGCAGCCGGCGACCGGAGGCTTCGGCGATCAGTTCGTGGAAACGCTGGTCCAGCGTCGCGAAGCCGCCGTACTCGGCGTAGCTCTCGCCCAGTTCGGGCCGCTCCCGCATCTCCTCGAGGAGCCTTTCCATCAGGTCGAGCTGCGCCTCCGTGGCGTGCTCCGCCGCCCGGGCAGCGGCGTACGGCTCCAGCAGCATCCGCATCTCGAACAACTCCTCGACGCCCTGACGGTCGAGGAGCTCCGTGGCGCGGTATCCGGACAGGGACCGCTTGACCACCAACCCGTCGGACTCCAGCCGGGCCAGGGCCTCGCGCACCGGGGTCGGCGAGACCGCGAGCGCCCGGGCCAGAGCCTGGATGCCGAGCCGGCCGCCGGGGGCGATACGGTGGTCCATGACCATCGCCTTCACCTCCTCGTAGACGCCGTTTACGAGGTCTGGGCGCTTCGGAACCGACGGCGAAGGGGAGACGTCGGCCTTGTCGGCGTCAAGCTCCTCCGACAGCATGGGCCCCTTTCCGTTCGAGCGTCCTTGATTGTATCCGGGCCGTGCGGCCGGGCAGGGTCAAGACCCTTCCCGATGGCTGCGACGCTGACGTTCCAGACTGCGGGTGAGGTGTTCGGTCATCGCCTCCGCGGCCCGCCCGCTGTCGCGGCGCAGCATGGCCCGGAGGATTCGTTCGTGCTCCACCACTGTGGGCTCGCCGGCTCCCGGCACGCTGCCGAGACGGAAGACGTGCAGGTGTGAGTGGAGCCGATCCACGGCATCGGCGAGCAGCGGACGGCGCGCCGCCTGAGTGATCGCCGCGTGGAAGCGCTGGTCGAGTGCCGCGAAGTCCCGGTAGGTGGCGTACCGGCCGGTCGGCCCCGGGTGGGCCTGCATCTCGTCCACGATCCGCTCCATGGCGTCGAGCTGCGCGTCGTCGGCGTGCGACGCCGCGAACGCTGTGGCCGGGGGCTCCAGCAGCATCCGCATCTCGAACAACTCCTCGAGCGCCTCCCGCGTGAGGAGTTCCGTCGCGCGGTACCCGGACAGCGACCGCTTGACCACGAGCCCGTCCGACTCGAGCCGGGCGAGCGCCTCGCGAACCGGAGTGGGTGAGACACCGAGCCGACGCGCCAGACCGTCGATGCTCACACGGGCGCCAGGAGCGATCTCGTGGTCCATGACCATGGCCTTGATGTGCTCGTACACGCTCTCGGAGAGCATCTGACGCCCCGGACCGGCGTCCGGCAGCCCGTGCTCCGGCGCAGGTGCAGACCCGAAGGCATCCCGCGGCGGCATCCGCCTGTCCTCCACTCCCGTGACAACGTCCACAAGTCTGCCTCGTCCCCGCCGACCGGTGCGACCCCCGTGCGCTCTCGCTGGGTATGTGCCCGCCGCGGGGTGGTTCGCCCTTCCTGGCGCCGACGTGCTCCGTCGGGTGAACGAGCGGCATCGGCCGCCGCCGGGGCCGTTGACCAGCCCATCTCGGGGCGCCCCCGGCAGGACTCGAACCTGCGGCCAAGCGCTTAGAAGGCGCCTGCTCTATCCGCTGAGCTACGGGGGCCGGACGGTGGCCGCAGTGGCATCCGCCCCCGGCGGTGGTGACGGTGCCGACCGAGCGGGCCGTGGGCTGGCGGGCGCGGCGGTTCCGTGACCTTGCCGGGGACAAGGATAAGGGCCGGCGGTACCGATACCGGTTGCTTCACCTCCATGTCACGATGTGGAGGTTCCGTGAAGCGGTCCGATAATCGCAGGTGCGTACGAGACGTGCAGCGTTTTTTGCCGAGCCGGACGCGGGCGTTGTGGACTCGTTATGCCTGGAGTGACAAAGCGGACTCATCCGGGCGGGTCGATCGGGTGTCGGTTGCCCGGCAAAGGCATGTGAAGCTTTCATAATGTCTCAAGAGTGGGCATTCTTCGTATGTGTCGATCATGGAAGTGGAGCCCTGGCTGCTCGAGGCGTTGTCCGCGCTGAGGGACCGCGTTGCCACCGCACGCTTCCCGCTCGCCGTGCCCGACGCGCCCCGGGCCCAGCGCACCCGACAGGAGCTGATCGCGCAGTTCGACGACTACCTCCTGCCTCGACTGCGCGCCCCGCACGCCCCCCTGCTCGCGGTCGTCGCCGGATGCACCGGGGCGGGCAAGTCCACCCTGGTGAACTCCCTGGTCGGCGGCGAGGTGTCGCCGGCCGGGTTCCTTCGTCCCACCACCAGGAGACCGGTGCTGGTGTGCCACCCCAACGACCGCGGGTGGTTCTCCGGACGGTGGGTGCTGCCCCGGCTGCCCCGCGGCGACGTACTGCGGGTGGTTGACGCCGCGGCGCTGCCCAGCGGCCTCGCCCTGCTGGACGCCCCCGACCTGGACTCCCTCGAGCCGTCGGGGAGGGAGCTCGCCGCCGAGCTGGTGTGCGCCGCGGACATCTGGCTCTTCGTCACCAGCGCCGCCCGCTACGCCGACGCCGTCCCCTGGTGCCTGCTGCGGACCGCCAGGGAGTACGACGTCACCCTGGCCACCGTGCTGGACCGGGTGCCGCACCGGGTGGTGCGCGAGCTGTCCGACCACCACGCGTCGCTGCTCGCCGCCGCCGGACTCGGAGACGTCCCCCGGTTCACCGTCCCCGAGCTGCCCGAGTCGGTGGCCCACGGCGGGCTGCTGCCGATGACCGCCGTCGCCGGGGTCCGGGAGTGGCTGTGGCGGCGGGCGCAACGGCCGATGGCCCGTGCCGCTGCCGCGCGGACCGCGCACGGGGTGCTGCGGTCGCTGCGGTCCCGGGTCCCGGAGCTCGCCGCGGCGTCGGCCGCGCAGCACGCGGCGGTGCTCCGGCTGGTCCGGGGGGTGGACGCGGCCTACGACCGGGCGGCCGAGCGGATCGACCGGGGAATCCGGGGCGGCCACCTGGTCGGCGGCGAGATGCTCGGGCGCTGGCGGCAGTACTGCGCGACCGGGGATGACGAGGGGCTGTGGCAGGCCCTGCGGGAGGGCCTGGTGGTGCTGTTGCGTGCGGAGCTCGAGGACGCGGCGGACGCCACCGTCCGCGCCTGGCGGGCCGACCCGGCGGGGCGGGCGCCCGCCGACTCCTTCGATCCCGGCTGGCACGCCGGGCGGCTCCGCCGGCGGGTGGCCATGCTGGTGGAGCGGTGGCTGGACCACGCCGCGGCCCTCGCGGGCGAACCCGGGGCGGTCGTGGGCCTGGTGGCGGGGGTGCTGGGGGCGCCGGAGGCGGGGCGGCACCGCGGGCTGGTCGAGGCGGCGTGCTCGCTGCACGAGCGGGTCGCCGAGTTGGTGCGCGACGAACGCGAGTGGTGGCTGGCCGCCCTGGACGACCTCGAGGTGACGCCGGGCCAGCAGATGGCGTTGATCGCGGCACTGTCCACGGTGTGCCGGGACCTGGAGCGCTGGGCCACGGCGGGGCCGGGGGAGTGGGACCGGGTGGACCGGGACGCGGACGGGGCACGGGGGGCCGGGCGCCGGACGGCGGCGTCCCCCGCGGCCAGGGCCCCTGGTCCCGGCGCCCCTGGTGCCCAGGCCACGGGGACCCCAGCAACGGGGACCGCGGCAACGGGAACAGGAACGGGGTCGGCGGACGACGCGGGGCGCGGCGTGGGGAGCGACCCCGTGGACGGGGACGGCGCCGACCGGGCCGTGGCGGGCGTCGCCCTGGCCGGTGGGGTCGTCGCAGGTACGGGGGATCGCGCGAGGGAGAGGTGAACGTCGGTGGAGGCCCTGGACGAACGGTTGTCCGCGTTCGAGGAACTGCTGCGGCTGTCCGCGCCGCGGGTGCCGGGGGAGACCCTGAGCCCCGCCCGTGACGTGCTGCGCCGGGCCGGTGAACGGCGACGCATGTCCCTGGCGCACACCGTGGTGGCGCTCGCCGGGACCACCGGCAGCGGCAAGTCGTCGCTGTTCAACGCGGTCTGTGGACTCGACCTTTCGGTGACCGGCGTGCGCCGGCCGACGACCAGCACGCCGGTGGCGTGTGTGTGGCGGTCCCAGGGAGCCGGGGAGCTGCTGGACCGGCTCGGGGTGCCGGAACGTTCACGGTTCTCCGGGCACGGGGCGCTGGACACCGGGCGGTTGGCCCCGCCGGACGGTCTGCCCGGCCTGGTCCTGCTGGACCTGCCGGACCTGGACTCGGCCGACCGCAGGCAACGCGAGCAGATGGACCGGATGCTCGGCCTGGTGGACGCGATGGTCTGGGTGCTCGACCCGGAGAAGTACGCGGACGCCAGTGTGCACGAGCGCTGTCTGCGACCGCTCGTCGGGCACGCCGAGGTGATGGTCGTGGTGCTCAACCAGATCGACCGTCTCCCCCAGGACGCGGTCCTGCCCTGCCTGACCGACCTGCGGCGGCTGCTCGACGAGGACGGGCTGGCGTCCGGGGAACACGGTGAGGACGGCACGCAGGTCTTCGCCACCTCGGCGCTGACCGGCCAGGGTGTGGGGGAACTGCGGGCGGCGCTGGGACGGATGGTGCGGGAGCGCCGGGCGGCCGAACGCAGGCTCCGTGCCGAGCTGGACCGGGTCGCCCGGCGGCTGCGACCGGTGTACGTCGGGGGAGGGCCGGTGCCGGGGCTCGGGGGCGGAGCTCGGGAGCGGTTCGCCGACCGGCTGGCCGAGGCGGTGGGCGCCCGGGCGGCGGGGCGTGCGGCGGAACGTGACTGGATCCAGGGGATCGCCGCGGCCTGTGCCCCGCCGTACGGACGGTTCCTGACGCGTTCGTCCCGGGGGCGGGGAACCGAAGTGGGACCCGTGCCGGCGCACCGTCCGCTGGTGGCGGAGGCGGTGCGCGAGGTGGTGCGGGTGGCGTCGTCCGGGCTGCCCGAGCCCTGGGCCACGGGGGTGCGGACGGCAGGGGAACGCGGGGGGCGGGCGCTGGCGTGGGAGCTGGACGACGTCGGGCGCTGGACAGCGGTCAGCCCCTGGCCGCACCCCCTGGCCCCCGACCCGGTTCCCGCGTCGGGGGCGGGCGCCGAGCAGGGGGCGGAGGCCGCACCCGTGGGCCAGCCGACGGCCTGCCCGCGGCAGTGGTGGAGGCCGGTGGCGGTGGTCCAGTGGCTGCTGGCCGGTGTGGTGCTGCTCGGGCTGCTGGGTCTGCTGGCGCGGGCGGCGGCGGTGGCGGGGATCGGCCGGGTGACCCCGGGTGACTGGACCGCGGGCACGGGATGGCGGGACGGGGGCCCCTGGTGGTTGCCCGGACTGCTCCTCGGCACCGGCCTGACGCTCGGCCTCCTGCTGACCTGGTTGGGGCGGTGGGCGGCGGGCAGCGTCGCACGGCACTGTGGTCAGGAGGTGGAGCGGCGGATCGGGGAGGCGGCCGAGGAACGAGGGCACGCCCTGGTCATCGAGCCCATCGAGGCGGAGCTGCGGTGTTACCACGAGGTGCGGCAACGCTACGGGGCGGTGGCTGCCGGCAGCGGACCGATCTGGAGTTGAACTGACCGTTCGGCGACACGACGGTGGATGCCCGGGGATGCTCGGGGACGCCGTTCCCCTGCCCATGGAAAAGGCGTCACTCGTTCGAGTGATCGAGTTATTCACATGTGCTGGGTTGTGCACACTTTTCGGCTGCCTTGTCGTACGGCGTGGACGAGTGCGGCACTCTGGACCCGCAGGCGGAAAGTGGTGAGACGCAGGGGGAGTGTCCGCATATGAACGAGACCACGGTCACGCTGGTGGGGAACGCCGCGACAGAGGTGAGGTACCGGCAGTCGGCCTCCGGAATTCCGGTGGCGAGTTTCCGCATGGCCTCCACGACGCGGCGGTGGGACCGCGAACGGGGGGCCTGGTCGGACGGGCACACCAGTTTCTACACCGTGTGGGCCTGGCGCCACCTCGCCGGGAACGTGGCGGCGTCCGTCGGCCGGGGAGACCCGTTGGTCGTGCAGGGACGGATGCGGGTGCGGGAGTGGGAGAGCGGAGGTCAGCGGCACACCTCGGTGGAGATCGACGCGGGGGTGGTCGGACACGACCTGTCCCGGGGGACGTCCGCGTTCCGCCGGGCGGTGCGGGCCGCGGCCGGCGCGGTTCACCCCCAGCCGTTACCGCCCCACCAGTTCCCTGACCCGCAGTTCCCTGACGCCGGGTTCGCTGACTCCCAGCCCCCCGCGCAGCGGTTCCCAGCCCGGCACGTCGCGGTTCAGCCGTTCCCGCCGGGCCCCGCGCCCGCTCTCCCGGCCCGGGTGGAGCCGGGTCCTGTGCGGCCCGCGCCCCGGGCGGAAGGGGAGGTCGCCGGCGTGACTCCAGGGGTGCCGGAGGCGGTCCCGCCTCCTGGTTCACCGGCCGGTTCCCCTGCCCCGCCCGAGCCGGAGCGGGTGGGGTGACCCGGGGGCGGGCCCGTGGAGCCGGGGTGTCGGGAAAATGGCTTGTTAGGCACATCTCGGGGCCATTCGGCCCGGGATGAAAGCCATTCCATTGCTCGTCGAACAGATTTGTCGACAAATTTTGGAATCATGCATGCAGACGGTAACGATTCGAAATCGAAAGGTGATCCCTTAGGCGTTCCCCAGTGCCGCCCCGGAGCCGTTCCCTAGGATTCCTCCAGTCATACGGGGGTCTCCAGGCATTGGCGGGGCGTGTTCACCGTCCGCTCCGCACAGAGGAGTTAGAGATATGTTCCGTGTACAGAGGCGGGGGGGAACGCGGCTCTCGGCCGTGCTCGCCGCAAGCAGTCTCGCCGCGATCACCGCGATAGCCGCCGCTGCTCCGGCTCAGGCGGAGGACAACCCCGGTGGGGCCACGGCCGTCCTCGGCGGCCTCGTGAAGTCCGGCAAGGCGGTCATCCACAAGGACGGCGGGGAGGACCAGAAGCTCTCCGCGGGGCTGTTCAGCCTCTCCGGGGCCAACGGCGGAGAACTGACGACCTACTGCATCGACATCTTCAACCCCACCCAGGCGAAGGCCGAGTACCGGGAGACTCCCTGGGACGAGTCCTCGCTCCACGACAACGAGAACGCCGGCAAGATCCTGTGGATCCTGCAGAACTCGTACCCGCAGAAGAGTGACCTCGCCCAGCTCAGCAAGGACGCGGGGATCGACGGCACCATCTCCGAGGACGAGGCCGCGGCCGGCACCCAGGTTGCCATCTGGCGCTTCTCGGACAACGTGAACGTCGAGGCCGACGACGCCAAGGCCGAGAAGCTCGCCGACTACCTCGAGACCAACGCCAAGGCCCTCGAGGAGCCCAAGCCCTCGCTGTCCCTGAGCCCGTCCGCGGTCTCCGGCAAGGCCGGCGAGAAGCTGGGGCCGATCAAGGTCGCCACCAGTGCGGGCCAGGTGAACGTGGCCCTCAACCCGGGCGCGCCGGCCGGCGTCAAGGTGGTCAACAAGGACGGCCAGGCCATGTCCACCGCCAAGGACGGTGAGGACCTGTACGTGGACGTCCCCGCGGACGCCGAGGCGGGCGAGGCCGGGCTGACCGTCAAGGGCAGCACGGTGATCCCGATCGGTCGCGTGTTCACCGGCTTCGGCAAGAGCGAGGGCAGCCAGACCCAGATCCTCGCCGGTTCCAGCGAGGCGTCGGTCGAGGCGGGAGCCTCGGTCACCTGGACGGGCGCGGACACCAGCGGCCCGGCCCCGGCGATCTCCACCAAGAACAACTGTGCCGAGGGCGGCGTGGACATCACCGTCGCCAACGAGGGCGACAAGGAGTTCGTCTTCGAACTCGCCGGCAAGAAGTACGAGATCGGCGCAGGCAAGACCGAGACCGTCCTGTTCCCGGTCGAGGAGGACCAGGCCTACGAGATCAAGATCGCGATGCCCGACGGCAGCGAGAAGGTCTTCACCGGCATGCTGGACTGCAAGACCGACAGCACCAACGGCGGGGCCACTGGTGGTTCCGAGCCCAGCAACGCACCGTCCCCGGCTTCCGTCGGCGGCTCCGAGGGCACTGACACCACGGGCACCAGCGGCTCGACCGGCAACACCGAGGGCGACCTGGCCGAGACCGGCAGCAGCAGCTCCACGCCGGTGATCGCGGGCGTCGCGGTGGCGCTCCTGGTGGTCGGTGGCGCCACGGTGTTCTTCGTCCGCAGGCGCAAGGCGGGCACCCCGGCGGCCTGATCAGCCCCGCTGATCTCCACGGGCACCTGACGTACACGGGCACCGGCCCCGTTGCTCCCCGAGGAGCAACGGGGCCGGTGCCCGTTCGGCCTCTGGTGCGGTGTCCGCGGCGCCCCGGCCCGGTCTGACCCTCCGGCCGGCCTCGGCGGGGCCGTGGGGCTCCGCACGGCTCCCGGCGCGCCCCGCCAGCGGGGGCGGCCATGTGACCGGTGCGTCAGGCGTACGGCAAGATGGAGGTATCCGACCACCCTCCCTTGATCAGACGCCGGACGGTTTCCTTTGGCTGAGTACATCTACACCATGCGCAAGGCACGCAAGGCGCACGGCGACAAGGTGATCCTTGACGACGTGACGCTGAGCTTCCTGCCCGGGGCGAAGATCGGCGTCGTCGGCCCGAACGGCGCGGGCAAGTCCACCGTGTTGAAGATCATGGCCGGCCTGGAGCAGCCGTCGAACGGCGACGCCTTCCTGTCCCCCGGGTACACGGTCGGCATGCTCCTCCAGGAGCCGCCGCTGGACGAGTCCAAGACCGTCCTGGAGAACGTCCAGGAGGGGGTCGCCGAGACCAAGGGCAAGCTCGACCGCTTCAACGAGATCGCCGAACAGATGGCGACCGACTACTCCGACGCGTTGCTCGAGGAGATGGGCCGGCTCCAGGAGGACCTGGACCACGCGAACGCCTGGGACCTGGACTCCCAGCTCGAGCAGGCGATGGACGCCCTCGGCTGCCCGCCCGGGGACTGGCCGGTCACCAACCTCTCCGGTGGCGAGCGCCGCCGGGTCGCCCTGTGCAAGCTGTTGCTCGAGCAGCCCGACCTGCTGCTGCTCGACGAGCCCACCAACCACCTGGACGCCGAGTCGGTGCAGTGGCTCGAGCAGCACCTGGCCAAGTACCCCGGCACGGTGGTCGCCGTCACCCACGACCGGTACTTCCTCGACCACGTCGCCCAGTGGATCCTCGAGCTGGACCGCGGCCGTGCCTTCCCCTACGAGGGCAACTACTCCACCTACCTGGAGACCAAGCAGACCCGGCTGAAGGTCGAGGGACAGAAGGACGCCAAGCGCGCCCGCCGGCTCAAGGAGGAGCTGGAGTGGGTCCGGTCCAACGCCAAGGGCCGTCAGGCGAAGTCCAAGGCCCGACTGGCCCGCTACGAGGAGATGGCGGCCGAGGCCGAGAAGATGCGGAAGCTGGACTTCGAGGAGATCCAGATCCCCCCGGGCCCCCGCCTCGGCAACCAGGTCGTCGAGGTGCGCAACCTCACCAAGGCGTTCGGCGACAAGGTCCTCATCGACGACCTGTCCTTCACGCTGCCCCGCAACGGCATCGTCGGCATCATCGGCCCCAACGGCGCCGGCAAGACCACGCTGTTCAAGATGATCACGGGTGAGGAGAGCCCGGACAGCGGGGAGATCAAGGTCGGCGAAACCGTCCGGATCTCCTACGTCGACCAGTCCCGCGCCGGCATCGACCCCAAGAAGACCCTGTGGGCCGTGGTCTCCGACGAACTGGACTACATCAACGTGGGACAGGTCGAGATGCCGTCCCGCGCCTACGTCAGCGCCTTCGGCTTCAAGGGCCCGGACCAGCAGAAGCCCGCGGGCGTGCTCTCCGGCGGTGAGCGCAACCGGCTGAACCTCGCCCTCACCCTGAAGCTGGGCGGCAACCTGCTGCTGCTCGACGAGCCCACCAACGACCTGGACGTGGAGACCCTGTCGTCGCTGGAGAACGCGCTGCTGGAGTTCCCCGGCTGCGCCGTGGTGGTCTCCCACGACCGCTGGTTCCTGGACCGGGTGGCCACGCACATCCTGGCCTACGAGGGCGACTCCAAGTGGTTCTGGTTCGAGGGGAACTTCGAGTCCTACGAGAAGAACAAGATCGAGCGCCTGGGTGCCGAGGCCGCGCGCCCGCACCGCGCCACCCACAGGAAGCTGACCCGCGACTGATGGCGCGCCACCGCTACGCCTGCCCGCTGCGCTGGTCCGACATGGACGCGTTCGGGCACGTCAACAACGTCGTGTACCTGAGGTACCTGGAAGAAGCCCGGATAGACCTGATGTTCCGGCTGGCACCGGGCAACGGCAGTGAAGCGCTGTCCGGGGGCAGTGTGGTGGCCCGGCACGAGATCAGCTACCTGCGGCCCCTGGTGCACCGCCACGAACCGGTGATCGTCGAGAGCTGGATCACAGACATCGGCGCCGCGTCGCTGACCATCGCCTACGAGGTCAAGGACGACGAGCAGGTCTACGCCCGGGCCTCCACCGTCGTGGTGCCGTACGACCTTGCCAGGGGCAGGCCGCGGCGGATCACCGAGGAGGAGCGGGGTTTCCTCGAGCGGTACCTGGAGGTCGGGGCCGCCGCGGCATGACCACGTTCCGACTGGCCGAGCCCAGGGAGACGGCGGCGCTCGCCGTCTTCCTGACCAGGCTGCTGCGCTACGACAGGGCGGCGGTCGTGCGCCTGAAGGCCCACGGCCCCGCCCTGGCGGTGTTCGGCCGTCCGCCGTTCGACGTGCTGGCGGTCCGCACCGTGGAACTCGCCGAGCCGGCGGAGGCGGACGCCACGGTGTCGGCCGGCCGGCTGCTCGACGGACTGGACGAGGCCGGTGGGGCCGTCCCGGTGCCCGAGGCGGTGACCGGGCCGCCGTGGGCGGGACTGCTGCCGCCGCGCGCCGGCTGGCGCCGGGTGGCGGAGCTGTCACCGGAGGCCGTCCACCGGGCGGTGGCCGAGGGCGTCGCGGAGTTCAGGGCACGCACCGAGCAGCTCGGCCCCGACCAGCGAACCCGGGCGGAGCTGGACCGGATAGCCGGCGAGATCTGGTCCCGGCCGCTGCCCACCGCCGACGGCCTGCCCCTGCGCGCCGTGCACGCGGCGCACTCGCTGGGATTCCTGCGCCCCTTGGGAGTCGCGTCGCAGGGCTCCCGGAGCACGCCGTCCCCGCGGCCGGCCGGGCAGGCCGACGCCGTGGTGGTGCTGTCCTGTGCGAGCTGGCTGCGGGTGCGCACCGCCCACGGTTCGATCGCGCTGCGCCGCGGCGCGGGTCCTGGGATCGCCGTCACCCCGCTGTCCTGACGGGCTGCCCGAGTCCGCCCGTCACGGCCGGTGCGGTGGGTCGCGGGGTCGCCGCACCCGCGCGGTCTCACCGGGCCGCGGTGACCTGGCGGTCGAGTTCCGCGGCGGTCCTCGTGACGGACACCGGGGTGTCGCCGATGCTCTGGACGCGCACCAGGACACTGGCCCGGGTGAACACGACGAAGCCGATCGGGTCGGCCGACCCGCAGAAGCAGACGTCCCCGACCGGTTCCATGCCCCGTTCCGCGCAGCTCGGCAGCCGCAGCAGCATCGACCGCTCCAGCACGTTGACCAGCCCTTCCTGGGCGTCCGCCGGTGTCGGGTACTGGTGCACCCACACCGCGACGCGCGTTCCCGCCGCCCCGGTGAGCTTGTCGACGAAGGCGTGGCGCGTGTTGGGCATCCGTCCGCGGTGCTCCAGGGCGAGGTCGTCGAGCACCCCGTAGTCGGGCAGGAACGGAGCCGGCAGCGCGGGGGCGTCGCGACCGGGCCAGTCGTCGAACCCGTGGACCTCCTTGGCGGTGCGGCGGATGGAGCTGACGTGGTCCGGTTGCCCGGACTCGGGCGGGGGTTGGGTCACTGCACCCTCCGGCAGCCGTTCTGGGTCCCCATCCAGGGGCCGAGGGGGCGGCACTGGGGGATGCCGCCCAGGTTGTTCGCGGCCAGCCGCTCCCGGTACGAGGACGCGGTGAACGGCGCTGGGATCGGCAGGTCGGGGGCGAGTTCCCCGGCTTCGAACGTCATCCGGAGCGGGAGGGTCGGCAGGTGCTGGACCGATGCGGTCGTCCAGTCCCAGGGGGCGGTACCGCCGTCGACCTTCAGACAGGCGTCGTACAGTGGGTCGTCAAAGCATCCCTTCCCGTCCCAGGCGACCTCGTGGTAGGCGAAGGCGTGGTTCGCGAAGGGGTACGCCCAGTCCTGGTGTCCGATGGCCTGGATCTTGTTGCACCCGAAACCAGTCCGACTGCCGGACCCCATGACGAACGCCTTGAGGTTGCAGCCGAGGACGTTGGCGAACGCCGTCACGATCGAGGCGCAGTCGGTGCAGTTGACCTTCTTGCCCTGCCCGCCGGGCCGGTTGCCGAGCTCGTTGAGGAACGCCGTGCACGAGAAGACCTGCCCGTAGCCGTCGTCGCTGGTGTACACCGACGTCCCGGAGTCGGTGTCGTAGGTCAGTCCCAACGAGCCGTTGACCCGTGTGGTGATCGCGGCCGCGGCGTCGCCGGGGGTCGTCGCCCCGCCCGCCCACTGGCAGGCGAGGTCGAGCACGTCGGTCCACGGCTGTTGGGTGCCGCCGTTCGGTTCCGGCCGCCACGGCAGTGACGGGGTGTCCAGGACGGCGTAGACCCGGTGCGCCGTGGTGGCCATCGGCTGCCAGGACCCCTCGGGGACCCGGTACGACCAGGTCCACGTGATGTCCTGGCGCCGCACGCCCCCACTGGCGAGCGCGTGGTGGTTGAGCGGGATCGTGACGTAGGCGGGTTTCGACGTGCCGTTCTCGAAGGTGACGGTGAACGGGTCGATCGGACCGAGCAACCCGCCGCCGTCCGCCTTGACCTGGACGGACGTCGCCGCATCGGCGGGGCCGGTCGCCGCGAACCCGGCCTGGATGTTGATCGCCCGGTTGGCCACCCGGGTCACGGCGTAGGCCGCCGGTGACTCCTCCGGCTTGGTCAGGTCCTTCGTCCACTGCACCTGCGGCACCGGTGTGTCGCGGTCGCGGCGGATGGTGAGCGCGTCGGCGGCGGTCCCCGTCGGGTCGTGGTCGAACTTGATCCCGGTGAGTTCGACCTTTGGCAGGGGCGTGCAGGAGGCGGGTTTGTTGGAGTAGTGGAGGATGAACGTGGCCGTGGTCGCGACCAGGGAGGCGATCACGTCCGCGGCGCCCACTCCGAGGAGCGTCAGTCCAAGCCGCACCGCGATCCTGATCAGCGCCCAGAAGCCCAGTTCCAGCACCATGTTCAGGAGCTGGCGCAGGATGCCGTGGGCGTACAGCTCCGCTGCCAACGCGAAGATCTCGGCCGCGGTCGCCGCCGTTCCCACGGCCAGGAGCACCCTGAGTTTGGGCAGACCCAGAACGGTGTTGCTGATGTACCGCACCGCGTTCGGGCTCAGGTACGCGCGGACGGCGAAGAGGGCGTCGAGCACCCCGGCCACCACGATGAAGACCAGCACGACCTTCCACATGGTGCACTCGTCGATCTCGGTGACCGGCATCTGCAGCGCGACATGGGTCTCACCCCGCCGGTGGCAGAGGACGACATGGTGACCGTCGACCAGATGGGTGGTCAGGAAGAACGGCAGTGCGGTGGGGTCCCGGCCGATCTGATCCAGCACCTCCTGCCAGGCGTCGTGGACCCGCTGCCGGTCCTCGGCACCGGGCACCGCCGCGGTGTCGGCCTCCATGGCGCGCCGCAGGTCGGCCCCGTGCTCCCGCAGGAGCGCCGCGGGGTCGATCGACGCGCGCAGTGCCTCCAGCTCGACCCGGGAGAGCGGTTCGGGCGACGCGGTGAGCGCCGGGCGGCCGGTGGGTGCCGGGCCACCGGCGGTCGCGGGTTCCGTGTGCTCGCCCACGGTCGCTCCGTCGGCCAGCCCGACGGGGTGGTCGCCGAGGTCGTCACGCATCCGCTCCGTGGTGAAGTCGTAGTTGGCCTCCAGCCCCGGCGCGTCGTCGGCGGGGGGCGTGTGGAGGTGGGTGAGCACCTCGGCGGCGGTCAGTGCCCGGCTCCAGACCTCCAACCGGGACACGTGCCCCTGGAGCGGCATCGTGGCGAACGGCTGGTCGACGGTGAACCCCGCGCCGATCTGCACCTCCCCGTGGGCGCTGTCGAGCGGAACGGGACCGAAGGCGGCGGCGCCCGCGGGCTGGCCGTCCACATAGACGGTGAGCAGCACCCCGTCGAACGTGGTCGCGATGTTCGTCCACTTGTCGGGTTTCACCAGTGAGGTGGACCGTAGCGAGGAGGTGGGGCTCAGGCTCGAGCCCCGTTGCGACACCACACGGAACCCCCCGGCCGCCGGGTCGTGCTCCAGGTACAGCGCCATCCCGGTCATGCCCTCGAGGTCACCGTTGACGAGGACGGCCTGTTCCGGCTGCGCCGTGGACTCCACGCACAACCAGGCCTGGACGGTGTACGGATCGACCTGCGCCCCGCCCGGGTTGACCCGGTGTTCTCCCAACGGCTCGGCGAACGCCGTTCCGGTCAGTGCCAGCGCGGGGGTGCAGCGGGTCATCCGCACGCCGGGCCCGGGCCTGAGCGGCAGGTGGCCGGGTCCCCGGTCCACCGGGGGAGTCACCGAGAAGTCGAGGTCGGCGACGACCGTCGCCGGGTCGGCTCCCCCGAACATCACGGCCCGGACCGCGTCCAGGGACAGGTCCGTGTTGTGGACGCGCAACGACCTCAGGTGCGCCTGGAGGTCCTTGCCGATGAGGAAGGGCGCGCCGGTGGGCCGTCCCGTGCCGGACACCGCCTGCAACGCGTTGAACCGGCCGTCGATGTAGAAGCGGAACGTGCCGCTGGCGTGGGTGACGGCGACGTGGTGCCAGTCGCTGCTGGTGAGCGGCTGCACCCTGGGGTTGGAGGTGACGGACGGCAGTCCGCTGACCGACAGCACCAGGCTGGGCCCGGCGACGCCGAAGGAGAAGGCGCCTTCCTGGGAGAGGAGCGACGCGGTCGCGGTGACGTCGAGCTTGATCCAGGCCTCGACGGTGAACGGTGCGCTCCCGTCGAGCCGGACGCCGAGGTCGGCAGCCGTCTCGACATGGGACGTGCCGTCCAGGTCGAGGACCACGTACGTCGCGTCGTTGGCGGTTGCCGTGCTCACCGGGCCTCCCGCGACGAGACGAAGACCGTGCCGCTGTTGCCGAGCCTCACCAGCACACCGGCGTCCCCGAGGCCCTCCACCGCCGTGCGGCTGACCCCCAGCCTCTCCAGGGGGGTGTGGTACGCCGCCGCCTGGCTCTCCGGCCGGATCCCCACCCACACGGTGGTGTCCACGCTGGCCCCCCGGGGCCATGCCGCGCCGGTGGGCAGGAGCGCCCAGGTGGTGACGGCGCCGTCGAAGCTCGGCGGAGTCATCGTGGACTCGGTCTGCACCGGCCCCTCGCTGGTCGGCCAGTTGGTGCTGATGCCGAGCGCGACGCACTGGATGCCGAACCGCGAACCCGCGGGGAGCGCGCCACTGACGGTGACCTCGAACAGAGTGGGCACGTGCTCGCTGCTCGAGGGGTTGGAGAAGGTGTCGAGCCGCTCGAAGGCGCGGTTGGGGTAGTCCCGCACCAGGTTGAGGTTGCGCCCGCAGACGTTCTGGTTCTGCCTGACCCACAGGATGTACGCGTCGTAACTGGGGAAGTCCGCCGGGATGGTGGGGTGTGGCGTCTCGCTCACCATGCCGACGCAGCAGAACTCGTTGCTGCTGATGGCGTCGAGGAGGAAGTAGTCCTGTCCGACGCCGACCGCCCCCGGTGCCACCGTGGGCGGCAGGGCCACCGAGGTGGCGCCGCTCGCCGTGCGCAGCGGGTGGCCGCTCCACACGCTGGGTCGGAGGAACAACGAGGTGTTCGCCCGGAAGACGGAGACGTGGTACCCCGTCAGCGGTCTGCTGCTGAGGTTCTTCGCCCGCACGTACACCGGGTTGAGCCGACTGCCCAGCTCCACGGGCTGCGTGGGGTCGCGGTCGTAGGTGTCGGTGAGGAACCGACCGGGGTCGGAGACCTGGGAGTGCGAGACGATGTCGGGCGAGTGGTAGGGGTATCCGGGCGAGGGAACGGTGCCGGTGTCACTCAGGGAGTCCCGCATGAGGAAACCGTCGTAGAGCGTCACTCCGCGCCTCCGCCGTGTGCACTGGTCCGTCGTGGCTCAGTGCTCACGTACCGCGGACGGGACCGCGGGACGCACCCGAGGGGCGGGCTTCACCCGGGAGGACCAGACCCGTCGAGGTCCGGCCGCCGGAGGCGGGGCAGCGCGGGCCGAGGGGCGGCGCCGCCCCCGCTCCGGGGCGTCAGGGAGAATTGATCATGGAGCCGGCGGCGAACACCAGGTAGTCCCAGAGCTCGCGCTCGCGGTCCTCGGGCAGCTCGAGGGACTCCACGGCCTCGCGCATCAGGCGCAGCCAGGCGTCGTGCGCCGCGCGGTCCACCCGGAACGGGGCGTGCCGCATCCGCAGCCGGGGGTGGCCGCGCTGCTCGCTGTAGGTGCGCGGCCCGCCCCAGTACTGGATGAGGAACAGGGCCAGCCGCTCCTCGGCCGGGCCCAGGTCCTCCTCGGGGTACATCGGCCGCAGCAGCGGGTCCTCGGCGACCCCCTGGTAGAAACGGTGCACCAGGCGGCGGAAGGTCTCCTCACCGCCCACGGCCTCGTAGAACGTTTCCCTGCGCACTGTGCCGCGCCGAATCTCCATCACCCCTCCATGGTCGCAGACCGGCCGTGCCCCGCCCCGCCAGGGCCGGGGCACGGCCGGCTACGGACGGGACGGGTCGAGGCGGTGCACGGTGATCGTGGTCCACGCCCCCACGTGGACCCGGTCGCCCTCGGCGAGGGGGACCGGGACGAACGGCGTGATCGGTTCCTCCGCGCCGTTGATCGTGGTGCCGTTGGTGGAGCCCTGGTCCATCACCGCCCAGGCCCCGTCGGGCTGCTGCACCAGCACCGCGTGCTTGTGCGAGACGCCGGGGTCCTCTGGCGGCCGGGACAGGTCGATCTCCGGGACCTCCTCCGACGGGCGGTGCCGGGTCCGTCCGATCCGGAGCTGGCCCCCGCTGAGCTCGAAACGGCGCTCGGGGCAGTACGGCGGGAAGAACAGGCTCTGTGCCTCGGGGCCGCTGCGGCCCATCATCGCGGTGTAGTACTCGCGGTCGGCGATGACCGTGACGTACCACGGGGACGGGGCCCGGCGCGGCCCGGGCAGGGGCCCGGGGTGCGGCGTCGGGGGCTGCAACGGATAACTGGTCTGCCCGGTGTCCGGGGCGGGGTCACCCCACCCGCCCCCACCCGAGTGCCCCACCGGCGCGGGCCGCACCGGGACCGGAGCCGCGGGTCCGGGCGGCATCCCCCCGTGCGCGGCGACCGGGGGCGCGGGCACCGGCGCGGGCGGTGGCATTCCCGGCCCCGGCGGCATGCCCCCGCCCGACGCCTGGAAGTTCCAGCGGCACCCCTCACAGAACGGCTCGCCGTTCTCCCGCGGGGTCCGGCACCGGGGACAGAGCTCGACGGCGGCCGTGCTCTCCGGGTCCGGGTCCGGGTCCCAGTGCTCCGGGCCGGTCTCCGGGTACTGGCCACCGGCGGGGCGAGGCGTCGGGCGCGGCCGACCGGTCATCATAGGCCGCCCGCACACCTCGCAGTAGTCGGCGGTCCTCGACTCGTGGCCGACAGGACAGGTCGGCATGCGCATCCCCCTCCGCCCTCGTGCTTACTTCTTAACGCGTACGGTCTTGGTGGAACGCGTCTCGAGGGTCATCTCGTCCGCTTCCGTCACACCTGGTCTGATGCGAACAGTACCCCTGGCGGCGTCCACCACGTCCACGACCTTAGCCAGCAGTTTTGCGGTGTTCTCGTTGCCGGAGGCGTTCGCGAGCTGCACGGCCCGACCCAGTTTGGCCGTGGCGGAGTCCAGGTTGCCGGCCTTGCGGTCCTCGAGGCCCTGTTTGATCATCTGTGCCAGTTCGGCCTGGCCGGTGTAGTGCGCGACCTGGGGGTTGATCCGGGTGGAGGCTGCCGTGTCGTCGGTCCACACGGCCCGCACCAGGCCCTGTGCGAGCACCGAGACACCGCCGTCGGGTTGACCGAGGACCAGGCTCACCCGTGCGGCCAGCATCTCGTCGCCCACCGAGGCCGACGGGACCCGGACGCACAGGTGGTAGTCGCGGCTCTCGTCGCCCCAGGAGCCGGTCGGGTAGTCGCCGGTCCTGGGGGCGGCCTCGGTGCGCCGTGCGGTCAGGTCCTCCACGGTCGGGGCCACCTGCTTGAGGAACACCACCTCGGCGTTCTGCGGCGTCCACAGGCGCAGCCCGACGTCCGCGACCTCCTTGCCCATGGCGGTCTCCATCATGGAGCGGAAGTCCGCCTCGAGACCCGACGGGTCGGCGACGATGTCCACCGAACCCAGGAACGCGGAGGAGATCCGGGTGAGCTCCTCGACCTCCCAGTCGGTGCCCACCCCGCGGCAGTCGCAGGTGAAGCGGCCGGACAGGTCGCCGAGCGTGTCGAGGAGGGTGGCCGGCTTCTCGTGCTCGTTCCGTCCGTCGGTGAGCAGGATGCCGTGCCGTATCGCCACGTCCTGGGAGTGCAGCAACTGGTCGGTCAGGCGCAACCAGGAGCTGATCGCGGTTCCGCCGCCGGCGGTCAGCCGGCGCAGGGACTCCTTGGCGTCGCGCCTGGTGAACTGGTCGGCCACGGCGAGCCCACCGTTGCCGGGGTAGATCTCCCGGGCCACGTGGGTGCCGGCGACGACGGCGAACGAGACCCCGTCGCGGACGGTGTCGATCGCCGCGGCGGTCGCCTGCCGGGCGGCCCTCATCTTCTCCGACGGGTAGTCCATGGAACCCGAGCAGTCCACCATCAGCACCACGGCCGCGTCGGGCCGCCCGCCGTCAGCCGTGCCGACGGCGGTCAGCGGCATCCCGCCGGTGGTCCCACCGCCGGTCGCGGTGACCGTGACCACGGCGTTGACCTCCCGACCTCCCTCCGGAAGGAACTCGTTCTGGTACACCTCGACGCTGAACTCGGGCAGGTGTGACTTCGCGAGCCTGGCCAATGTGGGGACTCCTTCTGGGCAACGGGTTCTGACTGGGGGCGGCGGCGCGGCGTCAGGGCCTGGGTGCCGCGGGTTCGGTGCCGCGTCCGGCAGCCGGGGGGAACGGCAGCACGGCCACCGTCACGTTGTCGTGCCCGCCGCCGTCGAGGGCGATGCCGACCAGGTGCCGGGCGGAGCGCAGGGGGTCGGTGCGCGCGTCGGGGGGCACCGCCGCGGCCAGTTCCACGGCGGACTCGGCGTAGTTCCACAGCCCGTCGGTGCAGACCACCACGACCCCGGGGCCCTCGGGGCGGAACGACAGGGTGTGCGGGTCGATCTCCACGGCGTCGGCGCCCAACCACCCGGTGATGGCGTGCGCCCGTTCGTCCGCGTAGGCGTCGGCGGCCGACATCAGCCCGGCGGAGACCATCCTGGCCGCCCAGGAGTCGTCCTCGGTCAGCCGCCGCGGGTCCACGCGGTCGTCCGGTATCCAGTAGGCGCGGCTGTCACCGATCCAGCCGACGGTGACCGCGTCGGGAGCGGCGACCGCGCTGACGCAGGTGCAGGCCGGGGCGTTGTAGTCACGGCTCGGACCGTCGGACAGCGCGGCCACCGCCTCAGCCGCCGTCAGCAGTGCGTCGTGCATCGCCCGTTGCGGGTCGGCGCCTGACTCCAGGGCGTCGAGCAGCGCGTCGGTCGCCGCCTCAGCGGCGGCGGCCGAGGCCTCGTCCGGACGGGTCGCCGAGGAAACGCCGTCGCACACCACGGCGGCGACGGCGGGGGCGCCGCTGGGCAGGATGGTCGCGGACACCTGGAAGGCGTCCTCGTTGCGGTGGTGCCTCAGGCCGCGGTCACTGACCCCGGCGACGCCTTCGAGCTCGCGCTCCATGTGATCCCGTTCTCGCGGCTGGGCGTGGCCGCAGTTCTCGCAGTAGCCGTCGTTGTCGATTCCGCCGGTGTGGCAGGACACACAGGTCCTGTCCGGGTGACCGCGGGGCGCGGGGGCCGGTGACCGGCGGACCCCCGCGGTCCCGCGGGGGTCCGCCGCGCCCGGCGCCGCCGGGCCCGTTCCCCGTGCCCCCGGTGGTGCCGGCACCGTTCGCACGGCACTCGACGGCACGGGGCCCCGTCCGCCGCCGGGCGGGCCCGCCCGGCGGGCCGCCGAGCCGTGCGGCGGGGCGTTGCCGGCCAGCGCGGCGAGCTCCACGCCGCACCCGCCGCAGTAGTGGTCGTCCGGTTCGCACGGCTCCGCGCAGATCGGGCACGCGGTCAACTGCGGCATCGCTTCACACCCATGTCCGGGGACGCACCTGGTTCGCCCTGTCCACCAGCTCTATCCGTTTCTCGCTTCGTTGCGCCAGCCGTGCCAGCACCCGGTAGGAGCGCTCGAGCCCGAACCGCAGGCCCCGTTCGGACAACTCGCTGCCGAGCAGCGAGCCGGCGGCCGTCGCCCCGACGCCGCCGGGGCCTCCCGTCCCGCCGAGCACCAGCCACTCCAGCGCGGTTCCCAGCACCTCGATGGTGAGGGCCTCGCGGCGCCGCGGGTCCAGCTCGAGCCGGGCTATCTGTGCGGCGGACGCGGTCAGGTCCGGCAGCAACGGCTCGGCGGCGGAGCGCTTCCTCAACCGGGCGCGTACCGCGGCCACCCTTGCCGCCGTGTAGTGGGTCGACGCCTCCGGTATCGACTCCAGGGCGCGCACCGCGCCGCCCCGGTCGCCGACGGCCAGCCGCACCCGGGCCAGGCCGAACGCCGCACTGACGAACGAGCGGTCGGTGGACCACACCAACCGGTAGTACTCGGCGGCGTTGTCCCACTGGTCCAGCAGCTCGGCACAGACCCCGAGGGCCAGCTTGGGGGCGGGTTCGCCGGGGAACGCGTCGTAGACCGCGTCGAAGGACAGGGCGGCCGTCCCGTGGTCGCCGCGGCTCAGCGCGACCAGGCCCCGGTACCAGACGACCCGCCAGTCGTCGGGACAGTCCGCCTCCAGCGCCGTCATGCCCTGCTCCGCCGCCGCCAGGTCGTTCGCCTCCAGCCTGGCGCGCAGCTCGTGGATCCGCCGTTCCACCGACTCGGGCGGCACCGACTCGAGGGCCGCGTCCGGTGTGGTCGCACCGGTGGCGGCCAGCGCGGCGAGGAAACCCGCGCTGGGCCGGGGCACGGGCAGCGCCAGCGCGGTGGCGGCGGCCGGGAGCGTGACCACCGGCGGCGGCCCGCCGGCCGGCGCCGCGGCGGCCGGGGCACCGCCGCCGGACGCGGCGCGGCCCGAACGGCGAGCCCCGCGCAACGCCGGGGCGGGCACCTGCGGGTCCTCCTCGACCGGCAGCAGGTCGGTGTCCACCACCCGCGTCTCCGGGCCGAACAGCGTGGACGCCGCAGGTCGTGGCTGTCCCGTCTGGAGCGCAACCACCTCGCGGAGCACCCCGGTGAGTTGTTCGGCCATCTCGTCGGCTGAGGCGAAACGGCGCTGGGGATCGGGGTCGGTGGCGCGGACCAACAACCGGTAGAACGACTCGTAGCGGGAGAAGACCTCCACGGTGTCCGGCTCGGGGAGGCTGTGCACGTGGGTGGTGGTGTAGGTGCTGAAGTCGAAGGTCAGCACGGCGAGGGTCCGCGCCACCGTGTACAGGTCGGAGGAGACCGAGGGACCCGCCTCGGCGATCTCGGGTGCCTGGTACCCCACCGTGCCGTAGATCGCACCGCCCTGGTCGTCCAGCCGCCGGACCGCTCCGAGGTCGATCAGTTTGAGCCGGTCCTCCTGCTGGATCACGTTGTCGATCTTGAAGTCGCAGTACACGAGGCCGCGGTCGTGGAGGTAGCCCAACGCGTCCAGGACCTCGAGGGCGTACGCGATGGCCTGTTCCACCGGCATCGGCTCGCGGCGTCCCCCGCTGGTGCGCCGCTCGTTGGCGATGTCCTTGAGCGACTTGCCGCCGACGTAGTCCATCACGATGTACCCGTCGAGGCTGCCGGAACCGGGGTCCCGGTGCTCGACGAAGTTGATGATGCCGACGATGTTCGGGTGGTCGATCTGGGCCAGGAACCGGCGCTCGGCGACCGCCACGGCCAGCGCGTCCGGGTCCCCGGTGTCCAGCAGGCCCTTGAGCACCACCCACTTGTCGTCCACCGCGTGGTCCACCGCCAGGTAGATCCACCCCAGACCGCCGTGCGCCAGACAGCCCACCACCTCGTACTGCCCGTGCACGACGTCGCCGGGCCGGAGCCTGGGCACGAAGGAGTAGGGGTTGCCGCACTTGGTGCAGAAGCCCTCGGTGCGGCCCGGCCGGCCCGCCCGCCCCCGGCCCACCGGCGCCTCGCAGGAACCGCAGAACCGGCTGCGCTCGCGGACCTCGGGGTTCTCCAGCACCGCGGCGCGCGGATCGGGCCGCGGCACCGCGGGGACGCTGACCAGGCCGGCACCCAACCGGCGGCGCGCCGCGGCGCCGCTGCTCGACCGGGCGCTGCGCACGGACACCGAGTGCGAGGCACGCCCCGAGAGCCGGCCGGGGACCGAACGGGACGACGCCGAACCCCGCGACGGGACACTGCCCGACGGGGCACTCGGCACGGCCCCCGCGGAGACGGAACCGGCAGCAGCCGCGGTCGCCGCCGCGACCGGACTCCGGGGCCCGGCAGCGGCGGCCTCCGGGGCCATGCCACAGGTGTCGCAGTACAGGTTGCCGAGGCCGTCGTCCTCGAGGGTCCCTGAGCAGTTGGGGCGTTGACAGGCGCTCATGTTCTCCCCCAGTGGTTCTGGTTCGCGTTCCGGACCGGCGTCGGGGCCAGCGCCTCGGCGACCGACTCCTGGTAGCGCCGCACCGCCTGCCCCGCGGCCCGCAGGTCGCACGGGGCGCTCCACAGCAGCCGCCGCGCGATGTCGTGGCGCTCCAGCAGCTCCGGGTCCTCGGCCAGGCCGAGCCTGGCGGCCTTGGCCTTGTAGGCGTCCAGCCTCCCCCGCAGTTCGGCCCGGACCGCCAGCGGCTCGGTGACCGCGGTCAACGACTCGCGGGCCCTGGCCAGTTCCTCGTCCACGCCCTGCTCCAACGCGTCGAGCAGCGGGGACAGCCGCTGCCACTGCGCCGCCCTGCGGTACGTCACCGCGAGGGCGACCCGCTCGCGCAGCCCGGTGGCCGGTCCGCTGACCGCGGGCACCTCAACAGCGGCGATCTTCGCCAGCACCTCACCCCGGGCACCCCTGGCCTCGGCCAGGGTGGCGTCGGCCCTGGCCAGCACGTCATGCACCCGGTAGAGGCGTTCGTCGGCCTCGTCCCGCACCCGCAGCACCGCCTCCACCTCCCGCCTGACCTCCTCCAACTCCCGGGCCAGGCGGTCGTACCCGGCGGTGTCGGGCCGCCCGGGGCGGCTCCCCCCGGACGTGGTGGACGCGTCCGTGGACCAGAACGCCAGCGGGTCGGCGACCACCCGATCGCGCAGCGCCGCCACCTCGTCCACGATCCGTTCGAGGTCGTCGCCCGCCGGGTGCTCGCCCGGCCGGACCCCCACCGAGCCGGCCAGCGAACGCACCCGCCGCACCTCGGCGGTGAGCAGGTCGATCCTGGCCGGCAGCGCGGACCACACCGCGTCGGCGGCCGTCACCACCTCGAGTGCCTGCGCGTACCAACCGTTCATCCGGTCCACCAGGTCCTGGAGGCTCACCTGCTCGGTGAGCCGGGCCGGCCCGGTGAGCGCACGGGCGCCGTCCGGCACCCTGCCCCCGGCCACGGTGACCCCGGAGCCGCTGAGCAGCTCGGTGAGTTCGGCCAGGTCCGTGACGCTGGGCCGGTTGCGGCGGGCCCGCACCGCCCGCGCCTCGGCCAGCGCCTCGGTGTAGGCGTCGAAGTGCACCCACAGCAGGGATATGGCCTGTTCGGCGAAGGTCCAGCGGTCCCTGGTCAGGCCGGTGAGGTCGGCGCCCTCGAGCAGCCTGCGTCCGGCGTGGTCCTGCAACGCCAGCAGCGACGACTCGATCGCCTCGTACTCGGAGGCGAGCCGTGCCAGCGCACGGTCCACCTCATCCCGGCTCATCACCATGGAACCCCCTCCTCGCAGCGGAACGCCCGCGCCGACGCCCTGACGTCATCCCCTTCGAGACTGCTCAGCCCCGGCCCCGTCCACTCCTGTCACCCACCCGGGCCGACCGGACCCGCTCAGTCCCGGTAGTTGGCCTCCGGGGGGAGGGGCGGGCGCTCGAGGTGGTCACCCAGCCACGTGTCGAACGACCGCATCCACTCGCTGTCCACCCCGCCGGCACGGTAGTCCTCGAGCACCTTGTTGACCCGGCGCACCAGGTCGGTGTCGCCCCGGTGCATGGCGATCCCGTAGTACTCATCGGTGACCCGGTCACCCACCAGGTGCACCTGCGGGTCCTGCGCCGCCTGCCCGGCGCCGAGGGCGTTGTCGGTCAGGACCGCGTCCACCTCGCCGAGTTGCAGCCGCACCAGGCAGTCCAACTGGTTGTCGACCAGCACCAACCGGGCCCCGTGCCCGTCCAGGCGCAGCTTGTCCTCGCCGGTGGACTTCCTGGCCGTGCAGACCCGTTTCCCAGCGAGCCCGGCGTCGTACTCCCGGATGCCGGACGACTTCGGCACCAGCAGTTGCTGGCCGGCCTCGAAGTACGCGGTCGAGAACGCCACGCGGTCCATCCGGTCACAGGTGATCGACATGGTGCGGACCACCATGTCCACGTTCCGCGCCTCGATCTGCGACTCACGCTGGTCGGTGGGGACCATCTTGAAGATGATCGCGTCCTCGTCGTCCAGGATGTCACGGGCGATCGCCTTGGCCAGGGCGATGTCAAAACCGACGAGCTCGCCGGACGCCGGGTCGCGGTACCCCCACAGGTAGCTGTTCTGGTCGACCCCCACCACCAGCTTGCGGCGCTTCCTGATGCGTTCCAGGGCGGCCCCTGACTCCTCGAAGCCCGTCGGGCGAAGGCTGGCCGTGTCGCAGTCCTCGTCGGCGGCGCGGTTGGCGTGCACCACCCTGGGTCCGCGCGCGGTCGGGTCCGCCGACCCCGGCTCGTCGCCGAGCAACGGCATCGCCGTCGCCGTCAGCGCGAGCGCGCAGGCGCAGACCATGCCGCTGACCCCGCCCCATCCCCGAAGCCCACGCCGACCACGTCCGGGACGCGTCCTCGTTCTCATCCGCAGGCACCTCCTCGCATGCACGAGCTTGCCACTACCGGGCCCCCGCCGGGGCACCCACGCGCCGTACCTGCCGGCTGCTGGCCGCTCACCGGTACTCCGCCCGTCGCTGCCCCACGCCGCGGACGACGGCGCCCGCCGCCAGCAGCGCCACCGCGGCCCCGCCGACGGGCAGACCGGTGTAGGCGTCGTCCGCGTCCCGCGCCGCCCGCCTGAGCTGTTTCTTCTCGAGCGCGACGGCTTCCTTCAGGCGGTCGCTGACCATGTCGAAGGACTTCCCCGTGGTCTCGGTGACCTGACGGCCCCGCTGGTCCTCGCCGCCGATCACCAGGGCCACGGCGTCGTCGTAGTCGCCCCCGTCGTCCTTGGCCCTGGCCGCGGTGTGACGTTCCTTCCACTGGGCCAGCCCGGTCCGGGCCTGTTCCACCGCCGTCCGGCCCCGGTCGTCGTCGGCCAGCCGCAACGCCTCGTCCAGCAGGGGGGCGGCGTCGCGGGTACCGGTGCTGAGCGAGGCCATCTCGTCCTGGTACGACCTCTCGTGGGCCTCTCCCGAGCCACGGGCGACCAGGGTCAGGTTCTCGTCACCCCGCGCCTTCAGCGCGGCGATCTGCGCCTCACTGAGCACCCCGAGGGACCGGGCGGCGTTGGCGTTGCTCTCCCGGAGGTGCTGCCGGGCCACCAGGTGCCCCACCGAGGTCCACAGCAACAGCACCACCACGCCCCCCGAAGCGGCCACCAGGCCCACGTTGAACACCCGGTTGGTGCGGCGGTACAGCCGGCGCTGGACCCACAGCAGGCCACCCAGCGCCACCACACCGCAGCCCAGGGCCAGCCACGGGAACGCCTCCGCGTCGTCGTAGTCCCTCTGCAGCCGTGCCGTCTCCACGTCGTGGAGCCTCTCCGCCGCGGGCAGCAGCTTGTCACGCATCCGCTTCGAGGCGTGCCGCAGGTAGGCCCCGCCGAGCGGCAGGCCCTGCCGGTTGTTGGCCCGTGCCGTCTCGACCAGGCCGGTGTAGAACGGGAGTTCCCGGCTGAGCAGGGTGATCTCCCGCTCGCCGGCGCTGCCCGGGGTGGAGTTGCTGGCGGCCTTCACCAACCGGTTGGAGGCCTCCCTGATGGAGAGGTCGTACCGGTTCCGGGTGGTCCTGGGTTCCTCCCCACCGGCGAGGAACCCGCTGGCCGCGGTGGCGTCTGCGTCGGCGAGGTACCGGTAGATCTCGGCGGCGTCGGTGCTCAGCGGCTGACTGTGGTCCGTCACGTTGGTGACGGTGTCCCGGCGTTGCGACACCTGCCAGGTCACGCTGGCGCCCGACACCAGCACCAGCAGCACCAGCGCCGCGCTGATCAGGCGCAGCCGGCCGGGCTCGGTCCGGGTGGCGGCGCGGAACTCCAGCCACCACTGCCGGCCGGTCGGAACCCGCGTCGCCGCCCGCCCACCGGCCCCGGTCGAGCCGCCGGTGGCTGTCCGTCCGGTGCCCGTTGGCGTCGCAGCCACTACCCCTCCCCCCAGGTGGCGATCCCCTCAGCCGACGTCGCGGCGGCGGGGACCGACATCTGTCGGCCTGTTGTCCACGTCCTGGACCCGTGTGCGCCCCCACGGTGACGAACCCGCCCCGCGAACACGGTCCCTTGACTCTTTCACGCGGCGCGTCCGTTGCTGGTTCCGCGGTGGGGACGGCACCAGCAGCTCCCCGGCCGCGGGCCGGGGTCACCAGCCGGCGGTCACGGCCGGGGAAGTCGGGCCGGGGCAGCCCCGACGGTGCCGGCGCCTCGGTGTGGACCCTCCCCGGGGCGGATCAGGGTCTGCCCACCACGAACCCGCCGGACATCCCTCCGGCGTTCCACAGGGTCGAGCCCATCTGGTGGTAGGCGTCGAAGTACGCGACCGCGCCGGGACGGGTGTCCACGGGCACCTCGACCCTCAGGTTCGCCGTCCAGGAACCGGCCGGGGTGGCACAGCGGAACCCGGTGCCGGTCCCGATCCGCTCCGGGTCGGTGAAGGAGTCGCAGTCCTGGTCGATGGAGGCGGTGAGGCCGGGCAACGGGCCGTTCGCCCACTGATGGCCGAACCTCCCCTCCTCGGTGCGGTCGAGGTAGATCCACAGGTGGCCGGGGTCCGGGGCCTCCACCCGCACGGTGATGGTGGTCCGGCTGCCCGGGGGCACCGGCTCCGCCTTGCGGGTGACCCGCACCCTCGACCGGGGCACGTCGGTGGCGCTGCGGACCGGCGTCGTCCGGGCGGCGCGCGGGTCGTCCAGGAACGTTTCCGCCACCGGTCCCGAGGAGGGCCCCGCCGGCCCGGACGTGGCCCGTGAGCCGCCGGGGAGCGCGACGAGCCCCAGTAACAGGGCGCCGGCACCGACCAGGGCACCCAGACGTGGCCGGGGTCGTTCCGCCAGTGCGGTGCGCAGCCGTCGTGCCAGGGGGAACATCCGCATGATGACACCTTCCTCGTGGGTGGGGGATCGCCCGGGGAGCCGGCGGGGCCCGGTGCGGACCGGGCCCGGTTCCGCACCGGGAGCCAGGGACCCGCCACGAGCACGCAGGGACAGCCGGTTGGCGGCTCACTGCCGGACCACGGCAGCGGGAGAGGCCGGGAACGACCGGTCAGGCTCGCGCGGTAGTCGTCCTCCGGCAGCCGGCCGTGTGTGCCCCGGTCCTCTCCCCTCGCTCGCCGCGAAGGAACGTAACGCCGCCGCGACGGGTCGCGGTCGCGAATCGCGGGCCTTCCCCCAAACGGGGGATAGAGCGGTGGGACGGGCACGTCCGCGCACGGGCCGTAAGGGAGGTGGCCGGGGTGCCCCCCTCCCGGTGGCGGGTGGGGCCACCGCCGCCGCGGGCGGCTACTTCTGCTGGCCGGGGCTGCCGGGGCCCTGCTGTGCCCCGGGCAGCGGGGAGGCCGCGAGCGACTGGGGCGACATGGGGTTCCCCAGCGCCGAGGGCGGGGCCACGGCGGAGGAGGGGTCGGACACGGGGGACTGGTCCTGGGCGGGGGCGACGACCGTGCCGACGATGCGGATGCCGGCCTCGTCGAACGCCCGCTTGATCCGCCAGCGCAGCTCGCGCGCCGCGGCGAGGGCCTTGCCGGGCATGGTCCTGGCCTGGACCTGGACCACCATCATGTCGCCGGTGACCGATTCCAGACCCAGCACCTGCACGGGCTCCCACAGCGTCTCGTTCCACGGCTCCTCGGAGCCCATCCGCTCGGCCGCGGTCAGGATGACCTTGCGCACCCGGTCCAGGTCCTCCTGGTAGCCCACCTGGATGTCGATCAGGGCGGTGGCCCAGCCCTGGCTCATGTTGCCGATCCGCTTGACCTCGCCGTTGCGCACGTACCAGATCTCCCCGTCGTCCCCGCGGAGCTTGGTCACCCGCAGGCCGACCTCGATCACCGTCCCGGTGGCCACTCCGGCGTCGATCACGTCTCCGACGCCGTACTGGTCCTCCAGGATCATGAAGACGCCGGAGAGGAAGTCGGTGACCAGGTTCCTGGCACCGAACCCGATCGCCACGCCGGCGACCCCCGCGCTGGCCAGCAGCGGGGCGAGGTCGATCCGCAGCACCGAGAGCACGGTGAGCGCGGCTGTGCCCAGGATGATGAAGGACGCCATGCTGCGCAGCACGGACCCGATCGCCTCGGACCGCTGCCGCCTGCGCTCGGCGTTGACCAGCAGCCCGTCCAGCGCGCGCCCGGGCCCGGTCACGGCACCGCGGGCCATCCTGGCGATCAGCCTGGTGATCATCCGCCGGACGACGAACCGCAGCACCAGGGCGACCACCAGGATGAAGGCGATCCTCAGCCCGGCGGCCAGCCACTCCTGCCAGTTCTCATCCACCCACTCGGCGGCGTTGGACATCGAGGTCTGCGCGTCCTCCAGCTCCCGTCCGCTCTCGGGCGGCGACGGGGAGGGGGAAGGGGAGGGGGCAACGGCGAGAAACGCGGTTCGAGCGGACCAGAACACAACGCATCCTTCCGATCACGGCCTCGGGCGTGTGCTGGGGGGACGAGGCCCTGCGGCGTTCCGGAGCGGCCGGTTCACCGAGTCCCACACTAACCGGACCCGCCGCTGGCCTCGGCAGGGCGTTCGAGTGGGATCGAAAGGGTGTGGCCCAAAACACTTCAGATCCGTTACCCGGTCATGGTGGCGCCACCACCAGGGACAAGGACACACTGGAGGAGATCGTCCCGGCGCGAGCCACGCGCCGCCGGCGTTAAGGGAGGCACCTGTGCCGCATGTCCTTGTCCTCAACGCGTCGTACGAGCCACTGGGCGTCGTGCCGACGCGACGCGCGCTCGTCCTGGTCCTCAACAAGAAGGCCGTGTGCCTCGAGGAGTCCGGCGTACTGATGCACAGCGCGACCCGTGCCGTCCCGGCACCCAGCGTGGTCCGGCTGACCCGCTTCGTGCGGGTTCCCTTTCGTGGTCCCGTCCCGCTCACCCGGCGCGCGCTGTTCGCCCGCGACGGCGGCCGGTGCGTGTACTGCGGAGGCGTCGCCACCAGCGTCGATCACGTGATCCCGCGCAGTCGGGGGGGCGCCCACTCCTGGGACAACGTGGTGGCGGCCTGCCGCCGCTGCAACCACGTCAAGGCCGACCGCCACGTCTCCGAACTCGGCTGGCGCATGCGCCACCAACCAGCCCCGCCCAGCGGTCTGGCCTGGAGGATCATCGGCACGGGCCATAGGGACCCACGCTGGATGCCATACCTCCAACCGTATGGCGCCGAGCACGCGGTGGCCCGGATCGACGGCATATCTGCCTAGATCCGGGCCCCTGTGTGTTCGGGGCCGAGCCGGCCCCCGGCCGGCGTACCGGCCCGTCGGTGCTCGCGCCGGCGGGTCCCTCCGGGTTGCCCCGGGCCGAGCCCACCGGCCCCGTACCGGCCGCCCCCGTTGGCGGTACGCCCGGTGGTCCTCAGAGGTCGATGCGCAGGCGCCGTGCGATCGACTCGGACACCGGGAACACCTGTTCGGGTGGGAGTAGGCGCTGGGCCTTGGCGGCCCGGTGGGTCCTCACCAGCTCCGCGATCTTGCGGGCCTTCGGGGTGATGTCGGTGAGGTCGATGACCCACTCCTCGACGAACGCGCGGATCAATGCCCGGCTGACCCCGACCTGGATGCTGTAGTGGTTCAGCGGCGCTCCGCGCAGGGAGCGCTCGGGATCCCACTGGACGTGGACCGGGGCCCGGGCCACCGCGGCCGGGTCGGCGGTCGTCAGGACGGCATGGGAGAGTGCCTCCTGCCAGCCCTCCCGGGTGATCCGCACCGCGAGCACACGTTCCTGGCCGGGCTTGCCGGCCCAGTTGCTGCGGTGCATCAGCCAGAGGAAGGACGGCTTGAGCCAGGTCATGCGCTGGAGCGAGAAGGGCGGCACGAACCGCTGGGCGCGCAGGGCCGGATCGGCGATCGCCGGCGGGTACGCCTGGTAGACCGTGATCGACCGGGCGTCGTACCGGGCACGGATCTGGCGCATCGGCATGACCGCACGGTGCCATCCACCAGCCGCTTCGGCGAGCGGTTTTCCCCCTGGGCTCGTTCCCCTCCCGCGCCCCGGCTCAGGCCATCAACTCGAACCAGACCTCCTTGGCGCGCGGCGAAGCGCCCAGCTCGCCCACCCCCCAGCGGTGGGCGAGCTGACTGACCAGGGCCAGCCCCCGACCGTGGTCCTCCGGCCCGGAGCGCACTGTGAAGTGGCCCGCGGTGCTGTCCAAAAAAGCGGCCCACGAGGGCGACGCGCAGGACGGGGCATCAGCCCTGCCAGGCCGTCCGGAGACGCCGTGATCAGCGTCGCCGTGATTGCGACGGCTGAACGCGCTGGTTGAGGCCGCCGACGAGAAGCAGTTGAACGAGACCATCGCCCGCCACGGCCGCCAAGGCGGGTTAGCATCCAAAGCCCCACCTGACACACAAGGCGGTGTCAGCCTGCTGTACGAGACCGAGGCGGAAGCGCGTGTACTCCTCGAAATCGGCCACCGGCTCGAAGCCCAAGCGCCTGAGCAGGACTGTGCTCTTGTCATTGCCGTGGGTGACGCCGGCGAAGATGTCGATCGCCCCGAGCTCGCGTGCCGCATGGGAGTACAGGGCGGCGCACGCGGCTGTCGCGTGACCCACACCGACACGGGACTCGCAGAGCCAGTAGCCCGTGCCGTAGCGCGGTGGGGCAACGGCGATCAGATCGACCGGCCGATCAGTTCGCTGTTCAGTCGAATCCCACAGCGTCGGCTGAGGCCGAAGACCTCGCTCAGATGTTCGCGAACCCAGGCCGGGGTGGCCTCGCTCTCCGCCCGGTAGTTGCCCAGTCGGCTCAGGCGCTCACGGTTTCGGTCCAGCAGCGCGTAGTACGCGTCTGCGTCGTCCAGCGTCAACTCACCCAGAACCAGGCCCGGGACCTGCGTCGGAACGTCCGGAACCGGGCTTTGAGGCACCGCGGATGCAGCCACACACTGAACCTAGGGCATCAACGGCGATCAACCCCACTGGGCGCGGGTCCTGGGGACACCGCACTGATGTCACTTCCTGCGGACTCCGCGATTCGGCTGATCACCAACTGCTGTGGAAAGCGGTCGACAAACGCTGTCGCGTGATCTCATCCGTGCCATCGCACGCCAACTCTGAGAGGTACAAGTGAGCGAGATCCACTGGCAGAAGTCCTCGTTCTGCGGGAACGGCGGCAACTCGTGCCTGGAACTGGCCAGGGCTGCCGACGCCGTCCTCATACGGGAGAGCGAGGTCCCGGACGCCGTGCTGGCGACGAGTCCGCCGGTTCTCCGTGCGCTGCTCCTCGGGCTGAAGGCCGGCGAGTTCGACCTGGGGTGACCCGGTGGGGCCCGGGGCGGTCTTGTGCCCCGGTCCCCACCGGCCTTCCGGGAAGGGCCCCCGGTCACCTCCCGGCCAGGTCCAGCCGCAGGTAGTCCAGGTTGAAGTTCTGGTACGCGTCGGTGTCCATGCTGATCCGCACCCGGTGCACGCCGGCCTCGAGGTACTGCCGCACACCCGTGGGCTGCGTGGCGAACGCGCGGTGGCTGGTGGTGTTCCGCACGGGGACGGCGGTGCCGGGTTGACCGTCGTCGAAGGTGAGGCGGTAGGTGCCGGCGGGGGAGTAGGGGGAGGAGACCCGGGCGGAGACGTCGTAGTACCCGGAGGTGTCCACCTCGACGTCGTAGGTGAGCCACTCCCCACCGCGAATCCAGCAGACCACCACGGCACCGTCCTGGTCACAGACGTCCACGCCCTCGTCGTGCCGGGCGACGTTCTTGCCGCGGTTCTCCGGGTCGTTGTCGTGGTAGGCGACGCCCTCGCCGCCCTCGCGGAAGTCCTCGCCCTGGATGCGCACGCTGTGCGGGGGCAGCTTCTCCTCCGCGCGGCCGGTCCGCAGCCACGACTCCAGCGTCTCGACGTTGTCGGTCTGGATCACCGAGGCACCGAAGGTGTCGATCAGTGCCCCCCAACCCCGGCGCGGGTCGATCAGGGACCGCTCGTCGGTGTGGTGGTCGGCGAGGCCGAACCACATGGAGTTGATCCAGACCCGGCCGGTGGAGCGCATCCGCTCCAGCACCTGCGGCCGGACCACCGCGTCCTCGGCGCTGTCGAAGACGACCTCGTAGGCGACCGGCTGGTCGTCCCCGAACTCGTCGACGGAGCCGATGTTGGAGTCGGAGACGACGTGCATGTAGACGGCGTCCGGGTGCTGCTTCCGGAACGCCTGGACCTCCGCCACCGGGGCGCTGCTCTTGAACAGGCCGTTGCGGACGGTTCCGGTCTCCTTCAGGACCCGGTACATCTCCTCGCGGACGTCCCAGCCCTTGTCGAGGTTGACCAGGCCGCGGCCCCTGACGGTCCGCATGGCCTCGTCCAGCGTGGGCACGCGCTCGTCGGTCAGGTCCGCCTGGGCACCGCCGAGGCCCTCCTTGAGCCGGAGGTCCCTGACCTGCCGCAGGGTGAGGTCCGCGACGCGACCCGTGCCGTTGGTGGTGCGGTCCACGGTCTCGTCGTGCATGAGCACCAGGTGGCCGTCCCTGGTCCTGCGGACGTCGGTCTCGACGATCTCGGCGCCGTCGTCCAGGGCGGCCTCGATGGCGGGCAGGCTGTTCTCCGGGGCCTCGCGCCACTGGCCGCGGTGAGCCGCGGTCAGGACCCTGGCGTTGGGACGGTGGTCCATCAGGTCCCGGTAGGCCCGATCGGAGCCGGGGCCCGAGGTGGACGTCGGGGACGGTGACGGCGTGGACGCGGACTCCGCGGCGACGGCGACACTCGCCGAGACGGCGAGGACGAGGCCCGCGGCGACGCTGGTGACGAGGTGCTTTCTCACAGGGGCAGCCTCCCGGCCCGGCGTGGCGAAAGCCCGTACCGGGCGTGTATGACGGCTGAACACCTGGCACGCGGTCCGGGGCGACCAGGTCACTCCTGGATGGCGTACACCTCCATCCCGAACAGCGAGTAGCCGTAGGGAGTGGCGCGCCGCACCCCCTGGACCCGGATGTAGCGGGCGTTCGGCGCGTCCATGCGGACGGTCTCGGTGCCGCCGGTGCCCCGGTGGACGGTGGCCGCGGTGCGCCACTGCTCGCCGTCGAGGGAGACCTCGACCCGGTAGGCGGCGGCGTGGGCGTCCTGCCAGTGCAGGACGAGCTGGCCGATCCTGGCGGTGTCGGCGAGCTGGAGCTGGACCCAGGCGTCGTCCTCCGCGGGGGAGGACCAGCGGGTGTTCGGGTCACCGTCGGTGACGGCTGAGGCGGGCAGGTCGGGGGTCTCGTCGCCCGAGGAACTGGCGGTGGCGTCACGGGCCAGATCGGGGCCCGCGGTCGCGGGGAACGCGCGGACGGTGAGGTCCTGACGCACGACGCGACCGTCGACCTGGAGGGTGACGGGGACGGAGTGCTTCCCCGGGGTGGTGCCCGCGGGCACGCTGATCTCCACCGGGACGGTGCGCTGTCCACCGCGGGGCAGGGGGACCTGACCGGGTGCGGACACCGTGACGCCGGCCGGGGCCTCGGCGGTGAGCGTGCCGGTGGTGGAGGTGGGGCGGGTGGCGCCCACGGTGGCCTCGACGGTGGTGGGGGCGCCGCCGATCACCGCGTCGAGCTCGCCGTGCTGCACCAGCAGCCTGGCCGCGGGGGAGTCCTGGAACCACGGGATGACCTCGTGGACCACCGGGGCCGGGGAGCCCTCCGTCCAGGAGAGCCGGACCGCGTCGGCCTTGGCGCCACCCCCGTCGAGCTCGGTCCAGCCGGTGCCGAGACGGCCGAGGTCCTCCCAGCCCCAGCCGGGGATGTGCGCCTGCACGGTGGCCTTCGCCCGGACCTGGGGATCGGTGAGCAGGGTGACCCGGTCCAGTGGGCGGGTGGCGCCGAACCGCACGGTGAGCGCCCCGGGGCCGGCCGAGCCGTCCGCGGTGGGGGCCGCCGCCGCCCGGTAGGTCGTGGCCGGGTCGCCGTCCGCCGCGGCGGCCAGCGGGTGGTCCGCGCCGGCGGCTGGCCCGCCGGTGACCTCGGGCCGCACGGTGTCCGGGGTGTTTACGATGAACGCCCGCACGGAGACCCTGGTGGGCTGCGGGCTGGTGGCGCGGAGCCGGATCTCCTTCGCCCGGGCGCCGCGCGGGAACGTCGCGGTGATGGTGCGCTTCCCGGTGCGGGCGGGCACCTGCCGCCAGCCGCTGCCGTCGTCGGCGTCGTACTCCAGCACGGCGTCCCGCAGGAAGTCGTCGGCCGCCGTTCCCCGGCCGCCCATCGCGATCCGCACGTCGGTCACCGGCTGGGCCACGCCGAGGTCCACGCCGAACGTGTCGCCGGGCTGCGGCGCGGTGTCGGTCCAGTAGGCCGTGTCGTCGGAGGAGTCCACCATCAGCGGCGGCTCGTGGTCACGCGCCGCGCCCATGCTGGTGGTGGGGGTGCGGACGTCGGCGCGGGCCCCGGTCCAGCGGTCCGCGGTGTCCAGGGCCCGGTCGAGGAACGGGTCGAGGACCCCCTCGCCGACCGTGGCGGTGCCGTGCCGCAGCTCCTTGCGCAACCGCTCGACGGTCACCTGCTCGGTCCAGGCCCCGGTGCCGTCGTCCCGCCCCTGCGCGGTGAGCATGTCCACGGCGGACCGGCCGGCGGTCCCGTACCGCCCCAACTGGTCCAGCCAGGGGCGCAGCTCGCGGGCCAACGCCCCGTCGGCGACCTGCTCCACGCGCCGCGGGGCGTCGGCCATGTCGTCGAAGGCGCTGCGCAGGTCGGCGACCTCCGTCCGGTGGGTGGCTCCGGCCGGGTCCTCGTCGAGCGCCTGCCAGAACGCGTCGATCACGGGCTGCAGGTAGGCCGACTCCCGCCGGTCGAGCGCGGAAGAGGCGCTGTTGCGGGCCAGGGTGGTGAGCCCGCGCAGCGCGGCCGGGTCACCGCCGGCCAGGTCGCGCAGGGCGGCGTGCCAGGAGTCCTGGGCGCGGTAGGCCCGCGGGTTCCAGGCGAAGTCCGCGGAGGTGAACAGCGCGATGCGGGACGCCACCGGCTGTCTCCCGGCGTTGGCCAGCACCTGTGTGGAGGTCGTGGCCACCGCCGGCTCCCGCCCGGTGGTGGGGCCGAGGAAGACCCGGTCGTCGGCGAAGTCGTTGACCGGGTAGTTGTCCATGGTGACCAGCGGGTGGCCGAACGTCTCGCGCGCGTCGGCGAGCTCCTGACCGGTGATGGTGCGTGGAACGACGCCGACGCCGGTCCAGGCGACCTCGATGTCGTCGTCCAGGGCGTCGGCCAGCGCGGCCCGGTACTCGCTGCTTCCGTCCTGGTAGTACTCGGTGGGCAGCACGGACAGGGCGCCGGGGGCGGACCCGTACCGGTCGTTGAGCCAGGTGGCGACCGCGTTGGCCACCCTGGCCTGTGCCTTCGCGGCGGCCTCGGGGCCGGTGCCGAAGGCGTCCCGGTCCGCCCCGCAGTGCCACTCGTCGTAGGCCACGTCCTGGAACTGGAGCTGGAAGCCGCGCACCCCCAGCTCCCACATCGCCTCCAGCTTGGAGGTGAGCGCGGTGATGTCCTTGGCGGAGGAGAAGCACAGCGACTGGCCGGGGGAGACCGCCCACGCGAGCACCACGTGGTTGCGGCGGGCCCGCTCGGCGAGCGCCTCGAACTGGACGGCCTGGGCCCGTGGGTACGCCTGCCGCCAGCGGGTCTGCCGGTAGGGGTCGGCGCCGGGGGCGTAGAGGTACCGGTTCTGTTTGGTGCGGCCCAGGAAGTCGAGTTGGGCCAGCCGCTGGGCGTGGGTCCACGGAGCCCCGTAGAACCCCTCGACGGTGCCCCGCACCGGGGCGGTCGGCCAGTCCCGCACGACCACCCCGGGGACCTCGCCGTCCGCGGCGAGCTGCCGCAGGGTCTGCGCGGCGTGGAACGCGCCGTCCGGGTCGCGTCCGGCGAACGCGACGACCTCGCGCGGGACGCCGTCGAGCGTCGCCTGGCCGGACGCCAACACGTATCCCCCCGCGGGCAGTCTGATCGCTGAGGGGGCGTCGAGCGACCGCAGTGCCCGGGCGGCCTCGGTGCCGCCGGCGTACACCAGCAGCCCGCTGGCCGGCGCCGACCCGGGACGGACCACGTCCACCCGGCGGGCTCCGGCGTCCGTCAGGGCCTCGCGGACCGGGTCCAGGACCGTGCCGTCCACGCCCTCTCCCGCGACGACCGTGACCACCTGGGTGACCCGCACCGCGGGGCCCTGTTGGTGCAGCGACTGCGGACGCGGGTAAACCGACAACGACCCGTCGGAGCTCGGGGCGTCCGCGGCGGTCGAGGGGTCGGTGCTGCTGGTGCCCGGGGTGGGCCGGGGGGCGGCGACCGCCCCGGTGGGTACGCCGATGACACTGCCGATGACAGCGGCGGCGAGCGCAGCGGCGCCCGCGACCGCGGACTTGGACCGCCGGGGGTGCACATGGCCTCCTTGCAGCCGAGCACGAGGGGGACGGGACTCGGGGAGGACGAACGTCAAGGGAGGTCTAGAGCCCACCATTTGGGCGTCGCGGTGTCAACGAGCCGGAGCGGTTTGTCCGATCACGGGGCTGGGATCGTTCGGTGGACGGCGCGGCGCGAGCCGGAAGTGAACCCCCTCAGCACACCGCGGGACGCGTGGCCGGCACCCGGGGTGGCCCGCGGGGCGTTCCGGACCCCCAGGGCCCGAACCTACGCTGGGCGCATGCCGGAACCCCATGAGTTGACGATGCTGGAACAGGCCGCGGCGATCAGGGCCGGGGACCTGTCCCCGACGGAGCTGACGGAGCACTACCTCGAGCGGATCGACCGGCACGACGACGCCCTCGGCGCCTACCTGACCCTCACACCGGAACGGGCCCGCCAGGACGCGCGGCGCGCGGAACAGGCCCTGCGCGCGGGAGGGGACCTCCCCCCGCTGCTCGGCGTCCCGATCCCGGTCAAGGACCTCAGCGCGGTCGCCGGGGTCAGGTTCACCCTCGGTTCGGCCGCGCTGGCCGACCGGGTCGCCGAGACGGACAGCGGCGTGGCCCGGCTGCTCAGGGAGGCGGGCACGGTACTCCTGGGCAAGACCAACACCCCGGAGTTCGGCCTCAACGCCTACACCGAGTCCCTGGTGGGGCCCCCGGCGCGCACCCCGTACGACCTGTCCAGGGGGGCCGGGGGTTCCAGTGGGGGAGCCGCCGCCGCGGTGGCGGCCGGCCTGGCGCCCGCCGCGCACGGCAGCGACGGGGGCGGCTCCCTCCGCATCCCGGCGAGCTGCTGCGGCCTGGTCGGCTTCAAACCCACCCGGGGCCGGGTCACCCCCGACCCGACCGGGGACGCCAGCGGACTCGTCGTGGACGGACCGCTGGCCCGCACCGTGCGGGACGCCGCGGCCCTGCTCGACGTGCTGGCCCAGCCGGTGGCGGGCGACCCGTTCCCGCAACCGCCACCCGACCCCTCGTTCCTGGGTTGGGCCGACCGGGACCCCGGGAGGCTGAGGATCGCCCGCTGGGCGGAGCCCGACGTCGTCGGCGGCACCGTCGACCCCGAGGTGCGCCAGGCGTACGAGGAGACCTCCCGGCTCCTCGCGGACCTCGGCCACGAGGTGGTGGAGGTGCCCCGGCCGCTGGAGCCCGGGGAGCGCAAGGTCTTCGGGCCGGTCTGGGCGGTGCTGGCCGCGCTCGCTCCGGTGCCGCCCGAGCGCGAGGGGGAGCTCACCGGGATCGCCCGGTGGCTGCGCGAACGCGGCCGGGAGGTCAGCGGTCCCGGGTACGCCGAGGCGCTGATGGCCATGCAGGCGGTGGGCCGTCGCATCGCCCGCGCCGTGGACGGGTACGACGCCGTGCTCACCCCGACCCTGGCCAAGCTGCCCGTGCCGGTGGGCGCGCTGCGCAACGACGAGGAGCCGTGGGAGGACTTCGCCGCCCAGTTGGCGTTCACCCCGTTCACCGCCCTGTGGAACATCGCGGGCAACCCCGCGGTGTCCCTGCCGCTGTGCTGGACCCCGCAGGGGCTGCCGATCGGGATGATGCTCGCCGGCCGGTTCGGGGGCGAGGGGCCGCTGCTGGCCCTGGCCGCCCAACTGGAGCAGGCCAGGCCCTGGCACGGGCACCATCCCGAGTGCTGGTGGGTCTGAGACCCGGGCGGCGCGCCGGTGACGGGGTAACGGTGGGGTGAACCCCCGCCCGACGGCGGGCCGGGACCCGGCCGCCCGGTCACCCGGGTGCCGGAGGCCGCCGCGGTGGGGGCGCCGCCCCGCCACAGGTCCACCGTCGAGCCCTCCGGAGTTCCCCGTGTCCCACGCCGCAGCCCCCACCCCGGCAGCCAACCCCGCACTCGCCGAGCTCGCCGTCCGGTACGGCGTGGACACCACCCACCGGCCGGCGCCGGGCACCACGGTGCGGGTGCCGGACTCCACCCTGGTGGCGGTGCTCGCCGCACTGGGCGTGGACGCCGGCAGCCCCGGCGCCGTCCGCCGGGCGCTTGCCGCGCACAGGCGGCGCCAGGACGAGCGGTTGCTGCCGGACTGCGCGGTGGTCCGGGCGGGGCGGACGCCGCGCCTGACGGTGCCGGACGGCACCCGGCTGAGGGTGCGCACCGAGGGCGGGGAGGACCGCCCGCTCGCCCCGGACCTGCCGTTGGGCCAGCACACCGTGCACGCCTGCCGGGACGGCGCCAGCGCCACCGCGCCGCTGCTCGTCGTGCCGGACCGGGCACCCGCGGCCCCGGCCCGCTGCTGGGGGCTGCTCGTCCAGGTCTACTCGGTGCTGTCCGGTCGCTCCTGGGGCATGGGCGACCTGGGCGACCTGGGCGAGCTCGCGGAGTGGGCGGGGCGGACCCTGAAGGCGGGCTTCGTCCAGGTCAACCCGCTGCACACGGCGGTCCGCGGCGCGGTGGCCGCGCCGGGCGACGCCGCGTCGGACCGCGCGCCGGTACGGGGCCCGTCCGACCCGTCCCCGTACCGCCCGTCCTCCCGGCTCTTCCCCGACCCGATCTACCTGCGGGTCGAGGAGGTGCCGGAGTACGCGCACCTCGACGCCGACGACCGCGCCCACGCTGACCGGCTGGCGGCCCGGGCCGCGGAGCTGCGCGCGGCGACGCTCCGCCCGGACGGCCTCATCGACCGCGACGCGGTGTGGGCGCTGAAGCGCGCCGCCCTGGAACTGGTGCACAGGGTGCCGCTGACCCCGGCCCGGCGGAGCGCGTTCCGGGACTTCGTCACCGCACGGGGGAGGGCCCTCGACGACCACGCCACCTGGTGCGCCCTGGCCGAACGCCACGGGCCGAACTGGCGTTCCTGGCCTTCCGGGCTGCGCCACCCCCGCGGCCCCGCCGTGGCCGCCGCCCGCGCCGACCACGGCGAACTGGTGGACTTCCACCGGTGGCTGGCCTGGCTGACCGACACCCAGCTCGCCGCCGCCCAGCGCGCCGCCCGGGACGCCGGGATGCCCGTCGGGATCGTCCACGACCTGGCCGTGGGCGCACACCCGGAGGGCTCGGACGCCTGGGTGTGGCAGGACGTGCTGGCGTCCGGGATCTCGGTGGGGGCGCCCCCGGACGCGTTCAACGCCAGGGGCCAGGACTGGGGCCTCCCGCCGTGGCGCCCGGACGCCCTGGCCGCCGCCGGGTACGCCCCCTTCCGGGAGCTGCTCCGAGGCCCGCTGCGACACGCCGGGGCCCTGCGGCTGGACCACGTGATGGGCCTGTTCCGGCTCTGGTGGGTGCCACGGGGGCGGCCCCCGCAGGAGGGCACCTACGTGCGCCACGACGCCGAGGCGATGCTGGGGGTGCTGGCGCTGGAGGCCCACCGCGCCGGAGCCGTGGTGATCGGCGAGGACCTCGGCACGGTCGAGTCCGGGGTGCGGGAGCGGCTCGCCGAGCGCGGGGTGCTCGGCACCTCGGTGCTGTGGTTCGAACACGACCCGGACGGCGACGGGGCGCCGCTGCCACCAGGACGGTGGCGCACCGGCTGCCTGGCCACCGCCACCACCCATGACCTGCCGAGCACCGCCGCCCACCTCACCGGGGAGCACGTGGACCTCCGGGACCGGCTGGGGCTGCTGACCCGGCCCGCGGAGCAGGTGCGCGCCGAGGCCGAGCGGGAGGTGGCCGGGTGGCTGGCCCTGCTCGAGCGGCAGGGACTGCTGCCGGAGGGGGTGCGGGACGAGGAGACGGTGATCGCCGCCGTGTACCGCTTCCTGCTGCGCACCCCGGCGACCCTGGTGGGGGTGTGGCTGCCGGACGCGGTCGGGGACCGCAGACCCCAGAACGTGCCGGGCACCTGCGCCGAGTACCCCAACTGGCGGCTGCCCGTCGCCGACGCCTCGGGCCGTCCGCGCACGCTGGAGCAGCTCGCCTCCGCGTCCCGCCTCCATGCCCTTGTCAACGCGCTGACCAGCGATTCTTCCCCGGACTAGACCGAACGTCGGCCCCGCTCGCGCGTGGTTGGGAGGCGTTCGCTACGTTTGGTCCGTGGTCAACAAGAACGCCCTGCGGGCCGGTGCGGTGGCTGCCGGCACAATCACGATGCTGCTGGTCTCGTCTCCCGCCTTCGCGCTGACGCGTGACGACGGCGACGACCCCGGGTCCGGCCTGAGCGTCGCCGAGACCCTCGGCCTGTACGTGGGCCTGCCGCTGCTGGCCTTCGCGGTCATCGCCGGCCTGGTGATGCTGCCGTCCATGGGCAAGCGCAGGTAACCGGTCCGACGCACCCGCGGCGCCCGCGGACGGCAGCCGGTCAGGCGCCGTGCCGCGGCGCCGCCGTGACACCGGCCACGTCGATCCTGCCCAGCGACACCGTCGGGCTGGGGGAGTACTCGTCGCAGTCGCCGTCGTGGTGCCCGGAGGACACCCCCGACCTGCCCCGGTGGGACCCCCCGCCGCCCCGGCCGCCCTTGCCGGGCGCCGCCGCGGCCAAGACGGTGGTGCCGGTCGCGGCGCCCGCCGCGCAGTCGCTCTCCTCGTCGTCCCCGCAGGCGGTCAGCAGCCCCGCGGCCAGCACCGCGGTGACGCAGGCGGCCAGGGCGCGGGTGCTCCTCTTGATCGTTTCCCCCTCGGGGCGGTGCGGGGCGCGCGCTGCCGCGCCCCGCACGTGGACAGCCGGAGTCGGGCGGCCGGACCGCGAACGAACGCGGCCCGGCCGCCGAACCCGTTGAGGATACTGGTCAGTACTCTCCGTGTTCCCCGGCGGCCCGGTCCACCGCCTGCGCGCGCAGCGCACGGGCCACCCCGTCCCTGGCCTCCACCACCAGCCGGCGCAGCGCGGGCACCGGCTGCGCCGACTCCAGCCAGGCGTCGGTGGCGTCCAGCGTCTGCTGCGAGACCTGCAACGTCGGGAAGAGACCGATCACCACCTGCTGGGCCATCTCGGGGCTGCGGGTGTCCCACACACCCCGCACCGCCTCGAAGTACCGCGCGGCGTAAGGAGCGAGCAGGTCCCGCTGGTCCGTCTGGACGAACCCGGCGATGGCCGCTTCCTGCAGGGCGTTGGGCAGCTCCTCCCGCTCCACCACCGCGGCCCACACCTCGTCCTTGGCCTGCGCGGTGGGAAGGGCGGCGCGGCAGGTCCTGGCGTGCCGCTCACCGGCGGAGGTGGCGTCCCGGCGCAACTCGGCGGCGATGGCCTCCTCGCTGGCCCTGCCGGTGGCGGCGAGCCGGCCGAGCAGCGCCCAGCGCAACTCGTCGTCGACGGCGAGCCCGGCCAGCGTCTCGCTGCCGTCCAGCAGCCCACCCAGCAGGTCGAGCTGGGCGGGGGTGCGGGCGCAGGCGGCCAGCGCCCGCACCCAGGCCAACTGGTGGTCGCTGCCCGGGATGGCCGTACGGGCCCGCGCGTACGCGGCCTCGCTCCACCGCAGCAGCCCCTGCTCGCGCCACCCGGGGTCGGCGTACAGGTCCAGGGCGAGCTTGACCTGGCGGTGCAGCGACTGCACCACGCCGATGTCGGACTCCCGGTCGATGCCGTGCAGCACCAGCTCGAGGTAGTCCCGGGTGGCCAGCTCCCCGTCCCGGGTCATGTCCCAGGCCGACGCCCAGCACAGGGCGCGCGGCAACGAGTCCGTGAAGTCCCCCAGGTGCTCGGTGACCACGGCGAGTGACTCCGGGTCGAGGCGGACCTTGGCGTAGGTCAGGTCGTCGTCGTTGAGCAGCACCACGTCCGGTCGGGGCCGGCCGACCAGCTCGGGGACCTCGGTGAGCTCGCCGTCCACGTCCAGCTCGAACCGGTCGGTGCGCACCAGCGACCCGTCAGTGAGCCGGTAGGCGCCGACGGCGATCCGGTGGGGGCGCAGGGTGGGGGTCCCCTTGGCCCCGGCGGGCAGCGCCGGCGCCTCCTGCCGCACCGCGAACGAGGTGACGGTGCCGTCGGGGCCCGTCTCGACCACCGGCCTGAGCACGTTGATCCCGGCCGTCTCCAACCAGGCCTTGGACCACGCCGACAGGTCCCGGCCCGAGGTCTCCTCGAGGGCGACGAGCAGGTCGGACAGCCGGGTGTTGGCGTAGGCGTGCCGCTTGAAGTAGGCGCGCACCCCCTGGAAGAACTGGTCGGTCCCCACGTAGGCGACGAGCTGCTTGAGCACCGAGGCGCCCTTGGCGTACGTGATGCCGTCGAAGTTGACCAGGACGTCGTCCAGGTCACGGATGTCCGCCATGATCGGGTGGGTGGACGGGAGCTGGTCCTGCCGGTACGCCCAGGTCTTCATGGAGTTGGCGAACGTCGTCCAGGCGTGCGGCCACCGGCTGTCCGGGGCGTGTGCCTGGCAGGCGACCGAGGTGTAGGTGGCGAACGACTCGTTCAGCCACAGGTCGTTCCACCACTCCATGGTCACCAGGTCGCCGAACCACATGTGGGCCAGCTCGTGCAGGATGGTCTCGGCCCGCGTCTCGTACGCGGCGTCGGTCACCTTCGAACGGAAGACGTACTGGTCGCGGATGGTCACCGCGCCGGCGTTCTCCATCGCGCCGGCGTTGAACTCCGGGACGAAGAGCTGGTCGTACTTGGCGAACGGGTACGGGTAGCCGAACTTCTCCTGGAACCAGTCGAACCCCTGCCGGGTCACCTCGAAGATGGCGTCGGCGTCCAGGTACTCGGCGAGCGAGGGCCGGCAGTACAGGCCCAGCGGCACCACCTGCTCGCCGCGCCGGTACTCGCTGTGCACCGCGTGGTACGGGCCGGCGACCAGCGCGGTGACGTAGCCGGAGAGGCGCGGCGTGGGGGCGAACCGCCACACCCCGTCCACGGGCTCCGGGGACGGCGAGTTGGACACCACCGTCCAGCCCTCCGGGGCCCGCACGGTGAACTGGAACGTGGCCTTCAGGTTCGGCTGCTCGAAGCTGGCGAAGACCCGGCGCGCGTCCGGCACCTCGAACTGGGTGTACAGGTACGCCTGCTGGTCCACCGGGTCCACGAAGCGGTGCAGCCCCTCACCGGTGTTGGTGTAGGCGCAGTCGGCGACGACCGTCAGCTCGTTGATCTCGGCGAGCTCCGGCAGGGTGATCCTGCTGTCCTGGAACACCTCCGCGGGGTCCAGGGAGGCGCCGTTGAGGACGACCTCGTGGACGGTCGGCGCGATCAGGTCGATGAAGGTGGAGGCGCCGGTCTGACGGGACCGGAAACCGACCCGGGTGGTGGAGCGGAAGGTCCCTCCCTCCTGGGCCCCGGTCAGGTCGAGCTCGATCTGGTACGAGTCCACGGACAGCAGGCTGGCACGCGCCTGCGCCTCTTCACGGGTGAGATTCGTGCCTGGCACGTCGGCAACTCCTTAGTCTGGCTTCCCGGCCATCCTTACACCCCGTGGGGGGAGCGGCGGCTCGCCCCGGTGGATGTCGGGCGCGGCGCCCCCGGGGGCGCCGGCACACGGGTGTCGGGCGCCAGGGGGCTCACCGGGGCAGCGCCACCACCAGCCGTGAGGGCCGGGCCCGCTCCGGCGCCGAACGCAGCGCGGTGCTCAGTACCGCGGCCTGGGTCCGCCGGGCGTCCCGCAGCTTCTCCGGCGTCATGTACAGCACCTCGAGGCCGAGGCGTTCCAACTGGTCCCGGCGGGCCACCTCCTCCGCCCAGTCCCGCTCGTCGAACCCCGGCCACCGCACGTCGATGTCGAGCACCACCCGCTGCTCCGGCCAGTACGCGTCCACCGCGGCGAGGAAGGAGCCGTCCGGCCGGTGCAGCGCGACGTTCCACACCGGGTCGGGCAGCCCGCACTCCCGGACCAGCCGGTAGGCCCGACCCTCGGCCAGCGCCCGGCCCTCGGCGAGAGCCGCCTCCGCCGTCTCGGTCACCCCCGGCCGCTCCAGCAGGGCCGCCCGCCGCAGCTCGTCCACCAGCGCGGCACAGCCGCACGCCCCCACCCGCACCGCCTCCACCAGCAGCGTCCGCACCGCCCGCGGGTCCTGGAGCACCGCCACCGCGTCGGTCAGGGCCCGCACCAGCGGGGCGCAGGGCAGCCCGTCGACCCACACCGGCTCCGGCAGCGTCCGGGAGCGCCGAATCCTGACGTGCCCGGCGTCCCGCAGCCGGCGCTGCCGCGGGACCAGCACGTCCACCGCGCGCGGGCCTTCCGGGCCCGGAACGCCCGGGAAGCCATGCAGGGCGAGCGCGGCGAGCCCGGTGACGACCGCGGGGCGGCGCCGGGCGACGGGACCCGCGGCCCCCGGCACCGCGGGCCGCGGGTCCCGCCCCGCACCGGGCCGCCGTGGAGCGCGGGACGCGGGCTGACGGGTGGTGACCCAGCCGGCGTACAGCACCGCCGACCGCAGGAGCTGCTCCGCGGTGGCCGGCTCGGGGTGGAGCAGGTACACCCCGGGGAGCAACCGCTGCCACGGTCCCCCGGGGCGGCACCGCTCGGCGATCCGGCGTGCCGGCACACCGTGTTCGCGCAACTCGTCCCCGGTCACGACCCCGTGCCGGCCGGTGCCGCACCGCGGGAGGGGAAGGGCGCCAGGAGAAGTGTCGTGTCCCATGGTGGTACCCTTCCTCGCCCGCGGCCGGGCGGGGACCACTGTTACAGGTCCGTGGAGAATCCCCTACGCACCCGCGGCACGCCGGGGTCCTTCACGAAGCGGTGTCCGCCGCGACCCCCGGCCCCGGAGCCGCACCCCCGTCCCGGTCGTTCGCCCGCGCGTCCAGGGCTCGGGACAGCTCGTCACGGGCTTCGAGCACCAGCCGGCGCAGCGCGGGGACGTCCGGGGCCTGAGCGAGCCAGGCGTCCGTGCGTCGCAGCGTCTCGGGGGAGACCTGGGACGCCGGGTAGAGGCCGGAGACGATCCGCATCGCGATCTCGATGCTCCTGGTGGCCCAGACCTCCTCGATCACCTCGAAGTACCGGGTGGTGTACGGGGCGAGCAGCTCCTCCTGCCCGGGCTGGCCGAAACCGGCGATCACCGCGTCCACCATGGCGTTCGGCAACGCCTCCGACTCCACCACGTCCCGCCACGCCTGTGCCTTGACCGCCGCGTCGGGGCGGGCGGCCAGGCAGCGGGCCTGGTGGCGCCGGCCCGAGGCGGTGTCGTCCCGCCGCAGCTCCGCCTCGAGCGCGTCGGCGTCGGCGACGCCGTGCGCGGCCAGCGGCTCGAGGAACGCCCAGCGCAGCTCCTGGTCGATGGCCAGGCCCTCCAGCACGCTGGTGCCGTCGAGCAGCTCCCGCAGCAGCCCCAGCTCCGCCTCGTCCGCCGCGACCTGGGCGAAGCACCGGGCCCAGGCGAGCTGGTGACCGCTGCCCGGCTCGGCCGCGCGCAGCTCCCGCAGGGCGCCCTCGGCCAGCAGCCGGCGCCCCCGGGGCCGCCAGTCGGGGTCGGCGTACCGCTCCACCGTCAGACGGGCCTGCTGCTGCAGGCTCTGCAACACCCCGATGTCCGTCTCCTGCCCGGCGAACCGCAGCACCAGGTCCAGGTAGGTGCGCGCCGGCAGCAGACCGTCCCGGGTCAGGTTCCACACCGCGGACCAGCACAGAGCCCTGGCCAGTGGGTCGGCGACGTCACCGAGGTGGGCGTGGAGCGTGGCCAGCGAGTCCTGGTCGAGCCGCACCTTGCAGTACGTCAGGTCCTCGTCGTTGAGCAGGATCAGGTCCGGACGGGCCGCACCGGCCAGCCCGGGCACCACGGTGGTGGCGCCGGTGATGTCGGCCTCCACCCGCTCGGCGCGGCGCAGCAGCCCGTCGTCCCCCTTCCGGTACAGGCCCACGGCGATCCGGTGGGGGCGCAGTGTGCCGTCAGGCGCAGGTTCCTGGACGACGGTCAGCTCACTGATCCGCCCGTCCTCGTCGTGGGTGGCCCGGGGGGTGAGCACGTTGACCCCCGCGGTCTGGAGCCAGGCCCTGGACCAGGAGGCCATGTCCCGCCCGGACGTCTCCTGGAGCACCTCCAGCAGGTCCCGCAGGGTCGTGTTGCCGTAGGCGTGGCGCCGGAAGTAGCGGCGGGCTCCCTCAAGGAAGGCGTCCTGACCGACGTAGGCCACCAACTGCTTGAGCACGGACGCGCCCTTGGAGTAGGTGATGCCGTCGAAGTTGAGCTTGGCGTCCTCCAGGTCCCGGATGTCCGCGGTGATCGGGTGGGTGGTCGGGTACTGGTCCTGGCGGTAGGCCCAGGACTTGCGCCGGTTGGCGAAGGTGATCCAGCCGTCCCGGTAGCGGGTCGCCTCCACCAGCGCGAGCGAGCCCATGTAGTCGGCGAAGGACTCCTTCAGCCACAGGTCGTCCCACCACTCCATGGTGACCAGGTCCCCGAACCACATGTGGGCCATCTCGTGCAGCACCACACAGGCCCGACCCTCGTAGGAGGCCTCCGTCACCTTGCCGCGGAACACGAAGTCCTCGCGGAAGGTGACCAGACCCGGGTTCTCCATCGCGCCCAGGTTGTACTCGGGCACGAACGCCTGGTCGTACTTGCCGAAGGGGTACGGGTAGTCGAAGTGGTCGTGGAAGAAGTCCAGGCCCTGCTTGGTGACGGTGAAGATCTCGTCCGCGTCGAAGTACTCGGCGAGCGACGACCGGCACAGCGCGCCGAGCGGGATGGTCAGGCAGGTGCCGTCCTCCAGGGTCCTGCGGTACTCGTCCCGCACCTGGTGGTAGGGGCCGGCGACGACCGCGGTGATGTAGGTGGAGATGGGTTTGGTCGGGGCGAACCGCCAGGTCGCCGAGGTGTCGTCCACGGGCTGTGGGTCGCCGGTGGGCGACTCGTTGCTCAGCACCGTCCAGTGCGCCGGCGCGGTGACCTGGAAGGTGTACGGGGCCTTGAGGTCGGGCTGCTCGAAGTTGGCGAACACCCGTCGGGCGTCCGCCGGTTCGTACTGGGTGTAGAGGTACGTGGTGTCGTCCACCGGGTCGTGGAAGCGGTGCAGGCCCTCGCCGGTGCGGCTGTAGGCGCACTCGGCGTCCACCGTCACCTCGTTCTCCTCGGCGAGTCCGGTCAGGGTGACCCGGGAGCCGTCGAACGCGGTGCCCGGGTCCACCGCCCGCCCGTTGAGGGTCACCGAGTGCACCGCGGGCGCCAGCAGGTCCAGGAAGGTGGTCGCGCCGGGTTCGGCGCACCGGAAGCGGACGGTGGTCACCGAGCGGAAGGTGCCGGTGCTGCCGTCCGTGGTGGGCCGCGCCGCGGAGCGCAGGTCCAGGTCCACCCGGTACCCGTCGACGGAGATCAGACGGGACCGGGTTCGGGCCTCGTCGATGGTCAGGTTCTGTCCCGGCACTGCGGTGCTCCCTTGCGCTGCGGTGGGGTCTTGGGTGCGGTGCGGGGGTCTCCCGCGCTCCGGGACATGCTGTCATCCGTGGGCTGGCACGGACATATGGACATTCCCACCAGCGAGGGGAATGGGGGCGCCGCGGGGTGCTGTTGTCGTCGTTGCGGGCGCTCGCCCGCGACGACGACCGATCCTTCGCCAAGGAGCCGCTGTGACCGCAGCTCACGAACAGCAGACCAAGACCGCAGACTTCTGGTTCGACCCGGTGTGTCCCTGGGCGTGGCTCACCTCCCGGTGGATGCTCGAGGTGGAGAAGCAGCGGCCGGTCTCCGTGCGCTGGCATGTGATGAGCCTGTCCGTGTTGAACGAGAAGCGCCTGGACGAGATGCCGGAGCACTACCGGGACCTGATGCAGCAGGCGTGGGGGCCGGTGCGGGTCGCCATCGCCGCAGAACAGAAGTACGGCAACGGCGTGCTCGCCGACCTCTACACGGCGCTCGGCACCCGGTACCACCTCCAGGAGAGGCCGAAGGACCGGGCGACCCTGGTGGACGCGCTGACCGAGGCCGGCCTCCCGGTGGAGCTCGCCGACGCCGCGGAGTCCACCGAGTACGACGAGGCGCTCCGGGCCTCGCACGCCGAGGGCATCGGCCTGGTCGGTGAGGAGGTGGGCACCCCGGTGATCGCCGTCGAGGGCGCCGAGGGGGAACGCATCGCGTTCTTCGGCCCGGTGGTCACCCCGGCGCCGAAGGGTGAGGCCGCCGCGCGGCTCTGGGACGGGGTGGTGGCCGTGGGATCGACCCCGGGGTTCTTCGAGATCAAGCGGACCAGGACCCAGCCGCCGATCTTCGAGTGACCGGGCCGCGGGAACGGTCCCACGCCGCGGGGCGCGGGACCGTTCCCGCGTCCCCCGCGTCCGGAGCGGGACCGCAGTGGTCCGTCTGGTGAGGAAGCTCCAACTCCCGGCGCCGAGCCTTGGCACGGATCTCCCTGCAGGACGGCCGTCTCCGTGGGCTACCGTCGCTTCGTCCCCACTGTCCCCGACTCACCCGCTTTGAGGACCACGATGACCCTCGCTGCTCCCCTCCGCACCGGCCACGGCCCCGTCCTGGCCGACCTGCTGCCCGCCGCGACCACCACCCGGGCCCGGGTACGTGACATCGCCCTGGTCGTGGGTGGTGCCGCGCTCACCGGTCTGGCCGCCCAGCTCTCGGTGCCGGTTCCCGGCTCCCCGGTCCCGGTCACCGGGCAGACCTTCGCCGCCTTGCTGGTGGGAACCGCGCTCGGGACCCGCAGAGGCCTCCTGTCGCTGGCCCTGTACCTGCTGCTCGGCGCGGCCGGAACCCCGTGGTTCGCGGGCGGCACCTCCGGCTTCGGAGCGACCTTCGGCTACGTGGTGGGTTTCGTGGTCGCCGCCGGGATGGTCGGCGCGCTGGCCGAACGGGGCGGTGACCGCGGCCCGCTGCGGATGCTGGGCACCATGGCCGTGGGCAGCGCCGCGATCTACGCGGTCGGGGTGCCGTGGCTGGCGGTGAGCCTGGACCTGTCGCTGTCCGAGGCGGCCTCGCTCGGCCTGGTGCCGTACCTGCTGGGCGACGCGGTCAAGGCCGCGCTGGCCATGGGGGCGCTGCCCGCCGCCTGGCGGCTCGCCGGCAACGGCCGGGACTGAACCGACCCACGGGAACGCGCGGTGGCGTCCGGGGCCCGCCCCCGGACGCCGCTTCGCTCACCGCGGTGGCACGCCCACGCCGGTCCTCGACCCCCGGCGCTGCCTGACCACGCCGACGACCAGCACCAGCGCGCCCACCAGGACCGACATGGTCATCTGCTCGCGCCCGGCCTCCTCGGTGAACATGTAGGCCACCACGAACAGGATCAGTCCGATGGTGGCCCACGTCAGGTAGGGGAACAGCCACATCCGCACGGTCAGCCGGTGCGGCGCCTCCCGCTCCAGGATGCGTCGCATCCTGAGCTGTGACAGGCAGATCACCAGCCAGACGAACAGCGCCACCGCCCCGGAGGAGTTCAGCAGGAACTCGAAGACGGTGTCCGGCGAGGTGTAGTTGAAGACCACCGCGACGAAGCCGAAGGCGACGGACGCCCAGATCGCCGCCGCCGGCACCCCCCGGCGGTTGACCCTGCCGAACGCCGCCGGGGCGTCGCCCCGCCGCCCCAGTGAGAAGGCCATGCGGGACGCGGTGAACAGGCCGGAGTTCAGGCAGGAGAGCACCGCGGTCAGCACGATGACGTCCATCACCCGGGCGGCGCCGGGTATGCCCACCTCCTCGAGCACCGCCACGTAGGGACTCGTGCGCACCTCCTGGGAGTCCCAGGGCAGCAACGTCACCACGATCAGGATCGAGCCGAGGTAGAAGACGGCGATCCGCCAGATCACACTGTTGGTGGCCCGGCTCACCGCCTTCTCCGGTTCGGCGGACTCGCCCGCCGCCAGGGTGACGATCTCGCTGCCCATGAAGGAGAAGACCACCAGCAGCATCCCGGAGAGCACCGCTCCGTAACCGTCCGGCAGGAACCCGCCGTGGTCCAGCAGGTTGGCGGTGCCGACCGCCTCGGTGTCCGGCAGCACCCCGAACACGGCCAGCCCGCCCACCACGATGAACGCCGCGATGGCCACCACCTTGATGCCGGCGAACCAGAACTCGAACTCCCCGTAGGAGCCGACCGAGAACAGGTTGGTGCCGGTCAGCAGCACCATCACCGCCAGCGCGAACGCCCACTGCGGTACGGCCGGGACCCAGTCGGTGAGGATGGCCGCGCCCGCGGTGGCCTCCACCGCCAGCACCACCACCCAGAAGAACCAGTACAGCCAGCCGATGGTGAACCCGGCCCAGCGGCCGAGCGCCCGGTCCGCGTAGGCGGAGAACGAACCGCTGGTGGGATGGGCGGCGGCCATCTCGCCGAGCATCCGCATGACGAGCACGACCAGCAGTCCGGCGAGTGCGTACGACAGGAGGATGCCGGGACCGGCGGCCCTGATCCCGGCCCCGGAGCCCACGAACAGACCGGCTCCGATCACCCCGCCGATGGCGATCATGGACAGGTGGCGGCTCTTCAGCCCGGGCCGCAGACCGACGTCCTCCGGGCCGGCACCCTCCGGCGAACCAGGACCCTGCGACGGGCCAGGACCCTCCGGCGAACCGGGACCCTGCGACGGGCCAGGACCTTCCGGCGAACCGGGGTCCTCGGCCGGACCGGGCTGTTCGGGTAAGCGGGCGTCCCCGGGCGAACCGGGGCCTTCGGGTAAGCCGGGACCGCCGGCTGGGTCGGGGCCACCAGGGGGCCCGGAGCCGTCGGCCGGGGGCGAGCCCCCGTTCCCCTTCGGTGATGCGTGCGGATTCATTGTGACCGGAGATCCAACCGTGTCGGGGGCAAGGACAGGAGCGCCAGGTTCCAGTTTCCCGCGCCCGGCTCAAGCAGGGCTCGCGCCGGCTCGCCCGGCCCCGGTACGACGGGGCGGCCGGGGCGTGCGAAACTGCCCGCATGCGCGTGTACCTCGGCTCGGACCACGCCGGCTTCGAGCTCAAGAACCATCTCGTCAACTGGCTGACCGCCAACGGGCACGAGCCCGTGGACTGCGGGCCGCTCATCCACGACCCCGCCGACGACTACCCGCCGTTCTGCCTGCGGGCCGCCGAGCGGACCGCCGCCGACCCCGACGCCCTGGGCATCGTCATCGGCGGTTCCGGCAACGGCGAGGCCATCGCGGCCAACAAGGTCAAGGGCGTGCGTGCCGCGCTGGCCTGGAGCGAGCAGACAGCGGTCCTCGCCCGCACGCACAACGACGCCAACGTGGTCAGCATCGGCGCCCGGATGCACTCCGAGGCCGACGCCACCCGCTTCGTGGAGCTCTTCCTGACCACCGAGTACTCCGGGGACGAGCGGCACACCCGCCGCATCGACATGCTCACCGCCTACGAGAACACCGGGGAACTGCCCCCACTGCCCGAGGGACACCCGCAGAGCTGATGCCCGAAGGACACACCGTCCACCGGCTGGCCGCCGAGCACCTGCGGGAGTTCGGCGGTCGGGCGGTGCGCGCCAGCAGCCCCCAGGGACGGTTCGCCGCCGGGGCCAGCGTCATCGACGGACGGGTCCTGGACGGGGTGGACGCCCACGGGAAGCACCTCTTCCTGGGTTTCGACACCGCCGGAGGGCACTGGCTCCACGTGCACCTCGGCCTCTACGGCACCGTCCGGTTCGGCCGGGGGCCGGCGCCGGACCCGGTCGGCGCGGTGAGGCTGCGACTGGCCAACGACACCGCCCACGCCGACCTGCGCGGCCCCACCGCCTGCGAACTGCTGACCCCCGAGGAGAAGCAGGCCCTGCACGCCCGCCTCGGACCTGACCCGCTGCGCCCCGGCGACGACGGGGAACGGGCCTGGCAACGGATATCGCGCAGCCGCAGCACCGTCGCCGTGCTGCTGATGGACCAGAAGGTCCTCGCCGGGGTCGGCAACATCTACCGGGCCGAAGTGCTGTTCCGGCACGGAATCGACCCCCGCCGCCCGGGCCGGGAACTGCGGCGCACCGAGTGGGACGCCGTCTGGGCCGACCTGGTCGCGTTGATGAACGAGGGGGTCAGGGGCGGACGCATCGACACCGTGCGCCCGGAACACACCCCGGAGGCGATGGGCCGACCGCCGCGGGTGGACGACCACGGCGGCGAGGTCTACGTCTACCGCCGCGCCGGGCAGCCCTGCCTGGTCTGCTCCACCGAGGTCAGCACCGAGCCGGTGGCGGCCCGCAACCTCTTCTGGTGCCCCACCTGCCAGAAGGCCTGAGCCCCTTCGCCGCAGGGAGCAGGCGCCCCCGTTCCCCTCGCGACGGCGGTGCGGCCCCTAGGGCCTGTCTGATGAGTAGCGTCGTCCGCCCGGAGGGCGGGGGTCGCGGCGTCTGGTGCGTGCGATCGCAAGG
>NZ_KB904657.1 GCF_000380165.1 Wenjunlia vitaminophila DSM 41686
TTGCGAACCCTCCAGGGCTGATGAGAACACAGCAGCTCACCACCTGGGCGAGCGGCGCGGAGCTGTTGCGAACCCTCCAGGGCTGATGAGGACTTGTGGCACCCGGAGGAGCAATGCCTGACTCTTGCGAACCCTCCAGGGCTGATGAGGACGGCGGCGGCGGCGAGGCCGTACCGGTCTGAGACCGGGTTGCGAACCCTCCAGGGCTGATGAGGACTGGCCCAGCCGCCCATCCAGGTGTCGGTGACAGCGTTGCGAACCCTCCAGGGCTGATGAGGACGGTGGGGCACGAGCACCCGCATCCCGCGTCGCCGTCGTTGCGAACCCTCCAGGGCTGATGAGGACCTGCTGAGCATCCGCGCGGCCTGTTCCGCGCGGACCCGTTGCGAACCCTCCAGGGCTGATGAGGACCGAGGACGCTGGGGCGCTGCGCGCCACCGCGGCCCTCGTTGCGAACCCTCCAGGGCTGATGAGGACCGGAGGAGACACTGCGGGTTGTGCAGATGCCGATGCTGTTGCGAACCCTCCAGGGCTGATGAGGACCCCGGCCCGAGACGAGAGGACCCCCAATGGCTGAGTTGCGAACCCTCCAGGGCTGATGAGGACGTCCGCGTCGGCGACCCGGCCGACGCCGAGTACCGGTTGCGAACCCTCCAGGGCTGATGAGGACACGCCGTCCGCCACGCCGGTGCGTGCTGACGTGCCAGTTGCGAACCCTCCAGGGCTGATGAGGACCCGATGGTAAAGCCGCAGGTCACGTCCATCTCGTGGCTCGAGATCACGGCCGATTTTGCGGCGATCCGCCGGTTGTGCATCAGCGCAGGTCAGCACGGTTTGGCTCGGGGTCAAAGGATATCGCTGGAGTTGCCCAGTACGATGCCCAGGCAGGCAGTGTTGACCATGTCCGGAGACCTTGTGGCGTAGGCCATGATGCTGTCCTGGTCGCGGTCGATGACGCTGTTGAGCTCGGCCAACAGGGCTCGGTACTGCGCAGCGGAGAGCTCCCCCTGGAAAACACTGCGCTGTACCCAGTGCAGGTACTTGCGGCAGGTGCGCAGCACTCGCGGGTTGCGCTCAACGGCGGTGTCATAGACGAGGATGGCAAACAGGTCGGGTCACCACCAGGGGCGGAACGGCTTGTAGGGACTTCCTTCCAGGCACAACCGAACCATTTTCAAGGCCTCCAGGTGCAGAAGCTCGTCATAGCTGACCTTGCGCTTGAGTGCTCGGTGGTGGACTGTCACCGCCAGTTCATCCCTGATGAGGGCGGATACCTTCTTTCGTCCGCTCCTACTCAGGGACGCCTTTCCGATGTCGGTCTCGAAGTCGCTGGATTTGAGCGATTTTTGGCTGGCGGCTCGTCGAAGGAGGCGTTCGGCGAACAGTGGCCTGAACAGCTCAGCGAGGTCGAGAGCGAGCGTGTTGCGACGGCGGTCGGTGTCGGAGTGCAGGAAGCCGATCGCCGGATGGAGTGGGGTGGTGCGCAGCACGGACAGCAGCCGGGCATACGTGATGGCGTTGGTGTAGCTAATGAAGGCGTTGCCCGCATTGGTTGGAGGGCGGCGTGTGCGACCGTCCAGACGGAGCCAGGGCGGCAGGAAGGTGTCCAGCACCGCCCAGGCGGTGCGACGGAAGTTGCCTTCCTGACCCATGATCTCGTCACTCGTTCGGCAGCGTGGCAGGGCTTCCCTCAGGGTGTTCAGTGCCGGATCCAGTAAGTGGGTTTCCAGAGACCAGCGGACGTTCTCGGCTGCGGCCTGCACAATGGCCCGTGCAACGGGAAGGCGGCTGTCCGGGTCCTCGGTCACTCCCACCTGGCGGCGGAGCACAGTGGCCGACGACATCGAGTCGGCTGGGCTGATGCTGCCCGCGTAGTTGCCGTAGTGGTCGAGAACGTGGATGGTGACGTGACTGCGGCCGAGCAGAGAGATCGCCGACGTGTTGATGTCGATGTGGTCGAACGCGATCAGGTCACGGATATCGGTGATGGGGATGCGGACGGGGGTGGTGTCCGCGCGTTCGATGCGGATGCTGTTGTCCTCGCGTCGGATTCGACAGGGCTCAGTGAGCCAGTAGGTTCGGCCGACAGCGGCCATCAGTCTCCTCCCCAGCAGTAGTCGTTGTACGAGCAACCTCGGCAGCCCCCGCGGGGTAGGCGCGGAGGCGGGCTACCGCTGTTGATGACCTGGTGGGCGCGCGACAGGGTGGTCTGGGCTTCGGCTCGGGCCTCGGCGTCCCAGGGAACATCGGTGGTACGGCGGATCAGTGGGTAGTGGATGACGCCGCCGCGCACGGTGACGCCTCGCCGTTCGAGGAGCAGGCAGTAGTGCCGGACCTGGGCAGCGTGGGCTGGTGAGGGCGTGCGGGACGACTTGGTCTCGTGAACGACGGCGCCGGTCGTCACCCAGTCGATCTTGGCTTCACCCAGATCGACATCCCGTCGGCGGGAGTGCGTCGTGGCATCGACGACTTCGCCGAACGCGACGAGTTCGTTGCCCTGCTCGGGGCGGTACCCGCGGCTGTAAAGCCACAACTGGCGGGGGCAATGCAGAAGGTACTTAATGTGGACGCCGCCGAGCGTGGCGTCATCAGTGGCGTGACACCGTGGTTCGGTCACAGGACTGTCTCCCGTGGAGGCGGTGGCGGAGTGGTCGCGCTGGGGACACACAGGCCTCTCTCCGATGTGTACGGGGCTGTGGTGACGAAGACATTGAGGCTTTTGTCGAACATGGCGTCAAGCTGACGCAAATATCCGTACCGGACGGGGATGAGCAAGCCGGCGGCTAACAGCGGGTGGCCCTGGCGGTCCCTGCTCAGTTGCCTGAACTCGTCGATGTCGTCCGCGTGCAGCACTTGGGTGCTGTCAAGTTCCTCGTCGAGCCGTCGGGCGAACTCACCGCGGTCCCGGAAGGGTTCGTCGAACGTCAGGAATTCGGTGGTGTGATGGTCCCGGGCCTCGCGCGCCTCCTTCGCCCACCTCTCCCCCCACTCGGTGTCGTAGGCCATGGCCAAGAGCTGGTCGATGTCCTGTTCGGACAGTGTGCTGGTGCCGTGGCTGGTGAGGGTGGTCAGTGCATGCCAGGCCGCGTCCACCGCCGGTGCCGGATAGGGAAGGGTCGATCGGGGGCGGTGGACCCTGAACTCAACCACACCCTCGGGGTGGCGTCCCCGGCGGTTCACTCGCCCTGCGCGTTGGGCCACGGCTTCGACCGGGGCCGCCTCGACCGCGCCACGATCGAAGTCCAGGCACAGGGACACCTCCACTGTCTGGGTGGCCACCACGACGCCACCACGCCTTGCGGTTTCCCCGGAGCGGCGTTCGCCGTGGCGGAGGCTGAGACGCCGTTCGATGGCCGCACGGTCGCGGTTTTTGAACCGGGAGTGCAGGAGGAGCGCGGCGCCGGCGTCACCTGGGCACGCCTCTCGGGCCGCTGGGGCCAGTGTTTCGTAGACGTGTTGCGCAGTGGCGACGGTGTTGGCCACGACCAGGACGCTGTGTCCGGCTTGAAGCCATCCGACCAAGCGTGCCAGGGAGGTCGGGTCGGTGAGCGTGGTGTGATCGAGGACGAGTCGATGCCGTTCGGGACTGGTGTCCGGCGCGGCGCGGTGCACGGTGATCGGTTGGTTGAGGCTCTCCTCGATGAGCTGCGTCATGGGCGGTGCGAGAGTGGCAGACAGCACGGCTACGCGGCTGCCCATGCGTTCCCACAGCCCCATCGCGGAGCACAAACGGCCGAAAGTGACCGGGTCGTAGGCGTGGAGTTCGTCCAGGACGAACGTGCAGTTGGCCTGTTCCAACAGGGCAGAGGAGTGGCTGGGCCCGGCGATGGCTCCCCGTAGAAGCTGGTGAGGGGTGGAGACGCGCACGCGCTGCGCAAACAGCCGCATCACGTTCGCACGCGCTTGAGCCTGTCGGGCCAGCACCTCGGCGGGGGCCGGTGGGCCGACGCGCTGTGCGGGCCCGCGCGGCTCGTCCGCGCTGTTGTCCGTGCAGGGACACTCGTCCTCGATGGCCTGGGCCAGCAGGGTCTGTGCAACGGTGCCGTGTAGAACCCCGATGTCCGGTTCCTTGCCTCCCGGGGGCGGGTCGAGGTCGTTCCTGAAGCGTTGGGCCGCGGCATCAATGGAGGCGCGGTAGGGCAGGACCCACACCATGCGGGGCTGGCCGGGCATCCTGCGAACCTGCCGGCCGGCCCAGGCCAGACCGGCTTCCGTCTTCCCGCTGCCGGTCGGAGCGATGAGGACCAAGTGCCCGTCGGTCTCCGCCGCCAGCCGCTGGTGGGGGTAGGGACGTTCCAATCGTGCCAGGTAGTCGTCAGGAAGCGGCAGGTGGGACTGTGGTGCAACGTGGGCGGAGCCCGTGTGGTCGGCCAGCGTCAGTGCCCCTTGGGCAAGTACCGCGACGAGACCCCTGTGAGGATCGACGGGGTCCTTCCACTCCTGGACGAGCTCGGCGAGGAGATCACGGGCCCGGTGGGCGAGCTTCGAGCCGGCGATGGTCGGCGGTGGATCAGCTTCGAGGGCACCACAGAACCAGGCCAGGAGCTCCCGGTGGAGGTCCGGACGCACCTGCACCTGGTGGGTGTCCAGGCGGGGGCGTCGGGTGAAGGCATCTTCCCAGAGGGTGTGCTCGTTGTATTGCTGAACGAGCGAGCGCTTGCTGCCGCGTCCCTGCCCCCCGTCGGGGAACAGCGGGCGGTGATGGGTGGCCACCAGGACCGCCGTCAGCAAGCGGTCCTGTTGGGTCCAGCCGCAGGCGGAGGCGAGCAGATCCACGTAAGCGAGGGAGAGCACCTCGTGGCGTTCGCCCCAGGGCTCGCCCCCGGGCAGGAGTTGCTGCTGGAACCCCTCGGCCACCTTCCCGGAGTCGTGGAGCAGGCCGGCACGGGACACCCAGGACCAGAACGACGGAACGTCGGCGAGGATGCCGGACGAACCGATCCGGTCCCGGATCTGCCCAACGGCGTCCCGTACCGTCCGGCTGTGCTCCGTCAGGCGTTCCGGGTCGTGGGTGGGTGTGGACTTGGCCCGGACCTCAGCCAGGGTGCGCCGGCCAGAGGTCACCCGGTCAGCAACCACACCGCCTGCCCTTCGTCGTCCCGGTACGCGTCCCGAACGGGGTACTCACCAGCGAACACGTCGCACCACAGGTAGTCCCGCCACACGGTGTGCAGGCGATCAGAGGAGACGCTGGCGGCCAGACGGAAGGCCGACGCCATGGGGGCGTCATGACCGTGCGGCGGGGCCAGGGCGTGACCGACACGTGCGGCCCTGCACGTCCGCAGGGTCGTGAGGCGCCGGCTGATCGGGTGAACGATGTCCTGGGAGCGCCCCAGCCTCAATGGGTACACGGGTCGGCACAGCGACCGCTGGATGCGCTCCCCGTCGGCGTCCGGCAGCCACACGGTCAGGTGGACACCCGTGAGGAAGGCACGGTCCCGAACCGTTGTCCCTCCCTTCACCGCCCGAACTCGCCCCGCGACGGCTGGGTTGGTGCCGTTGGCAGCGATGGGGTGGTAGGTCTCCGCATCCACTCCGCCCCCCTCCGACCAGGCAGCCATGCCGAAGGGACCCGGCTCTCCGTCCCGGCCGGTGGCGGCGGACAACAGACCCCGCACCGTCGAGGGCGGTGGAACCGGCAATCCCCTGCACAGCCCGGGGAACAGCGGGTCTCGGAAGGACGCCACGGGCGCGAAGAACTCCATACGCCAGGCCGGAAGCAGCTCGTCGGCGTCGGACATGGCCACCTACCGCTCGGGATCGTCGAACCAGGAATCCAGTTCTCCGGCCCGTACCTGGGCCGCGAGCGTGCGCAGAACGGCGCGGGGGTGGTCGATGACCAGGGTTCCCTCCTCGATCTCCTTGCGGCAGGTGGTCAGGAACTGCTCCCGCAGATCGTCACGGAACCCTGGGCGCCAACCCACGCGCACCGGCGCCTCCCACTCGCCGTCCCAGGCAGCCAGCTCGGCGCGCAGGACCTCGCCCCGCACCCGGAGACCGGAACCGTCTTCCGCGCCGTCAATGCAGTAGGCGAGCGGGTTGACGCCGCCCTTGAACGGCACCATCAGCAGCAGCGTGGGCAGTCTGTCGCCATAGTGGAGGGCCTTCTTCGCGCCCCCGCTGAGGTGCGCGAGGGACTCCAGGAGGAGTGCCGCCCGTAAGCGCCGCTCCTCGATCGGCAGGCGGACCGCGGGCTGGTTACGGAACGTCGTCGTCGTGGCCCCGGCGGAGACCGCCTCGGCCACGGCCAACGCTTCCTCTGCCGAGAGGTAGTTGGGACGGCCAGCTCCGCTGGAACCGGGAAGGGTGAAGGTGCCGATCCTGGGCATGTCCAGCAGGAACGGCGAGGCCAGGTCCGCGGTGTAGAACTCGTGCCCGTGCAGGACCGGCTCACCAATGCCCCGGGCCATGACACCGAAGTCCTCGGTGGGCACCACTGGCTCGACGGACATGAAGGTGCCGACCATGAACGGACTGTCCCTGAGTGTCGTGCCGGCGTCATCCTTCTTGGCACCGGCCCGCATGTATCCGAACAGGTCGTCATCGACGTACCTCACCGGGTCGGCCGCGGTGTTGGCCTTCTGAGCCCTCCCCTGGGCCTTCCCCACGCGCTCGACCGGCGAGGGGAGCGAACCGAGCTCAATCAGGCCCTCGCGCATCCAGCGACGACCTGCCTGGGCCGAGACGTACGGATACCTCTTGCCACGCACACGCGCAGTCTTCACCCGTGCTGTGGTGTCCTCTCCCTTGCCGTTGTTGGGTGCACCAGCCTCCACCGAGAGCACCATCTTCCCCGCCAGGTAGGCCATTACGCCGCATCCTCCTCGTCCGATTCCAGAATCGGCTGTTCGACGAGCTGCTTGATCCGTTCCTCGTCGTCCGGGTCCGCACCGCCGCCGATGCTGACCCCACGCCGAACAAGCAGCTCAGTGACCGAGAAGAACAGCAGCATGCGCTGCTCCCAGCTCCGCGGCCCCGTGCTGATCAGCGCGGCGCAGTCCTCGGGGCCCGCCGGAGCGGCCCGGCCGTCCAACATCAGTCTCGACTGCGCCTGCATCAACAACTGCCCGAGTTGGTAGGGCTTGAGCGCGACCGCGCGGTACTCGGCGAACCTGCCGCGCGGACTTGCGCTGCCGTGCTCAATCCAATCGACCAGCAGGGTGGCCACGGAGGCCAACCTCGGCTCCATCCCCAGAACCTCCTCGGCGTAAGTGGAACCCAGAGTCGCCAGTGCTCCGAGTTCGTACGGCAACCAGCGGCGCGCGGGGGCGACCAGCAGGTGGTGGATCCGCGTGAGGAACGGCCTGCTGCTGCCGTCCTCCGCTTCGAACAACGAACGGGCGGCCCCCTGCCGGCCGTCTGCGACCACCTGCCCGTCCTTGTCCCGCGCGGTGAGCGCCTGCTCCAACAGGGACCAGCCGGCACGCAGCGGCGCCCGCGCGCCCACCATTGACAGGAACCGGGCGGTGGCGCGCCGGGTCCGGCTCACCCGCAGCCACGGATCCTGGTTGTCGTTCTTGAACGACCACAGCACAGCCGTGGCCGGCAGCTCGGGGGCGAGCTGCCGCAGTGCCACAGCCACCACGTGCTCGGGGCCGGCCGTGGCCGGTAACCCATCGAACCCAACCTGTGCGATGCGACGTGCACGTCGCACGTTGCGCGTTACGAATGCGCGCTCCACCGCCGGTTCCTCACACGTCAGGACTGTGGCCGAGCCGGCGGTCACCCAGGCACCGTACGGCAGGGCCCACATCGCGACCCGGCATCCCCGACAGACCGGCCAGCCGGGGACCCCCGGCGGGAGCGTGTTGATCGCCTTGTCCGTGTCAAACATCGGAAGAACCATCTTGGTCCACACCACACTCGAGGGCACGCCGCAGAACGTGCACGGCCACACCCCGGTGTCATCGCTCTCATCGGTGTCATCGGTGTCATCGGGGGCGAATAACTGACTGATCGCGGGCTGGAGGGCAGCTCGGTCACGCGGCCGCGAGTTGTGCGTGGCCTTGGAGTTGGGGAAGAGAGCGAAAAGGACCTTCCACCAGTCGTACTCCACCGCCTGCCTGCTTGACGCGGCTGCGGCACACACGTCAGCGACGAGACGGTCGGCCACATCCTCGAGATCCTCGACCGAAACTCCCTCGGGCGTGTCCCGACCAGCAAGGACGGTAACGGCCCACGCACCGGAGCGTTGCAGGGGGTGGCTGGTCAGCGTTAACGGCAGCGCGGCCCCAACCGCCACTGTCACTTGATCCATCCAAAACCCTGGACGGTGCACAGGCCCAGTCCCCAGCAGCGGATCGCATCGACGAAGCGGGGGTCCGCCATCATGCGGACGCGCACCACGGCACCGATGCGGAAGGCCTTTTGTACCAGGAACTGCCGACGAGGGCCCGCCTCCACCACGCGAAGGCCGCACGGCTGAGGGAGGCCCAGGAGATCGGCCTTTCGGAACAGGTTCTGTAGCAGCCGGTCCTCATAGTGATCGTCACCGGGTAGCAGATAACGACTGTCATGCTTCAACAGGACCGGCGTGGCGGTAGTCAGCTCCACCTCGCGCGTGGTGTCGGTGCGATTGACATCCACGCTGATCCCTCGGACCGCTAACCGCGCACCACCCCAACGGATCTCGTCCCGCGCCGCCAGCCCCGCTACCAACGCCCCGGCGATCTCGGGAACCGGCGACCCGAACCACAGCGAGCCGTCCTCCGACGTGGTGTAGACGCCGGTCCGGCGGGGGGCGCCCCTGAACAGCGGGCTGGTCAGCCCCAACGGCTTGAGCGGCGACTCCCCCCAGCCGAAGTCGTGCAGCCGCCGGGCCAACTCGGCGTTCTGGCTCCCCAGCAGCCCGTACACCACACCCTGAGCCGGGCCGTGGACCTGCTCCCAGGGAAGGCTCGACACATCGGCTGTCACATCCACCCTGACCCGCACGACTCCCCCTACCACCGCTCTAGCGCGACGCCGGCAGTGTTGCTTTTGAGTGTGATCACCAACGAGTCAGACCCTACGCGGGGAGGCCTGCGGCTACGCGACTTCTACGGAAAGTCATCGAGTGTGAACTTCGTGTGATATAGACCTGGGATGTTGGCGGATACCGCCACCGCCGCCACGGGGTTGAAGAGAAGGGTGGGGATAGTGAACGGGCTCCCTTCCGCCGGACGGCTCTGCGCGGGCGTCCCATCACGTTCTTCCCGCCGTACGCGTTTGACCTGCGATGTTGCACAACCGGCGGGTCGCCGCAGAATGCGCCTGGAGGTGCCCAGTTGGCCATGGTGTGACCTGCGGCTTTACCCTCGGGTCGTCATCAGCCCTAGAGGGTTCGCAACCTGCTCAACTGGGCGAGAACCGTAATGATTTCAAGTCGTCATCAGCCCTAGAGGGTTCGCAACGCGCAGCCCCGGCAGCGCACCTCCAACTGAACCGGTCGTCATCAGCCCTAGAGGGTTCGCAACCCACCCGTGTGCCGGCGCTTCCACGCGTCGATGATCGTCGTCATCAGCCCTAGAGGGTTCGCAACAGGGCCAGCCCTAGGCTCGCGACCATGACGATGAGTCGTCATCAGCCCTAGAGGGTTCGCAACCGTGCTGGAGATCCGCGACCCCTCCCCCGTCCTCGGGTCGTCATCAGCCCTAGAGGGTTCGCAACCCGGGCCCCGGCCCGAGAAGAGTCCGGCACCACCAGGTCGTCATCAGCCCTAGAGGGTTCGCAACAAATGGTCCCTGTACACCCGCATGTCCGGGTGCACGTGTCGTCATCAGCCCTGGAGGGTTCGCAACCTGGCTCGCGCGCTTGAGCCCGACCGGGTGGCGGTCGTCATCAGCCCTGGAGGGTTCGCAACCATTTCGCTGAGGCAAGTTCGGCATCCGCCGATTCCCCAGTCGTCATCAGCCCTGGAGGGTTCGCAACGCGCCCCGGTGGTAGATGGTCAGGCGGTCCGCGAGTCGTCATCAGCCCTGGAGGGTTCGCAACGTTGTCCTCACGCCGTACTGGCCCGGTCCGTTACCGGTCGTCATCAGCCCTGGAGGGTTCGCAACACTGAAGTAGAAGAGGGCACGGACGCGTACGGCGAGGTCGTCATCAGCCCTGGAGGGTTCGCAACTGTTCCGCACGGTTGAACTTCTTCCGCTCCGCTTTCGTCGTCATCAGCCCTGGAGGGTTCGCAACAGGAGCCGGGCGAGGATCTCCGCGTCCTGCTCGCCGGTCGTCATCAGCCCTGGAGGGTTCGCAACGCGTTCACCAGACCGGTGCGGGACCGGCGAGGCGGCCGGTCGTCATCAGCCCCGGAGGGTTCGCAACATGGTGGGCGACCTACCAACGATCGTCACCGAGTAGTCGTCATCAGCCCTGGAGGGTTCGCAACGGGCTGATCGGCTGCCACCGGGTCGCCCTGCACGCCGTCGTCATCAGCCCTGGAGGGTTCGCAACGGGATCAGGCGGGCCGCGCGGGCGGCGGACAAGGGGTCGCCATCAGCCCTGGAGGGTTCGCAACAAGACCGTGACGAAGCTGGTCGCGGCCAGGCGTCTGGTCGTCATCAGCCCTGGAGGGTTCGCAACAGACGCTGACCGAGCGGGTCCGCGACCGGGCCGCGCGTCGTCATCAGCCCTAAAGGGATCGAGGCGGGGCGAACGCCCCCCGGGGGATCGCCGGCGACCCACGTCCCTTCCTCCCCCCAGCCCACCCACGAGGTAGCGAGTTGCATATTTCTGCAATTAGCTACATAGTGAGATAGTGAGCAATGCGGGGCGTGCCGAGGCGCCGTCCGTGAGTGAAGGGGGGCGCCCGTGGGCGGGGAGTTCGGCGCCGCGGTGCGGGAGCGGGTGCGCAGGGCGCGGCTGGCCTGGGAGGAAGCGGTCGGGGGCGGGGACGTCTTCGAGATCGCCGTCGCCCGGGGTGAGCTGGACGAGGCGCTGTGGGTGGCCCGGGAGCACGGGGTCGAGACCGGCCCCGAAAGGGGCGGGCGGTCCGCGGACGGGGTTGCCGACGAGGGCCTGGACGAGTAGGAGCTGAGGTACGGATGCCGGTGCCGTTGTACCAGGCGAAGGCGGAGTTCTTCCGGATGCTGGGGCACCCGGTGCGCATCAGGGTGCTGGAGCTGCTCCAGGGCGGGCCCATGGCGGTGCGGGACCTGCTGACGGAGATCGAGATCGAGCCGGCCGCCCTGTCACAGCAGCTTGCCGTGTTGCGGCGGTCGGGGATCGTGACGTCCACCCGGGAGGGGTCCACCGTGGTCTACGAGCTGGCCGGCGGGGACGTCGCCGAGCTGATGCGGGCCGCGCGGCGCATCCTCACCGAGATGTTGGCGGGGCAGAACGAGCTGCTGGCGGAGCTGCGGGAGGCCGAGGTCCCGGCCAAGTGAGCGCGCTCGTCGCCCGGGCGTGGGCCCGGGTCCGTTCCGTGCTGCCCGCACGCGCCGACCTGGCCGTGATGGGGCGCCAGCCGCGTCGGGACCTGTTGGCCGGGTTGACGGTGGCGATCGTCGCGTTGCCGCTGGCGCTGGGCTTCGGGGTGTCCTCGGGCCTGGGTGCCGAGGCCGGGCTGGCCACCGCGGTGGTGGCCGGGGCGCTGGCGGCCGTGTTCGGTGGGTCGAACCTGCAGGTGTCCGGGCCTACGGGCGCGATGACCGTGGTGCTGGTGCCGATCGTGGCGGCCCACGGGCCGGACGGGGTGCTGGCGGTGGGGCTGCTGGCCGGGCTGATCCTCGTGGGGCTGTCGCTGGCGCGGGCCGGGCGGCTGATGTCGTTCGTGCCGGCGTCGGTGGTTGAGGGGTTCACCCTGGGCATCGCCTGCGTGATCGGGCTCCAGCAGGTGCCGGGCGCGCTCGGGGTGGACAAGCCCGAGGGGGACAGGGTGCTTGTGGTGACCTGGCGCGCCCTGGAGGAGTTCGCCGCGGCGCCGAACTGGACGGCGTTGGCGCTCGCGGGTTCGGTGGCCGGGGCGATGGTGGTCGGGGCCCGGTGGCGGCCCACGGTGCCGTTCTCGATCGTCGCGGTGATCGGCGCCACCGTCGTGGTGCGCCTGTTCCACCTGGATTCCGTGGCCACCATCGGTTCCCTGCCGGCGGGGTTGCCCGCTCCCTCGCTGGGGTTCCTGGACGTGTCCGCGGTGCCCTCGCTGCTGGCGCCCGCGGTGGCGGTGGCCGCGCTCGCGGCGCTGGAGTCGCTGCTGTCGGCGCAGGTGGCGGACGGCATGACGGTGGACCAGAAGCACGACCCTGACCGGGAGCTGTTCGGGCAGGGCCTGGCGAACGTGGCCGCGCCGCTGTTCGGCGGGGTGCCGGCGACCGGGGCGATCGCGCGGACGGCGGTCAACGTCCGTACCGGCGCGTCGTCCCGACTGGCCGCCCTGGCCCACGCGGCGGTGCTCGCGGTCATCGTGTTCGCCGCGGCGCCGCTGGTCTCCGAGATCCCGTTGGCGGCGCTGGCCGGGGTGCTGATCGCGACCGCGGTGCGCATGGTGGAGGTGGGTTCGCTGCGGGCCATGGCCCGGGCCACCCGCTCCGACGCCGCCGTGCTGGTGCTGACCGCGGCCGCCACGCTCGCCCTCGACCTGGTGTACGCGGTCGTCATCGGGTTGGTCGTGGCGGGCGCCCTGGCGCTGCGCGCGGTGGCCCGGCAGGCCCGGATCGACCAGGTGGACGTCCGGCCCGACCTGCCCGGCGAGCACAGCGCGGAGGAGCGCGCGCTGTTGGCCGAGCACATCGTGGCGTACCGCATCGACGGGCCGTTGTTCTTCGCCGCCGCGCACCGTTTCCTGTTGGAGCTGACCGAGGTCGCCGACGTGTCGGTGGTGATCCTGCGCATGTCGCGGGTGACCACCATCGACGCCAGCGGTGCCCTGGTGCTGGGGGACGTGATCGAGAAGCTGGAGCGGCACGGCGTGACGGTGTACGTCTCGGGGATCCGTGACGGGCACCACCGGCCGTTGGAGGCGTTGGGCGTCATCACGCGTCTCGACGCGGCCGGCCGGGTCTTCGCCACCACGCCCGGGGCCATCGCCGCCGCGCGTTCCGGGTTGCAGCGGGCGGGGGTGCTCTCGGGGGCCGCCGCGGGGCCCGCGGGGTGACCGGTGGGGGCGTTGGTGTCGCCCCGTACGTCCGCCGGGGACGGTCAGGCCCTCTTGTCACCGCAACGAGGACGACCTAGGTTAACGCGCATCGTGACGGCGGTCACAGGCTCCGCCCCTGCCGCCGCGTGGGCGCGCACCGTTCCACCCGCGCGTCCCGCACCGTCCTTGTGTCGCCGCATGCACCTCGCTCGCCGTAGTCGCGTCCGCGCATCCGCACCGAGTGGAGGCACCACGATGACCGACAGCGAACCCTGTTCCCCCGCCGGTGCCGGCGGGCCGGCGGGGGACGGTGACCGCCGCTCCCCCGCCACCGCCGAGTTCCTCGCCGACTGGCGCAACGCGGCGTACAACTGTTTCTCCTCCGGGCACAAGTTCTGCCGCGAGGTCTGCCCGGTGATGCAGGTGACCCGCAACGAGTCCTGGTCGCCGACGGCGTTCCACGCCAACGTGGTGGCGATGGAGCAGGGCGAGCTGACCGTCGAGGACGTCGCGGAGGACTACGTCAACTGCACCGGGTGCGGGGCGTGTGAGCTGCGCTGTCCGAACACCCTGTTCACCGGGGACTTCTACCGGTTCCGCACCCGCACGGTGGACCTGGTCAAGCGGGTGCGGGCGCTGGCCGTGGAGAGCGGTGTCCACCAGCCCGGGCACCGGCGCTGGAACGAACTCACCGAGCAGCGCGCCCACGAGCCGGTCCTCGGCGACGTACCGGTCAGTCAGGAGCACGTTCGGGACTGGGCGCACGGTCTGGGCCTCCCCGTCGGCGGTGAAACGATCCTGTTCGTGGACTGCGAGGCCGCGTTCCACCGCACGTCGGTGCCGCGGGCCGTGGCGCAGATCCTGCGCCTGGCCGGGGTGGAGTTCGGCCTGATGGGCGAGCAGTGGTGTTGCGGGGGGCCCGCGGCGGAGATGGGCTACCGGGACCAGGCCCGCCGCTTCGCCGAGCACAACCTCGCGGACTGGCGGGCCGGTGGGGTCCGCCGGGTGCTGGTGCTGGACCCGCACGACTACGTCACCTTCACCGAGGACTACCCGGCCTACTTCGGCGACGCGTACGACGTCGAGATCGTGCTGGTGGTCGAGTTGTTGGCGAAGCTGATCGAGGACGGGACGCTGACCCCGACCGTGCCGGTGCCGCGGACGATCACCTACCACGACCCGTGCCGGCTCAACAAGCGCAAGGGGGTGTGGCAGGAGCCTCGCCGGGTGCTGCGCGCGATCCCCGGGCTGACCTTCCACGACGAGGACCGGGTGACCCAGTGGTCGTACTGCTCGGGCGCGGGTGGCGGCCTGCCGGTCGAGCGGCCCGAGCTGACCGCACGGATCAGTGGGAGCCGGATGGACAGGGCCGCCGCGCTGGAGGTGGACACGCTGGTGTCGGCCTGCCCGTGGTCGGAGCGGCCCCTGGCGGAGGCCGGCCGGGCGCGGTCGATCGACGTGGTGGACATCCACGAACTGCTGGCGGAGTCACTGGGCATCGAGGTCGGGGGGAGCACGGGGCGATGACGACGTCCACGGTCACCACGCCGCGGGTTCCCGACGGGGTGCTGGGCGCCCTGGTGGACGTGCTGGGCGGCGAGCACGTGCTGACGTCGCGGACGGCCCGGTTCAACCGGGCGCGGGTGCCCGCGCCGTTCCCCGTCCACCGGTGGCGGGAGCGGGTGCCGGACCTGGTGGTGCTGCCCGGGACCGCCGAGGAGGTCGCCGAGGTCGTCCGGATCGCCAACGCGCACGGCGTGCCGATCGTGCCCAGGGACGGCGGGACCGGGCTGACCGACGGCGCGGTCCCGGAGCGGGGCGGCATCGTCGTCGACGTCAAGCGGATGAACGAGGTCAAGGAGATCGACCTGGAGAACCGGACCTGCACCGTGGGCACCGGCATCAGCATGCTCAAGCTCAACGAGGTCCTCGCCGGGCACGGGCTGATCTACCCCGACAACCCGGCGTCGTACCCGTGCTCGCTGGTGGGCGGGCGGATCGGTACCAGTGGCTGGTCGCTGATCGGCGCCCGGTACGGGCACACCCGCGACCTGGTGCTCAGCTTCGAGCTGGTGCTGCCGACGGGACGGGTCATCCGGGTCGGCGACGGCGGCGGGCGCAAGGTGTCCAAGAGCTCCAGCGGCTACCAGCTCAAGCACCTGTTCATGGGGCACCAGGGCACGCTGGGCATCGCGACCGAGGCGACGTTGAAGCTGTACCCGAAGCCGGAGGCGGAGTTCTCCCCGTTCTGGGCGTTCGCCGACTTCGACAGCGCCCACCGGTGCGTACAGCGGCTCGCCCACGCCGGGGTGGCCACCTTCGCCGGGGCGGTGCTCTTCGACGAGCGGAAGGTGGAGTACCTGCGGCGCGACGACGAGGCGTACATCCCGCAGCCGGCCGACGTGCGGGCGCTGGTGTGCGCGGTCGCGTACGGCAACGAGGACGAGGTGCGGGCCGGGGGCACCCGGTTGATGCGGGTCGCCCGGGCGGCGGGGGCCCGCTACCTCGGGGACGAGATCTCCCAGGGCGACTGGGCGGCCCGGCACGACCGTTACGCCACCCCGCTGCACGGCCGCACCCGCTCGGGGCAGGTGGCGCCGATGAGCTGGCACTGTGAGGACGCCGCCGTCAACTGGACCGAGCTTCCGGCGGTGCGTCGGGAGTGGCACGCCATCGTTGACCGGCTGCGCGGCCGGTTCGACGTCTTCGACGACTGGGGGATGTTCTTCTACACCAGTGCGGACACCGGCGTGGACTACCTGACGGAGATCGACGTCGGCATCTGGGAGCAGGAGCTGGACGACGAGGCGTGGGCCGCCTGGGTCGCCGCCAAGCGGGACATCGCCGCGGTGGCGCTGCGGCACGGCGGGTCGATCAGCGCCTGCCACGGGGCGTGTCGGGAGGGCGAGGTGGACCTGGTCCCGCTGGAGCTGGGCGGCGGCTACGACGTCATGCTCGACATCAAGCGGGCCCTTGACCCCCGGGGCGTGATGAACCCGGGCAAGTACGGCCTCGACCGGGCGTACGGTCCCTCGCCCGCGGAACCGGAGGGTGGCGTCTGATGACGGAACTCGGGTACCGGCACGGCGAACAGCACACACCACCGCCCGCGCGCCGGGTCACCGACGTCGCGGTGGAGCGGTTCGAGCACGTCTTCGAGGTCGATCCGCGGCTGATGACGGTGCACGTGGCCCAGCAGCTCTTCCCCAACTGGGACACGCTGCGCATCGCCGCGGGGCGGGCGGACCACCTGGACTGGATGCACCGGCACTGGGCCCACACGGTGGTCTCGGGCCAGGAGCTCCTCGACGACATCACCGGTGCCGACGCGGACGGGCCACCAGGCGGTCCGTGACCGGCGCCCAACCAACGGACCTTGGCGCGGACCGGAGGGACAGACAACATGCGGTTCAGTTTCGTCTTACTGCCCGACTACCCACTCGACGACACCATCGAGTCGATCAAGCTCGCCGACCAGCTCGGTTTCCACGGCTGCTACGCCGCCGACGAGACGTGGCACAAGGACCTGTGGCTGCTGTTCGCGGCCGCGGCGGACAAGACCACGAACATCCGCTTCGGACCGAGCCTTTCTGCGGTGACCCTGCGCGAGCCCTCACTGATCGCCCAGGCCACCGCGACCCTGGACGAGCTCACCGGTGGGCGCGCGGAGTGCGTGCTCGGCTCGGGGAACTTCGGCCTGCTCGCCCAGTACGGCATCGACTGGGCGAGGACCAGGCCGCTGTCCCGGCTCACCGAGGCCCACGACGTGGTGCGCACCCTGCTCGACGAGGGGGCGATCACTCGGAGGGGGGAGTTCTACTCCTACGACGGCCTGTTCACCTTCGCCCGGCCGGTGCAGCGGCGGGTGCCGGTCAAGCTGGGGGCGATGCGCGGTCCGAAATCGTTCCAGCGGGCGGGAGAGATCGCCGACGGGGTGCACCACGCGCTCAGTTACACCAGGCGTGCCTACACGTACATGGTGGACAACGTCCGGATCGGCGCGCGGCGGGCCGGGCGGGACGCCGACGCGCTCGACCTGGGGGCCTGGGTGGTGTTCGCCACCGGTCCTGACGCCGCCGCGGCCAAGGACGCGGCACGGGCCATGGTGGGCCTGTACGCCTCGTCGATGTCCGCGGAGCAGTTGGAGCGCAACGACGTCTCCCCGGACGAACTGACCGACATCGTCGCCGCGGTCGCCGAGGGCCAGCTCGCCCGCGCCTTCGAGCTGACCCCGCCCGACCTGGCGGACCGGCTGTCGGTCGCCGGCTCCCCCGCCGAGTGCGCGGAGAAGATCCGGTCCGAGATCGCCTCGGCCGGGGTCAACCACATGATCCTGGCGATCACGGACGCCGCCCTGGTCAAGGCGTTCACGGGGTTGGACCTGCCCGGTGTGGCCACGATGCGCGAGCAGTTGCGGCTGGTCCACGACCAGGTGATGCCGGTGTTCGCCGCGTAGCAGGACCGTTGCGACCGGGGGTCACTGGTGCCATGAGTAGCGCCGTCCGCCGGGGGGCGGGGGGCGCTAGCACCCCGTGGCCAGCGACCAGCGGGGCGCGATGCCCGCGATGTGGCAGGTGATGACGTACAGCGGGATGGGGGGCGTGTAGGGCGAGCCGCCCCTGGGGTGGTGGATCAGACGGGGGCGTGCGGGGCGGGCCTGGGCCGTGCCGGGCAGGTAGCCGCCCAGGGCGTACCTGGTGAAGGGGGGCCAGGTGACGTCGATGTCGGAGCCGGCCGGCACGATCCACCACCAGCGCTGGTCGTCGGCGTAGACGCAGCCGACCCGGGACAGGCTGTCCATCACGCGCCTGCCGTACTCCTCGGGCATGCCGACCGCGTCGTAGCCGAGGCTGGTGGGGAGTTCGGCCGGGATGGGCAGGCGCCCCCGGTACGCGCATCGCGCTGAGGGGTCCACGGCTGGCCGCGGCCTCAGGTGGCGCTGTCGTTCCATGGGTCATGGCCTTTCGGTCACGTGCCGGACCAGCGTGGGCGGTGTCGGACGCGTACTGCCTGTGCCTGTCGGGTCTGCTGCGCAAGCGTCCCGCCGTCACCGGCCGGGGGAGGACGATGACGGCGGGCGGACGTCGCCGTGAGCCGGGACGGCTCCGACCTCGGGCCGCGGCCGCACACAGCGACCGTCATCACGACGTGCTGTCGGAGCTTTGTCACCAGGCGGTGACGCTGTGCCCACTGTGCCATCAGCCAAGAGCGGGTTGCAAGCGCTAAGTTGAAATTTGCAAGTTGCTAGGTGCATGCTTCTCTCGGGTCCAACCGCGGGCGTGAAAGACTCACCGCAGATGGCCCGGTACGAGGAGGTAGGGCATGACGGCCGAGTCCGGGTGGGGTGGCAGCACACCCTCCGTCCTGCGCATGATCCTCGGCAGGCAGTTGGAGGACCTCCGCGTGCGCGCGGGACTGACGTACGCGGAGGCGGGCGCGGCGATCGGCGTGAGCCACTCCACGATCCGCAGGCTCGAGGCCGCCAAGGTCGCCCGGCTCCGCCTCCCCGACGTGGAGAAGCTGCTCCAGGTCTACGGCGTCACCGACCAGCGGGAGATCGACACCTTCCTGAAGTCGGTGCGGGAGGCCAACAAGCGGAACTGGTGGCACACCTACCGCGACGTCATGCCCGACTGGTTCACCGCCTACCTCAGTCTCGAGCAGGCAGCGGCGCAGATCAGGGCGTACGAGGCGCAGTTCGTGCATGGCCTGCTGCAGACCGAGCAGTACGCCCGTGCCCTGCTCAGCGCGGGCAACCCGCACGCTGCCACGGAGGCGACCGAGCGCAGGGTGGCCCTGCGGATGCAGCGTCAGGAACTGCTGCACCGCAAGGACCCGCCCCGGGTGTGGGTGGTGATGGACGAGACGGTGCTGCGGTGGCCGGTCGGCGGGCCGCCGGTGATGCGCGCGCAGATCGACCACCTGATCGCGGTCAACCAGCTCCCCCACGTCACCCTGCAGATCATGCCGTTCCGCAATGGCCCCCACCCGGCCATGCGGGCCGGCGCGTTCCACATCTTCCGGTTCAGCGCCTCGGAGTTGCCGGACATCGTCTACCTCAACGGTCTGGTCGGGGCGGTCTACCTCGACAAGCGCGAGGACGTGGTGGTGTATCGCGAGGCACTGGACCGGCTGGGCGCCCAGTCGACGCCCGCGAGAAAGACCGAGGCCCTCCTCGGCGCAATTCGCAAGGAGCTGTGAAGTGCACCATCACATACGCAACGGCATGTCATCCCGTGAGCTCGGCGCGAAGGGCTGGCACAAGCCGTGGAGCGACGACGTTGGGGGAGCGTGCGTCGAGGCGAAGAAGCTGGACGACGGGCGGGTGGCGCTGCGCCAGTCCACCGATCCCGACGGCCCGGCCCTGATCTTCAGTCCTCGGGAGATGACCAGCTTCCTCGCGGGTGTGAAGGCCGGAGACGCCGACTTCCTGCTCCAGGGGCCCCACTGATCCACCGGCGGCGCCCGCCCCTTGGGGCGGGCGCCGCGAGCCGGGCGGCTGTCTCACGACAGGCGCATGTCTTAGGGGTCCGGCCGACACGGTCGGACCCGGAGACGACTACCTTCTTCCCGTCCTGTGCGACCGCCCGGTCGGACAGCACGGGAGTTTCCGATCTGACCACGCGACAGGAGGGGGCGGCAGTGCAGCACGAAGACGGATGGCCCGCCGACCGGATCGACACCGAGGGCGCGCACTCGGCCCGCATCTACGACTACATCCTGGGGGGCAAGGACTACTACCCCGCCGACAAGGAGGCGGGCGACGCGATGTCCAGGGAGTGGCCCGCGCTGCCGATCCACATGCGGGCCAACCGGGACTTCATGCACCGGGCCGTGCGGTACCTGACGGAGGAGGCGGGCGTCCGGCAGTTCCTGGACATCGGGACCGGCATCCCCACCTCCCCCAACCTGCACGAGATCGCCCAGGCCGTCGCCCCGGACTCCCGGGTGGTCTACGTGGACAACGACCCCATCGTCCTCACCCTCTCCCAGGGGCTGTTGTCCAGCACGCCCGAGGGCAAGACCGCCTACGTCGAGGCCGACATGCGCGACCCGGGGGCCATCCTCAGTTCCCAGGGGATGCGCGACACCCTGGACCTCAGCAAGCCGGTGGGGCTGACGGTCATCGCGATCGTCCACTTCGTGCTGGACGAGGACGACGCCTACGGCATCGTCAACCGGCTGCTCGAGCCGCTGCCCTCGGGCAGCTACCTGGCGATGTCCATCGGCACGGCCGACTTCGCGCCGGAGGAGGTGGGTCGGGTCGCCAGGGAGTACGAGGCCCGCAAGATGCCCATGCGGCTGCGCACCATGCCGGAGGCGGAGCAGTTCTTCGACGGCCTCGAGCTGGTCGAGCCCGGGGTCACCCAGGTCCACCACTGGCGCCCGGACGGCACGTGCACCGAGGACATCAGGGACGAGGACATCGCCATGTACGGGGCGATTGCCCGCAAGCCCTGACGCCGCGGACAACCGTTTCCTCGCCTCCCGGCCGGGGCTCGGTACCGGCCGGGAGGCGGTGCCTCACCACTCGGCGAACGAGCCGTCGGGGTGCCGCCACACCGGGTTGTGCCAGCTCGCCGCCGCACCGTCGGCCCGGCGCACCGCCCTCTCGTCGATCTCCACGCCGAGGCCGGGCCCGGTGGGCCGCAGCAGGTGGCCCTCGTGGAAGCGGAACACCTCCGGGTCGGTGACGTAGTCGAGCAGCTCGGCACCGGAGTGGTAGTGGATGCCGATGGACTGCTCCTGGATGAGGAAGTTCGGGGTGCAGAACGCCAGTTGCAGGCTCGCCGCGAGCGCCAGCGGACCCAGCGGGCAGTGCGGGGCGACGGCGACGTCGAAGGTCTCGGCGAGCACGGCGATCCGGCGGGACTCCGAGATGCCACCGGCGTGGCTGAGGTCGGGTTGGAGCACGGCGACGCCGGACCTGAGGGCGGGAAGCACCTCGGCGCGGGAGTAGAGGCGCTCCCCGGTGGCGATGGGCAGCGTCGTGCTCTCCGTGACCCTGCCGATCAGGTGGGTGTGCTCGGGGAGCACCGGCTCCTCGACGAACATCGGGGCGTAGGGCTCCAGGGCCGCGACGGCCCTGATCGCCCCCGCCACCGAGAGGCGCCCGTGGAAGTCCACCGCGAAGTCCCCGGTGGGCCCGAGGGCCTCGCGTGCCGCCTGGGCCCGCGCCGCCACCTGGTCCAGGTCGGCGACGCTCGGCAGTCGGTCGGTGCGGCCGGACGCGTTCATCTTGACCGCGGTGAAGCCCGCCTCGACCTGGGCGGTGACCTCCTCGTGTATCTGGGCCGGCTCGTCGCCGCCCACCCAGCAGTAGGCACGCGCCCGGTCCCGCACGGGCCCGCCGAGGAGTTGGTGCACCGGGGCGCCGAACGCCTTGCCGGCGATGTCCCACAGCGCCTGGTCGAGGCCGGCGACGGCGCTGGAGAGCACCGGGCCGCCCCGGTAGAACGAGCCCTTCGTCATGAGCTGCCAGTGGTCCTCGATCCGCAGGGGGTCCGCCCCGACGAGGAACTGTTCGGCCAGCTCGTGGACGGCGGCCCGAACGGTGTCGGCACGGCCCTCGACGACGGGCTCGCCCCACCCGACGAGGCCCTCGTCCGTCTCGATCCGGCACAGCAGCCAGCGCGGCGGTACGGCGAAGGTCTCGACCCTGGTGATCTTCACGTGTGATGCTCCTGGAGTTATTCCTTGACGCTGCCTTCGGTGAGCCCGGTGCGCCAGTACCGCTGGAGCACGAGGATCGCCAGGGCCAAGGGGATGACGGAGACGAACGCGCCCCCGATGGTGTACTGCGTGAGCTCCGGGACCCGGTCGGCCGCGCCCTTCCAGGTGGTCAGTCCGAGGGTAACCGGGTACTTCCGGTCGTCGGAGAGCATCACCAACGGCAGGAAGTAGTTGTTCCAGATGCCGACGAACTGGAAGAGGAAGACGGTGACCAGGGCGGGCGACATGATGCGCAGCACCAGTCCGAAGAAGATCCGTGTCTCGTGCGCCCCGTCCACCCGGGCCGCCTCGAGCAGGGAGTCCGGGACCGCGGACTCGGCGTACACACGGCAGAGGTAGACGCCGAACGGGGAGGCGATACTCGGCAGCAGGACCGCCCAGTAGGTGTTGACCAGGCTGATCTGGCTGAACATCAGGTACAGCGGGAGGGCGAGCGCCGTCTGGGGCAGCAGCACCCCGGCGAGCACGGTCTTGAAGACCGCCTCCCGGCCCCGGAAACGGTACTTGGCCAGGGCGAACCCGGCAGCCGCGGAGAACAGGGTGGCCAGGGTGGCGCCGAGCCCGGCGTAGAGGGCGGAGTTGAGGACCCAGCGCAGGTAGACGTGGTCGTCGTAGGAGAAGATGTCGCCGAGGTTGCTCAGCAGCCGCGGGTCGTCGAACCAGAGTCCGAAGCTGCCGTAGAGCCGGTCGGTGGACTTGGTGGCCGCAACGACCAGCCAGTACACCGGCAGCAGGAAGTAGCCCGCGGCGATGGCCAGGACCGCGACCAGCAGGATGCGGCCGGGCCGCGGGGGGCGGCGGCGCCTGGGCGGGGCCGGCACGGGGGCTCTTCGGGCGGCGTCGGGGTCGGTGGTCGTGGTGGTGGCGCTCACCGCTCGCTCCTTTGCTTGCGGGTGACCAGGCTGAGGAAGGCGAACGACAGGGCGCAGGCGACCACGGCGAGGATCACCGACTTGGTCGCCGCCAGGTAGACGTTGGCGTTGGCGAAGCCGTCGTTGTAGGCGCTGAGGTTGGGCGTGTAGTCGCCGGTGACGGCGGGGGCCTGCAACTTGATGATCAGCGGCTCGGCGAAGAGCTGCATCGTGCCGATGATGGAGAAGACGCAGGTCAGGACGAGTGCCGGTCGGATCAGCGGGAGTTTGATGCGCAGCGCCGTCTGCCAGGGCCCGGCGCCGTCGATGGTCGCGGCCTCGTACAGCTCCTGGGGTATGGACCGCAGTTGGGCGACGACGATCAGCATGTTGTACCCGGTGAACTCCCAGATGACGATGTTCGCCAGCGACCACAGCACGTTGTCGTAGGCGAGGAAGTCGGGCGCCGCGCCGCCGAGCAGGTCGCTGATGGGGCTGACCCCGGGGACGTAGAGGAAGCCCCACAGGATGGTGGCGATGACGCCGGGGACGCCGTAGGGCAGGAAGTACGTGGCGCGCAGGACACCGGCCCATCGGCCGGAGACGTGTTCCAGCAGCAGTGCCAGGGTGACGGCGAGGAACAGCATCACCGGGATCTGGACGAGGCCGAAGAGGAACACCCGGCCGAAGGACTCGATGAAGCTGGTCTGCTGCAGGGCGAGGGTGTAGTTGTCGAGGCCGGCGAAGCCGAGGGTGGGTTCACCGAGCCCCATCGGCCCGTGCCGCTCGACGGTCAACAGGCTCTGGTAGACGGCGTAGCCGATCGGCGCCACGAAGGTGAACAGGAAGACCGCCAGGAAGGGGGCGAGGAAGCCCCAGGCGGCCCGGTCGGGGCGCGGGGAGCGGCGGCCGGTCGCGGCGGGCGTGGGGGAGCCGGTTCTCGTGGTGGTCATCACGCGCCTCTCGCCTTGAGTCCCTTGGCCTTGAGGTCGTCCACGACCCGGCCCTGTGCGTCCCTCAGGGCGTCCACCAGGGGCTCGCGCTGGGCGATCGCCTTTCCGAAGGCGTCCTGGATGTGGGAGAAGGACTGGGTGGTGGTGGGGGCCCACTGCCAGGAGGTGTCGACGTTCCGGTCGGACTCCTGGAAGACCCGGTTGTAGACCTGGCCGCCGAAGAACGGGTCCGGCTTGCCCAACGCGGTCTGCTCCAGTTCGATGCGGGCCGCCGGCCAGCCGTAGCCGGCGCCGATCAGCAGGTCGATGCTCCCGGGGTCGGTGTTGAGCCAGTGCGCGAACTGGAGTGCTTCCACGGGGTGCCTGGTGCCCTGGAGGATCGCGGTGGAGGAGCCGCCGTAGTTGCTGCTCGCGGTGGCGCCCGGTTCCCACTGCGGCAGTTGCGTGACCCGCCACTTGCCCTTGGTGCCCGGTGCGTTGCCGCGCAGCAGCGCGTCGCCCCACTGGGCGGACGGCCAGCTCACGAGGTCCCCGGTCTGCACCGCCCGGTACCAGCCGCCCTGCAGGTCCGGCATCAGCGCGACGAGGTCGTCGCGGACCAGTCCGTCCCAGAAGTCCGCGACCTCGAGGGACTCCTTGCCGTCGATGTCCACCACCCAGGTGTCCGTCTCCAGGTCGGCCTGGATCCAGTGGGCGCCGCGCTGCCAGGGGAAGGCGGCGAACCACATGGCGCTCGCGGGTGGGAAGGTGCAGATCCGGGCGCCCCGGCCGCGTTTCCTGATCTTGATGGCCGCCTGCCGGAACTCGTCCCAGGTGCGGGGGACGTCCACGTCCCAGCGCTCGAAGAGGTCCTGGCGGTAGTAGTAGCCCATCGGCCCCGACGCCTGGGGGATCGCGTACACCCCGTCGCCGAACACGCCCTGCCGCCACTGCCAGTCCACGTAGGCGCCCTCGAGCTTGTCCGCGCCGTACGCGGTCAGCTCGGTCAGGCCGTTGACGAGCATGAACTCCGGGAGTGCGTAGAACTCGACCTGGGCCAGGTCCGGTGGGGTGCCGGCCTTGAGGGAGGCGTGCATCTTCTGGTAACCGCCGGAGGTGCTCGCGGGGATGATCTGCACCTCGACGTGGATGTCCGGGTGGGTCCTGTTCCACAGGGCGACGGCCTTCTGCAACGGCACCCAGGACCAGAAGACCAGGTTGACCTTCTGCCCCGGCCGCCGTTCGGCCTGTTCGGTGCGCCGCGCGGCGCCCGGGGACTCGGCGCAGGCGGCGAGCGCCGGGGCCGCGGCGACCGCGGCCCCCCACGCCAGGACGTCTCTTCGGGTGGGCATCTGACCTCCTCGTCAGTGCGGGTCGGGCTGGAGCACGGCGACTCCGCGGGCGGGCAGGGTCAGCGCGCGCAGCGGGGCCGTACCGGGCCGCAGCAGGTCGCGCATCGGCTCCGGCAGGGTGATCTCGGCGGGGCCCTCGCCGTGGTTGAGCAGGAAGGTGAAGCTGCGGTCGGCGTCGGAGCGCACGGTGGCCTGGACGTGCGGTGGCAGTCCCGGCAGCACCGGCAGCACCCCGGCCGCCTCCCGCACCCGGTCGGTCAGGGCGCGCAGGGCGGCGGCGTCCAGGCGGGTGCCGACGTACCAGGCGGTGCCCGCCCCGAAGGCGTGCCGGGTGACGGCGGGCCGGCCGGCGAGCTCGCCGTCCCCGAAGACGGCGACGGCCTCCGCGCCCTCGAGGTCGATGGCCTCGGACCACAGGTCGGCCGTGCCGTCGAGTTCGCCGCGCACCGGGACGGTGGTGTCCTCGGCCAACGGCCAGAACTCCTCGACCCGCAGGCCGAGCATCCCGCGCAGCCGCGCCGGGTAGCCGCCGAGCCGCACCCGGTCGCACTCGTCCACGATGCCGGAGAAGAAGGAGACCAGCACGTGGCCGCCCCGGTCCACGTAGTCGGTCAGGCGGGCGGCGTCCCGCTCGCCCAGCAGGTACAGGTTGGGGACGATGACGAGCCGGTAGCCGTCGAGCTCACGGTCGGGCGGCAGGACGTCGCAGGGGACGCCGGCCTCGAACAGCGCCCGGTGGTGGGCTCGGTTGATCGCCGTCTGGTCCAGGGCCGTGGACGGGTGCGAGTCCAGTTCCAGCGCCCACCAGCTGTTCCAGTCGGTGAGCAGCGCGACGTCGGCCCGGGAGCGGGTCCCGGCGATCTCGGGAACGGAGGCCAGTTCGCGGCCGAGGTCGGCGACCTCGCGGAAGGTCCTGGTGTCCGTCCCGGCGTGCGGCACCATCGCCGAGTGGTACTTCTCCGCGCCGCCGGGCGAGGCCCGCCACTGGAAGTACAGCACCGCGTCGGCGCCCTGGGCGACGGCCTGCCAGCTCCACAGGCGCATCTGGCCGGGGCGTTTGGGGCCGTTGCGGTCGCGCCAGTTGACCGCGCTCGGCGCCTGCTCCAGCAGCATCCAGGGCTGTCCGCCGCGGGCCGAGCGCATCACGTCGAAGTTGACCGCGGCACCGAGGTGCGTCTCGGGGTCGTGGGGGTCCTGGTAGTAGTCCAGCGCCATGACGTCCATGTGCGGTGCCCACGCGAAGGCGTTCACGGGCTTGTGGTGCGGCATGAGGTTGGTGGTGACGGGGACCCGGGGGGTGACCCGGCGCAGCACCTCCACCTCGGCGAGGTAGCACTGGCGCAACGCGTCGTCGCTGAACCGCCAGTAGTCGAGTTGCTGGGCGGGGTTGGCGAAGGTGGGGGCCTGCCGGGGCGGCAGTACCTCGTCGAAGGAGTCGTACGCCTGTGACCAGAAGGCGGTGGACCAGGCCTCGTTGAGCGCGTCCACGGTGCCGTAGCGCTCTTCGAGCCAGCGCCGGAAGTCGGCGGCCGAGACGTCGCAGAAGCACTGGCTGACGTGGCAGCCGTACTCGTTGCCGACGTGCCAGGTGTCCAGCGCCGGATGGGTGGCGTAGCGGGTGGCGACCTGCTCGACGAGCCGGGTGGCGTACTCGCGGTAGACCGGGCTCGAAGGGCAGTAGTGCTGGCGGCTTCCGGGCCACAGGCGGTGTCCGTCCTGGGTGACCGGCAGCACCTCGGGGTGTGCCCGGGACAGCCAGGGCGGCGGGGACGCGGTCATGGTGGCCAGGCAGACCCGGATGCCGGCCGTCGAGAGGTTGTCCATGACCCGGTCGAACCACCCGAAGTCGTAGGCGCCCGGGCGGGGTTCGACCTTGGCCCAGGAGAAGATCCCCGCCGTCACCATGGTGACCCCGGCCTGTTTCATCAGCCGGGTGTCCTCGGCCCACACCTCTTCGGGCCACTGCTCGGGGTTGTAGTCGCCACCGAAGTGGATGCGCTGGTCAGCTCTCATGTGTCGGTGCTCCTGGCGGTCGGCCGGCGTGGCGCCGCACCGACGGTCGAATTTATTAATTATTAATTAAGCCCCGGAATATAGGCGCCCCCGAGGACCGGGTCAATCCCCCGGCGCCTTCGACTTCCGGGGCGCGACCGGGGTGGGGGCCGGGGTGTGGGCCGGGGACTCAGCGGCCGGTGATCCGTGCGTTGACCCGGCGCATCCAGTCCCGGTCGGTGTGCCACATCGGGTGGTGCGGTGCGGCGTTGGAGGTCAGGACGGTGCCCCGGAAGCCGGCCCGCAGGCAGCGGTCCACGACGTACTCCGCCAGCGCCCTGCCCACGGCGTCCTCCTCGAAGCGCGCGAGGCGGGGCGTGTAGCCGATGACGCCCTCACCGAGCACCGCCGGGACGCCCCGGTCTCGGGCGAAGCCGGCCACGGCGTCGATCCACAGGTCGAGGGTCTGCCGCATCGCCTCCCGGTGCGGCAGGTAGTGCTCGTACAGCCACAGGTCCCACCGGTCGGGGTCCACCCAGTCGTGCACGTAGAACAGCTCCCGGGGGATTCCGGTGGCGGCGAGGCGCCACGGCTCGTCCGGCTGGTGGTCGGGGAAGTCGGGCGCGTCGGGACGGAGCATCGCCGTCAGCTCGGGCGTCGGCCACGCGGCGTCCCGCGGTGCCGCCTCGGTGCCGTGGCCGAGTCCGACCGCGCGGTACAGGGCGCCGAGGACGCCGTAGACGTAGAAGTGGAAGTGCGCCACCTGGACCCCGCCGGGCAGGTCCGCCAACTCCAGGGGCCAGGGCTCCCCGACCGAGTAGGTGACCGGGGTCCGGGGGTGGCGCGCGCGCAGCAGGGCCACCGCCTCGGTGAGCGGGCCGCGGAGTCGGGCGTAGTGCCCGGAGCCACCGTCGCCGGGCACCAGGTCGCAGTTGTCCACCTCGTTGTGGACCTCGACGTAGGCCACCCGGTCCGCCAGTCCCCGCTCGGCGAGGTGGTCGAGGAGCGCGGCCAGCGACGCGGCCATCACCCCGGCCCGCTGCGGACCGGGAACGGCGGCCAGGGCGCGGTGCCAGTGGTCGGTGTGGGCGAAGCAGGCGGACTGCTGGTACTCCCAGGAGGACACGATCACCCGGCAGTCGTGGCGGGCCGCGGCCGCGAAGAGCTCGGTGAGCCGGCGCAGGCCGTCGAGCGGGTAGCCGCCGCGCACGTCGTACCAGCGGGTGCGCTGCCCGAAGTCCCCGCCAAGACCGCGGACGGTCACCGCGTCCGGGTCCGTCACCCGTCCGGAGAACAGCAGGAAGGGCATGGCGCAGATCCGCACCGTGTTGAAGCCGCGGTCCACGGCCTGCGCGAACGCCAGGTCCAGGTCGGCGAAGGGCTCACCGGGGCCGGCCTGGGTGTACCAACTGAAGTCCCACAGGGTGATGGCGAGGCGGTCGCCGGTGAGCTGGGCGGAACCGTCGGAGCGGGGCATGGTGGTCATGGGTCACCTGTCCGGTGGGGGGCGGGGGGGTGCGCGGGCCTGCCGCCGGCTGCGCGGCCGACACCCTACAAGAACTCCTTTTTTATTAATACTTCTTGACAGCGCGGCTGTGCCGTTCCAGGCTCTGGGGGCGATGGCCCGCGCCCACCTGACCCACAGTGGAGGGACCGATGACCACTCAGCCCCCTACCCACCCCGCCCGGGGCCTGTCGCGCCGCGCCGTTGTGGCGGCTGCCGGCGTCGCCGGCGTGGTCGCGCTGCCGGTGTGGCCCGGGGCCGCACGGGCTGCCGCCCGCGACACCGGCACCGCGGGCGCGCCCGTCCTGGACACCCACCCGCCCACCGAACCCTCCGGCACCCATGTGCGGGACGTCGGCGGCACCGGGGTGGTCTTCCAGTACGGTGCCGTGCTCCCCAGCTTCGACGGCTGGCGCACCCGCGAGCCCACCCGCGACTACGCGTCGCTGGACGGCCGCTGGCGGTTCCGCTTCGACCCGGAGGGCACCGGGGACCGCGCCGGCTGGCAGTCCCCGGACCACGACGACCGGGACTGGGACCACGTCACCGTGCCCGGGACCTGGGACCTGCTGGACACCCCGGACTTCGCCTCGCTCGACGGGGCCGCCTTCGGCAAGGGCACCGCGTTCACCGACGGCTACGCCTGGTACCGGACGACCGTCGCGGTGCCCGCCTCCTGGCGCGGCCGGCACGTGCGGGTCAACTTCCTCGCCGTCGGGTACAGCGCCGAGGTCTGGCTCAACGGCGTCCACCTGGGCAAACACGAGGGGGCCAACTCCCCGTTCTCGCTGCCCGTGTCCGAGGGGCTGCGGCCCGGCACCCGGCACACGGTCGCGGTCCGGGTCTTCCGCCGGGCCAGCTACACCGACTACACCGCGGCCCGGCCCCAACCGGTGACCGACGACCACGAACTGCCGTACAAGCCGGTGGACTACTGGCCCTACGCCGGCATCACCCGCTCCGCCTGGCTGGAGTCGGTGCCCGCGGTCACCGTCGCCAAACTGCTGGTCGCCGGGTCCCCCGCCGGGGGTGGGACGTTCCAGGCCAGGGCCGTGCTGGAGAACCACGGCGACACCGACTTCGTGGGGCGCCTCACGGTGGACCCGGGCCGGGACAGCGGGGGGCGCCCGACCACCGAGGAGGTCCGGGTCCCGGCGCGTTCCGTCGGGGTCGTCCCGGTCACGCTCCCGGTGCCCGGCGCACCGCGCTGGAGCCCCGGGTCACCACGGCTGCTCACCGCCCGCGCCACGCTGACCGACGGGTCCCACCACCGGGTGGACACCCTGGCGACGACGTACGGGGTGCGGGAGGTGTCGGTGGGCGACGCGGAGCTGCGGCTGAACGGCGCCCCGTTGTTCCTCAAGGGCGTCAACTGGCACGAGGAGACAGCCGTGCGGGGCCGCGCGATGACCCCGCGCGACTACGACGCCGAGCTCGGCCCGCTCCTCGACCTGGGCGCCAACTTCGTTCGCAACTGCGTGTACAACCGCCACCCGTACGCCTACGACTGGGCCGACCGCCACGGCGTGCTGGTGATGGACGACATCGACACCATGTGGCTCAACACGGCGCAGCAGAAACTCCAGACCGAGCGGTACGGTCTGGCCCGGGCGCTGGCGCTGACCATGGCCTGGACCCAGCACAACCACCCGTCGGTGATCCTGTGGTGCCTCCAGAACGAGTCGGAGATCGACGGCGGCGGCGCTCCCGTCTACCGCGCCTGGCTCGCGGACCTCAAGGCGGCCGTGCGCGCGGTGGACCTGACCGCCCGACCGGTCACCTGGGCGTCCCACACCAGCAACGATCCGGCCTTCGACCTCGCGGACGTCGTGGGGTTCAACGAGTACTTCGGGTACTTCTACGGCAGGGACACCGACCTGGGCCCCACCCTCGACGCGGTCCACGCCAGGTACCCGGACAAGCCGATCCTGATCACCGAGAACGGGACCTGGTCGATCGCCGGCACCCACGGCCCGGGGACGACCCAGGGGACCGAGGAGTGGCAGGCGGCCGGGCTGCGGTCACACTGGTCCCAGGCCGCCCAGCGCGCCGCGTTCGTGGCCGGCTACACCTACTGGGTCCTGAAGGACTACAAGCAGCGCGCAGGGTACAACCAGGCCTACAACGGCGTCTCGGTGATGGGCGTGCGGACCTTCGACGGGCAGCGGACCAAACTCGCCTACCGGGCCTTCCAGGAGGCGGTCAACCCGCGTGGGGAGCCGGCGAACCCGTGACCCCACGAACCAGCGCCGCCGGGGACCTCGTCCGACCCGGCCGTGCGCGGTCCGCGGACGCACCCCTTGTTCAGGCACGATCGACGGGGGTCCCCCGGGTTCCGGCCCCGGGGGGCCCCGGATGGGAGGAACCCCGATGACAGCGAGCCCGGGTGCCGGCCGTTTCCCCGGCCGGACGGCCGTCGTCACCGGCGCCGCGGCGGGCATCGGTGCCGCCACCGCGCGCCGCCTCGCCGCGGAGGGCGCCGCGGTCGTCGTCGCCGACATCGACGGGCCGCGGGGCTCGCTGGTCGCCCGGGAGATCACCGAGGGCGGCGGCAGGGCCGTCCCCGTCGCCGCGGACGTGGGGTGCGAGGAGGGGTGGGCCGAGGTCCTGGCGGCCGCCCACCGGCTCGGACCGGTCGGCGTGCTGGTCAGCAACGCGGTGCGGGTCGAGGTCGCCCCGGCGCACCTGACCTCCCCTGACTCCTGGAACCGGCAGCTCTCCGTGGGGCTGACCGCCGCCTTCCTCGGCGTGCGGGCCTTCCTCGAGGACCTGCGCGCCGAGCGGGGCTCCGTGGTCCTGGTGTCCTCCGTCCACGCCCACCGCGGAATCCCCGGCCACCCCGCCTACGCGGCTGCCAAGGGAGGGCTGCTCTCGCTGGGCAGCCAGCTCGCCGTCGAGTACGGGCCCGAGGTACGGGTCAACACCGTGCTGCCGGGGCCGATCCTCACCGGGATGTGGGACAGGGTGTCCGAGGAGGAACGGGAGGCGAGCGTCGCGGAGACCGCCGCCCGCCGCTTCGGCAGCCCGGACGAGGTCGCCTCGGCCATCGTGTTCCTCGCCTCCCCCGAGGCCTCGTACATCACCGGCTCCAGTCTGGTGGTGGACGGCGGGTGGAGCGTGGTGAAGTCCTCGGCGTGACCGGTACAGGGCGCGGGCCGGGGCATCGGCCTTGAGGAGCATCTCGGCGTACTCCTCGGCGGGGTCGGAGTCCATCACCACGGCACCGCCGGCACCGACCAGCCACCGTCCCCCGGCCAACACCATGGTCCGGATGACGATGTTGAGGTCGGCGGTCCCGTTGCAGCCGAGGTAGCCGATGGTGCCGGAGTAGATCCCGCGGGCCCGCTCCTCGAGCGACTCGATGATCTCGAGGGTACGGGGCTTGGGCGCGCCGGTCATCGAGCCGCCGGGGAAGCAGGCGCGGACGCAGTCGATCACGTCGTTCCCCGGCTTGAGGGTGCCCCGCACGGTGGACACCAACTGGTGGACCGTGGCGTAGCTCTCGACCTCCATCAGCACCGGGACGTGGACGGAACCGAGCTCGCAGACCCGGCCCAGGTCGTCGCGGAGCAGGTCCACGATCATCAGGTTCTCGGCGCGGGTCTTGGCCTGGGACGCCAGCTCCCGTCGGGCGGCGGCGTCCTCACCCGGGTCGTCGGCGCGCGGCGCGGTGCCCTTGATGGGTTTGGTCTCCACCACCCCGTCCCGGGTGACCCGCAGGAAGCGCTCGGGGGACGAGCAGGCCACCTGGACGTCGTCCAGCCGCAGGTAGGCGGCGTAGGGCGCCGGGTTGAGCCGGCGCAGCCGCCGGTAGGTGTCCCACCCGCCGTCGGTGGCGGGCACCTCGGCGACGTTGGTGAGGCAGATCTCGTAGCTCTCCCCCGCCACGAGCTGTTCCTTGCAGGCCGCCACGGACCGCAGGTAGGCGTCCCGGCCCTGGGCCCACCGGGGCTCGGGGCCGGCCGCCGCCGGCGGCGGTGCCACGGGGGTGGGCGGGGCGAGGCGGGTCAGGGTCCTCGCGGTGTCGGCGAGCCAGCGGGCGGCGTCCGCCGCGGTGGCCCCGTCGGTGCTCAGTGCCACGAGGTAGGTGCGGTGGTGGGCGTGGTCGACGGCCAGGAAGCGGTCGGCGAAGACCCACACCGCGTCCGGTGTCTCCGCGGCGTGTCGGTTGGGCGACCCGCAGTCGGCCTTCAGCTCGTAGCCGAAGTAGCCGACGTAGCCACCGACGAAGTCGAACGGCAGCGGCGGCGCGTCGACCTCCCGGCGGGCCAGTTCCCCCTTCAGGTGGTCGAGCACCGTTCCCGGGTAGGTCCTGGGGGGTGTCGAGTGCGCCACCACCCGTCGGTCGGCCACCCGGTAGGTGAGGACCTCGGCGAGCGGACCGGAGGCGTCGCCGAGGAACGAGAAGCGGGACAGCCCCCGCTCCACGCGTGCGCTGTCCAGCCAGAAGGCGTGCCGGGACGAGGCGTAGCACGCCTGGAAGGCGGCCTCCGCGTCCACCGGCGTGTCCAGCACCTGGACGTGGGCGGTGTAGCGGACGGGGGGGTCGGTGCGGGACTGCTCCTCGGCCTGCCGGCGGTGGTCCTCGGCCTGCCGGCGGTGGTCCGGAGGGGGAACGGAGGGGGCCGGCACCGGGCGTCGCCGGGGCAGGGCCCGGGTGCGGCGGTGGGCGGCGCGGGTGAGGTCGCGGAAGTTGGCGAGCAGCCGCGCGCCGTGTTCCGTGGAGACGGACTCGGGGTGGAACTGCACGCCCCACCGTGGCAGGTAGCGGTGCCGCAGTGCCATCACCACACCGTCCTCGGCCCGGGCGGTGACCTCGAGGTCCTGGGGCAGGGGTTCGGCGGCGCACAGGGAGTGGTACCGGACGGCGGCGAACGGGCTCGGCATGCCGGCGAAGAGGGCGTCGCCGTCGTGCGTGACCCTGCTCACCTGGCCGTGGCGGGCCCGGGGCGCGGCGACGACCTGGCCTCCCGCGGACACCACCAGGCCCTGGTGGCCCAGGCACACGCCCAGGACCGGCAGCCTGGCCGTTCTCAGCACGTCCGCGCAGACACCGAAGTCCCGGGGCCTGGCGGGGTGTCCCGGGCCGGGGGTGAGCACGACGTTGTCGTAGCGGTCCAGGTCCACCTCGCTGATCCGGGCCGCGTCGTTGGCCAGGACCACGGGCTCCTCGCCGTTCACCTGGCCCAGCAGGTGGAACAGGTTGCGGGTGTAGGAGCCGTGGTTGTCGATGAGGAGGGTCCGCACGGTGAGTCACTCGCTTACGTCTGTCGTCGGGGGGCTGGAACCCCACGACGCGTCCCGTGTCCCCGGGCGCCGCGCCCGTGGCCGCGTGACGCCGGTGGTAGGCGAGGTGATCGCCTGTGCACCTTTCCTGAGCAGAATACGGTGCGGTCGGTTCGGCCGTTCGACACGGTCGGTCCGCGGGCCGCCCGTCTCCCCGGAGGTCGATGGTCGGGCGGCCCCTCGCGGATGAGAGAGAATGAGCGATATTGCGCGAACAAGTTCGGTAGAGTCAAGAAACAGCCATGACTATGCAAGGACATGGCCGGGCACGGTGAGATGTCCCGTGCGGGCAGTGGGCACAGGGCCGGGGAGACGAGATGGCGGCACCGCAGGTCAGGTGGAACGCGCTGCTGGAGATGCTGTCCCACGACGGCCGGATCGAGGTCGAGGCCGCCGCGGCGGAGTTGGGCGTCTCGACCGCCACCATCCGGCGCGACCTCGACGAGCTCGCCCACCAGCAGGTGGTCACCCGCACCCACGGTGGGGCCACGGTCAGCACCGTCACCTACGACCTGCCGCTGCGCTACCGGGCGGCGCGCAACGCCCCGGAGAAGCGGCGGATCGCCCGGGCCGCGGCGGGGCTGGCCACCGCGGGATCGGTGGTGGGCCTCAACGGCGGCACCACCACCACCGCGCTCGCCCGGGAGCTGGCCACCCGGGCCGGCCGTGCGCGGAGCACCGGGGCATCCCTAACGGTCGTCACCAACGCCCTCAACATCGCCGGCGAGTTGGTGGGAGCCCGGCACATCAAGCTCGTCGTCACCGGAGGTGCGGCCCGCCCCGCCTCGTACGAGCTGGTCGGCCCGTTGGCCACCGAGGTGCTCGCCGAGATCACCCTCGACCAGGTCTTCATCGGGGTGGACGGGATCGACGTCGCCCACGGCGCCACCGCGCACCACGAGGCCGAGGCGAGCATCAACCAGGAGCTGGCCCGCCGTGCCGGGCGGGTCGTCGTCGTGGCCGACTCCACCAAGCTGGACAAGCGCGCCTTCGCCCGGATCTGCCCGGTCGCGGACGTGCAGGTGCTGGTGACCGACTCCGGCGCCTCCCCCGAGCTCGTCGAACCGTTCACGACCGCCGGTGTGCGGGTCGTCCGCGCCTGACCGGCGGCCGAGCCGCCGCTGGCGCCTGAGGCTGCGCGGAGCCGGCCGGGGACGGGCACCCGAGGATTGATCCGTAAGAGTCTGCTCGATTATGTGCGTTTCCTGTTAGTGTCAAGCATCAAACACCATGATGACGTAACTGGTGAGGCGAGATGTCAAGGCTGAGATGGGAGCCGCGTTCATGACCACGAGCCAGACCGAGATCGAGATCGCCACGCAGCCGGACTGCTGGCAGCGCGCCATCGCGTTGGCCCGGCGCCCGGACGGCCCGGCGTCCGCGGCGGTTCCGGGCCGCGGCGAGCGGGTCGCGGTCGTCGGGTGCGGCACGTCCTGGTTCATGGCCCAGGCGTACGCGGCCCTGCGGGAAGCGGACGGCCAGGGCGAGACCGACGCCTTCCCCGCCTCGGCCCTGCCGACCGGCCGGCGGTACGACCGGGTGATCGCGCTGACCAGGTCGGGCACCACCACGGAGGTGCTGGAGCTGCTGCACGCCCTGGCCGGGCGGACCCCCACGGTCGCGGTCACCGCGGTGCCGGACAGCCCGGTGGGGCGGGCGGCCGACGCGGTCGTCGCCCTCGACTTCGCCGACGAGCAGTCGGTGGTGCAGACCCGCTTCGCCACCACGGAGCTGGTGCTGCTGCGCGCCCTGCTCGGGCACGACCTGGAGTCCCTGCCCGCGCAGGGCGCGTCGGCGCTCGCCGAGCCGCTGCCGGACGAGCTGCTCGCCGCCGAGCAGTTCACCTTCCTGGGCCAGGGCTGGACCTACGGCATCGCCCAGGAGGCGGCGTTGAAGATGCGCGAGGCGGCCGGGGCCTGGACCGAGGCGTACCCGGCGATGGAGTACCGGCACGGCCCGATCAGCATCGCCGGACCGAACCGCGTGGTCTGGTGGTTCGGGGACCCGGACCAGCTCCCCGCCGGCCTTCCCGACGAGATCGCCCGTACCGGGGGCCGGTTGGTCGCCCGGGGGCGTGACGCGGTGGCGGACCTGGTCGTGGCGCAGCGACTGGCCGCCGCCCTCGGCACCGCCAGGGGGCTCGACCCGGACCGCCCCCGGCACCTCACCCGCTCGGTGATCCTGCCCTGACGCCGTAGTCGGAGGCAGTCCTGGCAACGCCCCCGCCGCGGAGCGCCCCTCGGGCCCGCGGCGGGGGTTTCGTGTTGTCCGGGCCCGGCGCGGGGGCGCTCGAGTGGCCCAGAAAAGGGCGTTCGGAGCGTTGACACCTGCTCTTTACTGCTGAACCATGAGCCGAATCGAGCAAGATCTTGCATCTTGAACCACCATCTCGGTGATCTCACCGGTTTCAGGAGGACGTGAGTGCGCTTTCCCCTGCGAAGACGGGGTGCCCCCCTCGCCGCCGTACTGACCCTGACGCTCATCCCCACCACCACCACGCTCCTCACCTCACCGGCCCAGGCGCAGGCGTCGGCCGGGCCGAGGGTGACCCAGGGCGAGGACGCCGTCACGGTGTCCGTGCCCGCCGCCGGGAGCTCTCCCGGCTACACCGTCGAGGTCGCCACCGACGCGCTGACGGTGACCACCCGCAGGGCCGGCGAGACCGTGCTCGAGACCGCCTCCGGGGACACCGGCGGGTTGCGGTTCAAGGCCGGGGACCGCTGGCACCACGCCACCGACGTCACCGACTGGTCCTGGGAGGACGGCGTCCTGGTCCTCACCGCGGACAGCACCCTGGCCGACGCCACCGTCACCGCGCGGCTGACCCCCCGGGCCGACCGGTACCAGTTCCAGTGGGACGTCGAGGGCGGTGACCCGCAGGAGCTCGGGCTCGCCTACGACCTGTCGTCGGCGGGCCACTGGTACGGCCACGGCGAGGCGTTCACCCCGCGCGGCGGACCTGGCACCGACCAGCCCTGGCCGTTGGAGACCGGCGAGGTCGCGGACAGCGCCTTCGGCCCGGCCTCGTACCACATGGTCGAGCCCTTCTGGTACACCTCCTCCTCGGTGGGCCTCCAGGTGGAGACCGGCGACACGATGGACGTCGGGATCAACCGCGGGAGGGACGGCCTCGGCCGGTTCACCGTCAGGTCCGCCGACGAGTACCGGGCGACGGTGTTCGTCGAGGCGACGCCGCTCGAGGTGTACCGCGACTACGTCGGAGTCGTCGGCAAGCCGCGCCAGAGCGACGCCACCTACGAGCAGTACGCCAAGCCGCTGTGGAACTCGTGGGCGCAGTTCTACACCAACATCGACCAGCAGAAGCTGCTCACGTACGCCCAGCAGCTCAAGGACAACGGGCTGGGCGGGCACACCATCCAGCTCGACGACAAGTGGGAGTCGAACTACGGGAACCTGACGTTCGACGCCTCGACCTTCCCCGACCCCCGGGCCATGTCCGACCGCATCCACGACATGGGGTTCGACCTCGGTCTGTGGGTGACCCTGTGGATCAACCTGGACTCGGCCAACCACGAGTACGCCGCCTCCCACGGCTACCTGCTGAAGGACGCGGACGACCCGAACTCGGCGTGCGAGGTCACCTGGTGGAACGGCCAGGCCGGGATCATCGACCTGGCCAACCCCGACGCCAGGGCCTGGTACGTGGGCAAGCTCAAGCAGCTCATGGCCGACTACCGCATCGACGGGCTGAAGTTCGACACCCGTTTCTTCGACGAGCGGTGCGCACCGCGCGACGGGCTCCAGCAGGCCGACTACCAGAAGCTCGGGGCCGAGCTCGCCGACGAGTTCAACCTGCAGGGCGCGGGCATCCGCACCCACTGGAGCGACACCGCCCACCAGGCCGGCTTCGTCACCCGGCAGGTGGACAAGGGCACCAACTGGGAGTCCCTCAACGCCTCGGTGAGCCAGAACCTGGCCATCTCCACGGTCGGCTACCCGTTCGTGGAGTCCGACATGATCGGGGGCTCCGGCAGCCACCCGGCGCCCACCAAGGAGGTGCTGGTCAGGTGGGCCCAGTCGGCCTCCCTGATGCCGCTGATGTACTCCTCGACCTCCCCGGTGGAGACGTACGACGTCACGACCGGCAAGAAGGTCGTCTACGACGAGGAGACCATCGCCCTCTACCGGGACGCGATCAACACCCACGAGCGGCTCGCCCCGTACATCTGGGACCAGGTCCAGGCCACGCTCAGGACCGGTGACCCGATCATGCGTCCGCTGTTCTTCGACTTCCCGCGGGACGAGCGCAGCTACACCGTGGACGACGAGTGGATGCTCGGCCCCGCCGTGCTCGCCGCCCCCAACCTGACCGACCGGGCCACCCGGGACGTCCACCTGCCGCCGGGCACCTGGCGCGACGTCAACCGGGGCAGGACGATCCACGGTCCGGCCACCCTGCGCGGGTACTCGGCCCCGCTCGGCGTGACCCCGGCGTTCGTCAACCTCGACGCCGACGGGGCGGGCAAGGCGCTCCGGGCGCTGAGCCGGGACGGCGTGCCGGCCGCCGGGGTGCAGATCGCCCCGGACGGGGTCACCACGGAGCCCGGCGTTCCGGTCGAGGTGACCACCACCGTCACCAACTGGGGCCCGAAGCCGCTGCGCGACGTCAGGGCGGCGCTGGACGTCCCTGCCGGCTGGACCGCGGAGGCGGCCACCGGCGCCAAGGCCGCGTCGCTCGGCAGCGGCGCCACCCTGACCACCACCTGGTCGGTGACCCCGGCGCGGGACGCCACGTGGGGCAACCACGACCTGGTCGCGACCGCCTCCTACGACGGGGGCCCCGCGGGCGTCACCGACTCCACCCGGATCAGGGTGCGGGCCACGCCCGGCGAGGTGGCGGCGCCCTACCTGACCACCTCCACCACCGACGCGGAGTTCGCCAGGTCCGGTGAGCAGTTCGCCATCTGGGCCGGCGGCCAGGACCTGTCCGGGTGGAAGGACGAGAGGGGCGCCATCTACCTCGACGGCGTCACCGGCGAGCAGGCCACGGTCCGCACCACGGTGGTCTCCCAGGAGGGTGACACCCCGGTGAGCAAGGCCGGGATCGCCGTCGCGAACGACCTGACCGCGCCGGAGAAGGGCGGCTACGCGATCCTGGTGATGTCCCGGAGCTGGGGCCTGGAGTTCCTGACCGACAGTGACGGCGACGGCAGGCTAGACACCTGGGCCGGTGGCGGCGCCAGTTACCACCCCGCCCACCTGAAGCTGACCCGGGACGGCACCACCTACACCGCCTACGCCAGCGAGGACGGCAGCACCTGGAAGCAGGTCGGGGTCGCCCAGGTGCCCTCGGCCACGGGCGTCGGCGACGCGGGCATGGTCGCCAGCGCCGTCAACCTCAACTACCCGGGCGCGCGCACCGAGGCCATCTTCAAGGGCTTCTCCGTCACCCCCTGACCCACCACCCGAGGAAACACTCAGTCCAATGGCACGTACTTCCTCACTCATCGCCGGCTTCGTGGCCGGTGTCGTCCTGGCCGGTAGCACGGTGGCCCTCGCGGGCGACACCAGCACCAGCCCCGGCGGCACCGACCCGAACACCAAGACCACCACCACCTGGCTGACCGTCAAGGTCGCCGACGCCATGGGCACCAGGGACACCATCACCTGGGTTCCCACCGCCTCCTTCGGCTCCTCGGCGGAGGTCCGGGTGCCCCGCTACCCCATGACCGCCATCGAGGGGAGGGACACCAGGGAACTCACGCTCTCCGCGGTCCGGAACGAGCAGGTCTCCGCCCAGATCGCCATCGCCTCCGGGCGGCCCCTGAGCGATGTGCACGCGGTCGTGGGCGACCTCACCGGGCCAGGCGGCGCCCGCCTGTCCGGTGACGACACCCAGGTACGGTTCGTCAGGTACACACCGGTGCAGCGCTCCAAGGGCGAGATCGACTGGTCCGCCACCATCGACCAGGTCAGCTCCGCGAGGGAGGTCTCCGGGGACCGCAACCCGGACGTCGTCGGCGACGCCCTCGCGGAGGGCTCCTCCGTCAACGTGCCCGCCTACGCCGCCCAACCGCTGTGGTTCACCTTCCACATCCCCCGGGACGCGAAGCCGGGCACCTACACGGGCAACGTCAGGATCCGCGCCGACGGCAGGACCCAGACCACCTACCCGCTGACCATCACCGTCGCCGACGCGGTCGTGCCGGACCCCGCCGACTACGACTTCTTCCTCGACGTGTGGGCCCAGCCGGAGACCATCGCCGAGTCCCACGGGGTGGCGCCGTGGTCCGGCAAGCACTGGAAGCTCATCGAGACCTACGACCGCGACCTGGCCAGCCGCGGCCAGAAGGTCATCAACACCACCATCGTGGACAACCCCTGGCACCACCAGTGGTCGTTGGGCACCCGCGAGTCGCAGACCGCCACGCCGTACTCCAGCATGGTCGGCTGGACCTGGGACGGGAAGAAGTTCGCGTTCGACTTCACCCGCTGGGACACCTACGTCAGGACCGCGCAGCGCGCCGGGCTCGGACCGGACATCGGCGCGTTCTCCATGCTCGCGTTCCAGGACCGGGAGCACCTGACCTACACCGACACCCGCACCGGCAAGGTCGTCTACGAGAACGTCGACCTCGGCGGGGAGCGGTGGCGGCAGGCATGGGGGACGTTCCTGCCGGCCTTCGAGCAGCACCTGCGGGACCGGGGCTGGCTGGAGAACACCTGGCTGTCCTTCGACGAGCGGCCCATCGACACGATGAGGGTGGTCCGGGACTTCGTCCACGAGGTCGCCCCGGCCTTCGACGACCGCATCTCCGTCGCCGGGTCGATCGCCACCGAGGAGGTCGCCGGCAACCTGTCGGTGGACTGGGGCGGCATCGACCGGCTGACCCCGGAGAAGGTCGAGGAGCGGCGCAGGGCCGGCAAGACCACCACGTTCTACGTGTACGGGCTGCCCGCGCACCCCAACACCTTCTCCTACTCCCCCGCCGTCGAAGCGCGGATGCTGCCCTGGATCTCGGCGCAGCGGAAGCTGGACGGGTTCCTGCGCTGGTCCTACAACAGTTGGACCAGTGATCCCTTCGCCCAGCCGGTGCACATCTTCACGCAGGGCGACGAGTACCTGGTCTACCCGGGTGAGGACGGGCCGATGTCCAGCATCCGCTGGGAGCAGCTCAAGGAGGGCATCGAGGACTTCGAGCTCGTCTCCCAGCTCCGCGCCAGGAACGGCGGTGCCGACAGCGAGGCGCTCACCGCGGCCCTGACCACCGCGACCCGTGACCTCGACGGCCGGACCAAGAACGTCACCGACCTGGAGGCCGCACGGGCCGCCGTCGTCAAGGAGCTGACGTCGTCGGACGGATGACGCAGCCGACCGGTGCCGTCGGGACGCGCCCGACGGCACCGGTCACCCGTGCGCCAACGGCGCCGCCCCGGCACACCGCCGTGGCACCCATCGACCTTTTCACCGTGGAGGAATGATGACCAGAACGCCCAACCAGGACCCGGAACCCTCCGGGTCGGGAGCACGGCGGCGTTCACCGGGGGACCAGCAGGGCTTCAGCCGCCGGCAGGCGCTCACCGCGGCGGCCGCGCTGGGCGGTGCGCTGCTGCTGTCCCCCGTGGGAGGCGCGGGCACGGCCCGGGCCGCCGAGCAGGGCGGGCACGGGTTCGACACCGGCCCGGCCGCTGACGCGTTGCGGCGCCTGCTGCCCGGCCACCACCGGCAGTTCACGCTGCGGGCCGTCTCCGGGCGCGACGGCGAGCGGTTCCGGGTCACCGGCGGCACCGGACGGATCACCGTCGAGGGCACCAGCCCCGCGGTCCTGCTGACCGGTGTCAACACCTACCTGACCCGGGTGGCCAGGGCCGACATCTCCTGGAACGGTGAGCAGCTCGACCTGCCCCGCCAGCTTCCCGCCGTCGGCACCGAGATCACCGGCCGGGCCAACGTCCCGCACCGCTTCGCCTTCAACGACACCAACGAGGGCTACACCGGCCCCTACCGCGACTGGCCGGCGTGGGAGCGGGAGCTCGACGTCCTCGCCCTGCACGGCATCAACGAGGTGCTGGTCTACATCGGTTCCGACGCCGTCTACTACGACACGTTCCGGGAGTTCGGCTACTCCGACGCCGAGCTCAGGGCGTGGATACCGGGGCCCGCGCACCAGCCGTGGTGGCTGCTGCAGAACATGTCGGGCTTCGCGGGTCCGGTCTCCAGGCAGCTCCTCGACCGGCGCGCGGCGCTCGCCCGGAAGATCATCAACCGGGTGCGGGAGCTGGGGATGACCCCGGTGCTGCCCGGCTACTACGGCACGGTCCCGGACGACTTCCCGGCCCGCAACCCCGGCGCCGCGGTGGTGCCGCAGGGCGGGTGGGGCGGCTTCAAGCGGCCCGACTGGCTCGATCCCCGGACACCGGCCTTCGCCGCGGTCGCCGCGTCGTTCTACCGGCACCAGCAGGAGCGCTACGGCAGCAGCACCATGTACAAGATGGACCTGCTGCACGAGGGCGGCCGGCCGGGGGACGTCCCGGTCGGCGACGCGGCCAGGGCGGTGGAGTCCGCGCTGCGCACCGCCCACCCCGGCGCCGTCTGGGCCATCCTGGGGTGGCAGTCCAACCCCAGCCGGCAGATCCTCGACGCCGTCGACACCAGCGCCATGCTGGTCGTGGACGGTCTCTCCGACCGGTACACCAGCGTGACCGACCGGGAGAGCGACTGGCAGGGCACCCCCTACGCCTACGGCTCCATCTGGAACTTCGGCGGCCACACCGCGCTCGGTGCCAACGCCCCCGACTGGGTGGAGTGGTACCCCAGGTGGCGGGACAAGGACGGCAGCGCGCTGTCCGGCATCGCCGTGATGCCGGAGGGCGCGGACAACAACCCCGCCGCCATGGCGCTGCTCACCGACCTCGCGTGGACACCCGGCACCATCGACCTGGACGAGTGGTTCGCGCAGTACGCGACGAGCCGCTACGGCGCCCCGGACGCCAAGGCGCTGGCCGCCTGGAAGGTGATCCGCGACACCGCCTACAACATGACCCGCTCGGACTCCTGGAGCGAGGCGCCCGACGGGCTGTTCTGCGCCCGGCCCAGCCTGACCACCAACAAGGCCGCCGCCTGGGGGCCCGCGGGCGAGCGTTACGACACCACGGCCTTCGACCGGGCGCTGCCGGCCCTGCTGGACGTCGCCCCCGAGCTGCGCGACAGCTCGGCCTACCGTTACGACCTGCTCGACGTCACCCGCCAGGTGCTGTCCAACCGCAGCCGGTGGCTGCTGCCGCAGATCAAGTCGGCGTACGAGCTGGGCGACCGTGCGCGCTTCACCGAGCTCACCGGGGTCTGGCTGGGCTGGATGGAGCTGATGGACAGGGTGCTGGCCACCAACGACCAGCACCTGCTGGGCCGTTGGCTCGCCGAGGCGCGGTCGTGGGGGGCCACCGCCGCCGAGCAGGACCTGTTGGAGTACGACGCGCGCTCCCTGCTCACCACCTGGGGCGACCGGCAGAGCAGCGAGGAGGGGCTGCACGAGTACGCGAACCGGGAGTGGTGCGGCCTGGTGGGCGGCCTGTACCGGGACCGGTGGAGGAAGTACTTCGACGAGCTGTCCGCGGCCCTGGCCGAGGGGCGCGCCCCGGCCGCGATCGACTGGTTCGCCGTGGACGACCGCTGGGCGCACCAGCACGACACGTACCGCACCACCCCCACCGGCGACATCCACCGGCTGGCCCGCCGGGTGATGGCCACGCTGGCCGCCGACCCGCACCAGACGTCGTTGACGGCGTCCACGGACACCGCGGCGGTGAGCGACGGCCGTCCGGTGACGGTCACCGTGACGTTCACCAACCGCAACGGCTTCTCCCCCGCGACGGGGTTGGTGTTGTCGGTGGAGGCGCCCGAGGGCCTGGCGGTGGAGCCGGTGGGTCCCTCGGGGGCCGACTCGGTGGCTTCCGGCGAGACGTTCACCGCGACCTTCCGGGTGACCCTCACCGGGGGCGTCCCGGACGTGGTGCTGCGACTCCCCGTGAAGGCGTCCTACCGGACCGGGACGTCCACCGGGGTGGCCGTGGCCTCGGTCCGGGTGATGGCGGGGATGCCGGTGGGCGAGCCGTACCTGACCGCCTCCTTCAACGGCGCCGTCTTCGGCCAGTCCGGGTCGGTGCTGGCCATCGAGGGTGCCGGCGCCGACCTGTGGGGGGGCACCAACGAGTTCGGCACCGTCTACCGGGCGGGCGCGTTCACCGACGGTTCGACCGCGACGGTGCGGGTGGCCTCCCAGGACAACACCGGCGGCTGGGCGCGGGCCGGGCTGATCGTCCGCAACGAGCTCGCCGTCAACGGCTCGACGGGGTACGTCAACCTGGCGGTGACCCCGGGCAACGGCTGTGTGCTGTCCTGGGACGCGGGCGGCGACGGCCGCTTCGACACCATCGCCATGAAGGGCTCGTTCGCCGCCCCGGTGTACCTGCGGCTGACCCGTTCCGGCGGGACCTACACCGGTGAGTGCAGCTCCGACGGCACCACCTGGACCACCGTGGGCACGGCCACCCCCGGTGGCGCGGCCACCGCGCAGGACGTCGGCGCCTTCATGACGGCGGCCAACGGCTGGACCGGTACCCGCGGGATCGCCACGTTCGACGGCTTCACCGTGGGCTGACCGGCCGGGCACCCCCCGGGCCGCCGCCCCGCCGCCCCGCCTCCCGCCCCACCTCCCGCTACGGCGACCGCGCGGTCGCCGTGGTGGTGGCGGGCGGCGGGGTGGTCGTCACGGACCCGGGGGGGTGCCCGGACCCCGGAGGTGTTCGCGCGGGGTGGGGCCGTCCGGGTGCTCCGGGACCCGGCCGCGGGCGATTCCGCGAGGCTTCCGCCGGACACCCGGCCCCCGGACGGCGCAGCAACCGGCCGACCTGTGGTGATGTGGCCCGCGCCGCACTGACGGGGAATCAGCTCACCCTTGCCGGATACCGGTCAGGGAGCGCTCACCGGGTATGCCGGGGTGCACAAGACGCAGGTCAGAAGTTGTACGACGAGCTGCGGCCGGCAGCCTGGCGTTCAGCCAGGGCAGCGACAGCACGCGCTCGACACGCGCGCCAGATCGACGTGGCGCCGCCGCGTGAGGTCCTGTTGACTCATGTCGCCGACCACGTCAGGGCGAGGTCTTTCCGGTCAAGGAGAGCCACTGGTCGTTCCGCGTCCTGGACGGCGTGAACCGCGGAACTCCCGAGACCGCCGGAGGAGTACCGAAAGGGACCGGACGAGCGGGCGGGTGACGTCAGGACCGCGGCGGGTCGTTGCCCACCACGGGACGTCGGGGGCGTTGGTGGGGTGGGCACCGGAGCGGCACCGGCACCGCGCACGCCCGCCGGGACGGCCCGCACCGGTGGGTGGGTGGGATGCTGGTGGCGACGTGGAGCGGGAGGAGGGCACGGTGGGCAACCGGGTGACCGTCGTCGGCGAGGCGCTGGTGGATCTGCTGTGGGAGACGGCCGGGCACCGGGTCACCCCGGTCCCCGGCGGCAGCCCGGCGAACGTGGCGGTGGGGCTGCACCGGCTGGGGCGGCCGGTCACGCTGGTCACGACCTGGGCCGACGACCCGCCGGGAGAGCTGGTCCGCGCCCACCTGGAGTCAACCGGGGTGGACGTGCGACGGGCCCCGGACTCCTCGGGGCGTTCCATGCTGGCGCTCGCCTACCTGGACGGCCACGGGTCGGCGAGCTACGACTTCCTCACCGCCTGGGCACCCGAGGAGCTCACCGTGCCCGACGACACCGCGGTGCTGCACACGGGATCGCTCGCGGTGGTGGTGGAGCCGGGCGCGTCCGCGGTGCTGCGGCTGTGCCGAAGGACGCGGGACCGTCCGGAGGTGGCGGTGGTGGCGGACCTCAACGTGCGGCCCGCGGTGCTGCCGGACCGGGACGCCTACCGGGACGCCTGCCTGCGGCTCGCCGCGGCGACGGACGTGGTCAAGGCCAGCGACGAGGACCTGGCCTGGCTGTTCGGGCACGCCGACCCGGTGGTCGCGGCCCGGACGCTGCTCGCCGCGGGGCCGCGCCTGGTCGTGGTCACCCTCGGTGCCGCCGGGGCCCTGGCGGTGACCGAGGGGACCGAGGTCCGGGTACCGGCCCGGAGGACCACGGTGGTGGACACGGTCGGCGCCGGCGACGCCTTCCAGGCCGCCCTGTTGGACGCGCTCGCCGATCGCTGCGGGGGCGGCGGACGCCCGTTCCCGGCGACGCCGGACGAGCTCACCGCCGTGCTCTCCCGGTGTGTCACCGCCGCGTCCGTCACCTGCTCCCGGGTGGGGGCGGTGCCACCGACCGCCGAGGAGCTGGCGGCCGCCCGCGCGGGCTGAGGGGGAGTCAGCGACGGCGGCTCGGAGGCCCGGCCGGGGATCGCGCGGACCCGATGGCCGCGGCGACGTCGCCCCGCTTCCCAACGGTACGGTTAAGTAGGTATAACCATAGGTATGTTGTTGTAGAACGATGTTCTTGCGAGACCCGACCCGCAGTGGGTCGGCTGTGTCGGGACCGGTACCCCCGCTCGGGGCCGGGGCCCGGCGGCCGGGACCCGGGGACCGGCACCCCGAGGACCGGACGTGGAGACGGGACCGACCCTCCCTCGGGTCGCACCCGGGTGTACTGATCCGACCGATCCGGTCAGCTCCTCGCGCGGCCAGGACAGCACCCGCCACCCGCTCCGCCTGCCCGCGGCGCCCGCTCCCGCCGGCGTCGCCCTCCGTGAGCAACCGTGAAGCGCCTGGCGAGTCCCGCGCCCTCCTGTCGCGCCAGGCCCTGACTTCTGGGAGAAGCCATGGACAGTACGCGCTGCCGGCAGCCGTTGGCGCAGTTGCGGGCACCACGGATCATCGTCGCCCCCCGACCGGGCGCCGGGTCCGCCCCGGCCGGCCCACCAGCCGGGGTCACCATCCGAAGAGCGGGCGGCACGGCGGCCGGCGTCAGGCCACACCGTCCGCGGGACCGCCGCGAGCCGCTGCCCGGGGTGCTCTTCCGAGCCGAACTGGGCCGGTTGGCGGTGGCCGTCGCGGAGTCAGGGCCGGACGCACTGGGCGGTCGGCTTCCGGGAGGTCCGCTGGTCCTCGCCCGTCCGGTCAGTGGAGCCCTCCGGGTCGAGCAGGACGGGCAGAACGCGCTCGTCACCCCGCGCACCCTCGTCGCGCTGGACACCAGCCGGCCGCACCACGTGGTGGTGCCCTGCCGGGCGCACGTGGTCGCCCTCCTAGTGCCGCACGCGCTCGTCGGCCTCAACCCCGAGGACACGACGGGCCTCACCGCGGCCACCTGGTCCGGCACCGAGGCAGCCGCGGCCCCGCTCTTCCACCTGCTGGCCGGGATCGACCGGTCCATCGCCCAGTTGGCACCCGCCACCGCCGAGCAGTTGGGCTCGGGCATCACCGACCTGGTGGGCGCGCTGCTCGTCAGGCGCCTGTGCCGGGACACCGCGGCGGAGGCCGCGGAGCTGCGGCGCTCGTTGCTGCTGCGGATCCAGTCCGACGCCCGGCTCAACCTCTCCGATCCGGACCTCGGACCGGCCGGGATGGCCCGCCGGCACCACGTCTCGTTGCGTTACCTGCACAAGGTCTTCCACGAGCAGGGGCTGAGCCCGGCGAGCTGGATCCGGGACGAGCGGCTGGCCCGTTGCCGCACGGACCTGCTCGACCCGCGCCTGGCCCATCTGACGATCGCCGCGATCGGCGAGCGCTCGGGACTGCGCGGCGCCTCCACGTTCACCCGGCTGTTCCGCGAGCGCTACGGCGTCACCCCCGGGGAGTTCCGCCGTGCCGCCGTGCACGCCACGGCGACCTCGCCGGGGGCCGTGGCGATCGTCCGCACCCCGGCGCCCGTGGGGTGAGTTCCTCCGCACCGAAGGAGCCGTCGGGCGACCGATGGGCGCCGGTTCACCGGCCGCGTACCAACCCCCGCACGGCTGAATCGCATCCGGAGCCGCCCTCAGCCGCCCGATACCAGGCTAGCTTCGGAGGATGCGCTACATCCACGACGAATGGAGAGAAAACGGATGCCCACACAGATGAGAGCCCGGTGCACCTACGACCTGGTACTCGATGCCGCCGCCACCGATTTCTCCCGGTACGGGTTCGGCAGGACCAACCTCCAGGGAGTGGCGAACCGCCTCGGTCTGACCAAGGGGGCGTTGTACGGACACTTCTCCTCCAAGGAGGAGATCGCGGCCCGTCTGATCGCGGAACTCGACCAGATCCTGGAGGCCCCGCCGGACGCCGCCGGAGCGCCGGGGCGCGCGCTCGACCGCCTGCACGCACTGCTGCACGGCTTCACCGAACGGGTCGAGCAGGACATCCGGATTCGCGGCGCGGTACGGCTGGTGGTGGAACGGGCCCAGTCGGGCGAGCGGCAGCCGGAGTTCCTCCGCCGGTTGAAGGACACCACGGTCACCCTGGTCCGCCAGGCCCAGCGGGACGGCGACCTCTACCCCGACCTGCCCAGCGAGAGCGTCGCCGACCTGCTGGTGGCGGTGCCGTTCGGGACGTACTACCTCACCGACTCGGGGGGCTGCGACGGCCTGTCCAGCCGGGTGGACGCGGTCTGGAGCCTGTTGGCGCCACTGCTGCGCACCTCCGGGACCAGCGGGGCGGACGCGGCGGCCTGATCACGGGGCCGCACGCGGCCGGGGACGTCACTGCGGGCCGCCTCGACCAACCCCAGGATCTCCTCCGCGTACGGCAGCATCCGCACACCCGCGTCGGTCAACGACACGGTCCGGCCCTCCCGGTGGAAGAGGCGCGTCCCCAGGGCCAGTTCCAGGCTCTTGACCTGGGCGGTGATGGTGGACTGGGCGTAGTGCAGGTTCTTTGCCGCGCGCGTGAAACTCAGCTCTCTCGCCACCTCACGGAACGCCGCCAGGTGTTGGATCTCCATCGCGCCTCCTGTCCACCGGCCGAAGCGGACACCGCGGACGCCCCCTCCCCGGCGGCGCCGACGCACCGCCCCCGAACAGTCGCCGCTCCCCGCGCACCCAGCCGTGGACCAGCGAAGCCATGACGCGCCACCGCGCCCGCCAGGCGTCAACCCCGTCCCGAGACGTCCGACCCGGAACCCCCGCATACCACCGAACGTCGCCCAGAAATATACCTACTGGCTGGTATGCCAACAAGGGTCACGAGCCTCATGACCAGGGCATCCACCGGCTGTCGGCCCAGGGGAGCCGCTCATTAGAGCAGACCGACGCCCGATTGTCAGACGCCATCGGAAATACCTATCGCATATGCCGATACCAATGCGCTGACCTGCGGGAACGCCACAGCGAGGCGTGCGCGAATCAGCCAGATCCCATGCACGTCCGCGCACCCGCCGAGGCCGCCCACCACCTAGCGTGGAGGCAGACCCGGGCATTCGCGTCGGGGACCGGTCCCGGCCGCTCACCACCCGCAAAGGAGCACCGTCTTGAGGAGCGCACCCCTCACCGAGCTCCCCGGCACCGCCGATCCCGTCGGGGACGTCGAGGCCCTGCTCCACCGCGCCCGACGGCTGACCGCCGCCGCGGCCGAAGGTGAGCGGCGGCACCCGGCGCGCTCACCCGCGGCCCGGGACCCGGGGACGCTGATCGCCCGGCTGATCGACCACGCCCGCTCCGGACCCCTCACCGCCCAGCTCACCGCCTGGCCCCTGGCCTCCCACGAGCACCCCGGTGTGCGGGCGCTGCACACCGCCCTGTTGGCCAACCCGGGACCCGTGTGCCTGCTGCTCCCGGCCGGCGCCGGGGACGACCCCGCCCACCAGGACATCGGCCAGCTCGCGGGACGCAGCACCCGCCTGCGGGTGTCGCCCCACCCCCTGCCCCCGTTGACCGTCATCGACGGCACGGTGGCGGTGACCTCCGTGCGCAACGGAGCGGGCGTCTCCCGGTTGCTGGTCATCCAGGACGTCCGGGTAACCCAGACCCTGCAGGCGCTGTTCACGGCGCTGTGGCACCAGGCCACCGTCTGCGTGCCGGTGCCCCGCCGACGGGACCCGGGGTGCGGCCACCCGGACGGGTCGGACGACGACCGGAACGCCGTTGGCGACACGTCCGGGGCGAGCGGGTCCCGCGTCGGTCCCCCGGGCGGGGACGGCGTCTCGGGCGCCGACGGGTGCGGCACGGCACCTGGTGCGGTCACCGACCCGCTGGACACCACCGGGGTGCACGCCATCCGACGGGACCGGGCCACCCTGCGCATCCTGCAACTGATGGCCACCGGGGTCACCGACGACACCGCGGCACGTCAACTCGGCTGCTCCACCCGCACCTACCGGCGTCGGGTCGCCACACTGATGCAGCAGCTCAACGCGACCTCGCGGTTCCAGGCGGGCCTGTACGCCGCACACCACGGGCTCCTGGCCCACGGACCCGCGCCCCTGGGGCCTTCCGGTGATCCGCAATCCGGTGACCAGTGCGCTCGACGGAACAGTCAGACGTGCTAGCTCCGTTCTTTTAATCACTCAGAACGGTACCCACGAACTCCTGCGGGGCCACCGCACATCAATCTCCGCCGACCACTCCGCCAAAGCGATGCGTTCACCGGACTGGGCACGTGAGGTGTCCAGCCGTGGCCGCCGGGCGGAGCCAGTCACCGCCCGCGTTCCCACGCGCGAACGGCCCGCCGGCTCCCCAGCCCGCCCGCGGGGACGCGGCGCTGGGCCGTCTCGTTCCGTTCATGCCTGCCGGGGCACGGTGGTCAGCCAGATCAAGGCTGTTCGGCTGTGCCGAACAGCCTTGACGCACTACGGGACCAGCACACCCACACCAAGGGGTTGACCACGCCATTCGCACACTCCTACGATCCCACCACCGTTCTGCAATACAGAACAGCGTTCTCAAAAGGGGCGCTTCGCATCCCTTCAGCCCTTCAGGAGTGCCCTGTGGACCGCCCCGACACGACCACCCGGCGCCGGATGCTGCGCGCCTCCGGCCTGGCCGGACTGACCGCGGCGGGCGCCGTGGTCGCCGCCTCCCCCGCCGCGGCGGCTGGCTCGCCCAGCCAGAACCCCCCGGCGTACGACACCGTCAAGGAGTTGCTCGCCCGGTCCCCGCGCCAGAACCTCGACGGGGACACGGCACTGGTGAACGGGTACCACCGGCCCGGTGACGGTGGCGGCATGGTCGTGCGCTGGGACGCGTCCTCCACCGCCGCCCCCAACGGGGGAACCGTGCTGGCGCCGGCCCAGGCCACGGCTCAGGGCCGCTGGATACAGATGCACGACGGGGTGCAGGACTTCCGTCGGTTCGGACACTTCGACGCGGAGCGGCCGGCGGACGACGCCCTCGACGCGATGGTGGAGGACCCCGCGGTGCACCGCGTCGAGGCCCACACCGACCTGCTCTTCACCCGCCGCCACGTGTTCGACCGGTCCGGGATCGAACTCGACTTCGGGGGACACACCGTCCACTCCACGGGCATCGAGAAGAACACCCATGACAACCCGTTCGGGGCGGTGCTCGCCTTCCGCGGGACCGTCACCGACACCTCGGTCAGCTACGCCCTGCCCGCCACGGTGATCGAACTCACCGACACCTTCCCGGTGCCGGACTCCTCCGCGTTCCGGGTCGGCCAGTGGTGGACGGTCCAGGTGGACCCGGTCAAGGGCGGCGGCAGGGACGAACGCGAACTCCAGAAGCTGGTGGAGATCACCGAGATCGTGGACGGCACCCACGTCCGGATCGGCTATCTCAACGGCTGGGAGCTGGCCCAGGGGCGGACACTGACCTGGACCCGGGTGGAGCCGGTGCGCCGTGCGCACGTGCGCGACATGCGCTTCCTCGGTGCGGGCGACGACGAGTACACCGGATCGCACCCGGTGTCCTACGAGTACGCCGTGGACTGCGACGTGCGGGACATCCACGCCACCGGGACCTTCTGGCCCGTCATCATGCGGCGCTGGTGCACCCGCTTCAGCACCGAGCGGTGCTCGCTGAAGAACCCCCCGACCGTGTTCTACGGCGGCGCCGGCTACCTCACCCAACAGATCTACTGCCTGTACGGTCGGGTCTCGGACTGCGTGACCAGCAACGTCCGTCACCTCAACGACCTGACGGCCTCGGCCTACTGCACCGTCGTCAACTGTCACGGCGACGGCGACGACGCCGGTGGCAACCCCTTCACCACCCACGGCCAGTACGAACACGACCTGCTCTTCGACGGCAACTCCGGGCTGATGGACATCGCCAACTCCGGGGCGCAGTGGGGGATCTCGGCCAAGCGGATCACCGTCCGCAGACACGTCTGCTCCTGGTTCACCGCCAACACCAAGATCACTGACCTGACCCTCGAGGACGTCACGGTGATCGCCCGGCCCACCTTCGACCAGGCCGGCACCCTGACCGTCAACGCCGACGGGGCGCAGGTCCGCGGCTGCACCGCGAAGTTCTTCGCGGTGGCCCAGCGCTCCGCGCGCTCCCGCCGGCCGACCGTGATCAGCGACTGCTCCTTCGCCCTCCCCGCGGGGACCGTCCTGGTCCAGACGCCGGTCACCGCGCCGGTCCACTTCGAGCGCTGTGTCCTCACCGGACTCGACGGCGTGGTCCTGCGCGGCTCGGGTCCCGTGCGGTTCACCGACTGCACCCTGGAGGGCGCCAACGGCTCCGCCGCCCCGCTGTCCGTGGGCTCGACCGACCTGGTGGTGGAGTCGGGCGCGCTGCGGGACACCGGTATCCAGCTCACCGCGGTGCGGGACCAGCGGGTCCACCTCACCGGTGGGGTCCGGCTCTCCGGGACCAACGGCTCGGGAGCGCTGCTGAGCCGCTCGGACGGCCCCGGCCGGATCACCTGGCAGCTCTCCGGCGTCACCAGCGACACCGACGCTGCCACCGCCCACCTGCGGATCGCCCACGGCACCAACCACGTGGCGGCCACCTCCAGCCGGTTCACCGGCGGCCGGCTGCACCTGGAGCCCGACGCCTGCGCCGACGTCCTGTACAGCTCGTGCGTCGAGGACGGCACCCAGCGCACCGCGATGCCCCAGGACGGGGACACGGTCCGCACCGACGGCAACCTGGTGTTTTAATCCTCCCCGCCCAAAAGGACGGGGCATCCTCGAAGGAGACGCGGTGAGCGCGCCCGTGCCGCCGCGCCCGTCAGGGAGCGGCGGCACGGGCGGACGGTGCTCGCCGCCGGTTCAGCAGGGGCTCGCCTCGACGATGCACACCGGGGACGCGGTCTGCACCACGCGCTCAAGCCTGAACCCGGTCTTGGCGAAGACCTCGCTGTACTGGGAGGCCGAACGCTCCTTGCCGCCGACCAGCAGCATCAACCACAGGTCGATCAGCTTCGCCGGGTGCTGCCGGTTCCCCTTCTCCGGAGCCACGAACTCCATCAGCAGCAGTCGGCCGTCCGGGTTGATCGCCTCGCGGACGTTCTTGAGGATCTCGATGACCTGCGGCTCGGGCCAGTCGTGCACGATGTGCTTGAGGATGTAGGCGTCACCGCCCTTGACGTAGGGCCCGAAGAGGTCCCCACCCTCGATCTCGCACCGGTCGGCGACGCCGGACTCCTGGAGGAACTCCTTGGCGCCGAGCTCGCCCGCGCGCCCGTCGAAGAGGATGCCGCGTGACTGCGGGGAACGCTGCAGGGCACCGGCGAGCAGGGCGCCGCGTCCCCCGTACACGTCCACCACGGTCTGGTAGCGGGAGAAGTCGTAGGCGGCGAGGATGGGCAGTGTCTCCAGGTTGGACAGGTTGCCCATGCCGCCCATGAAGATCTCCGCGTACTCCGGGTTCTTCTCGAGGTACTCGTACGCGCCCATGCCCCGCGTCTTGGGAATGGTCGGCTGACCGCTGCGCACCGAGTAGGCGAAGTGGCCCCATTCTTCCCAATGCGTGGGGTGGCCCATCAGCAGTGCTATGGGACGCATCGAATTGGGCGAGTCGCTGCGCAGGGCGTCGCCCATGGACGTCATGGTGAAACGCCCGTCGTTCTGCTCGGCGAAGATGTCGTAACTGGCGAGCAGGCGCATCAGGCGGTGCAGCGCGTCCGGATCGGCGTCGACCTTCTTGGCCAGTTCCTCCGCGGTCTGCGGCCCGGAGTGCAGGGCGTCGGCCACCTTCAGGTCGGCGGCGACGTAGATGGCCTGTGTGATCATGGAGCTCTGGGTGAGTTCGAGCAGCGCCATCGGGCCCGGCACCATCCGCCGGTGCAGCTTCAGAAGACGCGCGCGTACGCCTTCCAGGGCGCGGACGAGACGAACGGGCGGCATCTTCGGGCTGGACGATGCGGACATGCGTTTCCTCCGTGGCGGTTGCACAGCGATAAGGGACTTCTCCGCGCGTGCGACCGCCGCAACGTGTAAAGCGCACCACGCGTACTTCAGCGGTCGGGCGGGAACACCAACTCACCCCAGGTGTTGGTTCGCCCGGGTGACTCTAGAGCGGCACCTCAATGGCGAACAACTTCCTGCTGTTGGTGTTCGGGGAGCGCGTTGAACAGCGCCAACCCCTGGTTTTCGAACGATAGGTTGACCGGGCCGCTGACGGCGGGAACGCGTCCGTCGCCCCCCGGGGTCGGTGCCGCGGTGGGGCCGTGCAACCGCGGAGCTCCCGCAGTCGAACGCTCCGGTCGGCACCCGGCACGGAAGGCTCCGCGCCGAGGGGCCGCCGCCCCAGGTGCCGCGTTCACTCGCCCGTGCGCTGTTGGAGCTGCTCGGCAAGGGTGTTCCAGGCCGCGGCGCAACTGCGGGCCAGGTCGGCGACCTCGGGCACCCAGTGGCCGGGAAGCCCTCTGCCGAGGCTCTCCAGGCCCTCGTCGTCCACGGCGTAGCGGTGCAGCCAGCGGAAGGTGCGCCGCCCCGCCTCGTTGAGCCGCAGTGAGGGGTCCTCGCTCAGCTTGGCGAGCAGCTTGTGCCGGTCCACGAGGACGTCGCCCTGGTTCACCGTGGCGCAGCCGGCGGTGGCGGCGGAGCGCGCGGCCACGGTGGCCCGGGGAACCTGGTGGGCACCGGGCACCCGGTACCTGCCCGGCACCGGGTCCTCGCCGCGCTCGATGCGCTGGCGGACGTCCCGCACCGTCGCCGGGGACAGCCCGGTGGCCCGGGCGACCTCGCGCAGACCGGCGTCGGGGCGCTCCTGGAACATCGCCGCGGCCTGCTGCCGGCGGTGGCCCGTGTCCAGCGGACGCAGTCGCCCGTCACGACCGATGCGGGCCCGCACCTGGTCAGCCTCGGTCGCCGAGCGGGCACGGATCTTCGAGACGGTCTTGTCCGACAGCGCGGTGGCGGCGGCCACGGCGCGGTCCGACCATTGCGGGTGGGTGGCGATGATCCGCGCCGCCGCCGCGGCCCGGTCGGTGCGGGACAGGGGGAGGCCGTGGGTGACGTTCGCCTTGACCGCCAGGACGAAGGCCGCTCCCTCGTCGCAGTCGAGCACCCGCGCCTCGATGACGGTCCGCCCGTTGAGCAGCGCGGCCCTGACCCGGTGGGTCCCGTCGATCACGCGCATGGTCGGCCGGTGGACGGTGATCGGCGGCAGGGTGCCCGGAGCCTCGGCGAGCATCCGGACGTGGTCGGCGTCCTCGCCGCTGAGCCGCGGCGAGTCCGTGAGGACCAGGTGGTCGATCCGCACGCTCGTCACCGGGTGTGACTCGAGCCAGACCATGGACGCGGCGATGTCGTCCAGGTCGACCATGGGGAACCTCAGCAACTGATCGTCAACTGACTTCTCCGCCAGAGTCAACGCGCACCTCCTAGCCGGCAATCGGAAGCGGAATCCACTTCCGGTAACGGCATTAGAGGTGACGCGCGTGCTCACTGTCAACCATTGGGACCACCATGAACCTCATTGGTTCACAGGGGAGTTGAGTTCGAGTGAGGCTCGAACGAACCTCCACCGGAGTGCCCCGAGACGAGCACGCCACCCGGGACGCCCCCGTCACACGGGAGGGCGCTCGTACGTCATTGCTACGACCACATGCGAGAACAGGGATGTGACCGTGGACGAAGTCGAGTGGCTGGCAGACCGGTTCGAGGAGAACCGGCCCCATCTGCGAGCGGTGGCCTACCGGATGCTCGGTTCGCTGAGCGAGGCGGACGACGCCGTCCAGGAGTCCTGGCTCCGGCTCAGCCGCTCCCACCCTGACACGATCGAGAACCTGAGCGGCTGGTTGACCACGGTGGTGGCCAGGGTGTCCCTGGACATGCTGCGTTCCCGCAGGTCACGACGGGAAGAGTCACTGGTGGTGGGGGTGCAGGACCCGATCCTCGGCACCGAGGAACCCACCGGGCCCGAGCATGAGGCGCTGCTCGCCGACTCGGTGGGCCTCGCCCTGCTCGTGGTGTTGGAGACGCTGGCGCCGCCGGAGCGCCTCGCCTTCGTGCTGCACGACATGTTCGCGGTCCCGTTCGACGAGATCGCCCCCATCGTGGGGCGCACCCCGACCGCGGCCCGGCAGCTCGCCAGCCGTGCCCGGCGCCGGGTGCAGGGGGCGTCCACCGCGTCCGAGTCCGGGCCCACCCAGCAACGCCGGATCGTGGACGCCTTCCTCAGCGCGACGCGGGACGGGGACTTCGACGGCCTGGTCGCCGTCCTGGACCCGGACGTGGTCCTGCGCTCCGACCGCAACGCGGCGCACACCGACAGCGCCCGCGAGGTGCGGGGCGCGATGGCGGTCGCCAAGCAGGCCAGCCTCTACTCCCAGCGGGCCCGTTACGCCAGGCCCGCCCTGATCAACGGCTCCGTCGGTCTGGCGCTGGTCCGCGACGGGCGGCTCCTGCTGGCCATGGACTTCGTGCTCCGTGGTGAAAGGATCAGCGAGATCGACGTCATCGCCTCCCCCAGCCGGCTGAACCGGATCGACCTCGTCCTGCTCGACCCGTGACCCGGCCACGAGGCAGGGCACCGGTCCCGCGCCGCTGGGGCGCCACCGGGGCCGGTGCCCTGCCGTGTCCTGGGGTCGCTGCCCGTCGGACAGGCCCTACGGGGTGAGCTGGGGGGAGTGCTCCTCCTCCGCTTCGGCGGGCACGGCCTCAAGGCCGGTCCTGACGTGGCGGGGCAGAGCGAACATGCCGAGGAACACCAAGACCTGGATACCCACGCCCCACCACAGAGTGAGGCTGAAGCTCCGGGAGAAGTTGTGGGCGTTGGCCTCCTCCCCGGCCTTCTCCAGGAGCTCGCCGAGCCGCGCCGGGCCGCCCTCGGCGCTGGCCAGGCAGCTCTCCGGTACCTCGGTGGGGTCGTGGGAGGCCGAACGTTCCCGCACGCAGGTACGGAAGCCCGCGAGGATGTCGCCCCGCTGGTCATCCGGGACGCCGGCGGCGGTGAGCTGCTGCTGGAGGGCCGGGACGACCTTGTCCACCCCCCGGTCGGAGTCGTGGTCGATCTGGTTGAAGAAGAAGACGCCGACCAGAGCGACGCCGAGCGCCATGCCCACCTGCTGGACCATCCCGAGGGTGCCGGAGGCGGAGCCGGCGTCACGGCCGGGAACCCCGGTGAGGATGGCGTCGATCATCGGGGCCACGACCAGGCCGAAGCCGAACCCGGTGACCACCAGCGGCAGCGCCATCTGCCAGGAACTGATGTCGGGGCCGTAGTGGTCGGCGGCCCACAGGTACGCGGCGAACCCGGCGCCGTTCAGCGCGGCGCCCCCCATCAGCACCTTGCGGCCGAACCTCGGGGTGAACACCTGCACCGCGAGGCCGGAACCGGTGGCCCCGCCCACCGCGAACGCGGTGCTGGTCAGACCGGCACGCAGGGCCGACCAGCCGAGGCCCATCTGCATGTACAGCGTCCAGACCAGGAAGAAGCCACCGGCCGCCAACCAGAACAGCATCCACACCGTCATACCGGCGGAGAAGGCGCGGTTGCGGAACAGGCTGAGGGCCACCAACGGTGAGCCCACCGTCCTGGTGCGGTGGCTCTCGTAGAGGACGAACAGACCGAGCACCACGACCGCGGACCCCATGAGCAGGAAGATCCACAACGGCCAGCCGCGGTTGCGGCCCTCGGTCAGCGGATAGACCAGCAGCAGGATGCCGAGGATGGACACCACGGCTCCGACCAGGTCCACCCTCGGGGCGTTGCGCGGCTTGGACTCCGAGACGAAGAACCAGGCAGCGATCAGTGCGGCCAGGCCGATCGGCACGTTGACCAGGAAGATCGAACGCCACCCGAGGTCCGCGGGGTTCCACTCGATCAGGGCGCCGCCGGTCACCAGCCCGATCGCGGAGGCCGAGCCCATCACGCCGCCCCAGATCCCGATCACCTTGCCCCGCTCCTCCGCGGGGAAGGAAACGTGGATGATGGCGAGGATCTGCGGGACCATCAGGCCGGCCATGGCCCCCTGCAGGAAGCGTGCTCCGATGAGCATCTCCGGGCCCGTGGCGGCACCGCACAGCGCCGAGGCGGCGGTGAAGCTGGCGACCCCGACGAGGAAGAGGCGCTTGCGGCCGAAGATGTCACCGAGGCGGCCACCGGTCACCAACAGCGCGGCGAAGCCCAGCACGTAACCGGCGACGATCCATTCGGCCTGGGCGTACTCGGCGTCCAGGTCGGTCAGGATGCTGGGCAGCACGACGTTGACGATGGTCACGTCGAGCAGGTCCATGAACCCGGCGCTCAGAATGATCACCAGGGCGATCCAGCGGCGGGGGTCCGGTTCCCGCCGTGCGGGTCCGCCCGGCTCCGGCCGGCCTCCCTTGGGCGCCGCGGAGCGGCCTTGCGTGTCGTGGGTCATGCCGTGCCTGCCTGCCACCCGTGGTGTCGAGCCCGACGGGCCGGGTCGGGCCCCTGGCCGTCACGTCCGCCTGCCACGCGTCCCGCGTTCGGGGCCCACACGCCGGACCGCCTGCCCCACCGGGAGGGCGGTGAGGGATCGAGCGATATGCATGCCATGTCGTGACTCCTTGTCACTCCGGCTCGGTCTGGTTTCTCGCAGCTATGACGGTGGGCGGGACGAGACTGTGACCGGTGCGCCCGACGGCCGCCCGGGGGACACGTTCTGGCGACGGCCGCGGAACGGCGGGACCCGCGGCTGTGGCGCCGGGCCGGGCGGCGGGGGACGACCGCCGGCGGCGCGACGGCACGCAGCGGCGGCGACATGGGAAAGTGCCTTCGCGCGGACCACGCACGGCATGTGACGTCGTCGGATCGAAGGCACTCGCTGTGTCGGCGGACGGTGCCCCCGGGCGGGGTACCCGGGGCCGCGCCCTCCCGTGCGGCGCCACGGCTGCGGCCACCGTCCACGGCGTGCGGCGGTTGACGCGATCAGCCCACGGGGGTCATGGCTGATCGGCGCCCGGCCTTGCCCTGCGGGTCGCAGCGGGAGGGGCGGTTCACGGGGCCGACGTGTCAGGACGTCGGCTGGAGCGCGGCCTTGGCGGCTTCCTCGTCGGCACGGGCGGCCTCCACCAGGACACCGGTGGGGGTCAGCCGCATCGGCGCCGTACCGGCGAGCTTCCAGTCGAAGCGGGACGCCAGTTCGAACAGGTCGTCCTGGGTCAGCGGCCCTCCCCGCTCCTCCTCGGCGCGCAGCGCCGTGGGGTGGTACTCCTCGTAACCGCCGGGGAGGTGCAGGGTCAGGAAGTGGGCCCCGCTCCCGGGCGGGGTGGCCCAGGTGTGCTCGGTGCCCCGGGTGATGTGCGCCAGCCCGCCCGCGCCGAGTTCGGTGACCTCGCCGTCGATGTGCATGATCAGCGTGCCGTCGATGACGAAGTACGTCTCCTCGGAGGCGGAGTGGGTGTGCAGGGGCGGCCCGGCCATGGCCGCGTTGACGTGCGCTTCGACGAGGGCTGCGGCACCGCCGGTGACGGCGCTGGAAAGGACGATCTCGAATCCGCGCCTGCCGGCGGGACGGTCGCCGGGAAGGACGATCGTGGTCATGAGTCCCTCTCTGATGTGGGGGTGTGGTAGGGGTTCTAACACGGTTCCGTGGAAGGCGGTCAAGGATCACCTGGGCGTCCTCGAACACTGAATGCCGTCGTCCGCTGACGGAGTGTCGATGCGGGAGGGCCGGGCCGCGGCCCTGCACGGGGGTGTCGGGGAGGGTGGGGGCCGCCCGCGCGGGTGTCGGCGTTGTGCGACCGCGGACGCTCCGCAGTTGAACGGCGACGGGCCCTGGCTATCGTCCCGACGCGGGGGACGGCACCCACTCCCCGTGCCCCGGCTCCCCCGCGCGGAGGTCCCGATCCCGGCCCGGACGGCGTTCGCCAATTCTCGGACGAATGGCCCGCAGGGACGACAAAAACAGGAGTGCGTGTGACACCCACACATCTCCACACGTGCAACCGCGGTTTATCCGCGGTTGCACGGCCCGCTGCCGGAACAACCTGGGCGCGTCACCGGTACGACTCCGCCCGACCACCGCGGAAGGCCAACTCCACCGCACGCTGACCGCAACGGCGAAAACAGTCACCAGGGATTGGGCGCACCACGTGCGCCGCTCGGACCGCCGCCTTCAGGGCACGCCCCTTCCACCGTGCGACTTTCGACGTTCGGGGATCGAACAGTGACCGGTCCCGGAAATCCCGCCCGTCTCTCCCGAGGAATCCGTGCAGCTCGGGGGGTGCAGCACCCACCGTTCCCTCCAGGGGTTACTTCGTGTAAATCTTTCCGGCGGCGCCGACGGCGTCACATTCATGCTTCTGAAGCCAGTCAGCACGAGCGATGAAAACAAGACGGGAGGTGCGCAATGCCCTGGGGAAAGACCACTTCGGCGGATGCGAGTGCCGGCCGGGCCGAGCGGATCGCCACACGGTCCCGCAACGAGGTCTGGAAGAAGCCGCCGCGCCGCATCGAGTCATCGGAATGCATCACCTGTGACACGTGCGTCCGCAACTGCCCACCGGAGTTCGGCGCCATATTTGACCGCGGTCTCGATGTTGTCATCATTCCCGAATTGTGCTCGGGCTGCCCCGTGTGCGTGATGGTCTGCCCCGTGGACTGCATATACGTGGACGAGGACTGGACGCCGACCGACAACGACATGTGGAACCACGTCGAGCTGACCGCGGAGGGGACGTCATGACCGCGTCCACCGGGCGCGGCGGGACCACGCGCCGTGCCGCACTGGCCAAGAAGAGGCTCAGCCGCCGACCGAGCCGGCTCGGCACGTCCGCCGGCACGGCCCCGGCCCCGGACCAGGCCCTCGACCGGTACGCCGGCTTCCCCGGGCTGCTGCGCCAGGTGTGGCAGCGGGCGACCGCGGCCGACGACCTGCCCACGGCGGTGGACACCCTCCTCACCCTCGGCGGCCACGTCCCCGCCGACGTCCAGCTCCGGGCGCTGCGAGCGGCCGACGAGGCGGCGCTGAAGGTGCTCTGCGGGGTGTCCTGGCGGGACGACGACGGCTCCCCGGACGGCCCGGAGCCCCCGGCCACGCCGGACCGCCCGGGCGGTGAACCCCCCGCGTTCCTCGGTGAGCTGGGGCTGACCACGAGCGGTCGGATCGTGGTGCGCGTTCCCTCCCAGGGCCCCCTGGCCAGCGAGGAGGACCTGGTCGACGGGGTGATGCGGGTACCGTGGTCGGCCCGTGCACTGCTGGACTACCAGACCGAGGTGAGCCGAGCCGCCACCCGCTTCGCCCGCTCCGTCGTGGACTGCCGCCAGTGGCTGGCCGCCGCGGGCTCCCAGAGCAGGGACAACCTGCTCGAGCAGCTCAAGGAGGCGGCGCAGCGCACCGCGCCGTTCATCCTGTACCAGGAGGGCAAGCAGTACACCAACTTCCGGGACCGCAACACCATCACCGGGAAGACGCTGTGGCCCGGCCACCCGGACTGTGCGCTGAGCAGCCTCCAGAAGATGCCGCTCGAGCTGTGGTCGGACCAGGACGTGGTGATGGTGGTCTGCCTCACCCTGCTGGTGCGCTCGGCCGGCTTCGCCAGGATCGAGGAGGCCAACGGCACCCAGTTGACGCTGGACCACGTCGCGTACCTGCTCGAGGGCACCCGGCGCACCTACAACGGGGTGCCGGGCGGTCAGCAGGTGCCGGCGGCGACCTCCACCGGCGTGGAGGCGCTGGACCAGTTGGCGGGCCGGCTGCTCGCCCGGCGCACGGAGGTCCTCGGGACGGCCCAGCTCTACCGGGAGATCCACGGCGCGCTGATGCACAAGATCGAGCGGGTCGCCGGCCGGCCGGGGGACGCCGCCCGCATGCGGGAACGGGCCGTCTGCGACCACCTGCGGGAACGGCTGCCGCTGGACGGGGCGACCCTGGACGAGCTCGAGGCGGAGCTCGCCGCGTCACCGTCCTGGCTGGGGGAGCCGCTGGGCGACTTCGGAACCGGGCTCGAGGCCCTGGTCCACGCCACGGTGGCGGCGGCGAGGACGGCGTTCGACGCGGACTTCGCGATGAGCCGCGGTCTGCGCTCCCTGCCCCGGCTGATCCGGGCGCTGCGCGAGCAGGACTGGGAAGACCTCGTCCAGTGGGACCTGCCGGACTACTTCTGCTGCGTGGTGCCGGACCCCAGGGCCCGCCGGTACTTCGAGGACTCCGCGGCGAGGCTCGCCGACATGGCGTGGGCGATGTCGTCGCGGATGCAGTACAACTCGTGGCACTTCCTCGCGGGCAACGTCCCCAAGGTGCCGGTGGTGCGGGCCCGGGACTACTTCGTGCCGCCCACCATCCCGGACATCGCCTTCCACTCCGACCAGCACCACCACGGCCACGTCGCGGCCAAGGTGCGGTTCAGCATCCGCAGCCCGCAGGCGGTGGAGGTCCTCGGCCAGCCGTTCAACGGGTTCATGGACCTGCGCCTGCTGCGCTGCGCCGGCCGGCCGTTCGACGAACAGGACATGCTCGCCGCCCACCGCTGCTCGGGGTTCGTCGCCCGGGCGACCAGCCTGGTGGCCTCCCTCGCCGCGGACGGCGCGGACATCGAGATCACGTCGTTCGACTCCCAGTGGCACTGGGAGCAGGTCGCCGGCGGCACCGGGACCGCGGACGGCGCGGGGGAACCGGCGCGCAGGGTCTCGTGACCTGACGGGCACCGGCCCGCCGCGGCCGGTGCCCCGCTGACCGTTGACGTTGTCCGTCATCTGCTGTGTCGAGGAGAGCCATTGACCTGCACCGGCATTCGCGAGACGAGGGAACTCCTCGGCCGGGGAGAGATCACCGTGACCGACCACGTGCAGTCGGTCCTGACCGCGATCCACAAGGTGGACACCGAGTTGGGTGCCTTCGTCTCCGTCGCCGGGGACGAGGCGCTGCGGGCGGCCGAGGCGGCCGACGCCAAGGTCCGGGCGCTGGGTCCCGCGGCCTGGGCGGACCAGCCGCTGCTGGGGGTCACCGTCGCGGTCAAGGACCTGGTGCAGACCGAGGACCTGCCGACCACCCGCGGTTCGCTGCTGCCGAACCGGCGGGCCAGGGCCGACGCGCCCGCGGTGGCCCGGCTCCGGGCGGCCGGCGCCGTGGTGGTGGGGAAGACCACCACGTCGGAGGGCGGCTGGAGCGCCAGCACCGTCGGCCGGGTGGGCTCCCCCACCCGCAACCCCTGGGCGCTGCGGCGCTCCGCCGGGGGGTCGAGCGGCGGGTCGGCGGCCGCGGTGGCGGCGGGCCTCTGCTCGGCGGCGCTGGGCACCGACGGGGCCGGGTCGATCCGGATTCCCGCGGCGTTCTGCGGGGTGGTGGGGTTCAAGCCGTCGTTCGGCCGGGTCCCCTACGTCCCGGCCTGCGCGGACCGGCTGGCCCACCTCGGTCCACTGGCCAGGTCCGTGTCCGACGTCGTCGAACTGAGCTCGGTCCTCGCCGGCCCGCACCCCGAGGACCCCGACTCGGGCCTGGGCCCGGTCGGTCCGCCCCGGGCACCGGGCGCGCTGCGGATCGGCTGGATCGAGTTCCCCGGGACCACGGCGGAGGTCCGCCGGGTGAGCGAGGGTGCCCTGCCGGTGCTCCGCGGGCAGGGGCACCGGGTGGAACGGATCGAGGTGCCGTTCCCCGACCCCTATCCCGCGCTGGTGGACATCCTGGCCGCCGTGGAGGCGGCGGGCACCGCCCCCGAGGACGAACCGCTGTGTGACCCCGGCCGGTTGGCCGTCGTCCGGTACGGACGCCGGCTGACCGCCGCGGCCGTGGCCCGGGCCGAGGACGTCAGGTTGCGTCTGCGCACCACGATGCGGTCGGTGATGGCTCGTTACGACCTGCTGGCCATGGCGACGGTGCCGATCGAGCCGTTCGACGCCGAGGCCATCGGCCCGGACGGGGCCGACGACCCCGAGGGCCTGCGCTGGTTGGCCTGGACGCCGGCCACCTACCCGTTCAACCTGACCGGCCAGCCGGCCCTGTCCCTGCCGGCCGGGCTCACCCGTTCCGGTCTCCCCGTCGGACTCCAGTTGGTCGGCCCGGTCGGGGCCGACGACCTGGTGCTGACGACCGCCCGGAACGTCGAGGCGGAGCTGGAGCCCCTGCCGGTGGCGCCAGATCGAGTAACCGAAAGGATGCTGTGATCCATGTATTCCCGGTCCTGGCCCCGTCTGTACGCCAAGGGCAGCGTGGGGCGCCCGGCGTTCGCCACCGCGTTCGGCCTGTGGAACGACGAGCAGGTGGCGGCGGCCGAGCAGGTCGAAGCCGGTCTCGGTGACCTCGACCTCGTCCGTCTGGTGTTCTGCGACCCGCACGGTCTGGCCCGGGCGAAGACACTGCCCGCGGAGACGTTCCGCAGCGTGCTGCGCAACGGCATGGACTTCAGCCCGGGGCCGTTCCTGTTCGACACCGGGCACGCGGTGGCCGTGGACTTCCTCTCGGACCCCGGGGTGGGCGTGGAGGAACTGGCCGGCGCGGGCAACTTCGTGCTGGTCCCCGATCCGTTGACGTTCCAGGTGCTGCCCGGGACGGAGCCCAGGACGGCCTGGGTGATGGGGGACGAGTTCCTGCGTGACGGCACCCCGCACCCGCTGTCCTCGCGGCACGCGCTGCGCCAGGTCTGCGCCCGCTACGCCAAGCGGGAACTGGTCCCGGTGGTGGGCCTGGAGGTGGAGTGGTACCTGACCCGGCGGCTCCCCGGCCCCGTGGGCAACGAGGGCAACGGCTTCGGCCTGCAGGGCCCGGCCCCGGTGGTGGAGGCCATGAACCCCGGCTACCAGTTCAACGGGTTCGCGGCGTACGACTCGGTGTCCGAGGTCGCCAACCCCCTCGCCATGGCCCTGCTGGGGCTCGGTCTGCCCCTGCGGTCCATGGAGCACGAGTCGGGCCCGGGGCAGCTCGAGACCACGTTCGACCCGATGTTCGCGCTGGACGCCGCTGACGCCATGGTGATGTTCCGGACGCTGACCAAGCAGTACTGCGCGCGGCGCGGCCACCACGCGTCGTTCATGTCGCTGCCGCGCATCGACGGCTTCGATCCCAGCGGCTGGCACCTCCACCAGTCGGTCATGGACGCCTCGACCGGCCGCAACCTGTTCGCCGGCGACGACCCCTCCGGGAGCATCTCCCCCCGGGGCAAGGCGTACGTGGACGGGCTGCTCGCCCACGCCCGGGACTTCTGCCTGCTGTCGGTGCCGACCGTCAACGGCTACCGGCGCCTCGGTCCCGGGTTCTCCCTGTCCCCGACCCGCATCGGCTCGAGCGTCGAGGACCGCAGCGTGATGGTCCGGGTGGTCGGCAGCGACAGCGCGACCCATGTGGAGAACCGGGTGGGAGAGCCGTCGGCCAACCCCTACCTCGCCATCGGCGGGCAGCTCTTCGCGGGCCTCGAGGGGCTGCTCGGCGAGGACCGGGCCCCCCGGCCCGTGGCCCCCGGCGACACACCGGGGGCCGGCACCCCCACCCCCACCGACACCCTGCCCCAGTCGCTGCGCGAGGCGCTGGAGGCCTTCCGCGGGGGTGCGGCCAAGGAACTGCTGTGCCGTCCGCTCACCTCCTGCCTGACCAAGCTCAAGGAGAGCGAGGTCTCCCGGTTCGAGGCGTGGTGCGAACGGGAGGGCCCGGCGGAGGGGGAGGTCACCGAGTGGGAGCACCGCGAGTACTTCGGGGCCTTCTGATGTCCGGCGTGTTGGAGAACTCACTTCAGGAGGTGGGCCGGGAATGATCCCCCGTTACACACGGCCGGAGATGGCCGAGCTCTGGTCCGACCAGGCGCGCTACGCGACCTGGGTCGAGGTGGAGGTCCTGGCGTCCGAGGCACAGGTCCGCCTGGGCCGGGTGCCGTCGGAGGCGGTGGAGGACATGCGGCGGGCCAGGGTGCCCGCCGCGGCCAGGGTCGCCGAGATCGAGCGGGAACGCGACCACGAGGTGCTGTCCTTCCTCGCCGCCTACTGCGAGGACATCCCGGACGACTCCGCCCGGTGGGTGCACCTGGGCATGACCAGCTACGACCTGGTGGACACGGCCCTGGGGCACACCCTGGCCCGGGGCACCGACCTGCTGCTCCGGGCGGCCAGGCGGCTGCGCCGGGTCCTGGTGGACAAGGCGTTGGCGCACTGGGACACGGTCTGCATCGGCCGCACCCACGGCGTCCACGCCGAGCCCACCACGTTCGGGCACAAGATGGCCGGTTTCGCGTTCGCGGTGGACCGCTCGGTGCAGCGGTTGCTCGCCGCGCGCGAGGCCGTCGCGGTGGGCACGATCTCCGGCTCGGTCGGCACCTACGCGTTGATCGACCCGTTCGTCGAGAGCTACGTCTGCGAACGGCTCGGACTCGGCGTGGAACCGGCACCGAGCCAGGTGGTCGGCCGGGACCGGCACGCCCAGCTCCTCCAGGCGGTGGCGACGCTGGGCGCCTGTGTGGAGCAGATCGCCCTGGAACTGCGGCTGCTCCAACGCACCGAGGTGGCCGAGGTGGAGGAGCGGCGTTCCTCCGACGCCTACCAGGGGTCGAGCGCCATGCCGCACAAGCGCAACCCCACGACCAGCGAGCGGCTGTGCGGACTCGCCCGGCTGCTGCGCGGCTACGCCACCACGGCGCTTGAGGACGTGGCGCTCTGGCACGAGCGGGACCTGGCCCACCAGTCCGTGGAACGGGTGGTCCTGCCGGACAGCCTGAGTGTGGGGCACTTCCAGGCGACCATGGCGGCCGACCTGGTGGAGACGCTGGCGGTGTTCGGCGACCGCATGCGGGCCGGGATCGACCACACCAGGGGCCTGGTGTTCAGTTCCGCGGTCCTCGCCGACAGCCTGAGCAACGGGGTGGAGCGCGAGAGGGCGTACCGCGCGGTCCAGGCGGCGGCGTACCGCACCGCGACGTCCGGCGAGGACTTCGGCGTCACGCTGGGCAAGGAGGGCATGGACGTGGGGCCGCTGGATCCGACGCGGTTCCTGGTGAATCATGGCGTGATCCGCAGCCGATTGGAGTCGCTTCGTGACCTGGAAGATTGAGCGCGTCGAGGGTGCCGACCTGGACCTGGGGGAGGTCCTCGAGGTCTACCGCGCGTCGGGCCTGGGTGAGCGCCGGCCCATCGACGACACGGAGCGCTTCTCGGCGATGCTGCGGAACGCCAACCTGGTGGTCGTCTGCCGCGTCGAGGGCCGGCTGGTGGGGATCGCCAGGAGCGTGTCCGACTTCAGCTACGTCACCTACCTGTCGGACATCGCTGTCGTCCGGGACCACCAGCGGTCCGGGATCGGCCGGGCCCTGATCGACGGGACCCGGCGGGAGGCGCCCGGCGCCAAGATCGTGCTGCTGTCCGCGCCCGCGGCCACCGAGTACTACCCGCACATCGGGTTCACCCAGCACAACTCCGCCTGGGTGCTCAATCCCTAGCGTTGTGTGACCTGCCCGGGCCGCCTGATCGGTCCGGTACGCGTGCGGTCCCCGGGGTCCCGGCACCACGCGGTTGCCCATGCCGCGCGGTGCCGGGTCCCCCTGTGCTCAGCCGTTCCCGAGCTTGAACCCGACCCCACGGACCGTGACGACCCAGCCGCTGCCGCCCAGTTTGCTGCGCAGGCTGCTGACATGGGTGTCCACGGTGCGCCTGGACCAGGAGTCGCCCCAGACCTGCTGGAGCAGCCGCTTCCGGGAGATCACGGTGTCCGGGTGGGACGCCAGGAGGTGGAGCAGGTCGAACTCCTTGCGGGTGAGGTTGATCCGGCGGCCGTCCAGGCTGACCTCCCGGGAGTTGACGTCGATCCGCAGCGGCCCGTGCGAGATCTCCTTCGCGGCCGGGGGCTGGACCTGGGCGCGCCGCATCACCGCCTCGATCCTGGCCATCAGTTCCCGGAACCCGTACGGCTTGACCACGTAGTCGTCCGCCCCGGCCTGCAGGCCGAGCACGCAGTCGAGTTCGGAGCCGCGGGCGGTGACCACGATCACCGGGACGCTGCTGACCGAGCGGATGGCCCGGCACACCTCGAGTCCGTCGAGGTCGGGTAGCTCGAGGTCGAGGAGGACCAGGTCGACGTCCTCGTAGGCATGGAGAGCGACGCTGCCCCGCTCGACACTCCGGGCCTCATGGCCGTGCCTACGCAGTCGGCACACCAATGACTGTGCCCCGTCCGCGTCACTGTCCACCACCAGGATGCGCTGGCCTCCGGCCAGCCCGGGTACCCGGCGGGTGGTGGTGGCCGCACCGGTCTCCTCGACCAGGTGCGGCCGTCTGGAACCGCGCTGGATGGGAATATGAGGCTCCAGCAATGCCTCTGCCGAACTTCGAGTCATGCCTCCCCCGCGAGTCATGTCTCCCCCGTTTTGGTAACCCAAATGGGGATCCGATCAGAATCTTGTGTTCGAACCTACCGACCGCCCGTCGGTAAATCAAAGCGGCCTGGGTAAAATCGGTCTTCGTGTTGACGACTGGTTTCCAGACACGGTAGAAGGGCATAGCGCAACCAGCGACCGCGTGATGGTGGACACACCGAAGCAGCAACGTCACGAGAAATGCCGGAATCGCCGAGAACGCTCCCACGGTGGCCCCGCGCGAAGCCACCGAGGGACGACTCGACGCCGGTATGTCGATTCCCTCAAAGAAAGCCCAACGACGCTCGCGCCGCACCCGAGGGGCCCCCAACGGGGTGCGAGACCCAGAACCGGCGCCCATGACCGGTCGGGACGCGTTGGACGCCGGAGGTCCGCCGATGGCCGGAACCACACAGCCGGTCGCTGCCCAACGACCGGTCCGGGCGGAGGCACGAAGCCCCTGCTCGAACGGATCGCCACGACCGGGGTGGCGGGGCTGCCCAAGCACCCGCTCCGTTCCACCGGATGGTTCACCGGAGTCTTTACCGGAAATTGTGACGAGAATTCCCGGACCATTAACTGAGAATTCGACACGCGCTCACTTCGGTATCAACATGTGGCACGACGGTGGATATCGTCGTGTAGACTCTCGCCTCAAGTTCGACTCAAGTTGTTCTCGAGCCCAATATTGTGCCTTGGGCTTGCAGTGAGTCAGTGTCCGCATGAAGCAACCCCCGTTCGCTGGACAGCCTGTCTTTCCACCAGGCCATATGTCAAGTGAATGCCGGGGGTGGATTTTTCATGCCCGTACGACCACGAACCGCAGCTTTGCCGGCAATCCGCGCATGAGGCACGTCAGCGCATCATCGTCGTCTCTCGAGATGGTTACGGAATTTCGGTTGGCCTTTGCGGCGCCGCCCCGGACCCGGGGGCCGGGGCGGCGCCGGACCGTGCCGGCTCAGCCCGGGGCGCGCCCACCCGCCCGCCAGGTGCGCGGGCACTCGAACATCGCCGCGCGCTCGGGACGACGCCACGGGGCGACCGCCCGCCGCGGGGCGGTCCCGGCGCCTCCGGACTGCCCCGGGGCGAGCCTGGCGCACAGCACGGCGGTGAGCGCGGCGAGCTCCTCGGGTGCGGGCTCACCCCGCTCCACCCGGAAGAGTTGACCGATCTGCGACCCGGTCGGCGCACTGCCCCCGGCCATCCACATCACCTCTCATCGCCCGTAGGTCACCTGGTCCGCGTCGCGCGCCCGCCCGGCGCGGCCCGCCGGCACCGGGAACCCCCCCGGCTACTGCGGCGGGTTGCCGTGCTTGCGGTGGGGCAGCTCGGCGTGCTTGGCGGAGAGCACGGCGATCGCCCGGCACAGCACGGAACGGGTCTCGCGCGGGTCGATCACGTCGTCCACCAACCCCCGCTCGGCCGCGTAGTAGGGGTGCACCAGCTCGTTCTGGTACTCCTTGATCTTCTGCTGCCGCACCGCTTCCGGGTCCCGGGCGGCGGCGATCTCGCGGCGGAAGACCACGTTGGCGGCGCCCTCCGCGCCCATCACCGCGATCTCGTTGGTCGGCCAGGCCAGCGCGATGTCGGCGCCGATGGACCGGGAGTCCATCACGATGTACGCGCCGCCGTAGGCCTTGCGCAGCACCAGCGAGACCCGCGGCACCGTGGCGTTGCAGTACGCGTACAGCAGCTTCGCGCCGTGCCGGATGATCCCGCCGTGCTCCTGCTCCACCCCCGGCAGGAAGCCGGGCACGTCCACCAGCGTGACCAGCGGGACGCTGAAGGAGTCACAGAACTGGACGAACCTGGCTCCCTTCTCGCTGGCGTGGATGTCCAGCGCCCCGGCGCGGAACGCCGGCTGGTTGGCGACGACGCCCACCACCTGCCCGTCCAGCCGGGCGAGGGCGCAGACCAGGTTGGGCGCCCAGGCGGCGTGCACCTCCATGTACTCGCCGTCGTCCACCACCTCCTCGATGACCCGCCGCACGTCGTAGGCGCGGTTGCCGTCGGCCGGCACCAGGTCGAGCAGCGCCTCGCAGGTCCGGTCCACCGGGTCGTCACAGGCCACCCGCGGCGATGTCTCCCGGTTGTTCGAGGGCAGCAACGACAGCAGGTAGCGCACGTCGGCGAGGCACGTCTCCTCGTCGTCGTGGGTGAAGTGGGCGACGCCGGAGACCTCGGCGTGCACGTCCGCCCCGCCGAGGCCGTCCTGGGTGACCTCCTCGCCGGTGACCGCCTGCACCACGTCCGGGCCCGTGACGAACATCTGCGAGGTGTCCCGGACCATGAACACGAAGTCGGTCAGCGCCGGGCTGTACGCGGCGCCGCCCGCGCACGGCCCCAGCATCACCGAGATCTGCGGGATGACCCCGGACGAGCGGGTGTTCCGCTGGAAGATGCCGCCGTACCCCGCGAGCGCGGTGACGCCCTCCTGGATGCGGGCGCCCGCGCCGTCGTTCAGCGACACCAGCGGCGCACCGGCCGACCGGGCGAGGTCCATGACTTTGTGGATCTTGGCTGCGTGTGCCTCCCCCAGCGCCCCGCCGAAGATCCGGAAGTCATGCGCGTAGACGAACACGGTGCGGCCGTCCACGGTGCCCCAACCGGTGACCACCCCGTCGGTGTACGGCCTCCTGTCCTCCAGGCCGAAGCCCTGCGCCCGGTGCCGGCGCAGCGGCTCCACCTCGGTGAAACTGCCCTCGTCCAGCAGGAGCTCGAGGCGTTCCCGCGCGGTCAGCTTGCCCTTGGCGTGCTGCCGCTCGGTGGCCCCGGGGTCGGGCCCCCGCCAGGCCTCCTCCTTGCGTCGGCGCAGGCCCTGGAGGATGCCGGCGGGGTCCGTCGGGGGTGGACCGGTCAGCACGCCGTGTCCGCCTCGCCGTTGTCCGCCGCGGGCGGACCGACCCACCTGCGCAGCGCGTCGGCGAGGCCGGTGGCGTCGGGGGCGGCCCAGACGACGTGTCCGTCCGGACGGACCAGCACACCGGCCGTGCCGGCCAGGGGGTCGGCGCCGTCCGCCGGCTTCGGCGACGCGGTCACCACCGTCACCCGGTCCCGGAAGTCCGCCGCGGCCAACCGCAGGTCGGGGTCGTCCACCAGGTCGAGCAGGACGCTGCGCCCGGGGTGCAGCAGTTCGGTGGTGCTGGTCTCCCGGGCGGCACCCACCAGGCGGCGGTGCCCGATGCGCTGGCCCAGCAGCGGGTGGTCGCCCCCACCGACCTCGTAGCGGATGTCCAGCCCGCTGACCCGCCCGGCCAGGTACCGCTTGACGTCGTCGAACTCGATCAGGTCGGTGAACATCTCCCGCAGCGGGGCTGCCTCCTCGCCGCCGAGGAACACCGCGCCCTGGACCCTGGTGTTCGCCAGCAGCCGCTCCCCCACCGGGTGCCGCTCACCGTGGTAGGTGTCCAGCAGGCCCTCCGGCGCGTCGCCACGGACCACGGCGGCCAGCTTCCAACCGAGGTTCGCCGCGTCCTGCACCCCGACGCTCAGCCCCTGTCCCCCGGCCGGCAGGTGGATGTGCGCCGCGTCTCCGGCCAGCAGCACCCGGCCGCGCCGGTACTCGGTGGCCTGGCGGGTGGCGTCGGTGAACGAGCTGACCCACTCCGCGCTGCCGTGCGAGATGTCCTCACCGGTGATGTGCTTCCAGGCGTCGGCGACCTCGGCGAAGGTGAGGGTCCTGTCGCGGTCCTCGGCGGGCGTGCCGTGCGGACAGACGATGATCCGGTCCACGCCCTCGCCCAACGGGGCCGCCATCACCATGCCGTTGGGCTGGATCTCCCCGAGGAACCGCGGGCGCAGGCCGCAGCCGACCACGTCCGCGAGGTACATCGCGCGGGTGGCCGGGTAGCCGGCGAACTCGATGCCGGCGGCCTTGCGGACCAGGCTGTGCCCGCCGTCGCACCCCACGAGGTAGGACGCGCGCAGCCGCTGGGCGCCGTCCGGGGCGCGCACGGTGATCTCGACGCTGTCGCCGTCCTCGAACCCCTCGGCCAGCTCGGTGAACTCCCAACCGCGCCGGATGTCCACGCCGAGCTCGGTCGCCCATCCCTCGAGCACCGCCTCGGTCTGCGACTGCGGGATGCCGCGGGCCCCGAAGTGGGCGCCCTCCAGCACGGTGTAGTCGAACTGCACCCCCCCGAAGTGCCCCATGGGGCTGGTCTCCAGGTCACCGAACCGCGGCAGCAGCCCGCGCTGGTCGAACACCTCCATCGCCCGGGCGGTGAAACCCAGGCCCCGGGACTGCCCGGTGGGCTCCGCCAGCTTCTCCGTGAGGATCACGCGTGCCCCGCCGAGCCTCAGCTCGGCGGCGAGCATCAGACCGGTGGGTCCGGCACCGACGACGATCACGTCGGCGTCCAGGGCGCGGCCGGTGGGAGTCGAGTTGTGGGCCATCGTCTTGCCTTCCCTTGTCAGTGATGTGGGTCGCGCGGCACCCGCGCCGGGGTGCTGTCGGTGCTCGGAACCGGGGACACGGGCGGCGCGCCGGTGACCGACTCAGCTCCTGACGCCGAACCAGCGCGTCAGCGCGTCGGCGAGGCCCTCGGTGGTGGCGCCCGCCCAGGCGACGTAGCCGTCCGGGCGGACCAGCAGGCAGTCGGCGCCCTCCACGGCGCCCCCGCCCTCGGACCGGCCCGCCACCACGGCGACCCGGTCCCGCAGGCCGTCCGGCACGCGGAGCGGGGTGCCGCCACGCAGGTCGAGCAGGAGTCCACGGCCGGTGCGCAGCAGCTCGGCCGCGGTGACCGGGCCCCGTCCCGGGTCCAGGACCAGGTGCGGCAGCCGGGCTCCGACCAGCGGGTGGGCGGTACCGCCCACCGTGCCACCGGGCCGCCCGCCGGACCCGTCGTGGCCCATGTCGTAGCGGATGTCCAGGCCGCTGACCATGCCGGCGAGGTGGGTGCGCACCGGCTCGTGCGCCACCAGTTCCGCCAGCACCGCGCGCAGCGGCTCCACTTCGGGGCCGCCGAGCAGCAGCAGCGCCTGCGCCGCGATGTTCCCCAGCACCCGCCGGCCCACCGCGTGGCGCTCGGCGTGGTAGCTGTCGAGCAGTTCCTCCCCCGCCGCGCCGCGCAGCCGCAGGGCGAGTTTCCAGCCGAGGTTGACGGCGTCCTGGAGCCCGAGGTTGAGTGCCTGGCCGCCGATCGGCATCTGCTGGTGGGCGGCGTCGCCGGCGAACAGGACGCGGCCGTGCCGGTACCGGGTGAGCAGGCGGTTGGCGTCACCGAAGGAGTTCACCCACAGCGGGGTCCCGCCGCTGATGTCCTCCCCGGTGACCCGCTTCCACGCGTCCACGACCTCGGTGAACTCCGGGTCCCCACCGCGGGCGGTCACGGTGCTGCCGAAGGCGTGCACCATGACCCGGGTGACCCCGTCACCGCGTCGGGCCGCGATGGCCAGGCCCTGCGGCAGCCGTTGGAACCGCCGGTTGGGCACGGTGATGCCGTCCACGTCGGCGCGGAGCAGCTCCCGGCGGGCGCTGGTACCCGGGAACTCCGCGCCGAGGAGACGGCGGACCGTGCTCTCCTCGCCGTCGCACCCGACGAGGTACCGGCCACGGACCCGCACGGTGCCGTCCGGACCGGCGGCCTCCACCTCGACGTGCCCGTCGTGGTCGGCGTCCTGGTGCGCGGCCGCGGCGGCGCCGGTGGTCAGGGTCCGCAGCTCGTGGCCGCGCCGGATGTCGGCCCCGAGCCCCGACGCCCAGTCCTGGAGCAGTTCCTCGGTCCTGGTCTGGGGCACCTTCCACTGCCCGGGGTGGGTGCTGGGCAGGGTGAGGTCCAGGGGGATGCCGCCGAAGTGCCCGCGCGGTTCGTTCGGCGGGGTGCCGAGCGCGGCCAGGAGCCCGCGGCTGTCCAGCAGTTCCATGGTCCGGGCGTGCAGGGTCGAGGCCCTGGACTCCGTGGTCGGCGCGGGGCGTCGCTCGAGAACGACCACCTCGGCACCGCCCAGCCGCAACTCACCGGCGAGCATGAGCCCGACGGGGCCGGCGCCGACGACGATGACCTGGGTGTCCAGGCGGCTACCGGTCATGTCAGCTCGTGCGCTCGGCGTGGTTCTTGGCGTGGTTGAGGGTGGCCAGGCTGTTGGTGCTCAGCGCCGTGTGCACGTACTCGCGGGCGTCGGCGACGGTGGCGTCCGCGCCGAGGACCTTCGCGATGTTGGCGGTGTTCAGGGTGACCGTGTGCTGCGACGAGGCGGTGGTGCCCTCCTCGGTCTCCTGGAACGTCCAGATGCCGGTGTGCAGGGTCATCAGCGCGGGCAGAGTGACCTGCTTGTAGGCGATCCGGTGGTGCGGGAAGGTCACCCGGTAGGACTTGGTGGTGTGCGTGGACCCGTCCTTGGCCCGGGTGTCCATCTCCAGGGTCTGGAGCCCGGGGGTGTCCTCGGTGAGACGGATGGTGGCCACGTGGGGCAGCCGCTCCGCCCACAGGTCGGCTTCGTTGATGAAGTCGAACATGTCCTTGGCGGAGCCGTTGACCTGCACGGAGTCGGTGAAGGAGAACGTCAGCTCCTCGTCCGCGTGGGCCCGCTCGAGGTTCTCCTTCAGCGCCGCCAGCTCGGACCGGCTGTTGCGGTCCACCGCCTCGTCGATCCAGGCCAGGCCCTCGGGGTCGTCGTCGATGGCCCGGTAGTCGTGCAGCAGTCGGACCCGGCACCGGTCGTCGTCGAGGGGCTCGATGATCCAGGTGCCGCCCATCGCGGCGACCGGTGGGGTGGTGACCTCCTGCCGGAAGGTGATGCGCAGGGCGTCCGCGTCCAGGGTGCGGCGCGACGTCCAGTTCTTCGCCTCGCCGTTGGCGGTCGCCCAGATCCGGATGCGTTCCTCGTTCCCGTTCGCCTCCACCTGGTCCACGTGGATGGTGGGCGGGAAGATCCGCGGCCAGTTGGTCACCTCCGCCAGCAGGGCGTAGACGGCCTTGGCCGGGGCGGTGACGGTGATCTCGTGCTCGACCTCGCGGGTCGTCATGACTACTCCAGCGGTTTCTTGGGGCGCGATCAGAAGTTGCCGAGGCCGCCGCAGACGTTCAGCGCCTGGGAGGTGATGGACGCCGCGGTGTCCGAGGCCAGGTAGCCGACGAGTCCGGCGACCTCGTCGGGGGTGGAGTAGCGCCCGAGCGGGATCTTGGCCTGGAACTTCTCCAGGATCGCGTCCTCGGTGGTGTCCCAGGCTGCGGCGTACCCCTGCCGCACCCGCTGCGCCATGGGCGTCTCGACGTAACCGGGGCAGACCGCGTTGACCGTGATCCCGGTCTTGGCCAGCTCGTTGCCGAGCGCCTTGGTGAAGCCGACGACGCCGTGCTTGGAGGCCGAGTACGGGGCGCCGAGCACCACGCCCTGCTTGCCCGCGGTGGAGGCGATGTTGATGATCCGGCCGCGGTCCTTCTTCCGCATGCCGCCGGTGTTGAGCACCTCCCGGGTCATCCGGAAGACGCTGTTGAGGTTGGTCTCGATGACGTCGTACCAGAGCTCGTCGGCGATGTCCGCGGTCACCCCGCCACCGGACCGACCGGCGTTGTTGACCAGCACGTCGACGGGCCCGTAGCGGTCCACCGCGGCCTGCACGAACGCGGTCACCGCGGCGGCGTCCCGCACGTCCACGGCACAGCCGTCCACGTCCAGGCCCTCGTGCTGGAGCTCCTTGACGGTGGAGGCGACGTTCTCGGCGTTCCGCGCGCCGATGAACACGCGGTGCCCCTGGGTGGCCAGCAGCCTGGCCACGGAGAGTCCGATGCCGCTGGTGGCGCCCGTCACCAGGGCGACCCGGGCAGTGTCCTTGGTCATGTCGTCGTGGGCCTTTCAGGCGGAGGTGGCAGCGGAGAGCTGCGCGTTGACAACGTCGATGAGAGCGCGCGGGGTGACGGCGCCGGTCAGCGCGTCGTCGTCCAGCGAGATCTGGTAGGTGCGCTCGATCCGGCCGCCGGTCTCCAGCAGGGCCAGCGACTCGTAGCCGAGGGCCTCGAACTCGGTGTCCAGGATGTCGCCGTCGAGATCGACGGCCTCGTCCGCGCCCGCGGCTTCCAGCAGGATGGCTTTCAGATCGTCGAGGGTGAATGCCTCGGTGGCCATGTGGGGTCCTTTCCTCGGATGGCGTCGGTGTTCTCAGGCGGCGTCCTGGCCGGCGGCCCGGACCACCACGGCGGAGTTGAAGCCGCCGTGTCCGCGGGCCAGTACCAGCGCGGTGCGCACCGGCGCGGCGCGGGGTTCGTCCAGGACCAGGTCGAGTTCGTACTCGGGGGAGGGTTGGATGTGCACCGTCGGCGGGATGAGGCCGTCGGTCATGGCCAGCAGGGCCGCGGCCAGGTCCAGCGGGGCCCCGCCGGAGTACAGGCGGCCGGTCATCGTCTTGGGGGCGGTGACCGGGACGCCACGGGCACCGAAGACCGCGGTGATCGCCTCGGCCTCGATCCGGTCGAGGTCCGGCACGGCCGCGGCGTCGGCGAAGACCACGTCCACCTGGGACGGCTCCACCGCGGCGTCGGCCAACGCGATCTCGATCGCCCTGCGCAGCCCGGGCCCACGTCCGCTGCCCGGCCTGGGGTCGAAGGTGGCGCCGTACCCGGCGATCTCGCCGTAGACCCTGGCTCCGCGCTCCCGGGCGGCCTCGGCGTCCTCCAGGATGAGGATGGCCCCGCCCTCGCCCGGCACGTGGCCCCGGGCGTCGCGGTCGAACGGCAGGTACGCCCGGTCCGGCTCCTCGCTGGTGCTCAGCCGGCCGCTGGTGAGCTGCGCGACCCAGCCCCAGGGGCAGATCGACGCGTCCACGGCGCCGGACACGACCAGGCGGGTGCCCTTGCGGATCTGCCGCCGGGCCTGGGCGACCGCGTCGAGTCCCCCGGCCTGGTCGCTGACCACGACGCCGCTGGGGCCCTTCATCCCGTTGCGGATGGAGATCTGTCCGCTGTTCACCGCGTAGAACCAGGCGAAGGACTGGTACGCGGAGACGTGGTGACTGCCCAGGCTCCACAGCTTCCGCAGTTCGTTCTGCCCGAACTCGAAGCCGCCGGAGGAGCTGGCGGTGACCACGCCCATGCTGAACTCGGGGAGTTCCCCGGGGTCCACCCCGGCGTCGGCGAGCGCCCAGTCGGCGGCGGCCAGCGCCATCCTGGTCATCCGGTCGGTCTGCGGGATCAGCCGGCTCGGCAGGTGGTCCTCGGCCACGAACCCGGGTACCTCGCCCGCCAGCCGCGCCGGGTAGCCCGACGGGTCGAACCGGGTGACCCGGCCGATGCCGCTGCTCCCCTCGCAGGTGGCCGACCAGAACTCCTTGGTGCCCAGGCCGTTGGGCGCGGCCACGCCGAGGCCGGTCACCACCACGGACGCGCTCATGCGGCGCTCCGCTCGGGCCGGGCCAGCACCATGGCGCTCTGGAAGCCGCCGAAGCCGCTGCCGACGGTCAGGACCGCGTCGGTGCGCTGGGAGCGCGCGGTCAGCGGAACGTAGTCCAGGTCGCACTCCGGGTCCGGGGTGTGCAGGTTCGCCGTGGGCGGCACCACGTTGTACTCCATGGCCAGGGCGGAGGCGGCGATCTCGATGGAGCCGATGGCGCCGAGCGAGTGCCCCACCATCGACTTGATGGAGCTCACCGGGGTGCGGTAGGCGTGCTCGCCGAGGCTCTTCTTGAAGGCGGCGGTCTCGTGCCGGTCGTTCTGCTTGGTGCCGGACCCGTGGGCGTTGATGTAGTCGATCGACTCCACGTTCATCCTGGCCTCGTCCAGCGCCACCGTGATCGCCTCGGCCATCTCGGCCCCGTCCGGGCGCAGCCCGGTCATGTGGTAGGCGTTGCTGCGGGTGGCGTAGCCGGCGATCTCGGCGTAGATGTGCGCGCGGCGGCGCTTGGCGCTCTGGAGTTCCTCCAGCACGAAGATGGCGGCGCCCTCGCCGAGCACGAAGCCGTTGCGGGTGCCGTCGAAGGGCCGTGACGCGCACTCCGGGGCGTCGTGCCGGGGGGTGGTGGCCTTGATCGCGTCGAAGCACGCCATGGTGATCGGGGAGATCGGCGCGTCCGACGAGCCGGCGACCATGACGTCAGCGGAGCCCTCACGGATCAGCTCGATGGCGTGGCCGACCGAGTCGATCCCCGAGGTGCAGCCGGTGGAGACCACGGCGGTGGGCCCCTCGGCGCCGACCGCCCAGGCGACCTCGGCGGCGAACGAGCTGGGCACCAGGTGGCTGTACAGGTGCGGCGGGGCGTACGTGTGATCGACGAGGTCGAGCCGGCCGCCGTCGCTGACCACCCGGTACTCCTGGTCGAGGCCCATGGTGGCGCCGACCGCGCTGCCGACGGTCACGCCGACCCGGTACGGGTCGAGCTCGGTGAGTTCGATGCCGCTGTCCGCGACGGCGCCGCGGGCCGCCACCACGGCGAGCTGCGCCGCCCGGTCCATCCGCCGGATCTCCTGCGGGCCGAGGCCGTGCTCGTACGGGTCGAAGTCGATCTCCGCGGCCACCTTGGAGCGGAACGGGGAGGGGTCGAAGAAGGTGATCCGGCGGGTCGCGGTGCGGCCCTCGCTCAGCAGGCTCCAGAAGTTCTTGGTGCCGACACCGCCGGGGGCGAGGACCTCCATCCCGGTGATGACCACGCGTCGCTCCGTCACGCGGACGCCTCCCACGAGTAGAAGCGGGTGGCCATCGCGTCCGCCGGGGAACGCCAGGTCGCGGGGTCGTAGGCCTCGATGTACGGCTTGAGGTCCTCGCTGATCCGGACGAACTTGGGGTCGGTCTTGGCCTCTTCGATCAGCTTTCCGCCGTTGTCCTCGTCGAAGTCCTGGAGGTGGAAGTACAGGCCGCGGTAGGAGAACAACTGCCGGCGGCGCGTGCCCATGCGGTGGGGCATGTCCGTGGTGTCGAATTCGGCGAACAACTTCGCCACGTCGGCGCTCGATCCGGGTTCCATTCGGGCCACGATCAGCGTGCTGTGCATGCGGTTTCGCTCCTTGGGAATTTCGGCGGACGCGGTGCTCTTCTGTGCCGTCGTTGGGCGTGCGCTGCGTTCGACCCGAAAGGGAGGCGCGGCACTCGTGCTCACGGGTAACTCGACCGGTCCTCACCGCGGAGAAGGCCGGTCGGCGCCCCTGGGGGCAGGCCCCAGATCTTGACGTCAAGACTCTTCCGAAACGGGGGGTCCGGCAAGGGACCTCATTTCAGGTCTGCGTTCGGTTCGGTCAGATCCGGTAAGCGCAGCGCAGCCATGTCAGGAAACCGGCAATCCCAGGCAGGGGTTGGTCAGATCCGCTGCCTGGTTGCGTCAGACCTGTGTCAGGGAACGTCCCCACGAGGGCTCCGCCCGGCTCGCGTCGGGGCGGTGTCCGCAGCGGTGCTGACCACGGGGAACGGGCACCCAGGCGGGGGAAACGGAGCCGGGCCGGGGCCGGGGGGAGCGCCGCGGCTCACGGCCGACCGGGGCTGCCGGCGGCCGTCCACGGGGGCGTACGGCGGCCGGAGGCGGGCCGCTGGGCGCTCCCACGCCCCGGTGCCCAGGGCGGGGCGCCACCCGCCCGGGAGTCAGGCGGGCAGTCTCTGGTGGGCGGGCGGGCGGGCAGTCTCCGGCGGGCAGGCAGGCAGGCAGGAAGGCAGGGGGCACGGTGGTTCGCCCGACGGCCCGACAAACCGAAGGAACGCCCGGGTCCTGTCTCCAGGACCCGGGCGTTCCCCAACTGGTGCGTGCCGGGGCCGCCGCCCCGGCACGCGCTCACTCCCCCGCGGAGCGGGTGTGCACCACCTGGTAGGAGTTCCAGTCGCTGCTGGTCTTCAGGGACGCGATCCGGGACTCGGACTTGTCCCGGGCCGCGGACCACTCGGACTGCGGCTCGTTGATGAAGGCGTCGTGCGCCTCCTTGCTCTCCCACTGGGAGTAGCAGACCGCGAAGGAACCCTCGAGGCCCCGGGCCCGCAGCCCCTTGAAGACGGTGTGGGAGCGGTAGCCCGCGACCTCGAGCAGGTAGTCCTGGGACGGGCCGAGGGCGTCCACCAGCTCGTCGAGGTTCTCCTGCGCCACCTGGAAGATCTCGATGACGGTGTGGTCGTCCCGCTTCGGGGAGATCTCCACCTTGTCGCCGAGCGACGGGTGGTGCTGGCTGAACACGATCTCGTTCTGGAGCAGGCGGATGGACGTGGTCAGCTCGCCGAAGGTCGGCAGGGTCCGGTGCTTGAACTCCTCACCGGCGTAGCGCTTCTCCAGGTCCTCGCCGCTGCGCCACTGGATGAGGTTGGCGGTGCCGGGGCTGTGCACGCCCTGGTGCACGGTGCTGGAGATCCAGCCCTCGTAGGCCGCCGCATTGACGATCTTGGTCATCTCGTTGATGAGACCGTCCTGCTTCTCCGGCGCGTCGGTGGTGAAGAGGTTGAGGACGGTGAGGTGGGCGTCCTCTGGGGAGATGAAGGGCATGTGGGTCGCTTCCTGATTCTCGGACGAACGGTGTGTGGGTGAGGCGCGGGGCCTCAGTTGGACGGGCCGAACCAGCGGGTGAGCGCGTCGGCCAGGCCCTCGGTGCGCGCGTCCTCCGGGGAGACCCACGCGACGTACCCGTCGGGACGGACCAGCAGGCCCCGGGGCAGGCCCTCGCAGTCACCACTGACCGTGGTGACCCGGTCGGACCAGCCGGCTGCCGTCTCGCGCAGCTCCGCGTCGTCGCCGAGGTCGAGCAGCACGGCGCGGCCCGGGTGGAGCAGTTCGAAGGTCGTCTTCTTCTCGCCCTCGACCACGACCTCCTGCTCCTCCAGGCGCCGGCCGAGCAGCGGGTGGTCGCCGGGGCCCATGTCGTGCCGGATGTCGAGGCCGGTGACCATGCCCACCAGGTGGCGTTGGACGTCCTCGTACGCGGTGAGCTCGGTGAAGACCTCCAGCAGCGGCTTGATCTCGTCGCCGCCGACGTAGAGCTGGCTCTGGGCCAGGGTGTTGGTCAGGATGCGGGCACCCACCGGGTGCCGCTCGCTGTGGTAGGTGTCGAGCAGGCCCTCCGGGGCCTGCCCCTTGATCGTCAGGGCCAGCTTCCAGCCGAGGTTGACCGCGTCCTGGATGCCCGCGCTCATGCCCTGGGCGCCGATCGGCAGGTGGAGGTGCGCCGCGTCGCCGGCGACGAGGACGCGACCGCGCCGGTACTCCGTCGCCTGGCGGCTGGCGTCGGTGCTCGAGCTGACCCACAACGGCGTGCCGTGGGAGATGTCCTCGCCGGTCAGCCGCTTCCAGGCGCCGACCACCTCCTCGAAGGTGATGGGCCCCGGTCCCTTGCGCAGGGGCTCGGCCGCCTCGTAGTAGGAGACCCGGCAACGGTCCGGCCCCAGCGGCAGCACGATGACCATGCCGCCCTCCACCCGCCGGCCGCTGAAGCCCGGGGGGAGCTGCACGCCGGCGATGTCGGCGTACCGCAGCTCGATCCGCGGCTCGGTGCCGGTGAACTCGATACCGGCGGCCTTCCTGACGGCGCTGCGACCGCCGTCACAGCCGACCACGTAGGCGGCCCGCAACCGGCTGGGGCCGTCCGGTGTGTCCACCTCGACGGTGACCCCGTCGTCGTCGGTGGTCAGGCCGGTGACCTCCCAGCCGCGGCGCACGTCCGCGCCGAGCTCACCGGTCCAGCCGGCCAGCATGGCCTCGGTGACCGCCTGGGGAATGCCGCGGGCCCCGTAGGAGCCTCCTGGAATGACCCGGTAGTCGAGGGAGACACCGCCGAAGTGACCGAACGGAATGAGGTTCACCTCGCCGAAGCGAGAGAGCAGTCCGCGTTGGTCGAATTCCTCGATGGTCCGTGCCGAGAAACCGAGGGCACGTGACTCCTGCACCGGCTCGGCGAGCCGTTCGACGACGATCACAGAAATGCCCTGCAAACGGAGTTCGCCGGCGAGCATGAGACCCGTGGGGCCTGCCCCGGAAATCACTACGTCCGCGTCAAAGTTATCCATAAGCCCTCTCCCAACGGTCTTCCTCAGTATTACGAGGAGTTCGCGGGAGGGTAAATAGCCCCGAGGTACAGGCTTTTGACAGGGCAGTACAGGGTTCTGACAGCAACGTCAGGTTTGCGACAAGTGGTCTTGGGATCCGGCGGGTTCCGTGGTCATGCTCGGGTATGACCACTAGCCAATCCTCCGCCGAGGTCGCCGGGCTGCTCGACCGCTACCTGGTCGGGCTCGACGACGACGATCTGGACGACGAGTGGGCGCGCGGCCTGTTCACCGGGGACGCGGTCGTGGAGTTCCCGATGAGCCGGCACGAGGGCCTGGAGGGTCTGGCCGGGTACCACGCCGACGTGCTGGCGAAGTGGGAGCGGACCCAGAACCTCAACTCCCCGGCGGTCGTGCTGGTGGACGGCGACCGGGCGACGTTCCGGGCCAACGTGATGTCCACCCACGTGCACCGGGCGAGCACCCCGCCGGTGGACGGTGAGCCCCCGGCGCTCTTCTCCACCGGGACGTTCGTCAGCGGGGCGGCCCGGAACACCCCGGACGGCTGGCGCATCTGCTCGTTGGCCTTCCGGCTCGTCTGGAGCAGCGGGACCCGCCCCCGGCCGGCCGGCTGACGCGGCGGTGGACCGGGGCGGGCACCTGGGGGTCAGGCGTTGAGGCTCATCACCCGGTCCACGGCGATCTCGACGACGACGCGGCCCGGCGGGTTGGGCGGCGGGGAGTAGTAGCGCTTGGCGTAGCGCCTGACCCCCTCGGCCACCCGGCGGGGATCGTCGGACACCGTGCCGGTGCCCTCCAGGGTGACCCACTTGAATCCGGCCACCTGACAGAGCGCGGCGCGGCTGCCGGGGGCGGCGAGCAGGTTCCTGGCCTTGCGCGAGGAGACCACCGTCATGACCCGGGCCAGACCCGCCGCCGGGTCCCAGGTGAAGCGCACCGCCACCACGTGGGGCGACCCGTCGGGCCGGAAGGTGGTCAGCGTGGCGATGTGCGGCTCGGTCAGGAACTCCTCGACCGAGGGCGCCAACGCCGGCGCGCCAGTGCCTTCCTTCGACAGCGACATCGTGTTCGCCCTCTCGCTCGGGTGACGTCAGGAGGTTGCGGAGGCGGTCGGACACCTCACCCGGCGCCCTCGCGGCCACGGCGCCCGGGACGGGTTCACGTCACCGGGGCCCTCCTGAAAGAAGAAGCGGAATCCTATTCCGGTACGGCAAGTACAGGGGACCCGCGGGCACGTTGTCAACCGCGGCCAACGTCAAATGTTTGCGGGAACGTTCAGAATTGACAGGAACGAACCCGGACATACCCATGGAGACGGCATCTGTCGGGGGTGGATGAGGAAGGAGCGGCCGGGCATAGTAGGAGTGAAACGGAGAGAGGTTCCGCATGCCAACTCCCATGCCCGTGCAGCAGTCCACGTCCGCGCACACCACCAGCCCCCGGCGGCGGCGCGCCGATGCCGAGCGCAACCGCGCCCGGGTGCTGAACGCTGCCCGTGAACTCTTCGCCGAGCGTGGGGCGCACGTGTCCATGGACGAGGTGGCCCGTCGCGCCGAGGTCGGCGTCGGCACCCTCTACCGTCACTTCCCCACCAAGGAAGCCATGGTCGAGGCCGCCTCGCAGCAGCGTTTCGGCGAGATCCTGACCTACTACCGGACCATCTGCCGCGACTCGACCGAACCCCTCGAGGCGCTCAAGCTGTTGCTCACCCGGATCGCCGAGGTTGAGGCGAGGGACCGGGGATTCGCCAGTGTGGTGGTCGAGGGCACCCTGGGTTCCGAGGGACCGCGGAGCCCCCTTCGGGCCGACCTCGAGGCGGAGCTGGTGAGCCTGGTGGACAAGGGCCAGGCCGCCGGGGTGATCAGGCAGGACATCACCGGCGCGGACATCCTCTCCCTGACCTGTGGCCTCAACTCGATCGTCCACCGGCGCAGCGGCGACTGGCGGCGCTACATCAACATCGTCCTGGACGGTCTGCGGTCCTCCCGTGAGCGGTAGGTCGGCGGGAAGTGGCGTGCGGCCCGCGGTGGCGGGAGTCGTCCGGGTCGAGGGACTGCCGGTGTCCGCGGGACAGGGCCGCGCCAGGTGCTGAGCATCGGGACGGTCGTGATGGGGGCCGCGGACGTGCGGCGGGCGGCGGAGTTCTGGAGCCGGGCCCTGGGCTACGTGCCGCGTGACGGTGAGGTCGCCGACGACTGGACCGTGCTGGTGCCGGCCGAGGGCACAGGACCCGGACTCGCGCTCGGCCGCAGTACGTCGCCCGTGCAGGAACGCCCCCGGGTCCACCTCGACCTCTACGTCGAGGACGCCGCCGAGCAGCGGGCCGAGGTGGCACGCCTGGTCGCCCTGGGCGCCGAACGCGTGGACTGGCAGTGGTACCCGGACGACCCCGACTTCGTCGTGCTCGCCGATCCCGAAGGCAACCGTTTCTGCGTCATCGACGCCAGTCACGGCTGAGGAACGCCGGGTCCGGCCCGTCGCGGCCCCGTCCACGCGCCCGGGGGCAGGGGCACGGACGACGCGCGGTCCGCTCCCCCGGCCCGGGCGGGACCCGGCTCACCCGATCGAGCGGAAACACCGCCGGGACCGATGAGTTCTGGCGGCCCGAACGGTCAACCCTCGCAACACCTGTCCCACCGGTCAGCGAGGAGCAAGGGCCATGCAGAAGATCACGCCGTGCCTGTGGTTCGACACCCAGGCCGAGGAGGCCGTGGGCCACTACGTCTCCGTCTTCCCCGATTCCCGCGTGCTGGAGGTGCACCGCTACGGGGAGGCCGGGCCGGGCGAGCCGGGGACGGTGATGCTCGTCGTCTTCGAGCTCGCCGGGCAGCGGTTCCAGGCGCTCAACGGCGGTCCGCAGTTCACCTTCAACGAGGCCGTCTCCCTCGCCGTGGACTGTGCCGACCAGCAGGAGGTGGACACCTACTGGGAGAGGCTGACCGACGGCGGCGAGCCGGGGCCGTGCGGCTGGCTCAAGGACAGGTACGGCCTGTCCTGGCAGATCGTCCCGCGGCGCCTGGGGGAGCTGATGAGCGACCCCGATCCGGGCAGGGTCGCCCGGGCCACCCAGGCCATGCTCACCATGTCGAAGATCGACATCCGGGCCCTGGACGAGGCCGCCGACGGGTGACCCCCACGGCCCCGCCGGTCCCGCCTGGCCGCCGCCTGCCGGGCCCCCCGGGTCCCGGCAGGGCCGCGCCCCAGGGCGGGGACCGCTCCCGGGCGACCCGGGCGATGCTGGGCCGTGGTCGGTGGTCCAGCGAGGGAGTCGTGATGAGGGACGCGGAGCGCATAGAGGTCGTCATGTCGCCGGACGGCACCGCGGGGGTGTGGGCCGACGGTCCGGCCGGGGCGCCCGGGGTGGACGCCCTGGCCCGAGTGCTCGACGGCGGCGCGCGGCACAGCTCGCGGTCGCGCCGGGACGCCCGGCGGCCCGGGCCGCCGGTACTCGGTCCGGGTGCCGATCGCCCTGCGCGACCCGGAGTTGCTGGCCGCGGCACTGACCGACCTGGGGTACGCGGCGGTGGAGACCCATGCCCGACCACAGCCGCTGTACGGCCAGCTCACCGGCGCGGCCCGGGCCGAGGTGATCGTCCGAGGGCGGCACGCCGGGGCGGGCCGCGATGACCTGGGGTTCCTGCGGCGGCCCGACAGCACCCACGCGCTGGTGGTCAGCGGCCGGGACCGGAGCCGGTTCGACCGGAGGTGGCTGGCGCGGGTCACCCGGGCCTACGGGTGCGCCGTGGTGCAGCACTTCGCCAGGGGGCACGGTTACCAGGTGTCCCCCGGGGCACCGCTGCCGGGCGGCGCGCGCCGCCTCGTCCTGCGCCCCCGCGATTGACCGATCTTTTTCGGATGTCCCGCCGCCCAGGCTCCCCCGACGGCAGGCACAAAAGGCGTCACCGCAGCCCGCCGGGCTCCCGGAAGAGATTTCAGAAAGTCTGGGTCACGCATCGCTCGAGAACGCGTGGGCTTTTGGCGGAATTTCCCTCAAGAGCACGGGACAAATACCGAAGAAGGCCGCACGCACCACGGTGCGCGCATTTCCGAGGATGGCCGAGAACCCACTGATCATCACCGCGCACCGATAAGTAGCTTTCCCTTGGCGTCGCTTCCCTAACCCGGGAGCCGACGCGGTACAGGGAGAGGAAAGCGGCCTTGGGCGACTGGTGGCGCAACGCGGTCATCTACCAGATCTATCCCCGTTCGTTCACCGATTCCAACGGCGACGGAATAGGTGACATAGCGGGCATCATCTCAAGACTGGACTACCTGGAGTGGTTGGGCGTTGACGCGGTGTGGTGCACCCCGCTCACCGTCTCCCCGAACCGGGACTACGGGTACGACGTGGCGGACTACACCGCCATCGACCCGGCCTTCGGCACCCTGGAGGATTTCGACCGGCTGGTCGCCGAGGCGGAACGGCGCGGAATCAGGGTGGTGCTTGACCTCGTCCCGAACCACACCAGCCGTCAACACCCGTGGTTCCGCGACGAACGCACGAAACGCGAGTACTACGTCTGGGCCGACCAGCCGAACAACTGGATGAGTTCGCTGCACGTCCCCGCCTGGACCTTCGATCCCGAGATGGGCCGCTACTACCTGCACAGCTACCTGCCCGACCAGCCCGACCTGGACTGGTGGAACGAGGACGTGCGCGCCGAGTTCGACGACATCCTCCGGTTCTGGTTCGACCGCGGGGTGGCCGGCTTCCGGATCGACGCCTGCTACGTCATCGTCAAGGACCGCCTGTTGCGGGACAACCCGCCGGCAGGGCGGGACGACCACATGTGGGACCGGAACCGCGGGCAACGTCCGGTGCACAGCGCCCACCAACCGGAGGTGCACGAGGTACTGCGGCGCTGGCGGAGGATCGGTGACGAGTACGACCCGCCGCGGCTGTTGATGGGCGCCACCTGGGTCCCCGAACTGGAGGAGCTGCGCCGCTACTACGGCGACGGCGACGAACTCCAGCTCCCCCAGTACCCGCAACTGCTGTTCAGCCGGTTCCGCGCACAGGAGCTGCGTCCCGTGGTGGAGGCCTGGCTGGACACCGTGGCACCGGACCACGACCCGGTGTGGTTGGCGTCCAACCACGACCTGTCCCGGTTCCCCACCCGTTGGTGCGACGGCGACGAGCGCAAGACGCGCATGGCGCTGACCATGCTGCTGACCCTCCCGGGCGCCTGCGTGCTGTTCCAGGGCGACGAGTTCGGGATGGAGGACACCGTCGTCCCGCCGGAGCTCACCAGGGACGCCGCGCCCATCCCCCGGGACGCCAGCCGCACCCCGGTGCCGTGGACCAGCGGCCCCAAGGGGGGCTTCACCACGGGGGAACCCTGGCTGCCGCTGGGCGACACCACCCGCAACGTGGCCGACCAACGGGCCGACCCGGACTCGGTGCTGCACCTGACCCGGCGCCTGATCGCCCTGAAGAAGACCCTGGCCGGGCCCTACGAGGCCCTACCCGCCCCACCCGACCACTGGAGGTACCGGCGTGGTGAGGTCACCGTGGACCTGGACTTCGGCGCGTGGGACGTGAGCGTCGGATGAGCGGGGTGACACCGGTCAACCCGACGCCGCCCGGGGTCGCCACGGCGTGGTCCACCCAGACCGCCGAGGCGCTGCGGCACGACCCCCTGGTCAACGCTGCCCGCACCGCGCTGGACGGTCACACCGTGTGGCACGTCAACACCACCGCGGTCGGCGGGGGCATCGCCGAACTGCTGCGCTCGGCCGTTCCCTGGCACAACCGGGTGGGGCTGCGCACCCGCTGGCTGGTCACCTCCGGCGACACCGACTTCTTCACCGTCACCAAGCAACTTCACCACCTGTTCCACGGCAGTCCCGGCACCGGGGCCCCGCTCACCGGGGCCGACGCCGAGGTGTACGCCCGGGTGACCACCGAGGCCGCCCGCTCCGCGCTCACCCACATGTCCGCCGGCGACGTGGTGGTCCTCCACGACCCCCAGGTCCTCGGCATGGCCCCGCTGCTCGTGGACGCCGGGCTGCGGGTGGCCTGGCGCAGCCACATCGGCACCGCCGCGTGGTCGGACCCGGTGGCCGAGGCGTGGGGGTTCCTGGCCCGGTACCTGCCGGCGCCCCACCGCTACGCGTTCTCCAGCGCGGACTACGTACCGCCCGCCGTGGACCGGTCACTCACCCGGGTGATCCACCCCACCATCGACCCCGGTTCGGCCAAGTGCCGCCCGCTGACCGGGACGGAGATCGAGGCGTTCACCTCCGCCATCGGCCTGACCACGGGGTCGGGGGCGGCCCTGCCCGGGACCGCCGCCAGCTACGCCGCGGACCGGGTGCGGGTGTTCCAGGACACCCCGCTGCCGCCCGACGCGCCGACCGTGCTGCAGATCTCCCGGTGGGACCCGCTGAAGGACATGTCGGGGGTGCTCACCGGCTTCGTCGAGCACATCGCCGACGCCTCGCCGGACGCCCACCTGGTGCTGGCGGGTCCCGATCCGGACGACATCCCGGACGACCCGGAGAACCGGACCGTGTTCGACGCAGTACGCGCCGAACACCGCCGACTGCCCACCGCGTTGCGCCGGCGGGTGCACCTGGTGGTGCTCGGGCTCGCCGACGACGACACGGAGATGGAGGCCAACGCCCTGGTCGTCAACGCCCTCCAGCGGCGGGCTACGGTCGTCTGTCAGAAGAGCCTGCAGGAAGGGTTCGGGCTCGCCGTGACCGAGGCGATGTGGAAGGAGCGGCCGGTGGTCGCCAGCGCGGTCGGTGGCATCCGGGAGCAGGTGGTGCCCGGGGTGCACGGGTTGCTCCTGGAGGAGCCCTCGGACCTGGCCGCGTTCGGTTCCGCGGTGACCTCGCTCCTCAACCACCGGGCGCTGCGCGACCAGCTCACGGGTGCGGCCCGGCAGCACTGTCGGGAACGGTTCCTGGTCGACCGCGAACTGCGTGACTACGCCCGGCTGTACACCGAGCTCACCGGAGCTGGTCCGGCCGCGAGTCCAGGGCCGTGAAGGGCGGGACGCTCCCCGACGACGCCGGGCCGACCCGCGTGCGGCGGGACACCGACCCGGTCGGGGCACGGCACCTGAGGGCCAGGTACGCGGTGAGCGCCGTGTTCTTCGTGCACGGCGCGTCGGTCGCCACCTGGGCGGCGGAGATCCCGCGGGTGCAGGAACGGCTGGGTCTCGAGGCGGGCGAGCTCGGTCTCGCACTGGCGGGACCGGGCATGGGTGCGCTGCTGGGCAGTCAGCTCGGCGGCTGGCTGGTGGCCCGGTACGGCAGCCGTGGGGTGAGCACGGTCGCGGCCGTGGTCCTGTGTGCCAGCCTGCTGCTCGTCCCGTTCGCCTCCTCCGCCGGCACCCTCCTGGTCTGCCTGCTGGTCCTCGGCGCCGCGGACGCGGCGACCGACGTCGGGATGAACTCCCAGTCGGTGGTTCTGCAACGGGCCTGCCCCCGGCCCATTCTCAACGGGATGCACGCCACCAGGAGTCTGGGCGCCATCGTCGGGGCCCTGAGCGGGTCCCTGGTGATCGCCCAGGGCGTACCGGTCCGGCAGCACTTCGCGGTCGTCGCGCTCCTGCTCGCCGGGGTGTGCCTGGCCGCGGGGGGCCTGCTGCTCCCCGCGCACCACGACCACGGCGCCGGTCCCCGCGGGACGGGGCGCCGGGGACCGACCGGGTCACGCCCGCGGGACCGCGGCGTTGCGGCTCGTTGGCGGGCCGTCGGGCCCCTGGCCCTGCTGGCGTTCCTGGCCGCGCTGGTCTCGGACATCCCCGCCTCGTGGGGCGGGGTGCAGCTCAGGGAACTCGGTGCCTCCGGGGGTGTGGCCGCCGCCTCCTACGCGGTGTTCTCGGCCGGGGAGGTGCTCGGCCGGATGTGCGGGGACCGCGCGGTGGCCCGCTACGGGTGGGCCCGACTGATCAGGACGGGCGCGGTGGTGACCGCGGTCGCGGTGGCCGTGACCCTGCCCACGGGACAGGCCCCGCTGCTCCTGGCGGCGCTGGCCCTCACCGGGCTGGGCGTCAGCGTCACCTTCCCCGGCGCCTTCTCCGGTGCCGGTGCCCTGCCGGGAGTGTCCCCGGGGGCGGCCATCGGCCAGGTCACGTTCGCCGGCCGGCTGGGCTGGATGGCCGTCTCACCGTTGGTCGGTGGGCTGGCCACGGTGTTCGGGCTGACCGTGGCACTGGCCGTGTTGCCGCTCGCGGCCCTGGGCATAGCGCTGCTGGCACCGGTCACCGAGCCCCCGGCGCGCGGTGCCCTGGACGCGTCCTCCCCGGTGAGCACCACCACCCTGCACGGCTGAGACCGGCCCGGTGCGGTCACCCCGGGCGGTCCGGCCACCGACGGGTGCCGCCCGCCCTCCCACGGGCGCTGGTTCCCCGTCACCTGATTGTTGACCGCGGGCCGCGCCACTCACGGTGGGCGACCCGCGCTCGAACGGCGTCGGTGGACGGGCACCGTACCGGTGCCGGGACCGAACGCCTGGCCGTACGGGCCCCGCCACCCGTATGCGAATATCCGATCCCGCGCTTCCCACGTCACCCGCGGCTCACTCCGAACCCGATAGCGGCGGAACAGGGATCAATGCGGAATGGCGAGAATTCTCAGCACCCTGGGTGAGGCCTTGCGCAGATATGCGGGCGAGCCCTACCGTGCTGTCTCCTCACGCCGGGGGGCCGGATTGTCGGCGTGGCGCGCATTATCACTGATCGCCTTACCCACAGGCGTTTCGGCAGGTAACAGGGGTCGCGGATGAGCTTGTTCAGGCAGCATCGTTCGTTCCTCGACGCACTCCCGCCGTATGACCGAAAGACATTCCTCAGTCTTGGCCAACGTCGCCAGTACGCGCCCGGCGAGGTGTTGTTGCGGGAGAACGACACCAGCACCTTCGTCCTGGTCATCCTCTCGGGCTGGTCGGTGGTGATGGTCGAGACCGACCGCGGCACCCCTCTCATTCTGGCGCTGCGCGGTGCCGGAGAGCTGGTCGGGGACCTCGCCGCAGTCGACCAGCGTCCGCGGAGCGCCACGGTGACGGCCCTGGAGCCGATGGAGGCCGTGGTGGTGCCCGGGCAGCGCTTCCGCACCTTCCTGGCCTCCCGGCCGCACGCGACTTCGCTGATCATGCGTCAGCTCAGTTCTCGACTGCGCGACGCCGATCACGAGCGCCGCTCCCTGGCGTCCCGCACCGTGCTCCAGCGCCTGTCCCTGAGCCTGCTCGACCTTGTGGCACGGACTGGACACCGGGTGCCGGAGGGCATCGAGCTGAGCCTGCCGCTGCCGCAGCACGAGCTGGCCGCCGCGGTCGGTGCCACCCGGGAGGCGGTCGCCAAGGCCCTGCGGCTGCTGCGCCAGGAGGGCGTGGTCCGGACGGGGACCCGACGGCTGGTGGTCACCGACGTCCACCTGCTGCGCCTCCTGGCCTCGGGCGGGGGGCAGTCCGCCGCGGGGACCACGACCGTCAGGAATCCCTCGCCCGGTGTGTAAACGGCTACAGCGGCGGACCGGCGGGACGGCGACGCTGGTCCGGTGACGGCAGCGACCAGGGGGTGTGAGTGAACGGCACGGAAGCGGTGAGCCGGCTGGTGCTCTTCGGGGACGCGTGTGGCTCGGGTCGGCTGGGCCTGGAGGACAAGAAGCTGCTGCGGCGCGCCATGTACGGCGCGTTCGCGGACGGTTTCGACGCGGCCGGGGTGGCGTCAGGCGAGATCCACCAGGAGGACCGCGGCGACGGCATCCTGGTCGCGCTCGATCCGAGCGTGCCGCCGGCGCCGATGGTGGGGCGGTGGGTGGACGCCGTCTACGAGAGCCTCAGGGCGCACAACCGCGGCAGTGCGGTGCGGACCCGGCTGCGTGTCGCCCTGCACGCGGGTCCGGTCGCCTGGGACGGGAGGGGACTCGTCGGCCGGGCCGTGGATCTGACCTGCCGGCTCTGTGACAGCCCGACGGCGAAGCAGGTGATGGCCGCGGCCGAGGGCTCGGACCTGCTCTTCGTCGCCTCGGACTGGATCTACACCAACGTGGTGGCCGAGGGCGGGCGGTACATCGAGCCGGAGCACTACCGGCCGGCCAGGATCACCCACAAGGAAACGGACGAACTGGCCTGGTTCCACGTTCCGCGACTGCCAGAACCACCAGTGCCGACCCCGCCCCGGACCGGCTCGGCGGGCAACCAGGTCCCCGGGGCGGGGTCACCTCCGGGTGGCGGGCAGCCTGGGGGGAGCCTCCCGCCACCTCGGAGCCAACCCGACCCGTCCGCTCCGCCGGCCGCCCAGCAGACGTTCGGACGGACCGAGATCCACGTGCAGGGCGACAACCAGACCTTCCAGCACAACGTGATCCACGGCGGGTTCGTCGGAATCCGCAAGGGTGGTCCCGACGACGGGGCGCGGGGGCGACGTGGCTGAGCACGGCGACGCGGCACCGGGCCCGCAACAACCGAACCCGACCCCGCCGGCCAAGGGCGACGACCAGCAGGCGACCGACGCCACCAGGCCGGAGCACAAGCCGTTCGGCGAGGCGGGGCGTAGCCCGCTGGGCAGTGCGGGCGGCGCCGGCGGTTCCGCCACCGCCCACCTGGCGCGGGAGAACCTCGCGCACGCGACGACCCGCTCCCTACGCGTCCACGGGGACAACCAGTACTACGAGGGGAACCTGTTCGTCAGCCAGTTCGTCGGGACTGGCTCCCTCGCCGTCGTGGACGGCCCGGTGCCGACGGAGGAACTGCGTCGCCTGGACGACGTCTACCTCGAAACCCCCGGCTACCAGAGGATGAAGACGGTGCTGCGGGAGCGTCACCTGCTCGCCCTGTGCGGTGAGCCCGGTACCGGTCGCACCGCCACCGCCCTGGCGCTGTTGTCCGAGCTGACCGACCGGCGGGTGGTGCGGCTCGACAACGACACGGACCTGCGTCATGTTTCGGAGGAGCAGCTCAGGGCGAACCACGGCTACGTGCTGGAACTGCCGTCGGAGGACGTGTGGGGGCATGGCCGGCCGGAACCGGAGCGGGAGGGCGGTACCAGCCGGTCGCAGCCGGGTCTTGTGGAGCGGCCCACCGAGCTGCACCTCGACCGGTTCCGTGCGCTGCTGGCCCGGATCGGTGCCTACGGGGTGCTCGTCATCGACAGCGGGGACCTCGCCGACCAGGTTCTGCTCGGGCGTTACGGCATGCGGCACGTACCACCCCGCGCCGAGGAGGTGCTCGGCCGGCACCTGCGCCTTCGGCTCCGGGACCTGCCGGTAACCGCCCAGGAGGAAGCCCGGGCGCACGCCGCGCGCCCCGAGGTCAGGGAGGCGCTGGGCCTGGACGAGCTTCGCCCCGGTGAGGCCGCCCTGTTCGCCGGTCACCTCGCGGACCGGCAGCGCGGGGCACTGTCCGACGAGGAGTTCCTCGATGCCTGTGCGGCGTTCGTGCCGGCGCAGGTCCGGGAGTGGTTCGCCGGGGCCGACCGCCCCGGCACGCTCCCCGCGGCCCTGCCAGCACTGCGCACGGCGGCGTTCCGGATCGCGACCGCGGTGTTCAACGGTGCCGCCTACGGCGTCGTCACCGAGGCCGGCGAGCGGTTGACCTGGGAGATGGCGCTGACCCTCGATCCGGAGCAGGCCCCGGGGCGCCGCCTGTTCGGCACCCGGGCCGATCTGCGTCCTGCACTGGCCCGCTCGGTGCTGCTCGACGGAGAGCTGGACCTCGGGGAGAGCCTGGTGCCGGCGCGTCTGATCCGTTTCCAGGGGGACGGACTGGCCACGGCGGTGCTGCACGAGGTGTGGCACGGGTACCACAACACCCGCGGACCGATCTCCCGCTGGCTGCGGTCGCTGTGTGACGACTCGACCTCGTACGCGTGGGTCTGGGCGTCGATCGCGGCCGGCGTGCTGTGTTCCTGGGACTGGCTCTACGGATACTCCGAGATCATCCTGCCGATGGCCCGCCTGGACTCCCCGGTGCTGCGGCTGTCCGCCGCCACCGCTCTCGCCGAGGCCTCCCGTGAGGCGTCGGTACGACCGGCGGTGCAGGCGGTGCTGCGGGAGTGGGTGAACTCGGACGAGGACGCTGGGGCGCTGCGCGCCACCGCGGCCCTCACCCATGGCTACGGGTTGGCGGCGGGCTCGGTCAGTGCGTCACTCACCGAGATCGGGGAGGTTGCCCGCGCGGACGAGGACGGGGAGTTGCTGGACCTGACGTCGTACAGCGTCACGCGTCTGCTGGCAGGGCCGGAGCCGGAGACCGTCGTGGACCGCCTCGGCGCCTGGCTGCGGGACGGCCGGCGCACGCACTCCGACCTGGTGCTGGTGACCGCCCTGCGCATGCTGCGGCTGAAGGTCACTTATCTGTGGGGGCTCGGTGACGTCCCCCACCTGGCGCCCCACGCCACCTGGTCGCTGCTCACCGCGCTGGCCACGAGTCGGCCCGAGCAGGCCCAGCGCCTCGCCGACCTGGTGCGGCACGCGCTGGTCACGGCGCGCTCAGGGGAGGACGCCCTGGACGCACTGGCCGCCTGGACGCGGTCCGCGGCCGAGGACGAGGCGCAGTTGGCGGCGGCCTGCCGGCTGCTGCCGCTGGTGATCGTGGACGACCGGGACCGCGACCGGCTCGGGCACCTGCTGACCCGCCTGGTGCGTGACCCCGACAGACCGCTTGACCAAGGCGCGGCCCGCCGGATGTGGGACGCGGTGGAGAGAGGTAGGAACCGTTGATCGAGCACGAAACGCCGTCGGGTGGCGCCCCGCTCGCGCCCGAGGAGTTACGCCGGGTGCCACGGCAACCGCAGCGGGGCGGCCCGGAGCGGTTGCGGGGCAGGTCTCCGCGGCCCCGGTCTCCGCGGCCCCGGTCGCCCCAGCTCGTACCGCCGCGCCCGGACACACCACCGGAAGCGGGGCGCGCCACGAACCCGCCCGACCCGGGGCCGGGCGTGCGCCGGCCGGCGGACCCATCGGTGCGCGGCCCACTCGTGCGCGAGGTCCGCCCGCGGTACCGCAGGGTCAGCGGGCAGGTGGTCGCGGTGCGGGTGTACACCAACGGCGGTTACAGCCTGCTGTGGCCGCACGGCACGGAGCACCACGGCGCTTCCCTGCCCAGCCGGACGTACGCCAGGTACCGCCAGGCCTACACGGTCTTCGAGGTGCTGACGGGCCGTCGGGTGACCACGTTCGAGATGGTGCTGCCGGCACGTGGCGACACCGAGTTCTTCAACGCCACGGTGCGCGTGCACTGGGAGGTCGAGGACCCGTACGCCGTCGTCCGCAACCAGGTGTGGGACGCCGCGGATCTGTTGCGCGACGAACTCCACGACGAGCTGCGCGGGGTGTCCCGACGGTTCCCGTTGACGGCGTCCCAACAGGCCGACGAGGCGGTGCGGAACGCGCTCAACGTCCAGCAGTGGCCGCTCGGTCGGGACCTGGGCCTGCGCACCAGGGTCCACGTCCACATCGACCTCAGTGAACGGGTCAGGGAACAGGTCCGTCTGGGCACCGAACTGGATCTGCGGCGGCGGCTCGCCGAGAAGGAGCACTCCCTGCGGCAGCGCGAGGAGGACCAGGAGACCCAGCTCGTCAGGCGCCGGGCGCAGGAGTTCGAGGAGGTCCTGCGGCGCGGGGACATCAGTGCGATCGCGGCCTTCATGGCGCGCAACCCGGAGAAGGCACTGGAGATCCAGCAGCTCTTCTACCAGCAGCGGCAGGAGCAGCGCGGGGACTGGCTCCACCTGATCACCAAGCTCATCGAGGGCGGCCAGCTCGAGCGGCACGACATCGGCACCCACATGTACGAGGTCCTCAAGCACCTGCGGGACGCGTCGGCGGGGGTCGCGGGGGCGTCCGCGGAGGCGCTGTTCGACCGGACGACGCCGGTCCGTCCCGAGCTGGGTCAGGGGGAGCCGGCGCCGACGCGCCGCTGGCCGTTCTGGGAGGACGGGGCCGGGGCCCGCGCTGCGCGGAGCGACCGGGGCGGCGCCGGAGCGGCCACCGACCCCGCCGACCCCATCGCCGGCCAGGGCGGGGAGCCGGTCCGGGACGCGCCGCCCACCCACGAGCCCAGCGTGGTGGAGTCCTCAGCCGAACAGGGCCACAGGGCGTCCCGGGCCACGGGGGACGACGCCGGGGCCGACCGCGGGGACGGCCCGTGACCGCGGGGACCGGCCCGGGACCAGCCGACCCCGACCTGCGCTTCATCGCGGACCGCGTGCTGACCTCGGTGCGGGAGGACCTCGGCAGGGCGGACGCCAAGGCGGCGATCCTGCTGTCGGGGGCCATGGCGTTCGCGGCGGTGCTGGTCTCCGGGGACCGCGACGCCCTGCTCTCCCGGTTCGGTTCGGCCACGGGTCCCGGTGCCGTGTGGCTCACCCTCGGCGGCGTGTTGTGGGCGAGCGGGGTGGTGATGCTCGCCGCCGTTCTCTTCCCCCGCACCTGGGTCGCGGCCGACAGCACCTTCCTGCGCGACGTGTCCCACGGCGCCTCACCCGACGAGTTGCTGGTCCGGCTCGCCGACTCCCGGCAGGACGTCGTCCAGTGGACCCTCGCCCAGGTCTGTGCCATGGGCGCGATACTGGCCAGGAAGTACCGGTGGCTGCGCCTGGGCACTTTTTCCCTGGGGTTGGGCGGGCTGTTCGCCCTGCTCGGGGAGGTCTGTTGACCGGCCCTGTGCCCCTGCCCGGCCCACACCCCCGCCCGGCCACCGTGGCCGTCGGGCCGTCCTTCGCGGGGTGGTGCCCGTCGTCGCCGCGGGACCGGTGGACACCCGCTCCCGCAGGCCGGCCGGAAATCGACTGACCACCGGCTGATCAGGGGAGAAAGGTTGGCGTCAGCGTGGTCCGTGGCCGGGGAGTGCGATGCGGTTACAGGTGCTGGGGCAGGTGCGTGTCTGGCGGGGCGGGATCAGGGTGGACCTGGGTCCCCCGGAGCGGCGGGCGGTGCTGGGGCTGCTCGCCCTGGCGTGTGGGCGGCCGGTGCCGGGAGGAGAACTGGTCTCCGCGCTGTGGGGAAGTCGGCCCCCTGAGGACGCGCGGGTGGTGCTTCGGGAACAGGTGGGCCTGTTGCGCGAGGCGTTGGAGCCGCGGCGGCCGGCGGCCGGCCCGGGAGTGGTGCTGTCCGAGGTCGGCGACGGGTACGTGCTGCGGCTGCCTCCTGACCGGGTGGACCTGCTGCGCTTCCGGAGGTTGGTGGCCGCCGCGGGGGCGGCACGGCACCGGGGCGACCAGCTCAGGGCGGTGTCGCTGCTGGCGGAGGCGGTCCACCTGTGGCGGCAGCCGCCGCTCGCCGACCTGCCGACGCTGCGCGACCACCGGTGGGTGGTGTCCCTGGCCGACGAGCGGCGGGCGGCGGTGGAGCGGTACAGCGAGGCGTTGCTCGCCGTGGGCACGGCAACCGAGGTCCCGCGGGCCCCTCGGGGGGCGGCGGGTGTGCGCCCGCAGGACCAGGGTGCCCCCGCGCGGTCGTTGCGCGCCTGCAAGCCGGTGGTCCGTGGGGACCAGGCGCGCACCGGTCACCGGGCCAACCGGCGCCGGATCGCCGAGCAGCACGGGGCCAGTTCGTGCGGCGTCCCCCGACAGCTTCCCGCCGACACGCCGGTCCTGCACGGGCGGGTCGGGGAGCTCGCGGCGCTGGACGGCTGGCTGGCCCAACGGTCCGCGGGCGGGGGGCGGCACCCGTTGGTCTCGGTGGTGTCCGGGCCGGCCGGTGTGGGCAAGTCCGCCCTGGCGGTCCACTGGGCGCACCGGACCGGGCACCGGTTCCCCGGCGGGCAGCTCTACGTCAACCTGCGGGGCGGCGGCCCCGGCCGGTCGCTGGCTGCCGGCGACGCCCTGGTGTGGTTCCTCGACGCCCTGGGGTGTGCCGGGCCGATCCCCCTGGACCTCGACGCCAGGGCCCAGCGGTACCGCACCGAGATGTCCGGCCGGCGGATGCTGGTGGTGTTGGACAACGCCAGGTCGGTGCAGCAGGTGCGTCCCCTGCTCCCCCGCTCGCCGTCCTGTGTGACCGTGGTGACCAGCAGGAACGGTCTGAACGAGCTCGTCGCGGAGCCCGGCTCGCGGCGACTGGACCTGGGGCTGCTCCCGTTGCCTGACGCCACGGCGCTGCTCCGTTCGCGGCTCGGGGGTCGGGCAGCGCAGGAGCCGGAGGCGGTGGCCGACCTCGCCGCGCGGTGCGCGGGACTGCCGCTGGCGCTGCGGCTCGCCGCCGAGTTGGCCGCCGCCCATCCGGCCAGGCCGCTCGCCGAGTTCGCCCGGGAGGTGAACCACAGGACGTCGTGGGAGCAACGGCTGGACCGCCCGGGCTCCTGTGACGTGCGGGCGGCGGTGCGGGCGGTGTTCTCCTGTTCCTACCACCGGCTCCCGCCGGCAGCCGCCCGCACGTTCCGGCTGTTGGGGCTGCATCCGGGGCCGGACGTCGATGCCGACGCCACCGCGGCGCTGACCCAGAACTCCCCGCTGCGCAGCGCGCGGCTGCTCGAGCTGCTGGCCCGGGCGCACCTGCTCGAGCGGACCGGGCCCGGGCGGTACGGAATGCACGACCTGCTGCGCGCCTACGCCGACCGGCTCGCACGGGCGCACGCGGTGGCGGACGAGCGGCACGTGGCGCTTGACCGGCTGTTCGACCACTACCTGGCCACCGCGCGGGCGGCCGTGGAGGCGCTGCACCCGGTGCCCCGCGTCGGCCGACCGGAGCCGCCGGAACCCGCGCCGGCCGACGACGGCGGCCCCGCCGATCGTGCCGCGGCCCTGACCTGGCTGGACGCCGAGCGCGCCACCCTGTCCGCGGTCTGCGCGTACGCGGCCGACCGGGACCACCCGGTGGGCGCGGTGCGCCTCGCCGATGTCCTGTCCCCGCACCTCGACGGGCACCGCCCCGCCGAGGCGTTGGCCTTCCACGCCCATGCCCTGCGAGCCGCCGAGCGGCTCGGCGACCGTGCCGGACAGGCCCGTGCGCTGGCCCGCATGGGGGTGGTGCGCGGGCGGTTCGGCGCCTGGGAGTCGGCCGTCGATCACCTGGAGCTGGCCCTGGCCAGGTACCGCCAGGCCGGTAACCCGTGGGGCCAGGCGCGTGTCCTGTCCGAGCTGGGCGACCTGTACCTGCGGCTGGGTCGGTACGGGTGCGCCGCCCGGCTGCAGCGGCAGGCGCTCGGTCTCTTCCGGGAGGCCGGCGACCGGCACGGCGAGGTGGTGGCGCTGAACGGTCTCGGTGACGCGTTGCGCGCCGCTGGCCGCCCCGCGGCAGCCGTGGCCCCGCACGCCGCGGCGGCCCGGCTCGCCGGGATCACGGGCCAGTGCGACGAGCAGGCCAGGGGGCAGGCCGGGGCCGCGGCGGTGGAGCGGTCGTCGCCACTGGGCAGGTGCTCTGCTCCCTGGGGTCGGTGAGGGGCACCAACCGGTGCGCCGACCGCCGTTGGCACGGGCTGGCACGGTGCTGACAGGGGCGTCGCAAGTTCCTGTGCGGTCCCTGCCGGGTTCCCCGACCCGACCTTGAGACGGATCAATTTTCGAGGTAACGATCATTCGTTCGATCATTTCCGTCTCAGGGAGGAATCGGGCCCATGCGATCGTTCTTAAGTCCGCGCGCCACGGCGGCGAGCCCGAGCAGACGCAGAGTGTTCGCCTGGGCCGGCCTGGCCGCGGCTCTGGGCGCCACGGCTCTGGGCGGCACGGCCGGGTCGGCCGCCGCAGGAGACCCAGGCAGGGGCGGGGCACCGTACGTGGCGCTGGGTGACTCCTACGCCGCGGGACCGGGCATACCCCGGTCCGGGGGGCCGTGCGCCCGCTCGGACCACAACTACCCCGCGATGGTGGCCGAGGGCCTACCGCCCGCCCCGTACACCGACGTGACCTGCACCTGGGCGGTCACCGCGGACATGACCTCACGCCAGTTCGGGGTGATCGCCCCGCAGTTCGACGCGCTCGGCCGGAACACCCGGGTGGTCACCCTCACCATCGGGGGCAACGACGCCGGGTTCGTCGAGGTCATGGGCGTCTGCGCCGGGCTCAGCCAGGTTGACCCCCAGGGCGCCCCGTGCAGGGACCACTACGCGACGTCCGGCGGGGACGAGATCGCCGAACGGGTGGAGCGCACCGTGCCCAGGATCGGTGACGTGGTCGAGGGAGTCAGGGAACGGGCGCCCAGGGCGCGGGTGCTGGTCGTCGGGTACCCGCACCTCATCCCGGAGTCCAAGGACTCGTGCGCCATCGAGCAGCCGGTGGCCGCCGGTGACTTCCCCTACCTGTACGGCGTCGAGCGCAAGCTGAACACCATGATGGCCGCCGAGGTCACCCGGCACGGCGCCGAGTTCGTGGACCTGCACCCATCAAGCGCCGGTCACGACATCTGCCAGGCGCCGGGAACCCGCTGGGTCGAGGGCCTGGTGCAGGTGGAGGGGGCCGATCCGGGACACCCCAACATCAACGGCATGCGGAACGCCGCCCACCAGGTGTTGGCGAAGCTCGGCCGGGCCGGTTAGCGTCGCGGGGTCACCCTCACCAGGCCCGCATCCGTGCGCCGCCGGGGGCGGTGATCGTCCCCGGCGGCGCACGCGTGTTCCCCGGGTCGTGTCTCCCGTCCGCCACCCGGGTACTGGCGGAGGGGGGCCGGGAAAGGAGCGATGCCATGGGACGGGTCACCGCCCGCCGCCCGGTGGTGCGGGTGCGCGACGGCGAGGTCAGCCGACGGGTGGACACCCTCGTCGCCGAGGAGCCGCTGGAGATCCGGCTGAACGGGAAGCCGCTGGCCATCACCATGCGCACCCCCGGCGACGACTTCGCACTCGCCGTCGGGTTCCTGGTCAGCGAAGGTGTCGTGGCCGACGCCTCGGACGTCTCCCGCATCGCGTACTGCGCGGGCGCCACGGCGGACGGCAGCAACACCTACAACGTGGTGGACGTTCGCCTCGCCCCCGGTGTGCCGGTGCCGGACATCACCCTGGAACGCAACGTCTACACCACCTCCTCCTGCGGCCTGTGCGGCAAGGCCAGCCTGGACGCGGTGCGGACCACCGCCCGGTGGCCGGTGGCCGGTCCCGGGCCACGGCTGCGGCCCGACGTCCTGTCCGCGCTGCCGGACGCGTTGCGCGCGGCCCAGGGGGTTTTCCACCAGACCGGGGGGCTGCACGCCGCCGGGCTGTTCACCCCGGACGGCGACGTGCTCGACGTCCGCGAGGACGTGGGTCGGCACAACGCCGTGGACAAGCTGGTCGGCCGGGCGTACCAGCAGGGTGCGCTGCCCCTGCGGGACACGGTGCTGCTCGTCTCCGGCAGGGCGTCGTTCGAACTCGTCCAGAAGGCGGTGATGGCCGGCATCCCCGCGTTGGCCGCCGTCTCCGCGCCCTCCTCGCTGGCGGTCGAGCTGGCCGCGGAGACCGGCCTCACCCTCGTGGGTTTCCTGCGGGGACGGTCCATGAACGTCTACGCGGGTGCGGAGCGGGTCGTCCTGGAACCGTCCGGGTCGCGGAACTGAACCCGGCGCCGCGCCCGCCGCGCGGCGCCGGGACCGGGGGCGGGTGGTTCACCCCGCCGGCCACGCGCCCGCCCGTTCCCGCGGAACGTTCCGCCGACCCGCCCAGCACGGCAGCACCACCGCGAGGTCGCCGGCCGCGCGGGACCGTGGCCCGGCCCAGGCGCAGTAACCGTCGGGCCGCACCAGGAACAGCTCGGTGCCCAGCCACGGCCCGCGGGGCCCGCGCACCCGCCCCGGGAGGTGGGTGACCAGGTCGTCCCAGGCGTCGGGCACCGGCGGGCGGCTCCCCGCGCCCTGGTCAACCAGGACGAAACCGCCCGAGCGCAGCACCTCGTACAGCCGCCGCCCGTCCGACAGCCCCAGGTCCGGCACCCTCCGGCCGACCATGGCACCGGCGGGGCCGCGGCGACGCCGGCCCGCGGTGGACCGGTACCGGTGGGAGGTGCCGTTGACGCGGGCCAGGGCCCGGCGGCGGATTCCCGGGAACCGGGCCACGCCCCGCAGGCCGAGTTGCCGCGCCGCCCGCACGGGCAGGCGGCGGGCGGTGGCGACCCTGGTCGCCAGGGCGGTGGCCACGATCACCTCGAGGCAGACCCGCCGCCGTTCCTCGGCGTAGGTGTCCAGCAGTTCCTCGCCGGCGCGCCCGGCCACCACCGCGGCGAGCTTCCAGCCCAGGTTGGTGGCGTCCTGCACCCCCAGGTTGAGCCCCTGGGCGCCGACCGGGGAGTGCACGTGGGCGGCGTCCCCGGCCAGCAGGACGCGTCCGCTGCGGTTGGTCCGCGCCCGCCGCTCGTTGATCCGGAAGTGCGAGGTCCACGTCGCGTCGTACGGCCCCAGGTCGAGACCGAAGACGGTGCGCAGCGCCTCGTCCACCTCCTCCACCGGGACGGGGCCGTCGCTGTGCGGCCGGTCGCGGTCGATGACGGCGATCCGGTGGCGTCCCCCGCCGAAGCCGATGACGACAGCGAGCGCCCCCGGGACCATCCGGACCAGCGCGGGGACGCTGGGGGGCTGTCCAGGCGGACGTCGGCGATGAGGATGCCGTGGGGCAGCACGTCCCCCTCGAACCGGTCACCGATGGCGTGCCGCACCGTGCTGCGCGCCCCGTCGCACCCGACCAGCCACGCGGCACGCTCACGCCACTCCCGGTCCCCCGACCGCAGGGACAACACCACCCGGTCGCCGTCCTGCCGGCAGTCGGTCAGCTCCACGCCCCGCTCGACGCGCACCCCGAGCTCGTCGGCCCGCTCCTCGAGGATCTCCTCGGTCTCCCACTGCGGCAGCGCCCGCACCCCCGGGTACGCGGAGTCGGGCACCGTCAGGTCGATCAGGTGGCCCCCTGGGCTGACCTCCAGTTGCCGCACCGGGTGGCCGCGGTCGAGCACGGCCGTCGCCATGCCCCGCATGTCGAGTTCCTCCATGGTGCGGGCCTGGAGCACCAGCGCCCTGGACTCCTTGCTCCGCTCGGAACGCCTCTCGACGATCTTGCACCGGACGCCTGCGAGTGCCAACTCACCCGCCAGGTGCAGCCCGGTGGGGCCGGCACCCACGACCACGACCTCGTACTCGCCGTTCGCGCCCACGGCATCCCCTCTCCGCGCCCGGGCACGCGGACGGAGCCGGGATGGGGACCCACCCGGAGCGCGCCGCACGGCCGACCGGGGCGCACGTCCGGGACGCGGCACCGCGTCGCGCCGGGCGATCGTTTGTCGGTGACGATCTGCGGGCCGACGGGTTTCCCCACACGGCTGGACGAAACCCTCAGCCCCCGGCGCGTTCCAGCTCCACCGGGCTCGGCAGGGCGGCGAGGCCGTGGGCGAGGCCCTCGAGGTCAACGTCCTCCATCAACATGGACTGCACGATGCAGCCGAGCAGGAAGGACAGCAACGCCTGACTGATCTGCCCGGCGTCGCCCGACTTCGGTATCCGTCCGGTGTCCTGGAGCTGTACCACCAGGGAGTGCATCCGCCGCTGCGCCGCGACCAGCGCCCCCAGGGCGGCCTCGGCCACCACCGGGTCGCGCTGCGCCTCCCCCCATATCTGCACGGCCAGGCGCGCGGTGCCCGCCCGGCTCTCGTCCAGGTCGGACATGAGTCCGGAGAGCAGACGGGCCAGGGCCTGGTCCCAGGAGAGCGACGGGTGCTCACTGACCACCTTCGCCATCGCCTCGGCGAAATGCACGCTGGCCTTCTCCGCGACGGCCCGGATCAACTCCTCCTTGCCGGTGAAGTAGCGGTACACCGCGCCAGCCGACAACCCGGATTCGTTGATCACGTCCTGCATGGACGTCTGGTGGAAGCCGTTCTCCACAATGCACCGGTGCGCGGCGTCAATGATCTGCTGACGACGAGCAACGCGGTGCTCCTCGCTTACTCGTGGCATGACGAATCAGGACCTCGCTGAGAGAGAACGGGCATCGCCCGAACCGGGGAAGTGTGGTGCAGGTGGCGCATTCAAGCTAAAAGCCACTTACTCGGGGATCACTCGAGCCCTCGCCCCCCGATCCTCCCCACATCCCCCTGCATCACTTCTTGACCGCCTCTCTAGCGCCCGTGTCGAAGCTGCCGACGGCTCGGTCATCCGCACGCCAACCGTCGGCGTGCGGAGCTATCGACACCAACGGCCGAAGTGGCACGGGGGCGACTGGCGAAGCACCGCCGCCAACCTGCCCGATGCCTCAGAGCAACCACAGCACATGGGCTACGAAGGGGCGGGCAGTGACCAGCTCAGTCATACGGGAGAAGCCGGTAAGGCGCCTGGATCGGGTGGTTATTCGGTTTGCGGGCGATTCCGGTGATGGGATGCAGCTCACTGGTGACCGTTTCACCTCGGAGACTGCGGTGTTCGGTAACGACTTGTCGACGTTGCCGAACTTTCCTGCGGAGATCCGTGCGCCGGCTGGGACGTTGCCGGGTGTGTCGTCGTTCCAGTTGCATTTCGCGGATCATGACATCCTCACTCCTGGTGATGCTCCGGATGTGTTGGTGGCGATGAACCCGGCGGCGTTGAAGGCGAACCTGCCGGACCTGCCCGCGGGGGCGGAGATCATCGTGAACACGGACGAGTTCTCCAAGCGGGCGTTGGCGAAGGTGGGCTGGTCGAGTAACCCGTTGGATGAGGGTTCGCCGGTGTTGTCGGCGTGGCGGGTGCATCGGGTGCCGTTGACGAGTTTGACGTTGGCGGCGTTGGAGTCGTTCGGTCTGCCGCGTAAGGACGCGGAGCGGGCGAAGAACATGTTCGCTTTGGGTTTGTTGTCGTGGATGTACCATCGGCCGACCGCGGGTACCGAGGCGTTCNTGCGGCGGAAGTTCGCCAAGAAGCCCACCATCGCCGAGGCGAACCTGGCGGCGTTCCGCGCGGGGGTGAACTTCGGTGAGACCACCGAGGACTTCGCGGTGTCGTACGAGATCGCGCCGGCGGCGTTGCCGGCGGGCCGGTACCGGAACATCTCGGGGAACCTGGCCTTGTCCTACGGGTTGGTCGCGGCCT
>NZ_KB904658.1 GCF_000380165.1 Wenjunlia vitaminophila DSM 41686
AGCCGATTTACGAGTCGTTGCACGGGGCGAAGAAGGGGTTGAAGGATTTCATTGCCCCGCAGGGGATGTTCGAGGATTTGGGTTTGAAGTATGTGGGGCCGATTGACGGGCATGATGTGGGTGCTTTGGAGTCGGCGTTGTTGCGGGCGAAGCGTTTTGGTGGGCCGGTGATCGTGCATTGTTTGACGGAGAAGGGTCGGGGTTATGAGCCGGCGGAGCGGGATGAGGCGGATCGTTTTCATGCGGTGCCGTTGATTCATCCGGATTCGGGGTTGCCGGTGTCGCGGGGTGGGGTGGACTGGACGTCGGTGTTCGGTGCGGAGATGGTGCGGTTGGGGCGTGAGCGTGATGATGTGGTGGCGGTGACGGCGGCGATGTTGCAGCCGGTGGGGTTGGGTCCTTTCGCGAAGGAGTTCCCTGAGCGGGTGTTTGATGTGGGGATCGCGGAGCAGCATGCGGCGACGTCGGCGGCGGGGTTGGCGACGGGTGGGTTGCATCCGGTGGTGGCGTTGTATTCGACGTTCTTGAATCGTGCGTTTGATCAGGTGTTGATGGATGTGGCGTTGCATGGGTGTGGGGTGACGTTCGTGTTGGATCGTGCGGGTGTGACGGGTCCGGATGGGGCGTCGCACCATGGGATGTGGGATATGTCGGTGTTGCAGGTGGTGCCGGGGTTGCGGTTGGCGGCTCCTCGGGATGCGGAGCAGTTGCGGTTGTTGTTGCGGGAGGCGGTGGGGGTGGCGGACGCGCCGACGGTGGTGCGGTTCGCCAAGGGTGCGGTGGGTGAGCCGGTGCCGGCGGTGGGCCGGATCGGGGGGATGGACGTGCTGGCTGCCACGGGCACCGGCCCCGGGGACACCGTCTCTCACACCGCCACTGGTGTGGTTGATGGTGTGGTGGATGGTGTGGGTGTGCGGGCGGATGTGTTGGTGGTGGCGGTGGGTGTGATGGCGTCGGTGTGTGTGGAGGTGGCGGGGTTGTTGGGTGCGCAGGGGATCACGGCGACGGTGGTGGATCCGCGGTGGGTCAAGCCGGTGGATGAGGTGTTGCCGGGGTTGGCGCGGGAGCATCGTGTGGTGGTGACGGTGGAGGACAATGTGCGTACTGGTGGTGTGGGTGCGGCGGTGGCGCAGGTGTTGCGGGACGCGGGGGTGGACGTGCCGGTGCGGGACTTCGGTCTGCCTGAGCGGTTCTTGGACCATGGGTCACGCTCGGAGATCCTCGCCGAGGTCGGACTCACCGCCCCCGACATCGCCCGCCAGGTGACCGGCCTGGTGGCCAGGCTCGACGGCCGCCTGGACGACGAGCCCGCCGAGGTCGTCGTCGAATAGGGCGGGTTGCGGCACCGCGTCAAGGGGCGCGGTGCCGCGACGTCCGCACCGGTGTCCCCTCCGGCGCGGAGCCACAGCGCGGGGCGCGCCGGCGGTGCGCCACGGGCGCCGGGTGCCACCGGTGGATACGGTGAGGGAGTGCCCGCCGTACCGCACTACTGGTCCAGGTTGCTGCCGGCACTGGCCGCGCTGGCCCTGGTCACCCGCGTGCCCTCGTTCCTTCGCCCGGTGTGGAACCCCGACGAGGGTTACCTCGCCACCCAGGCCCGGATGCTCGCCGACGGCGGAGCACTCTACGACACCGTGGTGGACCGCAAACCGCCGCTGTTGCCGTGGACCTACCAGGCCTGCTTCGCCCTGTTCGGTGACGGTTCGCTCCAGCCGCTGCGGGTGCTCGCGGTAGGGGCGCACCTGATGACGGCGGTCGCCCTGGCGAGCACCGCCCGCCGGCGGTGGGGGGACCACGCCGGGGCAGCCGCCGGGGCGTTGTACCTGCTGATCTCGATCGGGCTCGCACCGGAGGACACCCAGACGGCCTCCTTCGAGGTGTTCATGCTCCCCGGCACCGCCTGGGCCTTCCGCTGTGCCGAACGCCGACAGTGGGCCTCGGCCGGGACCTGCGCGGCGCTGGCCGCGTTGACCAAGCAGACCGCGGGGGTGGTGCTGCTACCGCTGGCCTGGATGCTCTGGCGCCGGCGTGACGTCCGCGGCACGCTCACCACCGCCCTCGGCTTCGCCCTTCCGGTGACCGCGGTGGCGCTGGCCACCGGCCCCGGCGGCTTCCTGTTCTGGACGGTCACCGGCAACGGCGACTACGCCGCGCTCGGCGACTCCTGGCGCACCGCGTTCGCCCGGGCAGCGGGGAACGCCGCCGTGCTGGCGGTCGCTGCCGCCGCCCCGCTCGCCGCGGTCATCCGGCTGCGGGTCGGCCACCGTGCCGTGGCCGACCCCGCCCTGTGGCTGTGGCTCGCCGGCAGCGGGCTGGCTGTGCTCGCCGGCCTGCGGTTCTTCGGCCACTACTACCTCCAGTTGGTGCCCCCGCTGACCCTCCTCGGGGTGGCCGCGCTGCGCCGCCTGCCCCACTGGTGGCGTCCCGTGCTGGCCTGCACCGCGCTGACCGCGGCCGGGTACTGGTCCTGGGGGGTGGTGCACCCCGCTGGGGAACTGGACCACACCCGGGTGGTGGCCGCATCGGTCCGGGAGCACACCGCGCCCAAGGAGGAGGTGCTGATCTGGGGGATGCACCCGGAGGACTACTGGTTCGCGGACCGGCGCCCCGCCTCCCGCTTCCTGACCGCGGGACTGCTGACCAACTTCGGCGGTGGACGCGGTGACGAGCGGGTGGGGGAGGAACACGGGGTGCCCGGGGCCTGGGTGACCTTCCGCGAGGAGCTGCGGACGCGTCCCCCGGCGCTGGTCGTGGACGACTCCCGAGGTGCCCCCTACCGCCCGGCTCAGATCCCCGAGCTGCGGCGCTTCCTCGACCGGCACTACCGGCGGCTGGACACCGCGGACGGCGCGGTGCTCTACACACGCCGGTGACGCCGTCCCGGGTGGCTCCGTCCCGGGTGACGGTGCGCGGACCGGGTCGGAGAGGCGCGGAGCGGCGTGTGGTCAGGCGGGGGGAGCTCCGAGCAGGCGCATCTCCTCGTCGGTGAGTCGGAGCGCGCCCGCCGCGACGTTGGCTTCCAGGTGGTCGGGGTTGCCGGTTCCCGGGATAGCCAGCACGTGCGGCCCGTGGTGCAGGGTCCACGCCAACCGGACCTGGGCCGGTGAGGCGCCGTGGGCCCTCGCGACGGCCAGCACCCGCTCGCTCCCGCCCGGACTCGCGGCGGCGCCCCTCTCGCGGCCCTGGCCGGCGATGGCGAAGTAGGGCACGAAGGCGATGCCCTGCTCGCCACAGCTCCGCAGCACCTCGTCCTGCGCCCGGACGTCGAGGCCGAACTGGTTCTGCACACACACCACCGGCGCGATGGCCTGGGCCTGGGCCAACTGGGCGGCTGAGACGTTGGAGACTCCCAGGTGCCGGACGAGGCCGGCATCGCGCAGCGTTGCCAGCGCGCCGAAGTGTTCGGCGATCGACGGCTGGGACATCCTGCGCAGGATCACCACGTCGAGGTGGTCCAGGCCGAGCTGGCGCAGGTTCTCCTCCACCTGGCCGCGGAGCTGCTCGGGCGTGGCCGAGTACCACTCACCCGACGGGTCCCTTCCGGGGCCGACCTTGGCCACGATGACCAGGTCCGCGGGGTACGGGGACAGCGCCGTGTTGACCAGCTCGTTGGCCGAGCGCAGCCGGGAGAAGTAGAAGGACGCGGTGTCGATGTGGTTGACGCCCAGCTCGACCGCGCGGCGCAGCACCCGGATCGACACCTGTCGGTCGCTGGGCGGGCCCTCCTCGAACGCGGCGCCGCCGGTGAGGCGCATCGCTCCCAGACCGATCCGGTTCACCCGCAGGTCGCCGAGGGTCCAGGTGCCGGCGGCCGACGCGTCGGGGGTCGTGGCGGGTTCGGTCAAGTCCGGGTCCTCCTCGGTCACCGTTCGCCCCGACCCCGTTGGCCGCGGACGCGGACGAGGCGCCTGGGCGCGTCGCTGTGGCAGCGGCCGTTGCCCGGCGGTTCCCCGCGACAACGCATCATGGGTCAGGACCGCCGCGGTGAGAAGGAGTAGCCGGAGGGGGAAACCTCACACCGGCGGCGGGAACGTGACGGCGACACACGTCGTTCTAACTGGTGCGGGACGTCGGACGCGCCGTTGCGCCCCCGACGGTCCCGCGAGCCGGGCCCGGGGCGTTCAGGGACGGACCGTCAGTGGCCCGGCCACCTCGGCGCCGTGGGCGGCCACCCGTTCCCGCAGCGCCCGGTCCGCGGTCACCACCAGCACGGGGCGTTCGGGGTCGGCGGCCCTGGCCTCCGCCACCACGGCCACGATGCGGTCGTCCCCACTGCCCGCGGTGCCCACGACCCGCACCCCGACGACCGAGGACACCCGTCGAGCCGCACCCTCCACCACGAGCAGCACCTCAAGCGGTCCCTGGCGGGCCCACCGCGGGACGTCGGACCGGTCCGGCAACCCAGCGTGGCCGAGCGGGGCGAGGGCGTCCCGCAGTCGTTCGTTGGCCCCGTGGCGGTCCCGCCACCACCCGTCCGGAACCGAGCCCACCACGTTGGCGCCGTCCACGACGACGAGAGGAGTCATGCGACAAGCGTCGCACGGACCTCGACGCCCACCGTGCCCCCGGGAGGCGGCCCCGGTCGGGGCCGCCTCCGGTGGTGCCGTGTCGTCGCCGAACGCCCGGCGCTACGCGGGGACGCTGGCGACGCCCGCGGGGAGGAACGGCTTGCCGTTGACGCGTTCCGAGACGCCGGAGCGGTCCAGGTACGGGGTGATCCCGCCCAGGTGGAACGGCCAGCCGGCGCCGGTGATCAGGCACAGGTCGACGTCCTGGGCCTCCGCCACGACGCCCTCGTCCAGCATGAGCTGGATCTCCTGGGCGATGGCGTCGAGCGCCCGGTCACGCACCTGCTCCTCGGTCAGCACCCGGTCACCCGTCCGGAACAGCGCGGCCACCTCCGGGTCCACCTCGGGCTTGCCCGAGTCGTACCGGTACACGGCCCGTTTGCCGGCCTCCACGATGCGACCCAGGTTCTCCGAGACCGGGAACCGGTCGGGGAACGCCGAGTGCAGCGTTCCGGCCACGTGGTGGGCCACCGCGGGGCCGACCAGCTCCAGCAGCACGATCGGGGACATCGGCAGACCCAGCGGGGCCAGCGCGCGGTCAGCGACCTCCACCGGGGTGCCCTCGTCGATGGCGTGCAGCACCTCGCCGAGGAACCGGGTCAGCACCCTGTTGACCACGAACGCCGGCGCGTCCTTGACCAGCACGGCGGTCTTCCTGAGCTGCTTGGCCACGGCGAACGCGGTGGCCAGCGAGGCGTCGTCGGTCTGCTCACCGCGCACCACCTCCAGCAGGGGCAGCACCGCGACCGGGTTGAAGAAGTGGAAGCCCACCACCCGCTCCGGGTGCTTCAGCTTCGACGCCATCTGCGACACCGACAGCGAGGAGGTGTTGGTGGCCAGCACCGTGTCCGGCCGCACCACGGCCTCCACCTCGGCGAACACCTGCTGCTTGACGGCCATCTCCTCGAAGACCGCCTCGATGACGAAGTCGGCGTCGCCGAAGGCCTCCGCCTTGTCCAGGGACCCGGTGACCGACGCCCGCAGCCGGTTTGCCTTGTCCTGGTTGATCCTGCCCTTGGCCAGCAGCTTGTCCACCTCGTCGTGGACGTAGGCGACGCCCTTGGCCACCCGCTCGGCGTCGATGTCGGTGAGCACCACCGGGACCTCGAGGCGGCGGGCGAACAGCAGGGCGAGCTGGGAGGCCATCAGGCCGGCGCCGACGATGCCGACCTTGGTCACCGGGCGGGCCAGGGACCTCTCCGGAGCCCCCACCGGCCGCTTCCCGCGCTTCTGCACCAGGTTGAACGCGTACAGCCCGGCCCGCAGCTCACCGCCCATGACCAGGTCGGCCAGGGCCTCGTCCTCGGCCTGGAAGCCGGCACGCAGATCGCCGTTCTTCACCATGGAGATGATGTCCAGCGCGCGGTACGCGGCCGGTGCGGCCCCGTGCACCTTGGAGTCCGCCAGCGCCCTGCCACGCTCCACGGCGGCGTCCCACGCCTCGCCGCGGTCCACCTCGGGCCGCTGCACGTTGAGCTCGCCCTTGAGGACGGCCGAGGTCCAGCGCAGCGACTCCTCCAGGAAGTCCGCGGCCTCGAACATCGCGTCGGCGATGCCGAGCTCGAGCACCTGTACGCCCTTGAGCTGCCGGTTCTGGTTGAGGGCGTTCTCGATGATCACCTTGATCGCCTGGTCGGCGCCGATGAGGTTCGGCAGCAGGGTGCAACCGCCCCACCCGGGCACCAGGCCGAGGAACACCTCCGGCAGCGAGAACCCGGGCACCGCCGTCGAGACCGTCCGGTACGAGCAGTGCAGGCCGATCTCCACGCCGCCACCCATGGCCGCGCCGTTGTAGTACGCGAACGTGGGCACCGCCAGCGACTGGAACCGCTTGAACACGTCGTGGCCGCCCCGGCCGATGGCCAACGCGTGGCCGCGCTCCCGGACCGCCTCGACGCCCTTCAGGTCGGCGCCGACCGCGAAGATGAACGGCTTGCCGGTCAGTCCGACGCCGACGATCTCTCCGGCGGCGGCCTCGGCCTCCACCTGGTCCAGCGCGTTGCTCAGGTTGACCAGGCCCTGCGGCCCGAACGTCGTCGGCTTGGTGTGGTCATGGCCGTTGTCGAGCGTGATCAGCGCGAAGCGGCCGGCGTTCCGCGGGAGGTCCAGATGGCGGACGTGAGCCTGGGTGACCACCTCGTCGGGGAAGAGTTCCTGCGCGAGCTGGGAAAGGTCGTTCACGTCACTTGGCCCCTTCGTAGTGCGGGTTCTCCCAGATCACGGTGCCGCCCATGCCCATGCCGATGCACATGGCGGTGATGCCGTAGCGGACCTCAGGGTGCTCCTCGAACTGGCGGGCCAACTGGATCATCAGCCGCACCCCGGAGGACGCCAGCGGGTGGCCGAAGGCGATGGCGCCACCCCAGGCGTTGACCCGCTCGTCGTCGTCGGGCAGCCCGAAGTGGTCCAGGAAGGACAGCACCTGGACCGCGAACGCCTCGTTGATCTCGAACAGGCCGATGTCGTCGATCGACAGGCCGGCCTTCGCCAGAGCCTTCTCGGTGGAGGGGATCGGTCCCAGCCCCATGACCTCCGGCTCCACCCCGCAGAACGCGAACGTCACCAGCCGCATCCGCACCGGGAGACCCAGCTCGTGCGCGGTCTCCTCCGCGGCCACCAGGCACGCCGTCGCACCGTCGTTGAGACCCGCCGAGTTGCCCGCGGTGACCCGACCGTGCGGCCGGAACGGCGTCTTGAGGTTGGCGACGCCCTCCATCGTGGTGTTCGGGCGCATCGGCTCGTCCGCTGTGGCCAGACCCCAGCCGAGCTCCCCGCCCTCGGGCGTGGTGCGCCGCACCGCCACCGGCACCAGGTCCTGCTGAATCCGCCCGTTGGCGTACGCCTTGGCGGCACGCTCCTGGCTGCGCACCCCGAACGCGTCAGACCGCTCCTTGGTCAACTGCGGGTAGCGGTCGTGGACGTTCTCCGCCGTCATCCCCATGACCAGGGCGGACGTGTCCACCAGCTTCTCGGAGAGGTAACGCGGATTGGGGTCGACGCCCTCGCCCATCGGGTGCCGGCCCATGTGCTCGACCCCCCCGGCCAGCACCACGTCGTAGGCGCCGAGGGCGATGCCGCCCGCCGCCGTGGTGACGGCGGTCATCGCCCCGGCACACATCCGGTCGATGGCGTAGCCGGGCACCGACTTGGGCAGGCCCGCGAGCAGCGCAGCGGACCGGCCGATGGTCAGGCCCTGGTCACCGAGCTGCGTGGTGGCCGCCACGGCCACGTCGTCCACCCGCTCCGGGGGCAGGTCCGGGTTGCGCCGCAGCAACTCCCGGAGGCACTTGATCACCAGGTCGTCGGCGCGGGTCTCGTGGTACATGCCCTTCGGGCCCGCCTTGCCGAACGGGGTGCGGACGCCGTCTACGAAGACGACGTCCCTCGCGGTACGCACATTGGCTCCTTCTCTTGGTGTTCGCTCGCCGCCGGCCGCTTTGGGGTGCCCCTGCCGGCGTTCCTCAGCGCGCTCCCTCGTTCCTCGGTCGCGGGCTTCGTCTCTTCGGCCGGGGCAGCGGCCTTTGGCTCGCTCACGTCTGCGCGTCGTCGGGGTGAAGGTGCACGACACTGCGGCCTTTGGTTGTGTTCGCTCGCCGCCGGCCGCTTTGGGGTGCCCCTGCCGGCGTTCCTCAGCCGGCTCCCCCCGCGCGGCGCCAGCCGCATGATGTGGGAGCCCTCGGTCGCGGGCTTCGTCTCTTCGGCAGGGGCGCGGCCCGCGGCGCCAGCCGCATGGTGTCGCTGCGGCTCGCTCACGTCTGCGCGTCGTCGGGGTTCGGGTGCACGACACTGCGGCCTCTTTTGGTGTTGCTCGCCGCCGGCCGCATGGTGTGGGAGCCCTCGGTCGCCGGCTTCGTCGCGTGTCGGGGCGTGGTGGGGGGTTCGCTCGCTGCTGGCCGGCGGGGGCCGCCGCTGACGGTCCTCGGCGCCGTGGTCCGCCACGCGGCGTCGGCCGCGTGGTGTCGGGGCCCTCGGGAGCCTGGTCTCGTCGCTCCCGACGTCGGGCGTGGCCCTGGGCTCGCTCACGTCTCCGTCACGTCTCCGTGTCGCCGGGGATGGGACTGCATGACGACCCCCACGGTGGCACGCCGGCAGGCGCGGGTGTGCCACCGGAGGCGTCGTCGGAAGCCTATGCTACTTGCGGGTAACTCGTGTGCCCAGTCCCTCCTGGTGTGACCTCACCCAGATGGCGAGACCAGGGCCGCCACCAGGACCGGGGTGACCAGTTCCACCTGCCAGGAACGGGCTCCGTGGGAGGACAGGACGGCGGAGATCTCCTCCGGGGTCGGCTCCTTCGGTGGTGACCAGCACAGGCGGCGCACCGTGTCCGGGGTGATCAGGTTCTCCTGGGGCAGCCCGAGGGACTGGGCCAGGGCGGTCACCGCGGTTCGCGCGGCGGAGAGGCGGGCCGCGGCGGCCGGGTCCTTGTCGGCCCAGGCGCGGGGTGGGGGCGGGCCGGTCACCGGGGCCGAGGGTTGCGGCAACTCGTTCTCCGGCAGGGCGCGGGCCCGTTCCACCGCGGCCATCCACTGCTCGAGTTGGCGGCGGCCGGTGCGGTGGCCGAACCCGGGGAGCACGGCGAGGGCGTGGAGGTTCTGCGGGGTGGCCAGCGCGGCGGCGACGATGGCCGCGTCAGGCAGCACCCGGCCCGGTGAGACGTCCCGTTCCCGGGCGATCCGGTCCCGCGCCGTCCACAGTTCGCGCACCACGGCGAGCTGCCGGCGGCGGCGGATCTTGTGCATCCCCGAGGTGCGGCGCCACGGCTCGGCCCGTGGCTCCGGCGGTGGAGCCGCCGCGATGGCCGCGAACTCCTCCAACGCCCAGCCCAACTTGGCCTGCTGGGTCAGCTCCTCCTCCAGTGCGTCCCGGAGGTCCACCAGCAGCTCCACGTCGAGGGCGGCGTAGCGCAGCCAGGGCTCGGGCAGCGGGCGCGTGGACCAGTCCACGGCCGAGTGGCCCTTCTCCAGGGAGTAGCCCAGGACGTTCTCCACCATGGCGCCGAGACCGACCCGGGGGAACCCGGCCAGCCGCCCGGCCAGCTCGGTGTCGAAGAGGTGCTGGGGGCGCATCCCCACTTCCGCCAGGCAGGGGAGGTCCTGGCTGGCGGCGTGCAGCACCCACTCGGTGGTGGAGAGCGCGGTCCCGAGTGCGGTCAGATCCGGGCAGGCGATGGGGTCGATCAGCGCGGTCCCCGCTCCGGCGCGGCGCAACTGGACCAGGTAGGCCCGCTGTCCGTACCGGTAGCCGGAAGCGCGTTCGGCGTCGACAGCGACCGGACCGGTACCCGCCGAGAAGGCAGCGACCACCGAGGCCAGTGCCTCCGGGCTGGCGACGACCGGCGGGATGCCCTCGCGCGGATCCAGCAGCGGGACCGGCGCCGGGGTCTGGTCGGTTACGGCGGCTTCAGGGGCGTCGGTCACCTACCCAGGGTAGCTGTCCATACAAAACGCCCGCCGGCGGAGCGCTCCGCCGACGGGCGCGTGCCCTGGTCCGCCCCGGTGTGCTCCGGTGCGTCCGAAGGGTCGGGATGGGGTGGCTCTAGTGGATGATGCCGGTGCGCAGGGCCACCGCCACCATCCCGGCCCGGTCACCGGTGCCCAGCTTGCGGGCGATGCGGGCGAGGTGGCTCTTGACGGTCAGTGCCGAAAGGCCCATGGAGACGCCGATCGCCTTGTTGGACTGGCCCTCGGCGACCAGCCGCAGCACCTCCACCTCCCGGCCGGAGAGCTCGCGGTAGCCGTTGGCGGTGGCGCCCGGTGGACGGCGCAGCCGCGTCGCGCCGACGCCGATCGGGGCGGCGCCCGGCCGGTTGGCCAGGCCCACGCTGGTCCTGGTGCCGGTGACGACGTAACCCTTGACCCCGCCGGCCAGCGCGTTGCGAACCGCGCCGATGTCGTCGGCGGCGGAAAGGGCGAGACCGTTGGGCCAGCCCGCCGCCCTGGTCTCGGCGAGGAGGGTCAGCCCCGAGCCGTCGGGGAGGTGCACGTCGGCGACGCAGATGTCCCTGGGAGTGGCCACCCGGGGACGTGCCTCAGCGATGGAGGAGGCCTCGATGACGTCCCGGACTCCGAGCGCCCAGAGGTGCCGGGTGACGGTACTGCGGACACGCGGGTCGGCGACGACGACCATCGCTGTCGGCTTGTTCGGCCGATAGGCGACCAGGCTTGTGGGGTGCTCGAGAAGAACCGACACCGGGCCTCCTGTGGGGTGGCAGGACGGGTCCGACATGGGGAAGTCGGGGGGATCCGCTGATGAAAAGGGTCACTGAGTGCTTCGGCACCATCCGTGCCCGGCTTTAGCGAAAGATCCCGATTTAGTTAGTAACAATTCGGGCAATGCCGTCTGTTGAACGATCCCAGGGCGCCTGAAATGCCGACTTATCGGTCAGTGCCGGTCGTCGGACGAACGGGTCCACGCCGCGTCCGGTGACCGTGCGTCATCGGTTCCGGTGCCGGCGCCCCGCTTCCGACCAGCTCCTGGCACCCGGTGTCCCCGGGGCTGCGACCCGGTCGGTCCCGGGCGGGGGCCGGCGCCACGACCGGGGGCGGCGCCCCCGGTCCGCGGGTCCGGGGGGCCTCAGCGCCCGGGCTCAGCGCCGAGGGCCACGGCGGGAGGGCATCGGCACCACGGGGCCCCCGCCGGGACCACCGGGCCCCTCCCCGCCCGTTCCGCCACCCCCACCGGGTGTGGCGGGAGGCAGCCCCGCGCTGGCGCACAGCAGGTCGCACCAGGCCGCCAGGTGTGGCAGCAGGTCAGGGCCCGCCTCGGGCTCACGGGGGGTCCACGAGGCGCGGATCTCCACCGTGGTGGAGACCGGGCGGGCACCCAACCCGCCGAAGTAGTGCGAGGAGCAGCGGGAGACCGTGCCGCTCGGGGCCTCGTACGCGGCGCCGTGGGCCTGGAGCGCACCGGTCAGCCAGGACCAGCCGACCTCGGCCAGCAGGGGGTCGGCCGCCATCTCGGGTTCGAGGTCCGCCCGCACCAGGGTGACGAGGCGGAAGGTCCCGTGCCACGCCCCCTGCCCGGCCGGCTCGTGCAGCAGCACCAGCCGGCCGTCGGCCAGTTCCGCTCCGTCCTGCTGCACCGTGCCGGTCACCGCGTACGCGTACGTCGCCAGCCGCGCCGGGGGGCGGGTGGGGGTGAGCTCGACCTCCGGGCGCACCGTCGCCGCGCGCAGGGCGTCCACCGCGCGCTGGAACCGGAGAGGAGGGTCATTCCCGTCCGGGAAGTGCCCGCTGACCGCTGCCATGCCCGGAAGACTAGGCTGCTGGAGGCCGTCAGTGGTGCATGCCGCGTGCGTGGGCGGGTCGCCCGCTTGGAGCATGCGAGGATTCGGTGTGTGATTGCCAACGGACAGCCAGTGGACGACGGACAGCCGCAGGGCCGGCGACCCGCCGGGGGCGCCCCCGGCCCGGGGGTACGCAGGGGGCCCGCGTACGACTCCGCGTTTCTGCGCGCCTGCCGCCGCGAACCGGTCCCGCACACACCGGTGTGGTTCATGCGCCAGGCGGGCCGCTCCCTGCCGGAGTACCGCCAGGTGCGTGAGGGCATCGCCATGCTGGACTCCTGCATGCGCCCCGACCTGGTGACCGAGATCACCCTCCAGCCGGTGCGTCGGCACCGGGTGGACGCCGCGATCTTCTTCAGCGACATCGTGGTCCCGCTCAAGGCCATCGGGCTCGACCTGGACATCCGGCCCGGCGTCGGCCCGGTGGTGGCCGAGCCCATCCGCAGCCGCGCCGACCTGGAGCGGCTGAGGCCGCTGGAACCGGACGACGTGCACTACGTGACCGAGGCCGTGGGGCTGCTCACCGCGGAGCTCGGCACCACCCCGCTGATCGGTTTCGCGGGCGCGCCGTTCACCCTGGCGAGCTACCTGATCGAGGGTGGTCCCTCGCGGAACCACGAGCGCACCAAGGCGCTCATGTACGGGGACCCCGACCTGTGGCGGGACCTGCTCGACCGGCTCGCCGGCATCACCGCGACGTTCCTGCGCGTGCAGATCGCCGCGGGCGCCTCCGCGGTGCAGCTCTTCGACTCCTGGGCCGGTGCGCTGGCCCCGCAGGACTACCGTCGCTCGGTCCTGCCGGCCAGCACCAAGGTCTTCGACGCGGTGGCGGGTCTCGGGGTGCCGAGGATCCACTTCGGGGTGGGCACCGGGGAACTGCTGCACCTGATGGGGCAGGCCGGGGCCGATGTGGTCGGGGTGGACTGGCGGGTGCCGCTGGACGAGGCGGCGCGGCGGATCGGTCCGGGCAGGGCCGTCCAGGGCAACCTGGACCCGGCGGTGCTGTTCGCCCCGCACCAGGTGGTCCAGGCGAAGGCGAGCGAGGTGCTGCTCGCCGCCAAGGCGACCGAGGGCCACGTGTTCAACCTGGGGCACGGGGTGCTGCCGACGACCGATCCCGACGCGCTGACCAGGCTGGTCGACTTCGTCCACACCACGTCCCAGGCGTGACGCTCGTGTCGGCGCGTCGCAGCGACGGCGGGGCGGGGCCCGGTGCGGACCCCGCCCCGCCGTCACCCGTCGGCTCAGGAACCCCGCGGGGCCTCGCCGTCGGCGGGGGGCTCGGCGGTCGGTGACGGGGGCGGCGCCTGGTGGGCCGGGGCCGGGGCCGGGCCCGTGACGCCGGGCGTGGGCGGCGGCAGCGGCCCGGGGACGGGCAGCGGCGTGGAGGCAGGCACGGGCACCGCCGCGGTCCGGGGACGCCGGATCACGCCCCGCCTGACCAGGACCCGCAACAGCAGGTACACCAACAGAGCGAGCACCAGGAACGGCAGCGACGCCGCGAGCGCCACCAGCACCGCGCCGACCGCCACCACGAGGGCGTCCCAGCCCCCGCGCAGCGCGTCCCCGACGGACTCGCCGATCCCCTCGTCGTCGTCCTTCTTCTCCTCCTCCTTCGCCGGCTCGGTGAGCTCAACGGTGACGGTCGCCATCGACGTGCGGTCCCGGAGGGACTCCAACTGACGTTGGTAGGAGTCCAGGTCGGCCTGGCGGCTGGTCAGCTCGGCCTCGAGCGCCACCACGTCCGCGATGGTCCTGGCCTCCCCCATCAGCTCCCGGACCCGGTCCACGCTGGCCTTCTGGGCCTTCAGCCGGCTGTCGGTGTCCACCACCTGGTTGGTGACGTCCTTGGTGGACTCGGTGCGGCCGGTCAGCTCGTTGCCCTTGGCGCCCCCGAGCTCGGTGAGCTGCTCGAGGGTGTCGTCGTAGGTGTCGACCGGCACCCGCAGCACCAACCTGGAGTGCGCCTGCCCCAGGTCGTCGGTCTCGGTGCGTTCGTTGCCGACGTAACCGCCGGCCCCGTCGGCGAGCTGTCGCGCCCGGTCCACCGCGTCGCTGAGGTCCCGGGTGCGGATCTCCAGGGTGGCGGTGCGGATGACGTGGGTCTTCGCGGCGACCGGCGTCTCCTTGCGCACCGTCGGGTCCTGGTCCGAGTCGGTGGTCCTGGCGGCCTGCGGTGCCGCCTTGTCGGCACTGGTGCCCTCGCCCGGCCCCCGCTCGCCGCGCTGGTCCGCGGGTGCGACCGCCGCCTGGTCCGCGGAGCCGTCCGAGCCGCCGCCGCTGGAGCCGCACCCGGTGACCGGCACCAGCAGGGCCAGCGGCAGGGCGAGCAGCGGCAGCCGTCGGACCCGGCGGCGTCCCGGAGCGCCGGACGGTGGTGAGTGCATCGTCGTTCCCCCCTTGGTGAGCGCGAACCGCCCGAGGCGGCGGCGCGTGGTGTGTCGCCGCTTCGACGGGGCCGACCGGGGGGAGGTTCCCGTTCGCGGATCGCGAACAGATCACGATGGGGCCGCGGAACGGGACGACCGCGGCGCGTCGCGCGTCATCACGGTCTGCGAGAGTGGGGACATGAACGCTTCGCCGGCCCAGCCTCGTTTCCGGTCCCGTCCCCGGGGCGCCGCCCCCGTACAGGTCGTCGTGGTCGGAGGAGGCATCTCCGGCCTGGCGGCGGCGTGGTTCCTGACCGGTGGTGCCGAGCGGGGGGAGACCGAGGAGGCGCGCGGGGGCACCGCGGGCGACCGCCCGCTGTCGGTCACCGTGCTGGAGGCCACGGCGCGGCTCGGCGGGAAGCTGTACGCGGACGAGATCGCCGGGGTTCCGGTCGATCTCGGTGCCGAGTCCATCCTGGCGACCCGCACCGAGGCGGTGGAGCTGGCCCGGGCGGTGGGCCTCGAGCCGGACCTCGAGCCGCCCGCCACCACCGAGGCGAAGGTGTGGACCCGCGACGCGCTGCGTCCCCTGCCGGGCGGCCAGGTCATGGGGGTCCCCGGCGACCTCGGTGCCCTGGTGTCCTCCGGGCTGCTCTCCCCGCGGGGCCTGGCCCGACTGTCGCTGGACCGGGCGCTGCCACCCACCCCGGTGCGGGAGGACGTGTCGGTCGGCGACTACGTCTCCGCACGGCTGGGCCGGGAGATCGTCGACCGGCTGGTGGACCCGCTGCTCGGCGGGGTGTACGCCGGCGACGCCTACCGGATCTCGCTGCGCGCCGCCATGCCCAAGCTCTACCAGGAGCTGCGGGCCCGCCGCTCGCTGACCGGGGCGGTGCGCCGACTGCGCAGGTCCGGGCCGCCGAGGACCGGTCCGGTCTTCACCGGTGTCCGCGGCGGGGTGGGGCGGCTGCCGCTCGCGGTCGCGGACGCCTGCCGCGGGGCCGGAGTGGAGATCCAGACCGAGACCCGGGTGAGCGACCTGCGGCGGTTGGGCTCCCGCTGGCAGTTGGTGGCGGAGGGACCCAAGGGACGGCAGGTGCGGGAGGTGGACGCGGTGGTGCTCGCGGTCCCGGCGCCGGCCGCGGCGGAACTGCTGCGGGTCGAGGCGCCCCAGGCGGCGGCCGAGCTGGCCGGCGTGGAGTACGCCAGCATGGCGTTGGTCACCATGGCGTTCCGCCGCAGGGACGTGGCCGGGCTCCCGGAGGGGAGCGGCTTCCTGGTGCCCGCCGTGGACGGCCGGGCCATCAAGGCGTCCACGTTCGCCAGCCGCAAGTGGGGCTGGATCTCCGACGCCGGCAAGGACACGTTCGTGCTGCGCACGTCCGTGGGCCGGTACGGCGAGACCGCCCACCTGGACCGGGAGGACACCGACCTGGTCCGGCTGTCCCGGGCCGATCTGGCCGAGGCGGCGGGGCTCCGGGCGGCTCCGGTGGCCGCCCGGGTCACCCGCTGGAACGACGGGCTGCCGCAGTACGCGGTGGGCCACGTGGACCGGGTGGAGCGGGTGCAGGCCGAGGTCGCCAAGTTGCCCGGGCTCGGTGTGTGCGGGGCGGTGTACGACGGCGTCGGCATCCCGGCGTGCGTGGGCAGCGCCCGCAGGGCCGTGGACGGTCTGCTGGACGGGGTGAACCCCGCCCGCGCCGGGCTCGGCGGCGGAGAGACAATGAGGTCGTGACCCTCTCCCCGTCCGAGGGCGGGGGGCCAGTGGTCACTCGCTGGGTTTGTTCCGTCGACGACTGCCCTGTTCGGGAGGACTTCCGTTGAGGTCTCGCACCGCTTCCGCAGGCGGTCACCGCTGGCCCGGCGGTCCGGGTGCGGTGTGCCGGGTCGGTGTCGCGGTGGTGAGTGGTGTCGCGGTCGCACGTCCGCACGGTGGTGCGCCGCTCGCCGGCCGGGTGGAGGCAGGGGCGACACGCGCGCTGGACCTGCCGCGCCACGCCTCACACCCTCCCAGTTCCGTTGGGAGCGGCGCCCGTTGGCCAGGTGGCCCAGCGGACCCCACCGCTGCGCGGCTCTGCTCCGAGGACGTGTTCCCTCCCCGCCCCGAAGGGCGGGACACCCACGCAAGGAGAATCCGATGACCTCCACCCCCGCCGAGAACCAGGTGCCGTCCGACCAGGCCACCCCGTCCGAACCGGAGGAGCGGACCGGGAAGAGGAAGGCCCGCGACCTGAACCAGGTCATCAGGTACACCCTGTGGTCGGTCTTCCGGCTGCGTGAGGTGCTGCCCGAGGACCGGGAGGGCTACGCGGCCGAGGTCGAGGACCTCTTCCAGAAGCTGGCCACCAGGGACGTCACGGTGCGCGGCACCTATGACGTGTCGGGGCTGCGCGCCGACGCCGACCTGATGATCTGGTGGCACGCGGAGACCGCGGACGCCCTCCAGCTCGCCTACAACGAGTTCCGGCGCACCCGTCTCGGCCGGGCCATGGAACCGGTGTGGTCCAACATGGCGCTGCACCGCCCGGCCGAGTTCAACAAGAGCCACATCCCGGCGTTCCTCGCCGAGGAACAGCCGCGCGACTACGTCAGCGTGTACCCCTTCGTCCGTTCCTACGACTGGTACCTGCTGCCCGACGAGGACCGCCGCCGGATGCTCGCCGACCACGGCCGGATGGCCCGCGGTTACCCGGACGTCCGGGCGAACACCGTGGCTTCCTTCTCCCTCGGCGACTACGAGTGGCTGCTCGCCTTCGAGGCGGACGAACTGCACCGGATCGTGGACCTGATGCGGCACCTGCGCGGCTCCGAGGCCCGGATGCACGTCCGCGAGGAGGTGCCGTTCTACACCGGGCGCCGCAAGTCCGTCGCCGAACTCGTCGCCGACCTGGCCTGACGCCGCCGCCCCGGCAGAGGGGGACGGCGCCGCGCCGGGGCTCGTCCTGAGCCCCGGCGCGGGTGCCCGTCGCTGCCGGGTGGCCGGCGGGACGGTGTCAGCCGATCCTCAGCCGGTGCGCACCCCCGTCCTCAGTGCCCGCGTACAGCCACCGGCCGTCCGGGCTGGTGGCCAACGAGACCACGGACAGGTTCTGCAGGCCACCGGAGACGTTGACCCAGGTGCGCCCCCCGTCGGTGCTGCGCAGCACCCCGCGCCCGCCCTTGAGCAGGCCGTTGGCCGTGAACGACCTGGTGGCCGCGTAGAGCGTGCCGGGGTTCGTGGGGGAGGACACGACCTCGGAAACCCAGGTCGGCGCCTCGGAGGCCTCGGCGACCCGGAAGGTGCGCCCGGAGTCCTCACTCACCCTGATGTCGGGGCCGCCGGCCACCACCCGCTGGCCGTCGGACGAGATCCACAGCGAGCGGACGGCGCCGTCCGCCACCTTGGTGACCGTGGTGCCGAAGTCGTCCGACCGGTACAGGCCACGGCTGCTGCCCAGCCACAGGCGGTCGGGGTCGCTCGGGTCGGCGGCGATCGTGGTGAAGATCTCGTCGTGGAACAGCTTCTTCCACGTCGTCCCGCCGTTCCTGGTCACGTAGAGCCCGGAGCCGCGAAGGCTCCAGAACGGCACCGCCACCCGCTCGTCGTCCCCGGAACCCAGGGCCAGACCGAACGGGGTCTCCCCGGTGGTGCCGCGGCGCTCCCAGGTCTCGCCCCCGTCCGTGCTGCGGTAGACGTGGAACCGCGAGACGGCGTCCTTGCGGATCTTCCAGACCGTCCCGGGGTCGTCGGGGTCGACCGCGAGCTGGCCGACCTTGACGCCGAAGTACGCCTCCTTGCCGGTCAGACCCCACTCACGGGTCTGCGGCGTGACCTCGCCCGTGGGCAGCGGGGTGCGGTAGACGTCGGAGTCGGTGCCCGCGAGGAGGCGTTGGACCCCGTCCTGACCGGTGGTGACGGCGAGGTCGTAGACGGTCTTGCCCTGGACGCCGATGCGTTGCGGATCGGTGCCGTCGAGCCGGGTGCGGAACATGCCGGCGCCCGGCGAGGTCCACAGCAGGCCGTCGGGACCCCAGTGGGCGATGTCGGTCTCCACCGCGCCGCGCACCGGCTGCTCCACGGCCTCCCAGGTCGTGCCGTGGTCGCGGCCCAGGTGGTGCGTGTTGCGGTAGGTGAACACCGCGAGGGTCCCGTTGTCCATGACCATGGACAACGCCGACCGGTCGGCGACCTGGTACAGCTCCTGCCAGGTGCGCCCGGAGTCCCGCGACCCGATCACCCGGTCCTCGTCGTCGAGCACCGCGACCAGGTCCCCGTCGGCGACCAGGTCGCCCAGCGGCTGGTGCTCCGCGGTGTGGACCTGCTCGACCTGCGGTGTCCCCGGCGCTGGACCGGCGATGTCCCGCACGGCCCAGACCGTGGTGCTGTCGGCCAGGTACAGGTCGTCCCCGCCGACCGCGGCCCCCTGGAGGTCGCCGGAGACCGGGCTGGGCTGGGAGGTCCAGTGGTCGCCGTCGTCCCGGCTGACCAGCAGGCCGTCTGCGGTGACCGCGATCAGCACCCGCGTGTTCTGGTCGCTCACCAGCGCGCGGATGCGAACGTCGGGGACGTCGAGGACCTGCCAGGTGCGTCCACCGTCCCGGGTCCGCAGCAGTCGGCCCTGGTAGGTGGGGTCGAGGGTCACGCCGATCACGCCGTCGGTTCCGCTGTTGACGGCGTACCACATGGTCTCGGCGTCGGTGGAGTCGATGACGATCTGGCCCGTGCCCGCCGCCACCGGGAGCCGGCTGCGCTGGGTCCAGGTGCGCCCGGAGTCGTCGGTCGTCCACGGGGCGAGGGTCTGGTACCGGGCCAGCGCGGCCACGGAGGGGTCGGCGGGGGTGGTGGAGATGTCGCCGGCCTCGCTGTTGGGGCCGATCGGCTCCCAACGGTCCCCTCCCGGGCGGTTGTCCTGCGGCAGCACCTCGAGGTACGAGCCGCCGACCAGCCGGGTCCCGCCCGTGGTGTCGGCGCTGGCGGCCACGGCGTAGGTGCCCGGCACGGTGCCGTTCAGCGCGGCGCGGTACCAGGTGCCGTGGTCGTGGGTCATCCGCACCGTCGTCGGCCGGCCCCGGGGCGGGGTGACGGTCAGCGTCGGCGGTGAGGCCAGCTCGGTCGGGCTGTAGACGAACGCGGAGGAGCGCCCGTCGCTGGGGTCCGGCGAGGCCTGCACCAGCAGGGGACGGGCGGCCAGCAGGTAGGGCACCCGCAGCGTCGGGGAACCGTCCTGCCGCGGGTCGGCGATCAGCCACCCGGACAGGTCCTGGTCACGGTCGGGCCGGTCGCCGGAGACGGCGACGGTCACCGTGGCGGAGCCGCCGGCCGGGATGTGGACCCGGGGCGGGGAGACCGACGCCTTGCCCGCGTCCCCCGCCGAGGGGCGGGCGCGCAGGTCCACGGTTACCGGCCGGTCCTCCGTGTTGTGCAGGGTGACCTCGCCCCGGTCGCTGATCCTGGAGTGGGTCAGGTCGGCGAGCCCGAGGGAGAGCGAGGTGGGTGACGCGGTGAGGCTGGCGTCGGCCGCCGCCGCCACGTCCAGGCGGCCCGCTCCCTGGCCGGTGGGGGCGGCGTCGCCCTTGGCCGGGGCCGCGGAGCCGATCAGCCGCCCACCGATCCGCTCCACGCTCTCGTCCGGACGGAGCTGGCGCAGCAGGGCGGCGGCGCCGGCGACGTGCGGGGCGGCCATGGAGGTTCCGGACACCCGGTACTTCCCCGGTGCCCACTGGTCGGTCGGCCAGGTGGAACTGATCTCCACACCCGGGGCGACCAGGTCGGGTTCCAGGTGGAAGTCCGCGGCCGGGCCCCGGGAGCTGAACGCGGCGATCTCGTCGGTGACGTCCCTGCCGCCCACCGACACCCGCACCGGACCCTTCTCGAGGTCCGCCGCCAGTTCCGGCCACTGCAGCTCGGAGACGCCCAACACGACGATCTTGTCCATCCGGAAGCTGTCCCCGGACTCCTGCGTCCCCGGCACCACCGGCACACCCTGGCCCGTGGGCGGGGCCGGGGGTTCCCCGACGGGTTCCCCGGCGGCGAGCACGGGACCGCCGCCGGACTCCTCGTAGGCGAGCAGGGCCACCGCCCCGCGGTCCTCGGCGAGCCGGGCCTGGTCCAGCATCTCCGGGCTCACGTAGCGCATGTCCTCGGGGATGCTGGCGCGGTAGGCGACGACCTTGCCGCGGACGTCGCCCACCCGGTCGTAGTCGGCGGCCGTGCCCTCGCCGACGTCCACCAGTTCGCCCGTGACCGGCTCGCTCGGCGCGGACGCCGAGTAGGGGGCCCGGAACGTCTGGAGCAGGTCCTCCCGGGGGGAGACGACGCGTGCGGTGGGCAGGGCGACGCCGCTGGCCGAGGCGCCGACCGAGATCACGCCACGGGCGGACGCCGGGGTGCCCACGGTCTGCGCTCCGGGACCGGAGTTCCCGGCGGAGGCGACCACCACCACGCCCAGGTCCACCGCGGCGCTGGCGGCCAGGCCCAGGGGGTCGGTGCCGTCACCGGGACCGCCGAGGCTCATGTTGACCACGTCGGCGCGGTGCGGGTTGGCGGGGTCCACCGCGGCGTCGAGCCCGGCGATGATGTCCGAGACGTAACCGAGGCCCCGGTCGTCCATCACCTTGTACGCCGTCAGCTCGGCGTGCGGGGCCACACCGGTGATCCGGTCGGGGTCGCCCTCGCCGTCCGCGGCGATGATCCCGGCGACGTGGGTGCCGTGGCCGTTGTCGTCCGCGGGGTCGGCGTCGTTGTTGACGAAGTCGTGGCCGGCGACGACCTTGTGGCCGGGGCCGAAGCCCGCACCGAGGTCGCGGTGGGTGTAGTCCACGCCGGAGTCGATCACGGCGACCGTCATCCCGTCGCCCCGCGCCCCGGTTCCCCCGCCGGCCCTGCCGTTCCACACCTCGCGGGCACCGACCAGGTTGACGCTGGTGTCGGTGTTGACCTTCATCAGGGTGTCCGGCACCACGGCGGCGACCCCGGGCAGCCCGGCCAGCCGGTCGGTGTCCGCGGCGGGCACGGTGACAGCGACGCCGTTGATCAGGCCGGTGACGTGGCGCCGGGCCCTGGCGTCGATCCCCGCGTCGTTGGCGGCCTCGACGAACCGCCGTTGCTGGGCCCTGAGGGCGTCCCGGCGCTTGTCGAGCTGGTCCTTCGCCGCGCGGCTCACCGGGCCCCGCGTGTCGATGTCCTGACGTTCGATCACCGCGAGCGCGGGGTCGGCGTCGAACTGGACGAACACCCTGGCCGTCCCTGAGGCGGGCGCCGCTTCGGCGCTCGTCGGTGCGCCACCGGCGGCGATCGCGGTCACGGCCAGGAGGAACGCCGCTGAGGCCGGGAGGAGGGATCTTCGTACGGGGGGTGATGAGGATATGGAGCGCATCGTTCAGTGGTAGCGACCCGGCCCTTTGCCGAGCAATCGTTTCTGCGGCCCCTTGCGGCCACTGGCACTCTTGGGCCACGATTCACGGCCATGGGAGACGAGGGGACCACGGGGGAGGGCGGGCTGAGCTCGGTCGGCGTCTCGGCCTTCGACGAACGGGTCTACCGAGCGCTGGTCGGTGGTCGTTCCGCGACCCCCGCCGAGCTCGGCGCCCAACTCGACGTCTCACCCGACCGGGTGGACCGTGCGCTGGCCAGGCTCCGTGCCCAGGGGCTCGCCAGCCGCCTCGCCGGTCGGCTGCGCCGGTACACCGCGGTGGAGCCGGAGGCCGCCATCGAGACGCTGGTGCGGCAGCGCACCGCGCAGCTCGAGGCGGTGCGCGGCACGGCCGCCGAGCTGGCCGCGGCGTTCCACGCGATGCGGCACCGCAACGGCGCCGGGGGAGCGGTGGAGGTGCTGGTAGGACCGCAGTCCCTGGGCCGCTGGTTCGTCCGCCTCCAGCACCAGGCGCGCGAGGAGATGCTGGTCCTCGACCGCCCCCCGTACGCCCTGGCGCCCGACAACCCGGTGGAACCCGTCAGTCTGGCCCAGGGGGTGCACTGGCGGGGCGTCTACTCACCCGAGGCCCTCCAGATGCCCGGCAGCCTGGAGGAGATCGAAAGGCTGGCCACCTGCGGCGAGGAGGCCCGGGTGCTGCCCGGTCTGTCGATGAAGATGGCGATCGCCGACCGGAAGGTGGCGCTGCTGCCGCTCAGCCTGGACCTGGAGACGGCGCACTGCGCACTGGTGCGGGAGTCCACCCTCCTGGACGGCCTCGTTGACCTCTTCGAGGCGTACTGGGCGCGGGCCGTGCCGATCGGCAACCAGTCGCCGGCGCCCGAACTCGCCGAGGAGGACCGGACGCTGGTGACCCTCCTGGCCAGCGGGCTCACCGACGCGGCCATCGCCCGCCGCCTGGGGGTGTCGCTGCGCACCATGCGCCGGCGCACCCGGCGGATCTTCGACGAGCTGTCGGCGACCAACCGGTTCCAGGCCGGGCTCCAGGCCGCGCGCCGCGGCTGGCTGTGACCCGGGGCGGCGCGGCGGGCCCCGGACCGCGCTCCGCCGCGCCGGGCACCGGCCCCCGGCCCGCGCCGAGCCCGGAACCGCGGCGTTCCGGGCTCACCCGTCGGCGGGTCAGTCCTCGCGGGGAACGAGCCGCAGGGAGACGGAGTTGATGCAGTACCGCTGGTCCGTGGGGGTCGGGTAGCCCTCACCCTGGAAGACGTGCCCCAGGTGGGAACCGCACCGGGCGCAGCGCACCTCCGTGCGGACCATGCCGTGGGAGCGGTCGGGGAGCAGTTCGACGGCGGCGCTGTCGGCCGGGTCGTAGAACGAGGGCCAGCCGCAGTGGCTCTCGAACTTGGTGTCCGACCGGAACAGCTCGGCGCCGCACGCCCGGCACTCGTAGACGCCGGTGGTCTTGGTGTCCGTGTACTCGCCGGTGAACGCGCGCTCGGTGCCTGCCTCGCGCAACACGTGGTACTCGTCGGGAGTGAGCTGTTTGCGCCACTCCTCCTCGGTCTTCTCCACTTCGTACGTCATGGGTGAAGGTTATGTCCGGATCCTGGAGAGAATCTCGGGCCCGAGGAACGTTACGTCGCCCGCGCCCATGGTGAGCACCAGGTCACCGGGGCGCACCAGTCCGGCGACGACGTCGGGGACGGCCGCCATGGAGTGCACCGGGTGCACCTCGGCGCCCCCCGCGGCGGCGGCCCTGACCACGATGTCGCTGGTCACCCCGGGCACCGGGTCCTCCCGGGCGGGGTAGATGTCCATCACCACCGCGGCGTCGGCCAGGGCCAGCGCCTGGCCCATCTCCACGCCGAGCTCCTGGGTCCTGCTGAACAGGTGGGGCTGGAAGACCACCAGGACCCGGCCCGCGCCGGCGTGTCCCCGCACGGCCTCCAGGTCGGCGATGATCTCGGTGGGGTGGTGGGCGTAGGAGTCGATCAGCGAGACCCCACCCGCCTCGCCCTTGAGCTGGAGCCGGCGGCGGACCCCGGTGTACTGGGCCAGGGCCGGGCCGAAGTCGGACGCCGGCACACCGATCGAGGCGGCGGCGGCCAGGGCGGCCACCGCGTTGAACGCGTAGTGCCGTCCCGGCACGGACACCGTGACGGTCAGCTCGCCGCCGCCGAAGGCCTCCGGCAGCGCCACCGTGACCCGCCCGGTCAGCCCCCTCGGGGAGAACTCCAGCACCCGCACGTCCGCGTCGCCGGATTCGCCCACCTGGATGATGCGCAGGTCCTTACGGGTGATCCGGGAGGTCAGCTCGCGGGCGCCGGGGTTGTCCGAGGAGATCACCAGGGTGCCGTCGGGGGTGATCCGGTCGACGAAGGTCAGGAAGGAGTCGTACACCTCCTCCAGGGAGGCGTAGTTGGCGTGGTGGTCGAGCTCCACGTTGAGGATCACCGCCACCTCGGGGCTGTAGCGGTGGAAGCTGCGGTCGCTCTCGTCGGCCTCGGCGACGAAGATCTCGCTGGTGCCGTGGTGGGCGTTGGAACCCGGCTCGTTCAGGTCCCCACCGATGGCGAACGACGGGTCGAGCCCCAGGCTGGCCAGGCTCACCGCGAGCATGCTCGTGGTGGTGGTCTTGCCGTGGGTGCCGGCCACGGCGATGGCCCGGCGGCCCTGCATCAGGCTGGCGAGCGCGTCGGCCCGGTGGATGATCGGAACCCCTCGGGCGACCGCGGCCGTGGTCTCCGGGTTGTCGTCGCGGATGGCGCTGGAGACCACCACACAGCTCGCGTCGTCGGCGAGGTTCTCCGCGGCGTGGCCCACGTGCACCCGGGCGCCGAGCTGTCGCAGCGCCAGCACGGTGGCCGACTCCCTGGCGTCGCTGCCGGCCACCTCCGCCCCGCGCATGGCGAGGATCTTCGCCAGGCCCGACATGCCCGCCCCGCCGATGCCGACGAAGTGGGGGCGGTCCATGGAGGCCGGTGCCATCTGTGTCTCTCCCCGGGTGCGACGCGCGTTCTGCGGCCCAGCGAGCACACCGCCGCTCCGGTGGAGCGGTTCGGCAGCGCTGGGCGATGCCTTTAGATTCTGCACCACAACGGGGGAACGGCGGTGCCGGGGATGCCGGGCGCCGGCCAGGTGGTGGTGCACCGTTGGTGCCTCACTCGTTGTGAGCGAAGAGCTTCAGGACGGGCACGCCCACCTGGTGCCGTGCCCGGGAGGCCCAGTCACGGTGGAAGAACTCCTCCACCAGGTGCGGTGCGGTGAGTACCACCACCTCGTCGGCGTCGGTCTCCTCGACCACCGAGCGCAACAGGTCCAGCGGGTCCCCCTCCACGACCTGGCCCACCGCGTCGCTCCCGGCGTCGCGCAGCGCCCGGACGCTGTGCTCGAGGGCCCGGTGGGCCAGTGGTGCCGATGCTTCCTCCTCTTCCTCGCCCGCCTCGCGGGGCACGTCGCCCAGTCGCCCGAGTGCCACGTCGTCCAGGGCCCGCAGTAGCCGGTCCTGGTCGCCACGCGGCTGCATCAGCAGCACGAAGGAGACCGGCTCCTGGTCGTGCAGCGTGGTGATGAGGTCGACATCGGCGGGGACGAGTGGCTTCTCGATCATCAGCACCGTCGTGAACACGTACGTCCTTCTCTCTCCCAGGACCCACACCCCCCAGGGAACATCCTGGCGCGTGCCGCTCGACTCCGGGGCGACGACGCAAGCATCGAGTAGGTCCGGTACCCGCGGCGGCTGTCCGGAAACGGATGGCTTAGCGGCGTCCGGCGCGGACGTAGCGGGTGAACAGGTAACCATCGTCCTCCAGGAGGCCGGACAGGGTGAACCGGTGCGGCTCGGCGATGTCGGGACCGTTCGTGATCCGCGCGGAGTCGCCCGACGCGATCAGCGGTGACACGCTGAGGCAGAGCTCGTCCAGCACGTCGGCGGAGGCGAACTGGGCGAGCAGCCGGGGGCCGCCCTCGGTGAGCAGCCGGGTGTGGCCGCGGTCGACCAGGGCCCGCACCACCTGCGCCGCGTCCGCCGTGGTTCCCTCGCCGGCCAGCACCACCTCGGCGTGCTGCCGGGCGGCCAGCAGGCGGTCGGCGGGGGCCCGGGCGCCGGTGAGCAGGATGGTGGGCACCACGGGCCGGGTGAACAGCGGGCCGGTGAAGTCCAGGTCCAGGCTGGCACTGACCACGGCCATCACCGGCGCGGGTGACTGTCCGAGCGCGGCACGGCGGGCCGCGAACGCCTTCCGGGCCCTGGCCGGCCCGTACCCCTCTCGCCGGACCGTCTCGGCGCCGACGATGATCACGTCCGCCAGGGCCCGCAGCACCCCGAAGAGGCGCATGTCCGCGGCGCAGGACAGGGGCTCGGAACGCCCCTGGTGGTGGGCGGCTCCGTCCAGGCTCGCGACCATGTTCGCCCGGAGCCACGGGCGGCCGGCCCCGGTGGTGGCGGGGTAGGCGTACGCGTCGGCCAGGTCGTCGAGGGAGTCCGGGCCGTCGGGCGGGCGGGGCGACTCGCCCGGGGGAGGGGCCGTGGCGGCCGGCGGGGAGGACGGGCCGGTGGGGGTGGGGAACAGGCGGCGCATATCCGGCAGTCTGTCACGCGACGTAAGGTTGAGGGCTGTGTCCTCACGAGCCCACCCCTCCGAGCGAGGCCCCGCCGAACCGATAACCGGACAACCTGCGGAACGGCCGGCTGGAGCACCGGCAGGCCCGGTGCGCCTCAGCGACCGCGCCCCCCGCGTTCCGGCGGACCGGCTGGTCGCCGACATGGTGCCGCCGCCCCGGTTCGACGGCGTCAGGTTCGCCACCTACCACCCCGACCCGGCACAGCCCAGCCAGGCCGCCGCGGTGACCGCGCTGGAGTCGTTCGCGAGCACCTTGGGCGGCCGGCCCCCGGGTGGCGGGACCCCGGGTGGTGGCGGCCGGCGGCGCTGGTTCCGGCGGGCGGCCCCGGGCTCCGGCCCGGCCGGCGTCTACCTCGACGGCGGCTACGGCGTCGGCAAGACGCACCTGCTGGCCTCACTGTGGCACGCCGCCCCGGCGCCCAAGGCGTTCGGCACCTTCGTGGAGCTCACCAACCTGGTCGGTGCCCTGGGGTTCCAACCCGCGGTGGCCGCGCTGTCCGGTCACCGGCTGCTGTGCATCGACGAGTTCGAGCTCGACGATCCCGGGGACACGGTCCTGGTCTCCACCCTCCTCGGGAAACTGGCGACGGCGGGGGTGCGGCTCGCCGCCACCTCCAACACCCTTCCCGACCGGCTGGGTGAGGGCAGGTTCGCGGCGGCCGACTTCATGCGGGAGATACAGGGCCTGTCCGCGCACTTCTCCACCGTCCGGATCGACGGTGAGGACTACCGGCACCGCGGTCTCCCGCGGGCCCCGAGCCCACGCACGGACGCCGAGGTCACCGCGGCGGCCGAGCGCACCCCGGGGGCCAGTCTGGATGACTTCCCCGACCTGCTCGCCCACCTGGCCACGGTCCACCCCAGCCGCTACGGCGCCCTCACCGACGGCGTCCGCGCGGTCTTCCTGCGCGGCGTCCGGCCCGTCCCCGACCAGGCCACGGCCCTGCGGCTCGTGGTGCTCGCCGACCGGCTCTACGACCGCGAGCTGCCGGTCCTGTCCTCCGGGGTCCCGTTCGACGGTGTGTTCGACCAGGAGATGCTGGCCGGGGGGTACCGCAAGAAGTACCTCCGGGCGATCTCCCGTCTGAGTGCCCTCGCCCGGGAGGGAGAGGGCCTGTAGCGGTCGCCGCAAGGTGTTACCCCGGTGTTTCTTGCTCGATTTCTCCTGGACAGCGGCGGACAGCCAGAACGAAGCGTTCCCTGCGCCATGGACAGCGTGCTATACCCAAGCGTTCATTCAAGCCTGTCCGCCAGCAGGAAGGTTGAGCATGTCCGTCTCTCGTCGTCATCTCCTCGCCGGGGCCGGTGCCCTCGGCGCAGGCATCACTTTCACCGGGGCACTCGACCAACTGTTCGTCGGCCACGCCGCCGCAGCCGAGGTCGGCGGGCACAGCGGCTACGGCCCGTTGGTGCCGGACCCCGCCGGGCTCCTGGACCTGCCCCGCGGCTTCAGCTACCAGGTGCTGTCGAGGGAGGGCGAGCCCCTGCTCTCCGGCGAGGGTCCCGTGCCCAGCAACCACGACGGCATGGCGGCGTTCCTCGGTCGCGCCGGCCACACGTACCTGGTCCGCAACCACGAGAACCGGCCAAGATCACGGGTGCGGGTCCCGGCCATCGAGGGGCTCACCTACGACCCCGCCGCAGAGGGCGGCTGCACCGTGCTGGAGCTCGACCACACCGGCAGGCCGGTTGACGAGCGGGTGGGCATCGCCGGCACCGGAGTCAACTGCTCAGGTGGCCCGACCCCCTGGAACACCTGGCTGACTTGCGAGGAAACCGAGGACAAGGCAGGCGTCAACGGCTACACCAAGGACCACGGCTTCATCTTCGAGGTCGACCCCCGGGACCCCCACAGGTCCGGGGCGCACCCGCTGACCGCGATGGGCCGCTTCCAGCACGAGGCCGTGGCCGTGGACCCCACGACCGGGGTGGTCTACGAGACAGAGGACGCCTTCGCCAAGCCCTTCGGCCTCTACTACCGGTTCCTGCCGAACAAGCCCCGCGGGGGCCCCGGCAGCCTGCGCGCCGGGGGTGAGCTCCAGGCGATGCGGGTGCCGGGCGTTCCGGACCTGTCCGTGGTGCAGGAGGCCGGGACCAGCTTCGACGACGTGGAGTGGGTGCCGGTGCCGGACCCGCTGGCCGCCCAGACACCGATCCGGCTCCAGGACTTCGGCCCCGGCGGCATCACCCACGCCCAGAAGCTGGAGGGCGCCTACTGGGGCAACGGGCGGTCGTACTTCGTGTCCAGCTTCGCCCGGACCAAGGACGGCTCCCGCGCCACCCACTTCGGGCAGGTCTGGTCGTACAACCCCAGGTCCAACCGGCTCACCCTGGAGGTCGTCTTCGGGCCCGACACCGACACGCAGATGCCCGGGGAGTCCCCGGACAACATCGCGCTGTCCCCGAACGGCGGCCTGATGGTCTGCGAGGACGGCGGCGGTGACCAGTACGTGTACGGCGTGAGCCGGACCGGGATGGTCTACCCGATGGCCCGCGGCCGGCAGAACCTCGGCACCCCCGAGAGCCCGGACTACGGTGAGTTCGCAGGTGTCGCCTTCTCGCCGGACGGACGGACCATGTATGTCAACTGCTATACCCCAGGGACCACCTTCGCGGTGACCGGCCCCTGGCGCGGCTGACCCGGCCCCGCGCCGGCCGGACCACGGCGTCCGGCCGGCCGCGGGCTGGTCGGCGGGCCACGGCCGCCGACTCCGCACACCCCGGGGTGCTCCCCCCATCGTGTCCGCGGGGGCGCGACCCAGCCGGTCAGGTGCGGGCCAGCAGGGCCACCGGATGCCGGTCGAGCAGCTCGGTGAGCGGGGCCCGGCCGGTGACCGGGCGATCGGTCAGCAGGTCGGTCCAGTTGCCGTCGGGGAGCGGCAGCACGGTGTTGCGCCAGCCGCCGTTCCTGGCCAGGCGGTGCGCCAACCGGGTGACGACGGTGAGGACCGAGCCCGCCCGGAGGAACGCGACCGCGTGCACCGCGGCCGGCCCGTGGGCGTACACCGGCGTGTACCCGGCGTCCGCACCGAACCACTCCGGGCGGGCGCGGCGCAGCCGCAGGGCGGTGGCGGTGACCAGGAGCTTCTCCTCGCCGAGACCGTGCGGAACGGCCCCCGGCCCCCCGTCGTCGAGGCGCCGCAGCGCCCGGGCGAGCTCGTCGAACCGCGCCGGCCGGAGGCCGTCAGGCTCGGCGAGGCAGTGCCACAGCGTCTCGGTGCCCTGGTACACGTCGGGCACCCCGGGCATGGTCAGGTGCACCAGGGCCGCGCCGAGCACGTTGGCCCGCTCGGGCTCGGCGCACCAGCGCGCGAAGTCGGCGGCGACGCCGCGGGCGCGGGTCGCCACGGTCATTGCGAAGTCCAGCACGGCGGTCTCGTAGGTGCGGTCCTGGCTGGTCCGACCGGTGTGCACCCCCGCCTCGCGGAGCGACCCGCGCACCGCGTCCACCAGCCGGTCCGGGGGTTCCAGGTCCCAGGCCGTCAACAGGGTCTGCCAGATCAGGTACTCGGCGGCGCGGTCCGGGACCCCGCCGCGGCGCAGGTGCGCGTGGCTGGCGGAGGCGAGCTCCAGCCAGCTCCGCCACGCCCGGGGCACCTCGGAGAGCACCGCCGCCCTGGCCCGCACGTCGGCGCTGCGCCGGGTGTCGTGGCCGGACAGCACGGTGCCGGTGCCCGGCCAGTCCCGTTGCAGGTGGGAGCAGAACGCGTGGAACTCCTGCGGGTCGGTGCCCGGCCCCGCGGGATCACCGCCGGCCTCGCCCCTGGACAGCAGCGGGAACCAACGGTGGTGGGCGACGCCCTCCACCGCCGTGGCCCGTACCGCCGCGCACACCTGGGCGAACCGGCCGACGAACTCGTCCTTGGCCGGGCTGCGCCCCAGCGAGCCCAGCGCCAGTCCGCGTACCACGTCCACCGCCGCGGCCTCCTCGGCCACCACGAACGCGTAGCCGGCGTTCTCGCTCGCCCGGTCCAGGGCCCGCACCGCTCCTGGCGGGGCGGGTTCGCCGGGCACCACGTAGGGCCGGTGGGTGGGGAACGAGGCGAGCAGCTCGGTGACCGCGGTGTGAAGGGAGCCGGCGCCGTGGTCGCGCAGCGCCAGGTCCTGCGCGCAGATCCGGTACGCGAGCCGGGTGAGCCGGTCCACCTCCGCGGCCAGCTCGGAGGCGAGGACCTCGCGGGTGGCGCGCCGGGCGGTGCTGGTCCAGCTCGTGTGCGGCTCGCCGGGGTCCGTCGCGGTGAACTCCCGGTAGACGGTGGTGAGCTCGGCGAGGCCCACCGGGCAGAGGAACAGCCCATCCACCCGGTGCAGCGCCTCACGGCCGGTGGTTCCGGCGCAGCACCAGTCGGCGGGCAGCCGTTCGGTGCCGGTGAGCACCTTCTCCACCACCGTCCACACCGGGTGGGGCGCCGTGGGTCCCCTGCCTGCGGGTTCCCCGGCGCCGACCGGACTGCCCGTCCCGGTGGTCGTGGTCGCCCGCTGCCGGTGTCGGGCGGTGGCCTCGGTGAGCCGGCGCAGGTAGCCCCGGGGGTCGGCGAGGCCGTCCGCGTGGGTGACGTGGAGACCGCTGATCACCCCCTCGCGCACCAGCCCCAGCAGGAGGCCGTGGGTGGCCCGGAACACCTCGGGGTCCTCCGTGCGCAGGCCGATCGTTCCGCTGCTGGTGAGGAACCGGCGGTAGTTGAGCTCGGTGCGGCCGACCCGCCACCAGGCGAGCCGGTACCACTGCTGCTCCACCAGGGCGGGCAGGGGCAGTTCCTCGGTGCCGGCACGGAGGGGGAAGGCGTGGTCGTGATAGCGCAGGATCGTTTCCCCATCCCAGGTGGCCCGTTCGATGCGGTCCACCTCCGCGCCGAGCCGGTCCCGGAGGAACGGCAGCAGGACGCGGTTCCGCTGCGCCGCCCAGTCGATGTCGAACCAGTGGGCGTAGGGGGAGGACGGGCCCTCGCGCAGCACCGACCACAGGGGCCGGTTGAGGTGTTCGGGCGCCGGAACCGCCATGTGGTGGGGGACCACCTCGACGACCAGGCCCATGCCGTGGGCGGCGGCGGTCCCGGCCAACGACCGTAAGCCCCGCTCACCGCCGAGCTCGACACTGATCCTGGTGTGGTCCACCACGTCGCGGCCGTGGGGGGAGCCGGGAGCTGCCTGCAGGACGGGCGGCAGGTGCAGGTGGGAGATGCCGAGCGAGGCCAGGTGGGGGACGGCGGCCTCGGCCGCGGCGAACGGGAAGTCCGGCTGCAACGGGAGACGATAGGTCGAGCCGGGCAGGGGCGGCTGAGTCGTCATGCCGGCATACCTACCCGGTTGGTGGCGCTCCGTCACGTCACTCGTGCACTCTGTGACCGTTCGCGGCCCTTCCGGTGGTCCCGGGCTCACTGGGGGCGTTGCAGCACCACGAGGGACCGGCCGGTCACCGTCAGCCGTTCGCCCGCGCGCACCTCGCGCCCCGGCCCCACCGACGGGCCGTCCTCCAGGGCGGTGTCCACCACCACCTGCCACCGGCGGCCGTGGTCGTCGGGCACCAGGAAGTCCAACGGCTCACCGCCGGCGTTGAACATCAGCAGGAACGAGTCGTCGGTGACCCGTTGTCCCCGGGCGTCGGGCTCCGAGATCGCGTTCCCGTTCAGGAACACGGTCAGGGACCTGGCCTGAGCCGCCTGCCAGTCCTGCCGGGTCATCTCCACCCCGTCCGGGGTGAACCATGCGATGTCCGACAGTTCGTCGTGGGCGCCGGTGGCGGGCCGGCCGTCGAAGAAGCGGCGTCGGCGCAGCACCGGGTGCTCCCGCCGCAGCCGCACCATGGCGCGGGTGAACGCGTGGGTCCGCGTGGCCAGCGAGGACTCGCCCGGGTCCGGCCAGTGCACCCAGGACAGCGGGTTGTCCTGGCAGTAGGCGTTGTTGTTGCCCCGTTGGGTGCGGGCGAACTCGTCGCCGTGGGACAGCATGGGCACCCCCTGGGAGAGCATCAGGGTGGCCAGGAGGTTGCGGATCTGGCGGGCGCGCAGCGCCAACACGCCCGCGTCGTCGGTGGGCCCCTCCGCCCCGCAGTTCCACGAGCGGTTGTGGTTCTCCCCGTCCCGGTTGTCCTCGCCGTTGTCCTCGTTGTGCTTGTGGTCGTAGGACACCAGGTCGTGCAGGGTGAAGCCGTCATGGCAGGTGACGAAGTTGATCGAGGCGAGGGGGCGGCGGCCGTCGCTCTGGTAGAGGTCGGACGAGCCGGTCAGCCGCGAGCCGAACTCGGCCAGCTTGGCCGGCTCGCCGCGCCACAGGTCACGCACGGTGTCCCGGTACTTGCCGTTCCACTCCGTCCACAGCGGCGGGAAGTTGCCGACCTGGTAGCCGCCCTCGCCGACGTCCCACGGTTCGGCGATCAGCTTGACCTGGCTCACCACCGGGTCCTGTTGCACGAGGTCGAAGAACGAGGACAGCCGGTCCACCTCGTGGAACTGCCGGGCCAGGGTCGCCGCCAGGTCGAACCGGAAGCCGTCCACGTGCATCTCGGTGACCCAGTAGCGCAGCGAGTCCATGATCAGTTGCAGCACGTGCGGGCTGCGCATCAGCAGGGAGTTCCCGGTGCCGGTGGTGTCCTCGTAGTACCGGCGGTCGGCGGCGAGCCGGTAGTACGACGCGTTGTCCAGGCCGCGGAACGACAGGGTGGGACCCAGGTGGTTCCCCTCCGCGGTGTGGTTGTAGACGACGTCCAGCAACACCTCCATCCCCGCCTCGTGCAGTGCCCGCACCGCCGCCTTGAACTCCTGCACCTGCTGGCCCCGGTCACCGAGCGAGGCGTAGGCCCCGTGGGGGGCGAAGTAGCCGATCGTGTTGTAGCCCCAGTAGTTGGCGAGCCCGGCGTCCGCCAGGCGGTGGTCGTGGACGAACTGGTGCACGGGCATGAGTTCCAGCGTGGTCACGCCGAGGCCGGTCAGGTGGTCGATCACCGCGGGGTGGGCCAGGGCCGCGTAGGTGCCCCTGATCTCCTCGGGCAGCCCGGGATGGAGCATGGTGAGGCCCCTGACGTGCGCCTCGTAGATCACGGTGTCGTGGTAACCGTGCTGCGGCGGCCGGTCGTTGCCCCAGTCGAAGTAGGGGTTCACCACCACCGAGGACATGGTGTGCGGCGCCGAGTCGAGGTTGTTCCGCGAGTCCGGGTGGCCGAAGTGGTAGCCGTACACCGCCTCGTTCCAGTCGATGGTGCCGCTCATCGCCTTGGCGTAGGGATCGAGGAGCAGCTTGGCCGAGTTGCAGCGGTGCCCGGCACGGGGCTCGTAGGGGCCGTGCACCCGGAAGCCGTACCGCTGTCCCGGCATCACCCCGGGCAGGTAGGCGTGTCGGACGAAGGCGTCGGTCTCCCGCAGCTCCACCGCGGTCTCCGACCCGTCCTCGTGGAGCAGGCACAGCTCGATCCGCTCGGCCACCTCTGAGAAGACCGCGAAGTTGGTGCCCGCGCCGTCGTAGGTGGCGCCGAGCGGATACGCGCGTCCCGGCCAGACCTGCATGGCGGCGGCCCACCTCCCTGTGTCGATGCCCGAGTGCCCGGTCCTGGCGGCGGGTGGGGCCCGCCCCGCGCGCCACCAGGGGGGCGGCTCCCGTGTGCCGTTCCCGACGGGGAGTCGGTCCCCGACGGACGTCCAGGCGCATCCTCGCCCAGAACGGGCGGCCCTGGTCGGTTTTCGGAAGATCTTCGCCCGTTTGCACACCTGCGGGACGCCTCGCCCGACACCGGCGCGCCATCCGCAGAGTCCACCCCGACATCGGGCTGCGCACGCCCCCCCGGGGGCAGTACCCTTGATCGCTGCCGGACGGCAGACGGTCGCGACGGCCTTGGACTGAGGCCGTGGGAAGGCGGTGCCGGTAGTGACCTCCTCGGGACTGGTCCTCCCCTCCTCCGACGGCGGCCACCAGGGAAACCAGGGTCGTGATGAGGGAGTGCTCAGCACCGTGTCAGCTCCCCGTCCCTCGGAGATAGGCACCGAACTGGACTGGGCAGCCGCGGACTGGGAGGAGGTGCGCCGCCGTGCCCGCCGTGCGGGTCGCGCCTACGTGTGGCTCAACCTCGTCGAGCAACGGCTCCGGGCCGTGGTCGACGCGGTGCTGCGACCGGTGTACGAGCCGGTGCACGGCGAGGAGTGGGTGGTCGCCGCTGCCGGTCCCGCGGGCCACGAGTGGGTGCAGCGCGCCGCCGCCGTACGCGAGGTCAGTCGGCGCAAGGGGTACCTCCTCGATCCCGCGGACGACGACCTGCTCATATTCCTGACACTGCCCCAGTTGCGCGAGCTCGTGGTCCAGCACTGGCCGTGCTTCGACCCGTTCCTCGCCGACCGCCGCGACCTCGAACTCGCCCTGGACGAGCTCGAGGTGGCCCGCCACGTGGTCTCCCGCAACCGGGCGCTGTCGGAGACCGTGCTGGCCCAGGCGGAACGGGCCGCCCGGCGACTGCTCGACCTGCTCGGCGCCAACGCCCACGGGGCCGTGGACACCCGGCTGCCGGTGGACGTGGTGGAGGAGCTGGTCGGCGACCGCTACGCCGACGTCGTCGGGGTCCACCCGGACCGGGTCCGGTTGCAGCGCCAGGTCCCCGTGGAGGACCTGTTCCGCGGTGCGCACCGGCTGGACGCGATCGGGATCGGCCTCAACCTGCTCACCCAGAACTACTCCGGCCGCCGCTTGGTCCGCCTCGCCGAGTCGGGCTGTCGGGTGCGGCTCCTCTTCCTCAACCCGGCGAGCAGCGCGGTGCGTCGCAGGGAGCGGGAACTGGGCCTGGGCCGGGGCGAGCTGAGCCGCTCGGTGGAGATGAACATCATGCACATGCGCCGGGTCAGGTCCCGGCTGCGGGACACCGCCGGCTTCGAGATCCGGGTCTTCGACGAGACCCCCCGGTTCACCGCCTACCTGGTGGACGGCGACAGCCCGGAAGGCCTGGCCATCGTCCAGTCCTACCTGCGCAGGAGCCGTGGCATGGAGTCCCCGGTGCTGGTGCTCCGCAACGGCGGCCGTGAGTTGGCGCACGGCGAGTTGGCCGGGGAGCACGGCCTCTTCGAGATCTACCGCGAGGAGTTCGAGGGGGTCTGGGCCGACTCCCGGGCAGTGTCCTGACGTAGCGTCATCGTTTGCGGGGACCGCCGCGGACGGTTGGGACGGTTCGGACGGTGCGGACGGTGCGCGGGACGGCCGTCACCACGCCCGGGGTGTCAGTGGCGCCTGGGACGATGAGGTCCAACGGGGAGGCAGAGGGGAAGGGACCAACCATGGGGTGGCACGAGGAGCTGCTGATCGGGTTCGACCTGGAGACCACGGGGACGGACCCGGAGTCCGCCCGGATCGTCACCGCGGCGCTGACCGAGGTGCGGGGCGGTGAGCTGGCCGGGGCGCAGCACTGGCTGATCGACCCGGGGGTTCCGATCCCCGCGGAGACCACCACCATCCACGGCATCACCACCGAGTGGGCCAGGGCCAAGGGGCAGCCGGCCGCGGTGGCCGTGGAGGAGATCGCCGCCGCGCTCGCGGGACACTGGGCGGCGGGCACGCCGGTGGTGGCGTTCAACGCGGTGTTCGACCTGAGCCTGCTCGCCGCTGAGCTGCGCCGACACGGCCTGCCGTCGCTGGGCGAGCGCGTCGGTGGCGAGGTGGGCCCGGTGGTGGACCCGCTGACGGTGGACCGGGCGGTGGACCGCTACCGCAAGGGCAAGCGCACCCTGGAGGCCGCCTGCGCGTTCTACGGCGTCGAGCTGGACGGCGCCCACGAGGCGAGCGCTGACGCGTTGGCGGCCGTCCGGGTGGCCGTGGCGATAGCCACCCGGCATCCCGAGGTCGCCGCCCAACAGCCGTGGGCGCTGCACCGCACCCAGATCGGCTGGCACGCGGACTGGGCCGCGGACTTCCAGCGCTGGCTGCGGCGGGGCCGCGACCCGCTGGCGGTGGTGGACGGGCGGTGGCCGCTGCGCGAGCCGCAGCCCATGGCCGACTCGGCCTGAGCGGGGGCGTCGGCGGCCCGGTCGTTCAGAAGGGGCGCCAGCGGACGGTGTGGTCGCCCTCGCGCAGGGAGGCCACCCGGCGTCGGAACTCCGCGAGGGCGCGGGGGTTGCCAGGCACGTGCTGGGCGACCCAGGCCGCGGCGGCCGTCTCCCGGGCGCCGCGCAGCACCAGTGCGCCGTCCCACTCGGTCACGTCCCAGCCGTAGGCCAGGGCGAAGGAGCGGTACTCCTCCTCCGGCAGCCCGTAGCGGTCCCGGGCCAGCGCCATCACCACCAGGTCGTGTTCCCTGAGGTCGTGGGAGAACGTCTCCAGATCGACGAGCACCGGCCCGTCCGGGCCCACCAGTGCGTTGCGGGGCAGGGCGTCGCCGTGGATCGGTCCCGTGGCCAGCACCGGCTTGACCTCGAGGGCCGCCAGCGCGTATTCGTCCCGGCGCATCCGCAGGAACGCCGCGTCCGCCGGGTCGATGTGCTCCCCGGCCCGGCCCAGCCAGCGCTCGACCCCGCCGAGCAGGTCCCGGCCCGGCAGCGGGAACGGTGCCTCGGGCAGTGCGTGCACCCGGCGCAGCAGCAGGGCGAGGTCGGCGGGCTCGGTGGGGCGCTGGGGTGGGGGGAGGGGTTCCCACACCGTCACCGGGTGGCCGAGGACCAGTGACGGCTGGTCCCTGACCGGCCGCACCGCGGGCACCTGCTGTTCGGCGAGCCAGCGTGCCACCCGCAGCTCGTGCTCGGCGCGGGCGAACAGCTCCTGGCCGCGACCCACCTTGACCACCGGGCCCTCGCGGAGCGCGAACACCGCGTTCTCGCCCAGCGCCAGCAGACGGGCCCGGGCGCCGTCGAACCCGGCGGCGCCGAGCACCTCGCGGGCCGTCCCCTCGGTCAAGGACAGGTCGTTCATGAGGGCAGACTAACTTGACATGGCCAGATCCGCTCAGCGGCGTCTCCCGGGGCGCCCGCCACCGCGTGGACGTCACTCTTTTGACTCAGAACCCCGACTGAAGGTTGTATAGCGAGGTTCTTGTTTTCTGATGAACGCCGCTCCTTTCGGAGCGGGGGTCATCGCCGCTCTTGCGCTGATTGTCGATCCTGGAAGTTGGCTGACCTCTTGGATATACCACCCCTAGCGGAAGTGCGCAGGCGCACCGAGAAGCATCGCGACGCCTGGTGGACCGTACTGCTGGTGGACCCCGTCGCCACGCCACTGGTGCGGTGGACGGCGATGTGGACCCGGATCTCCCCGAACCAGATCACCTGGGCCGCGCTGTTCGTGGGGGGCGGCGCCGCGGCCTGCTTCGCCCAGGGCGACTGGATCTGGCTGCTGGCCGGAGCAGTGCTGTTCCACATCAGCTTCACCCTCGACTGCATGGACGGGAAGCTGGCCCGGCTCACCGGCCGGGGCTCCATCTTCGGCTCCTGGCTGGACTACGTCTTCGACCGGATACGCGTGCTGACCTGCGCCATCGCCCTGATGGGCGGGCAGTACGAGCGGACCGGCGAGGTGTACTACATCTGGCTGGCCCTGGTCGTGGTCTTCCTCGACATGCTGCGCTACGTGGACGCGTTGCAGACCTTCAAGGTCCGGCAGTCCATGCGCGAGGAGATCAAGGCGCGGGCCGAGGCCAGCGGGGGGCGGGCCACCCAGCACACCGGGCGGCAGCTCGCCTTCATGGAGGACCTGCTCCGGGAGAACCCCGACGCGGACCGGGAGACCACCGGCGAGGCCGCCGACGCCCTGCGGCGGTCGTCCCCCGCGGCGCCCGCCGGCGGCACGCCGGCCGCCCCGGCCGAGGGCGGGCAGGGCACCGCCGGCATCCCGGGGCAGCGGACGGACAGCCCGCAGGTGGTGGACCTCAGCCAGGGCTTCAAGAGCCGCTTCCCCTGGTACGTGCGGTTCCGGAACGCGCTGGTGCGCCGGCGGATCAGGACCCACCTGGTGAGCGGCATCGAGTTCCAGATGGCCGTGTTCATCATCGGTCCCGCGGTGAACGCGATCGCTCCGGTCACCATCACCGCGGCGGCCCTGCTCTTCCTCTTCGAGCTGATGATCATCTACAAGCTGTTGCTCTCCACCCGGGACTTCACCCGGACCATGGCCGCCTTCGGGCCGGTGGACGAGGCACCCGCCCCGACGGAGCCGTCGTCCTCCGCCGTGGCCGGACCCTCGGGCCGGACCGCCGGCTGACCGCCGACGTGCACACGTGGTCCGGCCCGGGGCGGCTCGCCCCGGGCCGGACTGCGTGGTGGTGCCGCAACGGGCCGGACCCGTGGGTCAGCCGCCGAGGGAGGCGGCGGCGGCCTTGATGTCCGCGGCGAAGGTGCTCACCTCGGTGTAGACGCCGGGGTAGCCGGCGCGTGCGCAGCCGTAGCCCCAGCTCGTGATGCCGACCTGGATCCAGGCGCCGTTGGCGTCACGACGGAACATCGGGCCACCGGAGTCGCCCTGGCAGGTGTCGGTGCCACCCTGGGTGTAGCCGGCGCAGATCTCCTCGCCCGCGATCAGGTCGCTGCCGTAGGCGTTCCCGCACACATCATCGCTGACGAACGGGACGCTGGCCTTCAGCAGGTACCGGGACTGCGGGCCGCCCTCGTAGGTGGCGCCCCAACCGGCGATGGTGAAGGTGCCGTTGTTGTACGCGGTGGAGGTGGCGATCGGCAGCTTGGCCAGGTTGGTCACCGGCGTCTGCAGCCGGATCAGCGCCCAGTCCTTGCCGGAACCGTTGTACCCCGGGGCCCGGTAGACGTAGTTGGACTTGATCTGGACCCGGGCGGGGTCCTGGAGGTCCACCGCACCCACGGTCGCGGTGATGCTGGTGTTGGCGCCGGTGGACCCGACGCAGTGGGCGGCGGTCAGCACCAGGTTGTTGGAGTACAGCGCGCCTCCGCAGCCCATGGAGAGCCGGACCATGAAGGGGAACTCGCCCTGGGCGGCGCGGGTTCCGCCGACGACGGTCGGGCCGATGTCAGGCTCGGACGCCTGAGCCGTGGGGAACTGGAAGCTCAGTGCCGCGAGGGCCACGGCCGCCACGGCGACCAGTTTCTTCCACGGAGCGAGCCACTTCTTCAACGGACGATCCTTTCGGTCGGACCCTGCCGAGGCAGGTGGCAGGGAGTGCCGTGTACATGCCAACTGCCATATACATGCCAACCATGGAGACGGGTGAAACCCGGTCGTACGACACGTCCTAAACCGAACGATCGGTTGGCCGATCCGGTGCGGTTGCTGGGCCTGCGGAGCAACGGACGGACGCTCCCACGGGCCGTGGCGTGGTCCGCCGGGGGATCGAGGACCGGGGGCCGCGGGCGGCGCAGGGGTGTCCGGCGTCGGGGTGTCCGGCGCAGGGGTGTCCGGCGTCGGGTGGGGCGTGGTCCCGCCCCGCGGGCATGCCGTGGTGGCCGCCGCGCGGGGCGGGGAACGGGGTCGCGACCTCCAGGGAGGTCCGCGGGAGGCGGGGCGACGTCGGGGCGGCGCGGCACCCGGCGTCAAGGCCCCGACCTGCGAAACGGCGGGAAACAGACGTGCCTGGGGCGGGCGGGGGCGTCGCGGCTGGCCGATGTCCCCGCCCGGTGGTCAACCGCTGCCGGGTGTCGGCGGTCGCCGGGTGGGGGTTCGCCGCGCTCGGGATGCGAAGGCCATCGCGTGTGCTCCCTCGGGTTGGAGAGACCTGGCGCGGCGACACCACGGATCGCGCGTTGCCGCAGGCGGGCACCGCCGGTTGGGCGGTCCGACGCTGAGGGAAGTATCAGAAGACCGCGGCGCGCTGACAAGGGCGTCCGCCGGCCAACTGGCGCCCCCGCGGAGCGCCCACCGCCCCGTGGGCCCACTCGGACGCCTGTCGTTTTCTGGTCGATCGGTGGACCGGCTGCGACGTTCGCGTGCACGCGGTGCGACAGTTGTGACACGGTAAGCACCTGAGCGCGCCGGAAGTCGTCACGGTTGTCCCGGCGGGTGCCGTATGTCGTCCCACGCAGTGGATCACCAAGAGGAACGCACCGTGCCCGACCTCAACCCCACGGCGGCATCGCTGTTGGGCCTCCTGCACGCGGGAGAGGCCAGCGGATACGAACTCACCGAGACGGCCCGCCGGGTCTTCGGAGGCTTCTGGAGCCTGACCCGGAGCCAGGTCTACCGGGAACTCGGCTCGCTCGCCGAGCAGGGCCTGGTGGTGGTCGGCCCCACCGGAGCCCGTTCCCGGCGGCCCTACCGCCTGACCGGGGCCGGCCGGTCGGCCTTCGTGGAGTGGGTGGCCCAGCCGCCCGGGGTGGAGCAGATGCGCTACCCGCTGCTACTCACCCTCTCCTTCGGCCGGTTCCTGGAGCGGGAGACCCTGCTGGACCACCTCGCCGCCCACCGGGTGCACCACGAACGGAGACTGGCGGAGCACCAGTACCAGGATTCGGTGCGCGGCGCCGAGCTCGACCCCTATCAGCGGGCGACCCTGGCCTTCGGCATCCGCTACGAACAGGCCGTGCTGGCCTGGTTCGACGAACTGCCCGCGATCCTCGGGACGGCCGACCAGCCGGGGCTGCCCGACGTCGGCTGACCGGTCCGCCCCGCCGTTCGCCCCCTCCGCTCGTCACCGTCCCGGCGCCGAAGGCAGCCCCCGCGCTGCGGGACACCACCACCCTCGAGGGCTGCCCGGGTTTCACTCGGCGTTCACTCGCAGGTCGCCGGGGCGCTGGTGGACCGACCTAGTGTCCGGGCGTGGACCACCCCGACCGCGCCGCAACGCCGGCGCGCCGCACCCTGGAGGACCGTTGCGCAAGCCGCTCCCGCTGTTGAGCTCCCACCCTGGCGGGCGCTCCGCGCTGACCTGCCGCTACCGCTGTGGTGACGCCTGTTTCCACGACGTTCCCAACCCCACGGACAACCCCGAGCTCGGCGCCGTCATCGCCTCCGCGCTCTCCCGGCGCACCGTGCTGCGCGCCGGTGCGGTGGTCGGTGCGGTCGGGGCCACGGGGGCGTTCGGCGTCTCCTCCGCCGCGGCGGGGCCCGGTGGGTCCGACGTTCCGGGCGGTGCCCCGGGGCTCGACGGGCGCCCCGCGCGCGGCCTGCGCTTCACCCCGGTCGCCCCGAACACGGCGGACCGGGTGACGGTGCCCCAGGGGTACGACCAGAACGTCGTCATCCGCTGGGGTGAACCGATCCTGCGGGGAGCTCCGGAGTTCGACCAGAACCGGCAGACCGCCCGGGCCCAGGCCATGCAGTTCGGTTACAACAACGACTTCCTGGCCCTTCTCGACCTGCCCGGTGAGCCGCACCGCCAGGTGCTGGTGGCCAACCACGAGTACACCGACGAGAACCTGATGTTCGCCGGGTACGACCCGGCACGGCCGACCCGGGAACAGGTGGAGATCGCCTGGGCCGCGCACGGCCTGAGCGTGGTCGTCGTGGACGAGGACCGCCGGGTCGGCCGCCTGACCCCGGTGCGCCGCCACCCGTTGAACCGGCGGATCACCGCCACCACCCCGTTCGAGGTCACCGGCCCGGCGGCGGGCAGCCCGCTGCTCCGCACGTCGGCCGACCCCACCGGCACCCGGGTGCTCGGGACCCTCAACAACTGCGCCGGCGGCACGACTCCGTGGGGCACGGTGCTGTCCGCGGAGGAGAACTTCAACCAGTACTTCGCCAACGCCGGCGCGGTCACCGACCCGCAGGCCAAGGCCAGGCTCGCCCGCTACGGCATGTCCGGCGCCGCGAGCACCCGCAAGTGGGAGCAGTTCGACCAGCGCTTCGACGTCACCAGGGAGCCGAACGAGTCGCACCGCTTCGGCTACATCGTCGAACTCGACCCCTACGACCCGGAGTCCACCCCGCGCAAGCGCACCGCCCTGGGGCGCTTCAAGCACGAGGCGGCGCAGCCCCGGCTCACCGCCGACGGCCGTCCCGTGATCTACATGGGGGACGACGAACGCTTCGACTACCTGTACAAGTTCGTCTCCGACCGGCGGGTCAGGCGCGGTGACAGCCGGGCCGCCCGCGAGCACAACATGACCCTGCTCGACCACGGCACCCTGTACGTCGCCCGGTTCACCGGGGACAGCCCCGCCGCCGAGATCGACGGCACGGGAACGCTGCCGGACGACGGCGAGTTCGACGGCTGGGGCGAGTGGATTCCGCTGGCCAGCGGTGACCGCTCACTGGTGCCGGGGATGACCGCCGACGAGGTCTACGTGTTCACCCGACTGGCCGCGGACAGGGTCGGCGCCACCAAGATGGACCGCCCCGAGGACGTGGAGCCCAGCCCGCGCACCGGCCGGGTCTACGTGGCGCTCACCAACAACACCGACCGCGGCAAGGCCGGCAAGGCCGGCGCGGACGAGGCCAACCCGCGCAACGCCAACAAGCACGGTCACGTCCTGGAACTGACCGAGCGGGGCGACGACCCGGCCGCCACCCGGTTCACCTGGACGCTGCTGCTGGTCTGCGGTGACCCGGAGGACCCCGCGACCTACTTCGCCGGCTTCCCCAAGGACCAGGTCAGCCCGATCTCCTGCCCGGACAACGTCACCTTCGACCCGCACGGGAACCTGTGGATCTCCACCGACGGCAACGCCCTCGGGAGCCACGACGGCCTGTTCGGCGTGGCCGTCCAGGGACGGGAGCGGGGTCGGGTCCGGCAGTTCCTCACCGTTCCGGTGGGCGCGGAGACCTGCGGCCCGGTGGTGCAGGACCGGCGGGTGCTGGTCGCGGTCCAGCACCCGGGCGAGGTGGACGGGGCCAGTGTGGAGAACCCCGCGTCGGCCTGGCCTGACGGGCCCGGCGGGCTGGTCCGCCCCGCGGTGGTCGCGGTGTGGCGCCGGGACGGTCGGGACATCGGCGTCTGACGGTCCGGTCGCCACCGGGGGGCCGGGATCAGGCGGTCAGCGGCGGGTGGGCGGTGCCGGGGGAGCCGGCGGCCTGGTCGTAGCGGTGCAGCAGGAGGCGGGCCACCTCGGGCGCGTCGCCGAGGACGTCGGCGACCGCGTCCGCACCCGCCTCCCGCGCTCCCCGACGGATGCGGTCGGGGAGCAACCCGGGCGCCAGCACGTAGGGGGCGACGGCCACCCGCCGCACCCCGTCCGCGCGCAGCCGCCGCACCGCCTCGGCGGTGGTGGGGCCGGGGGCGGAGGCGAACGCGGTGACCACGGCGCACCAACCCGTGCGCCGCCACTCCCGCGCGACCTTGGCGGTCACCGCGTTCGCCTCCGGGTCCGTTGAGCCCACCGAGGCCAGCACCACCCCGGTGTGCGGGTCCCCGACGTCCACCCCCGCCTGCCCGAGGCGGCGTTCCAACGCCGCGACGAGCAGCGGTGAGGGGCCGAGCACCGGCCCCTGCACGATCGTCAGCCCGGGGTGGTGGGCGGTGGCCTCGGCGAGCACCGCGGGGATGTCGGAACTGGCGTGGAAGGCGCGGTTCAGCAGCAACGGCACGACCACCACCGTGTGGTGTCCCCGCACCGCGAGCCGCTCCACCATCTGTGCCACCGGCGGCCCGGACCAGGGGGTCGCCTGCCCCCCGGGCCGGTCCAGGAAGCTGGTCTCCACCCGCAGCCCCGGCCGGAGCGCGGCGGCCCGCGCCACCAGGGCCCGCACCGTGGCGCCGTGCCGGGCGTCACGGCTGCCGTGCGCGACGGCCAGGAGCGGCGGTGGGGCCGCCCCCGGGGGCGGACCCGGTGCAGTGACCAGGTTCATGACCAAAACCTAACTCGTTCCGGCGAGGAGTCCACGGCTGCGCAGCACCCGGCGTTCCAGCGGGGCGAAGACCAGCAACTCGATGCCGATGCCCACGATCAGGATGAGCCAGATCGCGGCGAGCACCCCGGACATGTCGGAGTTGGTGCGCGCGTTCTCCAGCAACTGGCCGAGCCCGATGCCCAGGTCGGGGGAGCTGGCGATCAACTCCGCCGCCATCAGCGACCGCCAGGAGAACGCCCAGCCCTGTTTGAGCCCGGCGAGGTAGCCGGGGAGCGCCGCGGGCAGCAGGACGTACCTGATCCCGCGCAGCCCGGTGGCCCCCAGGGTTCGACCTGCCCGCAGGAACAGCGGCGGCACCTGGTCCACCCCGGCGATCAGCCCGTTGGCGATCGACGGAACCGCGCCGAGCAGCACCACCGCGTAGATGGTGGAGTCGTTGAGCCCGAACCAGATGATCGCGGCCGGCACCCAGGCCACCGAGGGCAGTGACTGGAGCCCCGACAGCACCGGGCCGATCGCTGCCCGCACCGCCCTGACCCGGGCGACCAACAGTCCCAGCGGAGTCCCGATCGCCAGGGAGGCGGCGAAGCCCAGGGCCCCTCGGCTGACGCTGTGCCAGATCACCTCGAACAGGGTGCCCTCGTACCACAGGTCCGCCAGGGAGTCCCAGACGTCCAGTGGTCCGGGCAGCATGTAGTCCGGCTTGACGTCGGCGGCGGCGGCGATCTGCCAGGCGCCGACCACCAGCACCACCGCGACCACCGGCGGCAGCACCTTGTTCAGCAGGACGCCACCGAGCGACGCCCGCACCGGCGCGCGGGTCTCCAACGCGTCGAGCCCCGCCTCGAGCCCGGCCAGGTCGGGGTGCTCGGAGCGGTCCTGGCCGCCGCGCGGACGGGCGGACCCGGCGTCGGGACCGCCCCCGGGGGGCCCGGCGGTCCCGGCGTCGGCCTCAGTTCTGGCCATGTCGGCGGATCTCCTCCCGCAGGTGTTCGGTGATCTCGACGGACAGGTCGGACACGCCGGGGTCCTCGATCCGCCGCGGCTGCGGCAGGTCGATGGTCCACTCACGCGCGATCCGGCCGGGCCTGGAGGAGAGCAGCACCACCCGCTGGGCGAGCCGCACCGCCTCCCGCACGTTGTGCGTCACGAACAGCACGCTGAGCCGGGTCTCGGACCACAGGTGGGTCAGCTCCTCGTGCAGCACGTCCCGGGTGATCGCGTCCAACGCGGCGAACGGCTCGTCCATCAGCAGCACCGGGCTGGCCTGGGCCAGCGCCCGGGCCAGTGCCACCCGCTGCCGCATCCCCCCGGACAGCTCATGCACCCGCTTGCCGTGGGCGCCGCGGAGCCGGACCAGGTCCAGCAGGCGTTCGGCCCGCTCCCGGCGCTCGGCCCGCGGCACCCCGCGCAGCCGCAGCGCCAACTCCACGTTCCGGCCCGCCGTCAGCCACGGGAACAGCGCGTGCTCCTGGAACATCAGGGCGGGGCGCCCGCCCGGCACCTCGATGGTCCCCGACGACGGCCGGTCCAGGCCGGCCACCAGGTTCAGCAGGGTGGACTTGCCGCACCCGGACGCGCCCAGCAGGCAGACGAACTCCCCGGGGGCCACGTCGAGGCTGATGCCGTCCAACACCGTCTGTGCCGCGCCCGGGCGGCCGAAGCTCTTGGACACCTGGCCGAGGCGGACGGCCGGGGCTCCGACGGCCTCGGTCACCGCACCCGGACCGACCTCGGTGAGCGTGGATGCCGCCATGGGTCACCTCCTTGTTCTGGGACGGCGGGACCGCCCCGGGTGGAGCGGTCCCGCCAACGCTTCGTCAGCCGACGCCGAGACCGGCGTCGTCCACCGTGGCGCGGCCCTCTTCGCGCAGGACCGTGTTGAGCAGGGTGAGGTCATAGATCCCGGACAGGTCGGCCTCGTCCAACAGGCCCGCTTCGACGGCGTGTTCCGCCTGGTCGCGCAGGGTGCCGGCGAGCGGGTCGTCCAGGATCTCCACCTGTGCGAAGGCCTGGTCGAGCACCTCGTCGGGCAGGGGCTTGCCGGTCTGCTCGCCCAGCGCGGAGTTGAGGGTCGCCTTGGCCTGGTCGGGGTGCTGGTTGATCCAGGCGTTGGTGCGCACCGAGCCGCGCAGCACGGCCTCCACCACGTCCGGGTGTTCCTCCAGGAAGGACTGGGAGACGATGAGGTTGGTCGTGACGAACCTGCCGCCCGGCCACAGCTCCCGCTCGTCCAGGAGCACCTTCCCCCCGGACGAGACGAGCTTGGCGGCGGTCGGTTCGGGTACCCAGGCCCCGTCCAGGTCGCCGCGCCGGAAGGAGTTGGGGATCTCCTTGTTGTCCTGACGGATGACCTTGACGTCGCCGGCCCCGGTCTGGGCGTCCACCCGGTACCCGTGCCCGGACAGGTAGTTCAGCAGCGCCACGTCCTGGGTGTTGCCGAGCTGCGGGGTGGCGATCCGCTTGCCCTCCAGGTCGTTGCGGTCCCTGACCCGGTCGGGGTTGACCACCAGGGAGGCGCCTCCCGAGGTGGCCCCGGCGACGATCCGCAGGTTCTCGCCGTGGGAACGGACATAGCCGTTGATCGACGGCGAGGGACCGATCCAGCTCATGTCGATCGACCCGGCGTTGAGCGCCTCGATCGCGGCGGGCCCCGCGTTGAACACCTGCCGTTTGATCCTCGTGCCGCCCAGTTCCTTGGCGATCAGGCCCTTCTCCAGGCCCACCAGGGGGGTGGCGTGGGTGACGTTGGCGAAGTACCCCAGGCGCACCTGGTCCGTGCTGAGCGGCTCGGCGCCGGCCGCCACGGGCGCCGGCTCCCCGTCCCCGTCGTCGGCTCGGGAACCGTAGCCGCAGGCCCCGAGGGCGGCGACCAGCGGGAGGAACAGGACGAGGGCCAGCGCACGGCGCGGGCGGGTGGTTCTGGAACGGGTGGGACGGACGGGGGCCACGGGTTTTCCTCTCGGTGGGGCACGCGCCGTTCAGGGCGCGCAGGGCAGGACGGGGGAGCGGCGGAACCGGGCCGTGGGGCCCTGGAACGGAGTCAGCGCGCACATCGCGCCACCCCGCCCTGTCCGCTGACCAACCGTCCGCTGCTGACCCAGCCGCCCTGCCGGTCGAACGTGTCGAAGGCACCGGTCACCGTGGTGCCCGCCCCAGTTGTCACCGCGGGTTCCCCCCGGCGAACGCCTCCCCGGCGAGCCCCGCGGTCAGCGTGGTGCCGTCGGCCGGATCGACCAGCAGGAAGGAGCCGGTGCGCCGGGACTCCGCGTAGGCGTCCAGGGCCAGCGGCTCCGCGGTGCGCAGCACCACCCGGCCGATGTCGTTGACCCGCAGCGCCCCCGGCAGTTCCTGGCGGGTCAGGGTGTCCACGTCGAGCCGGTACGGGATGTCCTTGACCACGGCCCGCACCGTCCGGGTGGTGTGCTTGACCAGCACCCGGTCACCGGTCCGCAGTTCCCGCTCGTTCAGGTGGCAGACCATGCCCTCGACGTCCCGGACGGCCCTCGGGGCCGACCCGCTCGGGGCGATGGTGTCCCCACGGGCGACGTCGAGGTCGTCCGCGAGCCGGACGGTCACCGACTGCGGCGCCCAGGCGACGTCCACCGGCCGGCCCAGCAGGTCGATCCCGGCGATGGTCGAGGTGAGCCCGGACGGCAGCACGGTGACCGGCTCGCCGACCCGCAGCACGCCCGCGGCGATCTGACCGGCGTAGCCGCGGTAGTCGGGGTGCTCCGCGCTGCGCGGACGGATCACGTACTGCACCGGGAAGCGGGCGGCCTCGGCCCCGGGGTCGGACCCCACCGGCACGGTCTCCAGGTGCTCGAGCAGCGTGGGGCCGCCGTACCAGTCCATCCGCGCCGAGGGAGCCACCACGTTGTCCCCGGCCAGCGCGGAGATCGGCACCGCGGTGACCTCGGGGACGCCGAGCGACGCCGCGTAACGGGTGAACTCCTCGGCGATGGCCGCGAAGACCGGCTCCGCGTGGTCCACCAGGTCCATCTTGTTCACCGCGAGCACCAGGTGGGGGACCCGCAGCAGGGCGGCGACCGCGGCGTGGCGACGGGTCTGCTCCACCACCCCGTTGCGGGCGTCCACCAGGACCACGGCCAGCTCCGCGGTGGACGCCCCGGTGACCATGTTCCGGGTGTACTGCACGTGCCCGGGGGTGTCGGCCAGGATGAACCGGCGGCGGGGGGTGGCGAAGTACCGGTACGCCACGTCGATGGTGATGCCCTGTTCGCGTTCCGCCCGCAGCCCGTCGGTGAGCAGCGCGAGGTCGGGCGCCGTCGCACCGCGGCTGCGCGAGGCGTGTTCCACCGCCTCCAACTGGTCGGCCAGGATCGACTTGGAGTCGTGCAGCAGCCGGCCCACCAGGGTGGACTTGCCGTCGTCCACGGAACCGGCGGTGGCGAGGCGCAGCAGCGGGGCGTTGGCCACCCGGGTCTCCTCGGTGATCGTGCTCATGCTAGAAGTACCCCTCGCGCTTGCGGTCCTCCATGGCGGCCTCGGACAGCCGGTCGTCGGCCCTGGTCGCGCCGCGCTCGGTGAGCCGGCTCGCCGTGATCTCGCTGATCACCTGCTCGACGGTGGTGGCGTCGGACTCCACCGCGCCGGTGCAGGACATGTCACCGACGGTGCGGTAGCGCACCGTGCGCGGTTCCACCGCCTCGCCGTCCCCCGGGCCGCCCCAGTCGCCGGGCGCCAACCACATCCCGGCGCGCCGGAACACCTCCCGCCGGTGCGCGAAGTAGATCTCCGGAAGCGCGATCCGCTCCCGCAGCACGTACTGCCACACGTCCAGCTCGGTCCAGTTCGACAGCGGGAACACCCGCACGTGCTCCCCGGGCGCGTACCTGCCGTTGTAGAGCTGCCACAGCTCGGGACGCTGCCGGCGGGGGTCCCAGGCCCCGAACTCGTCCCGCAGCGAGAACACCCGCTCCTTGGCGCGCGCCTTCTCCTCGTCCCGGCGGCCACCGCCGAACACCGCGTCGAAGCCGCCCCGCTCGATGGCGTCGAGCAGCGGGACGGTCTGCAACGGGTTGCGGGTGCCGTCCGGGCGCTCCCGCAACCTGCCCTCGTCGATGTACCGCTGGACGCTGGCCACCACCAGACGCAGCCCGTGTTCCGCGACCACCCGGTCCCGGTAGGCGATGACCTCGGGGAAGTTGTGCCCGGTGTCCACGTGCAGCAGGGCGAACGGGACCGGGGCCGGCCAGAACGCCTTCAGCGCCAGGTGCAGCATGGTGATCGAGTCCTTGCCACCGGAGAACAGCAGCACCGGGCGCTCGAACTCGCCGGCCACCTCGCGGAAGATGTGCACCGCTTCGGACTCCAGGGTGTCCAGGTGGCTGAGGGTGTGCGGTTCCTGCTGTCCGCGCGTGGTCGCGGTCGCGGCGGTCGTCATGCTGCGCCCTCCGGTTTCCGGTGCGAAGTGCCGTTCGTCTGTCCTCCGCCGCGCCGGGGGCGCCGCGGCCGGGCGCCGTTCATGCCAGCCCCCGTTGGTCGAGCAGCTCCCGCAGCGCGGCCACCGACTCCTGGACCGTCTGCCGGTGCGCCTCGACCCGCAGGTCCGGGTCGGCCGGGACCTCGTACGGGTCGTCCACCCCGGTGAGCCCGGAGAGCTGGCCGGCCCGCTGCCTGGCGTACAGGCCCTTGACGTCCCGGTCCGCGCAGACGTCCACCGGCGTGGCCACGTGCACCTCGAGGAACGGGGTGCCGGTGCCCCGGTGGTGCTCGCGCACCGACCGCCGGCTGTCCGCGTACGGGGCGATCACCGGGGCGAGCACCTTCACCCCGTGTGAGGCCAGCAGTTCGGCGACGAAGCCGATCCGCCGCACGTTGAGGTGCCGGTCCTCGCGGGAGAAGCCGAGCCCGGCGGAGAGGAAGGCGCGCACCTCGTCCCCGTCGAGCACCTCCACCCGGTGGCCGTCCGCCCGCAGTTGGGACGCCAGCGCCTCGGCGATGGTGGTCTTGCCCGCGCTCGGCAGGCCGGTGAGCCACACCGTGGCGCCCCGCTGCCGCACGTCCGCCGGGTGCGCTGCCCGCTCCCCGGTCCGCTGTTCGCTCGTCATGTGTGCAGTCCGCATTCGGTCTTGGCCAGGCCGGCCCAACGACCGGCCCGGGCGTCCTCCCCGTCCACCACCCGACGGGTGCACGGCGCGCAGCCCACCGAGCGGTAGCCGTCGGTCAGCAGCGGGTTGGTGAGCACCGCGTGCTCGGCGACGTAGGCGTCCACGTCGTCCTGGGTCCACCGGGCGATCGGGGAGACCTTCACCTTGCCCCGGCGGGCGTCCCAGCCCACGACGGGGGTGTTCGCCCGGGTCGGCGCCTCGTCCCGGCGCAGCCCGGTCGCCCAGGCGTGGTAGCCGGCGAGGCCCTCGCGCAGCGGCTCCACCTTGCGCAGGGCGCAGCACCGTTCCGGGTCGCGGTCGTGCAGCCGGGGGCCGTACTCGGCGTCCTGCTCGGCGACGGTGAGCCGCGGGGTCAGGGTGATCACGTTGACGTCGTGGACCGCGGCCACCGCGTCCCGGGTGCCGATGGTCTCCGGGAAGTGGTAGCCGGTGTCCAGGAACACCACGTCCACGCCGGGCAGGACCCGGGACGCGAGGTGGGTCACCACCGCGTCCTCCATCGAGGACGTCACGCAGAACCGGCTGCCGAACTCCTCGGCCGCCCAGCGCAGGACCTCGAGCGCGGGCGCCTCCTCCAGCTCACGGCCGGCCCGCAGCGCCAGCTCCCTGAGCTCCTCCGGGGTGCGCTCAGCGGTGCTCACCGGGGTCCCCCTCTCCGATCGGTCGGTGGTCCGCGCCGGTGGACGTCCGGTGGGCGGTGGTCCTGACGTCGGGCCCGCCCGGGCGACCCGGGGCGAGGAGGCCGAGGAACGACAGTCGGAACGCGCGGGCGCAGGACGCGCAGTCCCAGGTGCCGGGGCCGCTCCCGGACGGGCGCAGGTCCTCCTCGCCGCAGTAGGGGCAGTGGAACGGCGTCATCCGCTGGTCGGTCACCGCAGGGCCTCCTGGTCGGCGCGGGCCGCCCACTGGGCGAACCGCTCGTCCCCCTGGCGCTCGGCCCGGTAGCGCAGGAGCAACCTCTCGACGTAGTCGGGGAGTTCGTCGGCGGTGACCTTCAGGCCGCGCACCTTGCGGCCGAGGCCCGGCTCCAGTCCCAGGGCCCCGCCGAGGTGGACCTGGTAACCCTCCACCTGGCGTCCCTGGTCGTCGGTGACCAACTGTCCCTTGAGGCCGATGTCCGCGACCTGGATGCGGGCGCAGGCGTTCGGGCAGCCGTTGATGTTGACGCTGATCGGCTGGTCGTAGTCGGGCAGCCGACGCTCCAGCTCCTCGATGAGCAGTTCACCGCGGGCCTTGGTCTCCACGATGGCGAGCTTGCAGAACTCGATCCCGGTGCAGGCCATGGTCCCCCGCCTGAACGGCGACGGGTTGACCCGAAGACCCAGCGCCTCCAGTCCGTTGACCAGGGACGCCACCCGGTCGCCCGCGACGTCCAACACGATCATCTTCTGTTCGACGGTGGTCCGCAGCCGCCCCGAGCCGTGACCGGCGGCCAGCTCCGCCACCTTGGTGAGGGTGGCCCCGTCCATCCGGCCGACCCGGGGGGCGAAGCCGACGTAGTAGCGCCCGTCCCGCTGCCGGTGGACCCCGACGTGGTCCCGCCACTGCCCGGCGGGCTGCTCGGGGGCGGGGCCGTCGGCCAACCGCCGTCCCAGGTACTCGTCCTGGAGGACCTGGCGGAAGCGTTCCGGGCCCCAGTCGGCGACCAGGAACTTCAGCCGGGCCCTGTTCCGCAGCCGGCGGTAGCCGTAGTCGCGGAAGATGCCGACCACCCCGGCCCACACCTCGGGCACCTCGGCGAGCGGAACCCAGGCGCCCAGTCGGACACCGAGCCTGGGGTTGGTGGACAGGCCGCCGCCGACCCACAGGTCGAACCCGGGGCCGAGTTCGGGGTGGCGCACCCCCACGAACGCGACGTCGTTGATCTCGTGCACCACGTCGAGCTGCGGGGAGCCGGAGATCGCGGTCTTGAACTTGCGCGGCAGGTTGGAGAACTCCCTGCTGCCGATGTACCGGTCGTGGATCTCCTCGATGGCCGGGGTCCCGTCGATGATCTCGTCCTCGGCGATGCCGGCCACGGGGGAGCCGACGATGACCCTCGGGGTGTCCCCGCACGCCTCCGTGGTGGACAGACCCACCCCTTCGAGACGGCGCCAGATCTCCGGCACGTCCTCGATCCGTATCCAGTGGAGCTGGATGTTCTGGCGGTCGGTGATGTCCGCGGTGCCCCGGGCGAACTCCTCCGAGACCTCACCGATGGTGCGCAACTGGGACACCGTCAGCCGTCCGCCGTCGATCCGGACGCGGAGCATGAAGTACTCGTCGTCGAGTTCGTGCGGTTCCAGGACGGCAGTCCTGCCGCCGTCGATGCCGGGCCGTCGCTGGGTGTACAGCCCCCACCAGCGCATGCGCCCGCGCAGGTCGGCCGGGTCGATGGAGTCGAAGCCCCGCTGCGCGTACACCGTCTCAATGCGTGTCCGCACGTTGAGACCGTCGTCGTCCTTCTTGGTCTGCTCGTTGGCGTTCAGCGGGGTGAAGTGGCCCATCGCCCACTGGCCCTCGCCGCGGTGCCGCCCCGTCCTGCCGCCCGCGACCGCGGTGCCCTCCGGGGCGCCGCCGGCACGCCGCGCCGCCGGTGCCGTCGCCGGGACGGCCGCACGGCGCGCCGTGGCCGGCTCGGGTGAGGTGGCGTCACTAGGGGGTTGCGTGCTGGCGGCCATGGTGATCCTTGTCAGCGAACAGGCAGGTAGGCAGGGGTGTACGGTGCCCGCGGAAGGGCACGGCCAGGGAGACCGCACGGGCGGTCGGAGTGAGGGGAACGCGGTGGCCCGACGGGGCGTCCGCCCGTCCGCGGCGCTGCGGAGGGCGAGGGACGGTGCCGTGGGAAGGGCTCAGTTCACCGGACAGATGGCGCTGGACATGCGGCCGAGGTCGACGTGGAGTCGACCAACCAGGTCAGTACCGGCGCTGGGCATGTCGGAAAGAGTCGCACGCCGATCTCCGGGCAGTCCACTGGTATCCGTCATGTGGACGATTAGTGCTCGTATGTTGAGACCTGTACGGGGGAGGGTGACCGGCTGCGCGCCCCGCCACCGGACGGCAGTGCCGGGGTCAGTCGTGCGCGGGCCTGTGGGTGAGGTGATGGTCGGCCAGGCTGAGGGCCTCGTCCACGACGCGGCGGAGGTGCCCGTCGGACAGGGTGTAGATGACGCGGCGTCCTTCCTTGCGGGTGTGGACCAGGCCACTCAGGCGCAGCCGTGCCAGATGCTGGCTGACGGCGGGCCGCTGGGCGCCACACGCCTCGGTCAGGGTGGTCACGTCGGCCTCCTGCTGCGCGAGGGCGTGCAACAGGGTGAGGCGGGTGCGGTCGCCGAGGAGGGCGAGGATCTCCGCGGCGAGGGAGAACTGTTCCTCGCCCGGGTTGCGCGGGTGCGCATCGTGTGCAGTTGATAGGTGCATGCGTGCATCCATACGCACATAATGAGGGCGTGCCGCTCCGATGTCCACCGCGGGGCGGCTTCGCCCTGCCCTCGCATGCGCACGAGGAGGAACACGTGAGCCACGACCACGGCCACCACACCCATCCCCGCCCCCAGGACGGGAACCACCCGCACGGCCACCCGCACGGGCACAGCGGCGGGCGGCTGGCCCGGCTGCGGCACCGGGTCCGGCACCTGCTGGTGCCGCACTCCCACGCGTCGGCCGACAAGCTGGACGCGGCGCTGGAGTCCTCGGCGCGGGGCATGCGTGCGCTGTGGGTCTCCCTGGCCGTCCTCGGCTTCACCGCCATCGCGCAGGCGGTGATCGTTGTGTTCTCCGGTTCGGTCGCGCTGCTGGGCGACACGGTGCACAACGCCTCCGACGCGCTGACCGCCGTGCCGCTGGGCATCGCCTTCGTGCTGGGCCGCCGTGCCGCGACCCGCCGCTTCACCTACGGATACGGCCGCGCCGAGGACCTGGCGGGCATCGTCATCGTGGCGACCATCGCCGCCTCCGCCGTCTTCTCGGCCTGGATCGCGATCGACCGGCTGGTCGACCCCCGCGAGATGCGGCACCTGTGGGTGGTGGCGGCCGCGGCCGTGGTCGGGTTCGTCGGGAACGAGTGGGTGGCCCGCTACCGCATCCGCATCGGCCGCCAGATCGGGTCGGCCGCGCTGGTCGCCGACGGCCTGCACGCCCGCACCGACGGGTACACCTCGCTGGCCGTCCTCCTCAGCGCCGGCGGCGCCGCACTGGGCTGGCAGCTCGCCGACCCCGTCGTCGGGCTGCTGATCACCGCGGCGATCCTGCTGGTCCTGCGTGACGCGGCCCGGGAGGTCTTCCGCCGTGTGATGGACGCCGTCGATCCCGCCCTCGTTGACACGGCCGAGACCGCGCTGCGCCAGGTGCCCGGCGTCCGGGAGATCGGCGGGCTGCGGCTGCGCTGGATCGGCCACCGCCTGCGCGCCGAGGCGGACATAGTCGTCGACGGCCATCTCAACGTCCGGGCCGGACACCGCATCGCGGTCGAGGCCGAGCACGCGCTCCTGCATGCCATCCCCAAGCTGTCCGCCGCCGTCATCCACACCGACGTGGAGCCCGACGATGTCGAGCGTGACCCGCACCACCTGCTGGCCCACCACACCGCCGCCTGACCCCGGCGGCCAACGCGTCCCCTCGAGCCGCAGGCAGAGCACGTGACCAACCCCCGCCCCCCGTGGCCGCGAGCAGACTCCCGGGACGGCTCACCGGGTCGCGCACGAACGACCCTCTGCCCCCTGGACGGCGACGTGGCCGACGTCGAACGCCACCCCGCCCGCGCCGCGGCCGTCCCGGTCGGATGGTGCGACGGGCGCCCGGCACCGGGCGCCCGTCGGGGCGAGCCGTACCGGGTCGCTAGGCCACCGGCCGGGCCCGGTCCACGATGGACCGGGTGTCCAGGCCCGGGGGCAGGGTGCCGAAGGTCGCCCCCCAGTCACCGCCGAGTCGGGAGGCGCAGAACGCGTCGGCCACCGCGGGCGGGGCGAAGCGCACCAGCAACGACCCCTGGAGCACCAGCGCCATCCGCTCCACCAGTCGCCGGGCGCGGCCCTCGACGCCGTCGAGGTCGGCCAGCTCGCCCAACAGCCCCTTCAGCGCGGCGTCAAGACGGTGGTCGGCGCCCTGGGCGGTGCCGACCTCGGTGAGGAACGCGTCGAGCGATTCGGGTTCCCGCCGGATCGCCCGGAGCACGTCGAGGGCGTTGACGTTGCCCGAGCCCTCCCAGATGGAGTTGACCGGCGCCTCGCGGAACAGCCGCGGAAGCCCCGACTCCTCGACGTAGCCGTTCCCGCCGAGGCACTCCAACGCCTCGGCGACCAGCGTCGCGCACCGCTTGGTCACGTAGTACTTGCTCACCGCGACCCCGAGGCGCAGGAAGTGCCGCTCCTGCTCGCCGGTCGCGTCGAACGCCGCCGCCAGCCGCAGCGCCACGGTGGTCGCCGCCTCCGACTCCACCGCGAGGTCGGCCAGGACGTTGCGCATCAGCGGCTTGTCCACGAGCAGCCCGCCGAAGGCGCTGCGGTGCGCCGCGTGGTGGACCGCCTCCACGACCGCGGCCCGCATGCCCGCGGCCGACCCGGTGACGCAGTCCAGGCGGGTCGCCGTGACCATTTCGATGATCGTCGCCACGCCGCGGCCCTCCGGGCCGACCCGCCGCGCCCAGGTGCCGTCGAACTCGACCTCGGCCGAGGCGTTGGAGCGGTTGCCCAGCTTGTCCTTGAGCCGCTGGAGCCGGAACACGTTCCGGGTGCCGTCCGGCAGTACCCGGGGCACCAGGAAGCAGGTCGGACCGGGCCTGTCGGCGTCCCGCCCGGGGGCCTGGGCCAGCACCAGGAACACGTCGGACATCGGGGCCGAGCAGAACCACTTGTGCCCGGTCAGCAGGTACTCGCCCGGCGCGGCCAGCGGCTCGGCCCGGGTGGTGTTGGCCCGCACGTCCGAGCCGCCCTGCTTCTCGGTCATCCCCATCCCGGCCAGGCAGCCCGCCTTGTCCGCGGGGGCCCGCAGCTCCGGGTCGTACGCCCGCGCCGTCAGTCGGGGTTCCCACTCGGCGGCCACCTCGGGCTCCGCGCGTAGAGCGGGCACGGCGGAGTGCGTCATCGACACCGGACAGCCGTGCCCGGCCTCCGCCTGCGTCCACACGTGGAAGGCGGCCGCACGCCACAGGTGGCCGTCCGGTCGACTCCAGGCGTCCCCGGTCAGACCCCGGGTCTTGGCGTGACCGAGCAGGTGGTGCCAGGCGGGGTGGAACTCCACCTCGTCTATCCGGTTGCCGTAGCGGTCATGGGTGCGCAGCACCGGCTCGTGGCGGTTGGCCTGGTCCGCCCATTCCCGGACCCGGGCGGAGCCGGCTGCCCGGCCCAGCTCGCCGAGTTCGCGTTGCATCTCCTGGTGGCGCTCCGCGGCGGCGTGCCGCAGCACGCCCTCGGCCAGCGCCCGGTCGCTGGCGAAGACGTCATAGCCGACCAGCGGTGGGACCTGGTTGGTCACGGTGTGAGTGGAGTGCGTCATGCCAGATACGGTAAAGAGGTGCAAGCCGCAGGTGAAACACCCAGGACTCGGTCGCCGAAGCACCGAGCCCGGAGAAATCGGCCACCTGGCCGATTTCGACGGGTGAGGATTGCGTCACGCGAACTGCCGATGCGTCTTATTCTGTGGTTGTTGCTCAAGGACACCGTTCGCGCCTGTATGGAGTACCGGGTCACCGGCCTCGCCGCGGAAGCGGCGTTCTTCACCCTGCTGTCCCTGCCGCCGCTGCTGCTCAGCCTGGTCGGGGCGCTCGGCTACCTGGACACTCTGATCGGTATCGACACCATTGACAACATCCGTCGCAACATTCTTGACGCGTCGGCCCGGGTGCTTTCCCAGCAGGGGGTCAACGAGCTGGTGCGACCACTGCTCAAAAGCGCGTTTGGTGGAGGACGGCCCGATCTGATCTCCCTCGGGTTCGTCATTGCTCTGTGGTCGGGCTCACGGGCGCTGAATGTGTTCGTGGACACCATCACCATCATGTACGGGCTCGAAGGGCGCCGGGGAATCGTCCGGACCAGGTTGCTGTCATTCGGCCTCTACGTGGTGGCCCTGGTGGTCGGTGCGGTGGTGATGCCGCTGATGGTGGTGGGGCCGGACGCTGTCGCCAAGGTGCTGCCGTTCGGCGCGGGAGCGGTCACCCTGCTCTACTGGCCGATCGCCCTGGTGCTCTCGGTGGTCTTCCTGACGACGCTCTACCACGTCTCGGTCCCGGTGCGAACGCCGTGGAAGGAGGACATCCCCGGAGCCCTGGTGGCGTTGCTGACCTGGGTGCTGGTGAGTTTCCTGCTCCGCGTCTACCTCACCCACACCGTGGACGGCCCCTCGTTGTACGGCTCTCTGGCGGCGCCGGTGGCCGTGCTGCTGTGGATCGGCGTCTCCGCGTTCGCCATCCTGGTGGGCGCGGCGGTCAACGCCTCCGTGGACCGCGTCTGGCCGTCGCTGGCGACCGCTGCGGCGCGTGAGGAGAACGCCCGGGCCGCCGAGCGGGCCGCTGCCGAGATGGTGGCCCGCGCCGCGGCCCGCCGCGCCGCTGCGGAGGCGGGCGAGGAGCTGGAGTTCGACTCGGACGAGATACCGGGGGAGTACCCGGAGCGCTGGGCGGCCTTCCTGCCCCCGGACGACCTGAGGGCGCACCTGCGCGGCAAGGGCGGTCGGAAGAACGAGGGAAACGATTCCTGAACCGCTGGCCGGAGCGGGACACCGCGACCGGCGCCCGCCGGCGGGGCACGCCGGCTCACCGGCGCGGGTGACGCCGTGTTCGTCGGCCGCGGCGCCCTCCCGGCCCCGCCGTCTCCGGGACGCGGGTCTCCTCCATGCGCACCGCCACGAGGACGCCGGCCGCCGCGGTCAGCGCGGCGACGGCCCAGATCGCCGTCGTGAGCCCCCACGCGTCGGCCAGGGCCCCGGCGGCCAGGGCACCGACGGCGAAGCCGCCGTCGCGCCAGAGCCGGTAGACCCCCACGGCGCGGGCGCGCCAGGCGGGGTGGGCGACGTCGCCGATCGCCGCGATGAGGGTGGGGTAGACCAGGGCGGTGCCGAGCCCGAGGAGGACCTGTGCGAGGGCCCAGGCGGGGAAGGCGGTCGTGGCGGCGACGAGGGCGATGGCCGCGGCCTGGACGAACATGCCCGCGGTGATCAGGTGTTTGCGGCCCACGTGGTCGGACCACCAGCCGGTGAGCATCTGGCCGGCGCCCCAGACGGCCGGGTAGAGCGCGGCCAGGCCGCTGATCTCCGCGACGCCCAGTCCGTGGGCGGCGAACAGGAGGGGGAAGACCCCCCAGGCCAGGGCGTCGTTGAGGTTGTTCACCAGGCCCGCCCAGCTCGCCGCCGACAGCGTGGGGTCACCGAGGCTGACCCGGTGGACGACCTGTCGGGTGCTCAGCGCACCGGCGCTAGGGGCTGTCTGATAAGTAGCGCCGTCCGCCCGGAGGGCGGGGGTCGCGGCGTCTGGTGCGTGCGATCGCAAGGCGGAGGGTCGTCCTCGTACTGGGCGTACGTGGACGATCCCGACAACGCAGCGAGCGTGCGTGCCAGGCGTCACGAACCAGGCGGGATTTATCAGACAGGCCCTCGGGCCGGTGCCGGCGGGTGCCGGGTGGCGGGCGGCCTCGGCCCTGGCGTGGCCGTGGGTCTCGCGGACCGCGACGGTGGACAGGCCCAGCGCCAGCGCCGTGTAGGCGGCGCCGAGCAGGAAGGGCGCGGGCCGCAGTCCGTAGGCGTCGGCGAGGGCGCCCGTCGCCATGGCGCTGACGGCCACGGCGAGGTAGCCGGCGGCCTCGTTCAGTCCCATCGCCAGGCCCCGGCGAGCGGGCCCGGCGAGGTCGATCTTCATGATCACGGTGGTGGACCAGGCCAGGCCCTGGTTGACGCCGAGCAGGACGTTGGCGGCGACGATCCAGCCCCAGGACGGCCCCCAGGCGAGCATCGCGGGCACCGGCAGCGCGACCAGCCACCCCGCGATCAGCACGGGTCTGCGTCCGAACCGGTCCGCCCAGGCGCCGGCGAACACGTTGGTGACGGCTTTCGCGGCGCCGAACGCCACGATGAACGTCAGCGCCGCGGTGTGGGCGGAAAGCCCGAACACCTCGCCCGCCAGCAGCGGGAGCACGGTGCGCTCCTGGCCGAGCAGGCCGCCGACCAGGGCGTTGACCGCGACCAGCAGCGTGAACTGCGCCAGGTTGGCCCGCAACCCCAGCCGCACCCCGGCGCCGGCCCCTGATCCGGAGCCGCTGGGCCGCTGCCCGTCCGCCCCGGGTCCCACGGTGGGGCGTGGGTGGGGGCGGGTCCCGCCGGCCGACTGCTCGCGGCTCATGCCGTGCGCCCGTCCAGCTCACGGCGGACCTCGTCCATCTCCACCCCGCGGACCCCGACGCCCGGCTCCCGCGGGGTGGCGTCCGGCGAGGCGCCCGCCCGCGGCAGGGTGCCCTCGCCCCCGACCCCCACTGTCCCAGCGCGAGCGCCACGCGCCACCGCCACCGCCCCCGAGGCCATCGTCACCACCTCCACGAGAAGTTCGCTAATACCCCCGTGGGTATATGAGCGCGGGGGCGGGTGCCGTTGTTCCCTCCCGGACGTCCGGAACGGTGCGGTCACTCCGGGGGTTCCCGGGGCCCACGCCGTGGTCCCCGCGCGGTGGCCTCACCGCCGTGATGCCGTCCGGCCCGCACCCTGGCTCCGTCCGCTGACCAGCGGGTTTCCATCTCCCGGCACCGGATCTCGGGGATACCCAGTGGGGTATTTGACACGGGCGACACCTCCGCCCTACCGTCGATCGTGTAATACCTAGGGGGGTATCTGGAGGTGAATGGCATGACCCTCGAAGTGGACCTGGAGTCCTTCGCCGCGGCCTGGGCCGACGGGGCCTACGTCCTGGACGTGCGGGAGCCGGACGAGTACCGGGCGGGGCACGTGCCCGGCGCGCTCCTCGCCCCGCTGTCCGGGCTGGCCACCGCCGCGCCCGCCCTGCCCGAGGGGCGCCCGGTGTACGTGATCTGCGCGAGCGGCAACCGCAGCCGACGGGCCGCCGACCAGCTCGCCGCCATCGGGGCGCGGGCGTACTCCGTCGCCGGAGGCACCCGGGGCTGGGCCCGCACGGGCCGTCCCCTCGCTGCGGGAGCCGCGCCCGGACCCGCCTGACCCCCGCACCCGGACCCCCGCGCCTGGACGCCCGTGTCCGGACGCCCGTGTCCTGGGCCGGGCCCCCGCGACCTTCCCGAACACCCCCGGAGTACGTCCCTCCGAGGTGTCCCCCATCCGCTACGGAGGTTTCCGTGTTCTTCGCCCAGTACTACCTCGACTGCCTCTCCCAGGCGTCGTACATGATCGCCGACGAGACCACAGGCCGGGCTGTGGTCGTCGATCCCCGCCGGGACGTGTCCGAGTACCTGGCCGACGCCGAATCGCGCGGCCTCACCGTCGTCGGGGTCATCAACACCCACTTCCACGCCGACTTCGTCGCCGGACACCTGGAGATGGCGGCCCGCACCGGCGCCTGGATCGGCTACGGCCGGCGCGCCGAGACCGAGTACCCCATCCGCAAGCTCAGCGACGGCGAGCGCATCGCTCTCGGGGACGTCACGCTCCAGATCATGGAGACCCCCGGCCACACCCCGGAGTCGATCAGCGTGCTGGTCCACGAGCACGCCGACGACACCGTCCCGTACGGGGTCCTGACCGGCGACGCCCTCTTCATCGGGGACGTCGGCCGCCCCGACCTGCTGGCCTCGGTCGGCGTGACCGCCGAGGAACTCGGCGCCATGCTCCACGACAGCGTCCAGAACAAACTGATGGCGCTCCCCGACGAGGTGCGGGTCTTCCCGGCCCACGGCGCCGGCTCCGCCTGCGGAAAGAACCTCTCCACCGAGAAGCAGTCCACCATCGGCGAACAGCGCGCCACCAACTACGCCTGCGCGCCCATGAGCGAGGACCAGTTCGTCGCCATCGTCACCGCGGGCCAGTCCGCGGCGCCCGGCTACTTCTCCTACGACGCCGACCTCAACCGCCGGCAGCGGGAGCTCTACGACCCGGCCGCGGCGCCCCGGCCGCTCACCGCGGAGGAGTTCACCGCCCGCCGCGCAGCCGGTGCGGTGGTGCTCGATGCCCGCAGCCCCCAGGAGTTCGGCACCGGTCACCTGCGCGGGTCCATCAACGTGCCCGCCGACGGCCGGTTCGCGGAACAGGCCGGCACGGTCCTCGCCCCCGGCACGGAGCTGCTGGTCGTCGCGCCGCAGAACCGCGAGGAGGAGATCGTCACCCGACTGGCCCGCATCGGCTTCGACCAGGTGGCCGGCTACCTGCGCGGCCCCGAGGACGCCCTGGCGGCCATGGGGGACGGGGTCACCCCCGCCAGCCGCCTGACCGCGGCCCAGCTACGCGCCGCGCTGGACAGCGAGCGGCCCCCGGTCGTCATCGACGTGCGCAACTGCGGCGAGCGCGCCGCCAACGGCTCCATCGAGGGAGCCCTGCACCTCGCGCTCGGCGAACTGCCCCGCCGCCTCGACGAGATTCCCGTGGACCGGCCGCTGGTCCTGCACTGCGCGGGCGGCCACCGCTCCTCGATCGCCGCGAGCCTGCTGCGCCACCACGGCTTCAGTGACGTCTCCGACGTCCTGGGCGGATACGCCGCCTGGGCGCTGCACAACGCCCCGGCCAACGCCTGACCACCCGCCGCGCCCCGGACCGGCGGCCCGCGCCCGAGCCGGCGTGGCCGCCGGGAGGCCGGCCCGTCCCCGCACCCCCCGCCCGCACCTCCGCGGCACCACACGAACCCCAAGGAGTTCCCATGACCACCGACGCCTCCCGCGCCGCCGCCCTCACCCCCGCCGCCCTGCGGGAGCTGATCGAGCACGGGCGCGGACCCCGCCTGCTGGACGTGCGCACCCCCGCCGAGTTCCGCACCGTCCACATCCCCGGCGCCTACAACGTTCCGCTGGCCACCCTGCGGGAGCACCGCGCCGAGCTGCTGAACCACCTCGACGAGGAGGTCGTCCTGGTGTGTCGCTCCGGCGCCCGCGCCGCCCAGGCCGAGCAGGCACTCGCCGAGGCGGGCCTGCCCAACCTGCGGGTCCTGGACGGCGGGATGACGGCCTGGGAGTCGGCCGGTGCCCCCGTCAACCGGGGCGTGGCCCGCTGGGACATGGAACGCCAGGTCCGCCTGGTGGCCGGTTCCATCGTGCTCACCACGGGACTCGCCGGACTGTTCGTCCCCGGCCTCCACCTGGTCGGGACCGCGATCGGCGCGGGCCTGACGTACGCGGCCGTGAAGAACACCTGCACCATGGGCGTCCTGCTGTCGAAGCTGCCCTACAACCGCGGCCCGCGCACCGACATCCGCGCCGTCGTCGCCTCCCTGCGGGACCGGTCGTGATCACGCTCGTCCTCGCGGCGTCCCTGCTCATCGGCGTCAGCCTGGGCATCCTCGGTGGCGGTGGCTCCATCCTGACCGTGCCGATCCTCGTCTACCTCGCGGGGCAGGACACCAAGGAGGCCATCGCCACCTCCCTGTTCGTCGTCGGCGTCACCAGCGCCGTCGGCCTCCTCCCGCACGCCCGCGCGGGACGGGTGCGCTGGCGCACCGGCCTGCTGTTCGGCGCCGTCAGCATGGTCGGTGCCTACGGCGGCGGACGGCTGGCCGAGTACCTGCCCGGCACCGTGCTGCTCGTCGCGTTCGCGCTGATGATGCTCGCCACCGCGGCGGCCATGCTCCGCGGGCCCCGCAGGACCGAGACCGCCGTGGACACGCACCGCGAGCTGCCCGCCAAGCACATCGTGGTCGAGGGTCTGGCCGTCGGCGCGGTCACCGGTCTGGTCGGCTCCGGCGGAGGGTTCCTCGTCGTCCCCGCGCTCGCCCTGCTCGGCGGGCTGCCCATGAGCGTCGCCGTCGGCACCTCGCTCCTGGTCATCGCCATGAAGTCGTTCTCCGGGCTCGCCGGCCACCTCGCCGGGGTCCAGATCGACTGGAACCTCGCGCTGGCCGTCACCGCGGTGGCCGTCGTCGGCAGCCTCGTCGGCAGCCGCTTCGCCGGGCGCATCCCCCAGGACGCACTCCGCAAGGCGTTCGGCTGGTTCGTCGTGGTCATGGGCGTCTTCGTCCTGGGACAACAGCTCGGCACCGGGGTCTGGACCAGCCCCCTGACCTGGATCGCGCTCGGCCTCACGGCCGTGGCCCTGACGTGGCGCGCCCGGCGGGCACGCCACCGCGGAACCACGACCGGACCACCGTCCGTGCCCTCACCCGAGCCCCCGGCCCCGTCGCCGGCGGAACCCGCCGGTGCCCCACCGCGGGCGAGCGGGGCACTGCCCCGGTGAGCGGGCCGCACCGGCGCCCGCCCCGCGCCGAGTGCGGAAAAAACAGTGGCACGCCGGTCGGGCTCCCCGTAGGGTGAGCCCGCCACGGCGGTTCGCCATGGCGGCCTTCGGGCACAGGACCGGGAGCACCAGGGGGTGAAGAGACGATGGCTGTCCCTGCGCTGTGCGCTGCCCGCACACCTCGACCCGTTCTCGTTCACCTCACGGCCGTCGGCTGAGCACCGCCCCTCTCGGCGGACCCGGCGGCTGTTCCCGAAGGGTTCTCACTGTCTTGTCTGGTTTTTCTGCCTCGGAACTCCCCGCAGCCGGTTCCCCCGTGTCACCACCCGCGCCGGGGGTCTGGTCAGACCCGCTGTCCGGCTACGGATGGGACGACGTCTGGGCGGCGGACTTCGCCCCGCACGCCGACGCCGGGCTGGTGCCCGCACGGATCGTCCGGGTGGACCGCGGGCGCTGCGACGTGGTGACCACCTCGTCGGACGGCCGCGTCGTCCCGTCGCACGCCGACATCTCCCGGGTGCGGGTGTCCGACCCCATGGAGTGGGCGTGCACCGGGGACTGGGTGGCGCTCGACCCGGACGCGCTCGCCGTGACCGCGGTGCTGCCCCGGCGGACCGCCATGGTCCGGTCCACGTCGTCCAAGCGGTCCGAGGGGCAGGTGCTCGCCGCCAACGTCGACCACGTGGTGGTCGCCGTCTCGCTCGCCGTCGACCTGGACCTGGGCCGGCTCGAGCGGTTCCTCGCCCTGGCCTGGGAGAGCGGCGCCCAGCCCCTGGTCGTGCTCACCAAGGCGGACCTGGCGGCCGACGCCTCGTTCCTGCACGCGGACGCCGCGGCGGCGGCACCCGGGGTGCAGGTGGTGACGGTCAGCGCCACCACCGGGGAGGGCATCGACGTGCTGACCGCGTTGGTGAGCGGGGGCACCACCGTGCTCATCGGCTCCTCCGGCGCGGGCAAGTCCACCCTCGCCAACACGCTGCTCGGCACGGACGTCCAGGAGGTCAACCACACCCGGGCCGTGGACGGCAAGGGCCGGCACACCACGGTCACCCGGGACCTGCTGCCCCTGCCGTTCGGCGGGGTCCTCATCGACACGCCCGGGCTGCGCGGCGTCGGCCTGTGGGACGCCGAGTCCGGGCTCCACCAGGTCTTCGCCGAGATCGAGGAACTCGCGCGGGACTGCCGCTTCCAGGACTGCGCGCACACCGCCGAGCCGGGCTGCGCGGTGCTCGACGCGGTGGCGACCGGGGACCTGCCCCAGCGCCGCCTGGACAGCTACCGCAAGCTGCTCAGGGAGAACGAGTGGATCGCCTCCCGCAGCGACGCCCGGCTGCGCGCCGAGCGCCAACGGCAGCGGAAGGTGATCCAGAAGTCGGTGCGCGACTCCGGGGTCACCCGGCGCCGCTGACCACCGGCCGCACGAACCGGCCGGCCGCCGTCCCGATCCGTGGGCGGCGGCCCGCCGGGGCCGACCAGGCCCCGGCCCGCCGAACGCCCAGGGGTCACCCCGCGTGCTGGTTCATCCCCCGGGCCGGCTCCTCCGGGGAGTGCGTGCGGCGCCGCGGCGGATGCAGCGGACTGCCCTCGTGCCAGAACGAGTAGACGACGGTTCCGGCGCCGAGCGCGACGATGACGATTCCGACGATGATCGTGGCGGCCATGCCCTGTCCTCCTTGTGCGCACGGTGTGCTGTCCGGTGCGGGTGCCCGGCGGACGCCCGTACCTGGTGCCCGTGGTGCCTGTTCCCCGCTGTCACGCTCCTCGTGGTCACCGCTGGTGTACGTGCGGGATCTGCCCGTTACCCACCGCGTCCACACCTCGGGTGACCAATCTCTCCACATCCCGCCCAGACGGCTTGCGGTGACATGGTCCGAAATCCGCTAGTAGACAGCCCCGGCAGTGCCGCAGACTTGGCAACGTGATCGATGAAGAGACCGCCTACCAGGCACTACGCAGCAGGGACGCGCGGTTCGACGGCGTCTTCTTCCTCGGTGTCTCCACCACCGGCATCTACTGCCGGCCGAGCTGTCCCGCCGTTACCCCCAAGCGACCCAACGTCCGCTTCTACTCCTCCTCCGCCGCCGCCCAGGCCGCCGGGTTCCGGGCCTGCCGCCGCTGCCGGCCGGACTCGGTTCCCGGCTCCCCCGAGTGGAACGCCCGCGCCGACCTCGTGGGCCGGGCCATGCGCCTGATCGGGGACGGCGTGGTGGACCGCGAGGGCGTCAGCGGCCTCGCCCAGCGGCTCGGGTACAGCGCCCGCCAGGTCCACCGCCAGCTCACCGCGGAGCTCGGCGCGGGCCCCGTCGCGCTCGCCCGTGCCCAGCGCGCCCACACCGCGCGGGTGCTGCTCCAGACGACGAAGCTGCCGGTGACCGAGACGGCGTTCGCGGCGGGCTTCGCCAGCGTGCGGCAGTTCAACGACACCATCCGGGAGGTCTACGGCTACACCCCGAGCGAACTGCGCAACGCCGGCCGTCGGGCCGGGGACATGGCCGGGCCGGGGAACGCCTCCGCCGGGCTCGTCCCGCTGCGGCTGGCCCACCGCGGCCCCTACGACGTCGCCGGGATCTTCGACTTCCTGGCCGCGCGGGCGATCCCCGGCGTGGAGGAGGTCGTCGGCCCGCCCGGCGGTCGCACCTACCGGCGCACCCTGCGGCTTGACCGCGGTCCCGCGGTCGTCGAGGTGGACGAGGCCCGGCGCGCGACCTCCGGGCACTGGCTGGAGTGCCGGCTGCGCCTGGCGGGCCTGCGTGACCTGACCACGGCGGTGCGGCGGCTGAGGGCACTGTTCGACCTGGACGCCGATCCCCAGGCCGTCGCGGAACGCCTCGGCTCCGACCCGGTGCTCGGCGCGCTGGTGGCGGCCCGGCCCGGACTGAGGTCCCCCGGATCGCCCGACCCGCACGAACAGGCGGTGCGCGCGGTGCTCGGCCAGCAGATAACGGTGGCCGCGGCCCGCACCATCACGGCCCGGCTGACCCGGGAACTGGGCGAACGCCTCCCCGAGCCGGACGGCGGCCTCACCCACCTCTTCCCGGACGCGGCGACGCTGGCGGCTTCCGACCTGGACGTGCTGCCGATGCCGCACTCCAGGCGGCGGGCCCTGCGCGGCCTGGCCACCGCCCTCGCCGACGGCACGGTGCGCCTGGACCCCGGGGCGGACCGGGACGAGGCCGCGCGGGCCCTGCTGGGGCTCCCCGGGATCGGGCCGTGGACGGTCGGTTACATCAGGATGCGGGCGCTGAGTGACCCGGACGTGTTCCTGCCCACCGACGCAGGTGTCCGGCACGGGCTGCTGCGGACCGGCCGGCCCGGCGACCCCCGCTCGGCGGAGCTGGCCAGCCGCGCCTGGCGGCCCTGGCGCTCCTACGCCCTGCACCACCTGTGGGCGTGCGCGGCCCAGCGGCCCACCACACCGTCTGCCGGAGCACCATCCCCCACCACGGTCACGAGCGGAGAGGGACGTTGACGTACCCGACGGTCTACTGCACCACGATGCCCAGTCCACTGGGGGAGCTGCTGCTGGTCGGCCGGGAGACCGCCGACGGGTTCGCGCTGACCTCCCTGACCATGCCCGGGCAACGCGGCGGGGACGTCGCCCAGCCACTGTGGAACCGGGACGCCGCCCCGTTCACCGAGGCACGCAGGCAGCTCGACGCGTACTTCGCGGGGGAGGCCACGCGGTTCGACCTGCCGCTGGCGCCGAGGGGCACCCCGTTCCGGGAACAGGTGTGGCGGGCCCTGGACCGCATCCCCTACGGCGAGACCCTCACCTACCGCCAGCTCGCCGCGGCGGCCGGCGCCCCCGAGTCGGTCCGGGCCGTCGGCGGTGCGGTGGGTGCGAACCCCCTGTTGGTGATCAGGCCCTGTCACCGGGTGATCGGCTCCGACGGGGGCCTCACCGGGTACGCCGGCGGGCTGGACAACAAGCGCCGGCTGCTCGCCCTGGAAGGCGTCGCCCCGCACTGAGGGCCGGCCCGGTCCGGCCGACCGGACCGGGCCGGGCCCTCACGTCACCGGGTCGGAGCCCCGCTCCCGCAGCATGCCGTTCATCAGGTCGATCTCGGTCTTCTGCCCGTTGACCATGGTGCCCGCCAACCGGTCGATCTGCTTGTTGTCGGAGAGGTCCACCGCGCCCTGGGCCATGCTGACCCCGCCCTGGTGGTGCTTGATCATCAGTTGCAGGTACAACACCTCGGCGGCCCGGCCCTTCGCCGCGCGGAGCCGGTCCAGTTCGGTGTTGGTGGCCATCCCCGGCATCAACGAGCCGTCGTGCGGCTCGTACCCGGCGTGTGCCCCGTCGTGCTCACCGGCCATCCACGCCATCGGGGCGTTCCCGGAGGAGGGCCGCAGGCCCCACATGTCCAGCCAGCCCAGCATCATGCCGCGCTGGTTGGCCTGGGTGTTGGCGATGTCGTAGGCGAGCGCGCGCACGTCCTCGTCGTCCGTGCGGTCCCGGACGATGAAGGACATCTCCACCGCCTGCTGGTGGTGGACCGCCATGTCACGGCAGAACCCGGCCTCCACCGAACTGCTCCCCGGCGCGGCCCCGGCCTCGTCGCTGGAGTAGACGAGCACCGCCCCGACCGCCAGGCACAGCGCCAGCACGGCGCCGGCCACGGCGGGCCACCACACCCGTCGCCGGGGCGTCGTCACGTCGTCCCGGTCCTCGTCGTTCCGTGCCGCTGTCCCCCCGCTCACGGGGTCGGCTTCCCACCGGTGCAGGCCGCGCCGGGCTCCGGGGTCTGCTCACCCTGCACGTAGGTGTCGAGGAACTGCTGTATCCGCTTGTCCTTGGAGTTCTCCACGGTGAGCTGGTGCCCCCAGGCGGTCAGCATGATCGGGCCGGGCTGGTCCGGGTAGGGGCTCATGTAGGTGTACGGCGTCTTCTCCACCTTGGAGCTGAGCGCCTTGACGTCGGCGTCCGCCGCCTTGTCGTTGTAGGTGATCCACACCGCGCCGTGCTCCAGGCCGTGCACCGCGTTCTCGTTGCGCAGCGGCTTGTCGTAGACGATGGCGTCGCAGTTCTGCCACCGTGCGTCGTGCTTCCCACCGACCGGCGGCTTCATCGGGTAGTCCACGCTGTCCTTGACGTGGTCCCGGGCCAGGCCGCCCCAGGTCTTCTCCCCCGTGACCTGGACCTTCGGCTTGGCCGTGGATGTCGGTGAGGACTGCGGGTCGTCGTCGCCCGATGCGGAGGCGATGATCGCCCAGCCTCCGCCCACCATGCCCCCGACGACGACGACACTGGCGACGATGGCGACTATTCGGTTGCGGCGCTCGCGGGCCTGCTCGGCGCGGCGCATCTCCTCAGCTCGGGCCCTGCGGGCGGCGCTGTTGCCCTGCTTCTTGGCGGAACCCATGGGTACGTCCTTGTCCCCGCCGCGGGTCGGCGCGGCGGTACGGAGAGGGGTGGGGGGCGGATGCTGCGCGGGCGGGCGGGGCCGCCCGCGCGATCGGCTAGGTCCGCATCACCTGGAGCAGATGCAGATCGGGAGCGAGATCGGCGTCGGACAGGGGTCCGTCCGGGCCCGGCGCCGCGCCGGCCGGGGCCAGCGGGAGCCGTGGGGGAGAGGCCGGCGCCGGCTGGGGCGGGGGGCCGGGCAGCGTCGCGTCCGCGAGGTGCTCGGTGGGGCCGCTGCAGCCACTGCCGTGTCCGGCGCCGCGTTCGAACGGGGAGCACACCAGGGCGGGCCCGTACGCCCGGCCCGCCTCCGCCTCCGGCGCCGCGCCGGCCCCGTCCCTGCCCCCGTGCCCGGTGGCCCGTTGCCCGGTGACCGGGGTGACCGGACGGGCGGAGCGCTGCGGGTCCGCGGACACCGGGGGTGCCGCGGTGCTCGTTCCGGACAGCAGCCACGGGCGGGCCGCCGGGGTGGGAGGAGCCACCGCGCTGGTCCCCGAGCACACCGCCAGCGTCGCCAGCAGCGCGGCGAGCGCGAAGCCGAACACGACCACCCGGTGACGGGGGTCGGCGGTGCGGCGGTGGGGTCGGGTAGCGGTCATCGCGACAGATGGTAGCCAGCGGACACGGGGGATCGACCAGGGGTCAGCCCTCATCGGTACCCTCTCCCGCCCTCGTCCGTGGGTGAATGCCTCGAGTGCGCACCCCTCCCCCTCAACGAGGTCGCGCATTCCAGGGTGCCCGATGTCACGGAGTTCCGGGGCGGGTGGGTTTTCGCGTTCACCGCCCTCGGATGCCGTGCGGATGTGGACAATGGGGCCATGAGCACGCAGGGGGAACCGGGCCACCGAGACGAGGACGAGTGGTGGCAGCAGCTCTACGGCGCGCCGACCGGCGACACCGCGCCAGCGGACGGCGCCGACACCGTGGACGACCGCTTCGACGGCGTCCACACGATGATCAGTCCGCCTCGCCGGGAGACGGCGGAAGGACCGGCTACCGCCCGCGTCCCCTCCGCCGAGGGCACGGGCGCGCCGGCACAGCAGGCACCCCCCGCTGCCGGGGGAGCGTTCGGCCCGGCCCCCACGGTCGGCCCGGCGCCCGAGCCGACCCCCGAGCCGACCCCGGTCCACAGGCCCCAGCCCCCGGCGCCCCAGCCCCCGGCGCCCGCGCCCGGGGACCCGCACCCCGCGGGCCAGGGGGCCCACGATCCGGCCCCGCCGCCGGCGCAGCCGCCGGTCGAGCAGCCTCCCGCGCCGGAACCTCCCGCCGCGGAACCCCACGTCGTCGAGCCCGCCGCCGTGGCAACCCCCGCGCCGGCGGTGCCGCAGCCCAGGGACCCCCGGCTGTCGTCGTCCTTCCGGCTCGGCCCGGTCGCCCCGCCCGAGCCGCTGGCGCCGGCCGTCCACCCCGCCGGGGAACCGCCCTCCCACGTCGGTGACCGCCCGCCCACCTACGACCCGGAGCCCACGGCCTGGCCCACCGCCGACCCCGAGGACCTGGAGTCCCTGACCCCGGACACCGTCCTGGACGGCGCCCGGTACGGCCGGCTCACCGTGCGGATCGCCTCGGTCCGCGGTGACTCCGCCCGCTACCGGGGCGAGCCCCGCCGCGACGCGGTGCTCGCTGCCAGGTTCGGCGAGGCGGACGACGCGCTGGTGCTGCTCGCCGTCGCCTCCGGTTCCCGGTCCGCGGAGGGCTCGCACCGCGCGGCCCGGGAGGCGTGTCGGTGGATCGCCTCCGCCGTGGGCCGGCACAGCGAACGCCTGGCCCTGGACATCCGGTCGGCCAGGCGCGGCGCCCTGAAGTCCGGGCTGCACCGCCTCACCGACCGCTGCCTCGGCCAGCTCCGCCTGCACGCCCAGGAGGCGGGGCAGGATCCGGACGGCTCCCCGGCGTCGCTGCGCTGCCTCCTGCTCCCCGCAGATCCGCACTGCAACGTCCGGGTTTTTTTCGGGGTGGGGCCCGGCGGCCTGTTCCGGCTCCGGGAGGACCAGTGGCAGGACCTCGAGCCGCTGGCCCCCGGTGCCCGGGTCGTGCCGGGCACCGCCGGGGAGGTGCCCCCGGAGCCGGGCGCGGCTGGTGAGGTCGCCCCGCCGGCCTTCCGCTTCCGCGCCTCGGTGGCCCGGCCGGGCGACGCGCTGATGCTCTGCTCGGAGGGCATGGCCGCCCCGTTGCGCGGCGAGCCGGCCCTGGCCGCCGCCCTCGCCGAGCGCTGGGCGGCGCCCCACCCACCCCCCGGCCTCGCCGGCTTCCTCGGCGACGTGCAGATCCGGGTCAAGGGCTTCGCCGACGACCGCACCGCCTGCGTCGTCTGGGAGAGCTGACCGGGGGCCGGCTGATGGGCCGCCGAGCCGCCGGTGCACCCGGGCGGAGCGGCTCGAGGTGCCGGACCCGGGGCTGCCGGCCCCGGGTCGGAACGGTCAGGCGCCGGTCAGGCGCCAGAGCGACGTGACCTCCGCGGCGCGGGCGGCGTGGAGGGGAGCAGAGGGGTCCTTGGCGCGCGGGTGCCGCGGCGTGGTGTCGGTCCTGCCCACCACCCGCAGGCCCGCTGACTCGATCACGGCCAGGAGCTCGCGACGCGTCCTGAGCCCGAGGTGCTCGGCCAGGTCCGACAGGACGAGCCAGCCCTCACCTCCCGGTTCGAGGTGGCCGGCGAGCCCGTGCAGGAAGCCGTGGAGCATGGCGCCACCCGGGTCGTAGACGCCCCGCTCCACCTCGGAGCAGGGCCGGGCGGGAACCCAGGGCGGGTTGCAGACGACGAGGTCCGCGCGCCCGTCGGGGAAGAGGGCGGGGCCGACCACCTCGGCGCGCCCGGTGAGCCGCAACCGGCGCATGTTCTCGTGTGCGCAGGCCAGGGCACGCGGGCTGATGTCGGTGGCCACGACGTGGTCGAGTCCCCGGCGGGCCAGGACGGCCGCGAGCACCCCGGTCCCCGTGCCGACATCGAAAGCAACGGTTCGGCGAGCGGCGCGACGACCTGCCGGAGCGGGGAGCGGTGCCTGCGCGACGAGGTCGACGTACTCGCCCCTGACCGGGGAGAACACGCCGTAGTGCGGGTGGATGTGGGCACCGAGGGCCGGTACCCACACGCCCTTCCTGCGCCACTGGTGCGCTCCGAGCACGCCCAGCAACTCCGTGAGGGACACCGCCATGGGTGTGGACGGTGGACCGTACGCCTCGGTGCACGCGGCACGTACGTCGGGGGTCCTGCGCAGGGCCAGGGAGTGGTCGGCCTCCAGCAGCACCAGGAGCCTGCCCAGTACGCGGGCCCGGTGACTGCGGGCCCGGCGGTGCAGGTGGAAGGAACCTGCCGGCCCGTCACCCCGCCCAGGAGGCTTCCGGTCGATGCGGCGGCCCATGGCCCGCAGGAGTTGGCGTGCGTGGTGGAAGTCGCCCCGCCACAGCAGGGCCGTGCCTTCGCAGGCCTGGCGGTAGGCGGTGTCGGCCTTCACACGGTCATCGGCACTGATGACCCGGTGGGGAGGGGGAGTCGCGTTCTCGGAGTGCCAGCGGGCGGAACGGGGGGCGTTGCTCTCGGTCCAGTGGATCGTGGACACCACGTGCTCCTGGTGGTCGAACGTGCGGGGGCACAGGAGGAGCAGTTCGACGAGGAGCAGGCGGGCACCCGTGCCACTACGGCACGGGCACGAGCGTCGGGGTGGGCAGGGCTACCGCTCCCGCGTCGAAGCGCAGGAGGGGGAATCGCCGAGCACCATGCCGAGCGTCACGACCGGTCCTTTCCGGAGGACGAGGTCAAGAGACTCGCACAACCCGCCCCGGCGGGCAAAACGCGGCTCGGGGGGTGTCCCGGTCGTGGTTCCCCTCAGCCAGTGGTCGGAACGCCCGGGGGTGGGGTGCTCCCCGCGGGCGGTGCGCCCAACAGCGCGGCGGTGCACTCCTCGGCGAGGTCCTCGGCGTGGGCCGGCAGCGGTGTGCCGGCGCGCAGGTGGCGACGGACCAGCGACAGGGGGAGGTCCACCAGGGCGAGGGCGATCCGCTCGGTGGCCCGGGGGCCTTCGGCGCCCAGGCCCGTGGCGAGGGAGGTCACCGCGGCGCGGACGCGCTCGTTCCCGCGCTGGGCGCGGTGGACGTGCTCCGCGGACCAGTCGGCGCGCCCGAACTCGTCGGCGCCGTGCAGGAGGAGGGCCGCCTCCTGCGGGTGCGCGCGGCTCCAGCCGACGACGTGGCGCGCCGCGGCGCACCCCGCCCGCACCGGGTTGGCGGCGGAGTCCAGGGCCCCCAGGTAGCCGTCCTGGAACCGTTCCACGGTCCGCAGCCACACCTCGGCGAGCAGCGCGTTCCTTCCGGGGAAGCGGTGGTAGACCGAACCGCTCGGGGCCCCGACGGTCTTGGCGACCGCGGACATGGTCACCCCGGCGGGGCCGTGGGCCGCGGCCAGGCACACGGCGGCGTCGAGCAGCCGCGCGGTGTCGAAACGGGGTGGCCGGGCCATGGGCTGGAGGGTACTCTCCACAACAAATAGAGAGTGGTCTCTAGAAAGAAGCTGGGAGGGGTCAACGTGGCCGTCTACAACGTGCACGACCGCGTCCTGTCCGCGGGGGAGGACGCGGTGGGGGCACTGATCGACACGCTGTCCTCCGACGCGGACGTGCTGTGGCCGCACCACCGGTGGCCGGCGATGGAGTTCGACCGCCCCCTGGCGCCCGGGGCCGTCGGGGGCCACGGGCCGGTGCGTTACACGGTCGCCGCCCACGTCCCCTCGAGGTGGGTGCGGTTCACCTTCAGCGGTCCGCGTGGCTTCCACGGCTTCCACGAGTTCACCGTCCTGCCCGTGGACCCGGACCACACGTTGCTGCGCCACACCCTGGCAATGGACGCCCGTGGACCCGCCCGCCTCACCTGGCCCCTGGTCTGGCGCCCGCTGCACGACGCGTGCCTCGAGGACGGCCTGGACCGGGCGGAACTGGCCTGCACCGGCGCGGTGGCGCATCCGGCGCGCTGGGGCCGCCGCGTGCGTCTGCTGCGCCGACTGGCGCGCCGGGCGCACAGGGGCCGGCCGCGCGGGCCGTTGGGGTCCTGAGCCGTGCCCTTCCCAACAGGCTGAGGGCGGGTGCCGGCGACTGCCGACACCCGCCCTCATGCCGGCGGTATCACCCGAACTGCTGCTCGAGGTCCTTGAGTTTGCGTTCCAGGGAGTCCAGGCGGGGGAGGGTCAGCGTGTCGTCCTCTGCCGTCAGGTCGATGGAGTGCTCGCCCGAGGGGGACGGGTCCTTCTGCTGGACGGGGCGCAGGGCGCGGTGGCTGCCGGGCGACGGCTCCGCGGTCGTGGCGTGGGCGGGCTCGGGGAGCGCCGGGACCGGGGCGCCGCCAGCCGAGGTCGCCAGCGCCGCCTCCGGGCCGGCGACGGCCGGGAGCTGACGTCCTCCGGGCCGGGGCGGCCAGCGGCGGTGCTGACGGTTGAACGCCCGGATTCTGGCGCGCTCTGCCTTGTCCGCGGCGCGGCGCCGGAGCTGTTCCTGTTCCTTGCGGCGTTTGTCCTCGCGGACCTCCTCCACCGCCTCGTCCAGGCTGCGGACGTTCTCCAGCAGCATCAGGGACCAGGCGCGGAACGTCTCCCGGGGCGCGCGCAGCCAGCGGACGATCCTGATCTGGGGGAGGGGGCGCGGCACCAGGCCCTGTTCGCGCAGCGCGGCACGGCGGGTCTGCTTCAGCGCGCGGTCGAACAGGATGGCCGCGGAGAGGGACATCCCGGCGAAGAAGTGCGGGGCGCCCGCGTGGTCCACCCCGCGGGGGGCGTGCACCCAGTTGAACCAGGCAGCGGCCCCGGCGAAGAGCCACACCAGCATCCTCGAACCCAGTGCAGCGTCACCGTGGCTGGCCTCGCGCACCGCCAGCACGGAGCAGAACATCGCCGCCCCGTCGAGGCCGAACGGCACCAGGTACTCCCAGCCCCCGGAGAGCTTGAGGTTCTGCCGGCCGAAGCCGACCAGGCCGTGGAAGGAGAGCGCGGCGGCGACCGCGGCGCAGCAGAACAGCAGGACGTAGGACGCGATGCCGTACACCGTTTCCTTGCGCCGGCGGCGCTCCTCGCTTCTCTCCCAGGAGTCGGCGGGAGCCTCCTCATCGGCGTTGCGGCGCCGACTGCGCAGGAAGACCGCGAGTAAGGCGGCGAACGCCAGCGTGGTGCATCCGGTGAGGCCCCAGGCCAGCGGTGCGTCCGAGATGGTCATGAGAGGTTCCAGCCTCGCATTCCTTGAGGGCGTCGGGCGCGCACCATCTTGGCGGACAAGAGACTGGGCATAGAGCGTTTCGAGCTAGGGGACGGGAACGGGACGCCGCCGTTCTCGGCGTGGTCGACCGCGTGTTCGCCGTCGCTCGAACGGCCGGACGGGGTTTCCGGACAGGTGGGCAGCGGGGTGGTCCGGGGTGGTGGCGCGGGCGTCGGTGGCGTCGCGTCAGCTCGCGACCAACCGTTCGGAACGCTGGCTCTCGCAGCTCCTCGGGCAGGTCGCGCAGACCTCTTCGGGCCGCAGCGTGTAGTACAAGCAGCAGCTCAGACGGGTGCGGGCGTGCTGGGGGTAGGCCCCGGAGGGCGTGGGTGCCGGCTGTAGGTCGGCGTTCCCGACGAACGGGGGGGTGCGTCCGGGGAGCAGCGCGGCCAACGCTGCCGCGGCGCGATCCTCCTCGTTGAAAAGATGGCCGAGATACCACAGGCTCTCGATCAGCTCGTCGGTCGCCATCCCCCACAACGCTCGTGGGCCGCGGCGCATCCGTGGCCGAAAAGCGGCCAACAACGGCTCCAGGTGCTCGGCCACCGCTGCCCGGAGGGCCCCGCGCAGGGCCTCCTCGTCGGGAACGACCCTGGCCCCGGGCAGTCGGGCGGCCGGGTCGCCGGGCAGGCAGGAGAACTCCCTGATCTCCACGGTCATCCGGTGCTCGCTCCGGTTCACCGAGACCCGCTCCGGGGGCAGCCGCGGCACGCGCCGGTCCAGGAACCAGGGCACCGACATCAACAGGCAGGCCGGCCAGGCGTAGCGGTGCAGCGCGAAGCTCGCCGCCACGTCCGGCCGCAGGGGCGTCCCGTAGAGCCGTTCCCCGTCGGCGGCCTCCAGCGCGATCAGGGCGTCGAGCGCCCCCGCGTCCTCGGCGAGCGCGGTGGACGGCGTCCAGCCGCCCCCGGAGCGCGGCGGACCCTGATGGACGCGCAGCCCGGGGAACGCCGAACTGAGTCGGGCGTAGCAGTCCACGAATGGCATCGTTCGATCACCCGCTGAAGGCCGTACGGTGTTCGAGTGAACAGGTAAGGCTTACCTTAACGGATCACCGTTGAACGCGCCTTCCCGGACGCTGGTGACATTCTGGGGCGGCAACGGGGGACGGCTGGAAGGAGACCGGGGTGGACTCGGCGGAACGGCCAGGGCGACCGCGTCGCCACTCGGTGCGGGGACAGGTGCTGAGCGCCCTGCGGGACGCGCTGGCCTGCGGGGAACTGGAGGCGGGGCGGGTGTACTCCGCCCGCGCGCTGGCCGTGGGGTTCGGGGTGTCGGCGACCCCGGTGCGCGAGGCGATGGGCGAGCTCGCCCGCGAGGGCGCGGTGCGGACCGTGCCCAACCGGGGGTTCCTCGTGGTGGGGCGCAGCGACCGGGAGCTGGCCGAGCTGGCGGAGGTGCGGGCGCTGCTCGAGGTGCCGGTGGTGCTGCGCCTCGCCCGCAGCGTCCCTCCCGAGCGGTGGGCCGGTCTGCGCCCCCTCGCCGACGCCACGGTGGAGGCGGCGGCGTCCGGGGACCGGGCCGCCTACGCCGACGCCGACCGCCGCTTCCACGGCGCGCTGCTGGCCCTGTCCGGCAACGGCCAACTGGTCGCTGTCGCCTCGGACCTGCACCGGCGTTCCCGCCTCCCGGACCGCGCCGCCGACCTGGTGGCCGACGCGACGGAACACGCGGTGCTGCTCGAGGCGTTGGTCGCCGGGGAGCTCCAGACCGTGGAGGCGCTGGTCCGGGAGCACTTCGCGGGCGCGGTGCCCCCGGCGTGGTGACAGGCCGCCGGGCGGGCTGGTTCAGGCCGCGAGTTGGGCGGAGAGCCAGACGGGGATTCCACCGAGGAGCTGGACCAGGCGACTGGCCTCGGCCCTGAGGCGGGAGGCGTCCGGTTCCGGATGGGCGTCGGCGAGGGCGCTCAGCGCCGGGGCCACACCCACCAGGTACCCGAGGGACTCCCGCAGCCGCAGGGACTCGGTGAAGCCGTGGCGGGCCTCGTCCAGGTTGCCGTCCTGGAGGGCGAGGCCGGCGAGGTGACGCCAGGTGAACGAGGTCAGCAGCGCGTCGCCGCGGGCGGTGGCGCCGGCGTGGGCACGGCGGTAGGCGGCGCGGGCGGCCGGGGCGTTGCGGGCCAGGTGTTCGGCCATCAGTCCGCGGCGGAAGTCCAGCAGCGGGCGGCCCGGGGAGTCCGGCTCCAGCAGGGCGGCGCTGCGGCCCAACGCGGCCCGCGCCTCGTCCGCCCGGTCGCGGACCCCGAGGACGGTGGACGCGTAGGCCAGGTAGCCGCGTTCACAGGCGGCTTCCCCCCGCTCGGCGTCGGTGCGGGCCACCGCCTCCGCGAGTCGCAGGGCGTCCTCCGCCTCGCTCCACCCCGCCGAGGTGAACATGCACTGCTCCACGAGCAGCGCGGTGCGTTGCAGGGCGACACGCGGCTCCGGCGCGCCGTCCATCGAGTCCTTCAGCAGCCGGGCGGCCTCGGCCCAGCACCCACGCGACCTCAGCCGCCATACGTCCGCCTCGGCGGTCTCCCCCACAGCCAGCCCCTCCCGGTACGAGCAACGCCGGTGTTGTCCGCAATGTGCGAAGTGCAGCACGCTCCCGGCCCGAAGCCAAGAGGGTGCCGACCCCGTAGCTGATCAAATATGACATGGGTCACGTGTTCGCGTCGTCGGGGGGTGGCCGCGGCGCATTCGGACCACCGGTTCGGGGGAGGGCGCCGGTCCCAGGGCGCCGGCGACTTACGTTCAGCGCATCCGCAGCGCCAGGTAGAAATCCAGCCGATCCTCGAGACGGGACAGATCCCGGCCAGTGAGCTGCTCGATCCGGCCAATCCGGTAGCGCAGGGTGTTGACGTGCACGTGCAGCCGGTCGGCGCAGCGGGTCCAGGACCCGTCGCACGCCAGGTACGCCTCCAGGGTGGGCACCAGACCCGACCGGTGCCGGCGGTCGTAGGAGGCGAGCGGCTCCAGCAGGCGTGCGGTGAACGCCCGTCGCACGTCGTCCGGCACGAACGGCAGCAACAGCACGTGGGACGCCAGCTCCTCGTGGCCCGCCGCGCAGACCGCCCCCGGACGGGCCGCGGCCACCCGCCGGGCGTGCCTCGCCTCCTCGAGCGCCCCCCGCAGCCCCTCCGCGGAGTGCACCACTGCGCTGACCCCCAGGGTCAACCGGCCCTCGTCGGCCAGCCCGCGGGTGAGGGGGGCCTCCAGCGCCGCCAGCAGGTCGGCGGCGCGCAACCCGGCCCCGCCCCCCGGGACCGGGGCCGCCCCGTGGTTCCCCCGGACCGGGGTGGAGGACGGCGGCACCTGGGGCGTCGGCGCCGACGGCAACGGGATCAGGGCGACGGCCTCCACCGCGTCATGGGCCACCGCGATGCGCTCGGCGAGGTCCTGGCCGCGTCGACCGGGTTCGGCGAGCGCCTCCTCGAGTAGCGGTTGGGCCAGGGCCCCGGCCGAACCCGGCGGGACGCCGCGCCACTCGACGGCGGCCACCACCACCTGCCAGTGCGGCACCGCCGCCACGCCGGGCAGCAGCACCGGGGCGGCCACCCGCAGCCGGGCGGCGATGTCGGTGGGGGCGGCCCCGTCCCGCACCAGACCGAGGACCTGCTGGGCGAGGCGGCGGCGCACGGTGCGGGACGCCTCGCGCCGGTCCCTTTCCGCCGCGACCAGACGTGCCACCTCGTGCACCAGGTCCAGGCGCTCCCTGGGCCAGTCGGCGCTGTCCGCGGCCACCGCGAGCAGCCAGTCGGAGAGCACGGGGGCCCGCCGCGGGTCCCCGTGCTCCTGCCCCCCGCGGTCGCCGGTGACCGGGAACAACGAGTACCCCTTCCCGTCCGCCCGTGCGCGGTGCGGCACCGGCCGGCCCCGCCGCCGGGCGGAGAGCAACTCGCCGGCGAGTTGGGTGGCGACCTGGTCGGGCAGCGCGGGCCGCACCCCGGCGATCCTGCGACCGATCGGGGACAGCACGTGCACGTGCAGGTCCAGGTCGGTGCGGAGCAGCCCGAGGACGGCGTCGAGCCCTCCGTCCTCGGCGCCGGAGGAGACCAGCCGGCGGTGCCGCACCACCACCCCGGCGAGGTCTCCGGCGCGCTCCGCGGAGATGCGCCGGGCCACGTGCTCGGTGATGACCGCGAACGCCACCTTCTCGTCCACGGCGAACAGCGGGAGCCGGTGCTGGTCGCAGGCGCGCACCAGGTCCCCGGGGATGCCGGCCTGCTCGGCCTCGCCGGCGGCGAGACCGGCCACCCCCGCGGCGACCAGGATGCGGACGAACCGTTCGGAGTCCTCCGGCTCCTGACGCCAGGCCAGGCCCGTGAGGACCAGTTCGCCACCGCTGAGGTAACGGGAGGGGTCGCGCAGGTCAGTGGTCATCACCCCGCGGACCGTGCGGTCCAGTTCCGTCTCGCCGGCCAGCAGGCGCAGACCCAGGAGGTCGGTGTCCAGCAGTGCCCGCAGCCGCATCGTCTCCCCGTCCCGGCCCCGCCAGGGGTGCCCGTTGGTGCTGTCCGCGGTCACCGTCGTCCACCGGCGTCCGTGGCCCCCGCGCCGGGTCGGCCGGGTTCGGACCGGCGCGGTTGACCCGTCGCCCGTAGACGGTGCCATCCCGCGCGCCCACCTGGGTCCGTTCGGTACCGCCAGCTTTCCGTCCCGGTGGATTGGGAGGAACCTACAAGGAGACGCGTCGGGTTCCGTGGGCGCTTCATGGCTTCGGTGACTGCACCCGAACGGCCCCGGCCCTGTGTACTGGCAGCACCCCCCAGGAAACACAGTCCCCACCCGACCGCGGCGGCCACCGGCGGAAGACCGCCCGGCGGCCACGGCGGCCCCCAGTCACCGACCACCGCACCGGGAGGGCGGCCATGGAGTTCCTGCGTCCCGCGGACTGGACGGAAGCGCTCGCCGCCAAGGCGGCGCACCCGTCGGCCGTGCCCATCGCCGGAGGCACCGACGTCATGGTCGAGATCAACTTCGGCCTGCGCCGTCCGGATGCCCTGATCGACCTCAACCGGATCGTCGAACTGCGGGAGTGGGAGGTCGGCGCGGACACGGTGCGGCTGGGCGCCGCCGTCCCGTACTCCCGGATCATCGACGAGCTCCCCACCGAACTGCCGGGCCTCGCCCTGGCCGCCCACACCGTGGGGTCCCCGCAGATCCGCAACCGGGGCGGTGTGGGCGGCAACCTCGGCGCGGCCTCACCGGCCGGGGACTCCCACCCGCCGCTGCTGGCCGCGGGCGCCGAGGTCGAGGTGGCCTCGGTGCGCGGCACCCGCCGCATCCCGGTGGAGGAGTTCTACACCGGCGTCAAGCGCAACGCCCTCGCGCCGGACGAACTCATCCGCTGCGTGCACATCAAACGGGCCGACGGGCCGCAGCAGTTCTCCAAGGTCGGCACCCGCAACGCCATGGTCATCGCCGTGTGCGCGTTCGGTCTCGCGCTGCACCCCGCCACCCGGACGGTCGGCACCGGCCTGGGTTCCGTGGCGCCCACCCCCGTGCGGGCCGGCGCCGCGGAGCGCTTCCTGGAACAGGCCCTGGACGAGGCCGGGCTGTGGGACAGCGGCGGGGTGGTGCCGCCCGCGGTCGCGGGGAAGTTCGCCGACCTGGTCGTGGCCGCGGCGAACCCCATCGACGACGTGCGGGGCACCGCGGGGTACCGGCGGCACGCGCTGGCCGTGCTGGCCCGCAGGACCCTGGACTGGGTCTGGGACGAGTACCGGGGTAAGGAGTGGGGACGGGCATGCGCGTGAGCTTCACCGTCAACGGACGCCGGCACGAGGCCGACGACGTGTGGGAGGGCGAGAGCCTGCTGTTCGTGCTGCGCGAACGGCTCGGTCTGCCCGGCTCCAAGAACGCCTGCGAGCAGGGCGAGTGCGGCTCCTGCACGGTGCGCCTCGACGGCGAGGTGGTGTGCGCCTGCCTGGTGGCCGCCGGCCAGGCGCAGGGCCGCGAGGTGCGCACGGTGGAGGGGCTCGCCGACGGGGCCGGTCCCCCGGGCGGGCTGGCCCCGATCCAGCAGGCGTTCGTCGACGCGGGCGCCGTCCAGTGCGGTTTCTGCACCCCGGGACTGCTGGTCACGGCGGACGCCCTGCTGGAGCGGCAGCCGTCCCCGTCGGACGCGGACATCAGGGAGGCCCTCTCCGGGAACCTGTGTCGGTGCACCGGCTACGAGAAGATCCTGGACGCGGTCCGGCTGGCCGCGGCCCGGTCCGCCGCCGGGGCGGCCCCGACGGCCCCGGGGCCCGAAGCCCCGCCCGCGCCCCGGTCCGAGCCGGAACCGGGGGAGTGACCCGTGGACATCCTGCGCACCCCCACTGACCTGGCCCAGCGGGGCCACGGCGGCGTCGGCGAGAGCGCCTCGCGCCCGGACGGCGTCCTCAAGGTGACCGGCGAGTTCGCCTACGCCTCCGACCTGTGGGCCAGGGACATGCTGTGGGGCCACACCCTGCGGAGCCCACACGCGCACGCCGAGATCGTCTCCGTGGACACCACCGAGGCCCTGTCCGTCCCCGGGGTGCACGCGGTGCTGACCCACGCCGACCTGCCCGCGGCCACGCACTACGGACTGGAGATCCCCGACCAGCCGGTGCTCGCCGGGGACGTGGTGCGGTACCACGGCGAGCCGGTGGCGCTGGTCGCCGCCGACCACCCGGAGACCGCCCGGCGGGCCGCGGCCAGGATCAGGGTCGAGTACGCGGAACTGCCGCTGGTGACCGACGAGTCCACGGCCACCGCCCCCGGGGCGCCGGTGCTGCACCCGAACCGGAGCGACCACTACGCGGACCGGGTTCCGCACCCCAACGTGGTGCACCACCAGCCGGTGCGGCGGGGCGACCTGGCCGCCGCCAAGGCCCGGGCCGAGGTGGTGGTCACCGGCGAGTACGAACTCGGCATGCAGGACCAGGCGCCGCTGGGCCCGGAGTCCGGACTGGCCGTGCCCGCCGAGGACGGCGGGGTGGACCTCTACGTCGCCACCCAGTGGCTGCACGTGGACCGCGAGCAACTCGCGCCGGTGCTCGGGCTGCCCAGGGAACTCGTGCGGCTGACCCTGTCCGGGGTGGGCGGTGCCTTCGGCGCCCGCGAGGACCTGTCCATGCAGGCCCACGCCTGCCTGCTGGCGCTGCGCACCGGGCGGCCGGTGAAGATGGTGTACAGCAGGGACGAGTCGTTCGTGGGCCACGTCCACCGGCACCCGGCGCGGCTGCGGTACGAGCACGGGGCGACCAGGGACGGCCGGTTGGTGTACGTCCGGGGCCGGATCGTGCTGGACGGAGGGGCCTACGCGTCGTCCTCCCCGGCCGTGGTCGGCAACGCGGCCTCGCTCGGCCTCGGACCGTACGTCTGCGACACCGTGGACATCGAGGCACTGGCGCTCTACACCAACAACCCGCCCTGCGGCGCGATGCGCGGGTTCGGGGCCGTCCAGGCGTGCTTCGCCTACGAGTCCCAGATGGACCGGCTCGCCGCGGAGCTGGGCATGGACCCGGTCAGCCTGCGGCAGCTCAACGCCATGTCCCAGGGCGCGACCATGCCCACCGGGCAGCCGGTGGACGCGCCGGCCCCGGTCGCCGAACTGCTGCGCCTGGTCCGCGACCGGCCGTTGCCGCCACCCCGGCAGTGGGAGACGGCGGTGGGGACCGGCACCGGCTTCGACCTGCGGGCGCTGCCCGGGGGACTGTCCAACACCACCCGGGGCGAGGGGGTGGTCCGCGGCGTCGGCTACGCGGTGGGGATCAAGAACGTCGGCTTCTCCGAGGGGTACGACGACTACTCCACCGCCCGGGTGCGGCTGGAGGTGGTGAACGGCGAGCCCGTGGTGCTGGTGCACACCGCGATGGCCGAGGTGGGCCAGGGCGGGGTCACCGTGCAGGCGCAGATCGCCAGGACCGAGCTCGGTGTCGCCAAGGTGGTGCTCCACCCCGCGGACACCCGGGTGGGCTCGGCCGGCTCCACCTCGGCGTCCCGCCAGACGTACATGACCGGCGGCGCGGTGCGGAACACCTGCCTGCTGGTGCGCGAGGAGGTGCTGCGGCTCGGCCGGGAGCGGCTCGGCGACACCCACCCGGGGTGGCGGGGCGACGGGCTGTGGCTGCGCGACGGGGCGGTCGTCACCGCTGGGGGTGAGGTCCTCGCCGACCTGGCCCAGGTGTTGGGCGACGACGTGATCGATCTCGAGCGGGAGTTCCGACACCGCCCCACCGAACCGTTGGACCCCGAGAACGGTCAGGGCTTCGGACACGTGCAGTACTCGTTCTGCGCGCACCGGGCGGTGGTCGAGGTGGACGCCGAACTGGGCCTGGTCAAGGTCGTCGAGCTGGCCGCGGCGCAGGACGTGGGCCGGGCCATGAACCCGCAGGCGGTGGTGGGCCAGATCCACGGGGGGAGTGTGCAGGGACTGGGGCTCGCGGTGATGGAGGAGATCGTCGTCGCGGACGGCGCCCGGGTGCGGAACCCGTCGTTCACCGACTACCTGATCCCCACCATCCTGGACACGCCCACCATGCCGGTGGACGTCCTGGAGCTGGCCGACGAGCACGCCCCGTACGGGTTGCGCGGGATCGGTGAGGCCCCGACGCTCTCCTCCACCCCCGCGGTGGTCGCCGCGATCCGGGCGGCGACAGGTCTGGCCCTGCGTCGGGTGCCGGTCCGGCCGGAACACCTGACGGGTACCTGAGGCGGTCCTTCGGCGGCGCTCCCAGCGCGGTCGCCGGTGCCGGGTGCCGTCGCGGTCAACGTGCCGACCGCGACGGCACCGGCTCCATCGAGGCCAGGGCGGTGGCCACGTCCGGGTAGATCGAGAACGAGTCCAGCAGGTCCACCAGCCGCAGGATGCGCAGCAGGAAGGGACTGGTGATCACCAGGCCGAGCTGGCCGTCCGACTCCAGGGCCCGGACCCTCGCCCGGACCAGGGCGGTCACCCCGCGGCAGTCCATGAACGTGACCCCCCTGAGGTCCACCACCACCCGGGGGCGCGGCCCCTGGGTCGCCGCGTCCAGGGAGCGGGTCGCCTCGGGCGCCGTGGACAGGTCGATCTCCCCGGACAGCTCCACCACCGTGGTGCCGTCCGGACTGACCCTCACCACCGGATACCGCACCATGGGGCCGCTCCCTCCAGTCGCCGCCCCTGTGCTCCAGACACTTCATTCTCGCCTCTTCGCGCAAGAAATCAAGTGATAAGCGGAGCAATCGGGCGATAACGGGAAAATGCCTCGACTGTCCAGGGGGTGTCCGCCTCCCGCGGGGGCGGTCCCACGGCCGGGCCAGTGGGCGCGGCTCCGCCGCGAGCGGCCCGTTCGGTACCGTCCGGCGCCCCCGGCCGCGTCCGTGGTCGCTCAGCCGGCCAGCTCGGCCAGCCGTGTCGCCTCCCGCCGGGCCCGCCCGGCCACCGTCTCCTCGTCCACCGTGGTCAGCCGCCCGTCCCGCACCACAGGACGTCCGTTGACCAACACCAGCGTCAACGGGGCCGGGGCCCCGAACACCAGAGCGGCTACCGGGTCGTCGATGGTGGAGTGCCCCAGGCCGTCCAGCCGCCACAGCGCCAGGTCCGCGAGCTTCCCCGGCTCCAGGGAGCCGAGTTCCTCCTGCCGGCCCAGCACCCGGGCCCCGCCGATGGTGCCGAGCCGCAGTGCCTGCCGGGCCGACATCGCCCTGGCGCCCCCGGCCAACCGGTGCACCAGCAACGCGGTGCGCAACTCGGTGTGGAGCTCCCCGGCCTCGTTGGACGCGGTGCCGTCCACCCCGAGGCCGACCGGGACGCCGGCGGCCAGCATCGCCGGCACCCGGGCCGTACCCGCGCCCAGCCGGGCGTTGGAGGACGGGCAGTGCGCCACCCCGGTACCCGTCCGGGCGAAGGCCGCGATGTCCGCGTCGCTCATGTGGACGCAGTGCGCCATCCACACGTCGTCACCGAGCCATCCGGTGTCCTCGAAGTGCTCGGTCAGCCCCACGCCGAACAGCCGCCTGCAGAACTCGCCGTCCTGCTCGTGCTCCGAGCCGTGGGTGTGCAGGCGAACGCCCCTGCGCCGGGCAAGCGCCGCTGCTTCGCGCAACAGTTCGGAGGAGACGGAGAACGGTGAGCAGGGAGCCACGGCCACCCGCACCATCGAGTCCGGGGACGGGTCGTGGTGCGCGTCGATGGCCGCCTCGGTGGCGCGCAGCGCCTGCTCGGTGGACTCCACCGCGAAGTCCGGCGGCAGCCCGCCCGAGGAGGCGCCGAGGTCCATCGAGCCGCGGGCGGGGTGGAACCGCACCCCGAGCTCCGCGGCGGCCCGCACCTGCGCGCCGAACAGGTCGCCCGAGCCCTCGGGGAACACGTAGTGGTGGTCGGCGGCGGTGGTCACCCCACCGCGGACCATCATCGCCAGGGAGGCCTGTGCCGCGGTGTGCACCATGGGCTCGTCTATCCGCGCCCAGACCGGGTACAGGGCCACCAGCCACTCCAGGAGGTCGGCGTCCTGGGCGAGTCCGCGGGTGAGCCACTGGTAGTTGTGGTGGTGGGTGTTGACGAGGCCGGGGGTGGCCAGGTGCCCGGAGCCGTCCACCCGCTGCGCCGCCCCGTCCACGGCCGGCGCGGGACCGGGGCCGACCGACTCGATCCGGTTGCCGGCGACCACCACGTGGCCGCTGGCGTACTCGGTGTCGTCGGCGTCGACGGTGGCGACGGCGCAGTTCTCTATGACGATCCGCTCGGGCGCGGCCATGGCCGGTCTCCGCTCTCTCACAGGGGCTGGGACGTGCGACGGGTCGGGGGCCGGGCTGCCGCCAGGGGCCTACTCCTCGGGTATCCCCGCCTCGGCGCCCTCCCGCAGCACGGTGCCCTCTATCAGGCCGTACGGCCGGTCCGCGGCGAAGTAGACCTCGTTGTCGTTCTTGAGCCCGAACGGCTCGAGGTCCACCAGGAAGTGGTGTTTGTTGGGCAGCGAGAGCCGCACCTCGTCCACGGACGGGTTGTTCTCGATCACCTGGGCCCCCATCCGGTACAGCGTCTGCTGGAGGGAGTGGCTGTAGGTCTCCGCGAACGCCTCCAGGAGGTCCTGCGTGGCCCGGGCGTGCACGGCGTCCCAGGCCGGCTCGGGCCCGTCCCCCTCCCCGGTCCAGCCGTACCTCCACAGGGCGTTGACCTCGGTGGCCAGCACCCGGTCCGACGCCTCGGCCAAGGTCGTGTACCGGTCCCTGGGGTAGCCGCGGAACTCCGAGTCGGTGGAGTTCAGCACGGTCAGCCCGGAGAGTCCGGACAGCACCTGGTACCGCTGTCCGTCGTCGGTCACCCGGCAGACCCGCACCTGCCGGCCCTGGCGGACGAACGAGTGCCCCGCGCCCCCCCGGGCGGCGCTGCGCGAGTCCGCGGTGATCCGCTCCCAGGCGTACTCCTCGACCCGCACGCTGGCCCGCCGCACCGAGGGCTGGCTGGTCACGAAGTGGCGGGCGAGGCGCAGCGCGAACGCCTCGGCCGAGGGTATGCCGTGTTCCTTGGCGAACGCGTACACGGTGTTCTTCATCGTGTCGGTGGGCAGGACCCCGGTGTTGTCCCCGGTGAGGTACGTCTGCTCCAGGTCCCCGGCCAGCGCGATCGAGACGTTGAGGTCCTTCAGGTGGTGGGTGGCGCCGTCCCTGGTGACGCGGACGACGCGGGTCTCCGCCTTGCCGTGACCGGCGGGCCCCAGAACGGTGGCCATGGATCAGCTCCCTCGGTAGGTGGAGTAGCCGAACGGGTTGAGCAGCAGCGGAACGTGGTGGTGTTCCCCGGTGGCCAGGGCGAACTCCACGGTCACTTGGGGGAAGAAGCTCCGCCCCCGGGTCTGGGCGAGGTAGGGCGCCACCGCGAAGCGCAGCCTGGCGAGACGGGCGTCGGGGCTCACCGCGGGGAAGTCCGCGCACCTGCCGTCCTGGTCGGTGGCGGAGGTCGCGTACCAGGACCACGCCTCGTCGCCGGACCGGACGGACAGTTCCACGGTGATCCCGGCCGCGGGGTGGCCGGCGCTGGTGTCCAGCACGTGGGTGGAGACCGTGGTGTCGCGCTGCGGGGTCATCGGGCACCTTCCTGCTGTGCGGCTTCCTGCCGTGCGGCGAGCCGGACGAGCCGGAGCCGGTTGATCCTGCCGAGTTCGGCGCGGGCGATCTCCCGTTCCCGCTCCGCGGGGTTGCCGAGGCGCTCCCGGAGGGCGGCGAGCATCTCCTCGCCGCCGCGGCCGGTGGCGCAGATCAGGAACACGTGGCCGAAGCGTTGCCGGTACTCCTCGTTGAGCCGGAGGAACTCGGCGCGCTGGGCGTCGGCGACCCCCCCTTGCTCCGCCGCGGACACCGGGTCCCCGGGCCGGGGCCGACCGATCGGGGGGTGGCCGGCGAACGCCTCGTCCAGGTCCGCGCCCACCAGCTCCGCCGTGGCCAGGTCGGACGCGGCGAGCAGCGCCGCGAGGTCCGGGTAGGGACGCGCGGTCAGCACGGCTCGCGCCCAGGCCCGGCTGGCGCACACCTCGCGCAGCAGCCCGGCCGCCCTGTCGTCGCCGGCGTCGTTCAGCCAGGCGGTGGTACCGCCGGACACCCGCACCTCCTCAGCCCCGGGGCAAGTCGTCGAGGAAGCCGCCCGGGGCCGGGCGTCGAGGTCGAACGGCCCGGTCCAGTCCCGATCACGATGCTTCGCTGCCGTCAACGTAACCCGTTCGCCCGCTGATGAAACGTCACCTCCACGCGCGCTCGAGCGTGTACCCGTCGGAGCCCGCCGCTCCGGGTCCGCAGCCGGGGCGAGCGCCACCCGGCGCCCGGCACCGCCCCGGGAACCGGGGGGGCGGACCCATGGCAGATGTGGGTGGTGCCGACGGCACAGGTTGACCGACCCCGTTCCCTTCAACCCCGTGGTCAGGGAGCATGGGGGCCACACCGCCGAAGCCGAGCGACACCCAGGAGTCCAGCCATGGCAGAGAGCGTTCCGGTGCGCTGCCCGGCCTGCCGCCGCGAGCACTCGTTCACGCCCGCCACGTTCCCCTGTGCCTGTGGGGCGCCGCTCACGGTGCCGCTGCTGCGCGGCGGGATACCGGTCCAGGTGCGGCACCGGACCTGGGAGGACTCGTGGGTGACGATGCGCTGCCCGACCTGCGGACGTGCCGACCAGTGGCCCCAGCCCGAGTTCGGCTGCGCCTGCGGGGCGACGGTCCGGCTTCCCGTGGACACCTCGAGTCGTGGCCGGCGGCCGGCGCCGGGACCTGCCGGGCCGCGCCGCCCCGCCGCCGCGCCCCTGCCCGCGCTGCGCCCGCCGTTCCACCCGGTGACCATCCGCACCGCGGCCGACACGATCACCGCCGCCGTGCAGTACCTGAAGTGGCTGGGGTTCGCCGAGGTGCGGCCGAACGAGGACCGGACCCGCAGCGGCATCGACGTGCGGGGCAAGGGCATCGTCGCCCAGGTGGACGGCGACATCAGGCCGGCGGCGCTGCGGGACATCGAATGCCTCTGGCTGAACAGTCTCAACGAGGACGTCGCCGGCGCCTTCTTCGCGCTCGCCGGGTACTCCAGGGACGCCAGGATCCGCGCCGAGCAACTCTCCATCCCGCTGTTCGTCCTCGACCTCACGGGCACCCCGCAACCGGTCAACGAGGCCGCGGAGCACCTGATCCGCGCGGGTGCCCCGACCACCCCGTGAGGGGCGCCGGTGCCGCGCGGCGCCGCGGTTCAGCCGAGCAAACCGAGTTCCCGGCTGGCCCACGCGCGTAGATCCACCGTGCGGACCTTCCCGCTGGACGTCATCGGGAAGGCGTCCACGATCCGCACGTAGCGCGGCACCGCCTCGCCGGCGCCCCGCTGCTCGCAGAAGGCGCCCAGTTCCTCGGCGGTCAGGGTGCCGCGGTCGTCCCGCAGTACCACACAGGCCAGCACCTCCTGCCCGTACTTGCGGTCCGGGACGCCGACCACCTTCACATCAGCGATCTTGGGGTGACCGAACAGCAACTCCTCGACCTCCCGCGGGTACACCCGCCGCCCGCCCCGGACGATGACGTCGCCCATCCGGCCGACGACGGTGAGCAGGCCGTCTCCGCCCAGCACCGCGAGGTCCCCGGTGTGCAGCCAGCCCGCCTCGTCCACCACCTCGGCGGTGCGCTCCGGCTCCCCCCAGTACCCGAGCATCACCGAGTGGCCGCGGACGCACAGCTCACCGACCTCCCCGCGGGAGGCGGTGACCCCGGTGGCCGGGTCCACCACCTTGACCTCCAGGTGCGGCAGCACCTTCCCCACCGAGCCGGTGCCACGCCGGGTGCGGCCCGGGAGGCCCACCGACACCAGCGACGTCTCGGTCGTTCCGTAGCAGACCGACACCTGCGGCACCCGCATCTCGGTGACCACCCGGTCGACCACCTCGTCGGGACAGACGGCACCGCCCACCACGCAGGTGCGCAGCGAGGACAGGTCGTGCGCCGCGGTGTCGAGCGCGTCCAGCTCGGCGACGAACATCGAGGGCACCCCGTACAGCGAGGTGGCCCGCTCCCGGGCGACCGCCCGCAGCGTCGTGTCCGCGTCGAACCGCGGGCCGGGCAGCACCAGGCACGCGCCGTGGCTGGTGGCGGCGAGACTGCCCAGCACCATCCCGAGGCAGTGGTGCAGCGGCACCGGCAGGCAGATCCGGTCCCGGTCGGTGTACCCGAGCAGCGTCCCGACGACGTGGGCGCTGTTCAGGACGCTGTGGTGGGACAGCACCGCCGCCTTGGGGAACCCGGTGGTGCCCGAGGTGTGCTGGATGGCCACCGGGTCGTGACAGGACAGCGCCGCCTCGCGGTCGGCGAGGTCCCGCGCGGCCACGCCGGTGCCGGCGGCCAGGAACCGCTGCCAGGACGGCGCGCCGACGCACACCACGTCGCGCAGCCCCGGGCAGTCGGCGCGGACCCGCTCGACCGCCGCCGGGTGGTCCCGGCCGTCCAGCGGCAGGTGGGTGACCAGGAGCCGCACCCCGGTCCTGTTGAGCACCTGGCGCAACTCCGCGACCCCGTGCAGCGGGTCCACGTTGACCAGGACGGCCCCGACCCGGGCGGCGGCGTGCTGGGTCAGCGTCCACTCGGCGCAGTTGGGCGCCCACACACCGATCCGGTCCCCCCTGGCGATCCCGGTGGCCAGCAGCCCGCGCGCCACCTCGGTGACTGCCCGGTCGAACTCCGCGTAGGTCCAGCGGCGGCCGGTGGCGCACTCGACCAGCGCCTCACGGGACGGTAATGCCTCCACCGTGCGCCGCAGGCGCTGGCCCACCGTCTCGGTGGTCAGGGCGACGTCACACCCACCGAAGGCGTAGGCGGGGTCCGCGGAGAGGGTCCTCATCGGCCGTCCTCCCGGTACTCGGTGGCGGGCGTGTCGGGCCGGTCCGCCTCCCTGGCGCGCAGCTCGGCGCGCCTGATCTTGCCGGATATCGTCTTCGGCAGCTCCTGGAACTCCAGGCGGCGGATGCGCTGGTAGGGCGCCAGGTGCTGACGGGAGTGGGCGAACACGGCGCGCGCCGTCTCGGCGGTGGGCTCCCATCCCTCGGCGAGCGCGACGAACGCCTTGGGCACCGCGAGCCGCAGCGGGTCGGGGGAGGGGACCACGGCCGCCTCGGCCACCGCCGGGTGGGTCAGCAGCACGCTCTCCAGCTCGAACGGGGAGATCTTGTAGTCGGACGCCTTGAACACGTCGTCGGCGCGCCCGATGTAGGTCAGGGCGCCGTCCTCGCCGCGCGAGGCGATGTCGCCGGTGTGGTAATAGCCGCCGGCCATCGCCTCGGCGTTGCGCTCCGGGTCCCCGTGGTAGCCGGTCATCAGCCCCATCGGCCGGTGGGCCAGGTCCAGGCAGATCTCACCCTCGTCGGCGGGCTCCCCGGTGACCGGGTCGAGCAGGACCACCCGGTAGCCGGGGCAGGGCACCCCCATGGTGCCGGGGGTGAACGGCCTTCCGGGCGGGTTGGCGACCTGCAGGGTGGTCTCGGTCTGGCCGTAGCCGTCCCGGACCGTCACCCCCCAGGCCCGCCTGACCTGCTCGATCACCTCCGGGTTGAGCGGCTCCCCGGCGGCCACCGCCTTCTTCGGAGGGGTGGCGAGGCGCCCCAGATCGGCCTGGATCATCATCCGCCACACCGTGGGCGGGGCGCAGATGCTGGTGACGCCGCCCCGTTCCATGTGTTCCAGGAGCCGTTCGGCGTCGAACCGGGCGTAGTTGACCACGAAGACCGTCGCCTCGGCGTTCCACGGGGCGAACAGGGAGCTGTAGGCGTGCTTCGCCCAGCCCGGGGAGGAGATGTTCAGGTGGACGTCGCCCGGCTCGAGACCGATCCAGAACATGGTGGACAGGTGCCCGACCGGGTACGAGGCGTGGGTGTGCTCCACCAGCTTGGGCTGGGCGGTCGTGCCCGAGGTGAAGTACCGCAGCAGCGGGTCCCCGGACCAGGTGGGACCGGTCGGCTCGAAGGTGGTGGAGCTGTCGTGGCTCGCCCGGTAGTCCAGCCACCCCGGCACCGGCTCACCGACCGCGACCCGGGTGCACCCCCCGGTGGCCCCGGTCAGTTGGGGGGCGACCTGCGAGGTGGCGATCACGTGGCGGGCCCGGCCGCGTTCGATCCGGTCCGCGAGGTCGGCGGGGCCCAGCAGGGTGGTCGCCGGGATGACCACGGCCCGCAGCTTCATCGCCGCCAGCATGGTCTCCCACAGCTCGACCTGGTTGCCGAGCATCACCACCACCGGGTCCCCCGGGCCCACCCCCTGGGCGGCGAGCCAGTTGGCCACCTGCGCGGAGCGCTCCGAGAGGGCGGCGAAACCGTAGCTCTCCTGGGAGCCGTCCTCCTGGGCGATGCACAGCGCGGTGCGGTGGTTGTCCCGGGCCAGCCCGTCGAACCAGTCCAGGGCCCAGTTGAACTCGCCCAGCTCCGGCCAGGTGAACTCGCGGTAGGCCGTGGCGTGGTCGCAGCGGTGGGTCAGCAGGAGGTCGCGGGCCTCACGGAAGGCACCCACTCCCGTCGCGTCGGCCATGTTTCCTCCTGGTGGTCGCGCCGATAGATTCTCACCTGTGGATGAGTTCAATCGTGGGTGACTGATCCGACTCCCACTACCCCCGAACGAGGGGAGGAGGAGGCCGAGTGGGCGATGAGACGGGGGACATCCGGTCCGCCCTGTTGACCCTGCGCCGGGTCAGCGGGCTACCGGTCGCCTTCGGGGGCTTCTTCACCGCGCAGGACCACGTCCGGATCAGCGAGCTCACCGGGAACGTCGGCAACTCGCTGCGCGGTCTCGCGGTGGCCGCCGGCAACGGCCTGGGCGGGAAGGCCGCGGCGCTGGCCCGTCCCGTCTCGGTCGCGGACTACCCCTCAGCCCGGACGATCAGCCACGAGTACGACGGCGCGGTGGCCGCCGAGGGGATGCGGGCCCTGGTCGCGGTGCCGGTCATCGTCCGGCGCACGGTCCGGGCCGTCCTGTACGGGGGGCTGCGGCAGCCACAGGTGCTCGGTGACCGCACCCTGACCGCGGTGGTCTCCGCCGCCAGGGAGCTCGAGCAGCGCCTGGTCGCCCGGGAGGAGGCCCAGCGCATGCTGTCCCACCTGGGTGCTCCGGGCACCGACCCCGCCTGGGAGGAGGTCCGCCAGGTGCACGCGGAGCTGCGGGCGCTGGCGGTCCGGGTGGGCGACGAGACGCTGCGCGCCCGGCTCCACGACGCCAGCGCCAGGTTGGCCGCCGCGGCGGCCCCCGCCGGGGAGCGGCCCGCGGGGCCGACCACCCCCGGGCTCTCCCCGCGGGAGATCGACGTCCTGGCGATGGTGGCCAGGGGCCGCACCAACGCGGACACCGCGGAGCAACTCGGGCTGCGCACCGAGACGGTCAAGAGCTACCTGCGTTCGGCGATGCGCAAGCTCGGCGCGCACACCCGCCTGGAGGCGGTGGTCACCGCCCGGCGCACGGGCCAACTCCCCTGAGCCGTGCGCACCGCCGGTGCCCGCCCGACGGGTGGCGCCGTCCGCCCCGGCGGGGGCGTCACAGGTGCGGGCGCAGCCGGTGCCGGACCCAGACGTTGGGTTCCACGTAGACGGCGTGGTCGTGCGTGGTGTCACAGTGCACGGGCGCCAGGGCGCCCGGCACCTCCACGTCGCCGTCGCGGTCGAAGGGCAGACCGGTCCACCGCCGCCAGTCCTCCAGGGAACCGCTGATCGTCCTCGACGCCGGGGCGACCCCCTCGATGGTGCCACCGGCCCTGACGTGCACCCGCAGCCACGGGTCGGTCGGGAGCCCGTCGTCGCGCCGCTGGAGGACGTACTCGGCCGTGGACAGCCGAGGCTGCTGGTGCTTGGCGGTGGGGCGGGTCGGGGCCACCAGCACGTCGTGGCCCTGTCGGCCCGCCGCGGCCGCCAGGGCCACGAGCATCCGGCGGGAGAGCCCCCGACCGAGGTGGCCGGCGTCGACGGTGATGTCCAGGGCGCTGACCGCGGTCGCGGGGCGGCCCCGCCGGTGGTCGGCGAACGCCCACACCAGTACCCGGTCCCAGCCCTGGTCCGGGGTCTCGGTGCGGCCGGGACGCCCCGCGTCGAACGGCGCGCTGCGCCCCCGGGCGACGACCCGGCCCGCGGCGGTCGCCACCACGCAGTACCACGGGAACTCCTCGATGACCCGGTGGAACAGGGCGTTGCCCACCGGGTCGTGGAGCATGAACGCCGGCCACTCGTCGTTGATCTCGTAGACCCTGGGGATCAGCTCGGGCCGCTCGGCGCAGGTGGTGATGGTGATGCCGTCGATGTCCGTCACACGCCCGTAGCGTGCCAGAACGACCACGGTACGTGACGGGTTTCGGCGGCGTGTCGGTCAGGCGCGCAGGCCGTAGACGCGGACCGCGGTCCCACCGAACACCGCCGCGCGTTCCCCCGCGGTCAGCCCGTCGGTCAGCTCCCGCGCCGCGCCGAGCACCCGCGGGTAGGGGGCGGCGAGCAGACAGACCGGCCAGTCGGAGCCGAACATCAACCGGTGCGGGCCGAACGCGTCGAGCGCGGTGTCGGCGAACGGGCGCAGGTCGGCGACGGTCCAGTCGGCCCAGTCCGCCTCGGTGACCACGCCGGAGAGCTTGCCCACCGTGTTGGGCAGCGCGGCCAGCGCCCTGATCCGGTCCGCCCACGGCTGTCGGGCGCCGTCGGCGATCGGCGGCTTCCCCAGGTGGTCGAGGACGAACGTGAGCTCGGGGACGGCCCTGGCCGCCTCGATCACCATCGGGAGCTGGTCCGCCGTGACCAGCGCGTCGTAGACGAGACCGGCCCGGGCCACCGCCGTCAACCCGCGCAGCACCTCCGCCCGGAGCAACCACCGCGGGTCCGCCTCGGCCTGCACGGGGTGGCGGATCCCCACCAGCCGGTCCCCGCCGGGGAGTTCCCGCAGGCGCCGCAGCTCGTCCTCGACGCCGGGCGCGGTGAGGTCCGTCCAGCCCACCACCCCGGCAACCAGGTCGTCGTCGTGGGCCAGGGCCAGGAACTCCGGGGTCTCCTCGGGGACCGGGATCGTCTGGACCAGCACCGTGCCGTCCAGTCCCGCTCCGGCGGCCTGCTCGCGCAGGTCGTCGAGGCCGAACGTCCGGCGGATCGGCGCCATCCGCGTGCCGCGGATCCAGTCCTGGTCCCGCACGGACAGGTCCCACACGTGGTGGTGGGCGTCGATGATCACAGTTCCCACACCACCGGCAGCGACGCGTCCGCCCCCTGCGCCGAGTAGTCGTGGACCACCTCGAGCAGGTCGGACATCCGGGCCTGCCAGGCGATGTTGGCCGGCAACTCGGACAGCTCCGCCAGCAGCCGGGCGTAGTCCTCGCACTCGATGACGTGGAACAGGTGGGTCCCGCTGCGCCAGATCGTCCACGAGGTGGCCCCGGCGGCCCGGATGGCCGCGGTCAGCTCCGCGGGGACCCGGCGGTGGGCGGCCTCGTAGTCCTTGATCCGATCGGCTCGGACCTGGGTGTGCAGGGCGACTCTCACGTGTCGTACCTCCCTCTTCCTCGACCCGCGGCGGTCACGTGGTGGCCGGGCGCAGCCGCAGGCCCTGCATGCCCCCGTCCACCGCGAGCGCGGTCCCGGTGACCGAGGCCGCTGCCGGGCTGGCCAGGTAGGCGATGGCGGCGGCGACCTCGTCCGCGGTGACCAGCCGGCCCATAGGCTGGCGGGCGTTGAGGGCGGCGCGCTCCTCGCCGGGATCCTCCGCGGCGTCCAACAGACGGCCTACCCAGGGGGTGTCCGCGGTACCGGGGTTGACGCAGTTGACCCGGATGCCCTCGCGGACGTGGTCGGCGGCCATCGCCAGGGTGAGCGAGAGCACGGCGCCCTTGGTGGCGGAGTACAGCGCCCGCTGGGGCAGTCCCGCGGTGGCGGCGATGGAGCAGGTGTTGACGATCGCGGCGTGTGGCGAGTTCCGCAGGTGCGGCAGGGCGGCCCTGGTGGTGCGCACCATGCCGACGACGTTCACGTCCCACAGCCGGTGCCACTGGTCGTCGTCGTTGTCCTCCACGGTGCCGGCCGCACCGATCCCCGCGTTGTTCACCAGCACGTCCAGGCCGCCGAGTTCGTCCACCGCCCGGGCCGTCGCCGCACGGACCGAGGCGTCGTCGGAGACGTCGGCGCGGTACGGGCGCAGCGGCGGGGCCACGGTGTCGGGGGCCAGGTCAAGCACCGCGACGTCCGCTCCGCGTGCGGCCAGCAGCCGAGCCGTGGCCTCCCCGATGCCGGATGCGCCGCCAGTGACGATGGCCTTGAGCCCTTGGAAGTCGGTCATGTCCGCCGACTCTATGGACCAGTACGGTGAGATGACAAGAAGTGCTCATACCACCTGGAGAAGAAGGCGCAGGTTTATGTAGCGAATGCCCCGATATGCCGAGGGGTCCTGTGTCCTTCGATGAGCGATTGATCGGATGACTTCGGGTGTGAGTGGCCGGCTACCTCCGAGGTGCGTCCTGCGTCGCACCCGCTGCCCCGGGGGAGTCGCGCCCGGCCCCCCGGCGTCCCCAGTCATCGACGAGCAGGCCGTAGAGGAGGTCGTCGGTCCACTCGCCCTTGATCCACGTGTGTTGGCGGCGCAGCCCCTCCCGCTGGAAGCCCACCCGCTGGAGGAGCCGGGCCGACCTGGTGTTGCGCGCGTCGCACTCGGCGGAGACGCGGCGCAGGCCCCGTCGCTCGAACAGCTCCCGCAGGACCGCGCACACCGCCTCGGTGGCGTGTCCCCGGCCCTGCCACCGGGTGGCGAAGGTGAAGCCGAGGTCCGCCTGCATCCGGTTCTCGTGGAGGTTCACCCCCACGTCGCCGATCAGACACCCCTCGGCCCTGTGCTGGACCGCGTACTGGAACCACCCGGGACGCTCGGGGTCGCCCGCGGTGAAACGGCGGACGAGCGACGCGGCGGCCTCCGCGGACACCGGCACGGTCCAGCTCTGGTAGCGCGCGACCTCCGGGTCCGAACGGTAGGACGCCAACGTCGGGACGTCCTCGGTCCTGAAGCGGCGCAGGTACAGCCGCGGTGTCTCCAGCAGCGCCCGGGGGTGCTCGGGACGCACCTACCCGAGCAGTTCGTACGCGGGCAGGGTGAGGAAGTCCACGTACTCGTCGTCGAGCGCCACCTTCAGCAGCAGGTCGTGGGCCTGCTGCCAGCGACCCGCGGCGAACGCCGACTCGCCGAGCTCGGCGCGCAGGGCCTCCAGCTCCTGCGCGGCCACCGTGCGGACCGCCTCGGCGTCCACCATCTCCCCGGTGTCCAGCACCACCGCGTTGTGCACCCACTGCCAGATCTGCGAGCGGGAGATCTCCGCGGTGGCGGCGTCCTCCATCAGGTTGAAGATGGCCACCGCGCCCAGGCCGCGCAGCCACGCCTCGATGTAACGGATGCCGACCTGCACGGCGTTGCGCAGACCGTCCGCGGTGGGCTTGGCGCCGGCCGACGCCACGTCGAGCAACTGCGCCGCGGTCACCCGCACCTCCTCGCGCAGCCGCTCCTTCTGGTGCGGCCGGTCACCGAGGACCGCGTCGAACGAGGCCCGGGCGACCGGCACCAGGTCCGGGTGGGCCACCCAGGAGCCGTCGAAGCCGTCCGCGGCCTCCCGGTCCTTGTCCGCCCTGACCTTCTCGAACGCCCGGGCGTTGGCCTCCGGGTCACGACGGGACGGGATGAACGCGGCCATGCCCCCGATGGCGTGCGCACCCCGCCGGTGGCAGGTACGCACCAGCAGCTCGGTGTAGGCACGCATGAACGGCGCGGTCATCGTCACCGCGTTGCGGTCGGGCAGCACGAACGCCTCGCCGGCGTCCCGGAAGTTCTTCACGATGGAGAACAGGTAGTCCCACCGTCCCGCGTTCAGCCCGGCCGCGTGCTCCCGCAGTTCGTACAGGATCTCGTCCATCTCGAACGCCGCGGTGATCGTCTCGATCAGCACCGTGGCGCGGACCGAGCCCTGGGGGACGCCCAACGCGTCCTGGGCGAAGCAGAAGACGTCGTTCCAGAGCCGGGCCTCGAGGTGGCTCTCGGTCTTCGCCAGGTAGAAGTAGGGGCCAAGACCCCGGTCGAGGAGCCGCTTGGCGTTGTGGAAGAAGTAGAGACCGAAGTCGACCAGTGCTCCCGGCACCGCCCGGCCCTCGACCGTCAGGTGCCGCTCGTCCAGGTGCCAGCCACGGGGCCGCACCACCACGGTGGCCAGCTCCTCGTCAGGGCGCAGGGCGTAGCTCTTGCCCCCGGGGGCGGTGAAGTCGATCCGCCGGGCGAAGGCGTCCATCAGGTTGAGCTGCCCCAGGACGACGTTCTCCCAGGTGGGTGCGGAGGCGTCCTCGAAGTCCGCGAGCCAGACCCGGGCCCCGGAGTTGAGGGCGTTGATCGTCATCTTGCGGTCGGTGGGGCCGGTGATCTCCACACGGCGGTCGTTGAGCGCGGGCGGGGTGGGCGCCACCCGCCAGTCGCCGGCGCGGACCGGTGCGGTCTCGGGCAGGAAGTCGAGGGTGCCGGTCCTGGCGATCTGGGCGCGGCGCTCCCGGCGGCGGCGCAGCAGTTCGTCGCGGCGGGCGACGAACTGCTGGTGCAGCGCGGCGACGAAGGCCAGTGCCTCCGGGGTGAGCACCTCCTCCGCGCGCTCCACGGGGCCGGGGGCGTCCACGACGGCCTGTGGGGGCGGCGCGGTTGCGGGCATGGGCGGTCACTCCTTCCGCGGGCGCCGGACCCGGCCAGGCGCCGACTAGTGATCGGATAGTAGTTTCTGCATTGTGGAAGGACAAGGAGGGCGGCGCGGCGCGGAACCGGCGCGCCGTCGGACCACCTGAAACCGCCTCAGCCGGTACGGCTCACCTGGGAACGGACCCGTCGTCCCCGCCACCGCCCCAACTGGGGGACTCCAACAACAGCAGGTCACCGGGGGTGTCGATGTCGTTGGGCGTCGCGACGTCCGCGCACTCCACCAGCGTGAGCCGGTCCTGGTGGGAACGCAGGAACTCCCGGGCACCCCGGTCGCCGCGCGCACCCGCGGCGACATCCGCCCAGTGACCCGCGGCGATCAGCACGGGGTGACCCCGCCGGCCGCGGTAGGCGGCGGCGGCCAGCTCGGCCCCGGCCCGGTGCGCGGCGAGCAGCCTCGCCACCGCCGGCGCCCCGATCCCCGGCTGGTCGACCAGGGACACCAGCACAGCCGTCGCCCCGGTGCCCTCCAGCGAGGCCAGGCCCACCCGCAGCGAGGAGCCCATCCCCGTCTCCCAGTCGGGGTTCGGTACCACCGCGCACTCCAGGAGCCGGGCGCGGGCCCCCACCTCCTCGGCGGCGGCCCCCACCACCACGTGGACCCGGGCGCACCCGCCGGCGTGCAGCGCCTCCACCGCGTGCTCCACCAGCGACCGCCCCCGGAAACCGAGCAGCGCCTTGGGCCTGCCGCCCAGGCGCCGCCCACCGCCCGCGGCGAGCACCAGCCCGGCCACCGGCCCGGTTCGCTCCGGCGCGACGACGCCGGGGTCCGGCGCTCTGGGCCCGGTTCGCTCCGGCCGGTCCTCCCGGGGTCGCCCCGGTCGTTCGTCCCTCACGGGACCACTACACCACTGCCGTGCCCGGTGCGCCGGCTGACCCGGCCGGCTGCCCGTGCCCCGGGTCGCCCCGGCCCGGGTCAGCGCGTCGGGTACGCCCCCAGGGCGCCGGAACGCAGGAACAACCCCGCCTCGGACGAGACGAACACCGGAAGCGCGGTGTCCTCGTCCAACCCCTCGGGGGCCTTGCCGGAGGTCAGCGAGGTCTCGACCGCGAAGGCCGACACCGGTGCCTCCTTCGACCCGAAGTCGTGGGGGAAGGTGCCGTAGGTGATCCCCTGGTCGTTCTCGTAGGTCACCCCGAACGCCCGCCCGTCGTCGTCCACCGCGGTGAGGGTGACGGCCTTGTTGGTGTGGGTGCCGGTGAAGCACCTGCCCTTCCGCTCGTCCAGGTCGAACCCGACCTGACCGGAGACCAGGAAACGACCGTTGGGGGAGAGCTGGGTGAGTGCCTGTGCGGACAGCGGCCGCACGGAGGAGGTGCCGAACTCGATGGAGGTCAGGTCGCAGTCCACCGAGGTGACCAACCGGCCGTCCTTCAGGTCGTGCACGGCGACGACGTCCCGCTTGGCCTCCTCGTCGCTCTCCGCCCCGGGGAACATGGTCCAGTCCACGACCAGGTAGTCATCGACCACGGCCAGCGGAGTGGCGTCCGCCGCGCCCCGGGGCGCCACCTCGGTGCTGTTCCAGGCCGTGCCCACGGTGAAGCCGTCGACGCAGGGGACGAAGTCCGGCCCCCTCCTGCGGTAGTCGCAGTAGCTCTGCTGGGAGTACAGCGAGACGACCCCGGCGCGGGTGGTGAACTCCGGGGTGGCGTGGGCCGAGCAGACCGCGCTCGGCGGCATGTCGTCCGTGCGGCAGGTGGTCAGCTCCTCCTCGCTGGTGGCGGGAACCTCCCGTTCCGCACCGGTCGCCGGGTCCACCGCGACCAGCTTCCCACCGGACCTGGCGGTCACCAGCAGCCCGTCGGTGACCGCACCGACCTCGCTGTCCTCGAACTCGAAGTGCCGTTGCGCGGTGGCCTTCCCGGTGGCTGTCATCGGCACCGTGTCCACGGTCACCAGGGGACGTGCCCTGGAGACGGCGTTCGTCGGAGTGGTGCCCTCCCGGATGATCACCGCCAGCTCGCCGCCCTCGCCGTCGGCGGTCACCAGGACGTCGGTCCGCACGTCCTCCAGGGCGGTCGGCGTGGTGAAGGTCCACGCCTCCTCACCGCCGTCCAACCGCCGCGCGTGCACCCTGCCCTCGTTGTTCATGACCTGGACGAACAGTCCGCTGGCCGGTGCCACCGCCCAGGAGCCGTGGGACTTCGAGTCGGGCTCGGTGACCGCCTCGGTCCAGCCGCGGGCGTTGTCGAAGCCGGCCGGCACCGGGAAGCGGCTCTCCGGCGGCAGACCGGAACTGGCGCTGTTCGAGGGGGCAGAGGTGCGGGACGGCCGTGCGGACTCGGACCTCTCCTGCGCGCGGCGGTCGTGCTCCTTGCGGGCCGGCGGGTCCGAACTGCACGCGGTGACCCCCAGCAGGGCGGTGCACACGGCCAGGATCAGGGTCTTCTTCATCGCTCGCGTCGGTCCCGCCTCCTCGGTCCGGCGCCGACCCTATAGCACCCGGGTGCCCGTCGTCCCACGGCAACGGCCGTATCCGGTCCGGACGTTGGGGAACGGATCAGCCCACGGTCGCGCCGGCGGCGGTGAGCTCCCGGGACAGCCGGCGGGCCGCCTCCCGGAGCACCGGGACGATCCGCTCCGTGGCGGCCTCGCTGACCCGGCCGGCCGGTCCCGAAATGGAGATCGCCGCGGCGGTGGGGGAGTCCGGGATGCGCACGGCCAGGCAGCGCACCCCCAGCTCCTGCTCGTTGTCGTCCATCGCGAAACCACGCTCCCGCACCTGACGCAGCTCCCCGAGGAAGACCTCCGGGTCGGTGATGGTGTGCCCGGTCGCCGCCGGCATCCCGGTGCGCGAGAGCAGCGCCCGCACGTCCTGGTCCGGCAGGCCGGCGAGCAGCGCCTTGCCCACCCCGGTGGCGTGCGGCAGCACCCGCCGGCCGACCTCGGTGAACATCCGCACCGAGTGGTGCGAGGGCACCTGGGCGACGTACACCACGTCGTCCCCGTCGAGCAGCGCCATGTTCGCGGTCTCCCCGGTCTTCTCCACCAACTCCACCAGGCACGGCCGCGCCCAGGCACCGAGCAGCCTGCTTGCGCTCTCCCCGAGCCGGATCAGCCGCGGACCGAGCGCGTAACGGCGGTTGGCCTGCTGGCGCACGTAGCCGCAGGCGACCAGGGTCCGCACCAGCCGGTGGATGGTGGGCAACGGCAGCCCGGTGCTGGCCGAGAGCTCGCTGAGCCCCACCTCGCCCCCGGCGTCCGCCATCTGCTCCAGCAGGCCGAACGCGCGCTCCAGGGACTGCACCCCACCCGAGGAGGAACGGCCGTCGGAGGGACTGCTGGGGCTGACAGACGGCACGAGATGGTCCTTTCCGGGCCGCTTGGCTGGTCCCCGCAGCTTACCCTTCGGACGAAACGGGGTTTTCGTCAAGCGAAAGAAGGACAGCCTGCCGTCAGGCATTGGCCCTGGGTTCCCCCAGGGCCCTGGAGGGAGGCACGGGTGCCCGTCGATCTCGTACTCCGGTCCACCCGGACCGTCACCCCGGAAGGCGAGCGCCCCGCGACGGTGGTCGTCAGCGACGGCCGGATCGCGGCGGTGCTCGCCCACTCCGCCGAGGTCCCCGACCCGGCCGCGGTGGTGGACCTCGGCGACGACGCGCTGCTGCCCGGCCTGGTGGACACCCACGTGCACGTCAACGAGCCGGGACGCACCGCCTGGGAGGGGTTCGCGACCGCCACCCGGGCCGCCGCCGCGGGCGGCGTCACCACGCTGGTGGACATGCCGCTGAACAGCGTCCCGCCCACCATCGACGTCCCCGCCCTGACCGCGAAGCGGGCCGCCGCCCGCGGTCAGGTCCACGTGGACGTCGGGTTCTGGGGAGGGGCGGTCCCGGGGAACGCGGTCGAGTTCGGCCCCCTGCACCGGGACGGGGTGTTCGGCTTCAAGTGCTTCCTGCTCCACTCCGGAGTGGACGAGTTCCCCCCGCTCACCCCCGGGGAACTGGACACGGCGGCGCGCGAACTCGCCCGGCTGGGCGCCCTGCTGGTGGTGCACGCCGAGGACCCCGACGCGATCGCGTCGGCGCCCCGCAGGGCCGGTCCGGTCTACGCCGACTTCCTCCGCTCCCGCCCCGGGGCCGCGGAGAACACCGCGGTGGCCGGACTCGTGGAGCTGGCCAGGCGCACCGGCGCCCGGGTCCACGTCCTGCACCTGTCCTCGGCCGGGGCGCTGCCGCGGCTCGCCTCCGCCCGGGCCGACGGGGTCCGCATCACCGCGGAGACCTGCCCGCACTACCTGACCCTGGCCGCGGAGGAGGTGCCGGACGGGGCCACCGCGTTCAAGTGCTGCCCGCCGATCCGCCACCGGGACAACCAGGACGCGCTGTGGCGCGGCCTGGCCGCGGGCACCATCGACTGCGTGGTCTCCGACCACTCGCCGTGCACCCCCGAGTTGAAGTGCCAGGACAGTGGCGACTTCGCCGCGGCGTGGGGCGGGGTGGCCTCGGTGCAGCTCGGGCTGCCCGCGGTGTGGACCGAGGCGGCCCGGCGGGGACACGGCCTCGGCGACGTGGTCCGGTGGATGAGCGCGGCCCCCGCCCGCCTCGCCGGGCTGCACCGCAAGGGCGCCATCGCCCCCGGCCGGGACGCCGACCTGGTGGCGCTCGCCCCGGACGAGGAGTTCACCGTGGACCCGGCGGCGCTGCACCACCGCAACCCGGTCACCCCCTACGCCGGTCGCACCCTGCGCGGCGTGGTGCGCTCCACCTGGCTGCGCGGCCAACTCGTCCACGACCGGGGGACCTTCAGCCAACCCGTGGGACAGCTCATCGAGCGAGGTGCGGCATGAACCAGCAGACCGGTACCGACGACGACGCCCACCACGCGCGGCCCTACACCGGCGGTGACCCCTACGCCGACTACCGGGCGGGCCACTTCCCGTTCACCGCGCACACCGACCTGGCGGACCGCCGACTCGGCGGTGGCGTCCTCGCGGCGAGCGACGAGTTCTTCGCCGAGCGGGAGAACCTGCTCTCCGTGGGCCCCGCACGGTTCGACCCGGCGGCGTTCGGTCCCAAGGGGAAGGTGATGGACGGCTGGGAGACCCGGCGCCGCCGGGGACGGGACGCCGAGCACCCGCACCCGGACGACGACGCACACGACTGGGCACTGGTCCGGCTCGGCGCCCCCGGGGTGGTGCACGGCGTCGTCGTGGACACCGCGCACTTCCGCGGGAACCACCCCCGGGAGGTCAGCGTGGAGGGCACCGCGCTCACCGGGACGCCGGGCCCCGAGGACCTGCTCGCCGCGGACACGCGGTGGACCGAGCTGGTGCCCCGCAGCCGGGTGGCCGGGCACGCCGCCAACGGCTTCCCGGTGTCGGCCCCGCGCCTGACCACACACCTGCGGCTGCGGCAGTACCCGGACGGGGGCGTAGCCCGGCTGCGGGTGCACGGGGAAGTGGTGCCCGACCCGCGGTGGTTGGCCGCCCTGGGCACGTTCGACCTGCTCGCCCTGGAGCACGGCGGCACGGTGGAGGCCGCGTCCGACCTCTTCTACTCCCCGCCGGGCAACCTGCTGCTGCCCGGTCGGGCCACCGGTATGGACGACGGGTGGGAGAACCGCCGCCGGCGCGACCGGGGCCACGACTGGGTGCGCTTCCGCACCGCCGGCCACGGCGTCGTCCGGGCCGTGGAGCTGGACACCGCGCACTTCCGGGGCAACGCCCCCGGCTGGGCCGCGCTGCACGGCTGCGACACCACCACCAGCGCCGACCCCGCCGACCCCGACTCGTGGTTCGAACTGCTCGGCCGCACCGCGCTGCGGCCCGACACCCAGCACCGGTTCCGTGACCTGCCGGCCCGCCCGTGCACCCTGGTGCGCCTCGAGGTGCTCCCGGACGGGGGCCTGGCCCGGCTGAGGCTCCACGGCACCCTCACCAGCACCGGCCAGCGCACCCTCACCGAACGCTGGGCCACGCTCACCGCACCGCACTGAGCCCCCGCGGGCCCGGCCCGGTGGACGCCCACGGCGGCGGGGCCGGCATTCGGCTGCCACGTGGGCACGCGGCCGATACGCGCGGGCACCACGGACTGCGCGTCGGGCGAGAATGCTGCTGCTGGCCGACATCATCACCCCCAAGGGAGGCACCTCCCCATGAGGCCGACGCCCGCCGACCCGGAGGCCTGGAATGCCTATCTCGCCGAAGGGAACGCCACGCAGGCACGCAAACGTGTCGCGGCCGACGTGCTGCTGCGTGACGGGGCTGGACGCGTGCTCCTGGTGAACCCCACGTACAAACCGGGCTGGGACCTCCCGGGGGGAATGGCCGAAGCGAACGAGGCACCTGAGGCAGCGGTGACCCGGGAGCTGGGCGAGGAGCTGGGACTGGACATCACCCTGCGAGGCCTCTTGGTGGTCGACTGGGTTCCTCCGCATGGGCCGTGGGACGACCACATAGCCTTCATCTTCGACGCAGGGACCCTCGACGCACGTCAGACGCGGGAGATGCGGCCCCGGGACGACGAGCTGTCGGAGGCGGTGTTCGTCCCCTTGAACGAGGCGCGGGAGCTGCTGGAGGAACGGCTCCGGAACCGGCTCGACGCCGCGGTCCAGTCCCTTGAGAGACGAACACCGACATATCTGCACGATGGCCAACCGGCGTGGTAGGGGAGTCCGTGCTTGTTGTCAGGTTGCCCTGGTGAACTCCGGCCACCGCAGTCAAGGAACGCGCCCGTATCCGCGGCGAGGAAGGCATCCGCTGGGGGGTCGTCCCCTCGCCGCGGCGGGTTGACCCGTGCCCGGGACCTCAACCACCGGGCCGCGGGGCGGTGTTGCCACGGGTCATGCCGTCAGGTGAGCGGGCCCTGGCCGGCGGGGACTTCGAAGACGAGTTCCAGACCGTCCTCTTCGTCCCACTGTTCCCCGACCTCCACGAAGCCGAAGCCGGAGATCGTGGCCAGGGACGCCGCGTTGTCGGGACTGATCGTCGCCCGCACGGTGGTGACCGCCGGCTCGGCGGCGGCCCGGCGCAGCAACTCGGTCAGCGTGGCCCGCGCATACCCCTGCCGGCGGAACTCGGGAGCGACCGAGTAGCCGATCTCCACCATGCCCGCCTCGTCCGGGGGTCCGTGGAACCCCGCGTGTCCCACGACGAGACCCTCGTCCCCGACGACCGCCTGCCGCGCCATCCACCGGGCGTGGTCGGGAGCCGCGGCCATCTGACCGAGGCGGAACCTCCACAGCCACCGCGCCTGGTCGCTCACGAAGTACTCGGTCAGCGCCACCCCGGCGGTCCTGCTGGCCGCGGGCAGGTCTCCGTCGAGCAGAGCGGACATCACCCCGCCGGACAGCTCGACGAAGCGCACGCGCTTCGCGCTGCCGGGGAACGGTCCTGGGCGATCGGCTTCATCGGTCACCGCGCAATGATCGTGAGGTTCCCGGAAGGCGTCCAGCGGATTTCGGAGTGACTGATCGCCCGGGACGTTCCGGCACCAACCGCGACCGCACACTCCGACCCGGCGAACGTTCCCGGCCAGAGCACTAGAGGCAGTACGTCAGCCGTACCGTGCTCCCATCCGGCCGGAGGCGGACCTGAAGCAGGTCGCAGAGTTGTCGCACCGCCCACAGGCCGTGGCCGCTGCGGGTGGTCGGGTCGGCGGGCAGGTGGCCGGGGAACGGGGCGCCGCGGGCGCCGCTCCCCTCGTCGGTGACCTGGAGCACGAGCGTGTCGTCGGTTCGCCAGCTCAGGAGCTTGCCCCGGCCGCCGCCGTGGCTGAGGGCGTTGGTCGCCACCTCGTTGGTGGCGAAGACCAGGTCCAGGCCGCGGGCCGGGCCGAGGGCGGCGTGCCGGGCGCAGACCTCCGCGAAGGCCCGCACCATCGCGAGGTCGCCGTGGCCGAAGTCCAGCTCCCTGGCGTGCGGCGGGGCCGGGCTCAGCGGCCGGGCGTCGCACTGGGCGGTGAACGTCTCGGGGTCGGTGTACCTCTCGCTGTCGGTGGGGTCTCCCGCGTCCAGGGCCATCTCGGGGTGGGTGCGCGCGGCGGCGTCCAGCACCCAGGGGTCCAGGTCAACGGCGTTGTAGGGACAGAGCAGTCGCGCTCCGGTGTCCGCCAGCGCCACGTTGACCAGCGACTCGTACCGGGTCCACTCGCAGAGCTGGACGGAGGAGCGCCCGGGCCACAGCGGCTCCCCGACCACCCGCACCCGGCGCGGCGGGCAGGTGCGGTCGCCGACGTACCGGTGGTACGCGGCCAGGGTGCGGGCCGGCGAGTCGTACCAGGTCTCGGCGTCGGCGAACTCCACCGCCGCGGCGTCGCCGCCGAGCGCGCCGCACAGCAGGTCCCGGTTCTGCGGGGTGGTCACCACCAGCAGGCAGTCGCCCTCGCGCAGGCCCTCGCGCAGGTACGGCACGGTGCCGCCGAGGAACCCGGCGGCACTGGTGTACCGCAGGGCCCGGTGCTCGAACGCCGCTGTCGGTAGCGCCACCCCACTCACTCCTCGACGAATCCCAAGCCAGGGGTGCGGTCCCAGCCGACCAGCTCCATCACCTTCCGCAGGTGCGGTGACAGGGCATGCAGGTAGAGCCGCCTGCCGTCCGTCAGGTCCCGCGCCGTGGAGACCACGAGTTCCAGGCCGGCCACGTCCATGAACTGCAGTTCCGACAGCTCCAGATGGATGTCACCCCCGTCGTGGAGGAGCGTGCGCAACGCGCTGTGCAGGACGGGGACGGTGAACGCGTCCACGTCCCCCACCACGCGCAGACCCGAAGGTTCATAGGTTCGAGCGACCCTCAACAAGCCGCTCTGGTACAGCACGTCCACGCGGCGCCCCCTCCCGATGAGGTGCGACGGGCCCAGCGTAAGTTCGGCCCCACTGCCCTGTCACCAATGCCCGCGGCGGTCGTCCGCCGTGGGCACCGGGGCACCCTGTCCCGTGGCCACCGGCCGGGCGGGACCGGAGAGTCCCTGTTCACTCCGGTTGGTCCCGCATGGCTGCTGCGTTTCCCGTACTTGAGTGCGAAGCAGAGCGTAACCATCCGACGACGGTCGCGGAACTACCGAACTCGTGACTCGACGGAGACGCGAGTTCGATCCCAGCGGGATCTTCTCCCGGGGCTCGCGCACGGCGGTCACGGAGTGCGCAAGTGGTGCCGTTGGGCGGTCCTGGCCGTGACGTAGGCCGCATGCGCTGATCGGGTGGACTCCCGGGTGGACACCTCGGCCACCGGCACGTCCCACCACGCCTCGGCGGGCGGCCCTGGGACGTCCGGGTCGGTCTCCACGTGGACGGCGGTCGGCCGCGTCGCCTCCCGGGAACGGAGCAGGGCCTGCCGCAGTTCGGCCGCGGTGCCCGCCCGGAACACCTGGAGGCCCAGGCTGGCCGCGTTGGCGGCCAGGTCCACCGGCAGCGGCTCCCCGGTGAGGCGGCCGTCGGCCCCCGGGAACCGGTACGCGGTGCCGAACCGCTCCGCGCCCACCGACTCGGACAGGCCGCCGATCGAGGCGTAGCCGTGGTTCTGCACGATCACCAGGTTGATCTTGACGCCCTCCTGGACCGCCGTCACCACCTCGGTCGGCAGCATCAGGTAGCTGCCGTCGCCCACCAGCACGAAGACCTCCCGGTCCGGGGCGGCGAGCTTCACCCCGATCCCGCCGGGGATCTCGTAACCCATGCAGGAGAAGCCGTACTCCACGTGGTACTGCTTGGGGTCCCTGGGCCGCCACAGCTTGTGCAGGTCGCCGGGGAGCGACCCGGCCGCGTTCACCACCACGTCCCGGTCGTGGAGCACCGCGTCGAGCGCCCCCAGCACCTGTGTCTGGCTCGGCCGGCCGGTTCCCGAGGCGGCGAACGCCCGCCGGGTGACCTCCCGCCAGCGGTCCGCTGCCACCGTGCCGGCGCGGGTCCACTCCGGGTCGGCACGGTGCCCCCGCAGCGCCGCGGCCAGTGCCTCGAGACCGGCCCTGGCGTCGCCGACCAGGGCGGCCCCGGCCATCTTGTGGGCGTCGAACGCGGCGACGTTCAGGTTGACGAAGCGCACCCCGGGGTCGGCGAAGAGGCTGTGCGAGGCGGTGGTGAAGTCCGAGTAGCGGGTGCCCACGCCGATCACCAGGTCGGCGTCCCGCGCCGCGGCGTTGGCCGCCGCCGTGCCGGTGTGTCCCACGGCGCCCAGCGCCTGCGGGTGGTCGTGCCGCAGCGAACCCCTGCCGGCCTGGGTCTCGGCCACGGGAACCCCCGACGCCTCCGCGAACGCGGCCAGCGCCGCCGTGGCCTCGCTGTAGATGGTGCCGCCCCCGGAGACCACCAGCGGACGCCTGGCCGAGCGCACCAGGTCGGCGGCGCGTGCCACGTCCTCCGCGTCCGGCACCGGGCGGCGGACCCGCCACACCCTGGGCTCGAACAGCTCCCGCGGCCAGTCGGCCGCCTCGGCCTGCACGTCCTGGGGCAGCGCCAGCGTCACCGCGCCGGTCTCCGCCGGGTCGGTGAGCACCCGCATCGCCTGGAGCAGCGACGGCACCAGCATCTCCGGGCGCCAGATCCGGTCGAAGTAGCGGGAGACCGGGCGCAGCGCGTCGTTCACCGAGACGTCGTACGCGTGCGGCACCTCGAGCTGCTGGAGCACCGGGTCGGCCCGGCGGGTGGCGAACACGTCACCGGGCAGCAGCAGCACCGGGACGCGGTTGACGGTGGCCAGCGCGGCCCCGGTGACCAGGTTGGTGGCGCCCGGGCCGATGGAGGTGGTGCACGCCATGGTGGACAGGCGGTTGTGCATCCGGGCGTAGCCGACGCAGGCGTGCACCATGGCCTGCTCGTTGCGGCCCTGGTGGAACGGCATGTCGGCTTCCTGGAGCAGCGCCTGGCCCACCCCGGCGACGTTGCCGTGGCCGAAGATGGCCCAGGTGCCGGCGATCAGCCGGCGGCGGACCCCATCGCGTTCGGTGTGCTGGTGGGCGAGGAAGCGGACCAGTGCCTGGGCGACGGTCAGACGGACGGTGGACACGGCGTTCACGTCCCTTCGGGCGCGCGGTACAGCGGGAGCCGGGGGTCGATCCGCTGGTCGGGCCAGGTGTCGCGGATCCAGGCGTGGTCCGGGTCGTCGCGGATGCGCCAGGCCCGGGTGGGGTCGGGACCCGCCATCACGTTGAGGTAGTACATGTCGTAGCCAGGCACCGCCATGCTCGGGCCGTGCCATCCGTGCGGGATCAGCACGCAGTCGCCGCTGCGCACCTCGGCGAGGAGGTCCCCGCCCCGGCCGGGCGAGGAGGCGGAGACCCGCTGGTACCCGATGGCGGACGGGCCACCGGCGAATTCGTAGTAGTAGATCTCCTCGAGCCGGGACTCGTCCGGTCGCGTCTCGTCGTGCTTGTGCGGGGGGTAGGACGACCAGTTGCCGCCGGGGGTGAGCACCTCCACCGCGATCAGCCGGTCGGCTTCGAAGACGTCGGCCGCGGCGAAGTTGTTGACCTGCCGGCTGGCGCTGCCGGCGCCGCGCAGCTCCACCGGGACACCGCCCGCCGGCCCGTACCGCGCGGGCAGTCTGCGCTCGCAGCGGGCCCCGGCCAGGGCGAACCGTCCCGGTGCGGAGCAGGCGACGGTGACCAGGGCGTCCCTCGGGGCGTACACGAAGTCGCTGACCGCGTCGAACACCCCGCTGCGCCCCTCCAGTTCGAAGGTCTCGTGGTCCACCCGCACCACGCAGCCGCCGGACAGCGGGAGCACGATCCATTCGCTGGAGCCGGTGGAGAAGGTGTGGGTGCCGTCGCGGGGCAGTTCGAGCACCCGCAGCGAGCAGTAGTCCCAGCCGGCCGTGTCGGGGTCCACGGCCAGGGCGTAGCCGTCCTCGCCGCCGGTGGTGGCGGCCGGCAGGTGCCGTGTCGTCAACGTGCGGGTCTCCCTTCTGCGCGCGGGCCCGGGGGCCCGCGGGTCGTCACCCGTGGCGGCGTGCCCCACGGGGCCCGGGGGTCGGTGCCGGCGGTCTCAGGGGTGCAGCAGTCCGACCGCGGTGTCCACGGCGGTCGCCACGTCCCCGTCCGCCGGGAACAACATGGTCCTCCCCACGGTCAGGCCGCGGACCTGCTCGATCCGCAACGCGTTCCGCCAGGACGCGTACATCGCCTCCGGGTCCTGGCTGCCGTCGCCGCCGAGCAGCAGGGTGGGCAGGGTGGTGGAGGCCATCATCCGCTCCATGTCGTCCACCACCGGGACCTTGAGCCAGGTGTGGGCGGAGGTGCGGCCCAGGCCCTGGGCTATGCCGTTGGCCAGGATCTGCGCGTCCGCGGTGAGCACGTTGCGCGCCCTGCCGGCGTGCCGCCGCGAGGTGAACGGTTCCACCAGGGCGAGCAGCCGGCGTTCGGCCAGTTCGTCCACGGCCCTGGCGCAGCCGGCGAGGGTCCTGCTGGTGCCGTGGTCCGTGGGGTCCACCCGCAGCAGCATCTTCCCGCCGTCCAGGCCGCCGGCGGCGATCCCCTCGGCGTCGTAGCCGGTGAACCGGTCGTCGAGCTCGAACGACGCGCCGGGCAGCCCTCCCCGGTTCATCGAGCCCAGCACCAGCTTGCCCTCCAGCGCGCCGAGCAGGGCCAGGTCCTCCACGAGGTCGGCGGTGCCCAGGAAGCCGTTCACCCCCGGCCGGGACAGGGCGACGAGGCAGCGCGCGAGCAGCTCGTGCCGGTCGCCCATGGCCACCGGGTCGCCGTTGGCGGCCACCGCGCCGCGGGCCGGGTGGTCGGCGGCCAGCACGAACAGCGGTTCGGCGAACCCCGCGGGGGCGAACCGCCGCCGGTCCCGCAGCGCCCGCCGGACGGCGTCGGGGTCGGTGGCGCGCAGCCGGGTCAGCTCGGAGACCCGGTCGCGCACGGCGTCGGCGTACCCGGCCGCCGGGGTTCTTCGCCCGGCCGGTCGCGGGACCGGCGGTGCGGTCACCGGTGCGCGGGTGACGGGCGTGGGGCCCAGGGGCGCCGGGTCAGCCATGTCCACCCTCCGCGGTCGGCACCGGCAGCGGGCACCGCGGATCGTCCGCCGCGGCGTGCCGGGCCAGCAGGTCGTCCACCTCGGCCAGCGTCGGCATGTCGTCGGCGCAGGCGTGCCGTCCGGCGACCAGTGCCCCGGCGGCGTTGGCCACCTCCAGTACCCGGCGCAGTGGCCAGCCGGCGAGCAGCCCGTGGCAGAGCGCGCCGCCGAACGCGTCGCCCGCGCCGAGCCCGTTCACCACCCGCACCGGCACCGGGCGCAGCCGCACCTCGGCGTCGGCGGTCCTGGCCAGCACCCCGTCCGGGCCGAGCTTGACCACGGCCAGCCGCACCCCCCGGGCCAGCAGCAGGTCCGCGGCCCGGTCCGGGTCCCGGGTGCCCACCGCCACCTCGACCTCGTCCACGTTGCCCACGGCCACCGTCGCGTGCTCCAGCGCCCGGGCGTACCAGGGGCCCGCCTCGGCGGGGTCGGACCAGAAGACCGGCCGGAAGTCCAGGTCGAAGACGACGTCCCGGCCGGGCCGCACCGCGCAGGCGGTGAGCAGCGTGGAGCGGGTGGGCTCCACCGCGAGCGCGCTGCCGGTGATCCACAGGATGCGCGCCCCGGACACCGCCGTCCGGTCCAGGTGGTCGCCGGTCAGGCACTGGTCGGGTGCCTTGGGCCGACGGTAGAAGTAGAGGGGGAAGCGGTCCGGGGGGAAGATCTCGCAGAACACCACCGGCGTCTGGTGGTCCGGCACGGTGACCACCAGGGCGTCGTCCACCCCGAACCCCCGCAGCGCCTCCCGGACGTAGTCGCCGAACGGATCGGCGCCGACCCCGGTGAGGACGGCGGTGTGCCGGCCGTACCGGGCGGCGGCCACCGCGACGTTGGTGGCGGTGCCGCCCAGGTACTTGGCGAAGGTGCTCACCTGGGCCAGCCCCACCCCGCTCTGCAACGGGTACAGGTCCACGCCCACCCGGCCGAGGGTGACCACGTCGTGCGGGGGGCTCACCGGGCCCTCCCCGCCCGTTCGCGCCCGATCAGCTCCAGGTGCTCGAGCGAGGCCCGGACCTCCGCGACCGGCCCGGCGCCCGGGGCCGGCTCGGTGCGCAGCACGGTGTCCTGCTCGAGCACGTACCAGCCCCGGTAGCCGTGGTCCTCGAGGGCGGTGACGACGGCCCGCACGTCCACCGCCCCCCGGCCGAGCGGCAGGTACATCCCGGCGGCCACCGCGTCGGCGTACCCCACGCGCCCGTCCCTGACCTCGCCGGCGGTGGCGGCGTCCACGTCCTTGAGGTGCACGTGGGCGACGCGCTCCGGGGCGCGTCGGGCCAGCTCCACCGGGTCGCCGCCGCCGACCAGCAGGTGCCCGGTGTCCAGGCAGAGCCCGATGCCGCTGCCGTCGAGCACCCGGCCGACCTCGAGGGGGGCCTGGACCATGGTGCCGACGTGCGGGTGCAGCACGGCGGTGACGCCGGCGTCCGCCGCCGCGGCTGCCGCCAGGTCGAGGTTGCGCAGCAGGGTGTCCCAGCCCTCCGGGTCCAACGCCGGCCGGTCGTCGTATCCGTGCTCGCCGGTGGCGGCGGCCAGCACCAGGGTGCCGGCCGCGGCGGCGACGGAGCGGGCCAGGGCGGAGCGGACCTCCGGCAGCGGGTCGTGGTCCGGTCGGTGCAGTACCAGGGGCACGAAGCCGCCCACCGCGGTCAGACCGTGCTCGGCGAGGACCGCTGAGCGCCGTTCCGGGTCGTCGGGCAGGAACCCGTCGGGGCCGAACTCGGTGGCGCGCACCCCGAGCGCCGCCATCTCCGCCAGCACCCGCTTCGCGGGGAGTTGGTGGCCCCACCCGGGCACCTCGCACACCCCCCAGGAGATGGGGGCCGCGGCGATCCGGTGGATCAGTCCGGGCCCGGCGCTCTCGATCCCGCCGCACCCGGTCACGCCGGTACCGCCGTCCCGGCGAGGCGGGTGTGGTCCTCGATCTCGCTGAGCGCCACGGGGCGGCGTTCGCGCCGGGACAGTTCGCAGGCCTCGGCCACCTGTAGCGCGCGCAGCGCCTCCACCCCGGGGCAGGGGTTCTCGGCCTCGCCGGCGACGACCCGGACGAAGGTGGCCAACTCGGCCCGGTACGCGGCGTCGAACCGGTCGAGGAAGCCGGCCCACGGCTGCCGTCCCGGTGGCCCGGCGTCCGGCTCCACCGAGGTGAGCGGGGTGCGGGTGCCGACGCCGACGGCGATCTGGTCGGCGGACCCGGCGAGTTCCATCCGCACGTCGTAGCCCGCGCCGTGGTACCGGGTGGCGGTGGTGGTGGCCAGGGTGCCGTCGTCCAGGGTGAGCACCGCCGCCGCGGTGTCCACGTCGCCCGACGCCCGGAAGAAGTCCTCGCCGCCGGCCGTGCCCATGGCGTACACCTCGGTCACCTCGCGTCCGGTCAACCAGCGGATGACGTCGAAGTCGTGGACCAGGCAGTCCCGGTAGAGGCCGCCGGAGAGCGGGACGTAGGAGGCGGGTGGCGGCGCGGCGTCCGAGGTCACCGCCCGGATGGTGTGCAGCCGTCCGAGCCGGCCGGAGCGCACGGCGTCCCTGGCCGCCAGGTACCCGGCGTCGAACCGGCGTTGGAAGCCCATCTGGAGCACCGTGCCGGCGGCCTCCACCTCGCGCAGTGCGGCGACGGTGCCGGCGAGGTCCACCGACACCGGTTTCTCGCAGTACACCGGCAGCCCGGCCCGGGCCGCGCGGACGATCAGTTCGGGGTGGGAGGCGGTGGCCGTGGCGATCACCACGGCGTCCACTCCGGCCCGGAACACCGCGTCCACCCCGTCCAGCGCGCGGGCGCCGGCCTCGGCGGCCACCCCCGCCGCCCGGCCGTGGTCGACGTCGGCGACCAACAACTCGCTCACTCCAGGGGTCCCGGTCAACGCCGCCGCGTGGAAGGCGCCGATCCGTCCCGCGCCGAGCAGTCCGATGCGCATGGAAGTCCCGTACTTTCGTGTCCGGGGGCCGCCGTCGCGCCTGCCCGTCCCCGGCCGAGCGTGCGCCGTGGACGGGCAGGGCAGGAAGCCCGAGGCCAACTCGGTCGCGGCGCAGCGCCCTGCGCCCCGCGTTCCCAAGCTCTCCCGTCACCGGCGACGACGTCAAGTGTTTGTCCTGACATTATGACCTTTGGCTTCCGGTCATTTCTTCATCTCGATAGGCTCCCTCTGTGTCCACGACTCCGGTACACCTGGCGCTGTCCGTCGATCGCACCAGTCCGGTTCCGCTCTACTTCCAGCTCGCGCTCCAGCTCGAGCAGGCCATCGAGACCGGCAGGCTCGAGCCGGGGAGCCTGTTGGGCAACGAGATCGAGCTGGCCGCGCGGCTCGGGCTGTCCCGACCGACGGTGCGCCAGGCCATCGGGTCCCTGGTGGACAAGGGACTGCTGGTGCGCAGGCGCGGAGTGGGCACACAGGTGGTGCACAGCCAGGTCAAGCGCCCTCTGGAGCTGACCAGTCTCTACGACGACCTGCTCGCCGCCGGCCAACAGCCGGCCACCCGGGTGCTGTCCAGCGCCACCGGAACCGCTCCCGCCGCGGTCGCCGCCGCACTCGGCGTCGCCCCGCAGGCCGAGGTGGTGACCGTGGTGCGGCTGCGGTCCGCCCACGCCGAGCCGATCGCCCGGATGGTCAACCACCTGCCCGTCGGGCTGCTCGACCTGCCCGCCGACGCGCTCGAGGCCACCGGCCTCTACCGGTTGATGCGCGCGGCCGGGATCACCCTGCACAGCGCCCGGCAGTCGGTGGGCGCCAGGGCGGCCACCGCGGCGGAGGCGGAACTGCTCGGCGAGGCGGTCGGCGCGCCGCTGCTCACCATGGAACGGGTGACCTTCGACGACCGGGGACGGGCCGTGGAGTACGGCAGCCACGTCTACCGGGCCTCGCGCTACTCCTTCGCGTTCCAGCTCCTGGTGCGGCCCTGAGGCGCACGGGCCCCACACCTGGCCTTCCTGCCCCGATCTGTCCACCGTGTGCCGGGTGGGGACAGTTGACCTGGGAAGCTCCCCCCTCTATGTTGTCTGACAAATTATTGGTCAGGTCAGACGAGTATGAAGGCAGCGGCCCATGCGGAATCGATGGAACGACGCGGAGTCCGGTACCAGCCCGCTCCAGGAGTGCGCCTACGGCTCACGGCTCATCGGCGGTGAGCCCACCCTCGTGCTGCACGGGGGCGGCAACACGTCGGTGAAGACCACCGTGCGGGACGTCACCGGCGCCGAGACCGAGGTCCTCTACGTCAAGGGCAGCGGCCACGACCTGGCCTCCATCCAGCCCGCGGGCTTCGCCCCGCTGCGGCTCGCCCGGCTGCGCGAACTGCTCACCCTGGACGCGCTCAGCGACGAGCAGATGGTCAACGAGCTGCGGTGCGCGCTGCTCGACGCCTCCGCCCCCGACCCCTCGGTGGAGACCCTGCTGCACGCCGTGCTGCCGCACCCCGCGGTGCAGCACAGCCACGCCGACGCGATCCTGTCCCTGACCAACCTGCCCAACGGCGAGGACGTCGTCCGCGAGGTGTTCGGCGACGACGTCGTGGTGTTCCCCTACGTCATGCCGGGCTTCGACCTCGCCGCGCTCGGCGCCCGGCTCTGGGCGGAGCAGGGCCGGCCCGACACCCTCGGCCTGGTGCTGCTCAACCACGGCCTGTTCAGCTTCGGCGCGGACACCCGTGAGGCCTACGCCCGGCACATCGACCTGATCACCCGCGCCGAGCGCTACCTCGAGGCGCGGGTCACCCCGGTGGACACCTCGGCGGCACCCGCGCTGCCGCCGGTGCCGCGCACCGAACTCGCCGAGCTGCGGCGCCGGATCAGCGAGGCCGCGGGCGCGCCCGTGATCGTCAGCCGGCAGACCGACGCGGCCACCGCCGCCTTCGTCTCCCGCCCCGACCTCGCCGAGGTCAGCACCCGTGGCCCGCTCACGCCCGACCACGTCATCCGCACCAAGCTGGCCCCGATGGTCGGCAGCGACGTGGCCGGGTACGCGGACGCGTACCGGGAGTACTTCGGCCGGCACCACCAGCGGCGGGGCACCGAGCTCACCCAGCTCGACCCGGCCCCCCGGGTGGTGCTCGACCCGCGCCTGGGCATGCTGACGGTCGGGCGCCGGGCCAAGGACGCCGACATCGCCCGCGACATCTACCAGCACACGATGCAGGTCATCGCGGCGGCGGAGCAGCTCGGCGGCTACCAGCCCGCGTCCGAGGAGCACATATTCGACCTCGAGTACTGGGACCTGGAACAGGCGAAGCTGCGCCGGGCCGGCTCGCCCCCGCCGTTCGCCGGTGAGGTCGCCCTGGTCACCGGTGCCGCCTCGGGCATCGGCAGGGCCTGCGTCAAGGCGCTGCTGGACGCCGGGGCCAGCGTCGTGGGCTGGGACGTGGCCGACGCGGTCACCGACGCCTTCTCCGGCCCCGAGTACCTCGGTCAGCGCCTCGACGTCACCGACGAGGACGCGGTCAGCGCCGCCCTGGACGCGGTCGTGGAGCGGTTCGGCGGCCTGGACATGGTGGTGCCGTGCGCCGGGGTGTTCCGGTCCGGCATGCCGGTCGCCGAGCTCGACCCCGCGGCCTGGCGGCAGTCCATGGCGATCAACGCCGACTCGGTGGCCACCCTGTACCGGCTGGCGCACCCGCTGCTCGCCGCCTCCCCGCGCGGCGGCCGGGTGGTGCTGATCGCGTCGAAGAACGTCCCCGCTCCGGGGCCGGGCGCCGCCGCCTACTCGGCGTCCAAGGCCGCCGTCACCCAACTCTCCCGGGTGGCCGCGCTGGAGTGGGCGCAGGACGGGATCAGGGTCAACGTGGTCCACCCGGACGCGGTGTTCGACACCGGCCTGTGGACGCCGGAGATCATCGCTCAGCGGGCGGCCAGCTACGGGATGGACGTGGACGCGTACAAGCGCCGCAACCTGCTGCACACCGAGGTCAGCAGCGCCACCGTGGGCGCGGTGGTGGCCCGTCTGTGCTCCCCGGAGTTCGCGGCGACCACCGGTGCGCAGATCCCGGTGGACGGGGGCAGTGACCGGGTGATCTGATCCCGGTGCGAACACCGCGGCGGCGCGCCCCCGTCCGGGGGCGCGCCGCCCGCGCCGTCACTTGCTGGTGCGGACCAGCTCGAACTCGTAGGCACCCTCGACGAAGTAGGTCTTGGAGTACGCCAGCAACCGGTGCGTCTGGTCGTAGTGGAGCTGGTCGAGCAGTATGAACAGCCGGTGCTTGGCGGCGTCCGGCCCCCAGGCGATGTGTGACGACGTCACCGCGTGCACCTTGGCGAGGCCGAGCGTCGGGCGCAGGCCGAGGGCGTTCTCGAAGTAGGCGAAGATCGAACCGCTCAGCTCGTCGGGGTCGAACCGCGGGGGGAAGAGGCTGAGCGGGATCAGGTCGTAGGAGTAGGCGACGACGTCGCCGTCCGCCGTGATGCGCCGGCGCAGCTCTATGACCTCGGTGTCGGTGGGCGCCTCCATGCGCTCCGCCTCGTCCGGCAGCACCTGGCGCAGGGTGCGGCGCCCGTACTCGTGGCCCGGCTCCTTGCCGCTCGACCGGATCGAGTCCGTGATCGAGCCCATGCGCTCCAGGCCGTCGTGCACGGTCGGGCGCGGGGTGACGAACGTTCCCGCGCCCTGTTGGGTGCGCACGAGACCGAGGACGTGGAGCTCCTTCAGGGCGCTGCGCACGGTGGCGCGGGAGACGCCGAAGCGCTCGCACAGGGCGGCTTCCGTCGGAAGGCGGGAGCCCGCCGGGTAGTGCCCGTCGGCAACCTCCTTCTTCAGGGTCATTACGATGTCGTCCGCCAGTCGCCGCCCAGCCTGCTTCGCCATGGCGAACATCTTGACAGACCCCTAGTTGTCTGACAACGTCTGCGAAAACTTGACCATACGGGTGGTCACGCGCCGACGCGGACCGCCGTAACGCAGTGGTGGAAGAGGCGGCAGATGCGCACGATCGACTGGGTGCCCGCGGAGGGGCAGAGCCCGGGACATATCCGACTTGTGGACCAAAAACTCCTGCCTGGGACCCTCTCAGAGGTCGATGTCCACTCGGTCGAGCAACTCATCGACGCCATCCAGGACTTGTCGGTCCGCGGTGCTCCCGCCCTCGGTGTGGCCGGTGCCCTCGGTGTCGCGCTCGCCGCGCAGAATTTGTCTGCTGACTCGGCGCGGGAGGTCATAGCGAAGCTGCGGGCCGCCCGGCCGACCGCGGTGAACCTGGCCTGGGGCGTGGACGCGGCCCTGGCGGCGTTCGACGAGGGGGGTCCGGAAGCGGCCCTGGTGGCGGCGCTGAAGGTGCGCGACGATGACATCGCGGCCTGCGAGGCGATGGCCGAGCGGGGCACCGAGCTGCTGTCCCGGCTGCTCCCCGACCGGCCCCGGCTGAACGTGATGACCATCTGCAACACCGGCGCGCTCGCCGCCATCGAGCACGGCACCGCCCTGGGCGTGGTGGAGAAGCTGCACCACGACGGGAGGCTGGCGCTCGCGGTGGCCTGCGAGACCAGGCCGCTGCTCCAGGGGGCCCGGCTGACCGCCTGGGAACTGAAGCGGATGGGCGCCGACTACCGCGTCATCGTGGACTCGGCCGCGGCCTCCGTCCTGGCCAGGGGCGGTGCGGACGTGGTCATGGTCGGAGCCGACCGGATCGCCGCCAACGGGGACACCGCCAACAAGATCGGAACCTTCGCCCTGGCACTGGCCGCGGCTCACGCGGGGGTGCCGTTCCTCGTGGTTGCTCCGGAGTCCACCATTGACCCGGACACCGCGGATGGGGGGGCCATCGAGATCGAGGACCGGGGCAGTGAGGAGGTCTGTTCCTTCGCGGGCGTGCGTACCACCCCCGAGGGCACCGCCGCCCTGAACCCGGCCTTCGATGTGACACCGGCCGGGCTCATTACGGCTATCGTCACCGACACACGGGTCATCGATCTTGGCGCCAGCCAGGTCCCTGCCCACCCAACAGAGGCGGCGTAGCCGCAGCGTTACCTGGAGATCACCATGAAGCCAAAGAAGTCCATGTTCGCGATCAGCACGGTCCTCATCGCCGCCACGGCGCTGGGTGCCTGCTCGCAGGACACGGATAACGACTCGGACACGGCCAAGAAGGGCTCCGAGAAGAAGAGCCAGTCCTGCGACCGCATCCTGAACAACGACTACATGCTGCCGCAGGCGAAGCCGGCCGAGTTCAAGAAGGGCTTCACGGTGGCCCTGGTCCGGCAGTCCGGGGTCGGTGACTACTTCGAGCAGTGGGGCAACGGCGCCACCAAGCAGATCGAGGCGGCCGGCGGGAAGGTCAAGGTCTACGACGCCCGCGGCAACAACTCCACCCAGGTCAGCCAGTTCGGCCAGGCGATCAGCTCCAAGCCGGACGTGATCATCGTTGACCACGGTCTTGCCGACTCCGTGAACCCCAAGATCGACGAGGCCATCGACAAGGGCATCCCGGTCGTCGTCTACGACGTGGACATCGCCAACTGTGACGCGACGTACATCTCGCAGAACGACGAGTCGATCGCCGAGGAGATCCTCGGGTACCTGAAGAAGGAGAACCCGGACGGAGGCAAGATCGCCTACGTCAACGTCTCCGGCATCGCGCCGCTGGACAGCCGGAACAAGGTCTACCAGGAGTTCCTGAAGGGCAACCCGGAGTTCAAGCAGGTCGCCCACTTCGGCAAGTACACCGAGTCGGTGGCCGCGGACACCGCGACCGAGGGCGCCGCGGCCCTGTCCGCCGCGAAGGACACCACGATCGCGTTCGCCGCCTACGACGAGCTGGCCAAGGGCACCCTCATCGCGCTGCGCCAGCAGGGCCTGAGCGACAAGGTCAAGGTCTACGGCGTGGACATCTCCACCGCCGACATCCAGCTCATGATCAAGTCTGGGAGCCCGTGGCGCGCCACCGCCGCGACCGACCCGGCGAACGTGGGCGCCGTCGTCGCGCGGGCCGCGATCGGCAAGGCCGCCGGTGCCGACCTGCCGGACAAGATGACGATCCCGGCGACCCTGATCACCCAGGACCAGCTCGTCGACAAGAACGTCGAGAACATGGACGACCTGCGCAAGGCCCTCCCTGAGCTGTCCACCCCCGACTACCTCGGCGCTCCCTGGATCCCCGAGATCACGCCGGGCCAGTAGCGAGGACGATATGTCAAGAAAATCCGGTACGTCGGCAACGCCCGACACGCTGAGAACATTGGGGGAAGAAACGGTTCTTCAGGTTCGGGACATCTCGAAGAGCTACGGTCCCAACCAGGTTCTGCGCGGAGTCAGCTTCGGCGTCGAGAAGGGCACCATCTACGGGCTGATGGGCGCCAACGGGGCCGGAAAGTCCACGCTCATCAAGGTGCTGTCGGGCGCTGAGGCGCCCGACAGCGGGGAGATACGGCGCGGTGGTGAGGTCGTGGTCTTCCCGGACCCGCTCGCCGCCCAGCGCATGGGCGTGGGCACGGTGCACCAGAACCCGAACGACGGCGTGATCCTTGACATGACCGTCGCGGAGAACCTCGCCCTCGACTGGCTGAGCGACACCCACTCGCCGCTCGGCTTCAACCGCAAGCGCGTCGAGGCGCAGGCCGTGAAGGTGGCCGAAACGCTGGGCATGCGGCCCGACCGCCGCATGCTGCGCTCGCCGGTGCGCGAGCTCGGGGTCTCGGAGCGGCAGCTCCTGGTCCTGGCTCGCGCCCTCTCCCGCAAGCCCGACATCCTCATCCTGGACGAGCCGACCTCGGCTCTCTCCCGGGAGGAGGCCGCGCGCCTGTTCGACATGGTCAGGGCGTTGGCCGCGGACGGGGTGACCGTGCTCTTCGTCACCCACAAGCTGGCCGAGATCGACCAGCTCTGCGACCGGGTCGGGGTGCTGCGGGACGGGGTGATGCTCGACGAGTTCACCCCCGAGCCGGGCAAGGGCTTCGACTGGTCCGCCGTCCTGACCGTGCTGTTCGACCGGACCCCGGCGGAGATGCAGCGCGAGGGGTTGCCCGGCGGGAACGTGGTGCTGAGCGCCGACGGCGTCCAGCTCTTCGACGACACCCCGCCGTTCGGCCTCGACGTGCGGCAGGGACAGGTCACGGTGGTCCTGGGCCTGCTCGGCAGCGGCAAGACCGAACTGCTGGAGTGGCTGTTCGGAGCGGAGTCCGTGATCGCCGGGAACCGGACGCTCGACGGGCGCGCCTTCGCCCCGTCACACCCGGCGGACGCGATCAAACGTGGGGTCTACCTCCTGCCCGAGTCCCGGCACGAACAGGCGATCATCCCCGGGTGGTCCATCTCCTCGCAGATGACGCTGCCCTTCGCCGGCGCGTACACCTCCGGCGGGCTGATGCAGGCCGGCCGGGAGCGGCGGGCGGCCGAGGCCGTGATGCGGGACATCGGAGTGGTGGCGTCGGGACCCTCGGCGCCGATCGAGACCCTCTCCGGCGGCAACCAGCAGAAGGTGGTCATCGGCCGCTGGCTGCTCGGCGACCCGCGGGTGCTCCTGCTCGACGAGCCGTTCCGCGGCGTGGACATCAACGCCCGCCACGACATCGGCAGCACGGTGCGCAAGCTGGCCTCCTCGGCGGCGGTGCTGGTGGCGACCTCGGACCTGGACGAGGCCCTCGAGGTGGGCGACCGCATCGTGGTGCTCAACCGGGGACGGATCACCGCCGACATGTCGCTCGGCGAGGCGTCGCGGGACCGTCTCATCGACGCGATGAGCGCGCGGCCGTCCCACCTCCTCGACCAGGCGGGGTGAGCGGATGACACCCCCGAACCTCCCATCCGCCGCCCCGCCGCCCGCCGTGGCCCCCGGCCGCCAGACGGTCATCCCCGGGGCGTCGACCCCGGGGTCCCCGCCCGCCGTGGGCCCCATGACCGAGACAACCACCTCAGCACGAAAGGAGGAGGACTCGTGAGCCATCAGGCTTCGGTCCCGACCCCGGCCAGGGGACGACCCGCCGTCAACCTCACCGAATTCGTCGTACGCTACGGGGTCATCCTCCTAGGCATCACCCTCTGCATCCTGTTCTCCCTCACCACCTCGGGTTTCGCCACCTGGGACTCGGCGGTGTCGATCCTCCAGATCCAGACGGTGGCCGCCATCGGGGCGCTGGGCATGATGCTCACCGCGATCGTCGGCGACCTAGACCTGTCCGTCGGAGCGGTCATCGGGCTCTCGGTCACCGTGGCCGCGATGATGATGATCCAGTACGAGTTCACCGGGCCGGTCGCCATCCTCGCCTGCCTGATCGCGGGCATGGTGGTGGGCGCCCTCAACGGCACCCTGATCGTCCTGCTTAAGGTTCCGCCCCTGCTGGCCACCCTGGGCATGATGTTCGCCATCCAGGGCCTCAAGCGGTGGCTCGTGGACGGGCAGACCCTGACCACCGGCATGACCCTGAGCGACGGCACCGTGGTCAAGGGCAACTTCACCGACGACTTCACCGCGATCGACAGCAAGGAGATCATCGGTATCCCGCTCTCGGTGTACCTGCTCCTGCTGATCACCCTGCTGATGTGGGTCTTCCTGGAGCGGACGCGCTACGGCCGGGTCTTCCACGCGGTCGGTGGCAACCCCGAGGCGGCGCGGCTCGCCGGCACCCGGGTGTGGCGCTACAAGTTCGGCGCGTACGTGGTCTCCGGCATGCTCGCCGCGGTGGCCGGCATCGTCCTGGCCTCGCGGCTCCGCCAGGGAGACGTGACGGCCGGCGACTCCGCCCTGCTGGACGCGGTCGCGATGACGCTGGTCGGCTACGCGGTCCTCGGCGCCCGCAAGCCCAACACCCTGGGCACCTTCGTGGGAGCCCTGTTCATCGGGCTCATCCTCCAGGGCCTCACCCAGCGCGGCATGCCGTACTACACCCAGGACCTCATCAAGGGGCTTGTGCTGATCTTCGCCCTGCTGATGTCCTTCTCCCTGCACAAGAACCGCAAGAAGCGCCTCGGCCAGGCCAAGAAGATGCCGTCGGGTCCCCTCCCCGGGAAGCCGGCGGGCGGTGAGCCGGTGCCGGCGCGCGCATCCGTTGGAGAGAGGCATGGCTGACCAGGTGCTCACCATCGACACGGTGCCGGGGTACATCGCCGACCGGAAGGCCCTGCGCGACCTGGTCGACGTCGAGACGCTCAGCGTGTCGGAGATCGGGGACGGCAACCTGAACCTGGTCTTCGTGTGCGCGGACCAGCAGGGGCGCCGCCTGGTGCTCAAGCAGGCCCTCCCCTACGTGCGTCTGGTCGGTCCGGACTGGCCGATGACCGAGGCCCGGGCGGCCCGTGAGGCCGCCGCCATGCGGGTGCACGGTGCGCTCTCCCCGGACGTGTGCCAGCTCGTGGACTTCGACGAGGAGCGGCACGTGCTCGCCCTCGAGGACCTGTCGGACCACGAGGTGTTCCGCACCCGGCTGAACGCCGGCGGCCCGTACGAGGGGGTGGCGGAGCGGCTGGCGGCGTACCTGGCCGAGGTGGCCTTCGGCACCTCGTTCCTGGGCCTGCCCACCCAGGAGTTCCGCCGCCGTGCCGCCGCCGCGATCAACCCCGAGCTGTGCGAGCTGACCGAGGACCTGGTCTTCACCGAGCCCTACCTCGGTGCCGACCGGAACTCGGTCCGCCCGGTGCTCGAGCCGGTGGTGGCGCGGCTCCAGGCGGACCAGGAGTGGATCGCCGGAGCCCTGGCGATGAAGAGGTCGTTCCTCACCGTGCAGGAGATGCTGCTCCACGGCGACCTGCACAGCGGGAGCGTCTTCGTCCGGGGCGACGGGGCGGACCTGTCGGTCAAGGCCTTCGACCCCGAGTTCGCCTGCTACGGACCGGTCGGCTTCGACCTCGGGATGATGTGGGCGAGCATGCTCTTCGCCGCTGCGCGCGCCGGCGCGCTCGGTGACCTGGCGCGCGCCGAGGGCCTGTTCCGCACCGTCTCGTCGAGCTGGGCGGTGTTCGAGGAGCGACTGCGCCAGCGGTGGCCGGACCGTGCGGCACCGGGCGGTCTGCCGGACTCCTTCCTCGAGGACTGGTTGCCGGCGGTCCTGCGGGACAGCTTCGGCTTCGCCGGCTGTGAGGCGGCCCGGCGGATCATCGGCCTGGCGAAGGTGAGCGACGTGGAGTCGTTGGACGACGACGCCTACGCGGTCGCCGCCACCGCGTGCCTGCGGCTGAGCCGGGTCCTGCTCGTCGAGCGGGAGACCCTGACCCTGGACCGGGTCGTCGAGGCCGGGCTGGCCGCCCTGGGGGACGGCGACTGAGTCACACCAGACGTACGGCCCGAGGTCCCGGAGACGTCCGCGCCGGTCACCCCGACCGGCCCCGGAGGTGTTCCGGGCCGAGGGCCGTACGTCGTCCCCGCACCGCCGCCGGTGGGGTGCGAGGTGGGGTGCCCCGGCCCTCGAGGCGACCTGGTTACGGTCCGACGGGGCCTGGGTTCCGGGCGAGTTGGAGCGCGGGAAGACCCTGTTCCCGCCGCTGACCATTCGTCATAATGTCTAGACAAAACTATTGACTCGATGGTGCCGTGGGGCATACAACTCACCCGACTCACTGCCAGGCACCGTCGGACGGAAGGCAGACCAGCATGGCCCGCAGACGCGCTTTGGTCCACGCCGCGGCTCTCGCCGCGGCCCTCGCCCTCGCCGTCGCGGGGTGCAGCGACTCGGGCGGCAAGGACGCGGAGGAGAAGCCGGAGGGGAACAAGGGGACCAAGGCCGTCAACACCCCCCGGATGACCATCGCCATGGTCACCCACTCCGGACAGGGCGACACCTTCTGGGACATCGTGCAGAAGGGCGCCCAGCAGGCCGCCGCCAAGGACAACGTCAAGTTCCTGTACTCCAACGACAAGGAGGCCAAGGGACAGGCGCAGCTCGTGCAGGCCGCCATCGACCAGAAGGTGGACGGGCTGATCGTCACCCTGGCCAAGCCCGAGGCGATGAAGGACGTGCTGGCGGAGGCCCGCAGCGCCGGCATCCCGGTGGTCACCATCAACTCCGGTGCCCAGTTCTCCGCGGAGTACGGGGCGATGTCGCACTTCGGGCAGGACGAGGCGGTGGCCGGTGAGGCGATCGGCACGGAGCTGACCAAGCGGGGCAAGAAGAAGGCGCTGTGCGTCCTGCACGAGCAGGGCAACGTCTCGCTCGAGGAGCGCTGCGACGGCGCCAAGAAGACGTTCGACGGCAGGATGGACAAGCTGTACGTGGAGGGCACCAACATGCCCGACGTGCTGGCCTCCCTGACCTCCAAGCTCCAGTCGGACAAGTCCCTGGACGCGGTGGTCACCCTCGGTGCGCCGTTCGCGGCCACCGCCGCCAAGGCGGCCAAGGACGTGGGCAGCGACGTGGAGATCGACACGTTCGACCTCAACGCCGAGGTGGTCAAACAGCTCAAGGCGAAGGAGATCGGCTTCGCCGTGGACCAGCAGCCCTACCTCCAGGGCTACCTGGCGGTGGACGCGCTCTGGCTCAACGCCACCAACGGCAACGTCCTGGGTGGTGGCAAGACCGTGCTGACCGGCCCGGCGATCGTCACCGACAAGGACGTGCCGGCGCTGGAGAAGTACACGGCCAAGGGCACCCGGTGACCGCGGCCCGCCCCTGGGAGAGCCGGTGACCAGCGCCAGCGCCGCGCCCGTGGGACCGGGGAAGACCCCGCCGGTCACCGGGGACGAACGCCTGGTGCACCGCTCGCTGGCCCGCAGGTCGCTGGCCCGCCCGGAGTTCGGCGCGATCGTCGGTGCACTGGCCGTCTTCGTCTTCTTCAGCGTGGTGGCGGACAGCTTCCTGCAGACGTCCAGCATGAGCACGGTGCTCAACGCCTCGTCGACCATCGGGATCATGGCGGTGCCGGTGGCGCTGCTGATGATCGGCGGGGAGTTCGACCTGTCCGCGGGCGTGATGGTGACCAGCGCGGCCCTGGTCACCTCCATGTTCTCGTACCAGATGACGGCGAACGTCTGGCTGGGGATCACCGTCTCGCTGCTGGTCACCCTGGCGTTGGGCTTCTTCAACGGGTTCATGCTCACCCGCACCGGGCTGCCCAGCTTCATCATCACCCTCGGTACCTTCCTGATGCTCACCGGACTGAACCTGGGCTTCACCCGCCTGATCAGCGACTCGGTCAGCACCAAGTCGATCGCCGACATGGACGGCTTCTCCTCCGCGCACGACCTGTTCGCCTCGCAGTTCGAGATCGGCTCGGTCAAGATCCAGGTGACCGTGCTGTGGTGGCTCGGCCTCGTGACCCTGGCCACCTGGGTCCTGCTGCGCACCCGTGCGGGCAACTGGATCTTCGCGGTGGGCGGGGGAGCGGACGCGGCCCGCGCGGTCGGCGTCCCGGTGGCCCGGACCAAGATCGGCCTGTACATGGGCGTCGCCCTGTGCGCCTGGATCTCCGGGCAGCACCTGCTGTTCAACTTCGACGTCGTGCAGTCCGGGGAGGGCGTCGGCAACGAGTTCCTGTACATCATCGCCGCGGTGATCGGCGGCTGCCTGATGACCGGCGGTTACGGCTCGGCGATCGGCTCCGCCGTGGGGGCCTTCATCTTCGGGATGACCAGCAAGGGCATCGTCTACGCCCAGTGGAACCCCGACTGGTTCAAGTTCTTCCTCGGCGGGATGCTCCTGCTCGCCACACTTGTCAACGCCTGGGTACGGCGACGCGCGGAGGCGAGCGCATGACCGCGGTCCGGCTCACCGGGGTGAGCAAGCTCTACGGGAACATCCGCGCCCTGAAGGACGTCTCCCTCGAGGTCGAGTCCGGGCAGATCACCTGCGTCCTGGGGGACAACGGGGCCGGCAAGTCCACCCTGATCAAGATCATCGCGGGACTGCACCAGCACGACGGGGGAACGTACGAGATCGACGGCGAGCAGGTCAGGCTGAACTCGCCCCGCGAGGCCCTGGACCGCGGCATCGCCACCGTCTACCAGGACCTGGCCGTGGTGCCCCTGATGCCGGTGTGGCGGAACTTCTTCCTCGGCTCAGAACCGACCACCGGCCGCGGCCCCCTGCGCCGCCTCGACGTGCCGTTGATGCGCCGGACCACCCGCGCCGAGCTGCTGCGGATGGGCATCGACCTGAGGGACGTGGACCAGCCGATCGGCACCCTCTCCGGAGGGGAGCGGCAGTGCGTCGCCATCGCCCGGGCGGTGTACTTCGGAGCCAGGGTGCTGATCCTGGACGAGCCCACCGCCGCGCTCGGGGTCAAGCAGTCCGGGGTGGTGCTCAAGTACGTGGCCGCGGCCCGGGACGCCGGCCTCGCGGTCGTGCTGATCACCCACAACCCGCACCACGCCTACCTGGTCGGCGACCGCTTCGTGCTGCTCAAGCGAGGCACCATGGCGGGCAGCCACGAGCGGTCGGGGATCACCCTGGAGGAGCTCACCCGGCAGATGGCGGGTGGCTCGGAGCTGGACGAGCTCAGCCACGAGCTGGCCGCGGCCCGGTCGCAGGCGCCGGAGGAGGCACCGGGGCAGCAGCGGACATAGCCGGACGTCCGGGACGGCGGGCGGGCCGAGGGCGTCCGCGGTGCCCTCCCGCCCGTGCACGGGCGGTGGTCCCTGGGGCACAATCACACTCCGGGCGACTTCGTCGCTCGGACCCCATGCGCCTCACCCGTGAGGCGGACGGCGACCGTGGCCCGCCCGCACCCACCGGTTCCACCCCCGAGCCACAGCACCCGCACCCGACGACCCGCCCCACAGGTACCGAACCACCGGGCCACCAGGCGCCGACCGCACCCGGGCGACCACCCGGAAGACTGACCCCGCCGGGGCCCGGGCACCCGAACCGCCGCATGATGTTCACCCGGGCTTCCGAGCCCGTGCCAGGGGGCACAAGCCCCGCCGACGAGACCCAGGGAACCGCTTCCGTTGCCAGCGCCCGCCAGCCGCCTCACCGCCCTTCCGACGCACCCCGGGGGCACCCCAGCCCCCCGACTCAGCGGCGGGGCGGCGAGACCGCCCGGGACCCGGTGGGAGCGTGCCTCCCGCGGTCGCGCCGGGCGAGCCGGCACCCGCGTGAGGGAAGGGGCGAACCAGTGAGCACCCACCGTGACCGGCCGCACCGCGACTCCGTCGCCCGGGCCACGATGATGCGGACGGTGAGCCGTCGGGAGCGCAGGTCCCACCTCACCGCGCCCAGGGTCCCCACCGTGGGCATCGACATCGGCGGCACCAAGGTCGCCGCCGGGGTGGTGGACGCCGACGGGAACGTGCTGGAGCGGCTGCGCACCGAGACCCCGGACAAGTCCAAGAGCCCCAAGGTCGTCGAGGACACGATCGTCGAACTGGTCCTCGACCTCGCCGACCGGCACGACGTGCACGCCGTGGGGATCGGTGCCGCAGGCTTCGTGGACGCCGAGCGCGCCCGGGTGCTGTTCGCCCCCCACCTGTCCTGGCGGGACGAGCCGCTGCGCCAGGCGCTGACCGAACGGCTGCTGCTCCCCGTGATCGTGGACAACGACGCCAACGCCGCGGCCTGGGCGGAGTGGCGTTTCGGCGCGGGACGCGGCGAGGACCACCTGGTGATGATCACGCTCGGCACCGGCATCGGCGGCGCCATCCTCCAGGACGGCCAGTTGCGGCGGGGCAAGTACGGGGTGGCCGGCGAGTTCGGACACATGCAGGTGGTGCCCGGGGGGCACCGCTGCCCGTGCGGGAACCGCGGCTGCTGGGAGCAGTACTCCTCGGGCAACGCGCTGGTCCGCGAGGCACGGGAGCTGGCCGTGGCGGACTCGCCGGTGGCGCACGCCATCCTGGACCGGGTCGGGGGCGAGGTGCGGGACATCACCGGCCCGCTGATCACCGAGGCGGCCAGGGCCGGGGACGCGATGGCCATCGAGCTGCTCCAGGACGTGGGCCAGTGGCTGGGCATCGGCATCGCCAACCTGGCGGCGGCGCTCGACCCGAGCTGCTTCGTCATCGGCGGAGGGGTCAGCGCGGCCGACGACCTGCTGATCGCTCCCGCCCGCGAGGCCTACCGGCGTACCCTCACGGGGCGTGGCTTCCGACCGGAGGCCCGTGTGGTCCGTGCGCAGCTCGGCAACGAAGCCGGTCTCGTCGGCGCCGCCGACCTCGCCCGGCTGGTGGCCCGGCGGTTCCGACGGGCCAAGCGGCGGCGGGTGGAACGTTACGCAGGGGTGTTTGATCGATGAACCGCTTCACCCGGGCCGTCGTGGTGGCGTTGATGGTCACCGCTCCGGCGGCCTACCTGGTCGTCGCGGCGGTGCAGAGCCTCAACGGCAGTGACATGAAGGAGCGCGTCGCGGCCGCGACCACCATGGTCCACGAACGCCCCGACCGGGCCACCCGCAACATCTACGGCGTCCCGATGAACTACAAGGCCACCGGCAAGAAGTTCTTCGAGACCAACTCCTGGAAGAGCAGCTCGCTGTACGCCAGGTTCACCACCATCCCCCGCGGCCTCGACTGGTTCCTGAAGCAGATCGGCACCAGCCGGGACGAACTCGTCGAGGGGAAGATCCCGATCAGCCGGGAGCGGCAACAGGTGGTGGGCTGGGACTTCCACGGCGAGTGGGCGGCGGACCAGCACTTCTACGGGGTGAGCCTGCCGGCGGAGAAGAAGGGCCAGCCCGCACGCGAGGTGCTGGTCAACCTGGCAGATCCGGAGCACCCCGCGGTCTACATCGTCTCCACCATCACCTTCTGACCCGCACGACGCCTGACCCGGGCCAGGGGCGGCCCCGCCCGGGCCCGGCGGTGCCGCAGGGGGTCAGACCGGGACCTCGACCAGCAGGCGCGCACCCACCGTGACCACGGCGGCGCCCCCGGAGACCTGCGCCACCCAGGCGAGGTACGCCTCCACCTCGGCCTCGGGCACGGCCACGTCGATCTCCACCGCGTCGGTGTAGCGGACCTCGTGGACGGTGCGCCCGGCCGCCCTCAGCTCGTTCTCCAGCCGCCCCGCCACCGGGTAGTCCGCCAGCGCGGTGACCAACAGGTGGGGGCGCCGCTCCCGCACGCCGACGGCGTCCAGCGCGGCCGACACCGCCGATCCGTACGCCCGGATCAGGCCGCCGGCACCCAGCTTGACCCCGCCGAAGTACCGGGTGACCACCGCCACGGTGTCGGTGAGCCCGCGGCGCAGCAGCACCTCGAGCATCGGCACGCCCGCGGTGCCGCCCGGCTCCCCGTCGTCGTTGGACCGCTGGACCTGACCGGAGGTCCCCACCACGTAGGCGGAGCAGTTGTGGGTGGCGTTCCAGTGCCGCTTGCGCACCTCGCGGACGAACGCCTGCGCCTGCCCCTCGTCCGACGCCCTGGCCAGCGCGCAGACGAACCGCGACTTGCGGACCTCGATCTCGTGCTCCCCGCGCCCCGCGACGATCCTGACCGAGCCGTTCCGCTCCGACATGACGCTCAGGGCTCCAGGGTGCTTGTCGGATCTTCGTTCCCACACCTTACGCTCATCGGTCAGCACTCCCGTCCTCGACCGACCGCCGTTCCCCCCAGGTTCCCGACCCGCCCCAACCACCCGCCCCGACCACCCGGCCGCGCCCTGCCGCCCCTCCAGCCCCTCCCGCCCCCGAGACCCCACCGCCCACCCCGGCTGTCCGGGGCGGCTCACCACCACGACAGCACCCACCACGACGAGGACTCCCGATGACCGACGCCCCGCTGCTCAGGTACCGGCAGGACGGACCGCAGGACGCGCCCGCGCTGGTCCTGGGACCCGCCCTCGGCACCACGTTCCAGATCTGGCACGAGCAGATACCCGACCTGTCCAGGTACTGGCGCGTCATCCGCTACGACCTGCCCGGGCACGGGGGCTCCGTGCCGGTGCCCACGCAGACCGTGGAGGAGATCGCCGTGCTGCTCCTCGAACTGCTGGAGGCCCTGGGGGTCCACCGGTTCGGCTACGCCGGGGTCGGCCTCGGCGGGTCGGTGGGTGCCCTGCTGGCGCTCAGCCACCCGCACCGCATCGTCTCCCTCGCCCTGGTCGGCACCTCCGCCGGGCCCGGCTCGGCGTCCGTCTGGCGGGAGCACGCCGCGGTGATCCGGGCCACCGGCGTGGAGCAGGAGGCCCGCACCGCGGCCACCCGCTGGTTCACCGCCGCCTCGCTCGCCGAGGAGCCCGCCCTCGCCGAACCCTGCGCCCAGATGGTGCGCACCGTGGACAAGTCCTGCTATGCCGCGTGCTGCGACGCCATGGCCGACCACGACCTGCGCGGGGCCCTGGCGGCGGTGGCCGCCCCGACCCTGGTCATCGCCGGGGCGGAGGACGCGGTCGTGCCTCCGGGCGCGGCCCGCGAGCTGACCGCGCTGATCCCCGACTCCCGCCTCGCGGTGGTGCCCAACGCGGCGCACCTGGCCAACCTGGAACAGCCGGGACCGGTCACCCAGCTCCTGCTGCGGCACTTCGCCGCCACCCTGCGGGAGGCCCCCCGGCCCCCGGAGCTCCAGGCTTCCCCGTCACCCGAGCCCGCGGCCTCCAGGGCCCCGGACGACGCGGCCGGGAACGAGCCGGTGCGGCAGCGGCCGGTGCGTGACGAGCCGGTGCGTGACGAGTCCTCCCGGCAGGCGGTGGACTGGGACGGCGTGGAATGGGACGAGAGCGACGAGGACGGCGCCGCCCGGGAGGAGGCCGCCCGGGACAGGACCGACCGGAGCCCGGCACCGGCCGCCGCGCCCCGTGTGTCCGACACCGGGGGCGCCGTGTCGGTGGACGGCCTGAAGGTGCGCCGCGAGGTGCTCGGCGACCTCGAGGTGGACAGCGCCCTGAACCGGGCCACCGACCTCACTGAGGACTTCGAGGACTTCGTCACCCGCTACGCCTGGGGCGAGATCTGGGCCCGCCCGGGCCTGGAACGCCGGGTCCGGGCCGCGGTGAGCATCACCGCGCTGGTCGCCGGGGGGCACCTGGACGAGCTCGAGGCGCACGTGCGTGCCGGACTGCGCAGCGGCCTCACCATCGAGGAGATCCGGGAGGTGCTGATGCAGACCGCGGTCTACTGCGGCGTGCCGGCGGCCCGTGCGGCGTTCGCGGTGGCGCAGCGGGTGTTCGTCCTCGACGACTGACCCGGCGGGGCGCTCGGGCGCGACGGGCCGGGACCACGGGTCGGCGTTCCCGCCCCGCCCCGCGCCGCTCGGGGCCGCGACACGCCCCGTGGAGCCGCCGCGCGACCGCGGGCGCCGGTGGCAGGATCACCGGGGGCCGTCCGCGCCCGGCCGGGCGCCGGGCCACGGCCGGTACGCGTCACCGGGAAGAAGGGGACCCATGAAGCTGACCAAGCAGGGCCACGCCTGTGTCCGCGTCGAGCGGCACGGTCGTGCGCTCGTCATCGACCCGGGCGGGTTCACCGAGCCGGACGCGGCGGTGGGCGCGGACGCGCTGTTGGTCACCCACGAGCACCCGGACCACTTCGACGAGGGCAGGCTGCGCGCGGCCCTGGAGGCGAACCCCGCCGCCGAGGTCTGGACGCTGCGCAGCGTCGCCGACCGGATCTCCACGGCGTTCCCCGGCCGCGTCCACACCGTGGGCGACGGGGACACCTTCACCGCCGCCGGGTTCGAGGTGGAGGTGCACGGGGAGCTGCACGCGGTGATCCACCCCGACATCCCCAGGATCACCAACGTGGGGTACGTCGTGGAGGGGCGGCTGTTCCACCCCGGTGACGCGTTCACCGTCCCGGGGCGGCCGGTGGAGTCGCTGATGCTCCCGATCCACGCGCCCTGGTCCAAGATCCAGGAGGTGCTGGACTACGTGCGCGAGGTGGCGCCGGCGCGCACGTTCTCCCTCCACGACGGACTGCTGTCGGAGAACGGCTTCACCGTCTACGACCGGTTGCTCGGCGCGGGCGGCCCGGTCCCGGACGTGGTCCACCGGCGGCTGCTCCCGGGGGAGAGCACCGAGCTGGGCTGACCGGCCGGCCGGGGTCCGCCCCGTCGGCGGGCCCCGGAGCCGCTGGCCCTTCGGGTCTGTCGGTGCCGGGAGGTAGATTCGATGCATGTCCCTGCGCATCGCCACCTGGAACGTCAACTCGGTCACCGCCCGGCTGCCCCGGCTGCTCTCCTGGCTGGAGAGCTCGGGCACCGATGTGCTCTGCCTCCAGGAGCTGAAGTGCGCCCCGGAGGCGTTCCCCACCGAGCCCCTGCGGGAGCTGGGGTACGAGTCCGCCGTGGTCGCCACGGGCCGGTGGAACGGCGTGGCCCTGGTCTCCCGGGTGGGCCTCGAGGACGTGGTCCTCGGGCTGCCCGGTGGCCCGGGCTACCCGCAGGACGAGCAGGAGCCCCGGGCCGTCTCGGCGACCTGCGGCCCGGCCCGGGTGTGGTCGGTGTACGTGCCCAACGGGCGCGAGGTGGACCACGCGCACTACGCCTACAAGCTGCGCTGGCTCACCGCGCTGCGCGACGCCGTCACCGAGGACGCGCAGGGCCTGCTCCCGTTCGCGGTGCTCGGCGACTTCAACATCGCCCCGGCCGACGCCGACGTCTGGGACCGTTCCGTGTTCGACGGCATGACGCACGTCACCGAGGCCGAGCGGGCCGCCCTGGCCGCCCTGCGCGAGACCGGCCTCGAGGACGTGGTGCCGCGCCCGCTGAAGTACGACCACCCCTTCACCTACTGGGACTACCGGGAGCTGGGCTTCCCGAAGAACCGCGGCATGCGGATCGACCTGGTCTACGCCAACGCCCCGTTCCAGAAGGCCGTCAAGGACGCCTACGTGGACCGCGAGGAGCGCAGGGGCAAGGGCGCCTCCGACCACGCTCCGGTGGTGGTGGACCTCGACCTGGACCTGCCCCACGAGTGAGCCGCGGCGCCGGGGCGGCGGCCTGCCGGGCCGCCGTCCGGTCCGGCGTGGCGGGGGCGCCGGGGCGGCGCGGGGTCCGCGGCCAGGATGCGCTGGTGCAGGTGGGTGAGCTCCGGTGACGGCGGCACGCCGAGTTCCTCCCTGAGCAGTCGCTCGGTGACGGCGAAGACCGCCAGGGCGTCGGTCCGGCGCCCACCGCGGTACAGGGCCAGCATCAGCAGCCCCCGCAGTCGTTGCCGGAGCGGGAAGCGCGCCGTCAACGCGGTGATCTCGGCGACCGCCTCGCGGTGCCCGCCAAGGGCCAGGTCCAGCTCCAGCCGCTGTTCCAGCAGGGTCAGCCGCCATTCGGAGAGCCGGGCCCGCTGGGCCTGGGCGTACCGCCCCGGCACCCCGAGCAGGGCCTCCCCGTCCCACAGGTCGAGCGCCGAGGTGAGCAGGCGCCGGGCCAGCGCCGGCTCGCCGGCCGCGCGGGCCCGGGCGGCGTCGGCGGCCAGCCGCTCGCACACCTGGAGGTCCACCCTCCCCGGCGGCAGCCGCAGGGCGTACCCTCCGCTCTCCGGCACCAGCACCCCCGGGCCGACCACCTGGCACAGCCGCAGCACGTAGGTGCGCAGCCCCTGCACCGCCCGCTGGGGTGGGTGCTGGCCCCACACGGCGTTCATCAGGGTTCCGGGCGTCACCGTCTCGCCGGCGCGCAGTAACAGCGCGCTGAGGACCACGCGCTGCTGGGAAGCACCGATCGTCAGTTGTTCGTCGCCGCGGTGGGCCCGCACCGGACCGAGCACCGTGAACCGTAGTTCTCCTTGGCCCGGCGGCGCCGTGGTGGCGGTTCCGGGCAGCGATCGACTGGCCAAAGCACACATGTGATGTCCCCCGTCGGGGCGGATCGCCCCCGTACCGATGTGTGGTGCCCCAAATCCGTTGCTTGTTCAATCATCCCGGTCGGGCGCGATCTCGGCGGCTCCCCTGTCGTGACAGCTTGATGCAGGGCCGACATTGGCCACTTCCGCGATCGTCGGGGATGAGGCATCCTGACCGGCCCCTTTCGGGTGGAACGGCTCCCTCCACGATCTAACGGCCTTCGAGGTGACGCACGGTAGATCAGACGGAGGCAACCGCCCGCGTCCCCGCGGCGGGAACTGGCCCCGAAGGAGCCGCCGATGTCCACCCCCAGGCAGAAGACGACAGCCCCGTCCGGCAGCACGGGCAACAGAACCGACGTGGACAAGGCCCTGTTGGGCCACGCCACCTACCGCGGCCTCGGCGAACAGCGGCTCTCCCCCCGGGAGGAGAGGTTCGAGCGCGCCCGCCGCACCACAGGTCTGTGGCTGGCGCCCCTGGTGACCGTGGTGTTCCTGGCCCTGCCGCTGGACCTGGGCGCGACCCAGCAGTCGCTCGCGGCCATCCTGCTCGGCGTCATCGTGCTGTGGGTCACCGAGCCGGTGCCCATCCCGATCGGCGGTCTGATCGGTGTGGGCTGTGTGGTGCTGTTCGGGGTGGCCCCGGCGGCGGAGGTCCTGGCGCCGTTCGGCTCCTCGACGATCTTCACCTTCATCGGGGCGTTCATCCTCGCCCAGGCCATGCTCACCACCGGACTGGCCCGCAGGTTCGCGTTCCGGGTGCTGTCCCTGCCGCGCGTCGGCAGTTCCACCTTCGGGGTCATCGTCGCGTTCGGCGGGATCACCTGTGTGCTGTCGGCGTTCGTGTCCAACACCGCCACCGTGGCGATGCTGCTCCCGACCGCGCTGGGCATCCTGTCCGTCATCGCCAAGATGCTCCAGGAACGCGGCCTGGTCGCCCCGGACTTCGACCCGCTCCGGTTGCGGGTCGGCGCGGCGCTGATGCTGATGCTCGCCTACGGCGCCGGCGTGGGCGGACTGCTCACCCCGGTGGGCACCCCGCCCAACCTGATCGGCCGCGGCATGATCGAGGAGGCCACCGGTGAGCGGATCTCGTTCGCCCAGTGGACGGCGATGGCCCTGCCGATCTGCGCGGTGATGTTCGTGGCGCTCGCGGTCATCCTGCTGTTGCTCAACCGACCCGAGATCCGGCGGATCGAGGGTGTGGAGGAGTACGTCGCCGCCGAACGCGCCAAACTGGGCCGGCTCTCCCGCGCGGAGTGGAACACCCTGGTCGCCTTCGGGGTGACGGTGGTCCTGTGGATGGTCCCCGGCGTGGTGGCGGTGGTGTCGGGAACGGACTCCTCGGCGTACGAGACGGTCACCAACCGGCTCAACGAGGGCGTGGTGGCGGTCCTCGGCGCCTCGCTGCTCTTCCTGCTCCCCACCGACTGGCGCAAGCGCGAGTACACCCTGAACTGGAGCGACGCGGCCCGCATCGACTGGGGCACCATCCTGCTCTTCGGCACCGGCATCATCTTCGGGTCGCTGCTCGAGGACACCGGCCTCGCCAAGACCATCGGTGACTCCTCCTCCGACGCGCTCGGCCTGTCCAGCTCGCTGACGATCACGGCGTTCGCCATCGTGCTCGCCGTGGTCGTCTCCGAGACCACGAGCAACACCGCGTCGGCCGCGGTGGTGGTGCCGATCGTGATCCCCGTCGCCGTGGCCGCCGGGGTCAATCCGACGGTGCCGGCGATGGCCGCGACGTTCGCGGCCTCGTTCGGGTTCATGCTCCCGGTGTCCACCCCGCAGAACGCCATCGCCTACGGCTCGGGTGCGGTCTCCATCACCACGATGATCCGCTCCGGCGCCGGCTTCGACCTGATCGGTGCCGTGCTGATCCTGCTCGTGCTGCCCCCGATGGCCGCCGCCGTGGGTCTGGGCTGACGTCCGACCAGGTCAGGTCGCCGGCGTGCGCGCCTCCCGGGTCACGTCGGCGACCAGCTCCACCACGTCGGGCCCGTAGGCCTCGGAATTGATCACCTTCAGCAGCAGGCAGAACGTGCCGTTCGCGCCGTGCCTGCGGGCCAGCGAACGGTGGTGGCGGACCAGGTAGCGCACGGCCGCCTGGTTGGTGATCGCCCGCTGCCCGCTGGCGAGGAACACCGGACGGGCGGAAGAGCCGACGGTGACCCTGGCCAGCAGCACGTACTCCACCTCGCCCGGGCGCATGGCGTAGGTCTCCCCGCCGATGGCGAACGCGCCCCGCAGCGGCCCGGGTTCCGGGCTCGTGTCCACGGTCACCCCGGGAAGCAGCGAGGAGATGTGGGCCGCGGACCGGCGGTTGGAGACCGGGCCCCCGATGCAGAACTCGGTACGCCCGCCGAAACCCGGCTGCGCCACGTCGTGGCCGACCAACTCCGCGTTCGCCTGACACTCCTTGATCAGAGCGGACAGTTCGAGCAGGGCGAAGACGTCGTACCGGGCCACGTAGTCGTGCTGCGCTCCCGCCCCGGCGTGCTGGTTGATCACCAAGAGGCACTCCGCGCCACGTGACAGGCCGAAGAACCGCTGGGTGCGCTGGAGTCGGCGTCCGGCGACCACGCGTCGGGCGCACCAGCCCAGGGCGGCGCTCACCACACTCGCCGCCACTCCGAGCACGATCTGCACCACGGTCTCATCCATGGCACCGGGATGGTAGTGGGGCAACGGCAGTGATCAACAGGTCATGTGTTCGTATGGCGGGTCAGCCGGTGGGGGAGTGGGGACCGCGGGACAGGGAAGTGGGCACCGCCAGCCCCCCGCGGGACGGCCGACCGCCGGAGGCGTGTCGAAGGACCCAACGTCGGTGCTCCGAAGCCGCGTTGGACCGTGCGCCGGCGTCCGCACGAGCACGGACGGCGTAATCTGGTACGGACCTTTGCGGCGTCACCGGTGAGGAGCTCCCTCATGCCGACACAACGATGGCTCCCCGTCCACGGGCAGGAGTACCGGGGTGTGCCGTACCGGCCCTCCCGGATGGACCAGGAGGCATCCCTGGCCGCCGCCCGGGACCTCAGAGCGCGGATGAACGAGCGACGCACCGTCCGTCAGTTCTCCAGCGATCCGGTCCCCGAGCAGGTCGTCCGCGACGCCATCGCCGTGGCGGCCACCGCTCCCTCCGGTGCACACCAACAGCCCTGGACGTTCGTCCTGGTCAAGGACCCCGACGTGCGAAGGCGCATCAGGGAGGCCGCGGAACACGAGGAACGGGTCTCCTACGCCGGCCGGCTCGGCGAGGAGTGGCTGGAGGCCCTGCGCCCGCTGGGCACCGACGCCGTCAAGGCGCACCTCACCGACGCGCCGTTCCTGATCGTGGTGTTCCAGCAGCGCTACCTCCTCGCCGGGGACGGCACCACCCGCAAGCACTACTACGTGGACGAGTCGGTCGGCATCGCCGTGGGCATGTTGCTCACCGCGCTGCACCTGTCAGGTCTCGCCGCCCTCACCCACACCCCCAGTCCCATGCGCTTCCTCTCCGAGGTGTTGGGCCGGCCCCGCAACGAGAAGGCGTTCGCCGTCATCCCCGTCGGCTACCCCGCGGACGACTGCGAGGTGCCCGACCTCGTCCGCAAGTCACTGGACCAGGTGCTGGTCGAGATCTGACGCCGGGTCCGGGGCGGGTACCGCGGACGCGCGCCGATCCGAGCGCCCCTGAGCCCATCACTCGGGGCGAAGTTTGTACCAATCCTGTCACTTCGCGGGACCACTCCCAGCCTGCCGTGCCTACCATCAGGAGAGCGAGAGACCGGGGTGCCCGGCGCCGCCTGGTGTACGGGCCCCGGCCGATCTCGGCCTTTCGGACGGGGGATGTTCCATGGGCGCAGCAGGAATGATCATCGCGATCGTCGGTGTCCTGCTCCTGGTGGTGCTCTGCATGGGTTTCATGCGGGCCGACCAGGACAGGGACGAGAGTCGATCGGGTAGTTCGAGCAGGGGCGCAGCCGGTTCCCGCACCCGCGCAGGACACAGGTCCAGCGGGAGGAACCACACCTCCAGCAACAGCCACACCTGGCTCGGCGGTGGTTGGGACGGTGGCGGAGGCGGTGGCTGCGACGGCGGCGGCGGAGGTGGCGGAAGCTGCTGACGCGGCACCACCAGCGCCGCACCACCGGCGCCGCATCCGGTGCCCACCGCCCGGGCACAGCGTTTCCGTCGCCTCCCGGCGGCCCGCCCGCGCGGGCGGGGACCACCCCCGTGGAACCGCGCCCGCGCGGCTACGTGTGGACGGCACCGGACCGCTCGCCTGGTCCGCCCGGGCCTGTCTGACGTGTCAGACAGGCCCGGGGACCGCGTCCGGTGCCGGTTCTGCGGCGGCCGGTGGTTCCGGCTCCCGCGGACCGGGTGGTCGTGCCCGGGGCGGGGGCGCGGCGCCGTCAGCGGTATCCGGTGACGTCGGCGGGCTTTCCGGCGTCCTGCACTTCCGCCAGGTACCGCCAGGCGTCCGGCTGGCTTCCGTCGAGGTCGGTGAACCCGTACTCCCTGGCGAGCTGCCCGCTGGACAGCGACTGGCCGTTCCACCGGGCGACCCGCGGGTCCGCGGCCAACTCCGCCACCGCCCGGCCCACATAGCGCGGCGTCTCCGAGATCGCGAAGTGGGGCACGGCCTCCAGCGCGTTCCGCCAGTTCTCCTCGGTCACCCCGAAGGTGTCCAACACGCCCTCCGAGCGCACCCACCCCGGTGTCAGCGCCACCGCGGTGGCGCCGCGTGATCCCAGCTCCTCCCCGAGGCTGAAACCCATCCGCAGCACACAGGACTTGGCCAGGTCGTGGAAGAACGACACCCGGTAGTTGTCCCGGTTGTACTCTGCGGTCCCGTCGGTCATCTCCACCGCGAGGCCGCCTGGGTGGCGCACCAACAGCGGCAGGGCGAGGTGGCTGGTGATCGCGTGGGTCTCCACGGCCAGCCGGAGCAGCCGCAACCCCCTGTCGAGGTCGTGCTCCCAGACCGGTCGCTTCCACTCGAACAGGGGCTCCCTGCCCCAGATGTCGTTCACCAGGACGTCCAACCGCCCCTGCTCCGCATCGATCCGCGCCACCAGCTCCCGGACCTGGTCCGGCACCAGGTGGTCCGTCGGCACCGCGATGCCGCGCCCCCCGGCGGCGGTCACCAGCTCGGCGGTCTCCTCCACGGTTTCCGGTCGGTCGTCGTCCGAGCGGTTCTCCCGGGTCGTGCGCCCGGTGACGTACACGGTCGCCCCCGCCGCACCCAGCTCCACCGCGATGCCCCGCCCGGCCCCCCTCGTCGCCCCCGCGACCAGGGCCACCTTGCCGTCGAGTGTCACCTTCTTCGCCGTCATGACATGCCTCTTCCCCCGTGAACACCAACAAGCGGCGCGACGCCCGGCGTCGGGCCGATCCTGGGCATCCTTCCACGCGCCGCCGACGACCGACCCGCAGTGAACGCGCGTGTCGGCGGACCGGCCGGGGAGTCCGTCCGCGTCCCGTGTCCGGGGGAGGGCGGTGCGTGCCTCTTCGTCCGGACTCCCCCTCCCCCCAAGATAAGGGTAGGCTAACCTTAGTCACGTGAGAGCAGGTGTGAAGACCCCCGAGGCCGTGCCCCGCGGCCACCAACTGTCCGCGACGGGCGTCACCGTGGCGTACGACGGTGTCGACGTCGTGCACGACGCGTCAGTGACGCTGCGGCCCGGCGCGGTGACCGTCCTGGTGGGGCCGAACGGCAGCGGCAAGTCCACGCTCCTGCGCACCATCGCGCGGCTGCAACGGCCAAGGACCGCGACGCTGGCCATCGACACCGACACGGACGGCCTCGCCCTGAGCCCGCGGGAGTTCTCGCGGCACGTGGCCCTGCTGACCCAGGGGCGCCCCACGCCCAGCGGACTGACCGTGCGGGACGTCGTCGAGTTCGGCCGCTACCCGTACCGGGGCCGCTGGGGCGGGGCGGACCCCGACGGTCCGGCCGCGGTGCGCCGCGCCCTCGCCCTGACCGGCGTTGCCGAACTCGCCGACCGCGGCGTCGAACACCTCTCCGGCGGGCAGCTCCAGCGTGTCTGGCTCGCGAGCTGTCTCGCCCAGGAGACCGGCGTGCTGCTCCTCGACGAGCCCACCACCTACCTCGACCTGCGGTACCAGGTCGAACTCCTGGACCTGATCCGCGACCTGGCGGACGACCACGGGATCGCGGTCGGCGCCGTCCTGCACGACCTCGACCAGGCCGCGGCCGTCGCCAACAGGGTCGTGCTGCTCCACGACGGCCGGGTCACCGCCGACGGCGCCCCCGAGGACGTACTGACGTCACGGCGCCTGACCGACACCTACGGCATCCGCATCGAAGTCGACACCGACCCCCTGACGGGCCGGCTGCGCACCCGCGCGATCGGCCGGCACCACACGCGAAGTGAAAGGCCCAGCACCACCCCATGAGACGCCTCCTGATGACCGCCGCGGCAGCGACCGCGGCGGCGCTCACCCTGACCGCCTGCGGGACGACCGAGCCCTCCGCCGACGACGCGAAGAAGCCGACCGCCGACCGCGTCACCCTCACCGACGCCTCCGGCACGAAGGTGCGGCTCGCCGGGCCCGCCAGGAAGGTCGTGGCAACCGAGTGGAACGTCGTCGAGAACCTGGTCTCCCTGGGCATCGACCCCGTCGGAGTCGCCGACGTCAAGGGCTACAGGACCTGGGACACCGCGGTCCCACTGAAGAACGAGCCCAGGGACATCGGGACCCGGGGCGAACCGAGCGTGGACACCATCGCCTCCCTGTCACCGGACCTCATCGTCGCCACCACCGACCTGCCGCCGGCCGCCGTGAAGCAACTCCGCGAGGTCGCCCCCGTCCTCGAGGTCCGGTCCGCTGACGCCTCCGACCCGATCGGGCAGATGAACGAGAACCTCGACCTCATCGCACGGGCCACCGGCACCACCAAGCGGGCCGACACGCTCAGGAAGCAGTTCGACGCGAAGGTCGCCGAGGGCAAGGAGGCTCTTGCCCAGGCCGGTCTCGCGGGCGCGAAGTTCGCCTTCGCCGACGGGTACCTCACCTCCAACCAGGTCTCGATCAGGCCGTTCACCAGCGGCTCGCTCATCGGCGCCGTCAACGAGCGGCTCGGCCTCGAGAACGCCTGGACCCTCGAGGGGGACGAGAACTACGGGCTCGCCGCCACCGACGTCGAAGGGCTCACCAAGCTCGGCGACGTGCAGTTCGCCTACATCGGCAACGACGGGGACAAGAACAGCACGCCCTTCGACGGCGCCCTGGCCAAGAACTCCGTGTGGACGTCGCTGCCGTTCGTGAAGAAGGACAACACCCACCGGCTGCCCGACGGCATCTGGCTGTTCGGTGGACCCGAGTCGATGGGGGCGTACATCGACGCCGTCGTCGAGGCGCTGACGACGTAACACCGTGACCGCCACCCCATCCACCACCGCCACGAGGTCACCGGCGGCCACGTCCAGGACGGGCGTGGCCGCGGTGACGGCCGCGCTGCTCCTCCTCGTCGCGGGCCTCGCGATCATCGACATCACCCAGGGCACGGCCGCCGTCGGTGCGCCGGAGGTCCTCAAGGCGCTCACCGGCCAGGCCGATCCGGCCGACGCGTCGGTCGTCGTCGCCTCCCGGTTGCCGAGGATGACCGCGGGGCTGCTCGTCGGGGCCCTGCTCGGGATGGCGGGGACCGCCCTGCAGGCGGTCAGCCGCAACGTGCTCGCCTCACCCGACACCCTCGCGGTGAACGCGGGCTCCTACCTGGCCCTCGGGTTGGCCGCCGTCACCGGCACGTCGCTCCCGCTGCTCGCCTCCTCCGGTGTCGCGTTCGCCGGCGGCCTCGGGGCGGGGGCGGTCGTGCTCGGGCTTTCCGGCCTCGGCACGGGCACCGTCCGGCTCGTTCTCGCCGGCAGTGCCCTCACCCTCGGCCTCACCGCCGTCACCGAGGGCCTGCTGCTGCTGTTCCCCGAACAGACGGAAGGCCTCTACCAGTGGAACCAGGGCAGCATCTCCCAGAACGGGTTCGACGCCGTGGTCCGGATGGCACCGATCGGCCTGGCCGGCCTCGCCGGGTTGCTGCTCCTCGCCCGCCGGGTTGACGCCCTGTCCCTCGGGGACGACGCTGCCCGGGGCCTCGGAGTGCCGGTCCGTTCCACCAGGGTCACGGTGGTCGTGCTCGCGGCGCTGCTCTCCGCGGCGGCCGTGACGCTCGCCGGACCGATCGGCTTCGTCGGTCTGTGCGCCCCGGCCCTCGTCCGTCCCGTCGCCCGCAGGTTCCGCGCGTTCTCCAAGGCGCGCGTGCACGTTCCGGTCGCGGGCCTGACCGGCGCGGCGCTGGTGCTCGGCTCGGACGTGCTCATGCGCGCCGCCGTCCCGGCGGACCTCGCGGTCGCGGTGCCCACGGGCGTCGTCACCAGCCTCGTCGGCGCCGTGTTCCTGGTCGTGATGGCCACACGGGTCCGGGACAGCGCCGGGGCAGCCGCGTCGGAGCGGGTGCGCATCAGGAGCCGGGCCGTCTTCCTGACCACCACAGCGGTCCTCGCGGTGGTGGTCGTCGGGGTGACGGTCGCCGCCGTGTTGCTGGGCGACACCAAGCTGCTGCTGGGTGACGTGGTGAACTGGGCACAGGGCAGGTCGGGCCGGACCGTCGCCTTCGTCCTGTCCACCCGGGTGCCCCGGGTCCTCGCGGCGCTCCTCGCGGGTGCGGCACTGGCCCTGGCCGGGACGCTGGTCCAGGCCGTGACCCGCAATCCGCTCGCGGAGCCCGGTGTCCTGGGGGTCTCCGGCGGGGCCGCGCTCGGCGCGGTGCTCATGGTGACCACGGTGCCCCTGGCCGGACCGTGGAGCGTGGCCGGTGCGGCGTTCGCGGGGGCCGCGCTGAGCTCCACGGTGGTCTTCGGGCTGGCCGCGCGGAGCGGGTTCCCACAGAACCGGCTGGTGCTCGTCGGGATCGGCGTCGCCACCGGCACCACCGCACTGATCAGCCTGCTCATCGTCCTCACCGACCCGTTCAACGCGACGAAGGCGCTGACCTGGCTCTCTGGCTCCACCTACGGGCGGACACTGCCCGACGTGGCGCCCCTCGCCGCGGTGCTCGCCGTCGGCCTGGTCGTCGCCGTCCTGCGGCACACCGAGCTCGACCTGGTGTCGCTCGACGAGGACACCCCCAGGCTGCTGGGGCTCGATCTGGCACGGGGGCGCCTCGGCTTCCTCGTGCTGGCCGTCGTGCTCAGCGCCGCCGCCGTGGCCGCCGCGGGCACGATCGGTTTCGTGGGCCTCGTGGCCCCACACGCGGCACGGGCCCTCGTGGGCCGGCAGCACCTCCGGGTGATCCCGGTCGCGGTGCTCCTCGGCGCCGTGCTCGTGAGCACCGGGGACCTCCTGGGCCGAACCGTGATCGCGCCGGCCCAGCTCGGCGCGGGCCTGATGACCGCCGTGATCGGCACGCCGTACTTCCTCCTTCTGCTCGTACGGGGCCGCCGTTAGAACGGGCACGGCCACCCACCGCCGTCGGACCCGAGGCACCCGCAGCAGGCCCCGGGTCCGAACCGCGCGACGGTGGAACCGCTCTGCCGCTCTGCCGTGCGGCCGTGCGGCTCCGGTCCGATCAGCCGCGCTTGGAGCAGGAGCAACAGCTCGTGCGCACCTGGACGTTGTCGATGACCGGCCCGTGGGCGCTGTTGGGCGTGGTGCTGGCGAACGCCAGAGTGGTGGAGGAGCGGGTGGCGACGAAGGTGAACTGCCGCGTGACGTAGCCCATGTTCGTCCGCGACCTGCCCCTGCTGTCGAAGGAGAAGTCCTGGAAGTCCTGCCCGTCGATGAGCGCCTTGCCGGTCTTCACCCGTGGCCCGCCGCCGGTGTTCGAGGCCAGGGAGTAGGTGACCGAGTACGTGGTGCCCGGGATCGTGGTGAAGGTCTGGGCGACCGTCCCGGTGGTGGCGCCGTTCAGGTCGAGGGACTGGTCACCCTCGGCGGCCTGCCAGTACCCGTCCCCGATCAGGTCCACCGAGCCGCGGGTGACCCGCCAGGGCCCGATCGCCTGCCCCGAACGGAAGGTCTTGAACGAGTGCGCCCGCACGGTGGGGTTCTCGAAGCCGCCGTCGTCGAACCGACTCAGCAATGGTCGGTCGGCCTGCGTGCTGTGCGAGGGAACTGCTGCCGCGGTACCGCCGCCAGCCAGAAGACCGACGGCGAGGGCGGCGGTGAGGCAGGTGCGTGAAACTGACATGACCCCTCCCGAACAACGGTGTGGACGTAGTGCGCTCTTGCCAAGGTAAAGAGCTATACATAGGCCCGCATCACCCACACGAGTGTCTGGGGGATGCGCACCGAACGTCCCTACGCGGGCGCACACCTCAATGGGAGGACCACAACCCGAGCATCGACCTACGTCTCACTGATATCCGTGTTCATGGCGCAACCACGAGATCGTCGAGGTATAGCGCACATCGCCCCCGTGTCGCCGAGCCCGGCAGGGGCGGAGCTCACCACCGTGCCCCCGGGACCCCTGTGACCAGGCCCGCTCGGGGGAGCGAGCGGGGAGGGAGCCCCAGAGGCCGCCCCCTGCGGAACTTCGGCGAGCCCTCGCGGAACTTCGGCGAGAAAGGCATGGGGGAGGAGCTGTGGGTACCCCTTCTGAGGGGCTGCGCGGCAGCCTGACGGCTGTTTCGATACCGGTCATGAGGTGTTCGTCATTCGACTCCTTCTGAGTTCTTCTGACGCCCACGAGCGTCGTTCCCTTACGCAGCACGATCTGGTTCTTCTGGAGCTTTACGCATAGTTTCTCCGTCCGGAGAAGGAGGAACAGGATGGACCGCAACATCCGCAGCGTGGATGACGTGTTGGAATTGCTGGACGGCTTGTTCGCGCCCGGAGCCGACCGTTGGACGGCCGACGCCGCCTCCTGGTGGGACGGCTTCTACGCGGACCGCGCCAGGGACGTGCCGTTCTTCGTGGCGAAGCCCGACGAGAACCTGGTCTCGTACCTCGACCGCGGCCTCATCACCCCGGGACGAGCCCTCGACCTCGGGTGCGGCCCGGGCCGGAACGCCCTCCACCTCGCGTCCCGAGGCTTCGAGGTGGACGCCGTGGATCTCTCACCGGCAGCCGTCGCCTGGGCCGAGGAGCGGACCCGCGAGGGCGGGCTCGACGTCCGGTTCCACTGCGGCGACGCCTTCGCCCTCACCGCCGAGCACCTCGGCGGCCCGTACGACCTCGTCTACGACTCCGGGTGCTTCCACCACCTGCCCCCGCACCGCCGCGTCAGCTACCTCTCCCTGATCGAACGGACCCTGGCCCCCGGCGGTCACCTCGCCCTCACCTGCTTCGCGGCGGGGCGCATGGGCTCAGACCTCTCCGACGTGGACTTCTACCGACAGGCCCGCCTCCACGGGGGCCTCGCCTACACCCCGGAATCGCTGCGCTGGATCTTCTCCGACCTGGATGAGGTCGAGGTGCGCCGCATGCGTGACGAACCCCCTCGCTCCCCGCGCTTCGGGGAGGACTTCCTGTGGACGGCCCTGTTCCGACGTCCCACGGCCTGACCCGGGGCGCCACGACCCCCGGGGGCATCCCGTCCCCGGGGGCCGGGGCGGTCAGCGTCGCCCAACCGGCCTGAAGGCCTCAGGGCCCTCAGGCCGCGTGGCCGCCGTCCACCGAGAACTCCGCGCCGGTGACGTAGCCGGCCTCGTCGCCCGCGAGGTAGGCGACCATCGACGCCACCTCGTCCGGGGTGCCGAACCGTCCGAGCGCCGTCATCTCGGCCTGCGGGGAGGCGTACGGGCCGTCGGCCGGGTTCATCTCCGTGTCCGTGGGACCCGGGTGGACGATGTTCGCGGTGATCCCGCGGGCCCCCAACTCACGGGCCAGCGCCCGGTTGAGACCGGTCAGCGCGGCCTTGCTCGTCGCGTAGAGCGTTCCGCCGGGGCCCGGCACGCGCTGTGTCATGCAGGTGCCGATCGTGACGATCCTGCCGCCCCGCGCCATGCGTGCCGCCGCGGCCTGCGTGACGAGGAAGACACCGCGGACGTTCACGTTGAGCACCCGGTCCACGTCCGCGAACGACAGGCTCTCCAGCGGGCCGAGCACCCCGACCCCCGCGTTGTTCACCAGCACGTCGAGCCGGCCGAACGCGTCGGCCACCTGCGCCACCGCGCCCACCGCCTCCCGCGGGTCCGCGGAGTCCGCGCGCAGGGCGAGCCCCCGCCGCCCCAGCGCCTCGATCCGCCGCACCACGTCCTCGGCCTCGTCCTTGCGCTGGACGTAGGTGATGGCCACGTCGGCGCCCGCGGCGGCCAGCCGCAGCGCCGTCGCCGCGCCGATCCCGCGGGAGCCGCCGGTCACCAGTGCCACCTTGCCGTTCATCGTTCCTCCTGCGCATCAGTAGTTGCGCATTCAAGTACAGCCGGGAGGTGGGAGGCGTGCCGGCGGCAATCGGTCGTCGCGTTCGGCGACCAGTGGTCACTGGACGCGGAGGTGGCCGAACCACCCACAACTCCTGACCACTGCTCGCGAAAGTGAAGTGGAATACGTTCCGCGCGATTCCCGAGAACCCTTCATTGCGGGCATTATCCTCAGCGTTGACCTCAAGTACGCCTCGGCCTGGCGCGGGTGACCTACAGCTACCACCGATTGCCGGACGGAGCCGTCGGGCGGCCACGCTCGTCACGGGGCCGGCTCGTGAGTGGAGCGCAAGGGCTTTTGGGCTGATTCGTACAGGTCGACAGCATACGGGCGTTGACGGGGGAGTGGATCATGGCGGGGGCGTCTGGGGGCGATTCCCACGGCAAGCTATGGATCTGGCTCGGTGGAATCGCATCCGTGATAGCGATCCTGGGCTGGTTCGGTGTGAGCAATCCGCAGGAGCTGGAGGCGCTGTTGGACGATTCGTCCCCATCCGTTTCCGCGCCCGCGCCGCATGAGTCCTACGAGGCCCCCCACGGCTCCGATGAGCCCGAGACCGAAGAAGCGGACACCGGCGGTCCGGGTTCGGGCGTCGACCGCGGCGACAGACGGGAGGAGTCCCCCGACTCCGGACCGTCGCCCACTCCGGAGGATCCCGCCGAAGAGGATCCCGCCGAAGTGGCATTCAAGGCCGTCTCGGTCGGAGACTGCCTGGGGGTCTACGACACCGGCTCCGGGGGCACCAGGATCGAGTGGAGCGCCGACGTTCCGCCGAGTCCCGTGCCCTGTGACAGCGGGGAGGGCCTCCTGCGCGTCACCAGCACCGCTGACGACACCTGTCCCAGCGGTCCGGGGAAGGCGTCCTGGGCGTACACGTCTGCCGTCTCGGGTGAGACCACGACGCTCTGTGTCACCCGCGTTTACCGTAAGTACTACTGCATGCTCGGCGAGCAGGTTGGTGACACGACCCGGCTGGGATCGATGACGGCCGTGGACTGTGAGGCGCGGCAGGTTCCCGCCCCGTACAACCGGATTGTCCACATCCTCGGTGTCTACCAGGCCCCGCCGGGCGCCAACGCCGGTAACTGCGTGGAGGGGGCCTACGACCAGAGGCAGTACCTCGCCTGGTTGGTGGACGACGGCAGGACGCTGCTCTGCGCGACGTTCTTTCAGGGCGGCTGACGGTCGGCGATGGCGAGGCCGCCGGGTCGGGTGTGAGGAGCGCGCCGGTCGCGACGTGCCCGCGGTGCTGCCCGGGCCGTCGGGCTGGTCCTACGACCTTCGGCTTCCGTGTGACTCCCGGGGCCCGGTGTCGCGCGGGCGACGCCGCGGGCCGTGCTGCGGGTGCGTGGCAGGGCCTCCGGCGGCAAGGCGCTGTGGTGCGAACGCGATTCCGCCCGGGACACCGCACGACCAGCCCACCGCAAATGCCGCTGAACGGATCGGCGCTTCTCCCTGACCTCTGGGCGCGCTGGAATTCCGGTGGCGCAAAATGGCGAGAGCATGCCATTTACGGGAGGGTGTACCGGCCGGTATTACGGACTTTCTGGTTCCGTCGGTGATTTCAGGCCACAGGAGGAATTCGCCGGAGCGTCGAGCCCGCTCGCGAACGCCCTCGGTGGTGCGCCAGGGCTCCCCGCCCAGTCCACGCGGCAGATGGGCCACCCTCAGTCCCACTCCCCGTCGCCCGGGGCGGAGAAGTCCTCGCGGTCCGGAAGCGGCGGCAGGCTCAGGTCCCGCGGCACCGGGCCGTCGTCGGTCCTGCGGGCCTGGCGGTGCGTCCGCACCCGGAGGTTCATCCGGCGTGAGCGCTTGCTGAGGCGACGTCGCTCGCGCCGTCCCGTTTCGTCGTCGTGGTCCAGCTCCTGGTACTGCCGGCGCGCCTCCCAGAAGGAGCGCTCCTGGGCGGCTGCGGCCTCGCCGGGCGTTGGCTCGTCCGGGTCGTCCCAGGTGTCGCCGAGGTCGTCTGTCATGAGCCACAGGTTGACACGGATCGCTGGTGTCGGCCACGTCGCGTCGGGCGCGGACGGCTCGGCCGACGGCAGGAGCCGGGCCAAGGCGTGCCTCCTGATTCGGGGTGGGCGGCACAGCCAAAAGAATCGTTTCACCAACCTCAGTCGCCACCGCCGTAACACTGGCCGGATTACGACAGGATTTTGTCGCCGTTTCTCGCACACACTTCCAAGGCACACGGTTTCCCTGATCTTCAGGGTGACTCCCGATGAGCCCCGGGCTGCCCAGGGGCCGAACGAGAGGAAGAAGACCGATGGCCCGTAGCACGGAGAGCCAGAAGACCCGCAAGTCGCTGACCGAACGCACCCAGGACGAACTGGAGATCGCTGGTTTCGACGAGGTCGAGACCCCCGAGGCGGACATCGTCAGCCTCGGCGGGGCCAGCTACACCAAGATGCTCGGCAAGATCTACTCCTGATCGGTCCTTCGGTGCCCTGGCGTCCTGTGGCGCCGGGGCACCGAGAACCATCAGGCCGGACCTCGGAGAGCCAGTCGATGCTGCGCATCACCCCGGAACTGCCCTACCTGGACCAGGCAGGCCACGTCTACGTGCCGCTCGCCGGACCGGCGCAGTCCTGCCTGAAGCTCAACCGCCGCGCGTCCCAGATCTGGCGCGACGCCCTGCGCGACCCCGTGGACCTCGACGCCCTGCCCGAGGCGGACCGGGACTTCCTGCTGGACCTCACCTCGCGTGGCGTCCTACGGACCGCACCCGTATCCGAGGGAGGGTGAGATGGACACGCTGACACGGCCGGCCGTCGCCTTCGTCAACCCCTCCGTCGGCTTCTCCGACCGCCGCAAGGCCAAACCGATCGGCCTGGCCTACATCATGGCCTACCTGGAGAAGCACGGATTCCCCAGCTCCGGTTTCGACTTCGGGGACTCCGAGGACGACGCCGTCGAGCTCGCCGAACACTACGGCCTCGATCGCTTCGACGTCGTCGGCTTCTCGGTGTACAACGAGTCGTTCCGCGCGGCGGTCGCCATGGCCGCGTGGATCAAGAGCCGCCGCCCGCAGTGCCTGGTCGTCTTCGGAGGTCCGCACGCCACCGCCGTGCACGAGCACATCCTGGGCCGCTACCCCTGCGTGGACGTCGTCGTCCGGCGCGAGGGCGAGGAGGCGATGCTCGACATCGTCCGCGGCCTGGGCGACCGCGCCCGACTGACCGGGACCGGGGGCACCACCTGGCGCTCGCCCGACGGCGACGGGCTCCTCGTCAACGACGACCGGGCCTTCGTCCCCGACCTCGACCAGATTCCCTTTCCCGACGCGGAGTTCGTCTCGCACTCCGGCTACCCGGACCTCACCTACTTCGACGAGGTGCAGGGCCGGCTGAAGGCCGCGTTGACGATCTGCAGCAGCCGGAGCTGCCCGTACAACTGCTCCTTCTGCGGTGTGCTCACCATCGGCCGCAAGTACCGGTCACGCGAGGCGGAACGGGTCGTCGCCGAACTGCTCCACTTCCGCGAGCGCCACGGCGTCAACTACGAGCACGTCTACTTCAGCGACGCCAACTTCTTCGTCTCACCGACCCGGGCCCTGGAGGTCGCCGAAGCGCTGCACGAGGCCGATCCGCAGATCACCTTCAGCTTCGGCACGCGGGTCAACCAGGTCCTCAAGGCCGCCGAGGTCCTTCCCCGGCTCAAGGACTGCGGGCTGCGGTTCATCGAACTCGGCATCGAGTCCGCCTCGGAACCGGTGCTGGAACGGCTCGCCAAGCACGTGAAGCCCGAGGTCAACGTGGCGGCCGTGCGCCTGTTGCGGCGGCTCGGCATCGAGATCTCCCTCGACTTCATCATGCTGGACCCGGCCACCACGCTGGCCGACATCCGCGCCAACCTCGAGTTCCTCCGGGACGCCGGCTTCTACGACTACGTGCCGCACGACCACCTCTACACCGCGCTCGTGCTCTACGAGGGCACGCCGATCCGCGACTTCTACGCCCGGCGGTTCGGTGTCGTGTTCGACCCGGACGACCTGCCCAGTCCCTTCACGCTGTTCGAGCGGCCCGAGGTGCAGCGGTTCAGCGACACGCTCCGGGAGTTCCGCAAGCTGTGGCAGGGCCGGATCGACGGCGCCCTCGCCCAGGGCGAACTCGCGCTCGCCTCCATCGGGGAGACCCCGGACCTGTCCCGAGTGTCACACGCCCGGCTGCAACTCGACGTGGTGTCGCTGCGGCACGCGCCCAACCTCCTGGTCGAACGGCTCCTGGAGGACGCCGAAGCCGGGTTCCCCCGGCTCGACGAGGGCGGACTCGCGGCGTTGCTCCCCCGACTCGGCCACGACCACACGCACCTGCACGACCTGATCGAGCGAACCGGGGCGACGGCGCGGAAGGCAGGCTTCGCCCAGGCCCCGGGCGTCGTCGGACCGCATGGGAGGGACTAGCCAATGCCCACAGCAGTCACCACCGGCTCAGCGATCCCCGAACTGGGCCCGCCCGGGGTCCGCGGGATCTGCTTCAGCTGTGACTCGATCAAAGACATGGACGTCGCCGAGGAGACGGCGACCCGACTGGGCCCCACCGCCACCTGGTACAGCGTCGGCATCCTCGCCGATGACCAGCAACTCGCTCTTGAATGTGCGGAGTTCTGCCGCCGACACGGGCTGCACGCGCTCTTCCACCCGCTGGACCTGGACGTGTGCGGCACCGATCCGCTCGACGACCGGCTGCTGCGCGAACTCGGGCGACGCGCTGACGAACTCGACTCCCCCTGGCTCAACATCGATCTCGCGATGTGGGTCCGCCAGGGCGAGACACTGCTGGAGTCCCTGGTGCCCATGCCGCTGATCGACGAGGCCGTGGACTGGGCGGTGGACCGGATCAAACACGCCCAGGACGTCATCGGCCGCCCGCTGACCATCGAGAACGCGCCCTACCCGTTCGTCGTCGGCGACCGGGACATCCTCACCCTCATGACGCGCATCGCCGAGCGGGCCGACTGCCTCATGACCATCGACGTCGGACACCTCTACGGGCTGCGCGTCCAGCGCGGGCAGAACCCCGTGCTGCCCAGCGATGACGACATCGCCTGGGACCGGGTCGTCGAGGCGCACATGAGCGGCACCTTCATCCGCCGCTTCGACGGCGGCGTGCGCCTCGTCGACGACAAACACGACTGGCCGGTCAGCGACGAGGTGTGGGACCTCGCCGACGCGCTGCTGCCGCGCGCACCCCACCTGCGGTCGGTGATGGCCGAGGCAGAGGGCATGACCGCCGACGAACTGACCGAAAGCGTGCGGCGCTTCGCACGCCGGGCCGACCACTGGTGGAGCGCCCCATGACCCGTGACGCGACCCTCGACTACGCCAGGGTGACCGACACCACCTGGCGCGTCCTCAACGCCACCCCAGCGCGGCGAGCCGAACTCCTCCGGGCGCTGCCCCCGGCCGAGCGCGCCGTCGTCGCAGCGGGGACCAGCGGACCCGGCTTCGACATGGAGCAGGCCCGTCGCCGCAAGACGGTCAGCAACGTGCTGAACGTCAGCTTCCCCGTCACCTTCTTCGCGTACTACGGGCGGACCGGCGCCGAGGGCCTGCACACCTTCCTGGACAGCGAGTTCTGGCAGGAGCGGCCCGCCCAGCCCGGCTCCGTCTTCCCGCCCGCGGCCACCTCGTCGGCCGCCTTCGCGGCCTACCTGCGCGACGTGGACTGGCTCGCCGAACAGGAGGACTGGGTCAGGGAGGCGTTCGCCTTCGAGGACGCCTACCTCTTCGGCCACTCCCTGACCGACGCCCGACCGCGCGCCTCCGCCCGCCCGAGCCTGGTGCCCGGCGCCTGGACGGCTGAGGCCACCTTCGACGTCCCCGAGTACGGCGCCCTGCTGCGCGAGCGGGGAACCGTGGACCCCTGGCCGGAGGCGTTGCTGCTCGTCAAGCGCCGCCCCGCGCCGCTCGCCGTCGTGTCCGTCCCCGCCGGTGGTCGCATCCGCCGGGTGCACCTCAGAGGGGACGCCGTCACCGCCCTGCGCTGGCTGTGGGACGACAGCGCCCCGGTGCCCGAGGGCGCCACCGGGACCGCCACCTACGCGAAGGCCGTCAGCTCCGGCCTCGTGGACGAGGGAACTGCGTGACCGCTCGCGGCCCGGAGCGCGACAGGGTGCCGGCCGACCGGGCCCGCACCCTGCGCGTTCGCCGCGGATACCTCCTGGTGTCCGGCATCGACTACTTCGCCGACATGCTCCTCACGGTCACGTCGGTGCTGCTGTTGCAGTCACTGGGCATGAGCTCCGGCGCGGTGTTCGCCCTCATCGCCGCGGTGTGGATCGTCGAGGGCGTCTCCGAGATCCCCACCGGTGTCCTGGCCGACCTGCTCGGCCGACGCACCTCGGTGGCGATCAGCTTCGCCCTGAGGTCGATCGGCTACGGCGCCCTGTTCTTCAGCGGCAGCGTGCAGGTCGCGGTGGCCGGCGTCCTGCTCTCCGCGTTCGGGGGCACCTTCGCGTCCGGTGCCCTGGAGGCGTGGGCGGTTGACGAGACCGGGACCAGGGACCCGCGCGGCCTGGACCGGCTCTTCGCCCAGGGCAAGATCGCGGAGAACTCCGGCCTGGTGCTCGGCACGCTGACCGGCGCGACCCTGGGCATGCTCGACCTGGCGCTGCCCCAGGTCGTCGCGGGCGCCGCCTGCGCCCTGGCGTGCGTGCTCTCCCTGCTGCTGATGACCGGGCGGGAAGAGCCCGACCGCACCCGGGGAGCCCTCACCCCACGGCTGCGGAGTTCGGTCGGGGAGGTGGTGACCGGCACCCGACTCACCCTGCGGGGCGACAGGGTGCTGATCGCACTGATCCTGGCCACCGCGTCGCTGTGGCTGTTCCGGGGCATCCCCGGCGTGCAGTGGACGGTCGTGTACGAGGATCTCGTGGGCGGCAACCTGCTGGTGCTCGGCGCCATGCGCAGCGTCGGCTCCCTGCTGGAGATCCCGCTGCTCGGCTGGACGCTGCGACTACAGGGACGCCGGGCCTCAGCCCGCCGCACCGTCATCGTCACCGCCTCCGCCGTCGGCGCCTCCGCGCTGGCCTGCGCCGCCGTGGTCCGGGAACCGGCACTCTCGGTCGTCTGCTACGTGTGCTTCTCCACCGCGTTCGGCCTGTGCATGCCCGGGGTGCGGGCAGCCATGAACGAACGCATCGACAGCGGTCACCGGGCCACCGTGCTGTCCGTCGCCTCGCTGTTCAACAGCGTGTTCACCGGCGGCGGCCTGGTCGTGACCGGACTGGCCGTCGGTGACCTGGGAAGCGCCGCACTGGCCTGGCCGCTCGCCGCGGCGGGCTTCGGCGCCGTGGGCCTGTGCGTGGCCTCCCTGGCCACGCGCCCCCCTCCCGCCCCACCCACGGAGGTCCCCGCCGGGACCTCCACCCAGGGACCTCAGGAGGTGCCCGCTCCATGACCGCCGCAGCCGACGTCGAGGACCTGCTCGCCGACCTGTCGCTCGGGCGCGCCGGGCTGCCCGGCCACGACCCCGTGCCTCCGGAGGAGCGTGCCCGGCAGCTCTCCCGTGAGATCGCTGACCTGGGCCTGTCCAGCCTCGTCGCCGAACTCCTCGGCGAGACCGCGCCCGTGCCCGCGCCCACGGCCGTACTCGACCTGGAGGCCGACGAGGAGGGCCGACGCGCCTCGTACGCCACCTGGCGCGCCGAGGCCCGCGACCTGACCGGCGAGGTCTGGCGGTGGCTCACCGACCGCCGCCGCGCCGCCGGGGAGCTCCCCTGGTGGTGCGGCGAGTCGGCGCTCCCACCGCCCCGCGACTCGGTGGCGCGGCTCGCCCAGGTGACGGCCCCGGTGCGGGACCTCTCCGAGACCGCCGCCGCCTGGGGTCGACAGGCCGGCCTGCGGGACGCCACCGCGGAACACAACTGGCGTTGGCTGCTGCTCGGCAAGGGCCTGCCGCTCCCGCGGGGCGGCACCCTGCCCCCGATGAACGAGCTGATCACCCGACTCGTCGCGGGGGCGCGCCGGCACGGTCTGCTGCCGCTCGACCACCGGATCACGGTGCTGCGCCGTCCCAACACCCCGTCCATGGTCATGCCCGTGCGGCTGCCCGGCTCCTCGCTGCTGTCCCTGCCCACCGAGGTCACCCCGGTGACGGTCCAGTACGTCCAGCACGAGCTGGCCCACCTGGCCGAGCACGCGCTGCGTCCCCGCGACGCCCCGCTCCTCGAGCGGTGGGCGTTCGACCCGCTGCGGTCGGAGGGCTGGGCCCTGCTGCTCGAGGGCCTCGTCGGATCGACCGAGGTCCTGACCGGGCTGGGGATCGACGGGGAGACCGCCGGGGTCCTCGGCCGCTTCTTCGCCGAGGAGGAGCGGTTCAGCCGCGGGCTGATGGCAGCCGACCTGACCCTGGAAGCGGACCTCGCGGGTTGCCGCACCTCCGCCGAGGCCCTGGACGCCGCGGCTGCCGCCGCTGCCGGCACCGGACTGCGGTGGGCACCCGAACTCCTCCTGCTGCGGCAGACCCACATCGTGCACTGGCGTGCCTACCTGGCGGGCTACGCCTGGCGCGACACCGTCCGTGCCGAGCTCGCCTCCCGCTTCGGCAGCGGCTGGGAGGACCGCGAACCGGCCTGGGCCCTGCTGCGGCGTGCGCTGGCCAGCACCGGGTCCGCCGCCGGGTTCCTGGCCACGCTGCGCGCACCCGACCCGATGAGGAGAGCCCATGACGACGACCGAGACCACGGCCCCGGACACCACCGGGCCACGGGCCGGGCTGCGACTGCTCTGCCGTGAACCGCGAGACGCGGACAGCCTCCCCTGGGGTGGGACGCACGCCGTGTTCGACGCCGCGCCCGACCTCGCCCAGATCGTGTCCCGGCAGGACCTGGACGACTGGTTGGACTGTAGCCTCCTCCACTACCCGGTCCTGAACGCGATGCGTGGCGGAACCCCGGTGCCACCCGAGGAGCTGACCCGGGTCATGACCGTGTCCGGTGACCCCCGGGCGGGCTATGTGGACGGTGCCAGGGTCCGCGCGCAACTGTCCGCCGGCGCCACCGTGGTCGTCCAGAACCTGCACGAATGGCACCGCCCCGCCCAGCGGCTGTGCCGTCGCGCGGCACGGCTGTTCGCGGCCAAGGCCGGCGCCGTGGCGTTCTGGACCCCGCCGGGACAGAACGGCCTGCGCGTCCACCGCGACGACGGTCACCTCTTCGTCGTGCAGATCTCCGGAACCAAGCGCTGGTACCTGTACGACACTCCGCGCGAGGCACGCGACTGGGCGCCCGGATACGTCGAGGACCTGGACGGGGCCCACGTCCTCGACCTGCGGCCCGGCCAGGTGCTGTACCTCCCCGACGGCACCGCCCACCACGCCCGCACCCTCGACACCGAGTCGCTGCACGTCACCGTCGCCATCCGGGAACCCGGGCTCAGGGACACCGCCGAACTCGCGGTACGCGCCTGCCTCGCGAGCATCCCCGCCCACGCCACCCTCTCGGGGACCGCCGCCGAGCGCGAACAGGCCGCCGACGACCTGCTCACCCGTCTCGCCGCCGCGCTCGGGCGCGTGGACCGCGGCGCGCTGGTCCACGACCTGGGGCGCCGCGCCGCGGAAGCCCGCGGCAGCCGCTGACCGGCCCGCGCAGGAGCGGTCCGCGCCGGCCGGCCGCCGCGCGGGGGCGGCCGGCGTGCGGGGGCGGCCGATCAGGCTGTGCGGATGTGGTCGAACTCGCCGGCCTTGATGCCGCGTATGAGGGCGCCGAGGGTGGCGGGTGCGGTGGTGAGGATGACGTCGGGGTTGTCGCTCTCCCGCAGTTTGACGGTTCCGTCGGGGGCGGCGGCGAGGTAGAGGCAGGAGGAAGCCTGCTGACTGAACGAGGACTTCTGCCAGTTGAGGTCAGGCATGACTGGTCCCTTTCACAGACGTTGAGCCGCTCGATTCATGAGGTCTCGTGATTCTTCCGCGGGCAAGGCGATCTCCTCCATCCGGTCCAGCAGCATGCGGTACATCTCCGCCTTTGCCGGGGCGTCGACTAGTTCACTGCCGTGAGTGGTGTCCAGTTGCACGGTGTCCAACTGGCTGACTGGACCACTGAAGTAGTCGATTCCGTGGCCGGAAGGTGGAAGAAGACGGATCGGGCGTGATCGGGTGCTTGGAGGAGTCCAGGCACATTCACCAGTTGGGAGGTGCGCACGGCTGTTGCGTGGTGTTCCAGTTCGGTGAGCTCGAGCAGCCCTGCCTGGAGTAGGTCCTGGTATTCCTCCCACCATCCGCGAGTCCGGTCCCCGGTCATTCCCGCGAGGGCGTCGATCAGGGCCCGATCTGAACAGGCGTAGTTCCGAGCCAACGCACGTACCCTGTTGCCGCTGACTCCGTACCGACCGGCTTCGATGTTGCTGATGCGGGACTGGGCGACGCCGAGTTGCCGCGCTCGGGCGCGTGGACCGGGGCGCGCTGGTCCACGACCTCGGGCGCCGCGCCGCGGAAGCCCGCGGCAGCCGCTGACCGGCCCACGCAGGAGCGGTCCGTGCCGGCCGGCCGCCGCGCGGGGGCCGGCGTGCGGGGCCGGCGGATCAGGCCGTGCGGAGGTGGTCGAACTCGCCGGCCTTGATGCCGCGTATGAGGGCGCCGAGGGTGGCGGATCTGGTGGTGAGGACGACCTCGGGGGCGTCGCTCTCCCGCAGTTTGATTGTTCCGTCGGGGGTGGCGGCGAGGTAGAGGCAGGAAGAGGCCCTTTCGCTGTACGACGACTTTTTCCAGTTGAGGTCAGGCATGACTGGTCCCTTTCACAGACGTTGAGCCGCTCGATTCATGAGGTCTCGCGATTCTTCCGCGGGCAAGGCGATCTCCTCCATCCGGTCCAGCAGCAAGCGGTACATCTCCACCTTTGCCGGGGCGTCGACCAGTTCACTGCCGTGAGTGGTGTCGAGCTGCACGGTGTCCAACTGGCTGACTGGACCACTGAAGTAGTCGATTCCGTGGCCGGATGGCGGGAAGCCGTCGCTGGTGAAGGGAATCACCAGAATGGTGATGTTCTCGTGCTCACTCAGCTCGATCAGGTGCCTGAGCTGTGCCTTGGCAACGTAGGTTCCTCCGAACCGCATGTGCAGCGCCGCCTCATGGAGGACGGCGGTGTAGGGAGTGGGCCGTTGGCGATGAAGGATTCCCTGTCGCCTGATCCGGTGGGCGACCATGTGCTCGACCTCGTGCGGCAAGAGAGGTGGAACTGCTTGCCCGAAGATGGAGCGGGCGTGATCGGGTGTTTGGAGGAGTCCAGGCACATTCACCAGTTGGGAAGTGCGCAGGGCTGTTGCGTGGTGTTCCAGTTCGGTGAGCTCGAGCAGCCCTGTCGGGAGAAGGTCCTGGTATTCCTCCCACCATCCGCGAGTCCGGTCCCCGGTCATTCCCGCGAGGGCGTCGATCAGGGCCTGATCCGAGCAAGCGTAGTTCCGAGCCAACGCACGCACCCTGTTGCCGCTGACTCCGTACCGACCGGCTTCGATGTTGCTGATGCGTGACTGGGTGACGCCCAGGAGCGTGGCCGCCTCCGTGGCACTCAGAGCGGCACGCTCCCGAAGCCTGCGTAGCTCAACGCCAAGACGGCGACGTCGGGCGGTTGGTGGTGAGCCGCTCTGCGGCATGGCTTCCTCTCATCATTCGCACTAGTGAAGAGGGTATCGCCCCTGTGGGCGGTCATGGGCTATAGGCCATCCAAAACTAGAAAGTAGTCCATGGAAGCCGAGTACGGTGTAGCCGACACGGAGTGATCGGCCGTGGTTCGGTAACCCCGGCAACTGATCGAACTCCGCTTCCTCACAGGAGGCTGCCATGTCCCTCACCGTATCCCCGCCCCTCGTGCTCCCCGGGCCGTCGGGCTGGTCCTACACCCTTCGGCTTCCGTGTGACTCCCGGGCGCCCGGTATCGCGCGGGCGACGCTGCGGGCCGTGCTGCGCGTGCATGGCATGGGTGGGTGTGCCGGCGTCGCCGCGTTGCTCGCCAGTGAGCTCGTCACCAATGCGTTCCTGCACTCCGGGGGGCCGTGCTCGATGGGGGTGGAGGAGCGGGTGTCGGGTCGGCTGCGGGTGAGCGTTGAGGACTCGAACGCGTGCCTGCCGCCCGGCTTCCACGCCCCGCGCGGGGCACCGGTGCCCACCGTGCCGGACGAGGCCGAGAGCGGGCGTGGGCTGTCGTTGGTGCGGGCGTTCGCGAGCGACTGGGGTGGTCGGGTGCTGGGCGGGGCCGGCGGCAAGGTGCTGTGGTTCGAACTCGACCCCGCCCGGGACGCCGAACGACCACCCCGCCACAAATGCCGCTGAACGAACGGGCCCTTCGCCGTCGCCCCCGATCACGTCGAGGGCGCCCGAGTGCCGGTACCCGTTCGGGCGACGGGTGGGGGACACGCGCCGCCGGTCGGCCGAGCGGCGGGGACCTATTGCCACAGTGAGGGGCAGGGCCTACGTTCCCTCTACGTGCGTAGACACCGCTAGTTCGCCGCTGTCGTGAGGGAGTGCCAGATGGCCAACATCGTGCGCGCTGCCCTGGTCCAGACGAAGTGGACCGGGGACACCGAGTCGATGATCCAGCAACACGAGCAGTACGCCCGCGCCGCCGCCGAGCAGGGGGCGAAGGTGCTGGGGTTCCAGGAGGTGTTCAACGCCCCCTACTTCCCGCAGGTGCAGGAGGCCGAGCACCACCGGTGGGCCGAGCCGGTGCCCGACGGCCCGACGGTGCGGCGGATGCAGGAGCTGGCCCGGGAGACCGGGATGGTGCTGGTGGTCCCGGTGTACGAGCTGGAGGACTCCGGTTTCTACTACAACACCGCCGCGGTGATCGACGCCGACGGCAGCTTCCTCGGGAAGTACCGCAAGCACCACATCCCGCAGGTCAAGGGGTTCTGGGAGAAGTACTACTTCCGCCCGGGGAACCTGGGGTGGCCGGTCTTCGACACCGCCGTCGGCCGGATCGGGGTCTACATCTGTTACGACCGGCACTTCCCCGAGGGCTGGCGGGCCCTGGGCCTGGCCGGCGCCCAGCTCGTCTACAACCCGTCGGCGACGTCCCGGGGCCTGTCCGCGTACCTGTGGCAGCTCGAGCAGCCCGCGGCGGCGGTGGCCAACGAGTACTTCATCGCGGCGATCAACCGGGTCGGCGTGGAGGAGTACGGGGACAACGACTTCTACGGCACCAGCTACTTCGTGGACCCGCGCGGACAGTTCGTCGGTGACGTGGCGTCCGACAAGGAGGACGAACTCGTCGTCCGGGACCTGGACTTCGACATGATCGACGAGGTCCGGCAGCAGTGGGCGTTCTACCGCGACCGCCGCCCCGACGCCTACCAGGGCCTGGTGCAGCCATGACGGGAACCGGGCCGGGCACCGACGGCCCGGGAGGAGCCGGGGGCGGGGGAACGGGAAGCGGGACGGAGACCGGGAGGATGGAGGCAGGATGACCGATGCGGCGATGTCCGGGACCGGGAACGGCCGGGTGGGGGTGCACGCGGAGCTGACCCGACGGCACCGGGCCGTGCTGCCCGACTGGCAGGCCCTGATGTACCAGCAGCCCATCGAGATCACCCATGGTGAGGGCCGCCGGGTGTGGGACGCTGAGGGGCGGTGCTACCTCGACTTCTTCGGGGGCATCCTCACCACCATGACGGCGCACGCGCTGCCCGAGGTGACCGAGGCGATCCGGGAGCAGGCCGGGAAGATCCTGCACAGTTCCACCCTCTACCTCAACCACCACGCCGTGGAGCTCGCCGAGCGGATCGCCACGCTCTCCGGGATCGAGGACGCGCGGGTCTTCCTCACCACCTCGGGCACCGAGGCGAACGACACGGCGCTGCTGCTGGCCACCACGTTCCGCCGCTCCAACCAGGTCCTGGCGATGCGCAACGCCTACCACGGCCGCTCGTTCTCCGCCGTGGGCATCACCGGCAACGCCAGTTGGGCGCCCACCAGCCTGTCCCCCCTGCAGACCCTGTACGTGCACGGAGGGGTGCGCACCCGGGGCCCGTTCGCCGAGCTGTCCGACGAGGAGTTCATCGCGCGCTGCGTGGAGGACCTCGAGGACCTGCTGGCCCAGCGGCGCGGGGGAGTGGCGGCGCTGATCGCCGAGCCGATCCAGGGCGTGGGGGGTTTCACCTCGCCGCCGGACGGTCTCTACGCCGCGTTCAAGGAGGTCCTCGACCGGCACGGAGTCCTGTGGATCAGCGACGAGGTGCAGACCGGCTGGGGCCGCACCGGTGACCACTTCTGGGGCTGGCAGGCCCACGGCGCGAACGGGGCGCCGGACATCCTCACCTTCGCCAAGGGCATCGGCAACGGCCTGTCCATGGGCGGTGTGGTGGCCCGCGCGGAGATCATGAACTGCCTGGACGCCAACTCCATCTCGACCTTCGGCGGCAGCCCGATCACCACGGCCGGCGCCCTCGCCAACCTCAACCACCTGCTGGAACGGGACCTCCAGGGCAACGCCCGACGGGTCGGCGGCCTGCTGCTGAGCCGGCTCCAGGCCGTCGCCGCGGGGCTGAGCTGCGTGCGCGAGGTGCGTGGGCGCGGGCTGATGATCGGCGTCGAGCTCGCCGACGGCTCCCTGGCCAGCGCGGTGACGGAGGCCGCCAGGGAGAACGGGCTCCTGGTCGGCAAGGGGGGCCGGCAGGGCAGCGTGCTGCGCATCGCCCCGCCGCTCAGCCTGACCGTGGCCGAGGCCGAGGAGGGCGCGGACATCCTCGACACCGCCCTGCGGCAGGCGGAGAAGCAGGCGACGCGGTAGGCACCCCGAGCAGGAACGGTGCCGCTGGGGCCGACCCGGACGTCCGGGCCGGCCCCAGCGCTGGTCACGGCCACGGTACGGCGTCGGCCGCTCACGGTGCGGGACCCCCGACCCCCGACCCCCGACCCCGGGGAGGCGCGGGACGCGCGGGACGCGCGGACGCCGCTCGGGGTGGGCCGGGAGGAGAAAGACGCCCGCATACGGGGGTACCGGCCGGGTACCCGACTCTCGACCGGCCGTGGCCGCCACCGAACGGTGACACGAGCGGCGCGACGGCCGGGCCCAACAGGTCCGACGCGGAGTTTCTTCCGATGACCCAACCGCAGCCCCCGGAACCAGCACCGGTGCCGAACCCCGGCCCCGACCCGGTGCCCCCGTTCCCGAGCAGGCCGGTTCCCGGCCCCTCTCCCGAGCCCGGACCGGGCCCCGGCCCACGTCCAGGGCCGGGCCCCGGGCCCGAGCCGAGCCCTCCGCCGGAGCCGGAACCGAGTCCCACGCCGGAGCCGGAGCCGGGCCCCTGACCGGGGCCGGCGGCGCGCGGTCCGAGCCGCCCGGGACGGACGACGAAGCCGAGCACAACCGCGAAGGTGAGAACCATGGCACTACCCGCACGACGCCGGATGACCCAGCCCACCGAGAGCCAGTCCAGGGGATGGGTGCGCGATCCGCTGTCGGAGTTCGACGAGCTGTTCGGACGGATCGGCAACCTGCTGGAGTCCACGGTCGGCGGCAGGGCGGCGGGTGACGCCTGGGCGCCGCTGGCCGACATCAGCGAGAGCGCCGACGCCTACTACGTGGAGGCGGAGCTCCCCGGGGTCCAGCGCGAGGACATCAAGGTGGAGATCGCCGAGCGCGAACTGGTGATCAGCGGGGAACTCAAGGAGAACGAACGCGGCGACGTCACCCGTCACGGGACGAGACGGCGCACCGGCCGGTTCGAGTACCGAACGCTGCTGCCCGGCAAGGTGAAGGCGGACGAGATCTCCGCCTCGCTGAAGGACGGCGTGCTGACGGTGAAGGCGCCCAAGGCCCCCACGGCGATATCGCGCAAGGTGGAGATCTCGGGCGGCTGACCCGGCCCGTGCCGGGCCCGGCAGGGCCGGGACCCGGCGGTCAAGACCCCGGACGTCAAGTGAGGTGACGGTGGTGAAGCTGTCCTTCCTGGAGCCCGTGTACGCCGAGCCCGGCCCCTACACGTCGGTGTACCTCGACACCTCGCGGGACAGCGAGGACCCGGAGGCCGACATCGCGGCGCGCTGGAGCCGGCTGGGCGAGGAGCTCATCCGACAGGGCGCGGACCGCGACTCGATCTCCGCGGTCGGCGAGGTGGTGGGTGCGGACGCGGAGGTCCCCGGCCTGCACGGCCAGGCCATCTTCGGTGCGCACGGGACGCTGGTGATGGAGGGCGAGCTGCCCAGGGTGCCGAGGTACGACTCGGCGCTGTTCAGCGTGCTGCCCGACGCCATGCCGTTGGTCAGCCAGTACCTTCCGGAGATCCCCTACGTGGCCGCGGTGGTGCACTACGCGGGGCCGCGCACCGCCGGGGAGGTGCCGGTTCGCGGGGGTGGCGGCGGGGGCGTGGAGGACGCGGGGGAGGGAACGGTCGCCGTCGAGGCGGAGGCCGGCACCTGGCCGCTGTCCAAGGTGACGCTGCGGACCCGGCTGCACCGGCGTTGCCTGGTGGACCAGTGGCACGAGACCGCGGTGCGGGTGGGCCGGGAGCTGGATCTGTGGGCCCGGCGCCTGCGCGCCGACAGCCTGGTCATCGGCGGTGACGTGTGGGCGAGCAACGTGCTGGCCCGGGCGCTGCCCGACCGGACGCGGACCCAGGTGGAACGGGTGGCTGGCCCGTTGACCGGGCGGCCGGGGCGGACCCTGCTGGAGGAGGAGCTCGACGAGCTGTTCAGCGGGCGCATCGCCGAGCACGACATGAACCTGGTGGAGGTGTTCCTGGCCCGGCGGGTCCAGGGCAGGGGCGCGATCGAGGGCCTGGAACCGGTGGTGGAAGCGCTGCGCCGGGGTTACGTGGAGGCGCTGTTGCTCAACCACCCGCAGGCGGTGCGCCGGTTGTGGGTGGGACCCGAGGCACACCAGCTCGCCGTGTACGAGGCGGACCTGGCGTCGGACGGCGTGCGCTACCGCTCGCCCGAGGACGGGTCGCAGGCCCTGCTCAGGTCTCTGGTGGCCACGGAGGCGGAGCTCGTGGTGATCCCGGAGGACGAGGTGCCGCTGCGGGGCGGGGTCGGCGCGGTGCTGCGTCCCTGACCAGGGGCGCCGAGGTCCCCGGACGATGGCGAGGTGAGGGAACGGTGGGTTCGTCAGCACGCGGTGGCCGGCCGGGGTCCCGAGGCCGTGGAACGGGACACGCGGCGACCGACCGCGACAGCCTCGCCACCTACCACCGCAGGCGCGACGTCGAGCGGAGCGGTGAGCCCGGCGGGGAGCGCCGGGCCGGCACCGGCGGGGGAGGGCCCGACGGGGACGGCCGACACTTCGTGGTGCAGCTCCACGACGCCCGTACCCGGCACTACGACTTCCGGTTGCAGGTGGGGGACGTGCTGCGGTCCTGGGCCGTGCCCAAGGGGCCGTCGGACGACCCCAGGGACAAGCGCCTCGCGGTGCCCACCGAGGACCATCCCCTGGAGTACGAGGGGTTCGAGGGGGTGATCGGACCGGGGCAGTACGGGGCCGGCACCGTGATGGTCTGGGACATCGGGACCTTCCGCAACGTCTCCGAGCGCCACGGGAAGACGGTCCCGCTGGACGAGGCCCTGGAGCGTGGCCACGCCTCGGTGTGGCTGGAGGGGCAGAAGCTGCACGGCGGGTACGCCCTGACCCGGTTCCGCGGTGGCGGGGACGGCTCCGACGACGAGGCGTGGCTCCTGGTCAAACGGGACGACAGGTACGCGGCGGACCGTCGCCACCCCCCGTCCGACCGCGTCAGGTCGGCGCTGACCGGCCGCACCCTTGGCCAGATCGCCGACGACGGGGACGGGAAGCCGTCCGCGGGCGGCACGGGTCGCCACCGCTCGTAGACGCCCTGGCAGGACGCGTTGCTCGCGGCCCGGCTGGTGCCTTCGGCCCCGTGCCTAGGTGCCCTAGAGTCGGTCGCATGCGGCGGAAGACAGGGCTGGCGATAGCTGGGGCCGTCACCCTGGCCTGGTGCGAGTGGTTGAACTGGCGTTGGTCTCGGACCCTCGTGGGGAACAGTGGGGGCACTGCCGAGGCCGTGGTCGTGTTGGGGTACCGGAACCCCCGAGCGGCGGCGAACGCCGTCAACCGGTGGCGGGTCCGTGCTGGGATTCGTTCCATCGCCGCCGGCGGTGCGCACGATACCCGTGTGATCTTCAGCGGCGGCGCGACCGGTGGCGGTGTCACGGAGGCCCAGGTGATGGCTGACTACGCGACGTCGGTGCTCGGGTTCGACGGCACCGTGCTCCTCGAGGACCGAAGTACGACGACGTGGGAGAACATCACGAACGTGATCCCACTGCTCGAGGACGTCGACCGCATCAAGATCGTCTCCCAACCAGCCCACGCCCTCAAGGCCCGCGCCTACCTGCGGCGGCAGCGCCCTGATCTCGCCGAGAGGCTGGTGCGTGCGGATGACTACCGCCCTGGCGAGTGGCTGATCGCCAAACCGCTGCTGGCTCTGTACGGACTCTGGGCGGTTCGCGGCCTCGATGCCGACGAACGGAAGGTCTCGCTGTAGACAGCCGCTGTCGCGTGAGGTCCGCCCGTCCGCACCGGTTCCGCCGCCCGCGGATCGCTGGGAGCTCCGCGACGGTCCGGGGGCCGGATCGCCGGTCCTGGAGCGATCCAAGCACCGCGAAGACCCGTTGGGAGTTCTCAGGGAACCGGGGGCCGGGGCGGCGGCCCCCGAGGGTGCGGCGTGCTCGGCTGCGCAGCGCCCCAAGCTCCCCACGTCCACCGTCACTGTCCGTCTGACCAGGGCGGAAACGCCTCGTACCGCCCTGGTCCAGCCCTGTTCCCGCCGGCCGTCGTCGGGTCTCCCGGCACGGCCGTGTCCCGTTGCCCTGACCGGGTCAGGACGACGAGCGGGGTTGTCTCTTCTGCGACGGTGTCACGATTGCGACATCCCTGGCCCTTTTTCGCGTCTCCTTTCCAGCCATAGCCTCCGGGGTGCCGCAGCCAACCTCGTTGCGCGTCCCCCGCTGTCCGGAACGCGTCCTTCGGTGCTGGCTGCCCCACCACTGAAGGAGAGGCAACCGCGTGAGACGCACTCCTCGACGGAGACTGAGAAGTCGCCTACTGGCCACCGCCACAGCGGTGGCGGTGGGCGCTTCACTCCCCGTCATAGCCACGGGGGCCGACGCCAAGGCCGAGCCGGCCCCCGCCAGTTCCACCCACCCGGCGTCGAAGCAGGAGGCGGTCACCACCGCCCAGGTGACGCTGGTGACCGGTGACACGGTGACCGTCACCACCCAGCCCGACGGCAAGCAGACGGTGAAGGCCGAACCGGCCAAGGGCACCACGAAGACCTTCCAGTCCGTCACCACGCCCGACGGCGACGTGTACGTCTACCCGTCCGACACCCTCGACGTCCTCGCCGCGGGGACCGTGGACCGCGCGCTGTTCAACGTCACGCAGTTGATCGAGGACGGCCAGACCGACGCCAGGTCCCGCGAACTGCCGGTGATCCTCAGCTACGCCGACAGGCCGTCCCGGGCGACGCTCGAGGAGCGGGCCGGGGCGCTCCCGGCGAGCGAGCCGGGCGTGGTGATGGACCGGATGGACATGGCGGCCGTCCGGGTCACCAAGGGCGAGGCACGGTCGTTCTGGAACTCCGCCCGGCCCGTCGGTGCCGAATCCGGCCGGAAGACCACCGCCGCGGCCCGGGCCGGCAGCGACGACGTGGCCAAGATCTGGTACGACGCCCCGGTGAAGGCCGCCCTGGACGTCAGCGTCCCGCAGATCAACGCGCCCACCGCCTGGAAGGCCGGCTACGACGGCAAGGGCGTGAAGGTCGCGGTCCTAGACACCGGCGTCGACCTGACGCACGCGGATGTCAGGGACAGGGTCGTCGGGTCCGCCAACTTCGTGATCCCGACGGCGTCCGTGCAGGACGGCCACGGCCACGGCACCCACGTCGCCTCCACCATCGCGGGCAGCGGCGCGGCGTCCGGCGGGAAGTACCGGGGCGTCGCCCCCGGCGCCGACCTGCTCATCGGCAAGGTCCTGGGGGACGGCGGCGCCGGGCCCACCTCCGGCGTCATCGCCGGCATGGAGTGGGCGGTGGACCAGGGCGCCGACGTGATCAGCATGTCCCTGGGTTCCCCCACCTCCACCGCGAGCACCCCTTCGTCCGAGGCCGTGAACCGGCTCAGCGCCGCGAGTGACGCCCTGTTCGTGGTGGCCGCGGGCAACGACGGCCCCGGCGCGGAGACCATCGGTTCCCCGGGCATCGCCGACGCGGCGCTGACCGTCGGCGCGGTGGACAAGTCCGAGGCGATGGCCTACTTCTCCAGCCGCGGCCCGCGGGCCGGTGACGGCGGCCTGAAGCCGGACATCACCGCGCCCGGCGTGGGCATCGTGGCCGCCCGAGCCACGGGCACCTCGATGGGCAAGCCCGTCGACGACGACTACACCGCGGCGAACGGGACCTCGATGGCGACCCCGCACGTCGCGGGCGCCGCCGCGCTGCTCGCCCAGCGGCACCCGGACTGGGAGGGGGAGCGGATCAAGGCCGCGCTCACCTCCCACGCCGCCCCCTCGGACGCCGGCGTCTACGAGCAGGGCAACGGCCGGGTGGACGTCGCCGCCTCGCTCGACCCCGAGCTCGACCTGGCCGGGTCCGTCGACTTCGGCCGGGCCCTCTGGCAGGAGACCCCGTACGACACGGTGACCCGCAGCGCCACCGTCAGCAACCGGACCGGCGCCGCCACCACCGTGTCGCTCGCCATCGACGACTGGGGGAACCTGCCCGAGGGCGCCGTGACGCTCTCCCAGCGGGAGGTCACCGTTCCGGCCAACGGCACCGTCCAGGTCCCGTTGGTCCTCGACCCCAACGGCGTCACCGCGGGCAGCTACTCGGGCCGGCTGACGGCGACCACCGCCGACGGCGCCACCGCGCACACCGCGATCGGCTTCGACAAGGAGAAGCCGCGCTACGACCTGACGTGGAAGATCAGGGGACGCGACGGCAAGCCGGCCCGCGGCGCGGTCGCGGTGATGGGTCTGGACAACGACTTCTTCGACTACTGGTTCTACGACGGCCAGGGCACGATGCGGCTGCCCGTCGGCAGGTACGCCCTCTTCGGCACCGTCACGACCTGGGACCCGACCCTCGGGTCCCGGTCGGCCCAGGACCTGTTCTCCCTGCCCGAGACCACGCTGGAGGACGGCCCCGTCACGGTCACCATCGACGGCACCGGGGCGAAGGACTTCGAACTGGACGTCACCGACGAGAAGCGGCCCCTGGAGGACAGCACCTTCGCCTACGACCTGATGCGGATCAGGCAGGGCGCGAGGGGCCTCGAGGGCGCCGAGGTGTCCGTCTTCGGCGACCGCTCCTACGCCTTCGAACGTCAGGGCGCCATCCCGATGCCCACCCCGACCGCGGGTGACCTCTGGGCCTCCTTCTTCCAGCGGAAGCGGGAACCGGTCCTGCGGGCCGAGGTCGTCGGCCGCGACGGGTTCCCCCTGTCGGTGAGGACCTCGTACTACTCCCAGCGCTTCCCGGGAACGACGAAGCTGGGCGTGGTGGACGTGGGCCAGGGCTCGGCCGAGGAACTCGCGGGCAAGGACCTGCGGGGCAGGGCGGCCCTGCTGCACACCCCCACCAGCCGCAACGCCGAGCAGGTGCGGCGCCTGGTGGACGCCGGAGCGTCAGCCATCGTCATCGCGCCCGAGGACGGTCTCGCGCTCAACCTGAACGACAGCGCCGCCACGGTGCCCTCGTTCGGCGTGACCGAGCGGGAGGGCGTACGGCTCGCGGACCTGGTCGCCCAGCGGGGCGACGGCCGGGTCACCGTGTCCCTGCGCGGGCTGAAGGAAGCCCGCTACACCTACAGCGGCCAGTGGGAGTACCACAACACCGTCCCCGCGGACCTGCGCACCGAGGTGAGCCGTCGGGACTTCGCCACGCTCAAGAACGCGTTCCACAGCGACCTGACGGACCGCCTCAGCGAGTACGAGCTGTGGGGCCACGGCCAGGCACCGGTGACCTCGTTCCGGATGCCCGAACCGCTCACCCGTGGCCACCAGCGCGACGACCACGTCTACGCGGCCGGGGACATGGCGTACCGGCAGGAAGTCACCGTCAACACCAAGGACTACTGGGCGATGCAGGGGCCGGCACGGACCTACCGTCCCGGTCAGGTGGAGCACGAGCGGTGGTACGCCCCGGCGATGCGCCCCTCGAACTCCGCCCCCCTGCCCTGCACCTTCTGCCGCACCGACACCGTCACGGTCCTGGGGGCGTCGTTCGGCGGTGACTCCGAATCCGACCACTTCTTCACGGGCTACCCCAACTTCGAGGTGGTGGACTTCTCCCGCGACGGACAGGTGATCGGGCCCGTCGACGAGTGGTGGGTCAAGGAGAAGGCCAACTACCAGCTCAGGTTCGACGTCAGCTTCCCGGAGCGGTCCGGGCTCCTGCTCGGCCGGTGGTCCTCCTCGGCCTACGACTTCGTCTCGGCCGAGCCGACCGGCATGAACGTCGAGGGGTGCCAGGAGATCGCGCCGACGGCCAGGACCTGTGAGGCCCTGCCGATGATCCTGCCCGAGTACGACATCCCGGTGGACCTGCACAACCGGGCCGCCGCCGGGCAGGAGTACGCCTTCACCCTGAACGCGCCGCACGCCAAGGGCTGGAAGTCGCAGACCACGCCGATCACCGGCGCCGAGGTCTCGGTGAGCTACGACGACGGCGAGACCTGGCAGCGGGCCGACGTCGAGCGGATCGACCAGGACTCCTTCCGGGTGTCCTACGACCACCCGGAGCTGACCGCCACCAACGGCTTCGTCACCCTCAGGACGGAGGTGGAGGACTCCGCCGGCAACCACACCAAGCAGACCATCGAGCGGGCCTACGCCCTGCGGTGACCGAACGCGGTGGGGCGGGGTGAGGCAACCCCCGCCCCACCGGTCCCCGGAGCACGGGGGACCAGGGCGACCACGACAGGTGGTCGCCCTGGTGCCGTTCTGCCGCGGCAGTCGTCGCCGCGCCGTGGCACGCGGCCGTGACAGGACGATCCGGCTGCTCGTCGGGCCGCCGGTCCGGAGCTGACCAGCGAGCACAGGAGGGAGGGGAGCCGAGCGGCGGGGGCGGATTCGGACGAACTCTGGAACACCTATGGAGATCGCATGAATGCGCCAACCGATGTCGCTGCCCCGGGCTCTTCCTGGCCGAGCTCGGCACCGTCTCGAGGTGCCGGATTTGTGATCGAGGAGACCCGTACTCCCCATGAAACTGCGCAGTGCGAACCACGCCGGGAAACCCGGGCAGACCGAGAGCCCGCAATGCGGACGCCGTTTCTCGCGCAGAACGAAAGGGGCCAGCGCCGCCCGGAAGACCCGACGCTTACGTATTGACTATCCCAGGAGCGGATTACGGGGCTGGCGGCGTTGGGTGCCTTCCTGGAAGCTGGTCTCCGGCCTGTTCCTGCTCGGTGTCGGCGCCCTCGTGGGCCTGTTCGCGATCCTCTACACGCAGGTCGAGATCCCCGACCCGCACGACTCCGCGCGTCGGCAGGCCACCGTCTACTACTGGGCGGACGGCAGCCGGATGGTGAGCGTCGGCGATGTGAACCGGCAGGACATCGACCTCTCCCAGGTGCCCGAGTCCGTCCAGGAGGCCGTCGTCGCGGCGGAGAACGCGGACTTCTACAGCGACTGGGGCGTCTCGGTGAAGGGCATCGCCCGAGCTGCCCTGAGCGCCGCCAAGGGCGGGGAGACACAGGGTGGTTCCACGATCACCCAGCAGTACGTGAAGAACACCTACCTGACCCAGGACCAGACCGTCAGCCGGAAGGTGAGGGAACTGGTTCTCTCCTTGAAGGTCAGCAACCAACGATCCAAGTCGGAGATCCTCGAGGGGTACCTCAACACCTCGTGGTTCGGCCGCGGCGCTTACGGAATCCAAGCTGCCTCGTACGCCTACTACGGTGTCCCGGCAAAAGACCTGAATCCCAGTCAGGGGGCCTTGTTGGCGAGCCTCCTCAAGGGCGCGGACAGTTATGATCCGTCAATCAGTCCCGCCAACCACCGTCGGGCCGTGGACCGCTGGAGCTGGATTCTGGACCGGCAGGTCGAAACCGGCTCGATGAGCCCCGAGGAACGCGCGAGGTACCAGGAGTTCCCCGAGCCGAAGCCTCCGGTCAAGCCGACCAGCCAGGCGGGGCAGATCGGCTATCTCATCGACATCGCCAACAAGTACATCAAGAGCCACAGTGGGATCACTGACAGGGATCTCGCCGGTGGCGGCTACCGCGTCCACACCACCTTCGAGAAGGACAAGGTACGCGCGCTCACGAGGGCCGTCGAAACCGTGCGCGCGGACCGCCTGGACCCGCGCAAGCGCGCCGCCGACCGGCATGTCGAAGTGGGTGCCGCCTCGGTACGTCCCGGCGACGGGGCGATCGTCGCGGTCTACGGAGGCTCCGACGCGACCAAGCACTTCACCAACAACGCGGACACCTCGGGCGTGCCGGCGGGGTCCGCGTTCAAACCGTTCGTGTACGCCGCTGCTCTGGAGGCGGCAGACGTCTCCGAGGAGAATCCCGAGCCGGCGCGGCCCCTGAACCTCGGCCGGTCCCTGGTCGACTCGGACACCAGCCCGTTCGTGGAGGTCGGCAAGAAGATCGGGCTGAGGAAGGTCAGGGCGCTCGCGGTCGCGTCGGGGCTGCGGGAGGAGAGCATGGCGAAGCTGGAGCCGACCTTCTCGATCGGCACCTCCACCCCCAGCGCCGTCCGACTGGCCAGCGCCTACACGACCTTCGTCAACGGCGGCCAGGCGACCGAACCGTACTCGGTGACCAGGATCGAGCGGAACGGCGTCGAGGTGGACGGCTTCGACCGGCCCGGGAAGCGGCGTGTGATGGACCGGAAGGGCGCCTCGCTCGTCTCTGAGGCGCTGCTGGAGGTGGGCCTGGCAGCCGTCACCCCTCCGGGGGACAGGAAGCCGGCCCACTACCCGGTCTGGGCGGGCCGGACCGGTCCGAACGATCACATGAAGTCGGCCTGGTTCATCGGCGTCACCGAGAAGCTGAGCACCTCGGTGACGATGTTCCGCACCAAGCCCGGTGTTCCGCACCTGCTGCCCATGCGGGGCGTGGGCGGCCCCGGTTCCGAGCGGGGCAGCGCCTTCCCGCCGCTGATCTGGAACGCTTACCACGAGGCGGTGACGCCGTCACCGGGCCTGCACCTCCAGAAACCCGAGACGTTCTCGTAGCGCGGGGTCCCGGGGGGGCGCGTTCGGGGTCAGGCAGTTGGAGGCGGCCCGGCCCAGGCCAGGCCGTCGCTCCGCCGCGGCTGCTCACCACCGTGCACTGCGCGCCTCTCGGCGGCCGACCGTTCCGTGCCGCCCGCCTACCCGCGTCGCCCCGGACCGCCCGGCCCGGGGCGACGCCGTCGTGTGGCATCCCGCCGGTCAGCGGTGGCCAGCGCGGTGTTGACCAGCGCCGCGACGGCGAAGGCACCCGCGACCTCGGCCCGGCCCACCCCGTACAGGGCCAGGGTCGCCCCGCCGAAGACCAGCGCCTTGACGGCCAGCGCCGCGGGCAGCGGCACGGAGAACCTGGCCTTCGGCGCGGCGAACAGGCCCCACAGGACCACAGCGGCCAACGGCGTGCCGAGGCCCAGCAGGACGTGGACGCCCAGGTTGTCGCCGACGCCGAACCCCCACCAGCCGAGGGCGACCAGGGCCGCGAGCTCCAGCAGGAACGCCAGCACGTCGTTCGGACCCACCCGGGCGTCGGGAGGTGGGGGGTGATGTCTCATTCGTGCGCATCCTCTCGTGACGACTGCATTCTGCACAGAGGTCCGCGATGTGACTGACTCCGGGGCGGTACCCCCCACGGAGTGGTGGGGCGGGGCCGTCCGCCGTGATTCGGCGCGACGGTATTGCCACGGCGGGTAGTGCGCTTCTAGGTTCTTCTCCCACGGTGGTCTACGTGCGTAGACCAATTCGCCCGTCGAGGAGCCGCTGATGCCCGACCGTACCGTCATCCGAGGCGGATTCGTCATCACCGCCGCCGACGAGGTCCACGCGGACGTCCTGGTCGAGGGCGGCAGGGTGGCCGCTCTCGCCACGCAGGACAGCCAGGTGTCCCAGGGCTGGGCCGAGTCCGCGGACCGGGTCGTCGACGCCACCGGGTGCTACGTCATCCCCGGCGGCGTGGACGCGCACACGCACATGGAGATGCCGTTCGGCGGAACCGTCGCGGCGGACACCTTCGAGACCGGGACCCGGGCCGCCGCCTGGGGTGGCACCACCACCATCGTGGACTTCGCCGTCCAGCAGCGCGGGCGCTCGCTGCGCGAGGGCCTCGACGCCTGGCACGCCAAGGCCGACGGCAGGTGCGCGGTGGACTACGGCTTCCACATGATCCTCTCCGACGTCAACGAGCACACGCTCAAGGAGATGGACGCCCTGGTGGAACAGGGCGTGACCAGCTTCAAGCTGTTCATGGCGTACCCCGGCGTCCTGTACAGCGACGACGGCCAGATCCTGCGGGCCATGCAGCGCACCGCCGCCAACGGCGGGCTGACGATGATGCACGCCGAGAACGGCATCGCCATCGACGTCCTGGTGGAACAGGCCCTCGCGGCGGGCAGGACCGACCCCCGCTACCACGGCGAGGTGCGGCACGCGCTGCTCGAGGCCGAGGCCACCCACCGGGCCATCCAGCTCGCCCGGGTCACCGGCTCCCCGCTCTACGTGGTCCACGTCTCCGCGAGCGAGGCCGTCTCCGAACTGGCCCAGGCCCGCGACCTGGGACTCAACGTGTTCGCCGAGACCTGCCCCCAGTACCTGTTCCTGTCCACGGACAACCTGGCGGAACCGGACTTCGAGGGCGCCAAGTACGTCTGCTCCACCCCGCTGCGCCCGGTGGAGCACCAGGCCGCGCTCTGGCGGGGGCTGCGCACCAACGACCTGTCGGTGGTCTCCACCGACCACTGCCCGTTCTGCTTCAACGGTCAGAAGGAGCTCGGCAGGGGCGACTTCTCCCGGATCCCCAACGGGCTGCCGGGCGTGGAGAACCGCATGGACCTGCTGCACCAGGCGGTCCTCGACGGCCACATCTCCCGCCGCCGGTGGATCGAACTCGCCTGCGCCACCCCTGCCCGGATGTTCGGCCTCTACCCGCGCAAGGGCACCATCGCGCCCGGCGCGGACGCCGACATCGTGGTCTACGACCCGAACGTCACCCAGGTGATCTCGGCGGAGACCCACCACATGAACGTGGACTACTCGGCGTACGAGGGCAGGCGGGTCACCGGGCAGGTGCGCACCGTCCTGTCCCGGGGCGAGCTCGTCCTGGAGGACCGGGAGTACGTGGGGCGGGCCGGGCACGGCCAGTTCCTGCCCCGCGGCACCTGCCAGTACCTGCTGTAGCCCGGCACCGAGCCGTCCCACCCACCAGGAACCCGCAACGCACCACCGGCACCCAAGCGGACCCACCGACAACGCAGACAGGGGGAGCCCTGTGGACTTCGGCCTCGTCCTCCAGACGGACCCGCCGGCCTCGGCCGTCGTCGAGCTGATGCAACGAGCGGAACGCCAGGGGTTCAGCCACGGCTGGACCTTCGACTCCGCCGTGCTGTGGCAGGAACCGTTCGTCATCCACAGCCGCATCCTGGACCACACCACGCGCATGGTGGTGGGGCCCATGGTGACCAATCCCGGCACCCGGAGCTGGGAGGTGACCGCGTCCGTCTTCGCCACCCTCAACGAGATGTACGGCAATCGCACCGTGTGCGGGATCGGCCGCGGTGACTCCGCGATGCGGGTGGCCGGCCGCCCCCCGGCCACCCTGGCCAGGCTCGGCGAGGCCATGGAGGTGATCAAGGAACTCGCGGAGGGCCGCGAGGTGACCGTGGACGGCACCCCGGTGCGACTGCCCTGGGTCAAGGACGGCCGGCTGCCGGTGTGGATGGCCGCGTACGGGCCGAAGGCCCTGCGGATGGCCGGCGAGCGGGCCGACGGGTTCATCCTCCAACTCGCCGACCCGTACCTCACCGAGTGGATGGTCCGGGCGGTGCGCACCGCCGCGGAGAAGGCGGGCCGGGACCCGGCCCAGGTCACCGTCTGCGTGGCCGCCCCCGCGTACGTCGGCGACGACCTGGCGCACGCCAGGGAGCAGTGCCGGTGGTTCGGCGGCATGGTCGGCAACCACGTGGCCGACCTGGTCAGCCGGTACGGGGAGGACTCGGGGGCCGTGCCGGAGGCGTTGACCGCGTACATCCGGGAGCGACAGGGCTACGACTACCGCCACCACGGCAGGGCCGGCAACCCCGACACCGCGTTCGTCCCGGACGAGATCGTGGACCGCTTCTGCCTGTTGGGCCCGCCCTCCGCGCACATCGCCCGGCTGGAGGAGCTTCGTCAACTGGGCGTTGACCAGTTCGCGGTGTACGCGATGCACGACGCCAAGGAGGCCACGATCGACGCCTACGGGCAGGAGGTGATCCCGGCGCTGACGGCGGGTGGGCCTGTGTCAGAGTGAGCCCATGGAGAGTGCTTCGACCAGCGCGGCCGGTTCCGACCGCGCGGCACGGACGGCGGGCCAGGCGGTGGACGCGGTGGTCGTCGGGGCCGGCCCCAACGGACTGACCGCGGCGATCGCCCTGGCCGAGTCGGGGCTCGAGGTGGTGGTGTACGAGGCCGCCGGGGCCGTGGGCGGCGGTGCGCGCACCGAGGAGCTGGTGCCCGGGTTCCGCTACGACCCGTGCTCCGGGGCCCACCCGACGGGCGCGGGCTCACCCGTGTTCGCCAGGATGCCGCTGGCCAAGCACGGACTGGAGTGGGTCCAGCCGGAGCTGCCGATGGCCCACCCGTTCCCCGACGGCTCGGCGGCCGTGCTGTCCCGTTCCGTGGCGGAGACCGCCGAGTCCCTGGGGCCGGACGCCTCCGCCTACCGGCGGCTGATGGCGCCGTTCGCCGGGCGCTGGCCGCAGTTGGTGGACGCGGTGATGCGACCGCCGCTGGCCGGGCCGCCCCGGCACCCGGTGCTGTCGGCCCGGATGGGCAGCTACGGGGTGCTGCCCGCCACGGTCCTCCAGCGGAGGTTCGCCGCGGAGCGGGCACGAGGACTCTTCGCCGGGATGGCCGGGCACGGGAGTGCCCCGTTGACCAGCCCGCTCACCGCCGGGTTCGGGATGATGTTCGCGCTGTCCGGGCACGACGTGGGCTGGCCGGTGGCGCGCGGCGGGTCCCAGGCGATCGCCGACGCGCTCGCCGGGTACCTGCGGTCCCTGGGCGGGGTGATCCACACCAACCGCCGGATCCGTACGATGGCCGAGCTGCCCCGGGCCCGCGCCTACCTGTTCGACACCGCCCCGGAGGGGCTGCTGGAGATCGCCGGGGACCGGTTGCCCGCCCGTTCTGCCCGGAGCCTGGCCCGCTACCGGCGGGGCCTTTCGGTGTTCAAGCTCGACTACGCGCTGGACGGCCCGATGCCGTGGACCTCACCGGACGCCCGGCGAGCCGGAACGATCCACCTCGGGCCCACCGCCACGGAGATCAACGCCTCGCTGACCACCGCGTCCCGCGGCCGGATGCCCGAGGTGCCGTTCCTGCTCACCGGGCAGCCGACGGTCGCCGACCCGGGGCGCGCCCCGGAGGGCAAGCACGTGTTCTGGGCGTACGGGCACGTGCCCTACGGGTGGGACGGCGACGCCACCGAGGCAATCGAACGGCAGATCGAGCGGTTCGCCCCGGGGTTCCGGGACCTGGTGCTGGCGCGCAGGGTGACCACCCCGGCCGACCTGGAGGCGCACAACCCCAACAACGTCAACGGCGGCATCAGCGTGGGGAGCACCGCCGGGCTGAACGCGCTGTTCCGGCCCACGTTCGCCCCCGTCCCGTACGCGACCGGCAACCCGTCGGTCTTCCTGTGCTCCTCGGCGACCCCACCCGGGCCGGGGGTGCACGGGCTCTGCGGCGAGTACGCCGCGCGCACCGCGCTGCGCCGGGTCTTCGGCCGGCGCCGGTAGCCGCCGCGGCCCACCGCCGGCCGTCGGTGGCCGCTCGGATAGGGTCCCCACCGACGAGGGGAGCACGGTGGCAGCAGGACCACGGGTGCTGATCGCACCGGACAAGTTCAAGGGCTCGCTCACCGCGGCGGCGGTGGCGCACCACCTCGGTCTCGGGCTGCGCCGCGCCGTCCCCGACCTCGCGGTGCGGGTGCTGCCCGTCGCTGACGGCGGCGACGGCACTGTGGACGCCGCGGTGGCTGCGGGGTTCGAGCGCCTCGAGGTGGAGGTCACCGGGCCCGTCGGCACACCGGTGCGGGCCGCCTTCGCGGTGCGCGGGGGCACGGCCGTGGTGGAGATGGCCGAGGCGTCCGGGCTGAGCCGGCTGCCGCGGGGCCGCCTCGCACCGTTGGAGGCCGGGACCCGGGGCACCGGCGAACTGATCGCCGCGGCGCTCGACGCCGGGGCGCGGCGGATCGTGCTCGGCGTGGGCGGCAGCGCGAGCACCGACGGAGGCGCGGGCATGCTCAGCGCCCTGGGCGCCCGGCTGCTCGACCGGGCGGGCCGGCCGCTGGCGTCCGGCGGCGGCCCCCTGTGCGACCTGGCCACCGCCGACCTGTCTGGGCTCGACCCCCGGCTGGCCACCACGGAGGTGGTGCTGGCGAGCGACGTGGACAACCCGCTGCTCGGGCCGACCGGTGCCGCCGCCGTCTACGGTCCCCAGAAGGGGGCCGACAGCGGACAGGTGGCCCGCCTCGAGGCGGCGCTGGACCACTACGCGCGGGTCCTCGCCGACTCCGTCGGTCCGTCCGCGGCCGACGCGGTCTCCGCGCCGGGAGCCGGGGCGGCGGGCGGCATCGGCTACGGCGCGCTGGTCGGCCTCGGAGCGACCTTCCGGCCCGGGATCGAGTTGCTGCTCGAGGTGCTCGGGTTCGCCGAGGCGCTGGCCCGGGCCGACCTGGTGATCACCGGCGAGGGTTCCCTGGACGCCCAGACGCTGCGCGGCAAGGCCCCGGTCGGGGTCGCAGGCGCGGCCCGGCGCTGGGGCGTGGAGGTGGTGGCCGTGTGCGGGCGGCTGGCCCTCGAACCCGAGGAACTGCTCGGGGCCGGGTTCGCCAGGACCTACGCGCTGTCCGCCCTCGAACCGGACCCGGCCAGGTCCATGGCCGAGGCCGGGCCGCTGCTGGAGCGGGTGGGGGAGCGGATCGCCCGCGACTTCGCGCTGCGCTGAGCGGCCCCGGCGGCCCCGGCACCCACGGGACGGACCGACCGGTCCACCGGAACAGCCGTGGGGCCCGAGCGCGTCGCGCTCGGGCCCCACGGGGACGTTCGGGCTACCGCAGGTGTGCGGCGCGGGCCTCGCGGCGGTTGTCCCGGACCGTGTTGATCCGGCGCGCGGTGGCGAGCAGCGGGATCAGCGCGGCCGACACCAACTGGAACGAGGCGCCCATGTGCAGCAGCGCGGTGCTGCCCGGGGCGTCCACCGTCCAGGCCGCCAGACAGGCCATGGACAGGAAGATCCAGCAGAGCGTGGCCAGGGCCAGCCGGCCCCGCGGCTTGGGGTACTCGACCCGGCTCACCATCAGCCACGCCACACCGACGATCGCCGCCACGGTCGGGACGAAGGGCAGTTCCAGCAGGACCACGGAGATCACCGTCAACGCCCCGAAGGGACTGGGCATCCCCTGGAAGACGCCGTTGGGCATGGTGGTGCAGGAGAATCTCGCCAGCCTCAACACCACGGCCAGGAGCAACACGATGGCGGTCACCGCGGACACCCGCTGGTGCCCGTCGTCCGCCACTATCCCCCAGACCAGGACGAAGTAGGCCGGGGCCAGGCCGAAACTGGTCAGGTCGGACAGGTTGTCCAGCTCGGCGCCCATCGCGGAGCTCCGCAGCTTGCGGGCGACCAGGCCGTCGCACAGGTCGAAGACCGAGGCGAGGAGCATCAGGATCACCGCGGTGGCCGCGCTGCGCCGGGCCATTCCGCCGTCGCTCGCGCCCATCAGGTGCGGGACCAGCACCCCGGTGGTGGTGAAGTACACCGCCAGGAAGCCGCAGGCGGCGTTGGACAGGGTGAGGGTGTCCGCTATCGACAGCCGCATGGACAGCGGCATCTCGTCCGGCTCGTCCACCCCGTCCGGCACCCAGGCTGCCTTGGTATCGGGATCAATCACGGTCAAGGCGTGTCACCCCAGCCTGTGTGGTCTGTCCGACTTCGACCGCGGGCTCGACGCCCTCGGGGAGGTAGACGTCAACCCGCGAACCGAAGCGGATCAGGCCGACCCGTTCTCCTTGTTCCACCTTGGCACCAGCATCCACATAGGGAACGATGCGTCGGGCCACCGCGCCCGCGATCTGCACCATCTCCAGATCGCCGAGTTCGCTGGCGAAATGCCACACTACCCGCTCGTTGTGCTCGCTCTCCTTGTTGAAGGCCGGCACGAAGCCGCCGGGCACGTGCTCGACACTGGTGACCGCTCCCGCTACGGGTGCCCTGTTGACGTGCACGTTGAGGGGGCTCATGAAGATGGCCACCCGGGTGCGTCCGTCCGGCCACGGCATGATGCTCTGCACCACGCCGTCGGCGGGCGAGATCACCCTGCCGGTGCCGATCTGGCGCTCCGGGTCACGGAAGAACCAGAGCATCGCCCCGGCGAGCGCGGTGACCGGCACCGCCGCCGCTGCCCAGCGCGCGGAGCGCCGGGAGCGGGCCAGGCAGAGCGCTGCGGTGGCCACCGTGGGCACCAGCCACGGCGAGGCCCCGCGGGCCAGGGTGACACGTCCTGGACCGCGCGGCGCGTGGCCCGAGCCCCGGGCCCACCAGCGGGACACAGGGGGCCCCCAGTCCGCTCCCTCGGCTGTCGCAGAGGATGACATAGACGGCTGGTTGTGGGGCATGGAAGACCTTCGTGGCGGAGGATGCCGCAGAGAAAATGGGGACGGCGGCTTTCCACGATGGTATCGGCAGTCGGTGCCAACTGAGCAAGCCAGACCGTGAGTCGGTGGCCGAAACAGAGAGCTCACCCGGGTTATCGACGGCGAGAAAACCCGCTCGAACTCGGACAATCACCCCGTGATTCGGTACTCTTCCAGCAGCCTTCTACCGATGATCATTTTCTGGATCTCTGCGGTGCCCTCGCCGATGAGCAGCATCGGGGCCTCCCGGTAGAGTCGCTCGATCTCGTACTCGGCGGAGTACCCATAACCCCCGTGGATACGGAACGAGTCCTCCACCACCTCTTTGCAGTATTCCGACGCCAGGTACTTGGCCATCCCCGCCTCAAGGTCGTTTCGTTGACCGGAATCCTTCTTCCGGGCAGCGGTGACCATCATCTGGTGCGCCGCCTCCACCTTCGTGGCCATCTCCGCCAACCTGAACTGGATGGCCTGGTGCTGCGCGATCGGCCGGCCGAACGTCCGTCGCTGCTGTGCGTACACCACACCCAGTTCGAAGGCCCGCAACGCCATGCCACACCCCCGCGCCGCCACGTTGACCCGGCCCACCTCGATGCCGTCCATCATCTGGTAGAAGCCACGACCGGTCGCGCCCCCCAGGACCCGGTCGGCCGGAACCCTGACGTCGTCCAGGACCAGCTCGGTGGTGTCCACCCCCTTGTAGCCCATCTTCTGGATGCGGCCGGGGACGGTCAGCCCCGGGACCCGCGGGTTCTCCCCGAACCCCGGGTCCTTCTCGATCAGGAACGTGGTCAGCGAGCGGTGCGGCGGGGTGCCCTGCGGGTGGCCCTCGTCGGTGCGGCACAACACCGCGACCAGGCTCGAGCTGCCCCCGTTGGTCAGCCACATCTTCTGCCCGTTGATCACGAAGTCGTCGCCGTCGCGGTCCGCGCGGGTGCGGATCGCCGCCACGTCCGAGCCCAGCTCCGGCTCCGACATGGAGAACGCGCCGCGGACCTCCCCGAGGGCCATCCTGGGCAGGAAGTACGCGCGCTGTTCCGGGGTGCCGTGGTGCTGGAGCAGGTAGGCCACGATGAAGTGGGTGTTGATGATCCCGGACACGCTCATCCACCCCCGGGCGATCTCCTCCACGGTCAGGGCGTAGGTGAGCAGCGACTCGCCGAGCCCGCCGTACTCCTCCGGGATCATCAGCCCGAAGATCCCCAGGTCCTTCAACCCCTCCACGATCTCCGCCGGGTACTCGTCCCGGTGCTCCAGTTCGGTGGCGACCGGCAGGATCTCCTTGTCGACGAAGTCCCGGACCGTGGCCAGGATCTCCCGCTGGACGTCGGTGAGGCCTTCGGTGTGCGCGAGGCGGCCCATGTCTGCTTCTCCTTGTGAGGCGGTGCACCGGTGGGGGCGCCTCCCGGCCGGGCCCGGCCTCGGGGGCCGGGCGGGGCCGGGAGCGGTGACGGCGGGCGTCGGCGGGCGTCGGCGGGACGTGGCGGGCGTGGAACGTTCAGCCCAGGGCCGGACCGGTGTCGGCGGGGCTCGGGCGGGCCGGCTGCTCACCGCCGTGCTCCGCCACGTGGAGCGCGGTGGGCACCATCACCTTGCGCCGGAAGACGCACACCACGGTGCCGTCCTGCTTGTACCCGCGGGTCTCCACCTGCACCACCCCACGGTCCGGCCGGGACCGCGACGGGGTCTTGGCCAGCACCGTGGTCTCGCCGTAGAGGGTGTCCCCGTGGAACGTGGGGGCGACGTGCCGCAACGACTCCACCTCCAGGTTGGCGATGGCCTTGCCGGACACGTCCGGCACCGACATGCCGAGCAGCAGCGAGTACACGTAGTTCCCCACCACCACGTTGCGGCCGAAGTCGGTGCCGTTCTCCGCGTAGTTGGCGTCCAGGTGCAGCGGGTGGTGGTTCATGGTGAGCAGGCAGAACAGGTGGTCGTCGTACTCGGTGATGGTCTTGCCCGGCCAGTGCCGGTACACGTCACCGACGGTGAACTCCTCGAAGGTCCGCCCGAACCGCATCGTGGTCAACCCCTCCCGTCGCCCGGTTCGCCCGCCTGCTGCGGCGGGGTGAACGCCGTGGTCCGCCTCAGCCCGGCGGCCCGGCCCTTGCCCGCGACGACCAGCGCCATCTTCCGGGAGGCCTCGTCGATCATCTCGTCGCCCAGCATCGCCGACCCCTTCATCCCGCCCTGCTCCGACGTGGCGTGGGCGTAGGCGTCCAGGATCAACTCGGCGTGGTCGTAGTCCTCCTGGGACGGGGAGAACACCTCGTTGGACACCTCCACCTGCCCCGGGTGCAGCACCCACTTGCCGTCGAAGCCGAGCGCCGCGGCGCGCCGGGCCACCTCGCGGAACCCCTCCACGTGGCGGATCTGGAGGTACGGCCCGTCGATCGCCTGGAGGTCGTGGGCGCGCGCCGCCATCAGGATGCGCATCAGGATGTAGTGGTAGGCGTCGGCCGGGTAGCCCGGCGGCTGCTCGCCCACCACCAGCGACTTCATGTTGATGGAGGCCATGAAGTCCGCGGGACCGAAGACGATGGTCTCCAGGCGCGGTGAGGCGGCGGCGATCTCGTCCACGTTCACCAGGCCCCTGGCGTTCTCGATCTGGGCCTCGATGCCGATCCCGCCGACCTCGAGGCCCACGGTCTTCTCGATCTGGGTGAGCAGCATGTCGAGCGCCCTGACCTGGGTGGCGTCCTGGACCTTGGGCAGCATCAGGCAGTCCAGGTTCGCTCCCGCGCCCTCCACCACGGTGACCACGTCGCGGTAGGTCCAGTGGGTGGTCCAGTCGTTGACCCGGACCACCCGGGTCTTCCCGGTCCAGTCGCCGTTGTTGAGGGCGTCGACGATCAGGTGCCGGGCCTTTTCCTTGGCCAGCGGCGCGCAGGCGTCCTCCAGGTCGAGGAAGACCTGGTCCGCGGGGAGCCCCTGGGCCTTCTCCAGGAAGCGCGGGTTGCTGCCCGGCACGGCCAGGCAGGACCGGCGGGGACGTTGGCGGTTGACGGTCATCGGTGCGGGGGGTCCTCTCGGTGAACGGGTCCGGCCGGGGGGTGGTGGCCGGAACCTGGGCCGGCTGTCGATCCGGTCGCGTCCGCCGGACGGGCCCGGGGTTCCAGGCCGTGGGCCCGGCGGATCTCCTCGACGATACGACCGATGATCTCGGTGATGCCGAAGTCCCTGGGGGTGAACACGGCGGCCACCCCGGCGGCGCGCAGCACCTCGGCGTCGGCGGCCGGGATGATCCCGCCCACCACCACCGGGACGTCCGGCGCGCCGGCCCCGCGCAGCCCCGCCAGCACCTCGGGCACCAGCTCCCCGTGCGAGCCGGACAGCACGGACAGACCCACGCAGTGCACGTCCTCGGCGACGGCGGCGGCCACGATCTGCTCCGGGGTGAGCCTGATCCCCTGGTACACCACCTCGAACCCGGCGTCGCGGGCGCGCACCGCGATCTGCTCGGCGCCGTTGGAGTGCCCGTCCAGCCCCGGCTTGCCGACCAGCAGCCGCAACGGTCGGCCCAGAGCCTCGCTGGTGTCCGCCACCGCGCGCCGGACCGCGGCCAGCCCCGGGCCTTCCGCGGCCACGCCCACCGGCGCCCCCGACACCCCGGTGGGCGCCCGGTACTCCCCGAACACCTCCCGCAGCGCGCCGGCCCACTCCCCGGTGGTGACCCCGGCCCTGGCGCACTCCAGGGTCGCCGGCATCAGGTTGGCGTCGGTCGCCGCGTCCCGGCGCAGCCGGCGCAGCGCCGCGGCCACCCCGGCCGGGTCACGTGCCGCGCGCCACCGTTCGAGGGCGGTCACCAGGCGCTTCTCGTGGCCGGGGTCGACGGTGGTCACCGCGGTGCCGAGGTCAGCGGTGAGCGGACTGGGCTCGGTGGCCCGGTAGCAGTTGACGCCCACCACCCGCTGGGCGCCGGACTCGATCCGGGCCCGGCGCTCGGCGTGCGCGGCGACCAGTTCGGACTTCAGGTACCCCGACTCCACGGCGGCGACGGTGCCGCCCAGCTCCTGCACCCGGGCGATCTCCGCGGTCGCGGCCTGGGCCAGCGCCGTCACCTTGTCCTCGATCACCGGGGACCCGTCGAAGATGTCCTCGTACTCCAACAGGTCGCTCTCCTCGGCCAGCACCTGCTGGACCCGGAGTGACCACTGCTGGTCCCAGGGGCGGGGCAGTCCCAACGCCTCGTTCCACGCCGGGAGCTGGACAGCCCTGGCCCGGGCCCGTTTGGAGAGCGTCACCGCGAGCATCTCCAGCACGATCCGCTGGACGTTGTTCTCCGGCTGGGCTTCGGTCAGGCCGAGGGAGTTGACCTGCACCCCGTAGCGGAAGCGCCGCTGCCGGGGGTCGGTCACACCGTAGCGTTCCCTGGCGACGGCGTCCCATACCCGTGCGAACGCCCGCATCTTGCACATCTCCTCGATGAACCGGACGCCGGCGTTGACGAAGAACGACACCCGGCCCACCACCCGGGCCCGCTGCTCCTCGGGCACCTGTCCCGAGGCGAACACCGCGTCCAGCACGGCGATGGCGGTGCACATCGCGTAGGCGATCTCCTGGACCGGTGTCGCTCCCGCCTCCTGGAGGTGGTAGCTACAGATGTTGACGGGGTTCCAGCGCGGGATGTGCCGGACGGTGTACGTGATCAGGTCGGTCGTCAGCCGCAGGCTGGGCCCGGGCGGGAAGACGTGGGTCCCCCGGGACAGGTACTCCTTGACGATGTCGTTCTGCGTGGTCCCGGTCAGCGACGCCACGTCCACGCCCCGCTCCTCGGCGACCACCTGGTACAGGGCCAACAGCCACGGGGCCGTGGCGTTGATGGTCATCGAGGTGTTCATCGCGTCGAGCGGGATGCCGTCGAACAACCGGCGCATGTCGCCGAGGTGCGCCACCGGCACGCCGACCCGGCCCACCTCGCCGCGGGCCAGGGGGTGGTCCGGGTCGTAGCCGGTCTGGGTCGGCAGGTCGAAGGCGACGGACAGCCCGGTCTGGCCCTTGGCCAGGTTGCGGCGGTACAGGGCGTTGGACTCCTCCGCCGAGGAGTGCCCGGCGTAGGTGCGCATCAGCCACGGGGTGTCCCTGCCGGTGCGGGCCATCAGGCGCTCCCGACCCGCCGGGCCGCCAACCCGCCCGTTCCGTTCCGTTCGTGGGTCGGCTCCGGTGGGTCCTGGCGGAACAGGTTGATCGACCGCAGGTGGCGTTGGCGCAGCTCGTGGTCGCGGACGCCCAGCCCCTCCCCGGGCGCCAGGGCCAGGACGCCCACCTTGCCCTGGTGCACGTTGCGGTGGACGTCGTGGGCGGCCTGCCCGGTGTCCTCCAGGCGGTAGGTGCGGGACAGGGTGGGGTGGATGCGGCCCTTGGCCAGCAGTCGGTTGGCCTCCCACGCCTCGCGGTAGTTGGCGAAGTGGGAGCCGATGATGCGCTTCAGGCTCATCCACAGGTACCGGTTGTCGTACTCGTGGACGTAGCCGGACGTCGAGGCGCAGGTCACCACGGTGCCGCCCCGGCGGGTGACGTAGACCGAGGCGCCGAACGTCTCCCTGCCCGGGTGTTCGAAGACGATGTCCACGTCCTCGCCGCCGGTCAGTTCGCGGATGCGTTGGCCGAAGCGCTTCCACTCCGCGGGGTCCTGGCGCCGCTCGTCCTTCCAGAACGCGTAGCCCTCGGCGGTGCGGTCGATGACCGCCTCGGCGCCCATGGCGCGGCAGAGCTCGGCCTTCTCCGGGGAGGAGACCACACACACCGGGGTGGCGCCGCCGGCCAGGGCGTACTGGGTGGCGTAGGAGCCGAGCCCGCCGGAGGCGCCCCAGATCAGGACGTTGTCGCCCTGCTTCATGCCGGCCCCGTTGCGGGAGACCAACTGCCGGTAGGCGGTGGAGTTCACCAGCCCCGGGCAGGCGGCCTCCTCCCAGGTGAGGTGGTCCGGCTTGGGCATGAGCTGGTTGGACTTGACCAGGGCGATCTCCGCCAGGCCGCCGAAGTTGGTCTCGAAGCCCCAGATCCGCTGCTCCGGGTCGAGCATGGTGTCGTTGTGGCCGTCGGCCGACTCCAGCTCCACGGACAGGCAGTGGGCGACCACCTCGTCGCCCGGCCGCCACAGGTTCACCCCGGGGCCGGTGCGCAGCACCACCCCGGCGAGGTCGGAGCCCAGCACGTGGTAGGGCAGGTCGTGGCGGGCGGTGAGGGCGGAGAGCCGGCCGTACCGCCGCAGGAACGCGAACGTCGGGACCGGCTCGAAGATCGAGCTCCACACGCTGTTGTAGTTCACCGAGCTGGCCATCACGGCGACCAGGGCCTCACCGGGGCCGAGTTCGGGGACGGGCACCTCCTCGACGTGGAGCGACCGGCGGGGGTCCTTCTCCCGGCTGGGCACTCCGGCGAACATGTCCACCTCGTCGCTGTGGACGGTCACCGCACGGTAGGAGTCGGGCAGCGGCAGGGCCGCGAAGTCCTCTGGGGCGACCGCGGAGCCCCGGGTTGCGGTCGAGGCCAGGATCGCGTCGATGATCTGTTTCACTTCGGTGCCTCCGGCGTGGCGCGGGGAAGACGCGTGAGGGAACGCTCGGTCAGCGGGTGATCGGGTGGTGTGACGGTGCCGGTGACGCGGCTCGGTCCGGGCGCTGGAGGGGACAGACGGCGTACGGAGGGCTCTGCACGTCGCCCGACCGGACCACGGCCAGGTTATGGCACGGCGTGCCATGAGTAAAGACACTCGGTGCCATAAACCGCGTTCGGCCGGCGCGCACAGCAGAAGTGGCCGTGCCCCCGAGGGGACACGGCCACCGCTGGACCGCCTCAGCTCCGATGGGCCTCCAGGGCCCGCTCGATCACGCGCATGACCTCGGGCAACGGCGCGTCCGTGCGCGCCACCGTGACCAGGACGTCCCCTCCCGTGGTCACCCGCGCCGGGGCCCGGTGCAGGTCACCGACGCCGATCCCGGTGCCGAACGTCGTCCGGATCACCTCGAAGGCGTGGTCGAGCTGGGCCTCCACGTCGCCCTTGCCGCCCGCCCGCAACCAGCGCCGCAGCACGTGGTTGTGCGCGGCCACCACCGCCGCGGCGGCCACCTCGGCCAGCATCGGGTCGTCGTCCCCGTCGAAGTGCGCGGCGTCGTCGAAGTGACCCAGCAGGTACCGGGTGAACAGCCGCTGGTAGCGGGCGACCGAGGCGATCTCCCGCTCCCGCAGCGCGGGCACCTCCCGGGTGAGGCGGTACCGCTCCACCGAGACCGTGGGGGACTCCGCGTACATCCGCAGCACCTCCTTGATGCCACGGCACACGGTGTCCAGCGGGTGTTCCCTGGGATCAGCGGAGGCGAGCAGGTCGGCGCAGCGCACCAGGGTGTCCTCGTGGTCCGGGAAGATCGCCTCCTCCTTGGACTTGAAGTGCCGGAAGAAGGTGCGCCTGGCCACCCCCGCGGCGGTGGCGATGTCGTCCACGGTCGTCGCCTCGTAGCCCCGGGTCGCGAACAGCTTCATCGCGGCGGTCGCCAGGTCCTGACGCACCCGGTGGCGCTGCGCGGAGAGCCGCCGCCCGTTGGCGGCCTCCGGTGGGTGCGGTTCCGGCTTGCGTGCGGTGGCGCGGGGCTCAGACATGTGCGGAACGTAACACGGGACGGCCCGCACGCCCCCCTCCGGGCGAGGAGCGGGCCACGGCCCCGGCGCCAACAGCCCGCCCCAGTCCGCCGCGTGGCGCCTGACGTGCCCGTCCGCGGGCCCCCGCGCGTTCACCGGGTGCCCACCGCTGCGGGCACCCGGAACCCGTTCTCGTCCTCCCCGTTCCGGCCCGCGACGGTCAGTGCCGGGCATGCTCGCGGAAACCGCGCCCGGTCTTGCGGCCCAGGCAGCCCGCCGCCACCAGGTGCTCGAGCAGAGGGGCCGGAGCCAGCCCCGGCTCCCGGAACTCCTGGTGCAGCACCCGCTGGATGGCCAGCGAGACATCCAGCCCCACCACGTCCAGCAACTCGAACGGACCCATGGGGTAACCGCCGCCCAGCCGCATCGCCGTGTCCACGTCGTCCACGGTGGCGTAGTGCGACTGCACCATCTTCACCGCGTCGTTGAGGTAGGGGAAGAGCAGCGCGTTCACGATGAACCCCGCCCGGTCGGAACAGCGCACCGGGTGCTTGCCCAACGAGGCGCACAGACCCACCACGGTGCTGGTGACCTCCTCCGAGGTGAGCACCGTGGAGACCACCTCCACCAGCCTCATCGCCGGCGCCGGGTTGAAGAAGTGCATCCCCACGACGTCCCGGGGGCGCCCGGTGGCCCGGGCGCAGGCGATCACCGGCAGGGACGACGTGGTGGTCGCCAGCACCGTGCCGGGCCGGCACACCTTGTCCATGGTCTGGAACACCTGCTGCTTGACCGTGAGTTCCTCGGCGACCGCCTCCACCGTCAGGTCCACGGCGGCCAGCCCGTCCGGTGCGCCGCTCACCGACACCAGGCCCACCGCACGGTCCCGTTCCGCCGCCGTCAACCGCCCCCTGGCGACCGATCGGTCCAGGGAACCGACGAGCCGCCGCAGCGCCCGTTCCGCCCTCTCCCCGCTGCGCCCCACCAGCAGCACCGGGTGGCCCGCCCTGGCGAACACCTCGGTGATGCCGCTGGCCATGGTTCCCGACCCGACCACGCCGACCGACCCCACCACCCTGCCGGGCGGGGCCGGGGCAGCCGGGTCCGGGGTCCGCGCGTCCGGCACGACGGCGGCGGAGCCCGGTCCGGCGTAGGTGTAGAAGCCGCGCCCGCTCTTGCGGCCGAGCAGCCCCGCCGCGCTCAACTGCTTCAGGACCGGGGCCGGGGCGTGCAGGCGGTCCCGGGACGCCTCGTAGATCGCCTCCAGCACGGTCCTGGCGGTGTCCACCCCGATCAGGTCCAGCAGGGCGAGCGGGCCCATGGGCAGCCCGCAGCCCAGGCGCATGGCCGCGTCGATGTCCTCGCGGGAGGCGTAGCGGGACTCGTACATCGCCGCGGCCTGGTTCAGGTAGCCGAACAGCAGCCCGTCGGCGACGAAGCCCGGTCGGTCGCCGACCTCCACCGGGCTCTTTCCCAGGTCCTCGGCGAGCGCGGTCGCCTTCGCGGTGGTCTCCTCGGAGGTGAGCACCGTGGAGACCACCTCGACCAGCCTCATCGCGGGCGCCGGGTTGAAGAAGTGCAGCCCGAGCACCCGGTCCGGCCGGGAGGTGGCGGCCGAGATCCGGGTGACGGACAGCGCGATGGTGCCGGTGGCCAGGACGGTGTCGGGGCGGCAGACCCGGTCCAGGTCGGCGAAGACCTCCCGTTTCAGCTCCAGGTTCTCCGGGACCACCTCCACGACCAGGTCGGCTTCGGACACCGCGGCCAGGTCCTGGTGGGTGCGGAAACGGGCGAGCGTCTCCTGCCGCTGTTCCTCGGTGAGCCGCCCGCGGGTGACGCCCCGCCGGGTGGCCCGGTCCAGGGCCTGGTGTGCGGTGGTGGCGGCGTGCGGGTCGATGTCCACACCGATGACCCTTCGGCCGCTGCTGGCCATGACCTCGGCGATGCCGGTGCCCATGGTGCCCAGACCGATGATGGCGACGGTGGGACAGGGATGCGCCGTGCTGGGGTGTCGGTCCATCAGTTGACGCTCCTGTGGGGAGCCCCCGCGGGCGGGGGACGACGACGGGGAGGGCCGTCGGGCCCGGGGCAGGGAACGCCGGGCGCACACCCCGGTGCCCGGGAGGGCCCCGACCCTGTCCCGGGGCCGGAGCGCGTGTGCGCGGAACGTCCACTGCGGTCGCGTCACCGTCACCGCCGTGCGGCTCGGCCCCCGGGTGACGGGTGGGGACCGGCTGACCGCTCGACTTTAACTCGTGGGTAACTACAGGCGCCAGAGGATGGACGCCGGAAAACCGGACGAGGTGGTCAGACCAGGGTGAGCTGTGTGGCCGTGGGTTCGGCCGGTCGCGCCGGCAGCCTGCGGGCGGAGGAGGAACGGGTGGGGGCGCAGCCGTACTCGGCCGCCAGCTCGTGCACCAGGCCGGTGATCCGCCGCTGGTACCAGCGCGGGGCGTAGGCGCCGCCGCCGTACAGCGCCCGGTACCGGGGGACCAGCCGCGGGTGGTGCCGCGCCAGCCAGGACATGAACCACTCCCGGGCGCCTCCCTCACGCAGGTGCAGCACCAGGGGGGTGACCGAGGTGGCGCCGGACCCGGCGACCGCCCGGACCGTGGCCCGTAGCTGGTCGGGGGAGTCGCTGAGGTACGGCAGCACCGGAGCCATCAGCACCGCGCACGGAACGCCGTGGTCGTTGAGGGTGCGGCAGACCTCGAGCCGTTTGGCCGGGGAGGGGGTGCCGGGCTCCACCGTGCGCCACAGGTCGGGGTCGAGCGAGCCCACCGAGACGCACGTGCCCACCTCGGTGACCTCGGCGGCCTGCCGCAGCAGGTCGAGGTCCCGCAGGATCAGGGAGCCCTTGGTGAGGATGGAGAACGGGTTCGCGTGGTCGCGCAGCGCCGCGATGATCCCGGGCATCAGCGCGTACCTCCCCTCCGCCCGCTGGTAGCAGTCCACGTTGGTGCCCATGGCGATGTGGTCGCCGTTCCAGCGGGCCGCGGACAGCTCGCGGCGCAGCAGCTCCGGGGCGTTGACCTTGACCACGATCTGTGAGTCGAAGCCCAGGCCGGTGTCGAGGTCCAGGTAGCTGTGGCTCTTGCGGGCGAAGCAGTACACGCAGGCGTGGGAGCACCCGCGGTAGGGGTTGACGGTGAACTCGAACGGCATCCGGGACGCCCCGGGCACCCGGTTGACGATGGACCGGGCCCGCACCTCGTGGAAGGTGATCCCCCGGAACTCCGGGGTGTCGAAGGTGCGGCTCACCGCGTGCTGGCCGAACAGGGCGGGCGCGGCCGTGACGGGCCGGTCCTCCAGGCTCAGGTTCTCCCACCGCATGGTGCCTCCTCGGGTGCGCGACCTCTATTAGAACGCTTGTTCGTATCCCTGTCCATGTCTCCCTCCGTCGTCCCTTTCGTCCGCCCGCCTGACCGGGTTCTCCCGTTCGCTCGTCTCCCCGTGGTGGACGGCCCCGAGGCGCCCGTGAACGCCTCCGCGTGGTTGGCTGGGTCCGCGCACGCAGACGTCGGGCGCCGGCCAGCCACCGGCGCTCACCGGGAGCGCCGCACGGGCCCCGGTGCGCGTTGCCCTTGCGCGCCGGAGGGGTGAACGACCCACCGGGCGTGGCGGCACGTGCGAGCGGGCTTCGGCTGACGAAGCGCCGTACACGGCACGGACGACCTGGAGAGGCCGGTGGAGTTGTTGGGGGAGCGGGACCGGCCGGTGGCTGGCCCGTACCGGCTGGTGACCGAACTGGGGCGGGGCGGCATGGGGCGGGTGCTGCTCGGTGTCACCCCGGACGGGCGCCTGGTCGCGGTCAAGGTGGTGAGCCCGCAGTTCGTGGAGGACGACGGGTTCCGGTTGCGTTTCCGTCGTGAGGTGGAGGCCTCCCGGAAGGTGTCCGGCGCGTACACGGCCGCGGTGGTGGGCGCGGACGCGGACGCGCCACTGCCGTGGCTGGCGTCGGTGTTCGTACCGGGCCCCGCCCTGAGCGACGTCGTGCGGAGGACCGGCCCGCTGCCGGCCGAGGCGGCGACACGCCTGGCCGCGGGCCTCGCCGCCGCCCTGGGCGAGATCCACCGGGCCGGGCTGGTCCACCGCGACCTCAAACCGTCCAACGTCCTGCTCGCCGGCGACGGGCCCCGGGTCATCGACTTCGGGATCGCACGGGCCACCGACAGCGAGGGCGGAACCGCGATCACCCGCACCGGCTGGCTGGTCGGCTCCCCCGCGTTCATGTCGCCCGAGCAGGCCGAGGGGCACCCGCTCACTCCGGCGAGCGACGTCTTCTCGCTCGGCGCGGTCCTGGTCCACGCGTGCACCGGGCGGGTGCCCTTCGCCGGCTCGTCCACACCGCAGACGCTCTACCAGGTCGTGCACGCCGCCCCCGACCTCACCGGCGTCCCCGACGAGCTGGGGGAGCTCGCTGGGCGGTGCCTGGCCAAGGACCCGACACAACGGCCCACCCCGACCGGAGTCCTTCAGTCCCTCGGACAGCTCGCCCCGACGGTTCGGCCCTGGCCCGAGGCGGTGCACGCGCTCATCGACGAGCAGCACGCCGAGATCATCCGGGTCCTCGGGCTGTCCGACGAAGGCGGCCCGCACGTGGAGTTGGGCACCGCCACGGCCATCGGCACGGCCGCGGGACAGTTCGGCGCCGCGCCAGCCGTCGGCACCCCGACGGAGTCCGTGGGCACGGCACACCCACCCGGCGCACCACACCCGGCACCCCCGTCCTGTGCCCCCGGCATGACCGCGGACCTGCCGACTGAGACCGCCCTCGCCAACGGCGCCCCAGCGGCGGACCGGTCGGCACCCCCTGCCGGGACGGGGACGACCGAACCCCCGGGGCAGCCGGGGAGCCGGCACCCGACCCGGCGCCGACTCCTGTTGGGCGCGCTGGGGGCCACGGCCGCCGCTGCCGTCGCCGTCCCGCTCGGACTCGACCTGCTGGCGGGCAGCGGCGACGCCCCGGACGTGGACGCTGCCGGGGCCTCCACCCCGCCGGGCGCCGCCCCGTCGGAAGCGGCCACCTCGGGCGCCCCGCGGTCCCCCTCACCCCACGTCAGCCGGACGCCCGCCCTCGCCGTTTCCGAGGAGTGGGACACCCTCCTGACCACGGCGAAGATCAGCCCGGACGGCAGGACGATCGCGGCCGGCGACCTGTACGGCAACGTCGTCCTGCGTCACGTCCCCACCCTGGAACCCCTCGACTCCCTGACGCCCTCCCGCAGGTTCGGCACGGGAATCGACCACACGGTCGGCGAGTTGGCGTTCAGCCCGGACGGCTCGCTCCTCGCCGCCTGTGACGACACAGCGGTGGTCACCTTGTGGGACGTCGCGTCCCACAAGGAGGTGGCCAGGCTCCAGGGGGACCCGGACCAGAAGATGTCCGGGGAGGACCGCCTCAAGTTCAGCCGGGACGGCACGGTCCTCGCCTTCAGCGCGGAGTCCACGATCACGCTGTGGGACGTCGCGTCCCGCAGGAAGACGGTCACCCTCGTGGACCCGGTGCGCCGCACGCAGCCGGACGTGGAGGGAGTGCTCGCGGACGTGGCGTTCAGCCACGACGGCCGAACACTCATCGCGGGCACCTCGACCGGGAAGCTGCGCTACTGGGACGTCACCAGTGGACGGCTGACCGCGAACCTGGTGGTTCCGGGCGGCGTGACCGACCTCGCGGTCAGCCCGGACGGCAAGGTCCTCGCCGGTTCCCTCGAGGACGAGGTCAGGCTGTGGCACACCCACAGCCGGTCGGAGATCAAGCAGGTCCTGACCTTCCCCCAGCCCGTCAGCTCCCTGGCGTTCTCCCCGGACGGAAGGTCCCTGGCCGTCGGCCAGACGGGAGGCGTGGTCCGCACCTGGTCCACCGGCACCTGGAACCCCCTCCGGGAGTTCGACGCGGACGTCGAGGAGACGGAGCGGGACAGCCTTCCGTTCGCCCTCTCCTTCAGCGGCGACGGCGCGTTACTGCTGCTCTGCCTCAACTACCAGCTCGTTCTCTGGAAGGTCCGCTGACCAGGGGCTGGGCTGGGGGGCTCGGGCTCGCCCCCCGATCCTTCGGTCGCTTGTTCACTCGTTTCCCCGTGGGTGAACGGCCCCGAGGCGCCCGTGGACGCCCCCGCGTGGTTGGCTGGGTCCGCGCACGAACCGACGTCGGGCACCGGCAGTCACCGGCGCTCACCGGGAGCGCCGCCCACGGGCCCGGTGTGCGTCGGACCCAGCCACGGCCGGTGGAACGACCGGCCAGGACCGGCAACGGAGGAGCACAGCGATGGCACAGGTCGAGGCAGCGACACAGCGGGTCGTCAGCGCGGACCCCGAGCGCGTGTACGCGGCGGTCGCGGACTACGGCGGCACCCGCAAGAAGCTGCTGAGCGAGCACTTCAGCGAGTACGAGGTGCGTGAGGGTGGCACCGGCCCCGGCACCGTCGTGCACTGGCGGCTCCAGGCCACCTCCAAGCGGGTGAGGGACTGTCTGCTGCGGGTGACGGCGCCCACCCCGGAGCAGCTCGAGGAGCGGGACGCCAACTCCTCGATGGTGACCACCTGGACGGTGACCCCCGCCGGAGCGGGACGGGCCAAGGTCGTGGTGCGGACCACCTGGACCGGGGCCGGCGGCATCGGGGGTTTCTTCGAGAGGACCTTCGCCCCCAAGGGACTCAACCGCATCTACGACGAGGTGCTGGCCAGACTGGCGGCCGAGGTCGAGGGGTAGGTGCCGGGGCGTTCGGTTCCCGACCCGCCCTGGTGTGCGGGACTCCACGCGCGTATACCGTGACTCCATGAAGATCCTGATCAGCGCCGACATGGAAGGCGCGACGGGCGTCACCTGGCCCGCCGACGTGGAGCCGGGCACCGAACAGTGGCAGCGTTGCCGGGCGATGTTCACCTCCGACGTCAACGCGGCGATCGCGGGGTTCTTCGCCGGCGGGGCCGACGAGGTGCTCGTCAACGAGGCGCACGCGACCATGCGCAACCTGCTGCTCGAACGGCTCGACGAGCGCGCCACGATGCTCACCGGCCGGCACAAGGACCTGACGATGGTGGAGGGGGTCCAGCACGGGGACGTGGACGGCGTGGCGTTCGTCGGCTACCACACCGGTGCCGGCACCGAGGGCGTGCTCGCCCACACCTATCTGGCCAACTCCATCACCGGGGTCTGGGTCAACGGGGAGCCGGCCAGCGAGGGCCGGCTCAACGCCCTGGTCGCTGCCGAGTACGGCGTTCCCGTGGTCCTGGTCACCGGTGACGACCGCACCTGTCTGGACGCGCGCGGATACGCCCCGGACGCGCTGGGGGTGGCGGTCAAGGACTACGTCTCCCGTTACGCGGCGGTGTGCCGGCCCCCGGCCCGCACCGCCGCGGCGATCAGCGCCGCCGCCAAGGAGGCCGCGGCGCTGGCCGGCAGGCAGCAGCCACGCCCTGGCGGCCCCTACACCGTCGAGCTGGAGTTCGACGCGGCCCAACTCACCGGTGCGGCCACCATGGTGCCCACGGTGACCCGCACCGGGGAGCGCAGGGTGAGTTACACCGCCGCTGACATGTACGCCGGCATCCGTTGCTTCAAGGCGGTCACCACCCTGGTCGCCAACGCCGTGGAGAAGAACTATGGCTGACGCCCTCGCGGACGAGGAGGTGGTGCGCTTCACCTCGGATCTGATCAGGATCGACACCACCAACCGCGGTGGTGGGGACTGCAACGAGCGGCCCGCCGCCGAGTACGTGGCCGAAGCCCTGGCCGGTGCGGGTCTTGAGCCGCTGGTGCTGGAGTCGGCGCCGGGCCGGGCCAACGTGGTGGCCAGGATCGAGGGTTCGGACCCGTCCCGGGACGCGCTGCTGGTCCACGGGCACCTGGACGTCGTGCCCGCGCAGGCCGCGGACTGGACCGTACCCCCGTTCTCCGGCGAGGTGCGCGACGGCGTGGTCTGGGGCCGCGGCGCCATCGACATGAAGAACATGGACGCGATGGTGCTCGCGGTCGTGCGCGCGTGGGCCCGGCAGGGCCGCAGGCCCCGTCGGGACGTGGTGCTGGCGTTCACCGCGGACGAGGAGGACAGCGCGGAGTACGGCTCCGGCTTCCTGGCCGAGCGGCACCCCGAACTGTTCGACGGCTGCACCGAGGGCATCAGCGAGTCCGGTGCCTACACCTTCCACACCGACACCGGCCTGCGCCTGTACCCGGTGGCCGCCGGGGAGCGCGGCACCGCCTGGCTGAAGCTCACCGCGGACGGCAGGGCAGGACACGGCTCCCAGGTCAACAGGGACAACGCGGTCAGCCGGCTGGCCTCGGCGGTGGCCCGCATCGGCGCCCACGAGTGGCCGGTGCGGCTGACCACCACCGTCCGGGCCGCGCTGACCGAAATGGCCGAGCTCTCCGGCGTCACCGTGGACCTGGACGCCGCCGACTTCGACGTGGACGCGCTGCTCCACAAGCTGGGCTCCGCGGCGTCGCTGGTGGAGTCCACGGTGCGCAACAGCGCCAACCCGACGATGCTCAACGCCGGTTACAAGGTCAACGTCATCCCGGGCACCGCCACCGCGCACGTGGACGGACGGGTGCTCCCGGGGACCGAGGAGGAGTTCCGGGCAACCCTGGACCGCCTGACCGGCTCCGGGGTGGACTGGGAGTTCGCCCACCGGGAGGTGCCGTTGCAGGCCCCGGTGGACTCCCCGACGTTCCGGGCCATGCGGGACGCGGTGGAGCACTTCGACCCGGACGGGCACGTGGTCCCGTACTGCATGTCCGGGGGCACCGACGCGAAGCAGTTCTCCCGGCTGGGCATCACCGGGTACGGCTTCAGCCCGCTGAAGCTCCCCGTGGGGTTCGACTACAAGGGGCTGTACCACGGCGTGGACGAGCGGGTCCCGGTGGAGGCCCTGCGCTTCGGGGTGCGGGTCCTGGACCGCTTCCTCACCGGGGTGGAGTAGCCCTCCGCCGCGGCGGCGCGACGGCGAGGTGCGGGGAGGGCCGGACCCGGGGAAGCTGGAGTCCGACCGGTGACGGTCCGGCGGGCACCAGCCGTGCCGGGCCGCCCGGCCCTGGCCGGTGAACGTGACACCACACGACCCGCGGAGCGACATGAGCACCAACGAAGGACCGGTCCTGGTGACCGGCGCCACCGGAACCCTGGGGCGCCCGCTCGTCGAGCGGCTGTTGGCGGACGGCGTCGAGGTACGGGTGACGAGCCGCCGTCCCCGGCCGGAGTCGGACGACCGCCCCTACCACTGGGTGACCTGTGACTTCGGCACCGGCCGGGGTCTGGACGCCGCGGTGGACGGGGTCGCCGTGATCGTGCACTGCGCGACCAGCATGCGGCACGAGGTGGCGTACGCCCGCCGGCTGGTGGAGGCGGTGCGCCGGTCGGGGGGCCGACCACACCTCGTCTACGTCTCGATCGTTGGCATCGACACCAACCCGTTCCCCTACTACCGGGCCAAACTCGCCACCGAGCGGCTGGTCGCCTCGAGCGACCTGCCGTGGACGATCCTGCGGGCCACCCAGTTCCACGACCTGGTGGCCGCGATGACCGACGCGCAACGCAGGTTGCCGGTGGTGTTGACGCCCAGCGGCTTCTGGTTCCAACCGGTGGAGGTGTCCGAGGTCGCCGCCAGGCTCGCGGAGCTGGCCAGGGGCGAGCCGGCCGGCCGGGTGGAGGACCTGGGCGGCCCCGAGATGCGGACCGCGTCGGAGCTGGCCAGGACCACCATGCGGGCGGGGGGCTGGCGGCGTCCCGTGGTCCCGCTCCGGCTGCCCGGCCGGGCGTTCCGGGCGTTCCGCCGTGGGGCCAACCTGGCCCCGGACCGGGCGGTCGGCACGGTCACCTACGACCAGTACCTGGCCGGGAGGGCGGCGCGGGCCCGGCGGTGACCGCGGCCCCGCGGGCCTCAGCCCCCGGGGGTCACCAGCGTGGCGCGCAACAGCGCCGCCATGCGCTCGCCGAACTGCTCACGGCTCCACCCGCGGTCCACCATCAGCCGCTCGAGCAGGTCCACCGACATCAGTGCCCAGAGCATGTCGGTGGCGGTCTCCTCCGTCCACGGCGGGGCCAGCCGACCCTCGGTGTCCAACCGCCGGATCACCTCCTGGGCGCCGGCCCGCTGGTTACGGTCGGTGAGCGCCCGGTGCGCCGCCGCGTCCGGGTCCTGGTGGCGGACCCTGTCCACCGCGTGGTACACGGTCCGCAACCGCGGGGTGAACCGCGCCAGGTGCCGGGCGAACTCCTCCAGGGTGCTCACCGCGTCGGGGGCCTCCCACACCGGGCGCAGCGACTCGGCCAGGCCCTCGTCGGCCACCGCGTGGGTGAACAGGTCGGTGACCAGCTCGGACCTGGAGCGGAAGTGCTGGTACACCGCGCGTCGGGTGATCCCGGCCCGCTCCGCCACCGCCGCCATGGTCAGCGCCTCGAAACCCTGTTCCTCCAGCAGCGTCCGCGCCGCCGCCAGCAGGGCGTCCCTGGTCCTTCGTCCGCGGGCGTTGCCGGGCCCGTGCGTCGGTTCTCCCATGAATCCCTCCCCGCCCGCCCCGAAGCCCGCGGACCGGTCCCTTGGCTTGCCGCGATGTTCACATGCTGTGTAACTTACAACCTGCACAGTATGTGAAACTCAGTGCGGGGGGAGCTATGACCGCGGCCGTGGCCGAGAAGTCGTCGGAGTGGGGCGGCGAGTTGCTGGACCTCGACGCGTACCTGCGTCGGGTGGGGTTCCGGGGGGAGCCGGAGGCGACGGCCGAGACCCTGCGGGCGCTGCACCGCGCCCACGTGGCGTCGATCCCGTTCGAGAACATCGACGTGATGCTCCGCCAGGTACCGGCCCTGGACGTCACCAGTCTCCAGGCGAAGGTGGTCCACCGGGCCAGGGGCGGGTACTGCCACGAGCACAACCTGCTGTTCGGCGCCGTCCTCGAACGGTGCGGGTTCCAGGTGGACCGGCTGCTCGGACGCATCCGGATGGGCGTGGACCGGATACGGCCACGCGGTCACATCGTGCTCAGGGTGCGGGCCGGGGAGGGGACCTGGCTGGCGGACGTGGGGTTCGGCAGCGAGGGTCCACTGGAGCCGCTGCCGTTCCGGGACGGGGCCACCGCCCGGCAGGGCGACTGGAGCTACCAGCTCGTCCGGGTCGCCGGGGCCCAGGAGGACGCCTGGCGGCTCCGGACCCGTCACCCCGAGGGCTGGTTCGACCTGTACGAGTTCACCACCGCGCCGCAGCACGCGGTGGACTTCGTGGCCGCCAACCACTTCACGGCCACCGCCCCGATGTCACCGTTCACCGGGTCGGTCATCGTGCAGCGGATGGGGCCGCACGCCCGGATCTGCCTGCGTGACCAGGACCTGACCACCACTCGGCACGACGGCGACGAGGAACACCGCAGGGTTCCGGTCGAGGAGTACCGGAAGGTCCTGCACACGGTGTTCGGGGTGGACATCGACGACGACCAGGTGACCGGGCTCCGGTTGGAGTCCCGGCAGGGCCAGGACCGCCGCGGCCAGCGCGACCTGGGGGCCCCGGCGCACTGAACGTCCGTGTCGGCCCGCGCGCGACGGGGGCGCGTGCGGGCACGGGGGACCGCGCGGTCGGGTCGGCGGGTACCGGGAAGGACCGCCGGCACCGACCGCGCGGTGGGACGGTCCGGTCCCGCCATGACCGGAGCGGGACCGGACCGCACGCCACCGTGCGGCGGCCCGTTCAGGGCCGGGACGGCCCGTCAGGACCTCCCCGCGGGGCGCGCGCCGGGTCCGGGGTGCCCGGCTCCAGGGGCGGGGCGCTGACCGCGCAGTGGTGGGCGCAGTGCGGGGTGGACGTCGGCTCCCCGGCCGGGCGCTCCAGCACGCCCGGCACGGTCAGCCAGGACAGCGCCGCGCCCGCCAGCATCAGTCCCGCGCAGATCAGCACCGCCCGGCCGAACGCCGCGTCCACCGCGCTGGCCACCCGGTACTCGTTGGCGGACAGACCGGTCAGCAACGGCAGCGCGGCCACCGCCACCAACTGGGCCACCCGGGCCGCCGCGTTGTTCACCCCGCTGGCCAACCCGGCCCTGCGCACCTCCACCGAGGCCAGCACGGTGGCCGTCAGCGGCGCCACGAACAGGCTCATCCCCAGGCCCTGGACCACCACGGCGGGGAACACGTGCGTCCAGTAGTCGCCGCCGGGGTGCACCCGGTGCAACAGGGCCAGGCCGACGCCGGCCACCAGCGCCCCCACCGTCATCGGCGTCCGCGGGCCGATCCGCTGGGCGAGCGCCCCGGCGGGCCCGGACAGCGCGGTCATCAGGACCGTCACCGGCATCGACGCGAGTCCGGCGGCCAGCGCGCTGTACCCGAGGCCGTTCTGCAACTGGGTGGGCAGCAGGAAGAACACCCCGCCCATCGCCGCGTACAGGCACAGCGTCACCACGTTCACCGCGCTGAACAGCTTCGACCGGAAGATCCCCAGGGGCATCATCGGCCGGGGCGCCCGGTGCTCCCGCCACAGGAAGCCGACCGCCAGCAGCACCCCGCCCACCAGCGCGGGATACGCCGGAGCATCGATCAGCGCATAGGTGACGCCGCCCAGGGCCAGCGCCGCGAGCACCGCGCCCGGCACGTCGAAACGCCCGGAAGCCGACCAGTCGCGGCTCTCCGGCACCCGCCGGGACAACAGCAACACCACCACCGCGAACGGCACGTTGATGAAGAAGATCCACCGCCATCCGGGCCCGTCCACCAGCCATCCGCCGAGGAACGGGCCGCACGCGGTCGCCACCCCGCTGAGGCCCGACCACAGGCCGACCGCCTTGGCGCGCTGGTCCTGCCGGAACGAGGACTGCACCAGGGCCAGGGAACCGGGGGTGAGCAGCGCCCCGCCCACCCCCTGGAGCGCCCGGGCCGCGATCAGCGTCAGCCCACTGGGTGCGAGACCGCACAGCAGGGAGGCCACCGTGAACCACACGACCCCCACCTCGAACACCCGGCGCCGCCCGTAGCGGTCGCCCAGGCCCCCGCCGAGCAGGATCAGTCCGGCGAGGGTGAGCATGTAGGCGTTGAGGGTCCACTGGAGGCTGGCCAGCGACTCCCCGAGGTCCGCCCCGATGTGGGGGAGGGCCACGGTGACGATGGTGCCGTCCAGCATGGCCATGCCGGAGCCGAGGACCGCCGAGCCCAGCACCGCTCGCCCGGTCGCGGAGCCGGTGGTGAGGGTTCCGCCGGTGGGTGCCCGGGGGGCGGACTCTGCCATGCGCGGCGCTCCAGGGGATCACGACCGTGGGCCGGCCGGGTCCCGGGCGCGGTGCCCGGGGCGTTCGCCAGGTGACGGCCGGTGGGCGAGCGTCGGTCGGGTGGACGGGGCGGACGCGACCATGATCCGCCCGGCGGGCGTCCCCGGAGCGCAGCCGCCAGGCCGCGTCCCCCGGTCGGCGGAGCCCGCGGCCGCCCCCTGACCGCCCGCTCGACCAGGAGTTGACCAGCGCCCCGGGCTGCTTCCGGCGGCCCGGGCAGGAACCGACTACCGTACGGAGGTCGCCGTGGCGACGTACCGCGCGGGGCGGCCACAACCGGGTACCCCGCCGCGGTCGCCGGCCCCATCCGCTTCAGCCGACCACCCCTGGCAGGACGTCGTGACCACCACCTCCTCCCTCGCTCCCCGCGCACTCGCCCTCCGCACGCTGCCGGACACCCTGCCCCGGCCCGAGGCGGGCGTCCCCCAAATGTGGGTCCAGCACGTCCGTGACCAGTCGGCCGCCGAACTCGCCGCCGGGTACGAACTGCTGGACACCGAGGAACGCCGACGCGCGAACGCCTTCGTCCGGCAGGAACTCCGTGACCGCTACGTGGCCGCGCACACGGCGCTGCGCCGGCTGCTCGGCGCCTACCTGGAGCAGGACCCCGGAAAGGTGGAGTTCGTCCGGGAACCGTGCCCGCTGTGCACCAAGCCGCACGGCCGGCCCGCGGTCGCCGGACGGCCGACACCCCCGCTGCACTTCTCCCTCTCGCACAGCGACGAGTTGGCGGTGCTCGCCTTCGCCGACCGGCCGGTCGGCGCCGACGTGGAACGTTTCCCCGGTTCCTCCACGGTCGAGGAGGTGGCCGGCTCCCTGCACCCCAGGGAGCGCGCCGAGCTGGCCATGCTGCCGCAGGACCGCCGCCCCGCGGCGTTCGCCCGGGTCTGGGCGCGCAAGGAGGCGCACCTGAAGGGCACAGGAGCCGGGGTGGGCGGCGGCCTTGACGGCCACTACCTCGGCATCGGGCCGCTGCCCGTGGACCCGCCCGGCTGGACGCTGACCGACCTCGCCGTGGACAGCGGCTACGCGGCGTGCGTGGCGGTGGCGTCCTCGGCACCGCCTCCCGGGCGCTGACGCCCCGTTCGTCCACATGATGCGAGACGGTCTGGTCACCGGGCACCAACGGGGGGTTCCATAGATCCACGACGGCCGTTGACCGGCACGGCCGCGCGAGGTGGGCGAGGTGGCCTTGGGTACGACCGTGCGCAGCACGACGATCACTGTTCCCGGCGTGGGACTCGGACCGGAGAACCCCCTGCCCGAACTGCGGGGACCGCACGAGGCCCACCGGGTGGACAGCGACGAAACGCTCCCCCGGGACATGGCCAGGCAGATCGGGCTGGCGCCCCTGACGTCCGTGCTGCCCTGCCGGATCGTGGACGGCTACCGGCGGGACCGGGTCCCGCGCCGGCTGCCCGCGCTGGTCCTGGAGAACGACCGGCTGCGGGCGACCGTGCTGCCGACGCTCGGCGGCCGGCTGTTCTCCCTGTTCCACAAGCCGACCGACCGTGAGCTGCTGTACCGCAACCCCGTGTTGCAGCCGGCCAACTTCGCCCTGAACGGGGCGTGGTTCTCCGGCGGGGTCGAGTGGAACATCGGTGCCACCGGGCACGGCACGCTGTCCGTCGCGCCGCTGCACGCCGCCCGGCTCCCCGCCCCCGACGGCGGGGAGATGCTGCGGCTGTGGGAGTGGGAGCGGCTGCGGGACCTGCCGTTCCAGGTGGACCTGTGGCTGCCGGCCGACTCGGACTTCCTCCACGTCGGGGTGCGCATCCGCAACCCGCACCACCACGACACCGCCACCTACTGGTGGTCCAACACCGCGGTGCCGCAGGACCAGGGCACCAGGGTGCTGGTCCCCGCGGACAGCGCCTGGCACTTCGGCTACCAGCGCTCCCTGCGGAGGATTCCGGTCCCCCGCTGGGAGGGCGTGGACCGCAGCTACCCCTCGCGCGTCGAACACGCCGCCGACTACTTCTACGACGTGCCCGAGGCGGGACGGCGCTGGATAGCCGCCGTGGACGACCGGGGCCACGGCCTGGTGCAGACCTCCACCGACGTGCTGCGGGGCCGCAAGCTCTTCCACTGGGGGACGGGCACGGGCGGCCGGCGCTGGCAGGAGTGGCTGACCGAGCCGGGCACCGGCGGCTACCTGGAGATCCAGGCCGGACTGAGCCGCACCCAACTCGAACACGTCCCGCTGGAGGCCGGGGCCGAGGTGTCCTGGCTCGAGGCCTACGGGCCGGTGCGGGCGGACCCGGGGCTGGCCCACTCGGCGGACTGGCGGGAGGCCACCGAGGAGGTCGCCGAACGGCTGGAGGCCGCGCTGCCCCGCGAAGCGGTGGACGCCGCCTACGCGAGCTGGCGGCCCCACGCGGACGCGCCGCCCAAGGACGTGCTGGCGGTGGGCTCGGGCTGGGGCGGGCTCGAGGTGGCCTGGGGCCGGTACGACCTGCCGGGCACCCCGTTCGGCACCGCCGAGCTCGGTGCGGCCACCATCGGCGCCGCCCAGCAGCCCTGGCACGACCTGCTCGCCGTCGGCGGGATGCGCGAGGCCAGGACGGAGGACCCGCCGGGTCCTTCACTGGTGGGGCGGCACTGGCGGGACATGCTGGAGACCGCCGCACCCACCTGGCTGACCGAGTACCACCTGGGCGTCGCCGCCTGGCACGCCGGGGACCGGGCGCAGGCGGTGCGGGCCTGGGAACGCTCCATGGACCGGGGGCGCAGCCCGTGGGCGCTGCGCTGTCTGGCCCAGGCGGACCTGGCGGAGGGGGAGACCAGCCGGGGAGCGGACCGGTTGCTCGAGGCGGTGGACCTCGTTGACCGGATCACCTACCACGCCCCGGTCGGCACCGAGCCCGCCGCGGCGCTGGCCGCGCTCTCCCGGGAGGCGGTGGAGGCGCTGCTCGACGTGGGCCGCTGGCAGGACGCCCGACGGGTCCTCGACCAGTTGCCGGTGGCCGTCCGCCGCCAGGGCAGGTTCCGGCTGCTGCGGGCCAGGACCCTGCTGGCCGCGGGCGAGGCCGAGGCGGCCAAGGAGGTGTTCGACTCCGGGTTCGAGGTGACCGACCTGGCGGAGGGCGAGGAGACGCTGGGCGACACCTGGTACGCCATCGCCGAACTCCTGGTCGCCGGGGCCGGGGAGCCGGTCACCGACGAGGTCAGGGCCCGAGCCCGGGCGGAGTACCCGTTGCCCCACCACTACGACTTCCGCATGCGACCCCAGGCGCCCTTTGGTTCGCTTGAGCCATGAGAGCCATGGCCATGAAGGAGTACGGGGGGCCGGAGAAGCTGCGACCGGTTGACGTTCCACGTCCCAAGGTGGGACCCGACAGCGTCCTGGTCCGGGTGCGGACCGCGGGGGTCAACCCGGTCGACTGGAAGATCGCCCAGGGCCGCATGGACGAGGTGGCCAGGGTCCACTTCCCGCTGGTCCCCGGCTGGGACCTGGCCGGGGTGGTGGAGGAGCTCGGCCCGGCCGTCGTGGAGTACGCCGTCGGCGACGAGGTCATCGGCTACGTCCGCGAGGACCACGTGCAGAACGGCACCTACGCCGAACTGGTGGCCGCGCCGGTGCGGACCCTGGCCGACAAGCCGGCCTCCCTGGACTGGCCGCAGGCCGGCGGTCTGCCGCTGGCCGGGCTCGCCGCCTTCCAGTGCCTCGCCGCCGCGGGCGTCGGCCTCGGGGACACCGTCGTGGTGCACGGCGCGTCCGGTGGGGTCGGCTCGTTCGCCGTGCAGATCGCCGTGGCCCACGGCGCCCGGGTCATCGGCACCGCCTCCCCGGGCAACCACGACTACCTGCGTTCCCTGGGCGCCGTGCCCGTCGCCTACGGCGAGGGCCTGGTGGAACGGGTACGGGAGGTCACCCCGGAGGGCGTGGACGCGGCGGTGGACTTCGTCGGGGGCGACGCCGTGGCGGCGTCCGTGGCCCTGGTCGGCGCGTCGCGGAGGGACGAACCCCGGATCGCCTCCATCGTCGACGTCGGAGTCAAGAAGGTCGGCGGTCGCTACGTCTTCGCCCAGCCGAGCTACGCGGACCTGACCTCGTTGGGGAACCTGGCCGACGCCCACAAGCTCTCCGTCCACGTCACCAGGACGTTCCCCCTGGAGGAGGCCGCCGAGGCGCTGCGGCTCAGCCAACAGGGACACACCCGGGGGAAGATCGTCCTGGAGGTCTCCTGAACGGCACGCAGCCCCCGCCGGCCGCCACCGGGGTCCGCTGGCCACTGGACTCCGCGGAGCCGGGGCTGCCCGTCCACCCCGAGCTCGCGGCGCGGCTCGGGGCCGCCACCCACCGCAACGCCCGCGGCGCGGCCCCCGGAAGCGCCGGGGTGCGGACCGCCGCAGCCGGGTACTTCCACCGCCGCGGCCTGCCCACCGGGCCCGAGCAGGTGGTGTGCGCGGCCGGGGGCGGCCCGCTGCTCCTGCTCGTGCTCTCCGCGTCCCCAGGCGACCTGGTGCTGCCCCGGCCCGGGCGGCGCCGGTACCCCGCCCAGGCCCGGCTGCTCGGCCGGCGCCTGGTGTCGGTCCCCACCCCCGCCGAGTGCGGCGGGGTCCCCGACCCGTTCGCCCTGCTGGAGTCCGTGCGCAGGTTCCGGGAGAACGGCGGTGACCCGCGCATCCTGGTGCTGACCGTCCCGGACGACCCCACCGGCACCCTGCCGCCGCCCGAGCTGCTGCACGAGGTCTGCGAGGTCGCCCGCGACCTGGACCTGCTGGTCGTCTCCGACGAGACCCTGCGGGACCTGGCGCACCACCCCACCGCCACCGCGATGGCCGTCAGCCCCGCGGAGATCCTGCCGGAACGCACCGTCGTGGTCACCGGGCCCGGCGCCTCGCTGGCCCTGTCCGGCTGGCGCTTCGGCGTCGCCCGGTTCCCCTCGGGACCCATCGGGGACCCCCTGCTGCGCCGCGTGCTCGACCGCGCCGCGGTCCTCGAGGCGGTGGCCCCCGCCCCGGTGCAGGACGCCGTCGCCTGGGCGCTGTCCGAACCCGCGGTGCTCGACGCGCACCTGGCCGCCTGCGTCCGGCTGCACGCCGCGGTGGTCGCCGAGACGCGCGCGCTGCTCCGCCGCGCGGGTGCCCTGTGCCGCCCCGCGCAGGCCGGGTACCAGCTCTACCCCGACCTGGGGCCGGTCGCTGACCACCTGGCCCGGCGGTCGGTCAGCGACTCGGCCTCCCTGGAACGCCACCTGCTGGACCGGTTCGGCGTCGCGGTGTCGGGCGGCCACCGCTTCGGGGACGACCCGCTGGCGCTGCGGTTCCGGGTCACCACCGGCGCGCTCTACGGCACCTCCACGGAACAGCGCTGGTTGGCGCTGCGCGCCGAGGACCCGCTGCGGCTGACGCACGTCTCCGAGGCGTTGACCGCCCTCGGCCTGCTCTTCACCGAACTGACGAACTGATGAACTACCGTTTTCCCGCCCGGTGTCCGCGCGGGCCCCCACCGCACCCACCCCGCCGCGCGGCACGACCCCCACCCCACCGCCGCCGTTCCCCGATCGGCCGGAAGACCCCCGACGGAGCCGCCATGACTGAGCAGATCGAACGTGCCGAACGTGTCGTCGCCGCGCCCCGCCCGCTGGGTGAGGCCCGGGTCTGGCCCCGAACCTTCGCGGACCGCCTCACCGACCCCCTCCCGGGCACCCGCGACATGCTCCGGGTGATGCGCCAGGGCGGCTTCCGCCCGCGGGGACAGGCCCTGGCGGACCTCGGCCGCCTCCCGGTGAACCGGTCAGCCGTGCCGCTCGCCCGCACCGGGCGCACCGCGGTGACCTGGGCCGGGCACGCCAGCTTCGTCCTGCGCGTCGGGGACCTCACCGTGCTCACCGACCCCGTCTGGTCCCGGCGCATCCTGGGCACCCCGGCGCGGGTCACCCCCGTCGGGGTGGCCTGGGACGCGCTGCCGCCGGTGGACGCCGTGCTGATCAGCCACAACCACTACGACCACATGGACTGGCCCACCCTGCGCCGGCTGCCCAGGGACACCGTGCTGCTGGTGCCCGCCGGTCTCGGCCGGTGGTTCCGCCGCCGGGGCTTCACCCGGGTCACCGACCTCGACTGGTGGGAGTGCGTCGAGCTGGAGGGGGTGCGGTTCGACTTCGTGCCGGCCCACCACTGGAGCCGCCGCGGCCTCGCCGACACCTGCCGCTCCCTGTGGGGCGGCTGGGTGGTGACCGAACCGGGGGGCCACCGGCTGTACTTCGCCGGGGACACCGGCTACGGCCCCTGGTTCACCGAGATCGGCCGCCGCTACCCGGGCGTGGACCTGGCGCTGCTGCCGATCGGCGCCTACGAGCCGCGCTGGTTCCTGCGGGCCGTGCACACCGACCCCGACGAGGCGGTGCGGGCCTGCCTCGACCTCGGTGCCCGGCGGATGGTCCCCATGCACTGGGGAACGTTCCTGCTGTCCAGGGAACCCGTCATGGAACCGCTGCACCGGGTCCGCGCCGCCTGGGAGCGGGCCGGTCGCCCCCGTGCCGACCTGTGGGACCTGGCGGTCGGCGACTCCCGCGTCCTGGACCACGAGCGCGCCCCCCTGGACCCGGCCCCGGAGCCGCCCGCCCCGCCGAGCCCGCCACCGACCGCCGCCCCGCCGAGCCCGACCCCCTGAGCCCGACCCCCTGAGCCCGACCCCCTGAGTCCTGCCCCCTGAGCCCTGCCAGGACCGGCCTGCGGACCAGGCCCGGACCGGCCCCGGCCCCGGTGGTCACGCCCGCGCGGAGCGCTCCCCGCGCAGCCTGCGGTACACCGCGGGCACGGCGCTGATCGCCACGGTGAGGCACACCGCGAGCAGCACCCCCTGCCACGGCTCCGCGAACAGCGAGCCTCCCAGGATGCCGATCGCCCCGTACAGCGCCGCCCAGGCCAGGCAGGCCACCACGTCACCGCGGAGGAAGACCCGCAGCGGCATGTCGGCGAGCAGGCAGGCCAGCATCACGGGTATGCGGCCGGCGGGTATCAGCCGGGACAGCACCAGGACCGCCACCCCGTGGCGTTCCAACCGTCGCTGCGCCGTCGCCAGCCGCTGCTCAGGAGCCCGGTCCTGCAACTGCGTGAGCCAACGGGAGCCGTTGCGCGAACGCACTCCGCGCCGCCCCAGCCAGTACAGGACCAGGTCCCCGAGGAACGCGGCGCCCGCGGACACCAGGAACACCAGCAGCGTCAACGGGGCCTGCTGGTGGAACCCGACCACCGAGGCGGAACTGACGATCGCCCCGGTCGGCACCACCGGCACCACGGAGCCCAGCGCCACCAGCAGGAAAAGCGAGGGGAACCCCACGGCCTGCCCGGCCGACTCCGACGCGGACTCGGCCGCCGCCGCGAACGGGAACATCACCGATCGACCCTGCCGTTCAGCCGCACGCTCTCCCCGTGCCCCAGCAGGTGCACCTCGACGTGCGGGGCGAGACGGCCCGAGTGACGGACGAAGTCCTCACCGGGGGAGTGGAACTCGTGTGGCCTGACCCCGTCGAGGCCGATCGGCCAGAACGTGCCGTAGTGCACCGGCACCGCCGCCCCGGGGCCCAGCCTGTCCAGGGCCTGCGCGGCCCGTCTGGCGTCGAGGTGGCCGGGCCCCAGGTTGGGGCCCCAGCCGCCCACCGGAAGCAGCGCCAGGTGACAGGGCCCCACCGCGTCCTCCCAGCCGTCGTACAGGGTGGTGTCCCCCGCGAAGTAGGTCGTCGTCGCCCCGTGCACCACGTACCCCAGCGCCGGCGCCTGCTGCGGGCCGAGCGGCCACCGTCGCCCGTCGTGCGCCGCCGGGACCGCCCGAACGGTGACGGGGCCCGCGCTCACCTCGTCGCCCACACCCACCTCGGTCAGCTCCAGCCCCCGCAGCCGCAGCTTCCGCATCCCCGGCACCGCCCGCAGCGCCCCGTGCGGCACCAGCACGCGGGTGCCGGGCGCCAGCCGGGCGAGCGAGGGCACGTGCAGGTGATCCGCGTGCAGGTGCGAGACGACCACCAGGTCGGCCCGCGCGGCCTCCGCCGGCGGGACGGGCCCCCTCCTGCGGCGCAGGTGCGCCAGTCGGCGGGGGAACAACGGATCGGTCAGCACCCGGACCCCCGAGTCCTCCACGGTCGCTGTGGCATGCCCCCACCAGGTAATGGTCGCCACCCGGCACCGCCTCCCCTTGGCACTCGTCCCTGATTCGTCCCGGACTTCGGGTCACACCCGGCACGGTGGGCCCCGGAACGAGGTTATGTCAGCGATGGTCCACGCTTGGGAGGAGGAAAACGCCACACCCAGCACGAGCGACGACAACGACCGACAACGACCGACAACGACACCAGCGGCCACGCACCGACCGAACCCCGACCCGGTACGGCACGTCGGCCCGTACCCCGAGGAGACCACGGACACGCACCCGGCACCTCCAGGCACACGCGCAGGAACACACGGTAGGGCAGTACAACAAGGTGACACGCAGGCAGACAGGCAGCAGCACGGTGAATCGTTGGCGATCGGCCGGGCGGACCGCGGTGCGGGTGCTCGCCGTCTGGGTGGTGATCACCGGGACGATAGTGGCCCTCGCCGCCGTCCTCCCGGACTTCAGGCTCCGCTCCTCGGACGGGGAGAGCCTCACCCAGCTCGGCATCACCGCCGCCGTGGCCGCAGGAACCTTCGGGCTGCTCAGCGCGCTGCTGTGGCCGTTGATCGTGCGTGCCCTGCTGCTGGTCCCCGCCCTGGTGCTCGGCCTGCTGGTGTTCTTCCTCAACGGTTCGGTGCTGCTGCTCGCCCTGCGCGTGGTCCCGGAGGGCAAACCCCAGGTCAACGTGACCACCGCGGTGGTCATCGCCGCCGTGCTCTCCGCCGCCTCCTCGTCCACCAACGCCTGGCTGTCCGTCTACGACGACGACGCCTACCGCCGCCGCCTGGCCCGGCTCGCCGGTCGGCGGCGCCGTGCGGAGCCCGCGGCCGGCGAACCGGGAACGACCACCCCCGGCACCGTCTTCCTCCAGCTCGACGGAGTCGGCCACGACGTGCTCAAGGCCGCGATCGAGGCCCGCTACCTGCCCACCATCCAGTCCTGGCTGACCGAAGGCACCCACCGGCTCCAGCCCTGGCGCACCGACTGGAGCAGCCAGACCGGGGCCAGCCAGCTCGGCATCCTGCACGGCTCCAACCACGGCGTCCCCGCCTTCCGCTGGTACGAGAAGGACACCCGTCGGCTGATGGTCTGCAACCGCCCCTCCGACGCCGCGGAACTGGAACGCCGCCGCCGCGGCCACCCGGGGCTGCTCGCCACCGACGGGGCCAGCCGGGGGAACCTGTTCAGCGGCGGCGCCAGCCAGAACGCCCTGGTGCTCAGCGTCTCCGGCCGGATGGGCCGGCGCAGCCGCTCCGGCTACTTCGCCTACTTCTCCGACCCCGCCAACGCCACCAGGACCCTCGTGGCGTTCCTCGCCGAAGTGGTGCGGGAGATCGTCCAGGCGCTGCGGCAACGGCTGCGCGACGAGCGGCCACGGGTGCGCAGGGGCGGCGTCTACCCGCTGGTCAGGGCCTTCGCCACGGTGGTCGAACGGGACGTGGTGGTGGCCGCGGTGATGGGCGACATGCTGGTCGGACGGACCGCGGTCTACGCCGACCTGGTCGCCTACGACGAGGTGGCGCACCACTCCGGGGTGCGGGCGCCGGAGACCCTGCGGGTGCTGCGCCGGCTGGACAAGGCGCTGGGGCTCATCCAGGGCATCGCCGAGTACGCCCCGCGCCCCTACCGCTTCGTGGTGCTGTCCGACCACGGGCAGAGCCAGGGCGAGACCTTCGCCAACCGGTACGGCCTGACCCTGGAGGACCTGGTCCGTGTCGGCTGCGGCCTGGAGGTCAGCCGCAGGGGCCGGCGGCGGGCGGCGCGGGCACAGACCGGCGCCGAGGGGCGGGCGGCGGTGCGGGCGGCGCTGCACCGGCCCGAGCAGGGGGAACAGCGACCCGCCACCGGCGCCGAGCCGCTGGTCCTCGCCTCCGGGAACCTCGGCCTGGTCAGCTTCCCCGACGTGCCGCACCGGATGACCTACGAGGAGCTCCAGGAACGCTGCCCCAGGTTGCTGCCCACCCTGGTGCGGCACCCGGGGATCGGCTTCGTGCTGGTGCGCAGCCGGGAACGCGGCCCCCTGGTGCTGGGCCGCCCGGGAACGCTGGTGCTGCGCACCGGCGAGGTGGAGGGGCGGGACCCGCTGGCCCCGTTCGGCCCCGGCGCCGCCGAGGCGGTGCTGCGCACCGACTCGTTCCCCCAGGTGCCGGACCTGATGGTGAACTCGTCGTACGACCCGCGCACCGGGGAGGTGCACGCCTTCGAGGAGCAGGTCGGCTCGCACGGCGGGCTCGGCGGCGCGCNGGGCGAGCCGTTCCTGCTCCACCCGGCGGAGCTACCGGTGCCGGCGGGCGAACTGGTCGGGGCGGAGGAGCTCCACGAGGTGCTGCGCGGCTGGCTGTCCGACCCCGCGGCCCCGGTGGCCGACCCCACGGCCCCGGTGGCCGACCCCACGGCCCCGGTGTCCGACACCGCGGAGGGGGCCGGTGCCGGGCACCGGGCCGGAGCCGCGGGCGGGGCGGGCGCCGCGGACACCCCGGAGGAGGTCCAGAGCGTCCCGTGACGGGCCGCCCCCGACCGCGCCCCGGTCAGGCCATGGCGCCCCGGTCAGGCCATCGTGTCCGGGTCAGGACCCAGGCGCTGTCCGGAGTCCAGCTCCGCGACGGCGGCCAGGTCCTCGTCGTCCAGTGTGAAGTCGAAGACGTCGATGTTCTCCCGTATCCGGGACGGTGTCACCGACTTCGGGATGGCGATGTTCCCGAGCTGGAGGTGCCAGCGCAGCATCACCTGGGCGACGCTCCGGCCGTGGCGCTCGGCGATCCGCACCAGGGTCGGCTCCCTCAGCAGGTCCCCGCCCCGGCCCAACGGACCCCACGCCTCCGTGGCGATGCCGTGTTCGGCGTGGAACTCGCGCAGCTCCCGCTGCTGTAGCCACGGGTGCAGTTCCACCTGGTTGACGGCCGGGACCACGGAGGTCTCGCCGATCAGACGACGCAGGTGGGGGACCTGGAAGTTGGACACGCCGATCGCCTTGGCGCGGCCCTCGGCGTGGATCCGCTCCAGCGCCGTCCAGGTCTCCACGTACAGGTCCTTCGCCGGCGCCGGCCAGTGGATCAGGTACAGGTCCACGTACTCGAGGCCCAGCCGCTCCAGGGAGGCGTCGAAGGCGCGCAGCGTCGCGTCGAACCCCTGCTCACTGTTCCAGACCTTGGTGGTGACGAACAGTTCCTCACGGGGTAGCCCGGAGCCGACCAGTGCCCGCCCGGTGCCCTCCTCGTTCTCGTAGACGGCGGCGGTGTCCACGCTGCGGTAGCCCGCGTCCAGCGCGGCGCGCACCGCCTCGGTCGTCCGGTCCTGCGGGATGCGCCAGACGCCGAAGCCGAGCTGGGGCATCCGCACGCCGTTGTTGAGGTCGATGTGGGGAACGGTACTCACGTCGCAAACACACCCGTCTTCACTCTTGATCCACGGATGCCCACGGTACCCCCCGCTCCCGGCCGCACACCCGCCCCGCCCGGGTGGGAGAGGGCCCCTGGCTGCCCGCCGGGTGGCGAACCGTTTTCCCGAGCGCCCCCGCACCCGTGTGCGCTCAGGGGCGGTACATCTCCTCGATCTCCCCGGCGAAGGCCTCCTCGATCGCGTCCCGCCGAGGCTTCAGGGAAGGCGTGAGCAGCCCCTCCTCCTCCGTGAACGGCGAGGGCAGCACCACGTACGTGCGGATCGACTCCGCCTGTGAGGCCAGGGCGTTGGCGGCTCCCACGGCCCTCCTGAGCTCTGCCTCCAGCTCCTCGTCGCGAACCATCTCCTCCGGTGGCAGCACGGGCCTGCCGCGCGTCGCCAGCCAGTGCCGCACCGCCTCGTGGTCCAGCGTGAGCAGCGCCGCGACGTGGGGGCGGTCGTTGCCCACGACCACGCACTGCGCCACCAGCGGATGGGCCCGCACCCGTTCCTCGACCAGCACCGGGGAGACGCTCTTGCCCTTGCTGGTCACGATGACGTCCTTCTTCCTGCCGGTGATGGTCAGGTACCCCGCGTCGTCGAGGGTGCCGAGGTCGCCGGTGGCGAGCCACCCGTCCCGGAGCGCCAGCCCGGCGCCGCTCTCGTTGAGGTAGCCGCCGGAGAGCTGCCCGCCGCGCACCCACACCTCACCGTCCTCGGCGATCCGCACCGAGGTGCCGGGCACCGGCGGGCCCACGGTGCCGAACCGGACCCGGTCCGGTGGATTGGCGGTCACCGCGGCCGTGGTCTCCGTCATCCCGTACCCTTCGCAGACCGTCAACCCGGCACCGGCGAAGAACAGGCCGAGCCGGCGGTCCATCGCCGAACCGCCGGACATCCCGTACCGGACCCGGCCGCCCAGCGTCTCCCGGAGCCTGCCGTAGACCAGCCGGTCGTAGAACTGGTGTTGCATCCGCAGCGAGGCGCTCGGCCCCGGTCCCTCCCCGAACGCCTTGGCCTCACGGGCCTCGGCGTAGCGGACGGCGACGTCCACCGCCTTGTCGAACGCTCCCAGCCGCCCGGCCGTCTCGGCCTGGTGCCGCGCCGCGGAGAAGACCTTCTCGAAGACGTACGGCACCGCGAGCACGAAGGTGGGCCGGAACTCGGCCAGGGCGGGCAACAGGCTGGCCAGCGCCATCCCCGGCTGGTGCCCGACGCAGACCCGTCCCCGGACCGCGGCCACCTCCACCACCCGCCCGAAGACGTTCGCGAGCGGGAGGAAGAGCAGGGTGGAGACGGGTTCGTCGGTCCTGGAGCCGAAGACGGGCTCCCAGCGGGCGAGCAGGTTGTCACACTCGGCCATGAAGTTGCCGTGGGTGAGCACGCACCCCCTGGGGCGACCGGTGGTCCCGGACGTGTACACCACGGTGGCGACCGCCTCGGGGGTGACCGCGAGCCGGTGCCGGTGCACCACCTCGTCGTCGATGCCGGTCCCCCGCGCGGTGAGCGTCCCCACCGCGTCCGCGTCCAACTGCCAGATGGCGGTCATCGCGGGCAGCGTGTTGATCACCGCACCCACCGTCATGGCGTGGCTCTCGTCCTCCACCACACAGGCCACGCAGTCGGAGTCCGCGAGCATCCAGCGCACCCGCTCCGAGGAGGAGGTGGGGTAGATCGGCACGGACTCGGCCCCCAACGTCCACAGGGCGAAGTCGAACAGGGTCCACTCGTAGCGGTTCCTGGACATGATGGCCACCCGGTCGCCGAAACGTATCCCCTGGGACAGCAGCCCCTTGGCCAGCGCGACCACCTCGTCCCGGAACCTTGCGGCGGTCACGTCCTGCCACTGCCCGCCCACCGACCGCCGCAGCGCCACCAGCCCCGGCCGCTCCTCGGCGTTGTCGAACACGGCATCGGCCAGTCCACCGAGCCGTGGGGCTGTGGTCAGGGCGGGGACCGCGACCTCGCGCAAAGCTGTGCTCCCTCTCCGGCCGTCCAACGCTGCCGTCGAACCGACTCGTCCGTCCTGCTGACTGTTCTTCCCCAACCCGCTACCTCCCAGGCCGGCCCCACTCCGCCGGGACGGGCGCCACGCCACTTCGCCGGGGCGGGTCACGGGGCGGGCACCACCCCTCGGTGACGGCTCACCCGCCCCCAGAACCGCGCACCACCGGCCCCACCCGCGGCCACCGGCCCCGACCGCCCCCCAGTGCACCCTTCACCCACCAGCCCTGCCACTCCATCGCCGATCACCTGCACCAAATCTCTCCGCGGCGGTCACCCCTGCTCCCCAACCGATGCGCGCCGGCGCACGCCCCTGCCTCACCGTCGGTGTCCAGGCCCTCACCAGGCGTTCCCCCTCCCCGCCGGCAACTCGGGTGAGCCCCACCCCCGATCCTTGGTATCGTGGAGTCGTCAGCCGCGCTCACTGGCTGATGACCCTGTCCGGGTGGCGGAATGGCAGACGCGCTAGCTTGAGGTGCTAGTGCCCTTTATCGGGCGTGGGGGTTCAAGTCCCCCCTCGGACACCATCACGTGCATGAATGAGCGGGTTGTGATGTGACCATCACGACCCGCTCTGTCGTGTCCTAGGTCAGCGAGAGGCCGAACGCCTGATAGACCGGCCGCTTGCGGTGGCCCACGCGCCGCCACGGACGTCGGTGACCAGATCCGCCTTCTCGGCGGATGGCTGCTTGGCGTCCACCCATTGACGCAGTCGGTCCCTGATGTTGGCGTCCCATGTCATCCGGGCCAGCCGTCACGCTGATACCGGCCAGGCGTCGGCTTCTTCGGACCCACGAGGATCAGAGCCCTCCGCTCCCGAACGTGTTCTCAACCGCCACGTAGCCGGTGAAGATCGCGCGGCGTGGGCGGTCAGCCATGCCTGAACACCGGCGGCCGGAGTCTTACCCGGATGTCGCTCGCGCCTCGATCCCGTCCAGCAGGCTGCGCAGGCCGAGGTCGAACGCCAGCGTGGAGGCCTCAGCGGCGCTGCGGCTCAGGCCGCCCTCCGTCCAGGCGCGCGCGATGGCGGGATAACGGGTGACGTCAAAGATCTCCGTCCAGAACGCCCGTCGCGCCGCCCACCAATCGGGACCGGACTGCCCGCTGAACTGCTCGGCGTGCGTGTGCTCGGCTTGCGCACCCGCCGCGGCGTCCACGAAGATCACGATCGCGTCGGTCGCGGCTGCGGTCTGGACGGGATCCAGGCCGGCCCCCGACAGCGCGGACAGCAGGTACTCCTGCCGGGCCAGCAGGCCAGGGCCCAGTGGTGGACGCACGGTTGAGATCTCACGGAGCCAGGGATGGCGCCCGTGCAGTGCCGATGCCTTGCGTGCGTACAACTCCACCTGTGCTCGCCAGCCGTCCGGCCGTGGGTCCGCGCCGTGAGGCAGGGCCAACTCGCACCACGTGGCGTCCACCATCAGGTCGATCAGTTCGGCCTTGCCGGGGACGTGTGTGTACAGCGACATCGTGCCGACGCCGAGTTCGTGCGCAACCTTGTCCATGGTCGTGGCCTCGAGGTGGTCGCGGTCAGCCACGGTGATCGCCGCGGTGATGACCTGCTTGAGGGTGATCTTCGGGGGCCGGCCCCGGGTGGGCCGGTCGGTGTCCACGGCGGCGCCACGCCACAGCAGCCTCAGGGTTGCGCCGGGATCGCCGCCGCCGCTGCGTTCCATCACGTCTCCTCGCGTCCAACTTCCCGTGCATGCTACGGTTTTGTTTAACCGTAGGTGGTACGGAAATTCTGGAAGGGCTCAGAGGGTGCGGGTGCTGGTGACCGGCGCGACCGGTAATGTGGGGCGACTTGTGGCAAAAGGACTGGTAGACGCGGGGGTGGAGGTGCGCGCCCTGACGCGGGACCCGGCCAGGGCCGTGCTGCCCGACGGTGTCGAAGTCGTGGCGGGCGACCTCACTCAACCGCGCACGCTGCAACCGGCCATGGCCGACGTCGATCGGATGTATCTCTTTCCCGAAGCCTCCACGGCACGGGAAGTGGTCGCACTGGCGGAGCGAGCAGGGGTGCGGCGCGTGGTCGTGTTGTCATCAGGGGCGGTGACCGCCGGCTACGACACGACGATCCACCTGCCCGTGGAGCGGGCGGTCGAGGAGTCAGGACTGGAGTGGACGCACATACGGCCGGGCGAGTTCGCGGCGAACAAGCTGTCGCTGTGGGGCCCGTCGATCCGAGCGGAGCGGGTGGTGCGGGACGCCAATCCTGATTCGGGTTGGTTTCCCGTGCACGAGCAGGACATCGCCGACGTGGTGATCGCGGCACTGCTGGAAGACGGTCACGTCGGCAACGTCTACGACGTCAACGGGCCGGCGGTGGTCAGCCTTCGTGACCAGGTGCGCGCCATCGCGGCGGCGATCGGCGAGGAGATCCGTTTCGAGGTGCTCAGCCCGGCCGAGGCCCGGAAGGTGTACCTCGCGCAGGGCGGGTTCGCCGCGGAGGCCGCGGATTTCCTGCTGGGTTTCACTGACTACGACGGAAATCCGGCCGACCCGGACGCGGCGGCGGATTTCGATCCGGCGCTGCTCGGTCCGCTGCCCACCGCGGAGGTCGTCACGGGCCGACCGGCACGGACCTTCGCGCAGTGGGCCCGCGACCATGCCGCGGACTTCTGCGATCTTGCCGGGACCAGCCGTGGTGACGGACTCCGCGTCGCCAGCGACTGACTGTCGCTGGGGGCACGGCTCGCACGACGGGCTGACGTGGTGGACTTCTTCGCCGCGCAGTGAGAGCGCATCCCGTCCGCCCTCGTGATCGGCGGGACGCCCGCGCGCCCAGCCGCGTCGGTCTCCTCCTGGCAGAGACGGCAGAAGACGACGACTGGATCGTCTCCCCCCAGGGGCCGAAGGGGCCGGGGAACCGCCAGGTGACGCAGTATGTCAAGTAGTCGGTCGGCGGCCCGCCCGCAGGCCGTCGTCGCCGAAGACAGCCTGGGCCCGGGCTGCCGGCACGCGACCCCGCGGTAGGTGTCGTGCCGCAGCTCGATGTCGATCTCCCCGGGCGTGCCCCCTGCGGCCCGACGGGCGAACTACACGATGTCCAGGACGTCCCGTACCGGGCGGCGGGGTGTGGACGGGCCCCTCGGGCCGTAACCCAGGCGCAGCACCATCTGCACCTGGCCCGCGCCGGAGGCGGGGTCGCGGGCCAGGAGCCGTAGCGTGCGTTCCTCCAGCGCGTGGGAGGTCAGGGAGGCGGTCAGGTCGGCCAGGGTCGCTTCCAGCAGGACGCGCTCCAGTGCCTGCCCCGCGCGCAGCCAGTCGGCCGGTCCGTCGCCGGGGGTGCTCAGCAGGGCCAGGTGCGGGGTGTGCTCGAACGTGGTGGTTCCGCGGTCAGCGACACGCCGGCGTCCGGCGAAGTCCCGGATGGGTGCCTTGCCGTCCCGCATGCGCGGCCCGAACGCGTACTCGGGGACGCCGTCGAGAGCGGTGTCCGCCTCCGGACCGAGCCGGGTCCAGCGGACCAGGTCCTCGTTCGCGTCCGGGTCCAGGGTGTCCCGGCTCTCGGCGTCGTGGATCAGGTCGAGCACGGTCTCGGTGTGCCAGGGACCCGGGAAGAGCAGCTCGGCGCCCTCCCGTTCGGCGGCGTCCCGCAGGGTGGCCAGCACGTCCTCGGGGACGTCCTTCTCGGCGAAGGGGTAGCGGCTGGTGTGCCGCTGGCGGATCGCCGGGTGCAGCCGTGCCAGGTCCTCGTCCCGCGGGTGCGCGGCCCCGTCACCCAGACGGACGGCGGCGAGCAGCCGGGGGTCCCGGGGATCGGGCAGCAGCCGGGTCTCCCGGAGGAGGTTCGCGTGTGCCGCGGCGACCCGCAGGTTGAACAGCGCCGCCCCGCAGCCGATGTGCAGGGCGCGGTTGTCGGGATCGGAGCGGGGCATGGCCCGCTCGAGATCGGCGTGGAGCAGCAGGACGTGCTCGCCGGCCACGAAGCGGAAACGCCATGGCTGCGCGTTGTGCATGGACGGTGCCGCGGCGGCGTCGGCCACCAGCCCCGTCACGGTCTTCTCGTCAAGCTGCTGTGAAGCCATGGCGTCCTCCTCACACCCGCCGCCGCGGGTCCGTACCCATGTGTACCCCGATGAGCGAGTGATGGGCGTGCTGGCACCACGGTCACGACGGCGGTGGGTCCGCGCCAACGGGCCCGTTCCGGTGTCCGCCGACGGGCCCGGGGGCGGAAACCCGGACGCCACCGCGACGCGCGTCCCGACGGCGCACCCGCACCACGACGGTCCGTGACCGGCGTGCGGGCCGTCTGTGACCACTCCCCAGTTTGTCGGCCGGGGGCGGGGTCGGGCTTGGGCCGTCCGGGGGCGAGCCGGGGGGACGTTCGGCCCCGGGCTCGCCGCGTTGCGTCAGCGCTTGTCCTGTTTGGGCCGGCCCTGGGCCTGGGTGGCGATGACGGCAGCCTGGACGCGCCGCTCCACGCCGAGCTTGGCCAGCAGCCGGGAGATGTGGTTCTTCACCGTCTTCTCGGCGAGGTAGAGCCGCTGGCCGATCTGCCGGTTGGTGAGTCCCTCGCCGATGAGGGCCAGGATCTCCCGCTCCCGCTCGGTCAGGCCCGGCAGGGCGTCGGGCTCGGGCTTCGGCTCCTGGCCCTGACGCAGCCGGGCCATGACCTTGGCGGTGGCGTCGGGGTCGAGCAGGGACTGGCCCGCGGCCACCGTGCGCACGGCCGACACCAGGTCCGAGCCCTGGATCTGCTTCAGCACGTACCCGGAGGCACCCGCCATGATCGAGTCAAGCAGGGCCTCCTCGTCGTCGAACGAGGTCAGCATCAGGCAGGCCAGCTCCGGCATGCGCGAGCGCAGCTCCCGGCACACGGTCACCCCGTCGCCGTCGGGCAGGCGCACGTCGAGCACGGCGACCTGGGGGCGCAGGGCGGGCACGCGGACCAGGGCCTGCTCGACGTTCGCGGCCTCACCGACCACGACGATGTCCGGCTCGTCGTTCAGCAGGTCGTGCACCCCGCGCCGTACGATCTCGTGATCGTCCAGCAGGAAGACCCGGATCGGGTTGTCGGGTCCTGGCCGCTCACCGTCCGGCATGGGAACACTCCTTGTCCGCGCTGTCTGGATACCGCACCGGACGTCGCCCGTGCGGTGGTACCCGTCCCTGTCTACCGCAGATCCTGCGTGGTCCCGGGACGAACGGCCAGGGCTGGTCGGCCCTACCGGCGCCGCCGCCCGGCCCTCCCGCGGGGTTGCGGTGACCGGCACGCCCGGCCGATGGGGACGTATGGCCCGCGGGGTGGGGCCGGTCAACCCTCCCCCCGAGCGGGTCGGGGGCGCAAGGTGGACGGAACGGTGCGGAACGAGCGGAGAAGCGGTGATGCAGACCCGGGAAGTCGACGCCCCAGCCGTTCGCGTCCTGCTCGCCGCGGCGGTGGCGGCGCCATCGGTCCCCGACACGCAGCCCTGGCGGTTCGGTCTGGACCCGGACAGCAGGTCGGTCCAGGTCCGTGCCGACCGTGGGCGGTGGCCGCCGACAGCCGATCCCCAGCCGCGCGCCCAGCACCTGTCGGTGGGCGCGGCGGTCTTCAACATCAGGGTGGCCGCGCAGTACCTGGGCTGGGACCCCGTCGTCCGGCTGCGGCCCGCCGCGGACGACCCGGACCTGCTGGCCACCGTGCGGCTCACCGGGACGGTCGCGGCCGGGGAGCCGTCCCTGCGTGACCTGTACGAGGCGGTCGAGCGGCGCCACACGAGCCGGACGCCCCTCACCGGCCGGACCGTGCCCGAGCAGGTCGTCGCCGCGATGGTCAGTTCGGCCCGGGCCGAGGGCTCGCACCTGGACGTTCCCGACGCCGTGGCGACCCGGCGCCTGCTGCGCCTGGCCACGGTGGCCGACGCCCGCGGTGCCGCGCAACCGGCCCGCGCGGCCGAGGTGCGCACGCGGACCACCGCCCCGGGAGCGGACGCCGCCCGCGGTGTTCCCCGCACGGCCCCGGGTCCGCGGGGGGCTGCCGGGCGGATGCCGGTGCGGGACTTCACCGGTGCGCTGTCCGCGCCGCGGCTGCCCGCGTCACGCTTCGAACGCCATGCCCAGGTGGCTCTGCTGTGGACGTCCCACGACCGGCGGGAGGACTGGCTGAGGGCGGGGCAGGCCCTGCAGCGGGTGCTGCTCACGGCGACCGTGCACGGGGTGCGGACGTCGATGCTGCACCAGGTGATGGACTGGCCGGACCTGCGGGAGGCGATGGCCGGGTCGAGGCCGCGGTGCTGCCCACAGGTGCTGATCCGTTTCGGTTACGGCCCGGACGGCGCTCGTACGCCCCGCGCGCCCGCGCCCTGTGCACCCCCGTCCTCCACGGGGCCGGAGCCGGGAGCCCGGCACGGGGGTACCGGGCCGGCGGACTGACGTCGCACCGCCGGGGCGCGCCACGGTCCGCGCGGCAGGCGTCACGGGCCCGCGGCCGACGCGGGCCGCGCCTCACTGCGTGCGGGACGCTCCGCTGAGCTCACGCCCGGTGACGATCTCGGACTCGATCCGCACGTACACCGCGTCCCGCAAGGGCATCCAGGAACTGAGGCCGGCGTGGGACAGCCGCTCGTGCTCGGCGGGATCGGTCACCACGGTGGCCTGCCCCGTGACGACCACGCTCCAGCCGGACCGGGTTGCCGCATCGAACTCGTCCGCCTCGAAGGCGACCACGACACCGTCGATGGCGCGCGCGAGGTCCGAGGCCGGCGAGGTGGACAGCAGGACGGAGGTGTCGGTGTCCAGGGCGAAGTTGACGGGAAGCACCGCGGGCAGGGCCTGCCGCGTGTACACCACGCGGCCGACCGGTGCCGTGCTCAGCAGGCGCAGGCACTCCTGCCGGTCGAGTGCGCGAAAGCCGTCTCCCTGGAACACCGGTCCATCGTCCCCTCCGGGTGCCGGGTCGGGGTAGGGCCGACCGGCCCTACCCCGACCCGGCACCGGCCGCCGACCGCAGCCGCTGTTTCGCGGGGGGCCGCACGGGCAACCTGATGTCCGGGCCGCGCGGGGACGACCGGGTCCGAACCTGGGGCCTGTCTGCGCGCGGGTAGGGACTCATGGCCCTGTCGCCGGCGAGTCCGGACGCGGAGAGTGATGACGGGGCGCAGCGGGCAGGGCACCTGCCGTGCGGTGCGACCCCGGTGGCGCCGTACCAGCACGCGGAGGAAGGGACGGGCAACATGGTTCAGCCGTTGCGGTCGAAGAGCGCCGGTGCGCCGTCGGGTGTCCGGGTGTCCGGCCGGGCGTGGCTGATGCTGGCCCTGGCCACGATGGGTTTCGCCGTGAACTTCTGGGCGTGGGCGCTGCTGAGCCCGCTCGGTCCGCGGTTCAAGGACGGCCTCGACCTGTCGTCGTTCGAGCAGTCGCTGCTGGTGGCGGTGCCGGTCGTGGTCGGTTCCCTGGGCCGCATCCCGGTCGGCGCGCTGACCGACCGCTTCGGTGGGCGGGTCGTGTTCCCCATCGTGTCCGCGGCGACCATCGTTCCGGTGCTCTACCTCGGCCTGGCCGGGCACTCCTCCCTCGCCGCGCTGCTGGTCGGGGGGTTCTTCCTCGGAGTCGGCGGCACCGCCTTCGCCGTCGGGGTGCCGCTCGTCAACGCGTGGTTCCCACCGGAGCGGCGGGGCCTCGCCATCGGCGTCTTCGGCGCCGGCATGGGCGGCACCGCGGTCAGTGCCCTGACCACGGTGAGACTGGTCGACGCGAGGGGCACGGCCGCTCCGTTCCTGATCACCGCCGCGGTCCTGGCCGTCTACGCGGTCGTCGCCGCGCTGCTGCTGCGCGACGCGCCCGGCCGCACGGTGCCGACGGAGCCGCTGGCCCGGCGCCTGGCCGCGACCGCCCGCCTCGGCATCACCTGGCAGGCGTCCGCGCTGTACGCGGTGGCCTTCGGCGGCTACGTCGCCTTCTCCGTCTACCTGCCCACGTACCTCAAGACCGGCTACGGGCTGAGCCAGGCGGACGCCGCGAACCGGATGGCCGGGTTCGTCCTGCTGGCGGTGGCGATGCGGCCGATCGGCGGCTGGCTGTCGGACCGCATGGGCCCGACCCGGGTGCTCGCCGGCTCCCTGGAGGTGGTCGTGGCCGGTGCGGTCGTGCAGTCGTTCACCCCGGCCCTGGCGCCGGTGGGCACCCTCGCCTTCCTGGCCATGGCCGCGGCGCTCGGCGCGGGCAGCGGCGCGACCTTCGCCCTGGTGGCCCTGCGGACCCCGGCCAACCAGGTCGGGTCGGTCACCGGCGTGGTCGGCGCCGCGGGCGGCCTCGGCGGCTTCCTGCCGCCGCTGGTGATGGGTTCGCTGTACGGAAAGTTCGGCTCGTACGCGATCGGTCTCGTCCTGCTCGCGGTCGTGGCCGCCGCGGCGCTGGCCTACATCCTCACCGGCGTCCGCGCGGCGGCCACGGACAGGGAACGCGAGCTGGGCGGGCGGCGCGAGCACCGCACCACCGCCGCGTGAGGGCGGACGGACGGGACCACCCGGAAACGAAGAACAGGGAGAAGACAGGTGTGCGAGTACTGCGGTTGCCAGTCCCTGGCGTCGATCGACGAGCTGACCCGTGAGCACGACGAGGTCGTCCGCCTGATCAGCCACCTCCGCCCCGCCCTCCGGGAGGGCGGGGCGGCCCGGATGGCCGAGGTCGCCCGGGAGATCGCGACCGTGCTCGGCCCGCACACCCGGGTCGAGGAGCACGGCCTGTTCCCCGCTCTGGCCGGGGAGTTCCCCGACCAGATCGCCGCCCTGGAAGCGGAACACCGCACCGTCGAGGCCGTGCTGGCCGAGGCCGCGGACGGCGCGACGCCCCCGGACCCGGCCTGGCCCGACCGGCTGTTGGAGGCGATGGCCATGCTGCGCGACCACATCCTCAAGGAACAGGACGGCGTCTTCCCGGCCGCACTGGCGAACCTCAGCACCGAGGAGTGGGAAGCGGTCGAGGCCGAGCGGGAGAAGGCGGGCAGCGTCCTGCCCCGTCCCGCCGCATGACGGGGCGACGGGGCCGGGCCCGTGGCCCCGGGAGCACAGGGGCCGTGTTCCGCGCCCCGACCCCTGGCGCGCACGGGAGGCGGGCGGGGAGTCGCCGGCGTGGCCCCGCACCCCCGGGAAGCCGCCTCCGCACGCGGGCGACGTTGACCAAGCGGCGTGGTGTCCGTGGTGTGACCGCGACCCTCGGGTGGGTAGCGGTCACAGGGCCACGGCGGCCGGAACTGATGACGACTCGAACGGGCACGCACGCCTGGGACGGAGTGGCACGGTGAGTACGGAGACCAGCCCGGGACGGGCGGGCATGGACGGCGAGCTGGCGGAGGCCCTGGTGCGCTCCCGCCGGTTCTTCACCCGTGCGGAGGTCTCCGACGACCTCCGCACGCTGCACCGCAAGGGCGGGCGGCAAGCGGACGAGTTCTACCGTGACCGCTGGTCACACGACAAGGTGGTGCGCTCCACCCACGGGGTGAACTGCACCGGATCGTGCTCGTGGAAGGTGTACGTCAAGGACGGCATCATCACCTGGGAGGCGCAGCAGACCGACTACCCGTCGGTCGGCCCGGACCGCCCCGAGTACGAGCCGCGCGGCTGTCCCCGCGGGGCGGCGTTCTCCTGGTACACGTACTCGCCGACCCGCGTGCGCTACCCGTACGTCCGCGGCGTCCTGCTCCAGATGTACCGGGAGGCCAAGGCCCGCCTCGGCGACCCGGTGGCGGCCTGGGCGGACGTCGTGGCCGACCCGGAGCGCGCCCGCCGCTACAAGGCGGCGCGCGGCAAGGGCGGCCTGGTGCGGGCGAGCTGGGACGAGGCGGTGGAGCTCGTCGCCGCGGCGCACGTGCACACCATCAAGGAGTACGGTCCTGACCGGCTGGCCGGCTTCTCGCCGATCCCGGCGATGTCGATGGTCTCGCACGCGGCCGGGGCCCGCTTCTACTCGCTGCTCGGCGGGGCGATGCTGTCGTTCTACGACTGGTACGCGGACCTGCCGGTGGCTTCCCCCCAGGTGTTCGGTGACCAGACCGACGTCCCGGAGTCGGGGGACTGGTGGGACGCCGGCTACCTGATCATGTGGGGCTCCAACCTGCCGGTGACCCGCACACCGGACGCGCACTGGATGGCCGAGGCCCGCTACCGCGGCCAGAAGGTCGTCGCGGTGGCGCCGGACTACGCGGACAACGTGAAGTTCGCCGACGAGTGGCTGCCCGCCCAGCCGGGCACGGACGGCGCCCTGGCCATGGCCATGGGGCACGTGGTCCTCAAGGAGTTCTTCGTCGACCGGCGGACGGAGTACTTCGCCTCCTACGTGAAGCGGTACACGGACCTGCCCTTCCTGGTCGTCCTCGACGAGGCCGAGGGCGACCCGGGCACCTACGCACCGGGGAAGTTCCTGACCGCCGCGGACCTCGGCGGCGAGGCCGCCACCGCCGAGCACGCGGAGTTCCGGACCGTGCTGCTGGACGCGGCCACCGGGCGGCCGGTCGTGCCCAACGGCACCCTGGGCGACCGCTACGGCGACTCCGGGGCCGGGAAGTGGAACCTCGACCTCGGCGACACCGACCCCCTGCTGTCCGCCGAGGGCGGCGGCGAGGCCCCGGTCGCCGTCACCCTGCCCCGCTTCGACACCCCGGACGGCGGCGCGGCCCGGCTGCGGCGGGGGGTGCCGGTGCGGCGGGTGGCCGGGCGGCTGGTGACCACGGTGTACGACCTGCTGCTGGCCCAGTACGGGGTGGCCCGCGAGGGCCTGCCCGGCCGGTGGCCGTCGTCGTACGAGGACGCGGCGGAGCCGTACACCCCCGCCTGGCAGGCGGCGATCACCGGCGTGGACGCGGCCCGGGCGGCCAGGATCGCCCGGGAGTTCGCCGCGAACGCCGAGGAGTCCGGCGGCCGCTCGATGATCATCATGGGGGCGGGCACCAACCACTGGTTCCACTCCGACACCATCTACCGGGCCTTCCTGACGCTGACCACGCTCACCGGCTGCCAGGGCGTCAACGGCGGAGGCTGGGCCCACTACGTCGGCCAGGAGAAGGTCCGGCCGATCACCGGCTACTCGGCGATCGCGACCGCCGCCGACTGGAACCGTCCGGCCCGGCAGATGATCCAGACGGCGTACTGGTACCTGCACGCCGACCAGTTCCGCTACGACCCGTTCTCCGCCGACACCCTCGCGGCGGGCGGCTCCGGCACGGGCCCGTTCGCCGGGAAGACCACGGCGGACGTCATCGCGCAGTCGGCGCGGATGGGCTGGATGCCGTCGTACCCGACCTTCGACCGCAACCCGCTGGACCTCGCCGCTGACGCGGAGGCCGCGGGCCGCCCGGTCGCCGAGCACGTGGTGGAGGAACTGAAGGCGGGACGGCTGCGGTTCGCGGGCGAGGACCCCGACGCTCCCGAGAACTTCCCGCGGGTGCTGACCATATGGCGGGCCAACCTGCTGGGCTCCTCGGCCAAGGGGAACGAGTACTTCCTCAAGCACCTGCTGGGCACCGACGCCTCCGTCCGTGCCGCCGAGGCGCCGCCGGACGCCCGGCCGCGGGACGTGGTGTGGCGGGAGGAGGCCCCCGAGGGCAAGCTCGACCTGCTGCTGACCCTGGACTTCCGCATGACCAGCACCACGATCTTCTCCGACGTGGTGCTGCCGGCCGCCACCTGGTACGAGAAGCACGACCTGTCCAGCACGGACATGCACCCCTTCGTCCACGCCTTCAACCCGGCGATCGCACCACCGTGGCAGACCCGCACCGACTGGGACGCCTTCCACACCCTCGCCGAGGAGTTCAGCCGTCAGGCCGCCGACCACCTCGGTGTGCGCCGGGACGTGGTCGCCGCCCCGCTGCTGCACGACACCCCGGACGAGATGGCCAACCCGCACGGGAGGGTGCGGGACTGGAAGGCGGGGGAGTGCGAACCTGTGCCCGGCCGCACGATGCCCAAGCTGATCACCGTCGAGCGTGACTACGGCGCGGTGGCGGAGAAGATGGGCGCGCTCGGCCCGCTGCTGGACACCCACGGTGCCACCACCAAGGGCGTCACCTTCGAGGTCGGCCGCGAACTGGAGTACCTGCGGCACAAGAACGGCACCGTCCGCGGCGGCGCGGGCGACGGACGGCCCTCGATCGCCCGCGACACGCACGCCTGCGAGGCCATCCTCGCCCTGTCCGGCACCACCAACGGCCACCTCGCCACCCAGGGCTTCCACACGCTCGAGGCCCGCACCGGCACACAGCTCGCGGACCTGGCCGCGGAACACGGGGGGAAACAGATCACGTTCGCCGACACGCAGGCCGCGCCCGTGCCGGTCATCACCTCTCCCGAGTGGTCCGGCTCGGAGACGGGCGGCCGCCGCTACTCCCCGTTCACCGTCAACGTCGAACGCCTCAAGCCCTGGCACACCCTCACCGGTCGCCAGCACTTCTACCTCGACCACGACTGGATCGCCGCACTCGGCGAACACCTCCCCGTCTACCGGCCCCCGCTGAACATGACCGCGCTCTTCGACGAGCCCCACGTCGGGGACACCGGAGAACTCGGCGTGACCGTCCGCTACCTGACCCCGCACAACAAGTGGTCGATCCACTCCGAGTACCAGGACAACCTGTTCATGCTCTCCCTGTCCCGGGGCGGCCCGACGATCTGGATGAGCAAGGAGGACGCGGCCAAGGTCGGCGTGCGGGACAACGACTGGGTCGAGGCGGTCAACCGCAACGGCGTGGTCGCCGCCCGCGCGATCGTCTCGCACCGCATGCCGGAGGGCACCGTCTACATGCACCACGCCCAGGACCGCCTCATCGACGTACCGCGCACCGAGACCACCGGCCGCCGCGGCGGCATCCACAACTCACTGACCCGACTGCTGATCAAACCCAGCCACCTCATCGGGGGCTACGCCCAGCTCTCGTACGCCTTCAACTACCTCGGTCCGACCGGCAACCAGCGCGACGAGGTCACCGTCATCCGCCGCCGCGGCAACCAGGAGGTGACCTACTGATGCGCGTGATGGCCCAGATGGCGATGGTGATGAACCTCGACAAGTGCATCGGCTGCCACACCTGCTCGGTCACCTGCAAACAGGCGTGGACCAACCGCACGGGCGTCGAGTACGTGTGGTTCAACAACGTGGAGACCCGCCCGGGACAGGGCTACCCGCGCCGCTACGAGGACCAGGACACCTGGCAGGGCGGTTGGGAGCTCAACAAGCGGGGCCGGCTCGCCCTCAAGGCCGGCGGCCGGTTCAAGAAGCTGGCCCAGATCTTCTCCAACCCCAAGCTCCCGGCGCTCGACGACTACTACGAGCCCTGGACGTACGACTACGAGACCCTGACCAACGCCCCGCTCCAGAACCACACCCCGGTCGCCCGCCCCAAGTCCCTGATCACCGGCAAGGACATGAAGATCTCCTGGTCGGCCAACTGGGACGACAACCTCGGCGGCGCGCCCGAGCACGGTGACAAGGACGTGCTGCTGAGCCAGGTCTCCGAGAAGATCAAGTTCGAGTTCGAGCAGACCTTCATGTTCTACCTGCCCAGGATCTGCGAGCACTGCCTCAACCCGTCCTGCGCGGCCTCCTGCCCCTCCGGCGCCATCTACAAGAGGGAGGAGGACGGCATCGTCCTGGTCGACCAGGACCGCTGCCGGGGCTGGCGGATGTGCGTGACCGGCTGCCCGTACAAGAAGGTGTACTTCAACCACCGCACCGGCAAGGCCGAGAAGTGCACATTCTGCTTCCCCCGTGTCGAGGTCGGGCTGCCCACCGTCTGCTCCGAGACCTGCGTCGGCCGGCTGCGGTACATCGGCCTCGTCCTCTACGACGCCGACAGGGTGCTGGAAGCGGCCTCCACCCCCGACGACACCGATCTGTACGAGGCCCAGCGCGGCGTCTTCCTCGACCCGAACGATCCCGCGGTCGTGCGGGAGGCGGAGAACGCCGGTATACCCCGGGACTGGGTCGAGGCCGCCCAGCGGTCCCCGGTCCACGCGCTGATCAACACCTACAAGGTGGCCCTGCCGCTGCATCCGGAGTACCGCACCATGCCCATGGTCTGGTACGTCCCGCCGCTGTCCCCCGTGGTCGACGCCGTCCGCGACACCGGCCAGGACGCCGAGGACCACCGCAACCTCTTCGCCGCCGTCGACGCCCTGCGCATCCCCGTGGACTACCTCGCCCAGCTCTTCACCGCGGGCGATCCGGCCCCCGTGGACGCGGTGCTGCGGCGCCTGGCCGCCATGCGCGCGTACATGCGTGACATCAACCTCGGCCGTGAGCCGGACGCGCGCATCCCGGAAGCGGTCGGGATGGGCGAGGAGCAGATGTACGACATGTACCGGCTGCTGGCCCTGGCCAAGTACGACGAGCGGTACGTCATCCCGCCCGCCCACGCGGAACAGGCCCACAGCCTCGAGGAACTCGCCACCGTGTGCAGCCTCGACTACGACGGAGGCCCCGGCATGGGGGGCTCCGGCCCGTTCGGCGAGTCCTCCGGCGGGGCGGCCCCGCTCGCGGTGGAGAACTTCCACGCCCTGCGCCACCGGCAGACCTCCGACACCGCGGCCACCCCCACCGACAAGGCCCGCCGCGTCAACCTCTTCAACTGGGACGGCAAGGGCCGGCCGCCCGGCCTGTTCCCGAACGAACCATCCGGCGGCGGGAACGGCACCGGCGGGAACGGCGACGGGAAGGACGAGCCGAAGCCATGAGAGCGCCGAGAAGGAAGACCACACGCACCACACGCACCGAGCCCTGGCACCCCCACGCCTGGCAGGCCCAGTCCCTGTTGCTCGACTACCCGGACGAGCGGTTCGAGCAGCGACTGGCCCTGGCCGGCCGGGTCGCCTCCACCCTGCCGGAACCGGTCGCCCGGCCCCTGCTCCGCTTCACCGCGCACGCCGGGCAGACGGCCACCGGCGACCTGGCCACCGCCTACGTGACCACCTTCGACCACCGCAAGCGCTGCTGTCCCTACCTGACGTACTACGCGCACGGCGACACCAGGAAGCGCGGCGTCGGCCTGCTGCGGCTGAAGCAGACCTACGCCGCGGCCGGGTGGCGCCTGGGCGACGACGAACTGCCCGACCACCTCGCCGTCGTCCTCGAGTTCGCCGCCACCGACCCGGCCACCGGGGCGCGTCTGCTCACCGAACACCGTGCCGGCCTGGAACTCCTGCGCCTGGCCCTGGGCGACGACGGCTCGCCCTGGGCACACGTCCTGGAGTCCGTGTCCGCCACCCTGCCCGCCCTCGCCGGCGACGACCGCGAAGCGGTGATGCGCCTGGCCGCCCAGGGCCCGCCCGCGGAACAGGTCGGTCTCGACCCGTACGCGTCCCCCGTGTTCCTGCCCGACCCCGTCGTGAGGGGCTCCCGATGACCGCACCCGCGCAGCACGTCACCCTGGCGGCGGAGACCAGCACCGGCGGCCTCCTGCTGTGGGTCGTCCTGCCCTACGTCTGCCTCGCCGTCTTCGTCCTCGGCCACATCTGGCGCTACCGGTACGACAAGTTCGGTTGGACCACCCGCTCCTCGCAACTGTACGAACGGCGGCTGCTGCGCATTGGCAGCCCCCTGTTCCACTTCGGCATCCTCGTCGTGCTCCTGGGCCACATCGGCGGCCTGGTCATCCCCAAGAGCTGGACCGAGGCAGCCGGGATCAGCGAGCACGTCTACCACATCGGCGCGGTGTTCCTCGGCACCATCGCGGGCGTCTGCACCCTCGGCGGGCTGACCATCCTGATCTACCGGCGCCGTACCGTCGGCCCGGTCTTCTCCGCCACCACCCGCAACGACAAGGCCATGTACGTCTCCCTGACCCTGACTATCGCGCTCGGCCTGGCCGCGACCGTGGCAGCGAACACCGTCGGAGGCGGCTACGACTACCGCGAGACCATCTCCCCCTGGTTCCGTTCGGTCTTCTACTTCCAACCCGACCCGGACCTGATGACCGGTGCCCCGGTGCTGTTCCAACTGCACGCGCTCAGCGCCCTGCTGCTCTTCGCGGCCTGGCCTTTCACCCGGCTCGTTCACATGCTCACCGCGCCCGTGGGCTACCTGACCCGCCCCTACGTCGTCTACCGCAGCCGCGACACCCACCTCGGGGCCCGCGCCCCGCGGCGGGGCTGGGAGCGCTCCGGGACATGAGTGGCCGGTGGACGGACCCACACGGGCCCGGCCAGGCGACGGGAGGGCTCTTCCCGCCCGACGCGGTCAGCCGCTGGTCGGGGGCAGGGGTACGGCCCAGGCGAGGACGGTGCCGCCGTGCTCGCTCGGGGACACCTCGAAGGTGCCCCCCAGGTCCTCGGCGCGCCTGCACAGGTTGGCCAGGCCACTGCGGCGGGTGGCGGCGGGGTCGATCCCGCGGCCGTTGTCCGCCACCCGCAGCCGCAGGGTCGTCGCGGTGGCCTCCACGGTGACGTCGACCGTCGTGGCCCGGGCGTGCCGGGCCGCGTTGGAGAGGGCCTCCCCGAGCACGGCGAGCAGGTGCGCGGCGTACTCGGTGGGCACGTCGGTGTCCAGCAGGCCGGTCATGCGCAGCGACGGGGCGTAACCGAGGGCTTCGGCGGCCCGGTCGGTGGCCGCCACCAGTTGCGTGCGCAGCCCGCCGGTGCGGCTGCGGTCGCTCTCGCGCAGCCCGTAGATGGTGGACCGGATGACTTTGATCGTGTCGTCGAGGTCGTTCACGACCCGGTGGATCCGCTGCTTCGGCAGGTCGGTGACGTGCCCCAGCGTGGACTGGAGGGTCAGGGCACACGCGAAGAGCCGCTGGATGACCAGGTCGTGCAGGTCGCGGGCGATGCGGTCGCGGTCGCCCAGGACCAGCATCCGCTCGGCGTCCCGGCGGTGCTCGGCGACCTCCAGGGTGAGCGCCGCCTGGTTGCCGAAGCCGGTGACCATGTCGATGACCGTGCCGGGGAACGCCTGACCGCCGGGCAGGTTGGCCACCAGCAGCACTCCGCGCACGTGGTCGCGGGTGCCGAGCGGCACGTAGAACGCCGGACCCAGGTCCACCACGGAGGAGCTGCCGCCCTCGCGGCGCGGGTCGGCGCTGACCGCCCCGCCGGCGACGGTCTCCCCGGTGGCGAACACCTTCGCCGCCAGCGCCGTGGCCGGCAGCACCAGGCCGCGGACCTGGTCCGCGGCCGCGCCGGACGCGACCTCGACGACCAGTTCCCCGCTGTCGCCGACCGGGACGGCCAGGGCGACCAGGGCCGCGCCGGAGATGTCCCGCACGGTGGCGGTGACCGACTCCAGGACCTCGGCCGGGTCCCGGCCCGAGAGCAGGCTGCGGGTCAGCTCGTCGCTCGCCGCCAGCCACCGCTGCTTGTGGCGGGCGTCGTCGTAGAGCCGGGCGTTGTCGATCGCCACGCCGGCCGCGGCGGCCAGGGTGCGCAGCACCGCCTCGTCGTCGGCGTCGAAGTCGGCGGCGCCCTCCTTGTCCGTGAGGTACAGGTTGCCGAACACCTCGCCGCGCACCCGGATCGGTGCCCCGAGGAAGCTGGTCATCGGTGGGTGCCCAGCGGGGAAGCCCACGGACGCCGGATGGTCGGCCAGGTTCGCCAGGCGCAGCGGCTGCGGGTAGCGGGTGAGCTGGCCCAGGATGCCCCCGCCGCGTGGGGGGTGCCCGATCCGGGCGATGGTCTCCTCGTCGATGCCGACGGTGAGGAACTGCTTGATCGACCCCTCTTCCCCCAGCACGCCGAGCGCCCCGTAGTGGGCGTCCACCAGAGCCACCGCGGACTCCACGATGCGGCGCAGCACCACTTCCAGGTCCAGGTCGGAGCCCACGGCCAGCACCGCGTCCAGCAGGGTGCGCGTCCTGTCCCGCGCCGCCCGCACCTGCTGGACCTGCTGGTGCAGACCGTCCAGCAACTCGTCCAGCCGCAACTGGGGAGAGGTTCCCGATGTCGCGGCGTCGCCGCGGCCCTGCGCGCCCTCGTTCACCACGGCTCCCCTCGCCCTCGACCACCGCGCCCCTTTTCAGCATGCCCGATGAGCCGGCGGCGCCCGACGCCGCCCTGGTCACCGTGCCGCCCGGGGCAGTCGGCGACGGGTGCTCCGTCATCTGAGCGTGCTTGTCCGAGCCGGGACCGGGGCGAGATCGTGTCCCACCGTAATGCACCCCTGGCCGAGACCGGACGGCTGCGCCTGGCCGCGGTGACCGGGAGGCCGTGGCCGGGGTCGCCCACGGACCGGGAACCGCGGAGCGGGGACGCCACCGCTGTCGCGGCCGTTCGCTCCGCGGTCCGCGCCGGGGCGGGGGGCTACCGGGTCACCGACCCGACACCGGGCCCGGCCCTTCGGTCTTCTGGCCGGTCAGGGCATGGAGGGAGGCTGTCAACCGGTCCACCTCCTCCATGGTGTTGTAGAGGGCCAACGACGCCCGCGCCGCGCTGCGCACGCCGTAGTGCGCGAGTGTCGGCTGGGCGCAGTGGTGCCCTGACCGGACGGCGATGCCGTCGCGGTCCAACCAGTCGGCGACCTCCGCCGGGGAGTGGTCGGCCAGGGTGAAGGTCAGCACCGAGACCCGCTCCGGCGCCGACCCCAGCAGTTCCAGGCCGGGGACGGTGGCGAGCGCCTGTTGGGCGTGCGCGGTCAGCTTCTCCTCGTGGGCGACGATGCCCTCCCGGTCGAGCGAGGTCAGCCACTCCAACGCGGCCAGCAGCCCGATCGCCCCCGCGATGTGCCCCGTTCCCGCCTCCAGGTGGTGCGGGGCGGGCGCGAACGTGGTCCCGTCGAAGGACACCGACTCGATCATGTTGCCGCCGCCCTGCCAGGGCGCCAGTCCCGCCATCACCTCCGGCTTGACGTAGAGGGCGCCGATGCCGGTGGGGGCGAACACCTTGTGTCCGGAGAAGGCGTAGAAGTCGGCGTCCATGTCCGTCACGTCCACGGGGAGGTGGGCGACCGCCTGGGCGCCGTCCACCAGCACCCGGGCCCCGTAGCGGTGGGCCAGCGCTGCCATCTCCCGCACTGGCTGCACCGTGCCCAGCACGTTGGAGACGTGGCTGAGCACCACCAGCCGTGTGCGCATCGACAGCAGGTCGGCGTAGGCGTCCTGGTCGATCCGCCCGTCCGGCAGCAGGGGAACGGGTACGACCCGGGCCCGTGTCTGCCGGGCCACGAACTGCCAGGGCACGATGTTGGAGTGGTGCTCGAGCACCGGCACCAGGATGTCGTCGCCGGGGCCGAGGTTGGCCCGGCCCCAGCTCTGCGCCACCAGGTTGATGGCTTCGGTGGTGCCCCGAGCGAAGACGATGTCCCGGGCACCGGGGGCGTTCAGGAAGCCGGCGACGGCGGCGCGGCTCGCCTCGTACGCCTCGGTGGCCTCGCGCGCCATGGTGTGGGCGCCGCGGTGGATGTTGGAGTTGCCGTAGCTGTAGTAGCCGGCCAGGGCCTCGATCACCTGTCGCGGCTTCTGGGTGGTGGCCCCGTTGTCCAGCCACGCCAACGGGTGGCCGTTGACCGTGCGGTGCAGGATCGGGAAGTCGGTGCGCACCGAGTGGGGTGAGAAGGCGGCGCCGCTCCGCCCCTGCCCGGCCGTCTCGGTGAGGGCCGCCGACCGGGGCTCGGTGGGGGTGGTCGCCGGGTCCGCCGCCGGGCTGGTCGCCGGAGCACCGGGGGCGCCCCGGGGCGCGGTGCCGGCGGCCCCGGCCGCCCGCGCGGGGTCGGCCGGCCACCCGGGTGGCGCGTCGCCCGGTACACCGGTGAACGCCTCCCACGTGGCCGTCTGCCCGGCACTGCCCGGCCGCGGCGGCCGGTCGAGCTCAGGCGTAGTCATAGTAGTTCGCCACCCCGACGTTCTGGAGCACCGCGACGGCGTCCTCGACGAGCACGGCCGCGTTGAAGTACGCCGTCATCAGGTACGAGGTCACGCCACGGCGGTCAACGCCCATGTTCCGCACGGCCAGGCCCGGCTCGATCTCGTCATCGACCTTGGCCGGACGCAGACCCACCACGCCCTGGTCGGCCTCGCCCACCCGCATCAACAGGATCTCGGTGGTGGCGGCGCCCGGCCCGGAGAAGCGCACCTTGTCCGAGGGCAGCAGCGGCACGCCGCGCCAGGTCAACAGCGGGCTGCCGAACCGGGTCTCGATCACCGGGGGCACGCCGCGACGGGTGCACTCCCTGCCGAACGCGGCGATGGCCCTGGGATGCGCCAGGAAGTAGGCCGGCTGTTTCCACACCCGGGTGAGCAGTTCGTCGAGGTCGTCCGGGGTCGGGGCGCCAGTACGGGACTGGACGCGCTGCCCCGGGGCCACGTTCCGGAACAGGCCGTACTCGGGGTGGTAGAGCAGCGACGCCTCCTGCCGTTCCCGCAGCGCGTGCGCGGTCAGGTTGGTCTGTGCCCTGGTCTGGTCGATGGGGCCGTTGTAGAGGTCGGAGACGCGCGTGTTGACCCGTAGCACCGTCTGGGCCAGCGTCATGTGGTACTCGCGCGGTGACTCCTCGAAGTCGACGTAGGTACAGGGCAGCTCGACCTCGTCGACGTGGTCGGAGCTGAGGTCGATCGGGGCCTCGGCCCCGGCGAGGACCGCGCCGCCGGCCAGGTAGGCGTCCACCGCCGCGCGTACGGTCTCGTTCCGGTCGGAGAGCTCAGCGAGGACGCTGCGGTCACAGCACAGGGCGACGCCGGCGCTGAGGGCCCTGACACGGTACGGCAGGGGTTCGCCGCGGGTCCAGGCGTCGAGGTCGAAGAACTGACCGTCGGCAACGACGTCCAGCAGGGCGTCCTCGCCGAAATGGCCCGTGGCCCGTTTCTCGGCACGGCCGCGCACGAGCACCCACAAGCGGTCGGCGGGGTCCCCCTCGGAGGCCAGTGTCTCGCCCGACTCGAACGTCACCTCGGTGAATCCGTCGGCGAGCTGGACCAGGGCGGGGTCATCGGCCTCGCGCAGGAACGGGATCTCGCGGAGGTCGCCCGGGATGACCCGGGGCGTGCCCGCGTCGGTGTGCGTGCTGATCCGGTCGTCGCCCAGGACGTAGGTGCGGCGGCGGTTGACGCGGTAGACGCCGGACTCCACGTCGATCCACGGCAGTGCCCGCAACAGGTAGCGCGGTGAGATGCCGCGCATCTGCGGGGTGGTCTTGGTGGTGGTCGCCAACTGCCGTGCGGCACCGGGGCCCAGGCTCGTGCGGTCGGTCACGTACTCCTCCTCAGGAATCGGCGAACCACACTCACACCCGACATGCCAAAGCCGCGGCGGCCCTGTCCGGAAATCGGGGAATGAGGTGGAACGCGGGAAGCGAGTGACTGAAGGAAAGCGGGGCGATTATCTGTTCCTGCTGACGGCCGCCGCAACAGTCACCTCGCAGGTATTGACCGATAACTGCTCACACGAACGAGGGAGAATAAAATCGCTTTAGCGTACGCGACACCCTATGGCCTGGTCATTTCACGGCAGGGAATAGAACAAAACTTCAGGTGTGTGCGCATTGTCGGCTACTCGGCTTCAGGATGGCTGATAATCGTCCCGGTGCCGACTTGGCTCTCCTCTTCGAAAACGGGCCACCTGGAGTCGCCAGCGGTTGGGTGCGCATTCCGAGTACGGGGGACTGGCTCGTCTCCCGGCGGAGAAGGCTCGGCGGGGGGTCCTTCGCCAACCCGGAACAGGGCGTGCGTGCGGCTGGAACGGCCGGAACGCCCCGTGCCCAGGGCGAGAAGGATCAACCGTTGCAGGACGGGCAGAGACCGCGGTAGGTGATCTGTGCCTCGGACACCGTGAAACCGAACCGCTCCTCGGCCGGGAGGTCGGCCAGTGGGTCGCCGGTCGGGTGGACGTCGCGGATGGTGCCGCAGTTCGAGCACACCAGGTGCTGGTGCGGCCGGTGCGCGTTGGGGTCGTAGCGCTTGGCGCGGCCGTCGGTGGAGACCTCCAGGACCTCGCCGAGGGAGGCCAGTTCGGCCAAGGTGTTGTAGACGGTCGCGCGGGAGATCTCGGGCAGCAACTGCGCCGCGCGGGCGTGCACCTCGTCGGCCGTGAGGTGGACGTGGTCACCGTCGAGAACCTCCGCAACGACACGTCGCTGGGAGGTCACTCGCCAGCCACGCCCACGCAGTCGCGCCAGCAGGTCACTCATGGGGTTCACCTGTTCCGGGGCTCGATGGGACACCCGAAGCCAATCAGTGGACCTACGGGGTTCCTCAAGGCGATTGGTCTACTTCTTGACTTGAACTCTGTCTATCGTAGGATCGGCTCCGGTGATAGCCAAGGGGCAGAGAGGCCCCAGCGCGGCAGGAGACGAAGACGGACAAGGCCACCTCGGTGTCGAGGCGATCTCCCTCCGGCGCGTGCGGTCCCGCGGGTCGCCGCCCCCGCCCCCGGGCCGTCGGTGAGCCTCGGCCCCGGGTAGTGTCCCGTGTCCACCGCCCCTCGATTGACGAGGTCGAGACTGGTGAGATCCAGCTCGACGAGGTCGAGTTCGACGAACTCGGGGGAGCTTTTGGGCCCAGTGCCCCGACTGTTCCACCGCCCGCAGTCCCTCAGCAGCGTGAAGCGCCAGGTCCGGAAGGATTCCCATGTCTGAGAACCATGACGCAACCGACGTGGACGCGACGACGAGCGGCCCAGGCGGCTGCCCGGTCGCGCACGTGCGCGCCCCGCATCCCACCCAGGGCGGCGGGAGCCGCCAGTGGTGGCCGGAGCGGCTCAACCTGAAGATCCTCGCCAAGAACCCCGCCGTCGCCAACCCCCTCGGCGAGGAGTTCAACTACGCCGAGGCGTTCAAGACCCTCGATCTCCCGGCGGTGAAACGGGACATCGCCGAGGTCCTGACCACCTCCCAGGACTGGTGGCCGGCCGACTTCGGGAACTACGGCCCGTTCATGGTCCGGATGGCCTGGCACAGTGCCGGCACCTACCGGATCAGCGACGGCCGCGGCGGTGCCGGCGCCGGGCAGCAGCGCTTCGCTCCCCTCAACAGTTGGCCGGACAACGCGAACCTCGACAAGGCCCGTCGCCTGCTGTGGCCGGTCAAGAAGAAGTACGGCCGGAGCCTGTCGTGGGCCGACCTCCTGGTCCTCGCCGGCAACGTCGCCCTGGAGTCGATGGGCTTCGAGACGTTCGGCTTCGCGGGCGGCCGTGAGGACGTGTGGGAGTCCGAGGAGGACGTCTACTGGGGCCCCGAGACCACCTGGCTCGGCGACGAGCGGTACACCGGGGACCGGGAGTTGGAGAACCCCCTCGGCGCCGTCCAGATGGGCCTGATCTACGTCAACCCCGAGGGTCCGAACGGGAACCCCGACCCGCTCTCCGCCGCCCGGGACATCCGTGAGACGTTCCGCCGGATGGCGATGAACGACGAGGAGACGGTGGCCCTGATCGCGGGCGGCCACACCTTCGGCAAGACCCACGGCGCGGGCCCCGCGGACCACGTCGGCCCCGACCCCGAGGGCGCCCCGATCGAGAACCAGGGCCTGGGCTGGAAGAGCTCCTTCGGCAGCGGCAAGGGTGGCGACGCGATCACCAGCGGCCTCGAGGGCACGTGGACGCCCACGCCGGTGGCGTGGGACAACAGCTTCTTCGACACCCTCTTCGGCTACGAGTGGGAGCTGTTCAAGAGCCCGGCCGGCGCGCACCAGTGGCGGCCGAAGGACGGCGCCGGCGCGGGGACCGTTCCCGACGCCCACGACCCGTCGAAGAGCCACGCCCCGACGATGCTCACGACCGACCTCTCCCTGCGGGTCGACCCGGTCTACGAGCAGATCTCGCGGCGCTTCCACGAGAACCCGCAGGAGTTCGCGGACGCCTTCGCCCGCGCGTGGTTCAAGCTGACCCACCGCGACATGGGTCCGGTCGCGCGCTACCTCGGCCCGGAGGTGCCGACCGAGACGCTGCTGTGGCAGGACCCGCTGCCCGAGGTGACGCACCAGCTCGTCGACGCCGACGACATCGCCTCCCTCAAGGGCAAGGTCCTCGCGTCGGGGCTGTCGGTGTCCCAACTCGTGTCCACCGCCTGGGCGTCGGCATCCTCCTTCCGCGGCAGCGACAAGCGCGGCGGCGCCAACGGCGCCCGGGTCCGCCTCGAGCCGCAGTGCGACTGGGAGGTCAACGACCCGGACCAGCTCGCGACGGTGCTGCGCACCCTGGAGGGCATCCAGGACGCGTTCAACTCCGCCCAGACCGGTGACAAGCGGATCTCGCTCGCCGACCTCATCGTGCTCGCCGGTGCGGCGGCCGTCGAGCAGGCCGCCAAGGACGCCGGGTGCGCCGTCGAGGTGCCCTTCACGCCGGGCCGTGTGGACGCCTCGCAGGAGCAGACCGACGTGGAGTCGTTCGCCGCGCTCGAGCCGACTGCCGACGGCTTCCGCAACTACCTCGGCAAGGGCAACCGGCTGCCGGCCGAGTACCTGCTGCTCGACCGGGCGAACCTGCTGACCCTGAGCGCCCCCGAGATGACGGTCCTCGTCGGTGGCCTCCGTGTCCTCGGCGCCAACCACGGGCAGTCGCCGACTGGTGTCCTCACCGACACTCCGGGTGTCCTGACCAACGACTTCTTCGTCAACCTGCTCGACCTGGGGACGACGTGGAGGGCGACGTCCGAGGACGCGACCGCGTTCGAGGGCCGCGACGCCACGGGCGCGGTCAAGTGGACGGGCAGCCGTGCTGACCTCGTCTTCGGGTCCAACTCCGAGCTGCGTGCCCTCGCGGAGGTCTACGCGAGTGACGACGCGAAGGAGAAGTTCGTTCACGACTTCGTCGCGGCGTGGGACAAGGTGATGAACCTGGACCGGTTCGACCTCGTCTGACCACGGGCGTCCGGGTCGGCCCGCGCGGGCCGACCCGGACGTCTTCGTTCGAAGGGCACGACGCCCACAACCGTTCGTCGGCCTCCCCCTCCTTGCGGCGGTCGGGCCGAGGAGTGAGCCGGCTGCCGGAAACCGACCCTCCCTCAGCTACGTGAACCTCGCCGTGCGTGGTCAGTGAGCTCCCGCCCTGCCAGTGCCGGATCGTTTCCGCCGAAACCATCCGCATCGGACACGACGACCGCGGGGAGCATTGCAGCGGACCACTACGCAGGGGGTGGGAGTTGCTCAAGGGCAGACGAAGGCTGCGGGCCACCATCAGCCAACTGGAGCAGGACCTCGAGGACGCCCGCAGGGCGGCGCAGAGAGCGCGGGCGGAGGTCGACGCCCTCCGTCAGGACCTCGCGGAAGCCCGTGCGCTGATCGGGACGCTCAGGAGTTCCGACGACGAGGAGGACGACTACGAGCGACTGCTCAGGAGCGCGGCGGGGGTCGCGGTTGCGGAGATCGTCTGCCACCGGGACACGTGGGCCTTCCTGGTGGAGCGCACAGCGACCAACGAGCACTTCCGGCTGCCGGCGGACATCGACGAGAGGCCGGACGGGACTGTCACCGTTCGCATTTCCGGACGGAGCCTGACCGCAGCCGTCGAGGCCCTGCGAGAGGCCCGGCGAGCGGCACCGTCACCAGCGCCGACGAGGCATTTGGCAGCGCAGGTCTTCGATCGGATCAGGGACGCCCTGGAGGAAGTCGGGCCCGACAACGATGACCGCCTGATCGGAGGCGCCCGGGAGGACCGGTCCGCGGCACGCATCGTCATCGATGACCGGCTCACCTGACCCGGGCTGGAACCAGGACCGCCACGTCGGAGCCGGAGGCGGGGCGGTCCGTCGGGCACGGTCCGCCCGTGTCCCCGTTCCCCGGGGGCCCGTCCCCGGCCCGAGGGCCGGGGTGTCCCACGGGATGAGTCGTTCCTCGGCCCCCGGGCGTCCACGCAGGTCCCGCAACAGCCGATCTCGCCGCCGTGGCGGTCAGCCGAGGACGAACGGGAGCTTCGCGGCCAGCTCGCCCAGTGCGGTCTGCTCCGCGTCGGTCGGGGCGCGCCGTCCGGTGCCGACCAGCAGCGCGTCCCCGTCGGAGAACGACGTGGGGAACGCGGCCCCGGTGATCTTCTCCAGCATCTCGCGTGACCGGGCGAGCCCCCCGCTGGACGGTCCCGGCACGTCCGGGAGGTGTGCGACCAGGTCGAGGTGGTGCAGCGTCCACTCCAGGACGTACGCGCTGAGGTAGTCGCCCGCGGTGAGGACCTCAGCGCGGGTACTGACCCGCAGGTCCGGATCGACGAGTTCGGCGGCGCGACCGGCGGCGGAGCCGACGTCGTCGAGGTGGAACTTCAGCAGCCGCGGCTCCTCGTACGCAGCGGCCAGCCGGACGGTCAGGGCGTCGAGCGGGTCGTCACCGGTCGGCGGGGTCTCGGCGACCTCCCAGTAGGTCACCGCGTCACGGGTCGGCTCCGTGCCGGCGGGGGTCACGAGGGTGATCAGGACGTCCTGTGCGTCGATGATCAGGTGACATACCAGGTCCCGCACCAGCCAGCCGGCACAGCCGGACGGCCGTGCGAAGTGGTCGTCCGGGAGCTCGGCGACCGCCGTGCGCAACGCTGTCCACGAGTGTGAGAAGAGATCCACATCGGCACGGTAGTGCGACGGGGAAGCGGTGGACAACCGCATTCGGGCGCCCACGTACCTGGACGGTCGGCCGGTGGGGCGGCGGTGTCGCCCGGGCCGTTCGTCCGTTCACGGCGCAGGAATCTGCGGCGGCGCGTAAACCCGCGCCCGGCCGTCCGCAACCAATCAGCACGCAGTGCCCGAGTGAGGGCACGCCCATGCTGATGTGATCGGGAGGACAGCGCATGCAGATCTCCAATCCAGCCCGGGGCGGTCGGCGAAGGCGGACCGTGTGGGCCCTGACCGGGGCGGCCCTGCTGGTCGCCGGTGCCGGCGGAGCGACGGCCGTGGCCGATCCGGGCGGCGGCGGGCACCGCGTCATCGCGACGCCCGACGCGCCCGCGGCGATAGGCCCCTACTCCCAGGGGATCTCCGCGGGGAACCTGGCCTTCATCTCGGGGCAGTTGCCCATCGACCCGGCGACCGGGGCCATCCCCGCCGACTCGACCATCGAGGAGCAGACGCGGCTGGTGCTGCGCAACGTCCAGGCCGTGCTCAAGGCCGACGGCATGTCGATGTCGAACGTCGTCTCCACCACCGTCTACGTCGCGGACCTGGACGACTTCGCCCGGTTCAACGCCGCCTACGCCGAGTTCTTCGGCTCCTCCGCACCGCCTGCCCGCGCCACGGTCGAGGTCGCGCGCGTGCCGCGTGACGCCAAGGTCGAGATCTCCGCCATCGCCGTGCGCTGAGTACCGGCTGCCCAGCCCGGGTTCCCCGCCGGGACGTCCCCCGGCATCCGCAGCACCCGCCACCCCGTCTGCTCACTGAGTCCCTAGCTCAGTCGGCCCTATTTTCTCCAATTCATCCAGATTTACCCCTTTGGTTCCGCTTGAAGGAGCACAAGACATGGCATTGCCGAGACTGCATGCACGCACCTCCACCCCCCGGTCTGCACTCGGCGTTTCCCGGCGGGGCTTCGTCGGGCTGCTCGGGGCGGGGGCCGCCACCGCCGGGGTCGGGGCCGTCGCCGGGGCGCCGCTCGCGCACGCGGCCACCCCGTCCGGGTCCGGTCTGACGTCCGCCTCGCTGCCGGCACCTTCCTCGCCGGCGTACTGGGACGCCGTAAGACGTCTGTTCATGCTCGACAAGGACATCCTGTTCATGAACGTCGGCACCGTCGGCTCGCCGCCGCGCGAGGTCCTCGACAGAGTCGACAACGTGCACCGCGAGGTCGCCGCCGGGGCGATCGCCGCCTACAGCAACTTCGCCGACGTCCGGGAGGTCGCCGCCCGCGGCTACGGGTGCGACCCCGACGAGCTCGTCGTGTCACACAACACCAGCGACGGCATGTCGAAGATCATCGCCGGACTCGCCCTGAAGGAGGGCGACGAGATCCTCACCACCAACCACGAGCACTCCGGAGGCAACGTGCCGATGGCGCTCGCGCGGGACCGGCTCGGCGTGGTGATCAAGCGGGTCGCGCTGCCCGTCGGCAACGACCAGCGGGCCGAGGACTACGTGGCGCTCTTCCGGAAGGCCATCACCTCGCGCACCAAGGTGCTGCTCTTCTCCGCCCCGACCTACAAGACCGGCACCATGCTGCCGATCCGCATGCTTGCCAAACTCGCCCAGGAGTACGGGCTGACCACCGTCGTGGACGGTGCGCACATACCCGGCATGATGGCGTACGACTTCCACGAGCTCGGTGTGGACTTCCTGGCCGGATCGGCCGCGAAGTGGCAGTGCGGCCCGGGCGGCACGGGCATCCTCTACATCCGCAACAAGGTCATTGCCGCCCACAACCCCAACCCCCTGCCCGAGTTCTGGCCGGTGGTCTCCAGCGGCTACCCGTCGGAGGGCGGCAGGCCGGCCCGTTCGAACGGTCCCACCGCGAGCTACGACATCGCCGCGGACCTGCAGAGCGTCGGCAACGGCAGCCTCGCGGTCATGGCCGGTGTCCGCGAGGTCTGCGAGGTGTGGGACCGCATCGGTCGGCAGCGCATCCAGGACCACGTCCTGGGTCTGTCGTCCCACCTGAGGGAACTCGTCGTCGAGCGCTGGGGCGTGAAGTCGCTGTACTCGCCGAAGGACGACCCGCGGCTGGTGTGCGCGCTCACCTCCTTCGCGCCGTTCAGCGACCCGCGCGACGTGTTCGACGGGCAGAAGACGACGAAGCTGGTGCAACGGCTCAAGGACGAGTACGGCATCGTCATCCGCACCAGCGACTTCCCCGTCATCGGCTCCGCCAAGCCGCACAGCGTGATCCGTGTGTCGACGCACCTGTTCCACCAGAAGGCCGACGTGGAACGCGTGGTCAACGCCCTGTGGACGCTGTCCCGCGACATGAGCTGAGGCCGCCCGCCCGAAGGGCGGACGATGTGGCACCGGCGCACGGTGCCGCGCACGGAAGAGGTCCCGGAGTTCGCTCCGGGACCTCTTCCGCGTTCTGGCTCCTCGCCTGGGGGACCCCGTGGCCGCGGCCGGGTCCGACGCGCCGTTCACACCCCGCGCGTCACGTGTTCAGGGCTGGACGATCACATCGATCCGCTCGTGCCGCGGAGGCGGGTCCGGCTGCGCCAGCGAGTGCAGCGCCCACAGACCCACGATGTCCGCCACGGCCACGATCAGCACCGCGAGCACCAGCATGATCAGCCGCCGTCGCCGGTCGCGCCGCTGCCACTCCGACCGCGCCTTGGCGTACGCGTCGGGGGACGGGCTCACGCTCTGCGCTATCGAGTCGAGCGTGTCGCGCAACCGGGTCTCGGCGTCGTCCACACTCATCGGCAGGATCCCATCGCACGCGACAACGCGTGCATCCCACGGGAGATGTGCGACTTCACCGCGCCGGCGCTGATCCCCATCGCCTCCGCTATCTCCCGCTCCTTCAGGTCCATCCAGTAACGGAGCACCAGGGCCTCCCGCTGACGGGCGGGCAGGTTCTTGAGCGCGTCGACCACCTGCCGCTGCTCCTCGTGCAGCATCGCCGTGGACTCGGCGGAGTCGATGTCGGGCAGATCGACGCCGGCGTGACGACGCGACACCTGGAGGCGTCGTATCCGCATCCGCACCAGGTTGCACACCACGGAACGAAGGTACGCGGGCGCGGCGTCCGGCGCACGGAGCCGGTACCAACGGTGGTGCAGCACACAGAACGCCTCGGCGACCACGTCCTCGGCGTCCTGCTCGGCACCCAACAGCACTGCCATGCGGACCAGTTGGGCGTGGTACCCGTCGAAGAGCCTGATCAGCGCGGTTTCGCGCTCCACGTCCCGCAGGTCGGCACCGGCCTCGGTGTCCGACACGGACGCCCCGGCCAGGTCGTTCGCCGCCGTGTCCGTCCGCCCCACCGGCGGTTCGTGGCCGCCGGCCGGCGCGCCCAGGGCCCCGGACAGGTCCTCGGCCTGGTTCTGGACCGTCGCCGTGATGCCGCTGTGACGCGAGGGTTTCCGCACTCCTCTCACCGGGACACCCCCTCGTGGCGCACGGCGCGGACCGGTTGGAGCAGTCCGACGAGGCCGCGTGGGACGCCCAGCCGGTCGAGCAGGGGGCTCATCGCGGCGACGACGGTGAGGTTGACGGCGAGGCCGACCACGCCCGCGTACACCTGAACGTCGATGGGGCCGGTGTGGACCCGGACGATGGAGGAGAAGCCGCCGGCGTTGACGAGGGCGGTCCCGACCACCATGCCGAGCAGCCACCCCGAGAGCAGCGAGACGCGGTGCGGTGTCCGGTGCAGCAGCCCGAGCACGATCGTCGGCAGGATCTGGAGCACCCACACGGCGCCCAGCAGGTGGAGGTTGATGGCCGCCTGGTCGCGCAGCGCCAGCGCGAAGACGAGCGCGCCGACCTTGACGACGAGGGACATCATCCGGGCCATGCGGGTCACCTGGGACGCGGTGGCCCTGGGGTTGACGAACTCCAGGTAGACGTTCCGCGCGAACAGCGTTGCCGCGCCGATGGACATCACCGCCGCGGGGACGAGCGCGGCCACCACGAGCGCCCCCAGGATCAGTCCGGCGGCCCAGCCCGGGGCGATGTCCAGCACGAGCAGCGGGATCGCCAGTTCCGAGCGGCCCGGTGGTGGTTCGACGCCCGACGCCAGTGCCCCGACACCGAACACGGCGAACAGTCCGAGCATGGCCGTCCAGCCCAGCAGCGTGACGGAGGAGCGGCGCAGGACGGCGCCGGTGCGGGCGGAGAAGGCGACCAGCAGGACGTGGGGGAAGGCGAAGAGTGCGAGAGCCGAACCCAGCGCGAGGGACACGTAGGCGGGCGCCAGGGACGCGTCGGGCACCAGTGTCGAGACGCCGTCGCGCGCGACGAGCGCCGCGTCGGCGCGCTCGAAGAGGTGGGCCGGCGACCCGAGGCGGCCGAAGACGAAGGCGCCGATGGCCAGTGTCGAGCCGACGACGAGCACCGCCTTGAGGACCGACACCAGGGTGGGGGCGCGCAGCCCGTACCGGTAGGTCGACACGGCCAGCACCGCGAACACCGCCGTCAGCGCCGCGTCGCCGGCCAGGCCGTCGGCGTGCAGCCCCAGCACGCTCAGCACGGCCCGCAGGCCGAGCAGTTGCAGGGCGATGTACGGCATCGTGGCGAAGATCCCAGTGAGGGCCACGGCGAGGGCGAGCAGCGGTGACCCGTACCGGTCCCGTACGAAGTCGGCGACGGTGACGTGCCCGTGGGCGCGTGCGGTGGCGGCGAGCTTCGGCAGCAGGACGAAGGCGAGCGCGCAGATGATGACGGTGTAGGGCAGGGCGTAGAACCCGATCCCGCCGGAGCTGAAGACGGCGCCGGGCACGGCGGTGAAGGTGTACGCGGTGTAGACGGTGCCGCCGAGGAGGCACCAGATCAGTACCCCTCCCTGTCGGCGGTCCGCCAGAGCCCAGTCCTCGAGGTCCGCCCTGACTCCGCTCGCGGAGGCGAGACGTCCGCCCCTCAGCGCGATCGCCGAGGCCACCGTCACGACGGCGGCGCAGGCGATCACGGGGGTGAGGTTGTTCATGGCTCCTCCATGTTCATTGCGGCCTGGTGTCCGGCTCGTGGCCGCGGGACTTCCACCGGTCCGGTGGGGCACGGGACCGTGGATGGTCGAAATCCGGCCAGGTTGTGGGTCAACCTCCACGGGCCGACGCGCAACTACCGGACGCAGGACCCTTCCGGGAGGCCGTCACGAGGCCGGGTGGGTCACCAGCACGGAAAAGGAAGGAACCTTCGACAGCCCTGGAGTGAACCATCGATTTGAGTCAATGAACAGTCCTGTGTCATCAGGTGGGGAACACGTCGGAAGCGACGCGCTCACCTGGACCGATAGCGCCCGCCGACGAGGTGAGGGGAGAGGTGTCGCCGGATGTGGAGACGGCAGTTTCGGCCAGTGACTGCTGAGTCGAGAACGCACCGCGGGGACGTGCGGGCCCCCCGTGCCCGCACGGGCGCGCGGATCTGCCTGGCGGCCGTGTTCGTCGGGCCGCTGCTCGCGCCGGTGAGCATGCGGGTCGAACCGCGCCTCATGGGCTGGCCGTTTTTCTACTGGTACCAGCTCCTGTGGGTGCCCCTCGCCGCAGCCCTGTTGACCTGCGCCGCGCTGCTGCGCAGACGGTCGAGGCCCCGGCCGGCGGAGCTGCGGGCGCACGCCCCGTCGGCAGGAAGCGGCTGACCCCTCCGTCCCCCCACCGGGCGGGTGACCGGCCTGCCCGGCACCCGTACGTCCCCACGGTCCCCACACCGTCCCCGAGCGACCCGCCGGACGTTCCGCACCCCTCCCGCCGCCCGCGAGTCGCTACCGCAACGGCGTCCCTTTCGTACCCCCAAGACGAACCTCTGGAGCACCCTTGTCTACCAACGGCGTCCGCAGTGCGAGACCCACACCGAAGTCAGTTCTGATCTGGACCTGTGTCGCCCTGGTGGGCGCCGTCGCCTGGGGCGTGGTCGCCCTCACCCGCGGCGAGGAGATCTCGGCCATCTGGCTCGTCACTGCCGCGCTCTGCTCGTATGCCATCGCCTACCGCTTCTACTCCCGTTTCATCGCCCGCCGTGTCCTGGAACTGGACGACCGGCGGGCCACCGCGGCGGAACGGCTCGAGGACGGTGTGGACTTCCAGCCCACCGACCGGCGCGTCGTGTTCGGCCACCACTTCGCCGCCATCGCCGGTGCGGGGCCGCTGGTGGGCCCGGTGATGGCGGCGCAGATGGGATACCTGCCCGGCACCCTGTGGATCGTCGTCGGTGTGGTCTTCGCCGGGGCCGTGCAGGACATGGTGGTGCTCTTCATCTCCATGCGCAGGAACGGCAAGAGCCTCGGCCAGATGGCCCGGGACGAGATCGGCACGGTCGGCGGCACCGCGGCGCTGATCGCCGTCCTCGCAATCATGATCATTCTGCTGGCCGTGCTCGCCCTCGTCGTCGTCAACGCCCTCGCCCAGTCCCCCTGGGGCACGTTCTCCGTGGCGATGACCATCCCCATCGCCCTCTTCATGGGCTTCTACCTGCGCTACCTGCGCCCGGGCCGGGTAGTCGAGACCAGCTTCATCGGTGTCGCCCTGCTCCTGCTGGCCATCGTCAGCGGTGGCTGGGTCGAGAACTCCTCGCTCGCCGACGCCTTCACCTGGTCACCCACGACCCTCGTGTTCTGCCTCGTCGGGTACGGCTTCGTCGCCTCCGTGCTGCCGGTGTGGATGCTGCTCGCGCCCCGCGACTACCTCTCGACCTTCATGAAGATCGGCACGATCGCGCTGCTGGCCATCGGTGTCGTCGTCAGCGCGCCGTCGCTGAAGAACGACGCGGTGTCCCCGTTCGCCGAGTCGGGCACCGGACCGGTGTTCGCCGGGTCGCTGTTCCCCTTCCTGTTCATCACCATCGCGTGCGGCGCGCTGTCCGGGTTCCACGCCCTGGTGTCCTCCGGCACGACGCCCAAGCTGGTCCAGAAGGAGTCGCAGGTCCGGCTCATCGGCTACGGCGCGATGCTGATGGAGTCGTTCGTCGCCGTGATGGCGTTGATCGCGGCATCGGTGCTGGACCCGGGGCTGTACTTCGCCATGAACGCCCCGTCCGGACTCCTCGGCACGACCGTGGACAGCGCGTCGCAGGCCGTGGCCGGCCTCGGCTTCACCATCAGCCCCGACGACCTGGCCGCGGCGGCCAAGTCCGTCGAGGAGACCAGCCTGATCTCCCGGACCGGAGGAGCGCCGACGCTCGCCTTCGGCATGTCCGACATCTTCTCCGGGGTGTTCGGCGGTGACGGGATGAGAGCGTTCTGGTACCACTTCGCCATCATGTTCGAGGCGCTGTTCATCCTCACCACGGTGGACGCCGGTACCCGCGTCGGCCGGTTCATGCTCCAGGACATGCTCGGCAACGTGTGGAAGCCGATCGGCCGCGTCACCTGGAAGCCGGGCATCTGGATCACCAGCGCCATCATCGTGGGCCTGTGGGGCTACTTCCTCTACGTGGGGGCCACCGACCCGCTCGGCGGGATCAACCAGCTCTTCCCGCTGTTCGGCATCGCCAACCAGCTCCTGGCGGCGATCGCCCTGACCGTCGCGACGACGCTGCTCATCAAGGCGGGCAAGCTGCGCTGGGCCTGGGTGACGGGCATCCCGCTGGCCTGGGACGTCGCCGTCACGTTCGTCGCGGGCTGGCAGAAGATCTTCCACGACAACCCGAAGATCGGCTTCTTCGCCCAGCGTGAGCGGTACGCGGACGCGCTCGACGCCGGGAAGGTGCTGCCGCCCGCGAAGTCGCTCGACGACATGGAGACCGTCGTGCTCAACTCCACCGTGGACGGCATCATCATGATCGTCTTCCTGGTGCTGGTCGCCGTGGTGATCGTCCACGCCGCGGTCGTGTGCGTCCGGGCCGTGCGGTCCGCCCAACCCCTGCCGACGACCGAGGCGCCGTTCGTCGAGTCCAAGATCCTCATATCCGGTGAGCGGTCGGAGGAACTCGTGGGCGCCGCTGCCGGCGACTCGTCGTCCGGGCCGAAGGGACACCGGCGGTGAGGGTGGCCGTGCTGCTCGGGCCGCCGGCCCGCGTCCTGCGGGACGTCCGCTGGTACCTGCGGGAGATCTCGGGCACGGCCGCCTACGAGCGCTTCTGCCGGAGCCACGAGGAACGGCACCCCGGCACGCCCGCCCCGAGCCGCCGCGCGTACGAGCGGCAGCGGACCCGCCACCGGGAGGAGAACCCGCAGAGCCGCTGCTGCTGACGCCGACGGCGGGGCAGGCGGGCGGAGACGCCCGGTGACGCGGGCCGCACGGCGCGGCCCGCGTCACCGTCGTCCGCCGCCGGCCTGCCCCGTACGGAAGGCCGCGCGCCGCCTGTCGGCTCCGCGTGTCGTCCGCCGCCGTCGTCCGCCGTCGTCCGCCGCCGTCGTCCGCCACCCGTCGCGACGGCGCGCGACCGCGGCCGGCGCGGTGCCGTGCGAGCTCCCGCCGTCGGCGCCGGTGGGCTGTTTGGGTCTGCTGGTTTGCCGTTCCCAGGCCTGGGCCGTGGACTGGGATGCGGCAGGTTACCCGTGGCTGGATGGTGAGGTCGGGATGGTGCGGGCCGGACCCAGCGGGGCGGGTCGAGGTCCCGCCCGCCGCCCTCCGCCGTGGCTGTGGGTGTTCAGCGGCGGGCTGGTGCTGTGGGCGCTCGCCGCACTGGCCACCTTCTCCACCGGCGACGTCGCCCTCCTCTCCGTGCTCGTCCTGATCGGCAGCTTCCTGGTGCCGGTGACGTTCGTCGTCTGGGCGTTCGGTCGCCTCGGCCCACACAGTGCGCTGAGACCGGCGCGGCTGGTGGCCGCGTTCGTGGCGGGGGCGACACTCGGTGCGCTGGGCGCCGCGGTGCTGGAGAACTACCTCCTGCGCCCCTCGGTGTGGATCTTCCTGGGCGTGGGGGTCATCGAGGAGGGCGTCAAGCTGGCCGCGCTGTGGTTGGTGTCGGTCGGGCTCCCCTTCTACCGGGCGCGGGACGGCGCCGTGCTCGGGGGCGCCGTGGGTTTCGGGTTCGCGGGGCTGGAGAACGCCGGGTACGCGCTGAGGGCGGCTGGTGCCGACACCGGTTCGTCGTCCCTGCTGGCGCTGGTGGAGACCGAGGTGGCGCGCAGCGTCCTGGCGCCGTTCGGACACGGCCTGTGGACCGCGATCGTCGGCGCCGTGCTGTTCGGCGCCGCCGCGCGCACCGGGCGACTCCGCGCCAGTGGCGGGCTCCTCGGCGCGTACTTCGGGGTCGTCGCGCTGCACGCGCTGTGGGACTCGATGCGTGAAATCGCCATCGCGATCGCCCTGGCCTCGAGCTCCGACCGCCAGACCGGGACGCCGGACGGGAGCGACGAGCCCGCCCTCACCTCCGCCCAGGAGCACCTGGTCATCGTCATCCAGACGGTCGGCTGGACCGTGATCACCATGGTGGCCCTGCTCTGGCTGCGCTACCTCGTGCGCCCTCGCGACCCCCGCCCTCCCCCTTCCTGGCCCTCGGAGTCCCCGCCCCCCGATGACGACGGCCCGGCGCGGCACTGACGACCCCGACCGGCCGCCGGGAGAGCCGAACGAGTGACACCTGACGGAGCGGTGCCCCACGGCGGCGCGGAGCCTTCGGCGGGATTCTCCGCTACGGCGCTGACCTGCGGATCGCCGAGGCTGAGGGTGACGCGGCGCGGGTGGCCGTGGAGTGGGCCCACTCGGCGGTGGCGCGGCGGGGAAGGCGGCTGCCGCTGGGCTGCGTGATGGTGAACTCGTGATGTGGTGTAGATCACGTCCGTTTGTATCGCTGGGTGTCGATTTCCTGACTGAGTGTCCCGGTACGGCGGTCTAGTTCTCGCTTTACGGCTGCCCCTAGCCTTCATCCTGGCTCCATACGATCTTCACGTATGCGGGATTTGGGGAGGGCTGGGGATGGTGGCTCGGACGGGGCGTCTCCGCCGGTGGGGCGGGGTTGCTGCTGCTGGTGTGAGCCTGGCCCTGTCCATGGGCCTGTTGCCGGGGTCGTTCGCTGGGGCGACCGCAAGGGCTTCATCCCCTACTGGTGCGCCAGAACAAAGCAGCGCACCAGCGGCGTCCCGACAGGGACCACAAGCCTCTCCCAAGGCTTCCTCGGCTGATGAGGCGTTATCAGCGGCACAACGTTCCGGCCGGCGGGTGGAGGCCACCGCGCTGCGCGGGGAGACCAGCGAGGTGTTCGCCACGCCCGAGGGGGAACTCGAGGCGATCGAGCACCTGCGGCCGGTACGCGCTCGGGTGGACGGTGCGTGGAAGCCGGTGGACACGGATCTGGCGCAGTCGGCGGACGGGACGCTGGTGCCGGGTGCGGTGACGGTGGGGCTGGAGTTTTCGGGTGGCGGCGACGGTCCGCTGGTGCGGTTGGAGCGAGCGGGACGGTCGTTGGCGCTCTCGTGGCCGACAACGTTGCCTGCCCCTCGAGTGGAGGGGGACACCGCGACCTATCCGGAGGTGTTACCGGATGTGGACCTGCGGGTGCGCGCCCAGGTGGACGGTTTCTCGCAACTGTTGGTGGTGAAGTCGGCGCAGGCAGCCAAGAGTCCGGAGTTGGCTGAGCTGCGGGTGGGGGTGGAGTCCGCGACGCTGTCGGTGCGCGAGGGGCCCGCCGGTGGAGTGGAGGCGGTGGACAACGGCGCCGGGGGTGTGGTGTTCAGCGCGCCGACACCGATGATGTGGGACTCCAGTGGACCGGAGCAGGCCGCGCCGGCGGGCCAGGAAACATCCGGATCAGCGGCGACAGCCGGGACGGCGGGTGCGTCGGCCGAGGACTTCCCGGCGCCGACCGAATCGGGCAAGCTCGCGCCGCTGGGAGTGGACGTCACCGCGGGCGGGGGAGAGTTGGTGCTGACCCCGGACCGCGAGGTACTGGCGGGAGCGGACACGGTGTACCCCGTGCTGATCGATCCGCAGTGGTACTCGCCGAAGGCGACCGCGTGGACGATGGCGTCGAAGTACTGGGCGGACTCTCCGCAGTGGCGGTTCAACGACGAGTCCGACGCAGGCATGGGGTACTGCAACTGGGACTACTGCATGCCGCATGACACCAAGCGCCTGTTCTACACGATCCCGACGTCGCGGTTCGTGGGGAAGACCATCCTCTCGGCGGAGTTCGTGGTCCGGGAGACGTGGGCGGCGTCGTGTGACCCGGCGAAGGTGAACCTGTGGCGGACCCGGGCGATCTCCTCGTCCACGACCTGGAACTCGCAGTACACGTCCGACTTCTGGATCGACTACGTGGACACACAGGACATCGCGTACGGCCGTGTGGGGTGTGCGGCGGCGGACGCGGAGTTCAACGTGAAGGACACGGTCAGCCTCGCGGCGTCACGGTCATGGTCCCAGGTGACATTCGGGCTGAAGGCCGAGGACGAGACGGATCCCAACGCGTGGAAGAGGTTCTCCGACGACGCGTTCCTGCGGGTGAAGTACAACCGCCCGCCGTCGCAGATCCGGATGTCGCAGTTGACGATGGACCCCGGGGGGACGTGTAAGACCGCGTCCGAGCCCGCGCGGGTGCGGATTCTGCCGAAGGTACGGGCCAGTGATGTCACCGACCCGGACGGTGACTCGGTCGCGGTGCAGTTCCAGGTGTGGTGGGCAACGAGCGCTGACGGTTGGAAGGCCAGGTGGACATCCACGAGGTCCACGTCGAAGAGTTCCGGTTCCGACTTCGGGATCACGTTGCCGTCGTCGATACCGGAACATCACCGGGTGGCCTTCCGCGCCCGTTCGTGGGACGGGGAAACTGGTCACCGTGGAGCTCCGACAACGGCTGCTACTTCGTCCTGGACACCACGGCACCGAAGGAACCCCAGATCACGTCTCTGGAGTATCCACCGTCAACGTCGGAAGATCCCGATGATCCGTGGATTGACGGGGTGGGGCGTTACGGCACGTTCACCCTCGCCGGTGCCGGCAGTGACGTGACCAGCTATGCGTACGGCATCAACGGGGACCCCACGCCGGCCAACACCATCACGACCACAGACGGCGCCCCGCGCAGCATCAAGGTGCTGCCGAGTCGGGCAGGAGTCAACTTCATCACCGCCAAGGCGTACGACTCCGCCGGCAACGCCAGCGGCACCGACACCTACCACTTCCGGGTGAAGACCGGACAGCCGGACCGTGCGACCTGGCAGTTCGACGACCCGGCAGGTGCCACCGAGGCGAGGGGCTCCACCCCGCCCCGCACCGCCACCCTGTACGGCGGCGCGGCTCTCGGCGCCGAGGGAGCCGTCAACACGGCACTGCGTCTGGACGGCGTGGACGACCACGTTCGCACGCCGTTGTCCGTGGTGGACACCAGCGTCGGGTTCTCGGTCGCTGCCTGGGCAAAGCCCGCCACCGCACCCGGGGGCGATGCCGTCGTCGTCGCTCAGTCCGGGATCAACGTTCCCGGGTTCGAGTTGTCCTACGCCAAGAGCGCCGACGCGTGGGCGTTCACCCGCCACGCCACCGACACGGCGGGCGCCACGACGGTGCGGGCCGTCCAGTCCGGCTCCCCCGGAGTACAGGCTGGTCAGTGGACCCACCTGGTGGGAACCTACGACGCCACCGCACACGAGATGCGGCTGTTCGTCAACGGGGCCCTGGCGGCCACCACCCCGTACGCGCCCACGGCCTGGGACGCCCGCATGGGCATCACCCTCGGCGCCGCCGTCCGCGACGGCGCACCGGGCAGGTTCTTCCCCGGAGCGGTGGACGAGGTGCAGTTCTTCGACCGGCCCATCGCCGCCAGTGAGGTCTCCGAACTGTTCGGCAAGCAACGCCTGGACGGCCCCTACCGCACCGCGGTGGCAGTGTTCCCCCTCGACGAGACTCCGGGCGAGGGCGTGACCGAGGTGGCCGGCCACGGCGACGTGCTGCCCGCGGTGTTCCACGGTGGCCCCACCCCGGGCGGCGTCGGAGTGGCCGGCACCGCGTTGCGCCTGGACGGGGTCGATGACCGCGGGGTGGCCGGAGCCCCCCACATCAACACGTTCCGGAGTTTCGCGATGTCGGTGTGGGTCCGCCTGGACGCCACCAAACCCGACCACACCGCCGTGGTGGTCACCCAGACCGGCACCCACCAGAGCGGCGGGGAACTGTTCTACTCCGCTTACTACGACAAATGGATCTTCAACCAGCACGACGCCGACACCCCTGACGCGGGCTCCCACCGTGCGATCCAGACCACCGGACCAGCTCCGCAGGGCGGGGAGTGGACCCACCTGGTCGGCGTCCACGACATGGTCACCCACACCCTGACCCTGTACGTCAACGGCCAACGGGCCGGCACCACCACCCTGACCGGCAACGCCTGGTACGCCTCGGGACCACTACAGATGGGCGCCGGATCGTACAGCGGTACCCCCGGCAACTACTTCCCCGGCGACATCGACGACCTGCGCCTGTACGACCGGCCCCTGTCGTCGGACGAGGTGCGTCAACTGTTCCGGCAACACCCGGTGGTCAGTGGCCGCTGGAAGCTGGACCAGGCCACCGACACCACCCCACCGACCACCCCTGACGCCTCCACCCACGCACGTGCCATGACCCTCCACGGCGACGCCGAGATCACCACCGGAAGCCGGGTGGACTCCGGTGCTCTCGCCCTGACCAGCGACACCGGATACGCCTACACCAGCAGCGCTCCGACCGACACCGGAGTGAGCTTCACTGTCACCGCCTGGGCACAACTGGCCGGCCGGACCCCGGACAGCGCCGTGACGGTGGTCAGTCAGGAGGGCGCCCACAACAGCGCCTACACCATCCGCTACGTCCCACCGTCCACCACGGGAGAGCCCCCACCCCTGGGACGGTGGGAAGCAACCGTGACCAGCGCCGACACGGCCGGTGCTCCCACGGTGACGGTGTCCAGCCCCGCCTTCTTCCCGGAGGAGTGGACGCACCTGGCGCTGGTGTACGACGGCTTCGCCGACCACCTCCAGCTGTACGTCAACGGGGAACTCCACCAGTTCACCTGTACCGACGCCGACAACGACGGGGCAGCGGACGACCCTGGTTGCGCCGACGAGGTCGCCTGGTCGTCCAACGTCCCGTCGTTCAACGCCACGAAGTCCCTGCAACTCGGCCGGGACAAACAGGCCGACACCTGGAGCACGCGGACGTGGCCCGGCGCCCTGGACGACGTGTGGACCTTCCAGGGATCACTGACCGCACCACAGGTGCAGAAGCTCGCTGAGGGCTGGCCCGGAGTCCCGACAACCGTCCCGGGTGCCGACTGACCCGTCTCACGGGTCGGGGGTGGCTCACCGTGCCGCCGACCTGACCTGCCGTTCGTCCACTGACACAGAGAGCTGTGTACCGGGCCTGGGCACCCCCAGGGCCGGCGAACCAGGGAAGGGATGACGAGAGCATGAACCGTAGGGTGAGGGCACGCGACCGGTGGGTATGGGGACGATCTCTCGCGGCGGCCGTGTCAGCCGCCCTCCTCGCCGCGCTTCTCCAAGGGACCGCGCTGCCTGACACCGCGCGGGCGAGTGATGACCGGCTTGAGGTACCCGCGTCAGAGAAGCCGGTCGCCGTGCACGACGCCAAGGCCAAGCGCAGCAGGCACGACACTGGTCCCAGGCCCGCGGCGAAACCCCCTCGAGCTCAGTGGCCCAAGCCCGCCAGCGCCGTCATACAGATGGACCAGGGTGCCGCCAGCGGCACGGCCACCGTGCAGCCCGGCGGCTTGCCGATCGCCCTCACGATTCCGTCGACACCGCACCCACGAAGAACCGAGGTGCGAGTCCTGGAGCAGCACAGGGCGGAGGCCGCGGGGATCAACGGACTGCTGCTCACGCTCACGCCGAAGGACACGTCGTTCAAGAAGCCGACGCAGACCACGGTGACCGTGGACTACACCGACTTCGCCCAGGCGTTCGGTGGTGCTCACGCGTCCAGGCTGCGCCTGGTCGAGCTCCCCGACTGTGTCCTCACCACGCCGAGCCGGTTACCTTGCCGGGAGGCCACACCCCTGGCCAGTCGCAATGACACCGAGAAGCAGACGCTGACCTCCAGCGAGGCGCCGCTGCGGACGGATGCCACAACGGTGCTGGCGGTCGTGGCCGAGGCCGCCAGCGACGCGGGGGACTTCCGGGCCAGCCCGCTGTCGTCGGCGGCGACGTGGAACACCGATCTCTCCTCGGGACACTTCAACTGGGCCTATGGAATGCCGGCGCCCGACGTGCCGGGTGGGCTGGTGCCCGACGTCTCGCTGAACTATTCCTCGGGGCGCATCGACGGTCGCACGGGTAACACGAACAACCAGTCCTCCTGGGTGGGCGACGGCTTCGACCTGGGGCCCGGCTACATCGAGCGCCGTTACAAGCCCTGCTCCGACGACGGGGTGACCAACGCCGACGGGAACAAGCCGGGCGATCTGTGCTGGGGCTACGACAACGCCACCATTTCCTTCAACGGTGGCGCCGGCGAACTGGTCCCGGTCAGCGAGAACGAGTGGAAGCTGAAGGATGACGACGGCACCAAGATCGCAAGACTGACCAACAGCGCACGCGACAACGGTGACGACAACAACGAGTACTGGCGTGTCACCACCCCGGACGGCACGCAGTACTTCTTCGAGTACAACAACAAGCTCAACGGCTGGGTAGCGGGCAAGGACACCACCGAGTCCACCTGGACCGTTCCTGTCTTCGGCAACGGCGCCAACGACCCGTGCCACGCGTCGACGTTCGCTGAGTCCTGGTGCCAGCAGGCATGGCGGTGGAACCTGGACTACGTCGTGGACCCACACGGCAACGCGATGGCGTACTACTACACCAAGGAGACCAACTCCTACGGCCGCAATCTCAAGGCCGAGGACGACACCTCCTACATTCGTGGTGGCTACCTGGACCGGGTCGAGTACGGCCTCGAGTCCACTGACCTGTACGCCAAGAAGGCCTTGGCCAAGGTGGACTTCACTTCCAGTGAACGCTGCCTCTCAGGCGCGACGAGCTGCGCTGAGGACGCCATCGACGAGCATCCGGAGTACTGGCAGGACACCCCCTGGGATCTGAACTGCGCGGCGGGCACGGATTGCGACCAGGGCCGGCTGGCCCCCACGTTCTGGACCCGCAAGCGGTTGACCCAGATCGACGCACAGATCCTCAAGGCCGACAGTTACACCACGGTGGACTCCTGGACGCTGGGGCACGAGTGGGGTGAGGCGGACGTCGACCGTCAACTCCTCCTGACCTCGGTGCAGCACACCGGGAAGGCTGCCACCCCGGCCATTGCTCTGCCAAAGGTCACGTTCGACTACACCCAGCGACCGAACCGCCTGGACCGTACCGGCGATGGCAAGGCTCCGTTCATCAAGGCACGCCTGTCCTCCGTCCTGGACGAGTTCGGTGGGGAAGTCGCCGTCAACTACTCCGATCCCGTGTGTGACTGGGACGCGCTGCCGACGCCTGAGTCGAACACCACGCGGTGCTTCCCACAGTTCGTCGGCGGTACCACCACGGAAGGACCCACCCAGCAGTGGTTCAACAAGTACGTGGTGAGCGAGGTGGCGGCCACCGACCTCACCGGTGGCGCCGAGGCCGAGGTGACCCGGTACCAGTACCTGGACGGCGCGGCCTGGCACTATGACGACGATGACGGGCTGACCAAGGAGAAGTTCAAGACCTGGTCCACCTGGCGTGGCTACGGACACGTCCGGGAGCTGACCGGGGGCCCGAGCGAAGGCATGAAATCGCAGCAGGACTCCTATTTCCTGCGGGGCATGCACGGCGACCGGGCCGGACCCGAGGGCGGTACCAAGGACGTCACCGTCACCCTGGGCGAGGGCGAGGGTGACCCGATCGTCGATCATTCCTCAGTCGCTGGGTTCGCCTACAAGACCGAGACCTACTCCGCGCCGGGCGGGAAGATCCTGAGCAAGACGGTGGACCGGCCGTGGCACCACCAGACCGCCAGTCGGACCCGCCCCTGGGGCACGGTCACCGCGGACTTCTCGGGTATTGCCTCCAGTCGGGACTACCTGTCGCTGGACGACGGCGCGGGGGCCGAGTGGCGCGTGGCCACCAGCTCCACCACCTACGACACCGTGGCGGGACGCCCGGTCACCGTGGACGACCGGGGAGACGCGGCGGTCAGCAACGACAACCAGTGCACCCGCACGTGGTACGCGCCAGCCGGCGACGGGAACTTCCTCTCCGCGGTCTCCCGGGTGGAGACGGTCGCCGTCTCCTGTGACGCCACACCCGACCGCAGCACCGACGTCATCTCCGACGTCCGCACAGCCTACGACGGGGGCGCCTACGGTCAGGCCCCGACCAAGGGCGACGCCACCGCGATGGCCACCCTGAAGAAGCACTCGGGAACCCAGGCCACCTACCTTGAGTCAGGAGTCACCTTCGACCAATACGGTCGCGAGTTGGCGGTCACCGACCTCACCGCGAACGTGGTCTTCGACACCGCCGGCGAACAGCTCTCCCGAACCCCACGCGACGACGGCCGTACGACGACCACCGCCTACACGCCGACCACCGGCATCCCCACCAGCATCAAGGTGACGAGCCCGCCCGCCGACGCCGACAATCCAGCGACGGCGCAGACCACAACCACCACGTTGGAACCGCTGCGTGGGTTGCCGGTCACCGAGATCGACACCAACAACCTGCGCACCGACATCATCTATGACGCGCTCGGCCGGACCTGGAAGATCTGGCGGCCCGACCGCGTGAAGAACTACACCGATCCGAGCTACGAGTTCACCTACGCCGTGGCCGAGAACCGGCAAGCCGCCGTCGGCACCATCGTTCCCGGACCCCAGGGCAGGCTGACGTCCTACACCCTCTATGACGGGTTCCTGCGCCCCCGCCAGACCCAGTCACCCGGCCCGGACGGCGGCAGGCTGCTCACCGACACCTTCTACGACGACCGCGGCCTGCCCACCAAGACGTTCGCCCCCTACTACGCCCTTGGCGCCCCCTCAATCGTCCTCCAGACGGTCGAGGACGCCCGCGAGGTCGAATCGCAGACGTGGACCACCTATGACGGACTGGGGCGAGCCACCGAGTCCAAGGAGGTACTCGGGAACGGCAGCGACACCGTCACGTGGGCCACCAGCCGCACCACCTATCACGGTGACCGCACCACCGTGATTCCACCCGAGGGTGCGACCGCCACCACCGCCCTGGTGGACGCTCGCGGCCGGGCCACGGAGCTGCGCCAGCACCACACCCGTTCCGCCACCGCACCGTTCGACACCACCCGGTACACGTACACCCCCGGGGGTGAGATGGCGACGCTGACCGATCCGGCTGGCAACGCCTGGGAATGGGCCTACGACCAGCTCGGTCGGCTGACCAGGTCCGCCGATCCGGACAGCGGGGCCACACGCAGGTCCTACGACGACCGCAGCCTGCTCGTGTCCACCACCGACGCCCGCGAACAGACCCTGTTCCACGCCTACGACAACCTGGGCCGGCCGACCGAACTCCGCAGCGGCAGCGAGACCGGCGACCTGCTGGCCGCGTGGACGTACGACACGGTCAGCAGCGGCAAGGGGCAACTCGCCTCCAGCACCCGGTACGACAACGGGCACCCGTACACCAGCACGGTCGCCAAGTACGACAAGCTGTACCGGCCGACCCTGGTCAACGTCACCATCCCCGAGAACGAGGGCGCCCTCGCGGGCACCTATCCGCTCCAGACCGGCTACAACAGCGACGGCACCCTCCGTGGGTACAACTTCCCACCGGCCGGCTCCCTGCCAGGTGGCGGTGTCACCTACACCTACGACGCCGTCCAACGCCCCGTCGCGATCAGCGACTGGGACGGCATGAAGGCCACCACCACCTACAGCCTCACCGGCAAACCCCTGCTGTCGAGCCTGAGCAACGACACCACCCAGAACTTCGTCGACGTGACGTTCACCTGGGAGGACGGCACCCAACGCCTGGCCAACACCCAGGTGCACCGCATGGGCGCCAGTGGGGTGGACAAGGACGCCACGTACACCTACGACGCAGCCGGCAACGTCCTGTCCGTCTCCGACACCTCACGCACCGGTACGGACACCCAGTGCTTCACCCACGACTACCTCCGCCGCATCACCGCGGAGTGGACCCAGGCCACATCCACCTGTGCCGCGTCCCCGTCGGCGTCGGTGGTCGGGGGCCCGGCCCCGTACTGGAACTCGTACACCTACGACAAGGTCGGCAACCGGCTCACGGAGACCAACCACGACCTTGCCGGTGACCCCACCCAGGACACCACCCGCGGCTACACCTACCCCGCCGCCGGAAGCGGGCAGCCGCACGCCCTGACCTCCGTGACCACGCAGGGGCCGACCGGCACCGCGCAGGACACCTACACCTACCACCCCACGGGTGATCTCAAGACCCGCAGCGTCGCTGGGAACACCCAGACCTACGCCTGGGACCTGGAGGGACACGTCGCATCGGTCACCGAGCCGGTGGAAGGCGACGCGGACCGCACCACTTCGTACGTGTACGACGCGGATGGCAATCGCCTGATCGGGCGTACGGACACCGAGACGACCCTGTACCTCGGCGCCACCGAGATCACGCTGGCCAAGGGCAGCAGCACGCCGAAGGTCACTCGGTACATCGACCTCGGCAACGGCCTTCAGGCCATCCAGACGGACGACGGCGCGTTGTCCTTCGTCGTCGGTGACCACCACGGCACCGGTCAACTCGCCATCGCCACCGATGCTTCGCTGACGATGCAGCAGCGCCGGACCGAGCCGTTCGGGCGGCCCAGGGGACAGGCCCCCGTGGCCTGGCCGGGCACCAAGGGGTTCGTCGGTGGCACCACCGACTCCACCACCGGCCTGACCCACCTCGGCGCCCGCGAATACGATCCCGCCACGGGTCGTTTCATCAGCGTCGACCCCGTCATGGACCCGGCCAATCCACAACAGCTCAACGGCTACGCCTACGCCAACAACAACCCCGCCACGTACAGCGACCCCACCGGACTGCTCTTCGGTGGCCTGATCGATGCGGCCAAAAGCGTGGCCGGCAAGGTCGGGGACAAAGCCAAACAGGGCGGTGGATGGGTCAAACGCCAGTGGGGGCGGGCGACGGGCGCGAGCGGGTCCTTCATGCACGGCTTCATTCATGGAACCTACGAGTCCGCGACGAAGATCCTGAAAGGCTATTACATCCTGACGGGGCAGGGGCAAAAAGCTCGGGAAATGGAGGCCGGTGAGCAGTCTCCCTTCCCGAACGGCTACAACATCCCGAAGAAGATGCTCGGTGAGCCCCGAGAGGACACGATATTCCGGGTCGGGGAAGTGGTGGCAGAGTTCTTCTTCCCGTTCCTCCCCTCCCCGGGCGGGGCCATGGCCAAAGGCTCCACCAAAGCGCCGAAGGTGTGGAAGCTTCTGCTGAAGGCGCTCGGTAAGGCCTCCTCGAAGACTCCTGGTAAGACCGTCCCCAAAGCGCCGGCGAACATACCCGCTCGCATCCAACCCAGTGTCGCCAACACCTGCTTCCACAGCTTCCTGCCCGGCACTGACGTTCNCCTCGCCGACGGCTCCAGCACGAACATCGAGGACGTCGAACCCGGTGACAAGGTCACCGTCACCGACCCCACCACAGGAACCACCACCACACGCCCTGTCGCGGGCACCATCACCACCGAGGACGACAAGCACTTCGTCGACCTCACCATCACCACNCCCGACGGCACCACCACCCTCACCTCCACCACCACCCACCCCTTCTGGGNCCAAGCCCAATCCACCTGGATCGAAGCCGGTGACCTCACCCCCGGAACCCACCTCACCACCCCCACCGGCGACCCCGCCGTCCTCACCGCCACCCACACCCACCACAAACAACAACGCACCCACGACCTCACCATCCGCGACATCCACACGTACTATGTGCTCGCGGGGGCCACGCCGGTCCTGGTTCACAA
>NZ_KB904659.1 GCF_000380165.1 Wenjunlia vitaminophila DSM 41686
GCGTACTGCAACGCCACGGTGCCGCGGGTCTCGCTGGTGCTGCGCAAGGCCTACGGCGGCGCGTACATCGTGATGGACTCCCGGTCCATCGGCGCGGACCTGACCTATGCCTGGCCGGGGAACGAGATCGCGGTGATGGGCGCCGAGGGCGCGGCCAACGTGATCTTCCGGCGGGAGATCGCCGCGGCTGAGGACCCGGAGACCACCCGCGCCGAGCTCGTCAAGAAGTACCGCAGCGAGCTGATGCACCCCTACTACGCCGCCGAGCGGGGGCTGGTGGACGACGTCATCGACCCCACGGCCACCCGGGAGACGCTCATCAGATCGCTGGAGATGCTGCGGCACAAGGACGGCACCCTGCCGTCACGCAAGCACGGGAACCCCCCGACATGAGCACCTCTTCCCCGGTGGCCGCCCCGGGTCCGTCGCTCGTCGGTCCCGCCGCGGCCACCGAACCGGGAGCGCCGGGGCAGTCCGAGCCGGACCCACCACTGCTGCGGGTGGTGCGCGGCGAGCCGACGGAGACCGAGCTGGCCGCGATGACGCTGGTCTTCGCCCTCCTGGCCGTGCGGGGTCGTGAGGAGGGCGAGGAGGGCTCCGGGCGCAAGCCGGCGCGCTGGCACCGACCCGATAGAAATCGCACCCCAGTTTCGTGGGCGTCCGGGAGCCATTCCGGCTACTAGTCGCTGTACTGTTTCCGAATAAACCATTCCGGGGGACGGCGCCAACGTTTCGCGGGTCATCGGGGAACGACTCCAAGAGAGTGATCCGTCAAGGGGTATTGGCACCCAACGAGGAAAGGAAGCAGTTACTACAGGCGATATTGAGCCCTCCCCGAGAGGTGCTCAACCCGGACATATTTGCCGGAGCGTGACCCAGTCACGCTCTAGTTCAGGTTGAGCCCTTCGTCGGACTCTCGGTGTGCACTGTGCTGTGGGACGCACACCCGCGCGTAACCGGCACCGGTGAACGGGAATCCAACTAGGGGGCGGCTTTGGCCGAGTACCGGAACTTCACCGAACTCGTGAGGGCGCACGTCACTGAAGGACCCGAAAGAGAGGCCCTGGTCCTGCTCAGCGGGGACGGGACCGAGATGCGGGCGGAGCGGGTCACCTACGCGGAGATCGACGTGGAAGCGCGCCGCCTGGCCGCCTGGTTGCAGGAGCGCGGCGCGGCCGGCCACCCGGTGATCGTGGTACAGAACTCCGGCAGGCTTTTCGCCACCAGCTTTCTCGCCTGCCTTTATGCCGGGGCCATGGCGGTTCCCGCTCCGCCTCCAGGAAACGTCAAGCACACCACCGAGCGACTGGTGGGGATCGTCAAGGACACGGCGCCGCACTCGGTGCTCACCGATGCCAGGGGCGCGCCCGGAGTGTCGCTGCTGCTGGCGCAGATCGGCTATGAGCGGGTGCCCTGTCTGGCCACCGACGCCCTGACCGCCGGAGCGGAGGACGACTGGAGTCCACCGGACATGGAGCCGGACGACATCGCGTTCCTCCAGTACACCTCGGGGTCCACCAGCGACCCCAAGGGAGTGATGGTCTCCCACGGCAACCTCATCGCCAACCAGGCCCAGATCGCCGGGGCCCTGGGCACCACCCGGGAGTCCCGGATGGGGAGCTGGCTGCCGTTCCACCACGACATGGGGCTGATCGGACACCTCCTGCACCCGCTGGCGGTGGGCGGCGCCAGCGTGCTGCTACCGCCGACGCTCTTCGTGCGGCACCCGGTCCGCTGGCTCCAGGCGATAACCGAGTACGGCGTCACCTCGGGCGGCGGTCCCAACTTCGCCTACGACCTGTGCGTCAGGCGGATCACCGAGGAGCAGATGGCCGGTCTCGACCTGTCCCGCTGGGAGAACGCCTGCAACGGCGCGGAACCGGTGCGCGCCGAGACCGTGCGTGCCTTCACCCGCAAGTTCGCCGCCGTGGGCCTGCGGCCTGACGCCATGTGGCCCTGCTACGGGCTGGCCGAGGCCACGCTCCTGGTCACCGGAGGCACCAGGAACGGGACGGTGCGCACCATGACCGTGGACGCCAAGGCGCTCGAGCACCACCGGGTGGTCACGTCCGCGCCGGCCGAGGCACCGGTGGAGGGGGACCAGCAGCGCGAGCTGGTGAGCTGTGGCCTGGTGCACGGCGGTCTCGACCTCGTCATCGTGGACCCGACGACCCGTGCCCGGCTCCCCGAGGGCCAGGTGGGGGAGATCTGGGTGCGCGGCGACAGTGTGGCGCGGGGCTACTGGAACCGGCCCAGGGACACCTGCGAGACCTTCTCCTCGGCCACCGCGTGCGGCCAGGAGGGGTTCCTGCGCACCGGGGACCTGGGCACCCTGCTGGACGGCGAACTGTTCGTCACCGGACGGCTGAAGGACATCATGATCGTGGCCGGCCGGAACCTCTATCCGCAGGACATCGAACGGGTGGCACAGCAGGTCAGTCCGCTCTTCGGGTTCTGCACCGCGTTCTCGGTGGGGTCGGAGCGCGAGCAGGCGGTGCTGATCCAGGAGGTGCGCACCGGTGGCTCCTACGACCTGGACCTGGCCAAGCTCGCCGCCCGGGTGCACGAGACCATCTCCCAGGAGTTCGAGATCGCGGTCGCCGGGGTGCTGCTGGTCCGTCCGGGGACCGTGCGCCGCACCACCAGCGGCAAGGTGCAGCGTCCCGCGATGCGGGACCTGTTCCTGCGCGGCCGGATAGAACCGCTGCACGCCTTGCTCTCGCCCGAGGTGCGCGACCTGGTCGAGGCCGGCGGTGGGCCACGCGGGTACGGCGGTGACCGACCGTGATCGACACCCTGCGGGGACCACGCCGGGCGCTCGGAGGGGCTCCGGAACTGTCCTCCGTCGAACGGCTGGAGCGATTCCTGGGGGACCCCTGGGACCCGGGGCAGAAGGTGCGCTACGCGCGTGGACCAGTGGCGGCGCCGCTCGCCGACGCCTGCGCCCACCTCGACGCCTGGGGGCTGCACCGGTACTACGTCCCCGTCGAGCACGGTGGTGAGCTGACCAGTCTCCAGGAACTGTTCGACCTGGTGCGCACCGTCGCGCGCCGCGACCCGGCAGCGGCGGTGACCCATGCCAGGACCCTCCTCGGCGCCGCAGGTGTCTGGGTCGCCGGCGACCGCGACCAGGCCCGGCACCTGGGCTCCCTGGTGACCGCGGGGGAGACGGTGGTGCTCGGGGGCCCGGAACGCCAACACATCGGCGACCTGTTGACCGGTGAGGTCACCGCCCGCCGCAACCGGCGTGGCTACCGCCTGGACGGCGAGCGCTGGCTGCTGGACAACGCGGCCGGGGGACGCCTGATGTGTCTGCTCGCCAGGACCGTGCCGCACGGCGGGCCCCGCGGGTTCAGCCTCCTGCTGGTGGACCAGCGGGACCTGGACCCGGCGACGTTCCGACACCTGCCCGAGGTCCCCGCCGTGGGGTTGCGCGGCGCCGGCACCAGCGGGGTGGCGTTCCACCGGGCCGTGGTGGACCGGGCCGCCAGGATCGGTGCCGAGGGCCAGGGCGTGGAGGTCCTGCTGAAGGTGCTCCAGGTGGTGCGCACCATCAGCCCGGCCGTCTGCCTGGGCACCGCCGACAGGGCGCTGCGCCTGGCGGTGCGGATGGCCAGTGAACGCGAGGCCTACGGCAGCAGTCCCTACGGGCACCCACTGACCCGCCGGGTGCTCGGCGAGGCGTACGCGGACCTGCTGGCCATGGAGGCGCTCGGCGCGGTGGCAGCCCGCAGCGCGCACCTGGCCCCCGGGGAACTCAGCGTCACCTCGGCCGCGGTCCGCAGCCTGCTGCCCGCCGTGGTGGACGGGGTCCTGGCCCGGCTGCGCGAGTTGTTCACCCCGCGCTCCCTGCCGTTCGGTACCCGCCTCACCTGCCCGTTCGACCAGATGGGGCGGGACCACCGGGTGGTGACCGCGCTCGATGGAGCCACCGCCGGCTGCCACGCCCTGGTCTCCCAGTTCCGCGCCCTGGCCAGGCACCACGCGCAGGCCTGCGAACGACAGGTGCCCGCGGGAGTGTTCGACCTGGGCGCCCCGTTGCCCCCGGTGCCCTGGGCGGAGCTGAACCTGGTGGCCAGGAACGGCAGCGGCCTGCTCGGCACCCTTCCGGAGTCCGCCCAGGTGCTGCGCCGGGCGGCGCAGACCGCACCCGAGCTGGCGGCTCCCGCCCGGTTGGCGGCACGTTTCGCGGCCGCGGTGGACTCCCTCCCGGACACCCTGCCGCGCACCCCCCGCACCGCGGCCGGTCTCACCCCGAAGGACGAGGACGCCGCCCACCGCTACGCGCTGTTGCTGGCCGCCGCGGCCTGCCTGGGGGTGTGGTGCCACGCCGGCGAGGTGAACCGGGCCTGGCCGGACGGACTGTGGCTGCACGCCGTGCTGTGCCGGCTGTACGCGCGGCTCAAGCCGGGGGACCGGCCGTTCCTCGCGGTGGCCAGCCCGTGGGGCTCGGGTCGGGACGAGGAACTGTTCGAGCGGATGTCGCAGCGGCTCGCCCTGCAGTGCCAGGCCGGCGAGGCGCTGTCCCTGCTGCCGTCCCGCACCGCGGAGAGTGACCCGTGCTGAGCGCGGCGCAGCACGGTCGGAGGAGGGTTCGGCCGACTACAGCCCCGGTGGATCTGGGTACTGACCAGTTATGGCCCTGCGCACCCCGTCCTTCGACGACCTGATCCACCGTCGGCCCTGGCTCCCGTGGCCACGGGCCGAGGAGTCGTTACCCCGGGACGCCACGCTGATCCACGGCCGTGGTGACCGAAGTCCGTCAGCAACCGACCGCAGTTCCGACCGGTGGCCCTGACCGGCGGTGGCTTTCCGCCCGCCAGCACGGCGCCGCGGCCCGTCGGTGCCCCAGCCTCCGACGGTGCCCCGCGGTGCGCCGGGTCCGCTGGTCCGCTCCCCGCCCGGTGGCCTACGCGAAGGAGTTACCGATGACGATCCCGTTCCCCACGACCGAGGGTGCGGTTCTGCAGTGGCTGGCCGACCGACTGGCCGAGCGCCTCGAGGTGGCGTCCGCGGACATCGGCCGTGCCGTGCCGCTCGAGCAGTACGCCTTGGACTCCATGGCCGCGTTCACCCTGCGCAGTGCCATTCAGGACACTTTCGGTATCACCCTCGACCTGGCAGCGACCCGGCGCTACCCCACGTTGGAGGCGCTGGCACGGCACCTCGTCGAGCGCATGCGGGACGTTCGGGCCGAGGACGGGTGAATCGTTGTTGCGGTTGAACAGTTCATGACTAACCGTCAAAGTCCTTTGTTCAACTATCACATGAGACATCGAGAGCAGCACCAATCCAACTCGACTCCCGGCGTCTATTCGGCGTGATTGTGTTCTACGATTCGCCGTAACCGCGAATGCCGACGGTAGTGGTTCGGCTACCGGTACGCCGCTCGACCTGGGCAGAAGCCGACGACCCGAGCTGCACAGGATGTTGACGGGGGGAGCACGGTGATCAGGATCCTTCTGGCCGAAGACATGAACATGGTGCGGGGCGCTCTGGTCGCCCTGCTGGAGCTGGAGCCGGACATAGAGGTGACGGCGGAGGTGGAGACCGGCGACGACATCGTCCCGACGGCGCTCAAGGTCCGCCCGGACGTCGCGGTGCTGGACATCGACCTGCCCGGCATCGACGGGATCACCGCCGCCGGCGCGCTCCGCCGTGAGCTGCCCCAGTGCCGGGTGCTCATCCTCACCAGCCTGGGCAGACCGGGGAACCTGCGCCGTGCGATGGACGCCCAGGTCTCCGGGTTCATCCTCAAGGACGCCCCGCCAGACCGCCTCGCCGGAGCGATCCGGGGGGTGGCGGCGGGGCAGCGGGTGGTGGACCCGCAACTGGCGATCGCCGCCTGGGACGCCGTGGAGAACCCGTTGACCTCGCGGGAGATCGAGGTGCTGCGCCTGGCCGCCGGGGGGGCCGAGGCCGTGGAGATCGCCGCGCGGCTGTTCCTCTCCCCCGGTACGGTGCGCAACTACCTGACCGCGATCGTGGCCAAGCTCAACGCCCGCAACCGGGTGGACGCGATCCGCATGGCGCAGGAGTCCGGCTGGGTCTGACGGGCGCCGGGCCCCTTCAGGCGGCGGTGTGGTCCGCGTCCTGGTCGGACGAGGTGCCGCCGCCCTTGGCCGGCCGTTGCTCCCCACCTGCCGCGGCGCCGTCGGAATCCGGCCCGCTCCCCTCCCCGCACAGCTCCAGGGGCACCCACGCCTCGAGGTGGAACCGCCCCTCCTCGGTCAGCCCCGCCTCCAGGTCGCCGCCGAGCACCTTCACCCGCTGGGCGAGGTTCTCCAAACCGGTGCCCTGCCGACCCTGGGCGTCCCCCACCGGGGGCAGCACCCCGTCGTTGACGATGCTCAGCCGTGCCGTCCCGTCCAGGACGACGGCGCGGATCTCGCAGTGCTGGGCCTTGCTGTGCCGCAGCAGATTGGTCACCCCCTCGCGCAGGACCGTCGCCAGCACGGTGTTCACCGGGCCGCTCATCTCGTCGGTGACGACGTCGATCTCCACGTCGATGTCGGCCGCCGACAGGATCGACCGGGCCGAGGTGCACTCCGCGCCCAGGGACATCTCCCGGTAGGAACTGGACACCGCGCGCACGTCGGCGAGCGCCTGCCGGGAGAGCACGAGCACCGACTCCAACTCCTGCTTGGCCCGTGCGGTGTGCCGGTCCGCCAGCCGGTACACCAGCTCGCTCTTGAGGGTGATCGCGGACAGGCTGTAGCCGAGCAGGTCGTGCAGGTCCCGGGCGAACCGCAGGCGTTCCTGGGTCACCGCGAGTCGGGCCAGCTCGGCCCTGGTCTCGTACAGCTCCTTGACGAGTCCGGCCAGCCGGGTGAGGCCGAACACCGCGAGGCCGAGGGCCGGGGTGCTGACCAGGTAGTAGGTGGCGTCGTACAGCGAGGCGCCGAGCAGCCGGTGGATGACCGGTATGGAGACGCTGACCAGCCCGAAGACCGGCCAGGCGACCCGGCGGGGCAGCACGAGCAGTGCGGAGGCGGCCAGGAAGTAGGGGGCGCCCACCCAGCCGTTGTCCACCCACAGGAACGGTGAGTACACCAGGACGATCTCCGCCAGGAAGGTCGGTGGGCCCCAGCGGTGCCGAGCGGTGTGGTCGTGCCAGGCGAGGTGACTGAGCTGGAGGGCCGTCAGCACCAGCAGGGTGCCGGTCCCGGCCGCCGCCACGGGCAGGCTGGGTTGTCGTTGCAGCAGGTTGAAGACGGCCGCGATCGGCGAACCGATGATCATCACGGCGACGATGGTCATGGCGAACTGCGGGGCCAGTTCGGCCCGTGGGCTCACACTGTCGTCATGTCCGTCCGGCGGGAAGCCACCCCTGTCCTTAGCCACGCCGAAGCCCTGCCGGTCCTGTCGCTCGGGCGACGCGTCCGGCGCGGCCCGGCGACTCCCTCTCGAGAAACGACTGATGCCCGACATGGATCTCCTCGCGACATGGTGAAGCAAGCAGCCAGTGATCAGACGGGGGCGGCTGTCTGGAGCCTACGCGGCATTCCCCGGCTGCGAACCTGAACGTGTCATTCTCAGCTTCCCGGCGTGGAGCCGCCGCGACAGCGTACGGCCCAGTCGGCGTCGTTGACCGGCTGGGCGACCAGGTCCCGCATGCCCAGGTGGGTGGGCGCCGCACCGGCGCGGGCATCGCCTTCTTCCTGGGAACAAGGCCCCAGGATGAACTCGCCCACACTGGATTCCGTCCGCCAGTCCAGACCGAAGGCACGAGCGGCGGCATCGGAGTCGCCGCCGCCGAGCGCACACGGGGCAAGACCCATGGCTGTGGACACTAAGTACAGCGTTTGTTGGAGCACGCCTACTTCTTTCAGTATGGCGGCGTACCACATTCCGCGGTACTTCCATGACATCCGACTGAACCGCGAGGTCATGGTGAGCAGCACCGGAGGAGGGGCGAGCAGGCCTGCGCCGGTCTGTGCGGCGTAGAGCAACTCCCTGACGTCGTTCTCGTTCCGGCTCACCAGGACCAGGGCATGGCCGTGCGGGTCATAGTAGTAGATGCCGCGGTCGGTGGTTCCGTCTCCCCGGCCCAGCGTCACATAGATCTCCAGTGAGTACGCGGCCCCGCCACTGGGGTACGGACGGGAGGTGGCGATGGGGCGGCCCGAGTCCTTCTCCGAGGTGGAGAACACCGCCCGGACCCGAGCGGACCTGTACAGCAGTTCACCGAGCTGGTCCGTGGTCACCGGCGCGTCCGCGTAGCAGCGCACCGAACGGCGCTGTTCGAGCGCTGCGGTCAACGACATGTCATCCACCAGCAACTGCTCCAGGGGCGGCCGGTACAGCTCCACCCGGGGACCCTCGGGCACGGTCTTCAGCAGGGGCTCGGGGGAGACCATGCCGAGGAACGGGTAGGTGGCCCCGTAGGGCTCGTCGTGCCGACCCCGCCGGCTGCGCGTGTGGAACAGCAGGTCACGACCGGACCAGGTGATCAACGCTGGGTCGCGGTCCTCGGCGAACGACGGCCCGGCGCCCCCGTCCCCCGTCCCCGGCGGGTCCCCGGACTGCGCGAGCACCACCATGCCGGCGGCCACGAGGTACCGTACGATCTGGAGCACCGCCTCCTCGGGCAGCCCCTGGGCCCTGGCCAGGTCCTGGGCGGTGCACGGCCGGGCCAGTGAGGAGACCAGGTAGGCCGCCTCCGGACTGTGCAGCACCACCCGGTGCAGTGACATCGCGGACTCCAGGATCAACGAGCCGTCCTCGGTCCGCATCGACGCGAACCGGGAGAGCCGCGCCGGCATCGAGATGTCATCGGGCAGGGTGAACACCGCCTGCCGGGTCATCGGGACCACCGAGATCAGCGGGGGATCGGTGGACTCCACCGCCAGTGAGCGCACCACCAGGTACTGGAGTTGGTTGAGAAGTGTGTGCAACTGGGCCAGCTCGCCCCGGATCTCGCCGGCCGACCCGCCGGGGCCCTCGGCGTCCTTCAGGCGCGAGGCGACGGCGTTGTTGAGCGACACGGGGCCGAAGGTCATCCGGCGCAGCGCCTCGCGCGCCATGGTGCCGAGGTTCTTCAGGCGCACCACGCCCCATGGTGTGCGCATCAGCGCCTGGTCGGCGTCCAGTTCGAGATCGACGTCCTCGCGCAGCGACCACAGCTCGACCTGCCGCACGCGAGGGTCACCGGTGATGCACGACTCGGTGGCCACGGGTGCTCCTTCGTCGATGCCACCGGGGCCGCAGCGCCACCGGCGGCAGGGGGTGTCGTTCCAGACGGACATGTCAGACGAACATGGGAACGGGGTTGAGCTCCTCGTACGCCCGGGGGCTGGCCAGCCGCCCGAGCCGTACCGGTGCGTCGTACAGGCGGCCCGGCGCGAACCTGGCCCGGAAGTGGCGCAGCCCGGGGACCACGACCTTGACCACGGGCAGCCCGATGTCGGCTCTGGTCTGGTCCAGGACCAGCAGCTCGAGGCCGTGCGCCCGCACCAGTGACTCGATCGCCTCCACGTCGTCCCTCAGGTCGCAGCGCGGGACGAAGGAGAAGTCCCAGGGTGCCCGCGCCGGTGCCTGCGGGTCCGGGCCCACGTAGGGCTGGTCCTCCACCGTGGCCCCGGTCCACCACCGCAACAGCTCGGGGCTGCGTGAACCGTAGCCGGTGCCGTCGGGCTTGGCGTCCACCACGAACGGCAGCATCTGGTTGAGCTCGCCGACCGCTCGCCGCAGCGCGATCAGCGGGTCGAAGTGCGCCCCGAAGCCGAACACGATGTCCTGGTACCCCGTGGGGCGCCGGGAGACCGCGACCACGGTGGGGATGCCCAGGTCGGAGGTGAGGTCGAGCGCCCACAACTCCCGGTCGAGGTCGGCGTAGACCTGCCGTGTCTCCTCGACCCACGGGTCGCCGAAGGCGTCGAGGTCCAACGCGGGCTGGATGGTGCGGTTGTACCACCACAGCGCGGCGGCGTCCCGCTCCACCAGCTCGAGGAACCCGTGCACCACGGCGTCCTCCAGGCTGCTGCCCGAGGCGTTGCCGTTGGAGTCGGCGAACGTGAAGCGCCGCCCCGACGCGGCGGGTGCGCGGTAGTACAGCATCGAGGTGGGCAGCATCCGCTGCCGCCGCTCGGTCAGCGACCACAGCGGCGTCCAGTCGATCTCGGCCTCCTCGTCGAACGGCTCGACGACGCGGTGGGACGAGCCGTGCCTGGCGTTCCACGCGTGCCGGTCGGCGAACTGCCTCTCGTGGTAGAGCTGGCAGGCGTCCGGGTGCACAGCCGCGTCGCCGAGTGACCGGTACGAGGCCCGGACGCGCAGCTCGTCGCCCTGGAAGTGGCCGCAGTGCCGCTCCAGTGCCTCGCACAGCGCGCTGACCCGTGCGTGCACCGCGGTGACGCCCTTGCCGCCGTTCTCCCGGCGCAGTCCGGCGCTGATCTCCGCCAGGTCCTCGTCGCCGGTGGCGACGTTGGGCCCGGACCGGAAGACGTTGAGGTGGCCTGGTCCGCGGCGGTCCGGCTCGATCGCCTTGACCACGCCGGTGACCGGGCTGACCAGGTGCCCGTAGGCGGCGAGCATCTGCTCGGGCCGCAGGGCACGGTGATCGCCCGACAGCATGGCGACCTTGGGCCGGGAGTTGATCACCACGGGGCGGGAGGTGGCCTCCGCGACCAGGGAGGGGTCGCCGCAGGCGGAGCACTGCGGACGGGCCCGCAGCGGATGGGTACGGCTCTCGAGGGAGAGACTGTCCAGGACCCAGACGCCCTGCTGGGCCGGGTGGCGGTGGCCGGCAAGCCACTTGACCGCCTCCAGGGCCACGAGCCGTGCGCCCAGGCCGTCGAGGGCGGCGAGACCGCCGACCGGCCGCGGCACCGGGCCACTGCGGCCCAGGGCGCGCTGGACGTGCCCCTCCGCCTGGCGGTGACCCCGCAGCCGGTGCGCGAGGCAGTGCCAGCACGGGCCGCCGGCACGGAAGGCCGGGCCGACCCACAGGTCGGCGCCGACCGGCTTGGCCAACAGCCAGGGCCGGCCCGACGCGCGGTGGGCGGCGTCCACCGCGGCGAGCTCGTCGCTGAGGTAGTCCTCGCAGAGCACCACCGTGAGGTCCGCGGCGCCCACGTCCGCGGCGCCCACGTCCGCCGCGGGGCGGCAGCCGTGGGCGTCGGACGCAGCGGTGCCGGCGGTGGGCCCGTGGTCCGGGGTGGCGGTGTGGTCGGTGGGGGACTGACCGACGACCGCCTCGTCCGGCTCCACGAGCACCTCGACGCCCGAAGCGGCGAGCAGCGCGGCCACCTCGGCGGTGTCCACGGCGCCCACCGCCACCACACGGACCCGTCCGGCGGTGGTGCGGGCATGGGCCGCGACCCCGTCCAGACCCGCGAGACCCCAGTAGACCTCGGCAGCCTCGGCCCGCCGGTCCGGCTCGGCGCCCGCCGGCCGGCGCTGGAGCAGCCCGACCCGGGCGAGCCGGTCCGTCAGACCTTCGATGTCCGAGACTCCCGTGGCCCACGGGGTCTGGTCGGCGAGGGCGGCCAGATCTCGCGTGCCGTCGAGCAGAGGGGCGAGCTCCTCGAGCTCCACCCCTCGAATCACCGAGACGTTCCGTTCGGAGAAGAGGTAGGTTGCCTCTCCGCGGACCACCTCTGCGCGTAGATGACGCTTGAAACCCAGCAGTTCGCCCCCGGGGGGACGGTCATCCGCTGGTGTGGTCACGCGTGGCCGCCGGCGTGCGGTTCGTCGGGCTGCGGCGAGCTGAAGCAGTAGGCGGGCTCGGCGCTGAAGCAGTAGCCGGCACCCTCGGCGTTGAAGCAGTAGCAGAACGCCTGGGCGTCGTTCTCCCGCAGCGGCGCGCCCCACCACGGGTCGAGCTCCTCGATGACAAGCTCGGGCACGATGGTGTCCGGGGCGTCGGTGGCCATGGACGACATGATGGTGTCACTCATCTGGGTCCCCCTCATTCACATGAGCGCCGCCGGAGCGGCGGCGGCTGTCGAACAGGAGTCTGCTGTGATCCACGCCTTGGTCACCAGTGGCAATTTCATGGCCGGGGGCTGAAATCTTCATAGTGGGCGTCGGATGAGGTCAGGAAGAGTCTCATGAAGCCCTCACTGGCCCGCGTGCTCACGGCGTGACATGTTGCATCCACGGTCGGTCAAGTCCGACCGGTCCGGCGGTGCAGGACTCCTCAACTCCGACTCCTGCGAAACCCCGTCGGACTAACCCAAAGCCGGGGGACAAAACGACCATGGAGATTCGAGTACTCGGACCGCTGACGGCGCAGGAGAACGGTGTCTCGATCGTGCCCAGCGCCGGGAAGCCGCGGCAGGTCCTCGCCCTGCTGGCCATCCGGGCCAACGAGGTCATGCCTGTCCTGTCCCTGATGGAAGAGCTCTGGGGCGCCGAGCCGCCGCGCAGTGCTCCCACCACGTTGCAGACGTACATACTCCAGTTGCGGCGACGCATCGCCGACCTGCTTGAGAAGTGCAATCCCGGTAGTGGCCAGCAGGCCAAGGACGTCCTGGTGACCCGGCACGGCGGGTACCTGCTCGACGTCCAGCCGGGTTCCGTGGACGCCCACGAGTTCGACCGCCTCGCGGCAGCGGGGAGCCAGGCGCTCGAGGCCGGCGACGACGAGGCCGCGGTGCGCCTGCTGCGCCAGGCGCAGGACCTCTGGCGTGGCCCGGCGCTGGTTGACGTCCCGGTGGGCGCCCGGCTCGAACTCGAGGTCACCAGGCTCGAGGAGGACCGGCTCGGCGTGCTGGAACGCCGCATCGGCGCCGAGATGCGCCTGGGTCGCCACCACGAGCTGCTCAGCGAACTGGCGGTGCTCGCCGCCCAGCACCCGCTGCACGAGGACCTCCAGGCCCAGTACATGATCGCCCTCTACCGCTCCGGCAGGCCGTGGCGGGCGCTCGACGTGTACACCCGACTGCGCGACACCCTCGTGGGTGAGCTCGGACTTGAGCCCTCCCCGCGGCTCCAGCGGCTCCAGCGTGCCGTCCTGGCCTGTGACCCGGCCCTGGACGAGCGCGGCGGGCGCGGCGGTCGGATCCCGGAGCGCTTCGCCGTCTGACGGCGGCTGCGACGGAGCCTGTGGTTGGGTCAAGGCTCCAGCCACGCTCCGTGGGAACCCGAGTTGTATCTGAGGCGTGATCCCCAAGATTCCGACACAGTGCGTCACATTCACCGGGAGCCTGCTGCCGGGAATCCTGTGAAGGAGCGGAACATGGGGACCCCCGAGGCCGTCGACAGCGAGAGCGTTTTGCGTGACTGGTTGATCGACCGGCTGAGTCTTTACCTCCAGTGCGGTCGCGGCCGGATCGAGGTCGATGTGCCGTACGTCGAGTACGGGCTGGACTCGGTGGCCTCGCTGAGCCTCATCGGCGACATCGAAGCGGAGTTCGGACTCAGTCTCGAACCCACGCTGGCCTGGGACTATCCCACGGTCACGGCTCTGGCGGGCTTACTCGCCAGCCGGCTCTCCGCCTCTCTCGGGGCTGCGTAGTCGGCAACGGCGGTCACGGCTCAAGGCCCCTGTCGGGTGTGCCACACCTGACAGGGGCCTTTGGCGTGTCCGGTCCCGCTGGCGGTACCGCGGGGGGCGTCATCCTGGCGACCGGTCCCGCGCCGCCCGCGGCGTACCGGCCGCTCGCCGACCCGCCGCCCGCCGTGGGACCGCCCCTGTGGTTCGGGCGGGCCTCGCTGCCCGCGGGCGGTGGCCTTCCCCCGGGCGCGAGCGGATTCCGGCAGGTGCCCAGAAGGCGCCCGTGGGGGCGCGGTCTCCGGCGCCGTCGCGGCTCCCGGGTCCGTGCGGCCCTTGCGCCCGCGGGGCTCCAGCGGCGGGCTCCTCCACGGCGGTGGCGCTCGCGAGCCGTTGTGGCGTTGCCCCGGGTGGGCCGTGACGTCCCCGATCCGCCCCTTGGAATGGCCGACTCCGGGTGACAGAAGTCGTACAGGTGTGTCCGATAACCCGACAGGGTGACGTTTTCTGACGGCCGAACCCCGGTTGGGCGGCCGTTTCAGCCATGCGCCGTTCCCGCCAGCGACGTGATCCTGTCATGATCCATTCTTGTGAACCGTCATGGATGGCGCATGAACATCCACTCCCTTGACGTCCCCGTACGCTCCGCCGTCCCACCTTCCCGGTCGATCACCCTCGATGGCTGTGGCGTGTACGGACGGTGAGCGTTCCGTGTCGTTGGGGCTGGCGGGTTCCGGTGCCTGGTCTCGCCGCTTGACCGCGCCTTGAGTGCTTCCTCTCATCCTCACTTCCAATGATGTGAGGGTGTGAGGACTTGGAGGGACGGGTCTATGACGCACGAACACCTCGTCGTCTGTGTGGTCGGAGCGGGCCCGCGCGGCTTGTCGGTACTCGAGCGGCTCTGCGCGAACGCCCGCGAACTGGCCCCTGACACACGCATTGACGTGCACCTGATCGACGCACACCCGCCGGGGCCGGGACGGGTCTGGCGCCGTTCGCAGTCGCGACACCTGCTCATGAACACCGTGGCCGGGCAGATCTCCCTCTTCACCGACGACAGCGTGGACCTGCGCGGACCCCTGGAGCCCGGCCCCAGTCTCCACGAGTGGGCCAGGCTGCTGACGTTCAGCACACCGGACGAGGGTTTCGACGCGGAGACCCTCGACGAGGCCAGGCGCCTCGGCCCGGACACCTATCCGACCCGCGGTTTCTACGGCACGTACCTGGAATGGGTCTACCAGCGGGTCGTCCGCACCGCGCCGAGCCGTGTCACCATCACCACGCACCGCACCAGGGCGGTGGCGGTCGACGACCTCCCGCCGGCCGAGGGGGAACCGCCCCGGCAGACCGTGTTGCTGGAGAACGGCGTGCGGTTGTCCCACATCGACGCACTGGTCCTGGCCAACGGCCACCTGCCGGCCCTGCCGACGACGACCCAGCGGGACCTGCGGTCGTTCGCGGGGGAGCACGACCTGACCTACCTGCGACCGGTCAACCCCGCCGACGCCGAACTGGCCCGCGTCCGGCCCGGGGAACCCGTGCTGCTGCGCGGGCTGGGACTCAACTTCTTCGACTACATGGCGCTGTTCACCGTCGGTCGGGGCGGCAGCTTCCAGAGGGTGGGCGGTCGCCTGGTCTACCGCTCCTCGGGGCAGGAACCCAGGATGTTCGCCGGCTCCCGGCGCGGCATCCCCTACCAGGCCCGGGGCGAGAACCAGAAGGGAGCGACGGGTCGGCACGAGCCCCTGCTGCTCACCCCCGAGCGGATCGCCGAGCTGAGGGCCGACTCCGAACGCGCGGGAGGCATCGACTTCCGCACCGACGTCTGGCCCCTGATCGCCAAGGAGGTCCAGACCGTCTACTACCGCACCCTGATCACCAGGCGGGTGTGCGTGTGCGAGGCCCGCAGGTTCCAGGACCGGTACCTGGAGTGTCCCTGGGGCGACCCGGCCGAGGACCGGGTGCTCGACGCGTTCGGCATCCCGGAGAAGGAACGCTGGGACTGGGAGCTGATCGCCCACCCCGACCGCGACCGGGACTTCTCCGACCCGGACGACTTCCAGAACTGGCTCGGCGAGTACCTGCGCGCCGATCTGGTGGAGGCCAGGGCGGGCAACGTCGAAGGGCCGCTGAAGGCCGCCCTGGACGTCATGCGGGACCTGCGGAACGAGATACGGCTGCTGGTGGACCACGGTGGCCTGTTCGGGGAGTCGCACCGGAACGACCTGGACGACTGGTACACGCCGCTCAACGCGTTCCTCTCCATCGGTCCGCCGGCCAGCCGGATCGAGGAGATGATCGCGCTGATGGAGGCCGGCGTCCTGCGGGTCATCGGTCCCGGGATGCGGGTGGACACCGACCCGGACGGCTGGTTCACCGCCGAGTCCCCCCGGGTGCCCGGGTCACGGGTGCGGGCCACGACGTTGATCGAGGCGATGCTGCCGCCGATCACCCTGCGCCGCACCGCCGACCCGCTGCTGCGCCACCTGATCGTCACCGGCCAGGCCACCACGTACCGCATCCGGACGAGGACCGGGGGGTGGTTCGAGACGGACGGGCTGGCCATCACCCGCAGACCGTTCCGCGTGGTGGACGCCCAGGGGCGCCCCCATCCCCGGCGGTTCGCGTTCGGAGTGCCGACCGAGGCCGTGCACTGGGTCACCGCGGCCGGCATCAGGCCGGGGGTCAACTCGGTCACGCTGACCGACTCGGACGCCATCGCCCGGGCCGTGCTCACCTGCCTGGACGACCGGCCCTGCGGGGCCGACGCCACCGACCACTGACCGGAACACACGCGAAAGGCCGCCCTCCCACCGGAGGACGGCCACTTCACCAGGTGCGCCGCCAGGGACTCGAACCCCGAACCCGCGGATTAAGAGTCCGCTGCTCTGCCAGTTGAGCTAGCGGCGCTCGCTGACACGGGAATACTACCTGACCTTCGGAGATGCTCAGCACCAGGATCGGGCTCCCGGGCCGCACGACCGGGCTCAGATGGCGAGGGAGAGCAGCAGTGGCGCGGCCCGCCGGTTGAGCGTCTCGGCGGCCTCACGGAGCCGGAACGCCTGCGCGACCGGCATGGACAGGGCCAGGGCCCCGGCGGTGGCCCCGGCGGTGACCGGCACGGCGGCGCAGACGGTGCCGACCGCGTACTCCTGGAGGTCCAGCACGGGCACCGTCGCCGGGTGGCCGTCCAGCTTGGTGAGCAGGATCTCCTCGTCGGTGATGGTGTGCGAGGTGAGCGGGGCGACGCGGTGCCGGGACAGGTGCTCCCGGCGGCCCTCGTGGTCGAGCTGCCCGAGCAGGCACTTCCCGATCGCGCTGGCGTGGCCGGTGGCCCGGAAGTCCACCCACTCGCTCACCCGGGGCGCCTGCGGGCTGTCGGCGCAGTCCACCAGGGTGATCTCGCCGTCCTGGTAGCGGCTGAAGTACACGGCGGCGGAGACCTCGTTGTGCAGCGCGGTCAGGCTGGCGCGGAGTCGCTCGGCCAGGTGCTGCCTGCGGTGGGAGCCGCCGAGTCGGAGCAGGGTGTCACCCAAGACGTACCCGCCACCGGTCAGGCGGCGCAGGTAGTTCTCCCGCAGCAGCATGGCCAGCAGGTGGTTGAGCGTTCCTGCAGGCATCCGCACCTCGCGGGCGAGCTGGTCCGCGGACACCCCGTGCTCGTGCTTGTCCACGGCGTCCAACACGCGCAGTGCGTGCTGGACCGTGTGGACCGGTGCGACCTGTCCGCCCTCCAGCGACACGGTATCCCCCTCGCAGGTGTGACCGCTTGCCTCGTCGCCCCCGCCACCGGCCGCGGGTGCCGCCGTTCCCCTCGGGGCGGTGAGGTCTCGGAGCGGCGGTGGGGCCGCTTCCCACCATAGACCCAACACGTGTGCGCCAACCGGTCGTTGCCGAACCTCACGGCTCCGGCCCGCGTCGTCGTGGGGGCCGGAGGCCACGCCGCGTCCGGGGCGGGGTCAGCGCACCGCGCGCAGGAAGTCGCGGGTGCGCTGGTGGTCCGGGTCCGAGAAGATCTTCTCCGGTGGCCCCGACTCCACCACCCGTCCGGCGTCGAACATCAGCACCTGGTCGGAGACGTCCCGGGCGAACCCCATCTCGTGGGTCACGCAGACCAGGGTCACGTCGCCGGAGACGGCGATGTCCCGCAGCAGGTCCAGCACCCCGGCGACGAGCTCGGGGTCGAGCGCCGAGGTGACCTCGTCGAGCAGCAGCACCTTGGGCCGCATGGCCAGCGCCCGGGCGATGGCGACCCGCTGCTGCTGGCCTCCGGAGAGGTGGGCGCAGTGGGCGTCCGCCTTGTCGGCCAGACCCACCATCTCCAGCAGCTCCCGCGCGCGTATCTCGGCCTCGTCCCGGTCCATGCCCAGGACCCGGACGGGAGCCTCGGTGAGGTTGCGCAGCACCCGCATGTTCGGGAACAGGTTGAACTGCTGGAAGACCATGCCGATCTTCTTGCGGATGGGCCGGACGTGCTTCTCGTCGGCCGGGACGAGCTTCCCCCGGCGGACCATGTGGGTGAGGTTGTCGCCGTCCACGGTGATGCTGCCCCCGTCCGGCCGGATCAGGGTCATCAGCAGCCGCAGGATCGTGGTCTTCCCGGACCCCGACGGGCCGATCAGCGTGACGTTGCGGCCGGCGGCCACGGAGAAGTCCAGCTCGTCCAGGACGGTGACGCCGCCGAAGCGCTTGACCACCCGGTCGAACCGGATGAGCGGCGGCGTGGTGCCTCCGGTGGGCGTCCGTTCTTCGGTGGCGGAGTCAGTGGGTGCCAAGGCGTCGCTCCAGGAGTCGGATGAGCAGGGAGGTCGGGTAGGCGATGACGACGAAGAGCAGGCCGACCACTGTCATCGGCTCCAGGTAGCGGAACGATTCGGCGCCGACCTCCTGGGCCTGCTTGAGCATGTCCAGCACCGCGATGGCGTACAGCAGCGGGGTGTCCTTGAACATCGCGATGACGTAGTTGCCCAGCGCGGGGACCACCCGGCGCAGGGCCTGCGGGAGCACCACCGCCACCCAGGTGTGCGTCCGGGGCAGGCTGAGCGCGGTGGCGGCCTCCCACTGGCCCCTCGGGACCGCCTCGATCCCCGCCCGGTACACCTCCGCGGTGTAGGTGGAGTAGTGCAGGCCGAGGCCGATCACCCCGGTGACCAGCGGGGAGAACGAGATGTCCAGCGTCGGCAGCACGTAGAACAGGAAGAAGAGCTGCACCAGCAGCGGGGTGTCGCGGACGAACTCGACGACCGCCCGCACCGGCCAGCGGACCCAGCGGCTCGGCACCCGGAACAGCAGGGTCCACACCAGGCCGAGGCCGAACGCCAGCAGGGAGCCGAGGACCGTCGCCTTGAGGGTGACGACGAGGCCGTCCAGGATCTGCGGCATGAAGTCCCACACGTAGGACCAGTCCCAGTCCACTCAGATCCCCCCGCCCTGGCCGTGGCCGGTCGGTTCGGGAAGCGGCGGGGGCCCTGCCGGGGCCGTGGGCGGTTCCGAGCCGAGCGGTGCTTCGGGGCCCGTCACGAGCCGGCCGAGGCCGAGGTTCGCCTTGGCCCGGCGTTCCAACAGCCGCATCCCGCGGGTGAGGGTGAAGGCGATGACGAAGTACATCCCCAGGATGAGGCCGTAGACCTGGGCGCTCTCGCCCGTCGCCAGTCGCACCGACTGCGCCTGGAAGGTCAGGTCCCCGATGGTCACCGCGGAGGCCAGCGAGGTGGCCTTGAGCAGCTCGACGAGCTGGTTGCTGAACGTCGGCAGCATCTCCGGGACCGCCTGCGGCAGCACGACCAGGCGCAGACGCTGCCACGGGGTGAAGCTCAGGGCGGTGGCCGCCTCCCGCTGACCCGGGCTGACGGCGAGCACCGCGCCGCGGACCACCTCCGAGCCGTACGCGCCGAAGCTCAGCGACAGGGCGAGCGTCCCGGCCCACAGCGGTGCGAGCTGCCAGCCCAGCAGGGGAAGCGCGAAGAAGAGCCAGAACATCAGGACGAGGGCCGAGGTCCCGCGGAAGAACTCGACGTAGACGGCGGCGAAGAAGCGCACGGCGCGCCGGCGGGAGAGCCGGGCGAGTCCGGCGGTGAAAGCAATCAGTACGGCCAGCGCGGCGCTGAACACCAGCAACTGGATGGTGATCCACAATCCGTCGAGGAGTAGTTTGAATAGTCCGAATGTCATGGCTCGGTGGCCTCCACCTCCGGTGCCGTCCGGCGTTCACCCGATCGCACAGAGCTGCTTCGTGGTCAACGTGGTCATTTCCTTCTCGGTGAATCCGAAAGGACGGGCCAGGCTCAGTAGCTCGCCGCTCTCGCGCATGGCGAGGAGTTCCCTGTTGAACGCGGCGACGATCCGGGTCTGGCCCGGACGGAAGGCATAGCCGCCGCCGCTGATCTGACGTTTCCCGTTGATGACGGGCAGGAAGGGCGGGGTGAGTTCCACGTCGTCGTGCCCGCCGTCGCGGACCAGCAGCCGAGCCGTGATGCTGACCGCGGTGAACGCGTCCATCCGGCCCGCGCGCAGTGCCTCGAACCCACTGAGCTGGTCGCGGTAGACGCTGATCTTCTTCACCCCGGCCTCCTTGGCGAAGCCGATCTCGGCGCCTCCGCTGGCCACCCCCAGCGTGGCCCCGGCGCGGGCCACGTCCTGGTAGTCCCGCAGGTTCCCCGGGTTGCCCCTGCGCACGATCAGGGCCTCGGTGACCTGGTAGTCAGGCTCGGAGAACAGCACCTCGGCGCAGCGGTCCCGGTTGATGTACATGCCGGCCGCGATGACGTCGAAGAGCCCCGCCTTGAGGCCGGGGATCAGATTGCCGAACTCGGTGGGCACCGCCTGGACCCGCCGCACACCCAGCCGTTCGAAAACCGCCCCGGCCACTGTGGGGGCCTCGCCGGTGAGCTTTCCCTGCTTGTTGATGTAGGCGAACGGAATCTCACCGGCGATGCCGAGCCGAACGGACCCCCGGTCGCGGAGCTGTTCGAGCAGGTTCCCCCCGTGGGTCGCGTCGGCGGTGGACACCCGGCTGCACCCCATCACCAGGCCGCCGAGCGCCGAAGCGGCGAGGGCGCCACCCCGGAGCAGGGTGCGCCGCTGGGGAAGCCGAATGTTCGGCTGAATGTCGTTCCCTATCCCGGGTCTCATGCTCCTCCATCGCGTCCTTCTTTGTCGCTTTTCTCCTTAAGGCACTTTCGAATGCCGATCCGTATGCGCTCTGGGCGCGCTGGTACCCCCGATCGAGGGATGTATGCCAAGAAATTCCCGGCCACTTGGTCGTGTCGGGGCGCCAGCGAGCTCGATCGTGGAGCGCAGCGCGTTAGAAGTGGGGGAGTGAGCGTTGCGGGAGCGGGGGAGCCGCCCGCGCGGACCAGTGGCGAAGGGCGGCGGTGACCGTGGCGGACGACAGGCACGAGCGACGGGTGGTCGAGGCCGTTCCCCGGTCCCTGCTCATCGACGGCCGGTGGCAGCCCGCCGAGACGGCAGCGGAACTCCCCGTGGAGGACCCCTCCACCGCGGCCACGCTGTGCACCGTGCCCGACGCCGGGCCGCGGGACGCCCTGGCGGCGCTCGACGCCGCCGACGCCGCCCAGCCGGGATGGGCCGCCACACCGCCCCGGGACCGGGGTGAGATCCTGCGCCGGGCCTTCGAGGCCGTCATGGCCCAGCAGGACGACCTCGCCCTGCTGATGACCCTGGAGATGGGCAAACCGGTCCCGGAGTCACGGGCCGAGATCGCCTACGCCGCGGACTTCCTGCGCTGGTTCTCCGAGGAGGCGGTCCGGGTGGCGGGGGACTGGCGACACGCCCCGGACGGCAGCGGACGCATCCTGGTGATGCGTCAGCCGGTCGGGCCCGCCGTGCTCATCACCCCCTGGAACTTCCCCATGGCCATGGGCACCCGCAAGATCGGCCCGGCTCTCGCCGCCGGATGCACCATGATCGTCAAACCGGCCCACCAGACCCCGCTGAGCATGCTGGCCCTCGGCCAGATCCTCCAGCGGGCCGGGCTGCCCCCCGGGGTGCTGAACATCATCACCACCAGCCACCCCGGCGAGGTGGTGGAGCCGCTGCTGCGGGACGGCAGGACCCGCAAGGTCTCCTTCACCGGCTCCACCGCGGTGGGGCGCGCCCTGATCGAGACCAGCGCCCAGCAGGTGCTGCGCACCTCGATGGAACTGGGCGGCAACGCCCCCCTCGTGGTCTGCGCCGACGCCGACGTCGAGCAGGCCGTCGCGGGGGCCCTGGTGGCCAAGCTGAGGAACACCGGCGAGGCGTGCACCGCCGCCAACCGCTTCCTGGTGCACCGGTCGGTGGTCGGTGAGTTCACCGAGCGACTCTCCGGCGAGCTCGGCCGGGTCAAGGTGGCCCGCGGCACAGAACCCGGCGCGCAGGTCGGACCGCTGATCGACGCCCGGGCGCTGGAGAAGGTCGAGGACCTGGTGCGGGACGCCGTCAGCGCCGGGGCCCGGGTGGCCCTCGAGGGAGGCAGGACCCACGACGGGCCGGGTTACTTCTACGCCCCCGCGGTCCTGGCGGACGTGCCGGTCACCGCACGGTTGCTCCGCGAGGAGATCTTCGGGCCGGTCGCCCCCGTCGTCCCGTTCGACAGCGACGAGGAGGCCCTGGAACTGGCCAACGCCACCGAGTACGGGCTCGTCTCCTACGTCTTCACCAGGGACCTGAACCGGGCGCTGCGCTACGCCGAGGGCCTCCAGACCGGCATGGTCGGCCTCAACAAGGGGATGGTGTCCACCCCGGCGGCGCCGTTCGGCGGCGTCAAACACTCGGGCATCGGCCGGGAGGGCGGCCGGGAGGGCATCGAGGAGTACCTGGAGACCAAGTACGTGGCGCTGGCGGTCTGAGGGCCGGGGGCCGGAAGCGCCGCGTCAGCCGGCGGCCGTTCAGCGCGCCAGAGGCGCCAGCTCGACGTCCACCGGGAACGGCACGTCCACCTTGAGCCGGTCCCGCATGATGCCGGTCGAGACGTAGGCGCCGGTGGTGACCTCGAGTTCGAAGACGTGGACCACCGGTTGCGCACCCTCCCTCTCGATCCGCCAGAAGTGCGGGATGCCCGCCTGGGCGTACCGCAGCGGCTTGGTCTCACGGTCGCGCACCTCGGACTCGGGCGAGACCACCTCCACGACGAGGAGCACGTCCTCCGGCTGGTAGACGGTGATGCCCTGGTCAAAGGGACTCTCCGGGTCCTCGCGGAACACCACGATGTCTGGCTGGGGACGTTGTCGTTTCCCGAGCTTGATCGTCATCTCACTGTCAACGCCGAACCCACTGGGCGCCACCCGCTCCAGTTCGGTGGTGAGGCGGCGCAGAACCCTGCTGTGAAAGCGAGCCTGGGGCGACATGAAGATCAGTGCTCCATCGATCAACTCGACGCGCTCAGGCGCCGTAGGCGGCAGTCGGTCCAGATCCTCGGCCGTCCAGCCATCCTCCGGCGGGGGATAGAACCAGGTCGGCAGGGATTCGGCGGACATCGCCACCTCCATCGACGGCTTGCGAGCTTCGCGGACAGGTGTCGTTGTCACGCACTGTACAACCGGGGGTCCGCCACCCGGGTCACGTCGCGCCACACCGGTGTGACCCAGGGCACACTGCCCTGGGTCCGGAATACCCGACGGGGGTGGCCGGTTCGGCTCGGGCGAAGGGACGTGTCAGGAACGCCGCCCGCCCGTGCGGGGCCCTCCTGCCGTCCACCGGACGAAGGAGCCCAGCAACGATGAGCAGCCCCGCCGCGGAACGCCCGACCACCACCCCCACGGCGCGCACCGCCGGCGACCCGGTGCGCGGCGTGGCGCGGGGATCGGCACCCGTCCCGCTGTCCGTGCTCGACCTGGCCACCGTCGGCACCGGCCACACCGCCGGTGACGCGCTGCGCACCAGCACCGAGCTGGCCCGACGCGCCGAAGCGTGGGGGTTCCACCGGTTCTGGGTGGCCGAACACCATTCGATGCCGGGGGTGGCCAGCGCCTCGCCGGCCGTGCTCATCGCCCACCTGGCCGCGGCCACCCGCACCATCCGCCTGGGCTCCGGCGGGGTGATGCTGCCCAACCACGCACCGCTGGTGGTGGCCGAGCAGTTCGGCACCCTCCAGGCGCTGCACCCCGGCCGGATCGACCTGGGCCTGGGGCGGGCCCCCGGGACCGACCCGGCGACGGCCCGGGCGCTGCGCCGGGGGACCGACTCGCTGTCCGCCGACGACTTCCCACAGCAGCTCGCCGAGCTGACCGGGTTCCTGGACGACGCGTTCCCGGAAGGACACCGGTACTCCGGGGTCCACGCGGTGCCGGGGCCGGTGCAGGGCAAGGTGCCCGGAGGGGTGCAGGGGCCGGACCGCCCGCCGATCTGGCTGCTGGGTTCCAGCGGGTTCAGCGCCAGGCTCGCCGGTTCGCTGGGGTTGCCGTTCTCGTTCGCGCACCACTTCGCGCCGGCCAACACCCTCGCCGCGCTTGAGCTGTACCGGGGGTCGTTCCGCCCGTCCGCGGTGCTCGACCGCCCGTACGCGATGGTCGCGGCGGGGGTGGTCGCCGCGGACACCGAGGCGGAGGCGGTGCGTCAGGCCCGGGCGGGGGCGCTGGCGATGCTCCGGCTGCGGACCGGCCGGCCGGGGCTCGTGCCCTCGGCCGGCGAGGCGGAGGCCCACCCGTTCTCCGCGGTGGAGGAGGAGTTCGTCGGCGGGTGGCTGGCGAACCTGGTCCACGGGGACAGGGACGGGGTCCGCGCCGGCCTCGACGCGCTGCTCGACCGCACCGGGGCGGACGAGCTGATGATCTCCTCCAACGTCCACGGGCACCAGCGGCGGCTGCGGTCGTACGAACTGGTCGCCGAGGGCTACGGGCTCGTCTGAGCCGGCCCCACCTGGGTGTCCCTGACCGTGACCCGGGGGACCTGCCGCGCCGCGGTGGGGCGCACCGGTGCCTGACGCAGCATCGACCCGATCTGCTCCGGGGGCAGGGCCCTGGCGTAGAACCAGCCCTGCGCGGTGTCACAGCCGATGGCGTGCAGCCGTTCGGCCTGCTCCGCGCTCTCCACGCCCTCGGCGGTGACGGTCAGTCCGAGTTGGTGGGCGAGCTTGACCAGCGCGGTGACGATGGTCTCGTCCGCCGGGTTGGGGTGCTGGTCGCTGCCGAACCCGCGGACGAACGACCCGTCGAGCTTCAGTGCCCCGACCGGGAGCCGACTGAGATAGGCCAGGTTGGAGTAGCCGGTGCCGAAGTCGTCGATGGCGATCCGCACCCCCATCTCCGACAGCGCGCGCAGGGTCTGCAACGGCCGGCCGGCCGAGCCCATGACCGCGCTCTCGGTCAGCTCGAGCTGGAGGAGCTCGGGGGGGAGCCCGGTCCGGGCCAGGATTCGCGCCACGTCGGCGACGAGGTCGGAGTCCCAGACCTGCCGGACGGCGATGTTGACGCTGACGAACGGGGCGTTGCCCGGGTGCTCGAGCTGCCAGGTCCGGGCCTGCCGGCAGGACTGCTCCAGCACCCAGCGGCCGAGCTGCACGATGGCGCCGTTCTCCTCGGCCAGCCCGATGAAACGATTCGGGGTGAGCCGGCCCAGGTCCGGGTGCTGCCAGCGCACCAGCGCCTCGACGCCGCGCAGCACACCGTCGCCGAGCCCCACCAGCGGCTGGTAGTCCACGGTGAACTCGTCCCGCTCCACCGCCGACCGCAGCGTGCTGGACAGGGCGAGACGGGTCATCCGGTGGGCGTTGCGCTCCGGATCGAAGAGCGTCCAACGGCCCTTGCCGTCCTCCTTGGCCCAGTACAGCGTGGTGTCCGCGGCCTGCATCAGGGCGGTGGCCGTGGTGCCGAGCACCGGCCGCTCCACCACGCCGACGCTGGCCGAGATGGTGAGCCGCTGTCCCTCGATGTCGAACGGGGCCGTCAGGACGGCCAGCACCGTCTCGGCCAGCGCGGTGGCCTGGGCGGTGCCGCGGGAGCCCTCGATCAGCAGGGCGAACTCGTCCCCGCCGAGCCTGGCCACCAGGTGGCCAGCGGGCCGCACGCAGTGCTCGAGGCGATTGGCCACCTCGGTCAGCAGCCGGTCACCGACGTGGTGCCCGAGCGTGTCGTTGACCGCCTTGAAACCGTCGACGTCCAGGTAGCAGACCCCGACCCGGCTGCCGGCGGCGTCCTCGCCCAGTGCTTCGGAAAGACGTTCGAAGAAGAACTCACGGTTGGGCAACCGGGTCAGCGGGTCGTGCATGCGCAGGTGCCGCAGCCGTTGCTGGAGTTCGCGTTGCGCGGTGATGTCCTCGGCGGTGAGCAGGGTCAGGCGGGGCCCGCCGTCGCAGGTGCCGAGTGGGGTGAGGGTCACCCTGGCCCACACCGTGCGCCCGTCCGGGTGTTTGCACCCGCGGGTGTAGCGGAGGCGCTGACGTTCGCCGCGCAACAGCTCCCGGTACCCCGCACAGGTGCCCGGGTCGTCGTGCGCCGTCGGCTCCCACCCGTCGCCGAGCGCGCGCAGCGCGGCGTTCTGGTCCCGGATGCGGCCCTCGAGGTCGACCAGGCCCATGGCGATCCCGGCGGCGGCCAGGGCGTCACGGAGATGCTCTGCGGAGAACGGGTAACGCTCCGTAACCGCGGTGATGGCGTCGGCCTCGTTGCTCGAACTGCCTCCTGGCCTGTCCACAGCTCGCTCCCGCATGCCAGTCGTCTCGCAGTCGTCCGAGTGCCGCACTGGAAATGTGGCGATCATAGAGGGACCCGGCGACGTCTACCAGAGCCGTTCACGGTGATTCCCGGTACCGCACCCGTTCGAACGACCTGGCGGTGTGTTCACTGACGGTAGTGCGCTGATCATTTGTTCGGTGTGCTGACGGTCCGCCTGCTGACGTGCCCTCGGGCCCGCGCCCCCGGCGTGCACCGGCTCGCCGTGCCGCGACCGGGTGTGCTGACCGCCCCGTGATCCCCGGGGCGCTCCTCTACCGGCTCACCCCTGGCGTCCAGCCGGCGTAATAAAACGGGTCGAAGCTTGACAATTGACCCCAGCATGGCGCTATGCGCACCCCCCTCTCCGGCGCCATGGCCGTCGTGGCCGCGCTGACTCTGCCCCTCGCCTCGGCCAGCCCTGCCAGCCCGAGCGGGTCGGCCGTCCGCTGTGCCCCGGTCCGCACCGACGAGCACCACTCCGAGGGCCTGGATACCTGGAACCCCTCGTACACGCGTCCGGTGGGGAGGGTGGACGCGGTCATGGTGTTCCTGCGCTTCCCCGATTCCACGCCCGAGCTGACCACCAGCCAGATAGCCGACGACCACATCCCGGACACCCGGCGCTTCTTCCACACCGCGTCGTACGGCAAGCTGGACTACAACCTGGTCCCGGTGGACGGGTTCGTGACCATGCCCGCCCCTTCCACCGCGTACCGGATAGCCCGGGACTGGGCCGACGAGCCCCGGCGCCGCTACCTCGCCGACGCCCTGGCGGCGGCCGACCGCACGGTGGACTTCCGGGACTTCGACGCCGTCTTCCTGGTGGCCGACCCGCACGCCCCCGGAGTGGACCCGGACGCCACCAAGGTCGTCAACCTCGCCCGGCCCATCGTGGCGGACGGCGTGCCGCTGTCCCACATAGGCACGATCTTCGAGGCGCACCCTCCCGACCCGCACGTGTTCGCGCACGAGACCGCCCACGTCTTCGACCTCCCCGACCTGTACCGGCGGCCGGACAGCAACGCCCCGGGCCGCGACTGGAACGACCAGGTGGGTGACTGGGACCTGATGGGCGACCAGAAGGGCCTCGCCCCCGACCCCTTCGCCTGGCACAAGTGGAAGCTCGGCTGGCTGACCCCCGCCCAGGTGGTCTGCCTCGACCGCCCGGGGTCCGTGCGGGCCAGGCTGTCCCCGGTGGAGGTCCGCGGGGGGACCAAGCTGCTGGTCGTCCAGTTGGACCGGCACACCGCGTACGCGGTCGAGGTCCGGGCCCGCAGGGGGAACGACCTGCGGACCTGCTCCGAGGGCGCGCTGGTGTACCGGGTCCGTTCCGACGTCCGTTCCGGCTCCGGGCCGGTGCGGGTGATGGACGCCCACCCGCGCCGCGCGGCCTGCCCCGACACCGCCGTCCACCCGCCGCTGGCGGACGCTCCGTTCACCCGGGGGGAGGAGTTCCGGGACCGGACGACCGGAACGGTGATCAGGGTCCTGGACCGGGACCGGCGGGGCAACTACGTGGTCCAGGCGGAACGCACCCGGGACGCCTGGACGAGACGGGGCTGAGGTGCCGGCGACCAGGGGGACCGGCCGGACGCCGGGCCTGGTGCGACGAGCCAGGACCGCGGCGGTGATCCTCGCCGTCGCCACGACGACCGCCGCCCCCGTCGCGACCCCACCGTTCACCGGGAGGTACGTGCCCGACCGCACCGGCCACCCGTGCGCCCTGCGGGCGGTCCCCGGGGTGACCATGTCGGAGGGGTTCCCTCCCGACCACTCGGTCTACGCCCGGGCCACCGGGAGGGTCAGGGCGCTGGTGCTGTTCGTGGACTTCCCCGACGCCCAGGCGCCGAGCAGCGCACAGCACCGGTACCGCGAGTTCTTCCCCGCCGCCACCCGCTGGTTCGACACCAGCTCCTACGGCAAGCTCGACTACCAGCCCCATCCGGTCATGAAGTACTTCCGGATGCCCCGCAGCTTCAGTGCCTACGGCGTCGAGCGCGGCTACGGCTGGCCGGTGCACGAGCGGATGATGCAGGACCTGCTGACGGTGGCCGACCCCGAGATCGACTTCAGCCGGTACGACCTGGTCAACGTCCTGGTCACGCCGAACGCCGGCCCGCCGGCCCAGCGCAGCGTGCTCTCGGTCACCTGGACCGGGGCCACCGCCGCGGTCAGTGACGAGGGGGCGCGGCTGGACAAGGTCTCGGTCCTCTACAGCCACGACGCGGCGGGGCACCGGGTCCTCAACCACGAGAACGCCCACATCTTCGGACTGCCCGACCTGTACGCGGAGCGGGACTTCCGGCGCACCGACCAGTGGGCGGGCCAGTGGGACATGATGTCCCTCGACTGGGGCCTGCACGGGGACTTCCTGGCGTGGCACAAGTGGAAGCTGGGCTGGATCGACGACCGCCAGGTGGACTGTGTGTACCGTCGGGGCACCACCGAGCACACCGTGACCCCGGTGGAACTGCCCGGCGGCACCAAGCTGGTGGTGATCCCCGTGCACGACTCCGGTGCCTTCGCGCTGGAGGTGCGCAGCCGGCACGGCAACGACCGGGCGGGCTGCCGGGAGGGCGTGCTGCTCTACTGGGTCCGCACCGACGTGCCGTCCGGCCAGGGGCCGGTGCGGGTCCTGGACGCCAACCCGGACACCGAGGCGTGCTCGGACAGCAGCGTGGGCTTCAACTCGCGCAACGACGCCCCGTTCGGTGTGGGGCAGGAGTACCGCCACGAGCCGACCAGGACGCTGGTGAAGGTCGTCTCCCGGGACCGCCAGGGCCGGTACACCGTGCGGGTGACCAAGGGCTGACGCCGCCTTTAACGAGAATTGAGTGACAGAGCTCACGCTGGGCGGGCACCGACGGCAGGAACTCGTGGCAGGAAACAGCCGGGCGGACCAACGTCAGCCTCGGGCGGGGAACGGGGCTGGCAGCTAGAAGACCTCTAGGCCGGCTCGAGGCCCCGGCCACGCACTCGTCTCAACATGGGTAAACGGTCGTCACCACAGGCGCACCTACCTCTACGCTCACTGCCGTGGGGCACACCGTCGGCGCCCTGGGCCGGGAGTCCGTCGCATCTCGGCCAAGGGGGTTTCGCACCATATCTCCACACCACCACCACTCTCCGCCGAATGGCGCCGGGCAACTGCTGCGGTCCCGCACGGGTCCGCGGTCCCGGCGTTCCGGACGGAGCCACCGCATGTGGTCACCGACCGCAGGACACTGAAGGAGCAGTAGATGGCCCCACCTGGTTCCGTGCGCGTGGAACCGCGGTTCCACGACCGGACGGTCACGCGCCTGAGCCGGAACCCGCACCGCACCGCCTCCCGCACGGCCCGCGCCGGGTCGGGGAGCCAGCGGTGAGCGCCGCGGCTTTGCGCCCCGGCTCCCCGGTGGCCTTCCTGTTCACCGGGCAGGGTGCGCAGTACCCGGGGATGACCGCGCGGCTCTACCGTGAGTCCCCGACGTACCGCAGGCACCTGGACGAGGCGTCCGAGGCGTTGCTGCCGTACACCGGCGAGTCCGTCTCGACGCTCCTGCTCACCGGCGACGCCCGGGTGCACCTGACCGGCTTCACCCAGCCGGCGCTGTTCGCGGTGGGGTACGCCCTGGCCCAGACGGTGCTGGAGCAGGAGGTCAGGCCCGGCGCGGTGCTCGGCTACAGCAACGGCGAGTACGCGGCCGCCTGCGTGTCGGGGGCGTTGAGCCTGGCGGACGCCGCACGCCTGGTCGCGCTCCGCGGCTCGATGATGCAGGGGCTGCCGGTGGGCGGCGGGATGCTCAAGGTCCTCGCGGGACGCGCCGAGGTGCAGCGGCTCGTGGACGCGGAACGGACCGTGGGCATCGGCGGGGTCAACGGGCCGGGCGAGATCGTGCTCTCCGGTGAGTTGGCCGCGTTGGCCAGGATCGGCGGGGCCCTGCGGGAACGCGGTCTGACCGTCGTTCCGGTTCAGGTGTCCCACGGCTTCCACTCGCCGCTGATGGAGCCGGTGGTCACCGGGTTCGCCCGGGGGGCCATCAGGGTCGGCGGCCGGGTGCCCCGGCTGGCGTTCTACTCCACGGTGCGGGGCCGCAGGCTGGTCGGCGAGCCGCTGGACGGGCCGTACTGGACCGAGCACATCAGCGCTCCCGTCAGGTTCTCCGAGGCCGCCGCGGCCATGGTCCGGGACGGCTACGGGCACCTGGTGGAGATCGGGCCGCGTCCGGCGCTGACCCGGTTGGTCAGCCGGCTCGGCGTGGCGGAACAGGTGCGGAGCTGCGGCAACCCGGTCCATGACGCGGAGTCCGGCGTGGCTGAGCTGGACCGACTGGTCAGTGAGGTGCTCCAGCGCACCGGTGAGCCGCTGGCCCCCCTGGGCGACCAGGTGCGGGAGCCGCAGGCGGTGTGAGAACGGTCAGGGCTCCCCTCGCCACGAGCGGAGCCCTGGTCGGTTGTGCGGGCCCCGGCGTCGGCCGGCCCCGACTCGCGGTGGCCGGGGACCTCCTTACCGGACCGCGCGATCCGCCCCGGAACCCCGTCGACCGGGCGGACGCGAAACGGCCCCGCGCCGGAAGCCGGACACGGGACCACGGTGGGAAGAACCAGCCGCCCTGCCCCTGCCTGATGGCCGTAGCGAGGTGAACCGGTGTGGTGCGCCGCCAGGGACTCGAACCCCGAACCCGCGGATTAAGAGTCCGCTGCTCTGCCAGTTGAGCTAGCGGCGCTCACTGACGTGGACAGAGGTTAGCACCCTCGCCGCGTCCACCAGAAATCGTTATGAGCGCACCGGCCCCCGCGGAGCCGGGTCGTCCGGGCGACCGGGCCGGGAGGGCGGCTCAGTAACAGGGCCCATACCCTTTGTGGTCGTTCTTGATCAGATCGCGACCGAATTCGATCATCTTCTTGGTGTAGTCCGGCGTCCAGTTGGCCTGCTCGGCGATGCTCTCCACCGAGAGCTGGTCGAACCGCCGGGGGTCCGCGAGCTGTGCCGCGGCGATGGCCTGGAACTCCGTGGCACGCTGGGCCGCGGCCCGGAACGCCAGCGTCAGCTCGGTGGACCGGGCCAGCAGCTCCCGTGGGTCGTCCAGCGACTCCAGGTCGAAGAAGTGCTCAGGGTCGCCGTCCGACATGCCCGGCTCGAACCGCAGCGGCGCGGGCCGCAGGCGGCGTTTCGCCTCGGCCTGCCGCTGCGGCTGGGATGGGTGCGGCTGTGGCATGCGGTGAACCTCCCTGACGTCTCTCACCCAATTGTCCCGCGAAACGCAAGTGGCCCCCTCGTGTACCCGTGGACCCTGCCGCACCACCCCCGCGGACGGCTCCCCCGGGACCGCCCACCCCCGGCCCGCCGGCGCTCACGGCCGGTACCGCACCCGGTGCTCGGCCAGATGGGCGAGCACCGCGTGGTTCGCCTCCCAGCCGTCGGGGAACCGCACCGTCACCCCGAGCTGCACCGGCTCGGTCGAGGGGTGCTCGTCGAGCAACTCGGCCACCCCGGCCCGGGAGACCACCACACAGGCGTGCCGGTGCCGGGAGGTGAGCACGCACAGCCGTCCCGTCTCCAGGTGGAACGCCGTCGCGTCCGACCGCCCGGACAGCGGGTGCAGGACCACGGTGACGTCGTACTCCCGGCCCTGCAACCGGTTGGCCGTGTCCGCGGTCACCCCGGTCACGCCGCGCTCGGCCAGGGCCGCCCGCACCGCCGCCGCCTGGTCGCGGTGCGCGGTGCCCACCGCCACCCGCTCGGCGGTCAGCGGCCCGGTGCCCCGCTCGGAGACGGTCACCCCGCCGCGGTCCAGCAGCCGGCGCACCAGCGTCGCCACCGCCGCCACGGCCTCCGGGTCGGTGCGCACCGTGCGCCGCCGCGGCAGCTCCAGCAGGCCCCAGCCGGACTCCGCGGCGATGTCCAGCGCCCGGTCCGGGGCCGAGCCGTCGCCGGCCACCCCGAACGACAGCCGCCGCACACCGTGGCCGGTGCCGGACCGGAACGGCGTGTACGGGTAGAAGGCGGCCGACACCAGCGGCGCGGCCGTCGCCGGCAGCCGCCAGGACACCGGCAACCGGTGCTGCGGCAGTCCCGGGTTGTGCGCCAGCAGGGTGACCACGGCGGACGCCGACGGGTCGTACGACAGACCGGCCCACTGCTCCGCGCCCACCACCGTGAACGGGTCGAGCTGACCCGGGTCGCCGACGAACAGCGCCCGCTCGAACAGCCCGGCCACCTTCAGCAGCGCGTCCGAGCGCATCTGGTAGGCCTCGTCCACGATGGCGTGCCGCCACACCGGAACGTCCTGCACGAAGGCCCACTTCGCCGCGGTCGCCACCACCACCGGACACTGCGCCAGGTCCCCCGCCGAGGACGACAACGTCACCGCGGGCAGGCGCGCCACGCCCGGGTCGGGCTGGGAGTCGCTGCCGTGCAACCGGCCCACGGCCAGCTCGGGGTCCTGTTCGGCGAGCCGCTTCACCAGGTCGTCCACCTGGCTGTTGGTCTGCGCGACGATCATCAGGCGTTCCCCGGCGCCCACCAGCTCCCTGGCCGCCCGCACCACCAGGGTGGACTTGCCCGCGCCCGGCGGTGAGTCCACCACCACGCCACGCCGGGTGCCGTGCAGGGTGTCGGCCAGGATGCGCTCGGTGACCGACGCCGCCCTGGCCGCCGGGTCGCCGTCCTCACGTTCGGGAGCGATCAAAGGAAGTCCTCAGCGGTGTGGGGGTCGGGGGAGAGGGGAGTGGCGTCGCCCGGCGGACCGCCGTGCGTCCACGGCGTCTCCTCCGGCGGGGGCAGTGGTGCCGCAGGACGTGGGTCGTGCTCGAAGGAGGTGAAGCACAGCCGGTCTCCCGGGGCGGGGACGCTGCCCTCCGCAGGCTCCCTGCCCCGCCCCATCCGGTTGGTCAGGCGGACCACCACGAGACCCGGCTCCACCTGGACCACCTGGGCCTCCTGGGCGGCCCCGGCCAGGGCGCGGAAGACCCGAGCGCCCGGCTCCAGGTGCGGCACGTCCTCGGTGCGCACCGACACCAGTGGCCGGGGCCTGGGCGCCCGGCCCTCGCTGTACGCCAGCTCCACCGACTCCACCACACCGGCGAACGCCTCACCGGCCAGCCGCCGCTCCGCCATCACCAGCGGATCGTCCAACGCCTCGTGGGCGTCGAGGCGGGCCTGCTCGACCTCCCGCCGCACCAGCTTGGCCGCGGCTGTCACCGCGTCGTCCCTGCGGGGTTGCGGTGGCTCACCGGCCAGGACCCGGTCCCGGTGCCCGGTGTACGACCACCGGTCGCTCTCCCACCGGGCGGCGACCCGCCCCCCGACGGGCAGCTCGCGCAGCCTGGCGAGCCCCTGCCACACCAGCTCCCAGGTGGGCCGCAACTGGCTCTCCACCAGGTCCCGCACCAGGCGCTCGGCGCCCGGCAGCCCCGCGTCGAACCGGGCCACGGCCGGAGCGAGCACCCGGTTGTCGAACTCCGGGTCGGTGGCCGGCCCTGCCGGCGGACAGTACAGCAGCCCCCGCTCGTCCCGCGCGGTCTCCACCCGTGCCGCCGCCACGGCCCCCCCACCGTCCCGTGGGGGGTCGATCCACGCCAGCAGCGCGCCCAGGTGCTGGTCCTCGAGCGCGCTCTGACCGGTGGCCCAGTGCCGGGAGAGCAGCCCGGTCACGGACAGGAGCAGACAGGACCCCGGGGTGAGGGCCCGCTCGGCGTAGTGCGTGAGCCAGCGGCCGAGCAACGGAACCCGGGAAGGCACCGGGAACGGCTCGGCCGGATCGTCCTCCGCGGTCCTGCGGAACCGGGTGGAGCGGCCCAACAGCCGCACGTAGCGCACCCCGGCCTCGTTGGGGACCAGGAGCTGCGGGGCGTCCCTGCACACCTCGCGCTGCACCTCGACCCGGGCCCCGGTCTGCGGGTCCTTCTCCTTGCGGAGCTCCACGTCGACGTCGTCCGCGCCGCTGACCAGGTGCGGCAACATGACCTCGGCCAGCTCCGCGAGGAAGGCGAACCGGAGGTCACGGTCCCTGGGCTGGGGCACCACCAGCAACCGGGGGGAGTCCCGGTCGGTGCCGACCAGGGCCCCGAGTGGCGCGCCCACCTCGCCCGCGGTGGTCAACGGGACGAACACCATCGGCCGCTCGCCCAGGTGCCGGTGCAGCACCGTGGTCAACGGCTCGGCCCGCCCGCTGCGCAGCGCCTGTACCCGTGCGAGGGTCCTGATCACTCCGGCCCGTCTCCTCCCGCGCCCCCGGGGAGCGGCCGGTCATCCCGGCCGCAGGCCAGCGCCGCGGCTCGGAGCCGGGCGGCCCGCCGCACCTGGTGGACCACCGTGTCCTCCCCCTCCAGGGCCGCCTCGGCCCCGATCTCCGACGGGGGGAGCGCGTCCAGCACCGCCCGCACCGTGTCCAACGATCCGAACTCCGCGCGCACCGAACGCCCCAGCGCCTCCAACGCCCCCTCGTCGCGGGCCCGCCGCCGGCAGTGGAACGCCAGCTCGCAGGCGGCCAGGCAGTCAGGGGCGTAGCGGGCGGGAACCGCGTCCACGGCCGCGGCCAACTCCGCGACCGGGCGGGTCGGCGCCCCGTCCGGGCCCGGGCACAGGTCGAACGTGGTGCCCTCGGGCAGCTCCGCGGCGATCTCCTCGAGGCGGGCGAGCCTGGCGAGCTGCCGTTCGGTGACGCCGAGTTGTCGGCGCACGTCCACCATCGCACCGGTCGGCAGGTTGGAGAAGTCCCGCGGGCAGACCAGCAGGACCGTGTGGTCCGGACGGCCGGCGCCCAGCGCCCGGGCGACCGAGCGCAGCGCCATCACGTAGACGGCCGCCTGGCGGGCGGCGGCACCCACCTTCGCCGGATCGGCGGAGCCGTCCAGGATCGGGAAGGACTTGATCTCCAGCACCGTCCACCGGCCGTCCGGGTGCACCAGCACCGCGTCCGGCTCCACGTACGTGGTGCACCCGGCCACCTCGAACCCGAGCAGCGGGTGGTCGAGCAACGCCCAGGCGCCCCGGCGCGTCGCCTCGGCCAGCGCCCGCCTGGTGCGCTCGGCGCGCCCGGCCAGGCCCGGGGCGCTCAGGTCGGGAGGGGTGAGCCGGTCGGGCACCGCGAGCTGGAACTGCTCGGTGAGCAGCTTCAGCAGGGCGGCGCACCCGTCGGCCTTGACGCGCGCCTCGAAGACGTTGCCCCGGACGATGGCGAACTGTGACTGCCCGAACGGCGCCGGGCTGCCCAGGTGCCGGGCGAGAGCGCCCTTGTCCGCGCCTGCCGCGTCGAGCAGGGCCCGACGGCGGCATCCGGGGTTCGCGGCGAGCGCGGCGAGGGTCCGCGCGTCCATCGGACGGGGCGGGGCCGCCCCGCGCAGGGTGTCGAGGCGCTCTCGCAGAGTGCTGGTGCTCACGCGCGGCAGTGTCGCATCCCCCTCTGACAGCGCCGGCGGCGCCACGGTTGTGTCGTTACGAGCCGGAGGCGCGGCTGGCGCCGCCCGCTCCCCGCTCCGCCTCGTGCACCGGCTCCTCCCGGGAGATCTGCCGGCCGATCAGCGTGCGCCGTCCGTCCTCGGCTCCGCTCCCGGAGGTGCCGTTGGCCGTGGTGCCGTTCAGGGCCGTGCCGTTGCGCGCCAGCCCCTTCGCCTCGGATCGGGCGCCGCTGGCCGGGTCGCCGTTCCTGCCGTTCTCGGGCGCCTGATCCGCACGGCTCGTACTGCCCTTGCGCAGGCTCGGGGACGGCTGGCCGTTCCGGTCCTCGTCGGTCCTCGACCGCCCCGGGCCGAGGATCCCGGGCGTGGTGCCGCGCAGGGCCATCCTGCGGTCCGCGAGCCGTTGCTCCGCCAAGTTCCGCCACCGGCTGGTCAGCCGCAGCGCCGGACGGACCAGCAGCAGCCCGAGCCCCATGACCAGGGCCCCGCCCACCGCGTCCAGCAGGTAGTGGTTGGCCGTGGCCATGACCACGACGATCGTCAGCAGGGGGTAGATCACGCCTAGTGCACGGACCCAGGGCGCCCGGGCGTACCGCCACAGCAGCAACCCGCACCACAGCGACCAGCCCACGTGCAGGCTGGGCATCGCGGCGTACTGGTTGGTCATCCCGCCGAGGCCGCGCGGTGCGCTGGCCTCCGCCCCCCACCAGCCGAACGAGGCGTACTGCGCCATCGTGTCCACGAACCCGTAGCTGTCGGGGAGGAGTCTGGGCGGTGCCGTGGGCAGCAGGATGAACCCGATCAGACCGAGTACGGTGGAGAGCGCGAGCCAGGTGCGGACCGCCCGGTAGCGGCCGGGGAACCGCCGCCAGACCCAGATCAGGACGGCGGGCGTGACGACGTAGTGCAACGTGGCGTACGCGAAGTCGAAGAAGACGCCGAGCGCGGTGACCCGGGTCACCACCTCGTTGAGCGCCCGCTCGGGGTTGATGTGCAGGAACTGCTCGATCTCCAGGATGCGCCGGCCGTGGTCCAGCGCGGTCTCCACGTCACCCCTGGCGAGCAGGCGCCCTGAGGAGTAGGTCGCGTAGACCAGCACGACCAGCATGATCTCGGTCCACCAACGGGGCCGACGTGCCGGAGGCATGGCGGATGGTCGTCCCGCCGTGGGCGATGTGCTCCCGTCGGTCCTCTGACGAGGCACGGCTATGGACACGGCAACGAGTCTCCTGATCGAGTGAGTTCGTGACTTCTACCGTACGACGTACGCTAGGGGCTACACCCAACAACTGCGAAGATTCCGGCCAAGTGTTTCATTGTTTAGCCTTTCCTTGACTTTTGGCAGCGGTCTTCGCCCATCGCAAGGCGTGCCACCCTCGTCCCCCAACCCACTGACTCCTCGGTCTGCGTCATGACTAGTCCGGACCCGGCCCCGCCCGTACGGCGCCGCGCGCCACGCAACACGCTCAACCGTGAGCTGATCCTCGACTCCGCACTGCGTCTGCTCGACGGTCGGGGCGCCGCAGCCTTCACCATGCGGGCCCTGGCCAAGGAGCTGAACGTGGGCGCCATGGCTCTCTACACGTACTTCCGTGGCAAGGATGAACTCTACGCTGCCGCAAGGGAGCGCCTGCTCAGCGCTTACCGCCCGCCACGGGCGGAGGGCAGCCCGTCCGAGCAGCTCAGGGCCGTTTGTCTGTCGGTGCACCGCTTGTTCACCGAGCACCCCTCCATGATCGAACTGTTGGTCGGGTGTGGACGCGGGTGTGACGCGCTGAGTATCGGGGTCGAACCGATGAACGAGCTGCTGGCCAGGTGCGGGCTCGACCGGCAGGAGGCGGAACGGGCCCGCCGGGCGCTGATGCAGTACACCCTGGGAGTGGCGCTCTGGGTGACCAGGGCCCGGGAGCGCCAGCCAGGCACCGGGGAGGCGGAACGGGCCGGGGGCGGGTCCACCGCCTTCGAGTACGGGTTGGACGCGCTGCTCGCCGGGCTGCTCGGCCACTGCGTCCCCCGCCCGGGGGAGGAGTGACGCCAGGACCCGGCGCGCACCGCCTCGACGCTCCGGTCAGCCCGGATCGAACGCGGTGTCCGGGGGACGGGGCGAGTCCACCGCGCCCGCGTCGAGCACGGGGCTGGCACCGGCGGTGAACCGGTTCAGCTCGTCGCCGTGCACCACCCGGCCGGGGAACGGGTCGCGGGCCACCCGGCCGGCGAGCCCCGTCACGTCCAGGGGCGCCGAGGAGCCCAGCAGGATGACGTTGCCGTACCGGCGGCCACGCAACACCGAGGGGTCGGCGTACGCGCAGACCTCGGGGAAGACGGCGCGGACCGTGGCCACCTGGGAACGGGTGAAGGCCAGGGGAGGGCCGTCCACCAGGTTCGCGGCGTAGGTGCCGCCCGGCCGCAGCGCCCGCGCGGCATCGGTGAGAAACTCCACGGTGGTCAGGTGGGCGGGTGTGCGCGCCCCCGCGTACACGTCGGCCACCAGCAGGTCCGCCCACCCGTCCGGCACCCGCGCCAGCCCCGCCCTGGCGTCGTCGGTGCGCACCCGGATCTGCCAGCCGCGCGGCCAGGGCAGGGCCTCGCGGACCAGGCGGACCAGCTCCGCGTCCCACTCCACGACCCGCTGGCGCGACCCCGGACGGGTGGCGGCCAGGTAGCGGGCCAGGGTGAGCCCGCCACCACCCAGGTGCACCGCCCGCACCGGCTGACCCGCGGGCGCCACGAGGTCCGCCGCGTGCCCCAGCCGCCGCTGGTACTCGAAGGACAGCCGACCGGGGTCGTCCAGGTCCACGTGGGACTGGGGGGCGCCGTCCACCAGCAGGGTCCAGGCACGCGGCCGGTCCCGGTCCGGTACCAGCTCGGCGACCCCGTGACTGACGCACACCCGGACCGGCTCGGGGGTGCGTCGTCCTGACCGCCGCGTGTTGTTCGCCACGGCCACCAGTATCCGCGCCCTCCGGCCGCCGCCGGCTCCGGGTGCACCGGGCCCGCACGGGCACGCCTGGCGGGGGCGGGGCGCTGGTGCGCGGCGGCCGCGGGCCCGCGGCTCGAGCGGCCGGGGTCGGCTCCCGGTGGTGGGTCGGGCAGGTCGGGCTGGCCACGCGGCCTACATCCGGTCGGCGGCCTCGAGGGTGACCGCCGCCTCGCCGAGCGCCCGCCGCAGCAGCACCGGGTCGGTGAACGGGGCGGTGGTGTGCGGGGGCAGCAGCCATTGGGAGTTGCTCACCGGTGGCCCGCCCGCGCGGTCGCACGGTGCGAGTGCGACGGTGCACACGCTGCCGGGCAGGTCCCAGTCGAGCGAGGTGCCCTCGGGCACCAGGAAGCCGAGGGTGTCACCGCTGGCGTCGTGGAGCACGGGACCGACAGAGGTCCGCAGCCTCAGGATGTCCACGGCCTCGAGTCCCTTCCTCGCCTCCACGGTGACCAGTTCGAAGGTCCCCGTGTCCGGCGGTGCGGCCGTCGGGGGCGCACCGGGCCCCACCACCAAGGCCTGCCTCGCCGTCCTGGGGTGCGACGCGCTGTTACTCAAGGGAACCGTCCTCCCTGTTGTCCAGTCGCTGGCCGGTTCGCCCACCTGCCGGACCGTTTTCTCACCGGCCCGCGGTCTCCTGCCAACCGACTCCCTGCCAACCGACTTCCCGCCAACCGACTTCCTGCCGGTCCGTCGCCAACCGACCCGTCCACCGGTGCCGACCCGGCCTCGAACAGCGGTGACCGTGTGGCGCGTCCGGCCGCGGACGGTTGCGTACGAACGGCACCCCGGAACGACGACGCCCGGCACGGAGTGCGCCGCCGCTGCCCACGGTCCGTGTCTGCCGTGGCTACGGCGCTCACGGACCGTGACGCCGGGGACCCGGGAGGTGGGGCCGTCCCCGCGACGGCCCGTGGAACCGGTCCACTGGCTGTGGGCTCCGTGCCGCTCCCGGTCGTTGCTGGTCGTCGGTGGTTGGTGTCGTCTTCGGCCCCGTCCGCGCCCCCGTCGGGTCCATCGTGTCCAACGCTCCGATCTGGAGACGGCCACGGTCGGACGGCACCACACCGCGTGGCATTTCATGGCGGAACAAGGACAGAGCGTGTGCTTTGCGGCCAAACCCCGGGTGAAGACCTGATCACAGCCTGTACCGTCGTCGCGCCGGCCGACGGCGGCAACTGCGACCGTACGGCCTGGGGTTACTCGGTGTCACCGACGGAACGCGCCGTGGTGCGGTGCGCCGGCGCCTGGCGCCGCGGTCAAGGATTCGAACTCCCCCGCCGGTCCGAGCCGGTGGTCCCTTGAAAGTAGGTCTGATGACGTCCTCCACAGACCGTCGCCCCACGCCCAACACCACGTTCCGCGCGCTGCGCGGGGCGCTCTCCCCGGGGGAGTTCGCCTCTCAGGTCCGCCGCGCGGCTCGGGAGATCGGTGAACAGGTCTCCTGCGACGCCCGGTACATCGGACGCGTGGAGTCAGGGGAGATCCAGTGCCCCAACTACGCCTACGAACGAGTGTTCCGGCACATGTTCCCCGGACGCACGCTGCGTGACCTCGGGTTCGTTCCCCGGGAGCTGGTGCGCGGCCGACGGACAGCCGCGGAGCTCTGCCTCGTCAACCCCGCGTCCGGAGGCGTCCGCCCGGGGACGCTGCGGCCCTGGCTGATCGACGTGGAGGACGGCGCCCCCCGGCAGGACGCGCCGGACGCGTACGACCCGTGCGACTTCGACTCCTGCGTCACCGACGCGTGCGAGGGGGCGGCGGACGAGCTGCGCCGCGCCTTCCTGGCCGGCGGCCCCCCGGAGCACGCCGTCCAGCAGGTGGTCCGCCAGATCAGGCTGTTGGACGACCAGCACGGCGCCGACGCGTTCTACGGGCGCGCCGGGCGCTCCCTGCACACCGCGTACCGGCTGCTCGAGGAGGGCGCGCACAGCCGCCGCGCGGCGAGCCGACTCCACGTCGAGACCGGTGAACTCGCGCTGTCCGTGGGCTGGCTGGCCCATGACTCGCTGCGCCCGGACCAGGCCCGCTCGTACTACTCCGAGGCGTTGGCCACCGCCCAACTGACCGGTGACCGGGGGCTTGGCGCCCACGCGTTCTGCCTCACCGCCTTCCTCGCCCGCGACCTGGGGCGGTACCGGGAGGCGGTGCACGCCGCCAGGGCCGGGCAGCACGCCGCCCGGCACCTGGCCTCCCCCCGGCTGCTGGCGCTGCTCGCCCTGCGCGAGGCGGGCGGTCTGGCCGGGCTCGGCGACCGGGCCGGGTGCGAACAGTCCCTGGCCCGCGCCGAGCGGCTGTTCGCCAAGGGCCCGCGCGACGCCGACCCCGAGTGGATGTGCTTCTTCGGCAGGGCCGAGTTGGCGGGGTTGGAGGCCCAGTGCTGGTCACGGCTCGGTGACTTCGCGAGGGCCGCGGACCGGGCCCGACGCGCCGTTGACCTCCAGCCCTGCCACTTCGCGCGGAACATCGCCCTGTTCACCGCCGAGCTGGCACATGACCTGACCGGCCGCGGCGAGATCATCGAGGCGGTCCACCACTGCTACCGGGTGCTGGAACTGCTGCGGAGACAGGTGGACTCGGCGCGGATCCGCGCCATGCTGGTCACCACGGTGCGCGCGCTGCGGGCCCACCAGTCGGTCCCCGACGTGGCGGCGTTCCTCGAGGCCTACCAGGCCTACCGCCAGGAGCGCGCCCTGCCCGTGGCGTCCGTCTAACCCTGGTCCACGGCGGGCAGCACCCCGGTGCGCGCCACCTCGGAGTACCAGCGGGCACTGGCCTTGGGAACGCGTCGCTGGGTCAGGTAGTCGACGTACACCATGCCGAACCGCTTGCCGTAGCCGTAGGCCCACTCGAAGTTGTCCAGCAGCGACCACTGGAAGTAGCCCCGCACGTCCACCCCGTCCTCGATCGCCCGGTGCACGGCGTCCAGGTGGCCGTGGAGGTAGCGGATGCGCTCCGGGTCGTGCACCGCGCCCTCGGGGGTGACGTAGTCATCGAAGGCGGCGCCGTTCTCCGTGATCATCAATGGTAGTCCCGGGCGGTCCCGGTGCACCCTGCGCAGCAGGTCGTGGAGCCCACTGGGGTCCACGACCCAGCCCATCGCGGTCTGCTCGCCGGGCGGCCGGTGGAACGCCACGTGGTCGGAGCCGGGCCAGGGGGAGTGGTCGCTCGGGAGGTGGCCGTCCGCGCCGCGTTCCCCCGTCAGGCCCGAGGACACCACCGTCGGCACGTAGTAGTTGACGCCCAGGAAGTCGATCGGTGCGGAGACGCACGCCAGGTCGCCGTCCTGGACGAAGGCCCAGTCGGTCAGCGCCGCGGTGTCGGAGAGCAGGTCCTGCGGGTAGGCCCCGTCGAACAGCGGGCCGGTGAACACCCGGTTGCTCAGCGCGTCGATCCTGCGCACCGCGTCGGCGTCCCCGGCGCTGTCGGTGAGCGGTCGCACCTCGTGCAGGTTGTGGGTGATCGACACCTGGGCGGTGGCGGGCAGGGCCGCGCGCAGCGCGGACACCGCACGGCCGTGCGCCAGGTTGAGGTGGTGGGCGGCGCGCAGGGCGGCCACCGGGTCGGTGTGGCCGGGGGCGTGCACACCCGAGCCGTAGCCGAGGAAGGCGCTGCACCACGGCTCGTTGAGGGTGGTCCAGATCGGCACCCGGTCCCCGAGTGCCTCCGCGACCAGGGCGGCGTACTCCCCGAACCGCTCCGCGGTGTCCCGCTCCGGCCAGCCGCCGGCGTCCTGCAGGGCCTGCGGGAGGTCCCAGTGGTAGAGCGTGGCGACGGGGGTGATCCCGTGCGCGAGCAGTTCGTCGGTGAGCCGCTGGTAGAAGTCGAGGCCGGCGGGGACGGCCGGGCCGCGCCCGGTGGGTTGCACCCGCGGCCAGGAGACGGAGAAGCGGTAGGCGCCCAGGCCGAGTTCGGCCATCAGCGCCACGTCGTCGCGGTAGCGGTGGTAGTGGTCGACGGCGGTGTCCCCGTTGTCGCCGTTGCGGACCTTCCCCGGGGTGCGGCAGAAGGTGTCCCAGATCGACGGGCCGCGGCCGTCCTCTGCGGCGGCCCCCTCGACCTGGTAGGCGGCGGTCGCCGCGCCCCAGAGGAACCCGGTGGGAAAGCGGCGGTCGGGGCCCGCCGGCTGGTTCTCGGGCGTGTCCCCGGTCAGGGGACCGTCGTTGCGGGGGCGGGTCCCGGTCGTGGACCGGGGCTGGTTCTGGACGGGGTTCATCGAGGACTCCTTCGTGGGGCACGGGATCGTGCCGGAGGACGGGGGGGGACGCGTCCCGGGGACCTGTGGAACGGCATGTCGTCCCGTGTGTCGGCAGCGCGCGGGGACGCGGACGCAGGGACCGGACCGGGGCGGTGTGGACGGGGGCGTGGAGGGACGGGTGGGTCTCGCCATTCACCCCTTGACCGCGCCCTGCATGATGCCGCCCACGATCTGTTTGCCCAGGACGGTGAAGAGCAGCAGCAGCGGGAGGGTTCCGAGGAGGGCACCGGCCATGATCACCGACCGGTCGGGTACGTACCCCTGACCGAGCTGGCTCAACGCCACCTGGACCGTCGGGTTGTCCGAGTTGAGCGCGATCATCGGCCAGAACAGGTCGTTCCAGGACTGGACGAAGGTGAGCATCCCGAGCACCGCCATGGCCGGCCTGGCCACCGGCAGCACCACGTGCCAGAAGATGCGCAGCGAGTGGGCCCCGTCCACGCGGGCCGCCTCGACCAGCTCGGTGGGCAGCGCCTCGGCCAGGTACTGCCGCATGAAGAACACCCCGAACGCGCTGACCAGCGTCGGCATGATGACGGCCGGCAGCTCGTTGCTCCACCCGATGTCGCTCATCAGCATGAACAGCGGGACGACGCCGAGCTGTGGCGGCACCATCATGGTGCCGATGACCAGCATCAGCAGCACGTTGCGGCCGGTGAACTCCAGCTTGGCGAAGGCGAACCCGGCGAGCGTGGCGAAGAGCACCGTGGCCAGGGCCACCGTCCCGGCGACCAGGAAGGTGTTGGCCAGGGCGGTGCCCATGTGGACCTGGGTGTAGGCCTCCTTCAGGTTGTGCGCGAGGTTCGACCCGGGGAGGAACGGCGGCGGGGTCTGCGTGATCCGGGTGTTGGACGTGGACGCGGCCACCACCGTCCAGTACAGGGGGAACAGCGAGAACAGGGCCGCGACGGTCAGCACCAGGTAGGTCAGCGGCCCGCCGTGCATCTGGCGGCCGGCCCCGGGGCGCAGCCGCAGGCGGAGACGGGCCCCCGGCCGTGGTGGCCGGGCGGGTTCCGGGACGGACGCCAGCCGGGGCGCGGTGTCGGTGGTCATGGACGCTCCCGATGGTCAGGCCCGGCGCAGCAGGCGGGTGATGAGGGCGTGGACGGCGGCGATGGCGACCAGGATCAGGAACATCGCCCAGGCGATGGCCGCGGCCCGGCCGAGGTGGAACAGCCCCCATCCCTGCTGGTAGAGCAGGACACCCAGGGTCTGGTACTGGCCGTCGGTGCCGCCGCGGGCGCCCGCGGTGCCGCCGAACAGCAGCGGTTCGCCGAACAACTGGGTCGCGCCGATGGTGGAGACGACGATGGTGAACAGGATGGTCGGCCGCAGCGAGGGGACGGTGACCTTGCGGAACTGCTGCCAGCGGGACGCCCCGTCGATCGCCGAGGCCTCGTACAGCTCGTTGGGGACGGCCTGCATGGCGGCGAGGTAGATCAGCGCGTTGTAGCCGGTCCAGCGCCAGGTGACGATGGTGGCGATGGCGATCTGCGAGGTCCACCGCCCGGCCTCCCAGTCGATGGGGGAGACGCCGAAGACGTCGAGGAACCAGTTGATCATGCCGAAGTCACGCCCGAAGACGAGCGCGAACACCAGGGTGCCGGCCGCCACCGAGGTGGCGTACGGGGTGAGGATGGCCACCCGCCAGAACGCGGAGGCGCGCAGTTTGTAGTTGAGCAGGTGGGCCAGGCCCAGCGCCATCAGCAACTGCGGAACGGTGGAGATCACGCCGATGGTGAAGGTGTTGGTCAGCGCCTTCCAGAAGCGGTCGTCGCCGAGCATGGTGGTGTAGTTGTCCAGGCCCACCCAGGTGCGCTGGTCCTGCGTGCCCAGCTCGACCTCGTGCAGGGAGATCCAGCCGGTGTAGATCAGTGGGTAGAGGCCGAAGGCCGCGAAGACCGCGAAGAACGGTGCGACGTAGGCGTACGGAGCGGCCCTGAAGTCCAGCCAGTACCGCAGGGACCGCTGGCGGCGCGGTGCGTGCGACTCGGGCGCGGGCGGTGGTGCCGGGGTGTCGGTGAGGGTGGAGGTGGCCACGGGGGCGTCCTTCCGGGAAGAGGGCGCGGCCGAGGGGGCGGTCCGCGCGCCCCGCCGCTCCACGCCGCCGTGGGGCCTGGAGTGACGGGGGCGGCAGGCCGCGCCCGCGGAAAATCAGCCCAGGACGTCCTTGTCAATGGTCTCGACGGTGGACTTCCAGGCGTCGTCGGGGTCCTTGCCCTGCTGTTCGACGAGCTGGATGCCGTTGGAGACGTTGTCCTTGATCGCGCCGTCCTTGGGGCCGAGGACGGTGACCGGGATGGACGTGGCCGACTCACTGAAGATCTTGCCGCTGGGGGCGCCGTCGAAGTACTCCAGCGTGGCACCGGAGACCTCCGGCGCCTCCATGGCCTTGGACGAGGACGGGAACAGGCCGTTCTTGGCGAAGAGCTTGGCCTGCTGCTCCGGGGCGGTCAGCCAGGCGGCGAGCTCCTGGGCCTCCTTGACGTGCTTGCCCCCCGAGGGGACGGTGAGGAAGGAGCCGCCCCAGTTGGCCCCGGCGGGGGGAGCGGCGATGTCCCACTTGCCCTTGTTCGCCTCGCCCGCCTTGTCGCTGATGTGCGCGGTCATCCAGGCGGGACAGACCACGGTGGCGAACCGGGAGTTGGAGAACCCCTGGTCCCAGGCGGTGTCGAACTGGCGCAGCTTCGCTGTGAGGCCGGCCTCGGCGGCCTCGGTGGACAGGTCCCAGGCCTTGGTGACGAGGTCGTTGTCCTTGTAGATGACCTTGCCGTCCGCGTCGTAGTACTGCTTCTCGGACGACGCGATCATGGCGTTGTAGAGGCCGCTCGCGGTGTCCATGAAGGCCACGCCGTCGTCCGGGTAGTCGGCCTTGAACTTCTTCCCCGCCTCGACGTAGCCGTCCCAGCCCGACTCCCACAGCGCGGCGACCTGCTCGCGGTCACTGGGCAGCCCCGCCTTGGCGAACATGTCCTTGCGGTAGCACAGGGCCATCGGGCCGATGTCCGTGCCCAGTCCGATGACCTTGCCGTCGGCCGCCTTGGCCTGTTGCCACTTCCAGGGCAGCCAGTCGCCCTCCTTGACACCGGGCGCCTTGGACATGTCGGTGAACTTGGCGGCGTGGGTCTCCACCACCTCGCGGATGCGCCCGACCTCGACCGCCTGGATGTCGGCGAGGCCCGAGTTGGCCGCCAGTCGGGTCTGCAGGGTGCGGTAGTAGTTCTGTTCGTCGGAGGGCGAGGTGTACTTGATCTTGATGTCGGGATGGAGCGACTCGTACTCCTCGAACAGCCCCGCCTCCTCGTAGGGCATGGTGCCGAACAGGCCGAGGTTGAGCGTGACCTTGCCGCCGTCACCGGAGTCGTCACCGTCGTCGCCGCACGCGGTGGCGAGCGTGGCGAGCAGGATCGCCGAGACGGTCAGGGCGGTGCTTCTGCGGGTTCGCTTGTGGACGGTGAGCATGCATCACTCCTCGTGCGACCGCGCGGCGTTGTGGCAGGGCCGCCCTGCGGCGCGGGTGCGGGTTTCGGGAACGTTGGAGGGACTGGTCGGGCGCGGTCGCCGGTACGGGCGGCGCGGTCGGTAGTGAGCGGGTACTACTCGTGCGAACGGGAGCGCTCCCATATAAATCGCTATGCTCCTGAAGGGAACATGTGGGAGAGTGGGCGTCTCGATGGGAGCGCTCCCATCTATGTTGGGGAAAGACTCGTACCGTGTGCGTTGCGCTGTCAAGACGTCACGGCACATGGTTTCCGGAACGATGACCACCGAGGGTGTTGACGCGCAGTCGGCGGGGGACCAGCCCACCGCCGCGGCAGGTTCACGGCAGGCCGACCGCGAGGCCGGGGGAACGAGGTACGCAGATGAGTCAGCCGGGTGCGGTGGGACGCCGGCCCACACTGGAGGCCGTGGCCGCCCTCGCCGGGGTCGGCCGGGGCACGGTCTCCCGGGTCATCAACGGCTCGCCCAGTGTGAGCGAACGGGCCAGGGCGGCGGTGGAGAGCGCCATCGCCGAACTGGGCTACGTGCCCAACCGGGCCGCCCGTTCCCTGGTGACCAGCAGGACCGACTCCATCGCCCTGGTCATCCCCGAGCCGGAGACCAGGCTCTTCGCCGAGCCGTACTTCTCCGACATCATCCGCGGGGTCAGCGGCGTGCTGGCGGACACCGACATGCAACTCCTGCTCACCCTCATCCGCACCTCGCACGAGCGGCAGCGACTGGCCCAGTACCTGACCGCGCACCGGGTGGACGGGGTCCTCATGGTGTCGGTCCACGAGGACGACCCGTTGCCCGACCTGCTGGACCGGATCGAGATGCCGGCGGTGCTCTCCGGACGGCGCTCCGACCTGGAGTCGGTCAGCTACGTCGACGCCGACAACGTCGCCGGCGCCCGGTCAGCGGTGCGGCACCTGCTGCGCCGGGGCTGCCGCGCCATCGCCACCGTGGCCGGTCCGCCGGACATGTACGTGGCCAGGTGCCGGCTGGACGGCTACCGGCAGGCGCTCGCCGAGGAGGGCCTGGAGCACTCCGACGACCTGGTCGCCACCGGCGACTTCACCGAGGACAGCGGTCGCGCCGCGATGCGGGCCCTCCTGGAACGCCGACCCGACGTGGACGGGGTCTTCGCCGCCTCCGACGTGATGGCGGCGGGTGCCCTGCTGGTGCTGCGGGAGTCCGGTCGGTCGGTGCCGGACGACGTGGCCCTCGTCGGCTTCGAGGACTCGGTGGTGGCCCGGCACACCGACCCCCCGCTGACCAGCGTCCGCCAACCCACCGAGGAGATGGGGCGCACCATGGCCCGCCTGCTGCTCGACGAGATCTCCGAACCGGGGCGGCTGCGCCGGCAGGTGGTGCTCCCCACCGAACTGGTCCGCCGCCAGTCGGCATGAGGGGCCGGCCGACCGGCGGCGGGGGGCGCGGACAGGGGGCGGGTGTGACGGCTGCGCGCCTCGTCCGTTCGGCGTCGCGCCTGCCAGCGCCTAGATATCCCGCCTGACCCGGTCCTTGGCGTTCCGGCTCCCGTCCCGCACCCCCGTTCCGCGCTCGGCTCGTTCCCGCGTCCCGGGGGACGCCTCGAGTTCCGACTTCAGCGCCGCCAGCCGCGACCGCCAGAACGCCTTGGACTCGGCCACCTCGTCGGGGCCGGAGAGCCGGTCGTGCTCCAGGGCCACCACGCTCTTGGCGTCGCCCTTCCCGGAGAGGGTGACGTAGATCCGGGTCCGGCCGTCCAGCCAGTCCGCGCGCAGTGACCTCGGCGCGGTGGCGGTGCGGATGGTCAGCTCCCCGACCAGCCAGCGCGCCCGCCGCCCAGGATCGGCGAACGCCTCGAACAGCCGCTCCACCGACACGTTGACCGTCCTGCTGCAGGTGGTCCGGAACCGTCCGTCGCTCGCCTGCCCCGGCACCCGCAGCCCACGTGCCTGCTCGTAACTGACGGTGACGCTCTGCGCCCACCAGCCCGGCACCCCGTGTTCCACGGTGAGCCAACGGGCGATCTCGGTGTGCGTGCGCCGTGCCGCGTCCCAGGCGTCGAGGAGCGCGAACCACTCCTGGCGCCCACGGCCGGTGGCCGCGCGCACCCGCTCGTCGGACACCGTGTCGCTCGTCGCGGCCGGGGTGTCGCCGCGCCCAGCCGGGGGTGGCGTGGCCGGCTCGGCATGCTCCGTGTCGTGGCCCGGCGGCCGGGCCGACCGCTCCAGGAGCTGCCGCCGTGCGGCGGTGTAGCTCTCCCCGGTCTTTCCCATCCGGGACCTGACGCGCGCCTTGAACGACCTGCCTCGGGTCATCATGTCCACCTTGCCCCGGCGCGGGCGAAGGACTCACGCTCCACCGCACCTCACCGGACAGGCGAACGGACAGCCAGTCGGCGCCCCGAGAACACCAGGTCCCCTTTACCCCCACAGGGCCCGGTGGCGTGAGCACCGGAACGGAGGTCAGGCGCGGGACGGCGCCGTCCGCCCACAGTAGGCGAGGGGGACCGAGGGGTGCAATGCCCTGCGCGGGGCTCGGGGTCGGTTCCCCGGGCCCCGCTCGGTCGGCGTGCCCGGTCAACCCGACAGGGACGCCGGCCCCGGCGTGTGGGCCGCGGCCAGCTCCGCCAGCCTGGTCACGGTGTTCCAGTTGCGCGCCGTGCACGTGCCCGGGGCCCGCCGTTCCACCAGCTTGGGCAGTTTGGCCCGGTGGATTCCGTCGGGCAGGTCCAGGTAGACCTCCCGGCCCGTGGCCCGCATCCGCTCCGGGGCGAAGGCCGCCGGGTCCACCTCACCGAGCCAACCGGGGCTGACCGGCTCGCTGAGGAACACCACCAGGAACCGGGCGGGGTCCGACACCGCCAGCGGATTGCCCTCGACCACCGTCCGCAGCTCCTCGGCGGTGCGCACCGTCACCGCCACCCGGCGTCCCAGGGCGTCCTCGAGCTGCCCCTCCACCGCGGCGGCTACCCGTTCCGGCTGGCCCTCGGCCGCGGTGAACACGGCGTTCCCGCTCTGGAGGTGCGTCACCACGTCCAGATACCCGAGCCCGGTGAGACACGCCCGCAACTCCGCCATGGAGACCCTGTTGCGGCCGCCCACGTTGACCCCGCGCAACAGCGCTGCATACCTGGTCACACGCATGGTCCTCCCCGTCTGTGGTGACACGCGTCGGGACCGGGACGGCCCAGGCCCGGAGCGGGATGCGGAACGGTACCAGCACCCATGGGCAGAAAAGAACACAGCGCTGACCGGTCTCCCGGGTCAGCGCTGTGATTATCGGGGTGGACGACGGGACTCGAACCCGCGACCACCTGGACCACAACCAGGTGCTCTACCAACTGAGCTACGCCCACCATCGGCCCGCACTCACCGGTGCTGGCCGAGAAAAAGTGTACAGGGTCGTACCGGGTGCTCGCTCCAGGCTTTCCGGGGGCCACCGGGCGTTGTGCCGGACGGCGCTCAGGACCGCGGCAGGACGTGCTTGGCCGCGATGGCCCTGGCCGTGTCGGTGTCCGGTCCGGGCTGCGGGACGAAGACGGCCTCCCGGTAGTACCTCAGCTCGGCGATGGACTCGCGGATGTCCGCCAGCGCGCGGTGGTTGCCGTTCTTCTCGGGGCTGTTGTAGTACGCCCTCGGGTACCACCGGCGGGCCAGTTCCTTGATCGAGGAAACGTCCACGATCCGGTAGTGCAGGTGCCCCTCGAGCGCGGGCATGTCCCGGGCGAGGAAGCCGCGGTCGGTGGCGACGGAATTGCCGCAGAGCGGGGCCTTGCGCGGTTCGGCCACGAACTGGCGCACATAGGCGAGCACCCGCTCCTCGGCCTCCGCGACGGTCACCCCGTTGTCCAACTCGGCCAGGAGCCCCGAGGCGGTGTGCATGTCGCGCACCACCTCGGGCATCTGCCGCAGCGCCTCGGCGGGGGGGCGGATCACGATGTCCACCCCCTCGCCCAGGATGTTCAGCTCGGAGTCGGTGACCAGGGCCGCCACCTCGACCAGGGCGTCGTGGCGCAGGGAGAGGCCCGTCATCTCGCAGTCGATCCAGACCATGCGGTCGTTCATACGTCTCACCCTACGGCGCGGTCACGCTGTCCCGGGAGCACGGGTCCGCGGCCGGGCCGTGCCGGCATGCCCCGCCCCGGGGCGGCCGACTCCGCGCGGCCACGGTGCCTCCCTCCTTCCGGCTGGTCGGGGCGGCCCACGGGGGCGTCCGCCCAGGCGTGCTGCTCCGGAACCCTGGTCGCGTACGTGTCGGACTGCGGTTTGCCCGACCCGGACCCACCCGCGGCGTCCGCCCGGTCCACGGCGTCCTCCTGGCCGCGCCGGGACCGGTAGGCCGCCCGGTACGACGCTGGGGAGGCCCCGAGCTGCCGGCGGAAGTGTCCGCGCAACGCCACCGGGGAGCGGAAGCCGCAGCGCTGCGCCACCTCGTCCACCGAGTAGTCGGAGGTCTCGAGCAGCCGCTGGGCCTGCAGGACCCGCTGGGTGATGAGCCACTGCAGCGGAGCGCTCCCAGTGAGCGAACGGAAGCGCCGGTCGAAGGTCCTGCGGCTCATGTAGGCGCGGGCGGCCAGGGTCTCCACGTCGAACTGCTCGTTGATGTGCTCCAGTGCCCAGGCCACGACCTCGGCGAGCGGGTCACCACCGATCTCCTCAGGTAATGACCTGTCCAGGTAACGCTCCTGCCCGCCCGGCCGGCGGGGTGGGACCACCAGCCGGCGCGCCAGCGCGCTGGCCGCGTCCACCCCGTGGTCGGTGCGGACCACGTGCAGGCACAGGTCGATCCCCGCCGCGGTGCCGGCGCTGGTGAGCACGTCGCCGTCGTCCACGAAGAGCTCCCTGGGGTCCACGTGGACCGTCGGGTACCGCTTGGCGAGCGTCGGTGCGTACATCCAGTGCGTGGTCGCCGGCCGGCCGTCCAGCAGTCCGGCTGCGGCCAGGACGAACGCCCCGGTGCACAGCCCGATGATCCGCGCCCCTTCCTCGTGCGCCCGGCGCAGGGCGGCGAGCGCCTCGGCGGGCGGAGCCTGGGAGATCGACCGCCAGGCCGGGACGACGACGGTACCCGCACGGGCGACGGCGTCCAGGCCGTGTGGGGCGGTCAGCTCGAGTCCGCCCGTGGTGCGCAGGGCCCCCTCCTCGCCGGCGCACACCAACAGCCGGTAGCGCGGCACTCCGGCGTCCTGGCGGTCCACGCCGAAGACGGACAGGGGAATGGAGCTCTCGAAGATGGGTCCGCCGCTGAACAACAGCACCGCTACCACTTCGCGGCGCCGACGTGCGGAAAGTTTGCGCCCCGCGGCGCCGATCGCTGATGTCACGGGGCGGGGAGACACAACCGCACCATCCGGTGCAATACCGGTCATGGAGTCCTGGCTCATGGCCCTAAAGCCCCCCTCGCTTGTTCCGCCTCCAGCGCCGGTAGGCCCGCTTATCCGGGAAGCCGGCGACTGGCTCTCCAGTCATGCATCTCTGTTCTCCCCCGACGTGTTGCCCAAGATCGAATCTACTGCGTTCGAAGAGGTTGGTGTGACAAGTTCACCACTCACCGCTATGTCGACATGGACACGTGGCGTGAAGCATTCGATCACGAACTGTTGCATTGGTGGGGCTTGGAGGGAAGTGGGCCTAAGTCCGTCTTCCGTGGTGTGGAGGGACCTTGCCCGGTCCCGGCAGTGGTCGCCCGGGGCAGCACCCCTGTTCGGACAGCATGCGGGGAACGGTTGTCGGCCGTCTGGAAGTTGGCCGAAAAAAGAGGGTGGTGGTCGGACTCTGGCGCGTTCGCGCTAGGTCGTGCGCCGGCGTGAGCGCCCCCTCCTCCGTGCGCCGTGTTCGGCGTCTCGATCGGTGTACTGAGCGGCGGCGAGGTCCCGGAGGAGTCCCAGACGGAGTTGCCCGTCGGAGTTCCCGGTGGGGGTGGGTGCGGAAGGTCTGCGGCAGCGCCTGCCGCGGACCCGGGGGAAGGTGCCTGTCGCTGCCCCGGGGCGCCGGCTCGGAGGCGGTCGACGGGCCCTGGCCGGAAGGGTCGGCTGGGGTCGGGGTTCCGGGGGCAGGTCAGGGGCCGGCGGGAGGAGGCCGGTGGGGCCGGGGCCCGGGCGGTCCCGGCGGTCTCGCTGGGAGTGGTGGGGCGCGTCCGGTGGGGTGCCGGCGCACTCGGTGGCGCCGCGCCGGCCCGTGCTACCGGGTGTCGCACCCAGGTGGCCGGTCACCGCGAGTGCCCGGACATCGTCTGTCCTGTGACACGGCGCGCGGCCGAACCGCGGGTGCGTGAGAATGTCACCCCGGCCAGGTTGGGACAACCGGCCCATTGCGGAATTGCCGCTCCTCCGGCATGCTCCGTGCACGACCTGAAGCGGGGGCGGTCGCGGGGTGTCGCACGCCCCGGCAAAGGCAGACGAATCGCAGGATTCGTACGCTATGCGCCTATGCCGGGACGTTGTGTCGCCGTACTCTGGGGGTAAGAGACCAGGGAAGGCGATTCCTAGCCCTTCTAGCTTCAACAGTCCTGTTCCGCCGAGACATTGGCCCAACGCCGAAGCGACCTCAGATGGCCGGTTACGAGAATCCCGACCCCGCAGACGGCAAGAAGCCGCTCAAGCCCCTGGCCGACCCCACATCGGGACCGGAGGCGGCGAGCGAGCCCGATCCAGCCTGCGACCCGGCGTTCCAGCATGGAGTGGTAGTGGGCTTCGACGGCTCGCTGTCCAGCGAACGCGCACTCGCCTACGCCATCGGGATAGCCCGGAGATCCGGGTCCGGTCTGGTCATCGTGCACGTGGCCAACCGGCTGCCGGCCACGGTGTGGGCGGGCTGTGAGCCCCCGGTCTTCGTGGACATCCCCGACCACCGCACCGAGGTGCTGGGCCTCGAGCTCGCCTGTGCGGACTACCTGGAGGAAGTGCCCTGGATTCTCGTCGAGCGCGGCGGTGACATCTGCCACGAACTCGAGGAGGTGGGCAGGGAGTACGCTGCCGACGCGATCGTCGTCGGCAGCACTCATGGCGTCATCGGCAAGATCTTCGGTTCTGTCGCCGCCCGTCTGGCGCGAAGGGCCCAACGCCCCGTGATCGTGGTGCCGTAGGACCCAGGGGAGCACATCGCCGGTCGCGTCTCCGGCGGGGCGAACAGGGAGCCGGGCAGGCCGCCCGCGGCACGCCCTCGAGGAGGGCGTGCCGGACAGGAGGGACAGCTCAGCCGGTGAGGCCCAGCTCGCGGGCGATCAGCATCCGTTGGACCTCGCTGGTGCCCTCACCGATCTCCAGGATCTTGGAGTCACGCCACATGCGGGCCACCGGGTACTCGTTCATGAAGCCGTAGCCGCCGTGGATCTGCGTGGCCTCTCGGGCGTTGGTGACCGCGATCTCAGACGAGTAGAGCTTGGCCAGTGCGGCCTCCTTCTTGAACGGCTCCTCGTGCAACAGGCGGGATGCCGCGTCACGCCAGGCCAGCCGGGCGGTGTGCGCCCGCATCTCCATGTCAGCGATCTTGAACTGGATGGCCTGGTTGTCGCCGATGGGCCGGCCGAACGCCTCGCGGGTCCTGGCATAGGTCACGGACTCGTCCACACAGCCCTGGGCCAGCCCCGTGGCGAGGGCCGAAATCGCGATCCTGCCCTCGTCCAGAATCCGCAGGAACTGGGCGTAGCCACGGCCGGGCTCCCCCAGCAGATTGGCTGCCGGAACCCGGCAGTCGTCGAAGGACAGCTCGCGGGTGTCCGAGGCGTTCCACCCGACCTTGCTGTACTTCTTGGCCACGGTGAACCCCGGAGTACCGGACGGCACGATGATCGAGGAGATCAACGGGCGTCCGTCGGGCTTGCGGCCGGTGACCGCGGTGACGGTGACCAACCCGGTGATGTCGGTCCCCGAGTTGGTGATGAAGCACTTGGTGCCGTTGATCACCCACTCGTCGGTCTCCGGGTCCAGGCGGGCCGTGGTCCTGGTCCCGCCCGCGTCCGAACCGCACTCCGGCTCGGTCAGTCCGAAGGCGCCCAGCATCTCGCCCGAGCAGAGCTTCGGCAGCCAGGTCCGCTTCTGCTCGTCGGTGCCGAACCGGTAGATCGGCATGGCGCCGAGGGAGACCCCGGCCTCCAGGGTGATGGCCACGGAGGAGTCCACCCGGGCCAGCTCCTCAAGGGCCAGGCAGAGGGCGAAGTAGTCCCCGCCCATCCCGCCGTACTCCTCCGGGAAGGGCAGGCCGAACAGGCCCATGCGGCCCATCTCCCGCACGATCTCGTAGGGGAACTCGTCCTGCTCGTAGTACTCGCCGATCTTCGGGGCCACCACGTCGTGAGCGAACTGCTCCACGGTGCGGCGCAGCTCTTCGTATTCGGCGTCGAGGCGGTGGTCGAGAGTCATGACTCTTGCTCCTGGTGAGGGGAGAGGGCACGGACGGTGCGGGACGGGCTCGGTCGTCCCAGCCGCTCAGCCATCCACACGCTCGTGGCGGTGAGGCGGCCGAGATCGACGCCGGTGTCGATGCCCAGTCCGGTGAGCATCCACACCAGGTCTTCGGTGGCGAGGTTGCCGGTTGCGCTCTTGGCGTACGGACAACCACCGAGGCCTCCGGCGGAGGCGTCCACCGTGGTCACCCCGCGCTGGAGGGCGGCGAGGGTGTTCGCCAGGGCCTGGCCGTAGGTGTCGTGGAAGTGCACCGCGACACGCTCCACCGGGGTGCCGCCGAGGACCAGGGCGTCGAGCAGCGCCGTGACATGCCCCGGGGTGGCGACCCCGATGGTGTCACCCAGGCTCAACTCGTCACAGCCGAGCCCCAGGAGGCGGTGGCAGACCTCGGCGACCCGGGACACCGGTACCGGGCCCTCCCAGGGGTCGCCGAAACACATCGACAGGTAGCCGCGCACCCGTAGCCCCGCCTCCTTCGCCCTGGCGACGACCGGCGCGAACATCGCCAGCGACTCGTCCACGGTGCGGTTGAGGTTGGCCTTGGCGAAGGACTCCGTGGCACTGCCGAAGACCGCGATCTCGGTGGCGCCCAGAGCCAGCGCGCGGTCGAGCCCGCGCTCGTTCGGGACGAGCACCGGGAGCCGGACGCCGGCGTCGGCGAGGGCGGTCAGCCGTGGCATCAACTCCTCGGCGTCGGCGAGCTGCGGCACCCATCGCGGGTGGACGAAGCTGGTGGCCTCGATGGTGGTGAGCCCCGCGGCGGCCAGCCGTTCGATGAACTCGGCCTTCACCTCGACCGGCAGCACCGCCTTCTCGTTCTGGAGCCCGTCGCGCGGCCCCACCTCGTGGATGCGGACCCGCGAGGGCAGCCCCTCGACCGGCACGGCCATGGGCAGTCCACTGCTCACCGCTGCTCCCCTCCGGTGGAATCCGCGTGCGGAACGACCACGGCGAGCAGCTCGTCCATCGCCACCTGCGCGCCGCTGCTGACGGTGAGCCGGGTGAGGACGCCGTCGTGCGGGGCGGCGATGACGTGCTCCATCTTCATCGCCTCGACGACCAGCAGGCCCTGGCCAGCCGTGACCTCGTCACCGACCGAGGCCTTGACCACGGTCACGGTGCCGGGCATCGGCGCGGTCAGGCTGTCCTCCCCGCCGGTGGCCACCCCGCGCAGCGTGGCCTCAACGGGGTCGTGGGTGCGCACCTGCCAGGTGTCGCCGTCCCGGCCCAGCCAGTCGCCCCGCTGGTGGAAGGTGTGGGTGACGCCGTCCCAGAGGAGGTGGAGTCGGCCGTCGGTGCCGGCCCGCAACCGGGCGGCCACCGGCGCGGACTCGCCCACCGCCACCTCGGCGGAGTCGGCCCTGCCCCGGACCCGTACCGTCATGGGGTCCGCTCCGGCCACCCGCAACTGGTGGACCGTCCAGGCGTCCTCCCCGATCCGCCAGCCGGTGGGCACGGTGAACGGGTCCGTCCACCCGACGCTGTCCGGCTCCAGCGCGAGCTGCCTGGCCAGTGCCGCGGTGCCCCACACCTCCGCGGGGACCCCGGGCTCCACCAGGGCGTCGAGCTCCCGCTCCACCAGGCCGGTGTCCAACTCGCCGGCGACCACATCGGGGTGGGCCAGCAGCCGGCGCAGGAAGCCGATGTTCGTGGGGACGCCGAGCACCACGGTCTCGGCGAGGGCGGCCCGCAGTCGGCGCAGCGCGGTCGCCCGGTCGGGTCCGTAAGCGATGACCTTGGACAGCATGGGGTCGTAGGCGCTGCCCACCTCGGTGCCCTCGACCAGCCCCGAGTCGGTGCGCACATCGGAGCCCTGGGGCTCGCGGAGGGCGAGGACGGTGCCTCCGGAAGGGAGGAACCCCCGGGAGCCGTCCTGGAGGGACACCGACTCGGCGCACACCCGGGCCTCCACGGCGTGCCCGGCCAGCCGCACCCGCTCCTGCTCGAGGGGGAGCCGTTGACCAGCGGCCACCCGGATCTGCCACTCGACCAGGTCGAGGCCGGTCACGTACTCGGTCACCGGGTGCTCCACCTGGAGCCGGGTGTTCATCTCCATGAAGTAGTACGCCGCCGGGTCCCCCCCGGGAACGATGAACTCCACGGTGCCCGCGCCGGTGTAGCCGCACGCCTTGGCGGCCCGCACCGCGGCGGCCCCCATCGCCTGCCGGGTCTCCTCGTCCAACAGGACGGAGGGCGCCTCCTCGATGAGCTTCTGGTGGCGGCGTTGCAGGCTGCACTCCCGCTCGCCGAGGTGCACCACGTGTCCGTGGCCGTCGGCCAGCACCTGGATCTCGATGTGCCGGGGCCGGTCGATCCAGCGTTCCAGGAGCAGGGTGTCGTCACCGAAGGCGCCGCGTGCCTCACGCCGCGCGGCAGCGATCTCCTCGGGGAGCGCGGACAGGTCCCGCACCAGCCGCATGCCCTTGCCGCCACCGCCAGCCGACGGCTTCAGCAGCACCGGAGTGCCGATCCGGCCCGCGGCGGCCATCAGCTCGGCATCGCTGAGGCCCGTGCCACTGCTCCCCGGGACCACGGGCACCCCGGCCGCCCGCACGGTCTCCTTGGCGCGGATCTTGTCGCCCATCAGCTCCACGGCGTCCGCCGGGGGGCCGATGAAGGTGAGTTGGGCGTCGGCGCAGGCCCGCGCGAACGCGGCGTTCTCCGCGAGGAAGCCGTATCCCGGGTGCACGGCCTGGGCGCCGGTGCGCCGCGCGGCGTCCAGGAGCCGCTCCGCCGACAGGTAGCTGAGCGCCGCCGTGGTGGGGCCGATGTGCACCGCGGTGTCGGCCTCCCTGACGTGGCGGGCGTCGACGTCGGCGTCGCTGTGCACGGCCACCGAGCGGATGCCGAGGCGGCGCAGGGTGCGGATGATCCGTACGGCGATCTCCCCGCGGTTGGCCACCAGAACGGTGTCGAACAGCCCGGCGCCGTCTCCCGCTCGCGCGGTGGCGGTGCCCGGAACGCCGGGCGGCGCGTCGTCTCGGGGGCTGTGGACCGCCCCGGGCGGGCTGCTGGTGCTGGTGGGGGCGGCGGCCGGGCCCACGGGGCCTGACGAGCCGGTGGTACCGGTGTTGGTGCTGGTCACGACGGGATTCCCCTCACATCCGGAAGACGCCGTAGCCGGGCGCGGACGGGTCACGCTGTGGGATGGGCGCGTTGGCGCACGCGGTCAGGGCGAGGCCGAGCACCGTGCGGGTGTCCATGGGGTCGATCACGCCGTCGTCCCAGAGCCGGGCGGTGGCGTAGTAGGCGTTCCCCTGGGTTTCGTACTGGGCACGGATGGGCGCCTTGAACTCCTCCTCGTCCTGCGTCGGCCAGGACTCGCCGCGGGCCTCGAGCTGGTCACGCTTGACGGTGGCGAGCACGGAGGCGGCCTGCTCCCCGCCCATCACCGAGATCTTGGCGTTGGGCCACATCCACAGGAAGCGGGGGGAGTAGGCCCGCCCGCACATCGAGTAGTTGCCGGCACCGTAGGAGCCGCCGATGACCACGGTCAACTTGGGGACCCGGGTGCAGGCGACGGCGGTGACCATCTTGGCGCCGTGCTTGGCGATGCCGCCTGACTCGTACTGGCGACCCACCATGAACCCGGAGATGTTCTGGAGGAACACCAGGGGGATGCCGCGCTGGTCACAGAGCTCGATGAAGTGTGCGCCCTTCATCGCGGACTCGCTGAACAGGACGCCGTTGTTGGCCACGATCCCCACCGGATGACCGTGGATCCGGCCGAAGCCGGTGACCAGGGTGGGCCCGTACTCGGCCTTGAACTCCGCGAACCGGCTGCCGTCCACGACCCGAGCGATCACCTCGCGCACGTCGTACGGGGTGCGCGGGTCCACGGGGACCGCCCCGTACATCCCCGCCGGGTCCACCTGCGGATCTTCCACCGGGGCCACGTCCCACGGCCGTGGCGCTCTGGGCGCGACGGTGGAGACGATGGTGGAGACGATGCGCAGGGCGTGCTCGTCGTTCTCCGCGAGGTGGTCGGTCACCCCGGAGATCCTGGAGTGCACCTCGCCCCCGCCCAGCTCCTCCGCGGTGACCACCTCGCCGGTGGCGGCCTTCACCAGTGGCGGGCCACCGAGGAAGATCGTGCCCTGGTTCCGCACGATGACCGCCTCGTCGCTCATCGCGGGGACGTAGGCGCCGCCCGCGGTGCAGGAGCCGAGAACGGCGGCGATCTGTGGGATGCCCCGGGCGGACATGGTGGCCTGGTTGTAGAAGATCCGGCCGAAGTGCTCCCGGTCGGGGAAGACCTCGTCCTGCATGGGCAGGAAGGCCCCTCCCGAGTCCACCAGGTAGACGCACGGCAGCCGGTTCTCCAGCGCCACCTCCTGGGCCCGCAGGTGCTTCTTCACCGTCATCGGGTAGTAGGTGCCGCCCTTGACGGTGGCGTCGTTGGCGATCACCATCACCTCGCGGCCGGAGACCCTGCCGATGCCGGCGATCACGCCCGCGGCCGGGGCCTGGCCGCCGTACAGGCCGTCCGCGGCGAGCGGGGCGAGCTCCAGGAACGGTGAGCCGGGGTCCAGGAGGGTGTCCACCCGGTCCCGGGGCAGCAGCTTGCCCCGCGCCACGTGGCGGGCGCGGGAGCGCTCCCCTCCGCCCTGCCGGGCGGCGGCGAGCTTGGCCCGCAACTCGGCGACGAGCGCGGCATGGGCCTCGGTGTTGCTCCGGAAGGCCGCCGAGGCCGCGTCGGCCGTGCTGCCGAGAACGGGGGCACGGGTGTTCCCGGGGGCGAGGACGGTCTGCTGTCCCATCGCCGGCTCCTCAAGTTCGCTGGTGAACGGCATCGTTGACTAAACGGCGTCGTTGGCTGAACGCCGTCGTTGGCTGAACGGCGTTGTGGGCCGAACGGCATCGTTGGCCGAACGGCGTCGTTGGCCGAACGGCGTCGTTGGCCGTATGGCTGTCAGGGCGTGTCCGCTGGTAACGGCCGACCGGAGGCCCGGGTCACGCCTGTGCGGCGGTGCGGGTGCGTGGTCGGTGCTGCGTGTCGAAGTGCGCGGTCCAAGTGCGTGGTCGAAGGTGCGAGGTGGTGGTGCGAGAGCGAGGTGTTAGTGGTCGTTAACGTCCGTTCAGGTTAACGCACACTAACTCCGGGTGTCTACAATGGTCAGATGTCCAGTTCCGTGACCGACCAGACAGGCGGGACCGACCGGGGTGACGACCGGGCGGACCGCGCTGGCTCGCGCCGTGAGCAGATCCTGCGCGAAGCCGCCCGGCTGTTCGCCTCCCGCGGGTTCCACGGTGTCGGGGTGGACGAGATAGGCGCCGCCGTGGGGATCAGCGGTCCCGGCCTCTACCGGCACTTCCCGGGCAAGGACGCGATGCTGGCCGAGCTGCTCGTCGGCATCAGCGGGCGGCTGCTGGCCGAGGGCCGGCGGCGCAGGGCGGCGGCGGGGGACGCCGGGGACACCCTGGACTCGCTGGTCCGTGGCCACATCGACTTCGCCCTCGACGATCGGCCGCTGATCACCCTGCACGACCGCGAGCTGGACCGGCTGCGGGACTCCGACCGAAAGCTGGTGCGGCAGCTCCAGCGCCAGTACGTGGAGCTGTGGGTCGAGGTGGTCCGCGAGGTGCACCCGCACGTGGCGGAGGCCCAGGCCAGGGCCGCGGTGCACGCGGTCTTCGGGCTGCTGAACTCCACACCGCACAGCGCCGTCCCCCGCGGCGGGGCCGTGCCGGACCGCACCGCGATGGCGGACCTGCTGCACCGGCTGGCCCTGGGCGCCTTCTCGGCCGTCGGCGGCGAGTAGCCCCCGCCGGCCGGCGCGGGCCCCACCGGTGAGCGCACCGCGACGCGGTGTATCGTTACTGTCCCCGCGGCCGTTCCGCGGACTGTCCCGAGGCAAGGGAGGTTGATGAACATGGCCCGCCAGCCAGTTCCTCAGCATGTCCTTGTCCGGGTCGCACGGGGATAACCAGCGACCCGGTCGTCCAGAACGACCAGGAGCGTCGCGTGTCTCCCTTCTTCCGCACCGGTAACGACCTGACCACTGACCGCCTGTTGCTGCGGCCGTGGTCTTCCGACGATCTCACCGCCGTCCTCGACGGCACCCGACTGCCGCACTGGGCGGAGGACTTCCCCGCCGAGGGAGACCGGGTCATTGCCGGCTTCCTCACCGAGCGACCCGAGGGCCTGCACGAGTACGGCCACCGCCTGGTCGTCGAGCGGTCCAGCGGGCTGGTCGTCGGGTCCATCGGCCTGTTCTGGCCGCCCAGTGAAGGCCTGATCGAGATCGGGTACGGCATCGTCGTGTCCCGGAGGGGCCGCGGCTACGCGTCCGAGGCCACCCGTGCCCTCGTGGCGTTCGCCCTGACCGCACCCGGTGTGCGCGGCGTGCAGGCACAGACCGATCCTTCCAACCCGGCATCGGTCCGCGTGCTGGAGAAGGCGGGGATGCAGCGCTGCGACGGCGATGCGTCCGCCGTCCTGCTCCGTTTCCGCACGGCGACGGTTCCGCCCCGCCCGTAGCCCTCCTGTGGGCAACTCCGCGGTGGGCCGCCGGCACAGGACCACCACCATCACCACGAAAACTGACGAACGGACGTCTTCACATCATGAGCCACACGTGGATCACGCGCGCCGAGACCGGCGCCGACATCCCCGCCATTCGTGACATCGACCTCGCTGCGTTCGAAACCCCCCTGGAAGCCGACCTGGTGGAGGCGCTCCGCGCCGACTCCTCCTGGATCGACGGCCTGTCCGTCGTCACCACGGACCGGGACGGACGACCCGTCGGCCACGCCCTGCTGACCCGTTGTCACATCGGCGACGCACCGGCCCTGTGCCTGGGGCCCGTGGCGGTGCTCCCCGAGCACCAGGGCACCGGCGTCGGGTCGGCGGCCGTCCGTGCCGCGCTCGAGGCCGCCGACGGGATGGGGGAGGCCCACGTCGTCGTGCTGGGACACCCCACCTACTACCCCAGGTTCGGGTTCGCCCCCGCGTCCCGGTACGGCATCCGGGTGACCATCGACGTGCCGGACGAGGCGCTGATGGCGCTGACCCTGCGTGCCGACCGACCGCTCCCCGGCGGAACCATCCGCTACGCGGCGCCGTTCGGCATCTGACCGGAGGGGCGGGGGTGCGGTCGCACCCCCGCCCCGTCCCCGTACCCCTTGCCGCCCCCGCCCCGTCCCCGCGCCTCCCGCCTACCGGCACCGGGCCGTTCGGCCGGGGCCGCCCCGGGCGTCGGCGCGGCCGGACGGCGGGCGGATCACTCCTCGTGGAGCAGCCCCGCGGTGTCCAGCAGGTAGGCGGTCATCGGTGCGTAGAACTGCGGCGGCACGTTGTCGTCCAGCGGTACCACCGCTGCCAGGGTTCCCTCCGCCTCGCCCAGGAACAGCGCGGGGTCGTTGCAGTCCGCGAAGCCCACCGTGCTGATGCCGCACTGACCGGCGCGGCCCGCCCAGCCGTGGTCGGCCAGGACCAGGTCCGGCAGCGGCTCGCCGTCCTCCTCCAGCGCGGCCAGGATCGTGGCCATCGGTTCCGGCGAGTGGGTGTGCATCAGACTGCCCTGGCGGTGGATCATCGCGACGTCGCCCACCTGGCGGATGTCGCCCTCGTCCGCGTAGAGCTTGCGGGACGGCAGCGCGTACAGGGTGCAGCCCACGGCCTTCAACGCGACGGCCACCGCCTGGTGGACGGGGAGCAGCCCCGCCGGGTGGCCGGTGGCGACCAGCACCCGGTGCCGGCCCTCGGCGGCCTTGCGCAGGGCCACCGCCATCCGGTCGAGGGCGTCCACGGTCAGCTCGGGATCGATGGTGTCCTGACCCACCCGGTAGTCGGGGTCGGCCACCACGCCGCAGCGTTCCGCCATGACCGAGAGGACGGCGTGCTCGTCCGTCCAGCGGTCACCGAACTCCAGGCCGAGCCAGTAGTGACGGTTTCCCTCGACCAGTTCCTTGTAGTGCGCGCGGTTGTTCTCACGGGGAGTGGCCACGTCGCCGGCTATCCGGGTCCTGACCAGGTGATCGATGAGCTGGGTTCGGGTGGGGACGGGGGCGGGGACGGGAGGTGTCGACATGCTGACATTGTCCAACGCCGACGACGATCCCCGGCCGGGCCGCGCCCCACCGCGCGGGTGGCACGCGTCACTTCCTGTCCGCTCCTGTCCGGTCCGCACACCGTCCGCCCGGCACGGTCGATCCCGCATCCGGGCCGGTCGGGAATGGAAGGTCCGGTGGACCGGTTGGAGTCCTCGGACGGGTGTGCGGGTACGGAGGTGGCGGGTGACAGGGCGGACTCAGGGCTGGTTGCAACGGCTGTCCCAACAGTGTTGGCGGTACCGCCGGAACGTGCTGCTGGCGTTCGGAGCCTCCCTCCTCGGGATGGGCGTGACCGCGCTGGTCCCGCTGATCCCGAAGCTGATCATCGACGACGTCATCGTGGACGGCTCCCGCCCCCTGGCGCCCTGGGCGGTGCTCCTGGTGGTCGCGGCGCTCGCGGTCTACGGGCTCACGTACGTCCGGCGCTACTACGGCGGGCGTCTCGCCCTGGACGTGCAACACGACCTGCGCACGGCCATGTACCGGTCGCTCGGCCGACTGGACGGCGCGCGTCAGGACGAACTGGACACCGGGCAGGTGGTCGGGCGCGCCACCTCGGACCTCCAGCTCATCCAGGGACTCCTCTTCATGCTGCCGATGATGATCGGCAACGTGCTGCTCTTCGTGTTGTCCCTGGTGGTGATGCTCACCCTCTCCCCGATGCTCACCCTGGTGGCGTTGGCCGTCGCTCCGGCGCTGTGGTTCCTGGCCGACCGCAGCCGCAAGCGGCTCTACCCCGCCACCTGGTACGCCCAGGGCCAGGCCGCGGCCGTCGCCGGGATCGTGGACGGGGCGGTGACCGGGGTCCGCGTGGTCAAGGGGTTCGGGCAGGAAGAACAGGAGATGGCCAAGCTGCGGCGGGTCAGCCGCAACCTGTTCGGTGCCCGGCTGCGCACCATCAAGCTCACCAGCCGCTACAACCCCGGGCTCCAGGCCGTCCCGGCGCTCGGCCAGGTCGGCATGCTGGCACTGGGCGGCTGGATGGCGACCCGGGGGCAGGTCACCCTGGGCACGTTCGTGGCGTTCTCCACGTACCTCGCCCAGCTCACCGGGCCGGTGCGGATGCTGACCATGATCCTCACCGTGGGCCAGCAGGCCCGCGCCGGCGTGGAGCGGGTCTACGAGCTGATCGACACCGAGCCGCTGATCCACGACCGCCCGGACGCCCGGGCACTGCCGAAGGACGCCCCGGCGACCGTCGAGTTCGACCGGGTCACCTTCGGGTACGACGAGCAGCGCCCCGTCCTGCGGGACCTGAGCCTGCGCATCGAGCCGGGGGAGACCCTCGCGGTGGTCGGCGCGTCGGGGTCCGGCAAGTCCACCGTCTCCATGCTGCTGCCCCGCTTCTACGACGTGACGTCGGGAGCGGTGCGGCTCGGCGGCCATGACGTGCGCGACCTCACCAGCGACTCGCTGCGCGCGGCGATGGGCATCGTGCCCGAGGACAGCTTCCTGTTCTCCGACACGGTGCGCGCCAACATCCTGTTCGGCCGCCCGGACGCCACGGAGGAGCAGATGCTCGCCGCGACCCGGGCCGCCCAGGCCGACGGGTTCATCCGGGCCCTGCCCGGCGGCTACGACACCGTCGTCGGCGAGCAGGGCCTGACCCTGTCAGGTGGGCAGCGCCAGCGCATCGCCCTGGCCCGGGCGATCCTCACCGACCCCCGGCTGCTGCTGCTCGACGACGCCACCTCGGCGGTGGACGCCCAGGTCGAGGCGGAGATCCATGACGCCCTGCGCGAGGTCATGCGCGGGCGCACCACCCTGCTGATCGCCCACCGCCGCTCCACCCTGCTGCTCGCCGACCGGATCGCGGTACTGGACTCCGGGCGGCTGGTGGACGTGGGGACCCACGACGAGCTGGAGCAGCGTTGCCCCAGGTACCGGGAGCTGCTCACCGACCCGGACGCGCTCGCCGGGGAGGTGCGCGCCCCCGATCCGGCGGCGCTGGCGCTGGCCGGCGGGCAGCCCACCGGCCGGAACGCGGTGGACGGGCTCACCCCCGAGCTGTGGCGCCGGGAGGAGACCCCCGAGGGGGGCGGCGGGGCTGCCGCCGGAGCCGCCACCTCGACGCCGGGTCCGGCGGGGCCCGCGGGTCCGCCCGGGGTCGCCGCCGCCCTGGCGGGGATGCCCGCCACCCCGGAACTGCTGGAGCGGGTGGCCGCCCTGCCCCCGGCGGACGACCTCCCCCAGGTGGACGAGGGGGCCGCCAGGGCCGCCGATTCCGACTTCGGCCTGCGCAGCATCCTGCGGGACTTCCGGCGCCCCCTGCTGCTGAGCTTCCTGCTGGTCGCGGTGGACGCGCTCGCCGGACTGCTGCTCCCGGTGCTGATCCGGCACGGCATCGACGAGGGCGTGCAGCAACTGGCGCTCGGCGCGGTGTGGACCGCGTCACTGGCGGGGGTGGCCGTCGTCCTGGTCCAGTGGGCCGCCCAGACGGGGGAGATCCGGACCACCGGGAGGACCGGCGAGCGCGTCCTCTACGCGCTGCGGGTCAAGATCTTCGCCCAGTTGCAGCGGCTCGGCCTTGACTACTACGAACGCGAGCTGTCCGGCCGCATCATGACCCGGATGACCACTGACGTGGACGCGCTGTCCACGTTCCTCCAGACCGGTCTGGTCACGGCGGCCGTCAGCCTGTTCACGTTCGGCGGGATCTTCGTGGCGTTGCTCGTCCTCGATGTGGAACTGGCCCTGCTGGTCTTCGCCACGCTGCCCCTCCTCGTGCTGGGCACGTACTACTTCCGGCGCGCGGCGGCCGCGGCCTACGAGCAGGCCAGGGAGCGGGTCGCCGTGGTCAACGCGGCGCTCCAGGAGAACGTCGCCGGCCTCCGCGTGGTCCAGGCGTTCCGCCGGGAGGAGGCCAGTGCCCAGGCGTTCGCCGCGGAGAGCGACGGCTACCGGCAGGCCCGCATCCGGGGGCAGTGGTACATATCGGTGTACTTCCCCTTCGTCCAGCTCCTGTCGTCCCTGGCCGCGGCCCTGGTGCTGATCGTGGGGGCGGGCCGGGTCAGCGGAGGAACGCTCTCGGCGGGCGCCCTGGTCGCCTACCTGCTCTACATCGACCTGTTCTTCGCCCCGGTGCAGCAGCTCTCCCAGGTGTTCGACGGTTACCAGCAGGCCGCGGTCTCCCTCGGCCGCATCAGGGAACTGCTGCGGCTGCCCACGGCGACCCCGCAGTCGGCCCAGCCGGTGCCGGTGCCCGCCCTGGACGGCACGGTGGAGTTCCAGGACGTGCGGTTCTCCTACGCAGGGGACAAGAACGAGCAGCAGGCGCTGGACGGGGTGTCGCTGAGCATCCCCGCGGGGCAGACGGTGGCGTTCGTCGGGGAGACCGGCGCGGGCAAGTCCACGCTGGTCAAACTGGTCGCCCGGTTCTACGACCCGACCTCGGGCACGGTCCTGGTGGACGGCGTGGACGTGCGCGACTTCGACCTGACCGGGTACCGGCAGCGCCTGGGCGTCGTCCCCCAGGAGCCGTTCCTCTTCCCCGGCACGGTCCGCGACGCCATCGCGTACGGCCGTCCGGACGCCACCGACGAGCAGGTGGAGGCCGCGGCCCGGGCGGTGGGTGCCCACGCCATGGTCGCCACCCTGGACGGTGGCTACCTGCACCGGGTGAGCGAGCGCGGGAGGAACCTCTCGGCCGGACAGCGGCAGCTCCTCGCGCTGGCGAGGGCCGAACTGGTCGAACCGGACCTGCTGCTGCTCGACGAGGCCACCGCGGCACTCGACCTGGCCACCGAGGGCCTGGTGAACCAGGCCACGGAACGCCTCGCCGGCCGCCGCACCACCCTGGTGGTGGCGCACCGCCTCACCACCGCGGCCCGGGCGGACCGGGTGGTGGTGCTGGACCACGGCAGGGTCGTCGAGGACGGCACCCACCAGGAGCTGCTGGCGGCCGACGGGCGTTACGCGCGGCTGTGGCGCACCTTCACCGGGGAGGCGGAGCAGGCGGCGGAGGCCGTGGTCTGACCACGGCGGTCCGAGTCTGACCACGGCGGTCCGACGGCGGCCCGGCCGCCGTCGGACCGCGCTCGACCTCACCAGCGCAGGCCGTGCCCCAACGGGTACAGCGTCGCGTCCGGGTCGTCGGCGCTGGGGATCGGGACGGGGAGCTTCCCGGTGGGCGAGACCTCCCCCGCGATCACCTTGGCGACGGCCCGCATCGCCACGTCCGTCCAGGAGTAGGTGGCCAGGGACACCCCGACCTCCGTCAGGTACGCGAGGTCGTACGGCTTCCTGATGGCCAGGTGCACCACCGGCCGACCTGCGGCGACCAGCGCCCGCACCAGCGCCTGCTGACCCGACTCCGCGGCGACGTCGGCCGTGGTGACCACCACGACGTCATGGGTGCCGGCCGCGGCCACCGCCCGGTCGATCGTCGCGCGGTCGGGCGTGGTGCCGGTGGACAGCGCGTCCGCGGGGTGGCCCAGCGCGGTCAGCGCCCTGGCCAGCACGGTGGTGGGCGGGCCACCGGTGCCCGAGGGGGAGGCCGGGTCGGCCCCGACCACCAGCACCGTGCGGTGGCGATCGGTGAGCGGCAGCAGCCCGCCCTCGTTGCGCAGCAGGGTGGTGGTCCGCTCGGTGATCTTGTCCGCCGCGGCGAGGTGCTGGGCGTTGCCCACCGTGCGCTGCACCTCCGCGTGGGACACGTACGGTTCGCGGAACAGGCCCCGGCGCAGCTTCAGCTCCAGGATGCGCCGCAACGACTGGTCGAGGCGCTCCTCGGTGAGTTCCCCGCGGTGGACGGCGTCCAACACCGCGTTCCAGGCCACGTTCAGGTTCGGCGGGTTGAGCAACTGGTCACAGCCGGCCTTCAGGGCCAGCACCGGCACCCGGTCGTCCCCGTACTTCTCCCGGACCCCCTCCATGCCGAGGGAGTCGGTGATCACGACTCCGTCGTAGCCCAGCTCCTCGCGGAGCACCCCGGTCAGGATCGGCCGGGACAGCGTCGCCGGGTCGCCGGACGGGTCGAGGGCCGGCACCACGATGTGCGCCGTCATGATGCTGTCGATGCGCCGGTCGATCGCCGCGCGGAACGGCGGGGCGTCCAGCCGCTCCCACTCCTCGCGGGTGTGGTGGATGATCGGCAGCTCGAAGTGACTGTCCTTCCGGGTGTCGCCGTGGCCGGGGAAGTGCTTGGCGCAGGAGGCGATCCCGGCCCGCTGGTAGCCGTCCACCTGGGCGGCGACCAGGTCTGCGACGGCCTCGGGGTCCGCGCCGAACGAGCGGATGTGGATGACCGGGTTGGCCGCGTTGACGTTGACGTCGGCGACCGGGGCGTAGTTCTGACGGACGCCCATCGCGGCCAGCTCGCTCCCGGCGATCAGCGCGGCGATCCGGCTGTCCCTGGCGCGGCCGTCCGCACCCAGGGCCATGGCCCCGGGGAACATCGTCGCCGGCGCGCCGATCCTGGCCACCGAGCCGTGCTCCTGGTCCACGGAGATCATCAACGGGATCGGCGTGCGCTGGGCCTGGCCCGCCCGCTGGATGCCGTTGGACAGGTCCGCGATCTGGTGCGGGTCGCGGGTGTTGTGCGCCCAGGCGAAGTAGATGATGCCGCCCACGTGGTACCGCTCGATGAGCTGGACGGCGTTGTCGACGCCGATCTCCTTGCGGTTGGCCGCCACGTCCTCCGGCGCGGGATCGCTGGCTGACGACCCGTAGACCCGCATCACGAAGAGCTGGCCGACCTTCTCCTCCAGGCTCATCCGGCCCAGGAGCGCCGCGACCCTGTCGCGGTCGTCACCGGCGTCGCCGGTCTGGCTGCCCGTGGCTCCCACGGCGAACGCGGGTCCGGACAGGGAGGCGAGCGACGCGGTGGCCACCGCGGTGGCGGTCAACAGGGTGCGGCGGGAGGGTCTGTGGCGGGGGTCTTGGTGCTGCACTGGTGCTCCTTCCGGCCAGAACAGGGCTCGCCCGGTGCGGCCGTCGTGTCCTGACGGCCCGTCCTGGATCTGGGTGACCGGCCGTCAGGCAGCCGGCATCCAGCGGCCAACCGTCCGGGGGCCGTCCGTCCGGACATCGGCGATCCGGGGCGGGAAGCCCGGAACGGGTCCCGGGCACCCGGCCCCAGGGAGGGCGGGTCCTGGGTGCCGTGCCGCCCGGGGAGTGAAGGAAACTTGCAGGTGCATCAGTGTTGTTCGAAAGTAATTTCCGGTCAATCCCCTGGCGTCGAGTCTCGTTGGACCGCCTCGGCCGGGCACCTGCGCGCGGGGGCGTCCGCTCGGGTCAGCGCGGGGGGACCGGCGCCAGCGATGCGGGAACGGTGAAGACCGCGACGTAGTGCTCGGCGCGGACGCACCGCACCGTCTCGCCCCCGACGGGCCGCACGGCCAGCGGGCCCTCCTCCGACCGCACCAGCTCGGCGCCGGTCAGTCGGCAGCCACTGACGACGAACGCCAGGCGCCGTTCCTGCTCCGGGACGGTGCCGCCCGCCACCTCGCGGCGCAGCTCGTCGGCGGTCCGGGACGGCAACCGCGCCAGGTAGCCGTCGAGACGGGCCCCGTCGGTGACGTCCGCCTGCGGCTCTACCCGGGGCTCGACCGCCCCCTCGACCTCGGCGAAGGCGACCAGCCTCGCCGGGGCGGGCGGATCGGGCGCCTCCCGGTCGGGGCCGAAGACGGGGTCGGCGGGCATCCGGTCCCTGTCCACCTCGAACAGTGCCGTCACGGCGTTCGGGGCGTAGCACTCGGGCGGCGGGGCGGGGTGGTCGAGCAGGCGCAGGTCGAGCTGGTTGCCCGAGGCGACGAGCTCGGCACCGCCGGCCGTGCCGCACCCGGTGTCGGTCGTGTAGGCCACCACGACGTTCCGCGACAGGTCGGCCTTCCGCAGACCGGCGGCGATGCCCTCGGCCATCGTGCTGTCGCCGGACGGCCGGGCGAACCAGTCGGGGAAGCGGGCGACGTCCTCGCGCGTCCGCAGGACGGTGCGGACCTGCTGCGGTGGACGATCGCTGTTCTGGAAGTACAGCGGTGGGGAGGCGATCCGTTGCGGGGCCGGGCCCTTCCCGGACTCGGCGCCCGCTGGCGTGCCACCGCAGGCGGCGGCGCCGGCGGCCAGTGCCGCCAACAGCCCGGCCGCTGCGATGCGGGCAGGTGTGAACATGGCCATGGGACGGGGACGCCGCGGTTTCGGTTCCCCGGAGTGAGCGGGCACCTGGTCATTTTGCGCTGTCCACGTGGAATGTCGGGGCTTGGACACGCCCGATGTCCTCCTCGTGTGCCGGGGGCGGCCGGTGGCGGTCCCGTCCCGTTCAGAGTGGCAGCCGCCAGTCCTGACTCTCCAACTCCTTCCCGTAGGCCCGGCACGGCGTGCTCGACTCGAGGACGAACCCGGCCCGCCGGTAGATGCGGTGGGCCGCGTGCAGGTTGGCCATGGTGAACAGACGCAGCTCGCGGTAGCCCGCGGCGCGGGCGAAGGCGACGCACTCCTCGACCAGGCGGCCACCGACGCCCAAGCCGCGCGCCCTCGGCTCCACCAGCAACAACCGCAGCAGGGCGACGCCCTCCTGCTCGCCGCGGACCGCGAACACGCTGCCCGCGGGCTCCCCGTCCACCTCGGCGATCCAGGCGCGTTCCCGCCGGGGGTCCCGCCGTTCGGCGAACTCGGTGGCGATCCGGGCCACCAGGGCCTCGAACTCGCCGTTCCAGCCGTACTCCGCGGCGTAGACGGCGCCGTGACGGTGGATCACCCAGCCGATGTCGCCCGGGGCGGGCTCCCGCACCAGGTAGCCGCGGGGGCGGTCGGCGGCGGCCCCCTGGAGCACCCCGCTGACCGTGCGCATCCCGGCGGTCAACCGGGCGCGGTCGGCGGGGGAGAGGGTGGCGAGGAGCCCCGAGACGGCTGCTTCGGAGCGGTGGTCCAGCAGGGCCGCCTCCTCCCGGCCGGACGCGGTGAGCCGCACGAGTTGCCGCCGGGCGTCGGAGGCGGAGCGCTCCCTGACGACCAGGCCCCGTTCCTCGAACCGGCCGAGCAGCCGGCTGAGGTAGCCGGCGTCCAGGGACAGCGCCGAGCGCAGGGCCGGCACCTCGGTGACCTCCCGTCGCGCCAGCTCGTAGAGCACCCTGGCCTCGGTCAGGGAGTAGGGCGTACCCAGGTGGCTCTCGTAGTCCAGGGCGCCGATGACCCTGGTGTAGTAGCGGTTGAACTCACGGACGATCGCAACGGTCATCGCCTACCCCACGAAATCCCTTGACTGAGTCAACGTTATAGCCGGGGTGGCGCCCGGAGGGAAAGGGGATTCGCGGAAACGGTCGTGCGGGAGCTGCCGGGCGCACCCGCCCGCTGTCTGTCGTTGCATAGAACTACAATGAAATGTATGGATTTCCGGACGGTCTCCTTCGGTCACCCCGACGCCGTGGCCCTCAACGACCGGGTGCAGCTCGAGTACGCCGAGCGGTACGGGGACGACGGCGACGCCACGCCCCTCGCCCCGGCCATGTTCGACCCGCCGCGGGGCCTGTTCCTCGTCGTCTACGACGGCCAGGGCACCCCGATCGCCACCGGGGGCTGGCGCAGCCAGGACGCCAACGGCGAGGGGTACGTGGACGGCGACGCGGAGATCAAGCGCATGTACGTGGTCCCCGAGGCGCGCGGTCGCGGACTGTCCCGGAGGGTGCTCGCCGCACTGGAGGACGACGCGCGAGCCGCGGGTCGTACCCGGATGGTCCTGGAGACCGGCACGAAGCAGCCGGAGGCCATCTCCCTCTACCTGTCCAGCGGCTACCAGCCGTGCGCGAAGTTCGGCTTCTACCGCTTCGCGAAGCTCAGCCGCTGCTACGCGAAGCCGCTGCGGCCCGCCGTGCCCCCGCCGCCCGCCGGGCCGAGGAGCGCGGTCCGCTGACCGGACCCGGGGCGCCTCCAGGGGCGGAGGGGCGCCTCACGGGCGCCGGGGCGGGGCGGTCGAGTCGCGGCGGACCACCTCGGCCGGGATGGTGACCAGGCCGTCGGGCGGCGGTGACTCGTGTCCCATGAGCAGGCGCCCGGCCAGGGCGCCCGCCTGGTAGAGCGGCAGTCTCACGGTGGTGAGCCCGGGGAACGCGTCCGCGCTGAACGGCAGGTCGTCGAAGCCGGTCACCGAGACGTCGTCGGGGATGCGCAGCCCCCGTTCGCGCAGCGCCGCGCACACGCCCAGGGCCATGGTGTCGTTCGCGGCGGCGATGGCGGTCAGCCCCGGTTCCGCGTCGAGCAGCGCCAGGGTCGCCCGCCGGCCCGAGGCGCGGTCGTAGGCGCAGTGCGCGATCAGTCGTCCGGAGCCCGCGCCCATGCCGCGTGCCGCCAGTGCGGCCCGGTGTCCCTCGAGGCGGTGACGGGTGGTGGTGCGGTCGGCGGGACCGGCGACGTAGCCGATCCGTCGGTGGCCGAGGGCGAGCAGGTGCTCGGTGAGTTCCCTGGCGCCGTCCCTGTTGGCGAACGCCAGGGTGGCGACCTTCGCGTCGTCGCCGCCCCCGGCGAGGCCGGGCAGCGGGGGACGTCCGCACAGGACGATCCTGGTGCCGGCGGCGGCCAGCCGGCGGAGACGTTCGGTGACGGCGTGGATGTGCTCGGGTTCCTCGATCGCGCTGCCGCTGAGCACGACGCCGGCGGCCCGTTGGCGCTGGAGCAGGGTGAGGTAGTTCAGCTCCCGGTCCGGAGCCCCGGTCGTGTTGCAGACGACGGCCAGCTTGTCCCCGCCGGTCTCCGACTGCACGCCACTGGCGATCAGCCCGAAGAACGGGTCCGCGACATCGTTGACCAGCACCCCGATCAGGTCGGACGTGCTGGCCGCGAGCGCCCTGGCGTTGCCGTTGATCACATACTCGAGTTCCTGGACGGCGCGCAGCACCCGCTGGCGGGTGGCCGGGGCCACCGGGTAGTTGTCGTTGAGGACCCGGGAGACCGTCGCCGCCGAGACGCCCGCGCGTCGTGCGACATCGGCGAGGGTTGCTGCCACACGCTGGCCTTTCCTTCGGTCGTCGCTCCTGGCGAACCATGGTCTCACCCTCGTCCTGGTGGCCCCCGGGGCTTGAAGAGGCCCGCACGGAGGGTTACCGTTGCCCAGGGAAAGAAAGCGCTTTCTACCCTCGGGGCCGGCGGGTCCGGCCCGTCGAGGCAGCACACCGATACATCGGGGCGAAGGGGACGAGTACGTGACGCGCAGGACCGTGGGAGTGGCCATGAACGGCGTGACCGGCCGCATGGGCTACCGCCAGCACCTGGTCCGCTCCCTGTTGGCCATCCGCGAACAGGGCGGGTTGGACCTGGGGGACGGACAGGTGGTGTGGCCGGAGCCACTGCTGGTCGGGCGGAACGAGGCCAAGCTCCGCGCCATGGCCGAGCGGCACGGCCTCTCCCGGTGGACCACCAGCCTGGACGACGCCCTGGCCGACCCGGACGTGGAGGTCTACTTCGACGCACAGGTGACCTCCGCCCGGCAGTCGGCGGTGCGCAGGGCCATCGCCGCGGGCAAGCACGTCTACTGCGAGAAGCCCACCGCGGTGGACCTCAACGGAGCCCTGGAACTCGCCCGGTTGGCCCGCGCGGCCGGGGTGAAGAACGGTGTGGTCCAGGACAAGCTGTTCCTGCCGGGACTGCGCAAGCTCAAGCGCCTGGTGGACGGCGGGTTCTTCGGGCGGATCCTGTCCGTGCGCGGGGAGTTCGGCTACTGGGTGTTCGAGGGCGACTGGCAGGAGGCGCAGCGCCCGTCGTGGAACTACCGGGCCGAGGACGGCGGCGGGATCACCATGGACATGTTCCCGCACTGGGAGTACGTGCTGCACGAGCTGTTCGGTCCGGTGCGCTCGGTGCAGGCGTTGGTCACCACACACCTGCCGGTGCGCTGGGACGAACGGGGGCGGCAGTACGCCGCCACGGCCGACGACGCCGCGTACGGGACCTTCGAACTCGAGGGCGGCATCGTGGCGCAGATCAACTCCTCGTGGTCGGTCCGGGTGGACCGGGACGAGCTGGTGGAGTTCCAGGTGGACGGCACCCACGGCAGCGCCGTCGCCGGACTGCGCCAGTGCCGGGTGCAGCACCGTTCGACGACCCCCAAGCCGGTGTGGAACCCCGACCTGCCCGCCACCGAGTCGTTCCGCGACCAGTGGTCGGTGGTGCCGGACAACGCCGGGTTCGACAACGGGTTCAGGGCGCAGTGGGAGCTGTTCCTGCGCCACGTGGTGCTCGACGAGCCGTGGTCCTGGGACCTGCTGGCCGGCGCCCGAGGCGTGCAGCTCGCCCAGCTCGGGCTGGAGTCCTCGGCGACCGGGCGCCGACTGAACGTTCCGGCGCTGGAGGAGATCCGGTGATCAGGCTGCCCGACGCCCACGGCCGACTCGTCCCCCACCGGCCGCGCGCCTCCGCCCCCCGGTCCTCCGGGGCCGCGGGGCCGCTGCGCAGCCGCCGGGTGTTCTCAGCCGCGCACGTGGTCGCCGACCCGCTGGGCGAGGTGCACTTCGGCGGCGCGGGGAGCGGACGGGCCGCGGTGGACTGGGACGCGACCCTGGCTTTCCGCCGGCACCTGTGGGGTCTGGGGCTCGGGGTGGCCGAGGCGATGGACACCGCGCAGCGGGGCATGGGCCTGGACTGGCCGACGGCGGCCGAGCTGATCCGTCGCTCCTGCGCCGAGGCCGCCTCGGTCGGCGGGGCGATCGTCTGCGGGGTCGGCACCGACCAGCTCGACCAGGTGAAGGACCTCCACGCGGTGCTCGCCGCGTACGAGGAGCAGTTGGAGGTGGTGGAGGGAGCCGGCGGCCGGTCCGTCCTGATGGCCAGCCGGGCGCTGGCGGCGGTGGCCCGCGGCCCCGAGGACTACCTCGAGGTCTACGGGCGGCTCCTGCGGCAGGCGTCCGAGCCGGTGATCCTGCACTGGCTCGGGCCCATGTTCGATCCGGCGCTCGAGGGCTACTGGGGCAGCGCCGACCTGGACGCGGCCACCACCACGTTCCTCCAGGTCATCGCCGAACACCCGGACAGGGTGGACGGGGTGAAGATCTCCCTGCTGGACGCCGAGCGGGAGGTGGACCTGCGGCGGAGGCTGCCGCACGGGGTGCGCTGCTACACCGGCGACGACTTCCACTACCCGGAGCTGATCGAGGGCGACGGCCGGGGGTTCAGCCACGCCCTGCTGGGCGTCTTCGATCCGCTCGCCCCGGTGGCCGCGGCGGCCGTCCGGGACCTCGACCGCGGGGACGCCGCGGCGTTCCGGCGGGCGCTGGACCCCACGGTGGAGCTGTCCAGGCACCTGTTCGAAGTACCGACCAGGTACTACAAGACCGGGGTGGTGCTGCTGGCGTGGCTCGCCGGCCACCAGGACCACTTCCACATGGTGGGCGGGCTGCACGGTGCCCGCTCGGTCCCGCACCTGGCGCGCGCCTACCGACTCGCCGACGAGCTGGGACTGTTCCCGGACCCCGGGCTCGCGGAGGCCCGGATGCGCTCGCTCCTCGACGTCGCGGGGGTGCCGGCGTGACCGGGGACCACCGGGGCGCCGCGACCCGCCCGGGCAGCCCGGGCCTGTCCCGGCTGAGCCTGAACCAGGAGACCGTCCGGCAGTGGTCCCTGGACGAGCTGACCGCGGGTTGTGCCGCCGCCGGCGTGCCGGGGGTCGGGCTGTGGCGGGACCCGGTGCGCTCCTACGGGGTGGACCGGGCGGCGTCCCTGGTGCGGGCGGCGGGGCTGAGGGTCACCAGCCTGTGCCGGGGCGGCTTCTTCACCGCGGTCGATCCCGCGGAACGGGCGCGGGCGCTGGACGACAACCGGGCCGCCATCGACGAGGCAGCGACCCTGGGCACCGACACGCTGGTGCTGGTCAGCGGGGGTCTGCCGGCGGGGGACCGGGACCTGGTCGGGGCCAGGGAGCGGGTCGCGGACGCGCTGGCCGAGCTCGCCCCGTACGCGGCGGAGCGCGCGGTGCGGCTCGCCGTGGAGCCGCTGCACCCGATGTACGCCGCCGACCGCTGCGTGGTGTCCACGCTCGCCCAGGCCCTCGACCTCGCGGAACGCTTCCCGGTCGAGCAGGTCGGCGTGGTGGTGGACACCTACCACCTGTGGTGGGACGACACGGTGGGCGACCAGCTCGCCAGGGCGGGGGACCGGATCGCCGCCTTCCAGCTCGCCGACTGGGTCACCCCGCTGCCGGAGGGCGTGCTGCTGGGCCGGGGACAGCTCGGCGACGGGTCGGTGGACTTCCGCTGGTTCGCCGAGCGGGTCGCCGCGGCGGGCTACCGCGGGCCCGTCGAAGTCGAGATCTTCAACCCCGCCCTGTGGGCGCGTGACGGCACCGAGGTGCTGGCCGAGGTCGTCTCCCGCTACCAGGAGGTGTGCGCGGTCCCCGGCTGATGCCCAGTGGCCCGGCCCGGTGGGTTATCCACAGGCCCCCGCGGGGTGTCGCGCACCGGAGGTAACGTCGGACCGCCAGCCGCGGGAGAGGGGGTCCGGCCGTGAAGACCGCTGGGACAGGCGGGGACACCGCACGCTTCGCCGTGGTCGAGGGGGTGCTGGAGCGGATCACCTATGCCAACGAGGAGACGGGTTACACGGTCGCCCGGGTGGACACCGGCCGGGGCGGCGGGGAGCTGCTGACGGTCGTCGGCGCGCTGCTCGGCGCCCAGCCGGGGGAGTCGCTGCGGCTCCACGGCCGCTGGTCGTCGCATCCCCAGTACGGCAGGCAGTTCACCGTTGAGAACTACACCACCGTGCTGCCCGCCACCATCCAGGGCATCCGGCGCTACCTCGGCTCGGGGCTGATCAAGGGCATCGGGCCGCGGATCGCCGACCGGATCGTCGAGCACTTCGGCCTGGACACGCTGGACGTGATCGAGCAGCAGCCACAGCGGCTGGTCGAGGTCCCCGGGCTGGGCCCCAAGCGCACCAAGATGATCGGCGCCGCCTGGGAGGAGCAGAAGGCGATCAAGGAGGTCATGGTCTTCCTCCAGGGCGTCGGCGTGTCCACCTCGCTGGCGGTGCGGGTGTACAAGAGCTACGGGGACGCCTCGATCTCCGTGGTGAAGGACGAGCCGTACCGGCTGGCGGCGGACGTGTGGGGGATCGGCTTCCTCACCGCGGACAAGATCGCCCAGTCGGTCGGCATCCCGCACGACAGCCCCCAGCGGGTCAAGGCGGGGCTCCAGTACGCGCTGTCCCAGTCCAGTGACAGCGGGCACTGCTACCTGCCGGAGCAGCGGTTGATCGCCGACTCGGTGAAGCTGCTCCAGGTGGACACCGGGCTGGTGATCGAATGCCTGGCGGAGCTGGTCGAGGAGGGCGGGGTGGTCCGGGAGGACGTCCCGGACGCCGACGGGCAGCCGGTGGTCGCGGTCTACCTGGTCCCCTTCCACCGGGCGGAGATCTCGCTGGCCAACCAGGTGCTGCGGCTGTTGCACGCCGACACCGACCGGATGCCCGGCTTCGCCGGCGTGGACTGGGACCGGGCGCTGGCCTGGCTGCGCGGTCGGACGGGAGCTGAGCTGGCCCCGGAGCAGGAGGCAGCGGTCCGGTTGGCGCTCACCCGCAAGGTCGCCGTGCTCACCGGGGGGCCGGGCTGCGGCAAGTCGTTCACCGTGACGTCCGTGGTCACCCTGGCCCGGGCGAAGAAGGCGAAGGTGCTGTTGGCGGCCCCCACCGGCCGGGCCGCCAAACGGCTCGCCGAGCTCACCGGCTGTGAGGCGTCCACGGTGCACCGGTTGCTCGAGCTGAAGCCGGGGGGTGACGCCGCCTATGACCGGGAGCGCCCACTGGACGCCGACCTGGTGGTGGTGGACGAGGCGTCCATGCTCGACCTGCTCCTGGCGAACAAGCTGGTCAAGGCGGTGCCGCCCGGTGCTCACCTGCTGTTCGTGGGGGATGTGGACCAGCTACCGAGCGTCGGCGCCGGCGAGGTGCTGCGGGACCTGCTGGCCCCGGGGAGTCCGGTGCCGGCGGTGCGCCTGACGAAGATCTTCCGACAGGCCCAGCAGTCCGGGGTGGTGACCAACGCGCACAGGATCAACGCCGGACTGTCGCCGATCACGGAAGGGATGTCGGATTTCTTCTTCTTTGTCGAGGATGACACGGAAGAGGTGGGCAGGCTTACGGTGGATGTGGCGGCCCGTCGCGTGCCGGCGAGATTCGGCCTCGACCCGCGGCGGGACGTGCAGGTGCTGGCTCCCATGCATCGGGGGCCGGCCGGAGCGGGCACCCTGAACGGGTTGCTCCAGCAGGCCGTGACCCCGGCCCGGCCGGACGTGCCGGAGCGTCGTTTCGGCGGTCGGGTTTTCCGGGTCGGTGACAAGGTCACTCAGATCCGAAACAACTACGAGAAGGGGCAGAACGGGGTCTTCAACGGAACGGTCGGCGTCGTCACCGCGCTGGACGCGGAGGCCCAGCAGCTCACCGTCCGTACCGACGAGGACGAGGAGGTGTCCTACGACTTCGACGAACTGGACGAACTGGCCCATGCCTACGCGGTCACCATCCACCGGTCGCAGGGCAGCGAGTACCCAGCGGTCGTGATTCCGGTCACCACCGGGGCGTGGATGATGCTTCAACGCAATCTGCTCTACACCGCAGTAACCCGGGCAAAGAGGCTCGTGGTGCTGGTCGGGTCGCGTCGTGCGGTGAGTCAGGCCGTCCGTACGGTTTCCGCAGGTCGGCGCTGTACCGCCCTTGATCATCGGCTCAGGCGGCAGCCGGCCGGAGCGGGGGCGCTGACCATCGGGTGACGCACCGCGAGTAGCCCTTCGTAGACACTGCGTGCCACTCCATTACGGTTTTTGCGACCCCGAGTGCACTGTCCTGGTCCAAATAGGGGAAGGTAGTAGTCAGTCAGGGCTTCCTCGAAGAAGAGGCATATTCGTCGGTGAGGGATGACGTGAGCGACAACTCTGTAGTACTGCAGTACGGGGACAGCGAGTACACCTACCCCGTGGTCGAGAGCACGGTGGGTGACAACGGCTTCGACATCGGCAAGCTGCGCGCACAGACCGGTCTGGTCACGTTGGACAGCGGCTACGGCAACACCGCCGCGTACAAGTCCGCCATCACGTACCTCGACGGCGAAGAGGGCATCCTGCGCTACCGCGGGTACCCGATCGAACAGATCGCCGAGCGCGGTTCGTTCCTCGAGACCGCCTACCTGCTGATCAACGGTGAGCTGCCCACCGTGGACGAGCTGGCGGCCTTCTCCGACGAGATCACCCAGCACACCCTGCTGCACGAGGACGTCAAACGCTTCTACGACGGGTTCCCGCGCGACGCCCACCCGATGGCCATGGTGTCGTCCGTGGTCAGCGCGTTGTCCACCTTCTACCAGGACAGCCTCAGCCCCTTCGACGAGCAGCAGCGCCACATCTCCACCGTCCGGCTGCTGGCCAAGCTCCCGACGATCGCCGCCTACGCCTACAAGAAGGCGATCGGTCACCCGTTCGTCTACCCGAGCAACGACCTCGGCTACGTGGAGAACTTCCTGCGGATGACCTTCTCGGTGCCCGCACAGGAGTACGACCCGGACCCGGTGGTGGTCGGAGCGCTGGACAAGCTGCTGATGCTGCACGCGGACCACGAGCAGAACTGCTCGACCTCCACGGTCCGCCTCGTCGGCTCCAGCCAGGCCAACCTCTTCGTCTCCATCTCCTCCGGGATCAACGCGCTGTGGGGGCCCCTGCACGGCGGCGCCAACCAGGCGGTGCTGGAGATGCTCGAGGACATCCAGGCCAGCGGTGGCAACGTCGCGACCTTCATCCGCAAGGTGAAGAACCGCGAGGACGGCGCCAAGCTGATGGGCTTCGGCCACCGGGTCTACAAGAACTTCGACCCCCGGGCCAAGATCATCAAGGCTGCCGCCCACGATGTGCTCTCCGCCCTCGGCAAGTCCGACGAACTGCTGGACATCGCCCTGGCCCTGGAGGAGCAGGCGCTGGCCGACGACTACTTCGTCGAGCGCAAGCTCTACCCCAACGTGGACTTCTACACCGGGTTGATCTACCGCGCGATGGGCTTCCCGACAACGATGTTCACCGTGCTGTTCGCACTCGGCAGGCTGCCTGGATGGATCGCCCACTGGCATGAGATGATCAAGGAGCCGGGTGGACGCATCGGTCGTCCTCGCCAGGTGTACACCGGCGTCGAACTGCGCGACTACGTTCCCCTCGAGGCTCGCTGACTCGTCAACGGCCCGTCGGGACCAAGCCCCGGGTCGTGTTGGTGGCGCCCCGCATCCGGACCCCCCACGGTTCCGGATGCGGGGCGTCCCCGTTCCGGCCACAGAAACCCCATGGGTCCGTGGCTCGGAAGAACGCCGCACGCCGCCGGGGTGGAGGGCGGGAGGGCCGCTCAAGCTCCCCGACGTGCTCCGCCCCGGCCTTCTGCGCGTGTGAGCCGTCCCCCAAGACGGCTCACGCCACCTCACCGGGGTCCGCCGGGGCCCCGGTGGCAGGCCTCGTCGAAGGCGCCGGTCTCCGGGTCGGCCTGCACCGACTAAGACCCTCGAATGTGCCTTGAGGTTACGTTCGACAGGGTGTGATCTGCGTCTCTTCGCCCGGCCGTCGGGGCCGCCGCTGATCGTGGTCCGGGCATCGCGTAGCGTGTTCGCCGCAGGTGCGAACAGACCTGCGGAACAAGGAAGTTGCTGCACGAAAGAGCGGGCGAGGTGCGATGAACGAGGCGGCTGGCCGCAACGTCGTGGTGACCGGTGGTGGCACCGGCATCGGCCGGGCGGTGGCGCGGAAGTTCGTCGAAACGGGTGACCGCGTGGTCATCGTGGGGCGCCGCGGTGCGGTGCTCCGGGCCGCGGCGGACGAGCTGCGGACGCCCGGGGGACACCCGGTCACCCCGGTGGTGTGTGACCTGGCCGACCCGGACGCCGTGGAGGCCGTGCTCGAGGTGCTGCCCGAGCGGATCGACGTCCTGGTGAACGGCGCGGGCAGCCGGGAGGTCGCGGTGGGGGCCGGGCCGCACGGGGTGCTGGCCCGCTGGCGCGGGGACTTCGAGCGCAACGTGCTGACCGCGGTGCTGCTGACCGATTCGGTCCGGGACCGGCTCACCCCCGACGGGGGCCGCGTGATCACCGTCTCCTCGGTCGCGGCGCTCCGTGGCGGCGGCTCCTACGGTGCCTCCAAGGCCGCCCTGCACGCCTGGAACCACTCCCTGGCCACCCAGTTGGGCCACCAGGGCGTCACCGCGAACGTCGTCGCCCCCGGTACCGTCGCGGGCACCGGGTTCTTCGGCGACCGGCTGAACGAGGCCGAGCTCACCCGGCGCGCGGGTCGCACCCTGATCGGCCGGGTCGGGCAGCCGGAGGACGTGGCGTCCGCGGTGTTGTTCCTGGCGTCCCCGGAGGCGGGGTTCATCACCGGGGAGATCCTGAACTGCAACGGCGGCGAGCTGCTCGGCCGCTGAGCCGCTCGGGTGCCCACGGGGCGACCAGCCCCGTGGGCGGCGCTGACCCGCTCAGGCGCGGCCCACCAGCTCGTACCCGGCCTCGTCGACCGCGGCGCGCACCGCCTCGTCGTCCAGTGCCCCGGTGGCGGTGACGGTCACCCGGCCGCTGCTGGCGTCGGCCGTCACCGAGGTGACCCCGACCAGCGCGGACAGCTCCGCGCCCACGGCGTTCTCGCAGTGGCTGCAACTCATGCCCGAGACGGTGTAGACGATGGTGGTGGGTGCGGCGGCCGGCGTCGTGGTCGCGGGGTCCGCGGGGGTCGGGTGGGACATGGGTACCTCCGTGCTTGGCGGGAAGTCGATGCCTGAGTATGCCCCCCAAGGGTATGGAAGTTCCGAGTGGCGTGGGCGGTGTGTCGCCTTTCCCGAGGGGGTCCGTGGGAATGCGACCAGGGGTGGAGGCGTTGGGCCCGAACGTACGGCCGAGGTAGGTCCCGTCGTCATCCCTGAGTACGGGATGCCCGGACACCACCCCAGGTTTGGCTGAAATCGATTGACGTGGCCTTTTTGGGACGCCAGCGTGGACACGTCGGACCTGGGTGCGACCGGCACGCACCGGACGAACACCCGCCACGGACGGGGGAAGAGGGGGCCAATGAGTTGGCAGTCATGGCTGTCCGATCTCTCCGCCGTGGACGTGACCGAACCCCTGGCCGCGCACCTGGCCGGCAACACCCTGGTCGCCTACGGCATCCTCGGGGCCACCACGCTGCCCCCGCTCGTCCCCAACTCGGCGATCCTGGTCACCGGGGGCGTGCTGGCCGCCCAGGGGCGGCTGAACATCGTTGCCGTGCTGGCCGTGGTGGCGCTGAGCGCCCTCCTGGGGGACATGCTGATCCACCGGGGTGGCGCGGCGATGAACCAGGGGGTGGTGCGCCGGGTGTACCGACGCCCACGGCGCAGAGCGCTGATGGAGTGGACGGCGCAGCGGATGGACCGGCACGGGGTTCCGTTCGTGATCGCGTGCCGCTTCCTGCCCAGCGGGCGCCTCTTCGGTGGGCTCACCGCCGGCGTGGTGCGCTTCCCCACGCGCCGCTACCTGCTGGGTGTGCTGATCGCGGAGATGGTCTGGGCGAGCTACTCGGTGGGCCTGGGGTACTTCGGCGGTCAGGCCACGTCCAGTTCGATGTCCGCCGTGGTGCTGGGGATCGGGGTTTCCTCCCTGGTGGCGGCGGTCGGCGCGGTGGCCCAGTGGGCCGCCCGCCGCGGCGACCGGCACCCACGAGGCCCGGTCCCCGGCACGTCGCCGCCCGGCCACACACCCCCGGCCTCCCGTGGTGGTGAGCCACTGCCCGCAGCGGGGGCAGCACCTGACGCCCCCCAGGCACCCGAGGCCTCCGGAGCAGGGCCCGCCCGGACGTCCCCGCAGACGGTGCCACCGGACACCGGGGGGAGCCCGGGGTCGCCCTCGAGCGCAACGGGGTCCGCCACCCCCGACCGCGTTCAGCTCCCCCGCCCGCCCGGCCCGCACGCCGTGGCGCCCCGGACGGGCACGTGCCCCGGGGCGGGGATCGGGTCGGGGGCGGCCGGCCACCCTCCCCGGGAGGCGGCCGTCGGATGCGCGCGGACCCGGACGCGTTGCACCGGCCGCTTCCCCTCGTACCTCCGTTGAGCCACGGCCCCGCCGGGATCGGGGAGCCACCGACCGGGCCGCCTCTGGTCCCGGGGGTGCTCCCGGCCAACCCGGCTGCGTCGGCCGGGGAGGGAGCCGCAGCGGGCAACGGACGAACCGGTCCGGGCAGCGACGGAGTTCAGTGGGCCTGGGACGGCCGAGTGGCCGTGGGCACACACCCACGTGCTGCCGGCTCGGGCCCCGCCGGTCCCTGGCCGGCGGCCCCGGTTTCCTGGTGTCCGCCCCGCCGGGCGCCACCCGGGCCGGGGCCCAACCGACAACCGCCGACGGCTACCGGCTGGACACGTGGACCCGGGCCGGCGTCGCCCGCACCCTGGTCCGCACCGCCGACGGCGCCTTCGCCGCGCGCGGCCAGGCCGCCATCACCGGCCCCGTGTTCGTCGTCGACCAGGTCGAGACCGATCCCGCTCACCAACGCCGTGGTCTGGGTCGCCTGGTGAACCACGTGCTCGCCGACCTCGCAGCCGGCCGGGGCGCCACGGCAGGTGTGCTGGTCGCGACCCCGCGGGGCCGGGCTCTGTACGAGACGGTGGGATGGCGCGTGCTGGCCCCGCTGACCGGCGCCGTCCGGAGCTGAGGCCGGCCCGGTACCGGATCGGGTTCACGTCGGCCGCGCACACCGCGCCCTCCGGAGGGCCACCTTGACCCGGATCGACGGACGGTGAGGTATGAGGATGTGTCCGGAGCAGGCTCGATAGTCGTTCGCTCGGCGTGTAGTCGTCTGGCAGAGTCGTGCGATGCACGAGACTCCCGAGGACCTGGAACGGCTTCAGCGCCTGATCGATTCTTCGTACGCGTCGGCTGGCGCCCACCTGCGCTCGATCGTCACCGCTGATCGACGGCTCGACGCCGCGGGCGTGGTCGCCGAGATGGGCTCCATGCGCGTGATGGCCCTCGCCACCACCACTGCCAGGGGGGAGCCGCGGGTCGGGCCCGTTGACGGGCTGTTCTACCGGGGACGTCTGCACTTCGGCTCGGGCGCTGATTCCCTACGCGTTCGGCACCTGCGTGCCCGTCCCGCTGTCTCGGCTTCGGTCATCGACGGTGAGCGGCTCCAGATCACCGTGCACGGCACGGCGCGGGAAGTGAGTCCGGCTCAGGAACCAGGGCTGGAGGCGTTCCTGATCTCGGTGTACGGGCGCGAGGCATGGGGGAGCTGGATGCGGGACCTGCCGTGGGCCCGGATCGAGCCCGACCGGATGATCACTTTCCGCAGTTCGACCGCGGGCGAACGGTAGCGGGACGTGATGGCGCCCTGCCGCAGCCACTGGTGGACGACCGCGACGAGGACGGCCGCCGCGGCGCGGACCGTGAGCAGGCACCGGCCGCCCGTCGCGCGGCCGGGCCGGTGTGGTCCCGCGTCATCCACGTACGCGGTTGCTGGGGCGCTGGGCGCTCCAGTCCCGGATGGTGTCGGCGTACCAGAACGGCCTGCCGCCCTCCACCAGGTCGGGCGGGGGCAGGTGCCCGTGCTTGCGGTACGAGCGGACGGTGTCCGTGCGGACCCGGATATGAGCGGCGATCTCAGCGTAGGACCACAGCGACCAGTCGGACATTCACGCACCTCCCAGGGCGGGGCCGGCAGGACGGCGGGGGCCGTCGGGGACGGCGCGGCAGGGACGACGGACGCTCACGGAGGGTCGCCGGTCGGCCGCGCTCGGTGCGACAGCCTGCCGTGCCCGTCCGACGGGCGAGCCGGCGGCGACGGGCTGTACCGAGGCTGTGACGTGATGCCCGAGTAATGGTGACAATTGGCGATGAAAGCCAAGGACTCCAGTTCGCTGACCCACTCGTGCGTGCGATGGGCCGGCCCTCGTCGGCCTCCTGTCGCCCTCAGCCGGGCAGGCTGTCGATCGCCTTGGTGATCCGTTTGTCCGAAACCGGATAGGGCGTGCCGAGGCCCTGGGCGAAGTAGCTCACCCGCAGTTCCTCGATCATCCAGCGGATGCGCGACAGCTCGGGTCCCGGCGGGGTGCCCGGTGGCAGCTTGTCCACCAGCCGCTGGTACTCCTGCCACATGCGATCCACCTTGGCGGTCAGCTCCCGGTCCCGCTGGGGCCCGTTGGGCAGGCGCTCGAGGCGGTGCTCCACCGCCTTGAGGTAGCGCAACACGTCGGCCAGCCGCTCCCAGCCGGTGGCGGTGACGAATCCCGGGTAGACCAGGCCGGCGAGCTGCTCGCGGATGTCGGTGAGCGCGGGCACCAGCGCCAGGCTGGTGGTCCCCTTCATCCTGCGGTCCACCCGGTGGGCCACCGCGAGCACGCTGGCCACCTTCAGCACCGTGTCGGCGGCCACCTGGTACAGCTCGGACCGCACGTGGTCCCGCAGCGCGGCGAAGCCGGCGGCGTCCCAGGCGGGGCCGCCGCGGTCGGCCATGAGCCTGTCCACCGCGCAGGCCACGCAGTCCTCGAACAACGCGTCGGTGGACGGGTAGGGGCTGTGGCTCAACGCCAGCTTCGCCTGGGTGCCCAGCCGTTGCTGGATGGACTTCACGGGGGAGTTGACGGTGAGCAGCAGCAGTCTCCTGGTGCCCCGCCACATCGCCTGTTGCTGCTCCTGCTCCGTCGGGTAGATCCGCACGGCCACCGAGTCGCCCTCGTCGGCGAGCGCGGGGAACCCCTTCATGGTGTGCCCGTCCCGCCGCTCGGTGAAGGTGCGCGGCAGCTCCCCGAGGTCCCAGCTCCGCAGGCCGGTGCGGACGAACCCCGGGGCGGCGGCGGTCATCGCCTCCCTGGTCCTGGGGGCGAGGCGCAACCGGAGCGCGGCCAGGTCCTTGTCCTCGCCGAGCCGCCGGTGACGGCCGTCCACCACCCGGAACGTGATCCGCAGGTGGTCCGGCACCCGGGACGGGTCCCAGGCGTCGGACGGCACCACCACGCCCCTGAGGGACCTCAGGGCGCCCGCCACCGCGTCGGTCAACGGCCCCTCGCCAGGGGTGAGCCGGGACAGGACCGCCCGCGCCACGTCCGGCGCCGGAACCAGGTTGCGCCGGATCGGCTTGGGCAGCGACCTGATCAGCGCGGTCACCAGTTCTTCGCGCAGCCCCGGGATCTGCCAGTCGAAGCCCTCGGCGCTGACCTGGTTGAGCACCGCGAGCGGGACGTGCACGGTCACCCCGTCCGCCTCGGTGCCCGGCTCGAACTGGTAGGTGAGGCGCAGCCGCAGGTCCCCCTGCACCCAGTGGTCCGGGTAGTCGGCTTCGGACACGTCGCCGGCCCGCTCGCTGATCAGCATCGACTTCTCGAAGGCCAGCAGGTCCGGCTGCTCGCGGCGGGTCTTCTTCCACCAGGAGTCGAAGTGCCGGGCGGAGACGACCTCGCGGCCCACCCGCTGGTCGTAGAAGTCGAACAGCGTCTCGTCGTCCACCAGGATGTCGCGGCGGCGTACCCGGTGCTCGAGGTCCTCGACCTCCTCGAGCAGTGCGCGGTTCTCGTGGAAGAACGCGTGGTGGGTGCGCCACTCGCCCTGGACCAGGGCGTGCCGGATGAACAGCTCCCGGGACAGCTCCGGGTCGATCCGGCCGTAGGAGACCTTCCGACCGGCCACCAGGGGCACCCCGTAGAGGGTGACCTTCTCGTAGGCCATCACCGCGCCGCGGTCCTTCTCCCAGTGCGGCTCGCTGTAACTGCGCTTCACCAGGTGCTGGCCGAGGGTCTCCGCCCACTCCGGTTCGATCCTGGCCGCCACCCGCCCCCACAGCCGGGAGGTCTCCACCAGCTCGGCGGCCATCACCCACCGCGGTGGCTTCTTGAACAGCGACGACCCGGGGAAGACGGCGAACCGCGCGCCCCGGGCGCCCAGGTACTCCCGCTTCTCCGGGTCCATCAGACCGATGTGCGACAACAGCCCGGCCAGCAGCGACTGGTGCACCCGCTGGGCGTCCGCCGGCGCGGCGTCCTCCAGGGCTATCCCCAGGGCCCTGGCCGTGGAGCGGAGCTGGCTGTAGATGTCCTGCCACTCCCGCACTCGCAGGTAGTTCAGGAACTCCGCCTTGCACAGCTTGCGGAACTGGTTGGAGGACAGTTCCCGCTGCTGCTCGCGCAGGTGGTTCCAGAGGTTCAGGAAGGCCATGAAGTCCGACGCCTCGCCGTCGCCCGCGGCGGTGAACCGGCGGTGCTTCTCGTCCGCGGCCTGCTGCTTGTCCACCGGCCGCTCCCGCGGGTCCTGGATGGACAGCGCCGCGGCGATCACCATCACCTCGTGCACGCAGCCGTTCTCCTCGGCCGCGAGCACCATCCTGGCCAGCCGGGGGTCCACCGGGAGCTGCGCCAGCTTGCGGCCCAGGGGGGTCAGCCGGCGGCGCGGGTCCTGCTCGTCGGTGTGGAGGGCGCCGAGCTCCTCGAGGAGCTGCACCCCGTCCTTGATGTTGCGCCGGTCGGGGGGCTCCACGAACGGGAACGCGGCGATGTCGCCGAGGCCGATCGCGGTCATCTGGAGGATGACCGACGCGAGGTTGGTGCGCAGGATCTCCGGGTCGGTGAACTCCGGGCGGCCGAGGAAGTCCTCCTCGGAGTACAGGCGGACGCAGATGCCCTCGGAGACCCGGCCGCAGCGTCCCTTGCGCTGGTTGGCCGACGCCTGGGAGATCGCCTCGATGGGGAGGCGCTGCACCTTGAGCCGGTGGCTGTACCGGGAGATCCGGGCGGTGCCCGGGTCGATCACGTACTTGATGCCGGGGACGGTCAACGAGGTCTCCGCGACGTTCGTCGCCAGGACCACCCGGCGCCCGGTGTGCCGCTGGAAGACCCGGTGCTGTTCGGCCGCGGACAGCCGGGCGTACAGCGGCAGCACCTCGGTGTTGCGCAGGTTGCGCTTGGCCAGCGCGTCGGCGGTGTCCCGGATCTCCCGTTCCCCGGAGAGGAAGACCAGGATGTCGCCCGGCCCGGCGGCGCAGAGCTCGTCCACCGCGTCCAGGATCGCCTGGACCTGGTCGCGGTCCTCCTCCTCGGCGTCCTCGGACACCAGCGGCCGGTAGCGGACCTCGACCGGGTAGGTGCGTCCGGAGACCTCGATCACCGGGGCGCCGTCGAAGTGCCGGGAGAACCGCTCCGGGTCGATCGTCGCCGACGTGATCACGACCTTGAGGTCGGGGCGCCGGGGGAGGAGCTGTTTGAGGTAGCCCAGGATGAAGTCGACGTTGAGGCTCCGCTCGTGCGCCTCGTCGATGATCAGTGTGTCGTACCGGGTGAGCATCCGGTCCTGCTGGAGCTCGGCCAGCAGGATGCCGTCCGTCATCAGTTTGACCAGGGTGCTGTCGCCCACCTGGTCGGTGAACCGCACCTTCCAGCCCACCGCGCCGCCCAGCGGGGTGCCCAGCTCCTCGGCGACCCGCTCGGCGACGGTCCGCGCGGCGATCCTGCGGGGCTGGGTGTGGCCGATCACCCCGCGGACGCCGCGCCCCAGCTCGAGGCAGATCTTGGGGAGCTGGGTGGTCTTGCCGGAGCCGGTCTCCCCGGCCACGATCACCACCTGGTGGTCCCGGATCGCGGCGAGGATCTCGTCCTTCTTCTGGCTGACCGGGAGCTGCTCGGGGTACCTGATCTCGGGCACGGCTGAGCGCCGCCGCTCCAGCCGCGACTCGGCGGCGGCGACGGCGGCGGCGATCTGCTCGGCCGCGGCCCGTTGCCGGGACCCGTCACCCATCCGGCGGACGCCGGCGATCCGGCGGCCGAGGCGGTGTTGGTCCTGCGGCATCAGGTCGGGCAGGCGCGCCTGGAGATCAGCGAGCAGGTCCGGGGTGGCGAGCGGGGTACCCATACACGGGCAAGGATAGGCATGGGAGTGCGTGGTCTGGCCACCGCATTTCCCCGTGGCTCAGCGCGCGTCGGCCGCGCGGCGTTGGCGGGCCGCCTCGTAGAGCACCACCGTGGCGGCGTTGGCCGCGTTGAGGGAACTGGCGGAGCCGGTCATCGGGATGCCGACCAGGTGGTCACAGTGCTCCCGCCAGGCCGCGCTCAGCCCGGACGTCTCGTTCCCGACGAGCAGCAGCACCGGACCGGTCAGGTCGAACCCGGCGACGTCCACGTCGCCCCGCTCGTCGGTCCCCACCACGGCCACCCGCCGGCCGCGCGCCCGTTCGCCGTGCAGCCAGGCCAGCACCTCGCGGTGGGAGGGGCTGCGCACCACCGGCACCGAGAACAGCGAGCCGGTGCTGGCCCGCACCGCCTTGGGGTCGTACACGTCCGCCGCGTGCCCGGCCACCACCACGCCGTGGGCGCCGAAGGCGTCGGCCGAACGCACCAGGCTGCCGATGTTGCCCGGCTGGGTGGGGCGGTCGAACGCCACTCCGAGGAAGTCCGAGGGGACGGGTATCCGGGAGAGCTCGTCCGGGGGCATCCCGACCACCGCGAGCACCTCGGGCGCCCCCTCCTGTTTCTCGCCCAGCTCGGCGAGCAGCTCCGGCGCCATGGCCACCCGCTCGGCGGTCACCCCGTCCAGCAGCTCCTCGGCCCACCGGGACAGCGGCCGGTCCCCGTCGTACAGCACCGCCGAGACGGTCCAGCCGCACCGCACCGCCATGGTGATCGGTCGCACGCCCTGGACCAGGAACTCCCGTGCGCGCTGCCGCTTGCCGCGGTTGTGCAGCAGCGCCTGCCACTGCTGGAACCGCGCGTTGCGCGTCGTGACCCGCCGTACCGCCACCCGTGCTCCCCACCGAGGTCGTCCCCGTGTCGTGGACCTGCGGGCAGGGTACCGGCAGCCGGAGTTCCCGCCGGGAAGGTCTATTTGTAGACGTTGGCCAGTGTTGGCTATGCCGCACCGCTTCCGTGGGGCTCGGGGCCGGGCCTAGAGTTCTGCGACTGGGCCCGGCTATTCATGCTCACGTCAAATTCGCCCTCCCTGTCGTTGTTCCTCCGGCCGGGGCCCCGCACGGCCAGGCGCGTGGTGGGCGGCGCCTGGCGCTCGGAGCAACGGCGCTCCGGGCTTCCTCTCCACAAGGAGCTGGTGATGAAACGGACCGTGATGGTGGCCGGGGTCTCCCTGGCGATGATCATGGGCATGACAGGCTCGGTGACCGCTCTGGCGGCGTCGGCGGACTCCTCCGCAGAGGCCAAACCGGCGGCACCCTCCATGTCACGCGCGATAGCCGCGGCTGACCAGGCTGCCAACAGCGGCCTCGACAGCCTGACCAGGGGACCCTACGAGCGGTACGACAGACAGAAGGTCATCCCCTGGATCAAGGGGATGTACTCCATCGCCTACGAGCGGACGTACCGCGGACTGCCGGTGGTCGGCGGGGACGCGGTCGTGATGGCCGACACCCAGGGCCGGGTCCGCGGCGCCCAGTCCGCCTCGTCCGCCGAGATCGACATCTCGACTCAGGCGGCGGTCAGCGCGCAGCAGGCGATGGAGACCAGCAGGAAGCAACTGAAGACGGTCGAGAAGACCGAGTCGCACCGCCTGGTGGTCCACATCCAGGACGACACGCCCCGGCTCGCCTGGGAGACGGTCGTCGCCGGTGCCACCGCCGAGGCGCCCAGCCGCCTGCACGTCTTCGTGGACGCCCAGACCGGCAAGGTCATCGACACCCACGACGACGTCAGGTTCGGGACCGGCACCAGCAAGTGGAACGGCCCCAACCCGCTGACCATCGACACCACCGCCTCCGGCGGCAGCTACTCGCTGCGCGACCCCAACCGTTCGGGTCTGAGCTGCGCCGACTACAGCACCAACCAGGTCTTCACCAAGTCGACCGACTCCTGGGGCACCGGCAACCCCACCAGCAAGGAGACCGGATGCGTCGACGTCATGTGGGGGGCCCAGAAGCAGTGGGACATGCTCGCCAACTGGCTGGGGCGCAACGGCCACGACGGCAACGGCGGAAGCTGGCCGGTGTACGTCGGTGTGAACGACGTCAACGCCTGGTGGGACGGCAGTAGCGTCACCATCGGCCACAACGACGCCAACGAGTGGATCGGCTCGATGGACGTCGTCGCCCACGAGTTCGGCCACGGGATCGACCAGTTCACCCCCGGCGGCAACAACAACGAGTCCGGGCTCGGCGAGGGCACCGGCGACATCATGGGGGCGCTGACCGAGGCGTACGCCAACGAGCCCGCCCCGTACGACACGCCGGGTGACTACCTCGTCGGCGAGATGATCGACCTCGTCGGCACCGGCCCCATCCGGAACATGTACAACCCGTCGCTGGTCAGCGGGCACCCCAACTGCTACTCGTCCTCCATCCCGAACACCGAGGAGCACGCGGCGGCCGGCCCGCTCAACCACTGGTTCTACCTGCTCGCCGAGGGCTCCAACCCCGGCGGCGGCAAGCCGACCAGCCCGACCTGCAACAGCTCCACGGTCACCGGCGTCGGCATCCAGAGCGCCGGCAAGGTCTTCTACGGCGGCATGCTGCTGAAGACCAGCGGCATGACCTACAAGAAGTACCGCACCGCCACGCTCACCGCGGCGAAGAACCTCGACGCGAGCTGCGGCCTGTTCAACCGGACCAAGGCGGCCTGGGACGCGATCAGTGTCCCGGCCCAGTCGGGGGACCCGACCTGCACCGCCTCCGGCCAGGAGTTCTCCATGGCCGTGAGCCCGGCGTCGGGCAGCGTCAACCCCGGTGCCTCCGCCACCGCGACCGTCAGCACCACCACGGTCAGCGGCGACGCCCAGACGGTGAACCTGACCGCCTCCGGCGCCCCGTCCGGGGTGTCGGTGACGTTCAGCCCGTCCTCGGTGACCTCGGGGAACAGCTCCACCATGACGGTGGCCACCACGTCCTCGACGTCCCCGGGCACCTACACCATCACCGTCAAGGGTGACGGCGTCACCAGCCACACCGCCCAGTACCTGCTCACCGTGGGCTCGGGCAACCCCGGCGGTGACATCCCGGACATCGACGTCGCCAACGTCCAGACCCACCTGTCCGCGCTGAACACCATCGCCACCAACAACGGCGGCAACCGCCGCGCCACCACCAAGGGCTACCTGGACTCCGTCGCCTACGTGAAGGGCAAGCTCCAGGCCGCCGGCTACCAGGTCACCGAGCAGCCCTGCACCTCCGGCTGCACCTCCGGCGCGGGACCCAACCTGATCGCCGAGTGGCCGCAGGGTGACGCCAACAGCGTGTACATGTTCGGCGCCCACCTGGACTCGGTCTCCGCAGGCCCCGGCATGAACGACAACGGCTCCGGCTCGGCCGCCCTGCTGGAGACCGCCCTGGTGCTCGCCCAGCAGAACCCGAACATGACCTCCAAGGTCCGGTTCGCCTGGTGGACCGACGAGGAGCAGGGCCTCAACGGCTCGCAGTTCTACGTGGACCAGCTCACCAGCAGCCAGCGTTCGGCGATCAAGGCGTACTACAACTTCGACATGATCGCCTCGACCAACGGCGGCTACTTCATCAACCACATCAGCTCCACCGCCGCCCAGCCGATGAAGGCGTACTGGGACTCCCTCAACCTCCAGCCCGAGGAGAACACCGAGGGCGCCGGGCGGTCCGACGACTACCCGTTCGAGAACGCCGGCATCGCCACCTCCGGGTACGCGATGGGCGCCAGCTACACCAAGACCACGGCGCAGGCGACCAAGTGGGGCGGCACCGCAGGCCGGGCGTACGACCCCTGCTACCACAGCTCCTGTGACAACCTCAGCAACATCAACGCCACCGGTCTGAACCGCGCGGCGGACGGCATCGCCTACACCCTGTGGAAGCAGGCCGTCTCCAGCGACCAGCCGGTGAACGACTTCTCCATCTCCACCAACCCGACGTCCGGCACCACCGACCCGGGCACCACGGTCACCACCACCGTCAGCACGGCCACCACCGCCGGTTCCGCGCAGACGGTGAACCTGACCTCCTCCGGCGCCCCGTCCGGCGTCAGCGTCACCTTCAGCCCGACGTCGGTGACCTCGGGGCAGAGCTCCACCGCGACCATCTCGGTGGGCGCGAGCACCGCTCCCGGCACCTACACCATCACCGTCACCGGCACGGGCACGGCGACCCACAGCACCACCTACAGCCTGAAGGTCAACGGGACCGGCGGCTGCACCGGCGGCCAACTCATCGTCAACGGCGGGTTCGAGAGCGGCACCTCGCCGTGGACCGGGAGCACCGGGGCGATCGGGAGCTACACCGGCCAGGTGGCGCACTCCGGCACCCGGTTCGCCTGGCTCGCCGGGTACGGCTACTCGGCGACCGACACCATCAACCAGACGGTGACGGTGCCCACCGGCTGCGCCGCCCAGCTCAGCTACTGGCTGCACATCGACACCGACGAGTACGGCTCGACGGCGTACGACACCTTCGAGGTGCAGGTGAACGGCACCACCCTGACCACCCTGTCCAACGTGAACGCGGCCTCCGGCTACCAGCAGCGGACCCTCGACCTCAGCGCCTACGCCGGCCAGCAGGTCGAGGTGACCTTCACCGCGACCGAGGACGCCTACCTCCAGACCAGCTTCGTGGTGGACGACGTGACGCTCCAGACGAGCTGACCACCGCGAGCAGGTGACTGACCCGCGCGGGCGGGGCACCCACGGTGCCCCGCCCGCTTTGCACCACCATGACCCGACGGGCCCTGGACGTGGGTTGCGCTCCAGCAGATGATGAGGCCATGCCAGACCAGCACCTCCTCGGGCCGTTGGGTCTGGGCGAGAACGAGAGCGCCCTGTACCTGTACCTGTTGTCCACGCCGCGCTGCACCGCCCACCAACTCGTCGAGGCAACGGGACTGACGGTGTCGCGAGTGAGGCGGAGCCTGACGAGGCTGACCGAAGCGGGGCTGGTCACCCGCCTGGCGGTGACCCCGGCGCGCTATGTCGCCGCGCCGCCGGAGACCGCGGTGGACAGCCTGGCCCGCAAGCGCCAGGAGGAGCTCGAGCAGGTGCGCGCGCAGATCCGCGAGGTGGCCCGCAAGCACCAGGGAGCCAGCGTGGGCACCCCCGACGACCTACTGGAGCTGATCGAGGGCAACGCCCAGATCACCCACCGGGTCCAGCAGCTCCAGCTCGGCACCCAGGAGGAGTTACTGGTCGTCGACTGTCCGCCCTACTTCGACATGACCGCCCAGCACGCGAACCCGATCGCCCTGCAACTGCTGCGCCGTGGGGTCTCCGTGCGGGTCATCTACCACCAACCGTCACTGGAGTTCTGGGTACAGGCGGCGACCGAGTGCATAGCCGCGGGCGAACAGGCCAGGGTGTTGCCCTCGGTGCACATGAAGATGGCCGTCGCGGACCGCAGCGCGGCGATGATCCCGTTGAACTTCGGAGCCTCGGAGACCACCGCCGCCCTCTACCTCCACCCCTCGCCGCTGCTGACCACGCTGATCAACTGCTTCGAGATGCTCTGGGAGCGGGCGACGCCCCTGGTGCCGAGCGAGGTGGCGCAACAGGAGCTGACCGAGCAGGACCGCAAACTGTTGCAGATGCTGGCCAGCGGGATGAAGGACGCCGCCATCACCCGGGCGCTGGGTGTCACCCAGCGCACCACCACCCGGCGGATCGCCCACCTGATGTCCGTCCTCGGCGCCCAGACCCGCTTCCAGACGGGGCTCCAGGCCAGCCGGCGCGGCTGGCTGTGACCGCGCCGCCCCGGCGTCGGGTCAGCGGCCGAGCCACACGGCGGTGTCGCTGGGCAGCCGGCCGTCCTCGAGCGGCCCGCTGGTCAGCAGCACCTCGTGGTGCGAGGGCAGTTCCACCGCCCGCGGGGAGAGGTTGACCACGCACCTGAACCCCGGCTCCCGGCTGAACGACAGCACACCGACCGGCGCGGTGTCGTCCCAGTCCAGGGTGCCGTCCCCGAGGGCCGGGTGCTCCCGGCGGACCCGCAGCGCGGTCCGGTACAGCTCCAGCATGGAGTCGGGGTCGTCCTGCTGCGCCTCGGGGGTGAGCGACGCCCACGCCTCGGGCTGGGGCAGCCACGGCTCAGCCGCGGCGCCGTCCGGGCTGTAGCCGAACGGGGGCCGGTCCCCGCTCCACGGCAGCGGCACCCGGCAGCCGTCCCGACCGGGGTCGGTGTGCCCCGACCGCTCCCAGATGGGGTCCTTGAGCAGTTCCGCCGGGAGGTCCTCGACCTCCCAGAGCCCGAGTTCCTCGCCCTGGTAGACGTACGCGCCACCGGGCAGCGCGAGGGTGAGCAGGGCGGCTGCCCTGGCCCTGCGGGCGCCGAGCTCCAGGTCGGCGGGGAGGCCGGCGAGGTCGGCGAGGGAGCGGACCTGCCCGTCCGGCTGGGGACGGGCGTAGCGGGACAGGTGCCGGGCGACGTCGTGGTTGGACAGCACCCAGGTGGCCGGGGCGCCGACCGCGCCCAGCGCGCCGAGCGAGTCGTCGATGACCCGCCGCAGGTGGTCGGCCCGCCAGGGCGCCATCAGGTAGTCGAAGTTGAACGCGGTGTGCAGCTCGTCCGGCCGCACGTAGCGGGCGAGCCGACGGGGGTTCTCGGCCCAGGCCTCGGCGACGAACACCCGCGGGTCGGCGTAGGAGTCGGCGACCGCGCGCCAGCCCTGGAAGATCTCGTGCACGCCGTCGCGGTCCCAGTAGGGGTGGTCGTCACCCCTGGCGACGTGTATCAGCTTGCCGTCGAGTGACCCCAGGTCGGGCAGGCCGGGGGCCTTGACCAGACCGTGCGCCACGTCGATGCGGACGCCGTCCACCCCCCGGTCGAACCAGAACCGCAGGATCGACTCGAACTCCTCCTTGACCTCGGGGTGGTCCCAGTTGAGGTCGGGCTGCTCGGGGGCGAACAGGTGGAGGTACCACGGGCCGGGGGTGCCGTCGGCCTCGGTGATCCGGGTCCAGGCCGGCCCGCCGAAGTTGCTGGACCAGTTGTTGGGCGGCTGGTCACCGTCGGGCCCGAGCCCAGGACGGAAGATGTAGCGGTCCCGGGCGGGCGCCCCGGGGCCGTCCGCCAGCGCCTGGCGGAACCAGACGTGCTCGTTCGAGGTGTGGTTGGGCACGATGTCGATGATCAGCTTCAGCCCGTGCCGGTGTGCCTCGCCCACCAGGGCCTCGGCGTCGGCCAGGGTGCCGAAGTCCGGGTCGATGTCCCGGTAGTCGGAGACGTCGTAGCCGCCGTCGGCCTTCGCGGAGGGGTACCAGGGGTTGAGCCAGAGGGCGTCCACCCCAAGACCGGCGAGGTAGGGCAGGCGCTGCCGCAGCCCGGCGAGGTCACCGATGCCGTCGCCGTTGGCGTCGGCGAAGCTGCGGACGTAGACCTGGTAGATGACGGCGCTGCGCCACCAGGGGCCGGTGGTGCTGGCTGGGGCCACGGGTGTCTCCTGAGAATGTGAACGGCGATGCCAGGAGATTAAGCGTCGATCTGAAAATAGTCCACAGTGAGCTGACGGCTTTCGGTCAGTCCTTGCAATTGGCTGGCATGTGGAACGGCCGGTTCAGGCGGTGCGCGGCCGGGCCGCCGCCGTGCTGCCCCGCACCACCAGCTCCGGCTCGAAGAGGAACTCCTGCTCGCTGTCGGTCAGACCGTTGACGCGGTTCCCCAGGAGGGTGACCACCGCCTTGCCCATCGCCTCGATCGGCTGCCTGACGGTGGTCAGCGGGGGGTTGGTGAGCGTGACGACGCCCAGGTCGTCGTAGCCCACCACGGAGATGTCGTCGGGGACCTCCAGCCCCATCCGCTGGCAGGCCCGGACCGCCCCGAGCGCCATCAGGTCGCTGCCGCAGACCAGCGCCGTCGCCCCCCTGGCGACGAGCTGGCCGGCGGCGGCGGCCCCGCCCTCGGCGGTGTACATGGTGTGGGTGACCAGGTCGTCGGCGTCAGGCACGGCACAGTGCTCGGCGAGTGCCTTGCGGAACGCCGTCTCCTTCCGCATCGCCGGCAGGTGGTCCTCGAACTCGCCCAGTGCCAGGCCGATCCGCCGGTGGCCGAGCGAGGCCAGGTGGCGCACCGCGAGCCGGGCGGCCAGCTCGTCGTCCGAGGACACGCAGGTGATCGGCAGGGTGTCCACCATGCCGTTGACGGCGACCACCGGCAGCCCCCGCTCCAACAGCCGGCCGTAGTGGCTGTGGTCGGCCCGGGCGTGGGAGTGCAGCCCGCAGATGAACACGGCGCCGGAGATCTGGTGCTCCAGCAGCATGTCCACGTAGTCGCTCTCCGAGACGCGGTCGAAGGTGCGGGTGCACAGCACCGGGGTGAACCCGCGCTGCGCCAGGGCGGAGCCGATCACCTCGGCGAAGGCCGGGAAGACGGGGTTGCTCAGGTCCGGTGCGACCAGCCCCACCAGGCGGTTGGCCCGCCCGCGCAGGGGCCGCGGCCGCTCGTACCCCAGCACGTCCATCGCGCTGAGCACGGCCGCCCGGGTGGACTCGGCCACCCCGGGCTTCCCGTTGAGGACCCGACTCACCGTCGCCTCGCTGACGCCGGCGTACTCGGCGACCTCGGCCATGCGCTTCACCATGCCTGAAATTCTATGGAAGTCTTTCAGGTACTTGCAATACACCTCCTCCGTCTCTCTTCTCCCTGCCGTTTCCTTGCAAGCGCGGCTCCGGGTGTCCTCCCGTTCTCCACGGCCCGGCCCGGGTGCCCTACGCCCGCGGGTCCGCGTAGGCGCGGACCGCCACCACGTGGGCGCGCGGAGCGCCGTGGGTGCCGTCCACCGCCAGACGCAGCGCGCGGGCGCGGACCGGGTGCGGTCCCTCGAAACGGTGCACCCGGTGGCGGCGCCGGTTGTCGTGGACGTCCGCCAGGGTGTGCCAGATCCCGTCGGCGTCCTCGGCCTGGAGGCGGTAGTCCCGCACCAGCTCGGGGATGACGTCGAACGGGCACCGGTGCAGGTGCAGGTTGTTCAGGTACTCGTCCACGTCGTCGTCGAAGACCAGGTGGACCGTGCGCAGGTCACGGACGTCGTCCCAGTCCAGCCGCAGCCACTCCCGCATCAGCGAGGGATCGGCCACCGAGGCCGAGGACCACATCTGCGGTCCGCCGTAGGTACGCGCGTAGCCGCCCACCGCCTTGTCCGGGGCGAAGGCGGAGGTGGCCGGGGTGGTGCGGAAACAGAGGGAGCGGCGGCGCAGTTCGCGGGCCGACCACTCCAGCAGCCGCTGTCCCTCCGCCTCGTGGGTGAGCCCGTCCTCCGGCTGCTCCACCGGTCGGTGGACCAGCATCAGCGCCCCGTCGGAACGGTGCGGCACCAGGCGCAGGCGCACCCGGGGCTCGGCCCTGACCACCACCACGACCTGTTCGGGGACCGCCGGGTCCCGCCGTTGGTGGTCGAAGCGCGCGGTCACCCAGCTCGGGTCGCCCCCGGGCACCGCAACCGTCACCCGGTCCAGTCGTTCCACCGGGACCGCGTTCTCCGGGAGCCCGGTGGACCACAGCTCGACGGTCAGCCCGGTGCCCCCGGGTTCGTCGCAGGAGGCGAGGAACGCGACGGTGTCCAGGCGCGGATCGACCGGCAGCAGCACCCCGACGTCACTGGTGAGCGGGTAGGGCTCGACCGTGTCGGGGTCCGGTTCCGCACGCAGCGTGTCGAGGGTGGATGACGCGCTGACCACGGCGGAGCGGGCCAGGTCCGCGGGGTCGGCCGCGGTCAGGCCGACGACCGAGGCGTCCTGGCGCAGCAGGGTGCGGCTGAGCAGGTCGGCCCGGGTGGTGGCGAGCTCCCTGGGGGACAGGCGCTGTTCGACGCAGAGCGCGGCGGCGGTGCCCGCAGCCTCACCGAGCGTGGCGCAGGTCGCCATGACCCGGGTGGCTCCGAACGCGACGTGGCTCGCCGAGATGTTGCGGCCGGCGAACAGCAGGTTGGTCACGTTGACGGAGTACAGGCAGCGCAACGGGATGTGGAAGACGCCGTCCGGGTGGCGCTGCCGGGCGCCCGGCTCCTCGGCGTACACGCCCTTGACCGGGTGCAGGTCGATGGACCAGCCCCCGAACGCCACCCGGTCGGGGAACTGCCGTTGCTCCAGGACGTCCCGTTCGGTCAGCACGTGGTCGCCGACGAACCGCCGGTACTCGCGCTTGCCGGGCAGGGAACCAACCCACTCCAGGGTGAGCCGGTCCGCCTCGAACTCGCCGGAGTTCTTGATGTGGTCCCAGATACCCATGATCACCGCGTGCAGCTCGTCGCGGATGCGCTCGTTGTCGTGGACGGTGTCCAGCTCGCCGCCCCACTCGATCCACCAGTAGGCACAGCCGTTGTCACCGGTGCGCAGCACCCGGTTGCGCAGCACCGGTGTGGTCGAGAGGTCCTTGGCGTACGAGGGCGGCACGAACCTCACGGGCCTGCCGACGTCCTTGGTGTAGAACAGGATCGTCGAGCCGAGCAGCTCGTCGTCGGCCGCCAGGGGCGCCCAGGACTCACCGAACTCGTCACGTGCCTCCCGCCCGATCCGGTAGCGGGCCCCGGCGAGGAACCCCACCAGGCCGTCGCCGGTGCAGTCCAGGAAGTACGGGGCGCTGAAGGTGATCCGGCGTTCCGACCCGGTCATCCAGCCGGTGACCGACCGCACCGTCCGGGCGTCGGCCGGTCCTGTCGCGTCCACCTCGTGCACCTCGGTGTTGAGGTAGAGGTCGAGCAGCGGCTCCGCGAGCACCGCGTCGAGGACCACCTGGTCCCAGTAGTAGGGGTTCCCCTCCGGGTTCCGGTACTGGTTCTCGGTGTACAGCTCGCCCATGATGCCGGTCTCCCGGGCGTACCGCTGGGCGCCCTGCGCGGTGGCCCCGCACACCCACACCCTGATCTCGCTGCTGGAGTTGCCGCCGAGGACCGGCCGGTTCTGCACCAGGGCCACCCGGCGGCCGAGCCGGGCGGCGGCGATCGCCGCGCACACCCCGGCGAGGCCGCCGCCGACCACGACGACCTCGTACCGGACCTCTTCTCGCCTCACGGCCGCTCCTCCGCGTTCCGCGCCAGCCGCAGCGTGACGATCTCGAAGGGGCGCAGCCGCAGCACCACCGCGTCCCGCTCCACCGCTGCCTCCGCGTCGGGCAGCGGGCGTTCCAGCAGGTCGGTCACGGTGACCGAGGCCACGGGGAAGGAGGCGACCAGGCGGCCCCTGGTCCGGGTGCCGTGCGCCTCGTGGAGACGGACCACGACGTCGCCGCTGCCGTCGTCGGCGAGCTTGACCGCGGTGACCACGAGGGCCTCGCCGTCCACGGTGACCAGCGGCGCCACCGCGCCGTCCGCGGTGCCCTCGAGCCGGCGCTGGGGCAGGTTGATCCGCCATCCCTCGCGGACCGCGTCGGGCAGGCCCGCGCCGGGCAGCAGGGCGTACCGCAGTCGGTGCAGGCCCTGGTCGGTCCGGGGGTCCGGGTAGCGCGGCGCCCGCAGCAGGGACAGCCGGACCGTGGTGGTGGTCCCGCCGTCCTCCCGCACGGTGCGGGACACGTCGTGCCCGTAGGTGGAGTCGTTGACGACGGCCACGCCCCACCCGGGCTCCCCGACGTGCAGGAAGCGGTGCGCACAGATCTCGAACTTGGCCGCCTCCCAGGAGGTGTTGGTGTGCACCGGCCGTTCCACGTGCCCGAACTGGGTCTCGGCGACGGAGCGTTCGGCGCGCACGTCCAGCGGGAAGGCGGCCTTGAGGAACTTCTCCCGCTCGTGCCAGTCCACCTCGGTCTCGACGTCCAGCCGGCACACCGCGGCGGGCAGGCTGAGCCACTGCGTCACCCGGGAGGAGCCGAAGCGGCGGACCACCTCGACGGCGTCGCCGACGCGGCGCACCGACTCGGCTTCGGTGAGGTCGGTGACCCGGTTGCGGTAGAAGGCGTCCACGTCCCAGGCGTCCCACTTGTTGGGCAGGTCGGGGTGGAGCTGGAGCAGGTTGGCAGCGGTGCCGGGGGCGACGCTCTCCCGCCCGGTGGCCAGGTCCACCGCGGACACGACCAGGCCCCGGCCGTCCACCACCACCCGCAGCAGGCCGTTGTCGAGGACGTGGCCGCCGTCGGGGGTCTCCGTGCAGAACCGGTTCTCGGGTGCCCCGGCCACGACCGCGCCACCGTGCGCCGGCGCCTGGCCACCGGCGTGCGGCGCGGAGTTGAACACCACGCTGCCGGTGCCCTCGCCGGCCAGCGCCCGCTGCGCGGCGCGCACGATGCCCTCGAGTTCCCCGGTGACCGCCGCGTAGGTGGCCTCGGCCTCCCGGTGCACCCAGGCGATGGACGAACCGGGCAGGATGTCGTGGAACTGGTGGAGCAGCACCGTCTTCCAGAGCCGGTCCAGGTCCTGGTACGGGTA
>NZ_KB904660.1 GCF_000380165.1 Wenjunlia vitaminophila DSM 41686
GGACGATCCCGACAACGCAGCGAGCGTGCGTGCCAGGCGTCACGACCCAGGCGGGATTTATCAGACAGGCCCTAGGCCAGTTGCACCCCCTGCACGGACGATCCTCACGCGACACGGGGCCCACCGCCGGACAGTCACCGTCGTCTTCCGGGAGACTCCCGGCCACCGAGAGGCCCCGGGGAAAGGACGTCATGTCGGACATCTCCTCCACCCGCGCGGTGACACCGCGGCCGCGGTCCTCGCCCACCGGCGCACCGGGCACCGACCTGCTGGACGCCGTCCTCCCCCTGGTGACCCGCTGGCTGCCGCGGCAACGGTGGTTCGCCGGAAAGGGCCGGCCCATCACCGGGCTCGGCGTGCTGGCGGCCACCGAACTCGCCGACCCCCGGGGCGGCGGTCCCGGGCTGCTGCACCTGCTGCTACGGGTGGAACAACCGGGACCGGCCGGGGCAGCCGCGGACGGTGACTGCTACCAGATGCTGCTCGGCACCCGGGCGCAGGCCCCGGCCGTGCTCGCCGACTCCCTGCTGGGCCGGATCGAGGGCGGTCGGCACGACGGCCTCGTCGTCCTCGACGCGCTGCACGACCCCCAGCTCGCCGCGCTGCTGTTGACCCTGCTGAGCCGGGGCGGACCCGTGGACGCCCTGCGATTCCACCGGCGCCCGGGCGCCGACGTCCCCACCCACCTGCCCGCCAGGGTCGGCACCGCCGAGCAGTCCAACACCTCGGTGGTCTACGGCGACGCGCTGATCCTGAAGGTCTTCCGCCGGATCAGCGCCGGCACCAACCCGGACCTCGAGCTGTCGCTCGCGCTCGCCGAGGCCGGCAGCGCGCGGGTGCCCACCCCGCTCGCCTGGTTCGACACCCCCTGGCCCGGTGCCGTGGGGCCCGCGGGACCGGTGGCCACCCTGGGGCTCCTCCAGCGCTACCTGCCCGGCGCCGCCGACGGTTGGGAACTGGCCCTTTCCTCGGTTCCGGCCCAGGACTTCACCGCGGAGTCGTTCCTGCTCGGCGCGGCCACCGCGGAGGTGCACACGGTGCTGGCCAGGACCCTGCCCCGGGTGACCCTGGACGCTCCGTTGATCGACCAGCTCGCCGGTGAGATGGCCCAGCGGCTGGACGCCGCCGCCGCGGCGGTGCCCGCGCTCACCCCCTACCGTTCGGCCCTGCGCTCCGCCTTCGCCGACCTCGCCGACCTCGGCCGCCGGGGCCGGGTGCTCACCGCCCAGCGCATCCACGGCGACCTGCACCTCGGCCAGGCGCTGCGGACCCCCGAGGGCTGGGTGCTGCTGGACTTCGAGGGCGAGCCGGCACGCCCGCTGGAGGAACGCCGCCGTCCACAGCCCGCGGTCCGGGACGTCGCCGCCATGCTGCGCTCGTTCGACTACGCGGCCCGGCACCACGGCGCCGGGGCGCACGCCGACGTCTGGGCGGAGCACAACCGGTCGGCGTTCTGCGCCGGGTACGCGGCCGTCGGTGACCAGGACCCCCACACCGAGGACGTGCTGCTGCGGGCGTTCGAGACCGACAAGGCGGTGTACGAGGTGCTGTACGAGGCCAGGCACCGTCCTTCCTGGCTGCCGATCCCGATGTCGGCCGTCCACCGCCTGGCCACCCCGTCCTCCTGAGCCGCGCGCCCGCCGCGGTCCGCGACAGCAGTCCCCAGCCACCGAGGAGTGTGCGAAGTGACCCCGCGCCAGCCAACCGATCCACCCGTCGCCCGCACGCCGTCGCCCGGCGACACCCGCCGCCGTCCGGCGGGGCCCGCCCCAGGCACCGCCGTCTCCCCGGGGCCCGCCGTCTCCCCGGGTCCCGCCGTCTCCCCGGGTCCCGCCGTTCCCCCGGCCCTGCGCGGCGCCGCCTGGTCCGGCGGCCACCCGGGGCCGGGTCCCGCCGGGTCGGGCCAGGCCGCCGCACCGCCCCCCGCCCGCCCGGCCCCGCGTCCCGCGTCCCGTCCCAACCCGCCCGCCCCGCGCCGACCGGCGGCGCGGACCCGGCTCAAGCGTCCCGCCGCCGCGCCGCTGGCCGACGACGAACTGGACGCCCTGCTGGACGGCCGCCACCACGACCCGCACGCCCTGCTCGGAGCCCACCACGTCCGGGGCGGCCTCGCGATCCGCGTCCTGCGCCCGTACGCGCAGGCGGTCTGCCTGGCGGCCCCCGGGCTCCGGGTGGACCTGGTCGAACAGCGCGACGGCCTGTTCACCGCCCAACTCCCGTTGCCCGAGGTCCCCGACTACCACCTGCTGGTCACCTACGACGGCCAGGAGCACACGCTGGGGGACCCCTACCGCTTCCTGCCCACCCTGGGCGAACTCGATCTCCACCTGATCAGTGAGGGCCGGCACGAGCGGCTCTGGGAGGCCCTCGGGGCGCACGTCACCACTGTTGACCAGGTCACCGGCACCCGGTTCACCGTGTGGGCCCCCAACGCCCGCGGGGTGCGGCTGGCCGGGGACTTCAACCACTGGAACGGCACGGGACACGCCATGCGCTCCCTTGGCGCGTCCGGGGTGTGGGAGCTGTTCGTCCCGGGTCTCGGCCCGGGCACCCGCTACAAGTACGAGGTCATCGGCCCCGACGGGACCCGCTCGCTCAGGGCCGACCCGATGGCCCGGGCCACCGAGTGCCCTCCGGCGACGGCGTCGGTGGTGACCGCGTCCATGCACGTCTGGTCCGACCAGGAGTGGATGCGCCGCCGCGCGGAGCGACCGGCGCACGCCTCGCCGTTCTCGGTGTACGAGGTGCACCTGCCGTCCTGGCGGCCCGGGCTGACCTACCGGCAGCTCGCCGAGCAGCTCCCGGACTACGTGGCGGACCTGGGGTTCACCCACGTGGAGCTGATGCCGATCGCCGAGCACCCGTTCGGAGGCTCCTGGGGGTACCAGGTGTCGTCGTACTACGCGCCGACGGCCCGGCTGGGCGGCCCCGACGACTTCCGGTACCTGGTGGACCGGCTGCACCAGGCCGGGATCGGCGTGATCATGGACTGGGTCCCGGCGCACTTCCCCAAGGACGACTGGGCGTTGGCCCACTTCGACGGCACCCGCCTGTACGAGCACCAGGACCCGGTCGTGGCCGAGCACCCGGACTGGGGCACCCTGGTGTTCGACCACGGCCGCAACGAGGTCCGCAACTTCCTGGTCGCCAACGCCGTCTACTGGTGCGAGGAGTTCCACATCGACGGCCTGCGGGTGGACGCGGTGGCCTCGATGCTCTACCTGGACTACTCGCGGCCGTACGGCCAGTGGCGGCCGAACGCGCACGGGGGCCGGGAGAACCTGGACGCGGTGGCGTTCCTCCAGGAGACCAACGCGACCGTCTACCGGCGCTGCCCCGGAGTGGTCACCATCGCCGAGGAGTCCACCGCCTGGGACGGCGTGACCCGGGCCACCCACCACACCGGGAGCAACGGCCTCGGCGGGCTCGGCTTCGGACTGAAGTGGAACATGGGCTGGATGCACGACTCCCTGCAGTACCTGTCCAGGGACCCGGTGCACCGCAGGCACCACCACCACGAGATGACCTTCTCCATGGTGTACGCCTACTCGGAGAACTACTGCCTGCCGATCTCGCACGACGAGGTGGTGCACGGCAAGCGGGCGCTGGTCAGCAAGGCTCCGGGCGACTGGTGGCAGCGGCGCGCCACCGCCCGCGCCTACCTGGGCTTCATGTGGGCCCACCCGGGCAAGAAGCTGCTCTTCATGGGCCAGGAGTTCGCCCAGGGCGGGGAGTGGTCCCACGACCGCGGACCCGACTGGTGGCTGCTCGACCCCGACTACGGTGCCGAGGCCGACCACCGGGGCGTGCGTGACCTGGTCCGGGAGCTGAACCGGCTCTACCGGGCGAACCCGGCGCTGTGGGCCCTTGACTCCTCACCCGAGGGGTTCGCCTGGATCGACGCGGACGCCGCCGAGGACAACACCTTCTCGTTCGTCCGCCGCGCCGGGGACGGCCCCCCGCTGCTGTGCCTGAGCAACTTCTCCCCGGTGGTGCGCCACGACTACCGGATCGGCGTCCCCGACCAGCCGGGGGACACCCCGGGCAGGTGGCGCGAGGTGCTCAACACCGACCGACTGGTGTACGGGGGCAGTGGGGTCACCAACCCGGAGCCCCTGGTCACCGCGGCACTGCCGGCACACGGCCGGCCGGCCAGCATCAGCCTGACCGTGCCGCCGCTAGCCACGGTGTGGCTGTCCCCGGGGTGAGACCAGCGGGACCACCGCGCCGGCGCGGTGGTCCCGAGGTCGGTTCGGGTCCCGGGCCCGGGACCCCTCCGCGGGGGCGTCAGGACACCCTGCTCCCGACGTTCACGGCGGCCCAGGTGTTGGCGACGGTGTTGTACGTGGCGCTGCCGAGGCCGAACAGCTCGGTGGCGGCGTCCAGGGTCGCCTTGCGGGCACCCGCGTAGTTGGTGGTGGACTGCATGTACTTGGTCAGGGCGAGGTACCAGATCTTCTCGGCGTTCTGCCGGCCGATGCCCGGCACCGGCAGCCCGTCGTAGGTCGGGCTGTTGTAGGTGACGCCGTTGACCGTCTTGGTGCCGCTGCCCTCGGACAGCAGGTAGAAGAAGTGGTTGGCCACACCGGACGAGTAGTGTACGTCGATGTTGCCGATCCCGGAGTACCAGTAGTCCTTGGACGAGCCGTCCTTGGACGGCTGGTCCATGTACCGCAGCGGCTTGCCGGTGCCGTAGATGTCGATCTTCTCGCCGACCAGGTAGTCGCCCTTGTCCGAGGGGTTGTTCGCCCAGAACTCCACCGCGGCGGCGAAGATGTCGCTGGTGCCCTCGTTGAGTCCGCCGGACTCGCCGGAGTAGACGAGCCTGGCGGTGTTCGAGGTGACGCCGTGGGTCATCTCGTGGGCCGCGACGTCGATCGAGGTGAGCGGCTTGCGGTTGTTCTGGCCGTCGCCGTAGGTCATGCAGAAGCAACTGTCCTGCCAGAACGCGTTGACGTAGTTGGTGTAGTAGTGGGTGCGGGAGTAGGCGCCGACCCCGTCGTTGCGGATGCCGTTGCGGCCGTGCACGGTCTTGTAGTAGTCCCAGGTGAGCTGGGCGCCGTAGTGGGCGTCCACGCCGGCGGTCTGCGGGTCGGTGTAGGTGCCGTTGCCCCAGACGTCGTCGGCGTCGGTGAACAGCGTGCCGGTGCCGCTGGTGCCACCGTTGAGGTTGTAGGTCTTGTGCCCGCCGCGGCTGGTGTCGTTCATCTGGTAGCTGCCGGACGTGCCGATGGTGACCGTGCCGCTGTACATGCTGTTGCCGGTGCCGTTCATGACGGCCTGGTAGGAGTACAGCTCCGCGCCGGTGCGGGCGTCACTGATCACGTGCAGCTCGTTCGGGGTGCCGTCGTGCTGCAGGCCTCCCACGACGCTCTCCCAGGCGAGGGTCGGGGTGCCGGAACCGGCCCAGACGACCAGGCGGGGGGTGCCGGTGATCGCGGCCTTGGTGACGTCGTCGGCCTTGGCCTTGGCGACGGCGGCGGCCGAGGCGCGGCTGGCGGGCACCGTGGCCTGGGTGGAGGGCACCGTGATGGTGGCCCTGGTCGCCCAGGTGGTGCTGGCGATGTCGCCGTCTGCGCCCTGGTGCACGGTGAGGTCGCCGCCCAGCACGGGCAGCCCGGCGAAGGTCCGTTCGTACCGGGTGTGGACGCTGCCGTCCTGGTCCTTGATGACCTCGGTGGGCAGCAGCCTCTCCTGTGAGCCGAGGCCGATCGCGGCCGCGGTCTCGGCCCGGGCGTTGGCCGCGGCCTGCAACAGCGCACCGCGCTCGGTGGGGGAGAGCTTGACCGGCATCTTGCCGGACCTGGCCTGTTCGATCACCTTCTGGCTGGCGGACGGGTCGGCGTTGGCGCCGGCGGGCCCGGAGGAGAGGCCCACGGCGAGCATGGTGCCGACGGCCACCAGGGCGCCGGTGGTGACTGCCTTGCTGGAACGCGAGGAACGTGTCACTGGTGACTCAGCTCCTTCTGCACCGGCCGCGTGGTGACGGCCGTATGAGGAACCGGTCGACGGGGTTGTGCCGACCGGACAGAGCGAGCGCCACCTGCCGGGCGGGGACCCTCGGGGAGGGGAGGAGGCCGGGGCAGGGGGCGGTGAGTGCGAGCGTCGTGCGGCGGCGAGCGGTGGTGCCGCCGCGCCGGACGAGCGAGGTAAGAGTGCCACGCCATCCGCCGTTCTGTCAGGGGCGCGTCAACTTTTTGGCGGGGTCTCGTCCCTGCCCCCGCCCTGCAGCAGGCCCCCGCGGGTGCTTCTTCGCAGGTCCCGACCCCACCCGCCCGAGCGTGCGAGCCTCCACGGGCGGGTGCGGCATGGCGGGTAACCATCGGGACGGCCGTGTGCGCCCCGCGTGGGCCGAAGCGCCGGCCCGGCCCCGCGGGTTGCGGGACCGGGCCGGGACGCGGCGGTGCGGGGGGCCTACTGCTCGGCGGTCCACTCCGCCCACGACATGTTCCAGCCGTTGAGGCCGTTGTCCGGGGACACGATCTTGTCCTCGGAGTTGACCACCTCGACCACGTCGCCGATCAGCGAGTTGTTGAAGAACCAGGAGGCGTCGGTGGTCGGGTCCGAGCCGCCCCTCCGGTCGAACAGGCCGACACAGCCGTGGCTGACGTTCTCCGAGCCGAAGATGGACTTCGCCTTCCAGTAGTTGCCGTGGATGAACGTCCCGGAGGTGGTCAGCCGCATGGCGTGCGGCACGTCCTTGATGTCGTACTCGCCACCGAAGCCGACGGTGGCCCCGTCCATCCGGGTCACCTGGAGCTTCTCGGTGATCACCATCTTGCCGTTGTAGGTGGTGGTGGCGGGTGCGCCGGCGGTGATCGGGATGGTCTTCAGCAGCTTGCCGTCCCGGGTGACCGTCATCGTCTTCTTGGTGGCGTCGACCACGCTCACCTGGTTGCGGCCGACGGTGAAGCTGACGTCCTTGGACTGGGTGCCGTAGATGCCGTCGGCGCCCTCGACGCCCTTCAGCCGCAGCTTGAGCGTCACCTTGGTCCCGGCGGCCCAGTACTTCTCCGGACGGAAGTCCAACCGCTGGTTGCCGAACCAGTGACCCTCCACCGGGACCGACGGGTTGGCGGTGACCTGGACGGCCTCCTCCACCTCGGCCCGGTTGGTGATCGGCTGGTTGAAGTTGAGTGACACCTCCATGCCGGCCCCGACCGTCTGGCCGTTCTCCGGGGTGAAGTAGCCGATGAAGGTGTCCTTCGGGACCACGGTGGTGAAGGTGGAGTGCTTGGCGGACTCACGGCCCTCGGAGTCCTCGGCGACGGCGTCCACCACGTACTTGGTCCCCGTGCCCAGGTGCTCGGACGGCTCCCAGCTCATGCCGTCCTTGGATATCTCCCCCGGGACCTCGCCGCCCTTGTCGTCGGTGACCTTGACGCTGGTGAGCTTGCCCTTCTGCGCGGTCACCTTGAGCACGCCGTTGGTGGCCACGTCGTCGGCGTTGTTCTCCGGGGCGACGGTCACCACGGCCTTGGAGGCGGCGGTGTCACGCTCCTTGACCTTGTCCGAGCCGACGCTGTTGCTCTTCTGGTCGCCGCCGTCCTTGCCGCCGCCGCCGTCGTCGTCGCCCCCGCACGCGGGGACCAGCAGCAACATCGCGGCGAGACCCAGGGCCGCCAGGCCCTGCCGCCTCCGACCGCCTCTCCGGCCGGTTCGCGACCACCCCGCCTGTATCGGCTTCACCCTGTCTCCCCTCGCGGCCCTCCGGAGGGAACGCCAACGGGCGCCCCCAGTCGCCGGCCGACATCACGCTGATCCCCAGTTCGGACGCAGCCGCGTTGAGACCCCCTGTGCGCCCGGCACCGATTAGATAACCACACCGGATGACCGATATCGGCCTCTCATTTGTCACTGTTCGGTCCCAGAACGAGCGTCCCGCGGGCGGGTGGGGGGCGGTGGGCGCGCTTCCGCCGCCGCGGGGTCCCGTCCCGGCGTTCCGGTCGCTCGGGGAGTCGGACGTGCCGGGGGCCGGCAAGCAGAGATGATCACCTCCGACCGCAAAGTTCTGGCCAAAGGTCCGAGGTGTAGTCCATAAATAATCAGGATCTGCCGCAAGCACGGGTCGATGTCCGCATTGCAGAGTTCCGCACGGTTGGTATCGGCCACCCGCCGGGCTCCGAGGGGGAGGGGGAGAACGTGACGCTCGACGCTCTGGGACTCACCGGCGAGGAGACGCACATCTACACCGAGCTGGTGCGCTTCGGTTCCTGCGAGGTGGAGCGGCTGCCCGCACTGCTCGGGCTGGAACCCGGGCGGATCGACCAGGCGCTGCACGTGCTGGCGGACCAGGGCCTGGTCACCCTCGAGGGGCGCGAGACACCGACGGTGATCGCCTCACCCCCGGACATCGCCGGAGAGGTCCTGCTGCTGCGCCGGATGCAGGAGTTGCTCGCCGCCAGGGCGAAGATGGCGCGGCTGACCGACGAGTACCGGTCGAGGGCCCTGGAGCCGCGGGTCAAACGCGTGCCGGTGCAGTACACCCCGGGCGTCGCCATACCGCAGTTCGTCGACCAGGTGCAGCGCAGGGCGCGGCGCGAGGTGCTCATCTTCGACGCCCCGCCCTACGTGCTGCCGCTGAACGAGCGCGAGTGGGAGCAGCTCGCCGCGGGGGTGAGCTACCGGTCGGTGTACAGCCGGGAGTCGGTGGAGCGCCCGGGCGGGCTGGCACTGATCAGCCGCTACATCGAGGCCGGGGAGGAGGCCAGGGTGGCCTCCCGCCTCCCGCTGAAAATGATGATCGTGGACCGGGAGTTGGGGGTGCTCGCGACCCCGGGGGGTGACGGCTCGGAGCCGGGCGGCGTGGTGATGGTGCACACCAGCTCGCTGCTCGACGGCCTGATCGACCTCTTCGAACGGGTCTGGGCCGAGGCGCTGCCGCTCGGTCTGCCCGGCGAGGAGGAGAGCGCCGCGGCGGCGGAACTGGACCCGGTGGAGGTGCAGGTCCTCACGCTGCTGCTCAGCGGGCTCACCGACGAGGTGATCGCCCGCCAGCTCGGGATGGGCCGCAGGACCGTGCTGCGCCGGGTCAGGAGCCTGATGGACCGCGCGGGCGTGGCCACCCGGGTGCAGCTCGGCTGGTACGCGGCCCGGCGTGACTGGATCGAGCTGGCCCGTCGGGGCCCCTCCCAGCCCCCGTCCGGAGGGAGTGCCGCGGAGGAGGTGGGCGCCAGAACCCGCCTCGAGCCCGACACGTCGAACGGCTAGGGCGCGGGGGAGGGGTTTGGCCTTTACGTGTCCCTGGCACGAATGCGCCGCGACAGGGGCGTGAACAGTGGTGGCGGCCGGCAGTAGCGTGCCGAACGAGCGCCGAAAGTTCCCGTACATGACAGACAAAGCGTGTTTCGTCCTACCCGGAATCGGCGCAGGTCTCCCACTCCCCCCGAAACGAGGAGAACACGTGCGTAGTTACTCGCGCGGAAGGTTCAGAAAGCGCCTGCTGGCCGTCGGGTCAGCAGTGGCCGTCGGCGCCTCGCTCCCAGGACTCGCCGGTACCGCCGGCGCCCAGGCCGCGCCCTCGGCCACCGTCGAAACGACGCCCGTGGTCCAGTCGCCGTCCACGGCCAGCTCCGCCCAGGTCACGCTGGTGACCGGCGACGTCGTCACGGTGACCACCCAGGCCGGTGGCGAGCAGGCGGTGGACATCCAGCCGGCGAAGGGCACGGCGAAGACGTTCCAGACGCTCACCGATCCCGACGGTGACGTGTACGTCATCCCGTCCGACGCCGTCGAGGGCCTCGCCGCCCAGTCGCTGGACCGGCGTCTGTTCAACGTGACCCAACTGATCAGGGACGGCCACGGCGACGCCGAGAGCGACCAGCTCCCGGTGATCGTCTCCTATGGGGACGCCCCGTCGAGGGCGACCCTGAACAAGCGGGTGGACGCCCTGCCCGCCAGCGAGCGCGGCGCGGTGACGGACCGCCTCGACCTGGCCGGCGTCCGGATCGAGAAGAGCGCGGCGCAGTCCTTCTGGCGGTCCGCCAAGCCGGTTGCCACCAAGGGGGACGGGGCCCGCGCGAGCGCGGCGTCGAGCAGCCGGGTGACGAAGATCTGGTACGACGCCCCGGTGCGGGTGACCCTGGACAAGAGCGTCCCGCAGATATCCGCGCCCAAGGCGTGGGAGGCCGGCTACGACGGCAAGGGCACCAAGGTCGCCGTCCTGGACACCGGCGCCGACACCAACCACCCCGACATCAAGGACCGCATCGTCGGGTCCGCCAGCTTCGTGCCCGGCGAGGAGGTGGCCGACGGGCACGGACACGGCACCCACGTCGCGTCCACCATCGCCGGCACCGGGGCGGCCTCCGGCGGCAAGTACAAGGGCGTCGCGCCCGCCGCCGACCTGCTCGTCGGCAAGGTGCTCAGCAACGGGGGAACCGGTGACGCCTCCGGCATCCTCGCCGGCATGGAATGGGCGGTCAACCAGGACGCCGACGTCGTCAGCATGAGCCTGGGCGCACCGGCCTACGGCAGCGGCGACATCCTGTCCGAGGCGGTGGACCAGCTCAGCGCCCAGAGCGACACCCTGTTCGTGATCGCGGCCGGCAACGACGGCCCGAACGAGTTCAGCCTGGGCAGCCCGGGGATCGCCGACTCCGCCCTCACCGTCGGCGCGGTGACCAAGTCCGACGTGCTGGCGTCCTTCTCCAGCCGCGGTCCGCGCCTCGACGACTTCGCCATCAAGCCGGACATCACCGCGCCCGGCGTGGGCATCGTCGCCGCCCGGGCCAGCGGCACCGCCATGGGCACCCCGGTGGACCAGAGCTACACCTCGGCGAACGGCACCTCCATGGCGACCCCGCACGTCGCCGGGGCCGCGGCCATCCTCGCCCAGCGGCACCCCGACTGGGACGGTGAGCGGATCAAGGCCGCGCTGACCAGCCACTCGGTTGCCTCGCCGGACTACACCCCGTACGAGCAGGGCAACGGCCGGGTGGACGTCGCCGCCGCCCTCAGCCCGGAGCTGGAGCTGACCGGCACCGCGGACTTCGGCCTGGTGCCGTGGTCGAAGGACACCGCTGAGAAGCTCACCCGCACCCTGACCCTCACCAACAGCAGCGGGACCGACACCACCGCGACCCTCTCCACCGACCTTCCCGACACCCTCCCCGAGGGCGCGGTGACCCTCTCCGCGACCGAGGTCGCCATCCCGGCCGGTGGCAGCGTCGAGGTGCAGGTCACCCTCGACCCCAACGGTGTGCCCACGAACCAGCGGTACACCGGCACCATCACCGCGACCACCGCGACGGGCGCCACCGCGCACACCGCGTTCGGCTACGTCCAGGACACCGAGCGGTACGACCTGACCATCGACCTCAAGGGACGCAACGGCAAGGCCCCGTACCAGGCCGTCTTCTTCGTGATGGGGCTCGACAACGACTCGTTCAACACCGGCATGCTGGCGGGCGAGGACTCCCTGACGGTCCGGGTCCCCCCGGGGAAGTACGGCATCGCCGGTTCGCTCGCCACCACCGGCGAGGGCAAGGCCACCGTCGTGGCGGCCCAGGACCTGTTCCAGATCCCCGAGGTCGAGGTGCGTGACCAGGCCCGCGACGTCACCGTGGACGCCAGCGAGGCCCGCGACATCACCATGGAGGTCGAGGGCCTGGACCGCCCGGTGGAGGACAACGTGTTGTCCTACATCGCGACCCGGGTCAGGGAGGACCGCATGCAGGCCTCCGCCGGCCTCGCCAGTGGCGCGACCTGGAGCGACACGCGGTACGGGTCCATCCCCTGGGACGCGCCAGCCACCGGCGAGGCGCGGGGCACGTTCTTCCACGGGGTGCGGGAGCCGCTGGTGCGCGCCACCGTCACCCGGCCGGACGAACTGGCCCTGGACACCAAGGTGTCCCCGTACGGCTTCCGCTTCACCGGGAAGAAGCAGTACGACCTCGTCGACGTGGGTGACGGCTCCGCCGAGCAGATCGCCGGCAAGGACCTCACCGGCAAGGCCGCCGTGGTGCACAAGGACGCGGTGACCGAGGCCGGCTACCTGCTGGCCTCCCTGAAGGAGGCCGGGGCGGCGGCGGTCATCGTGGTCCCCAACGACGACTCCTCGCAGCAGTTCGTGGTCAGGGGGGAGATCCCCAGTGTCGCCGTCAGTTACCAGGACGGGCGGGCACTGGCCGAGCGGCTGGCCAAGGGCCGCACCACGGTGACGCTCCAGGGCGTGCGGAACTCCCGGTACGCGTACTCCGGCCAGTGGGACCACAGCGGCGCCATGCAGGCCGGCCCCACCCTGAACCTGCGCGCCGACGAGATCGCCAAGGTCACCAACAGGCTGCACAGTGACGGCACGTACCGCGTCGGCTTCCACACCATCAACTCCTGGGGCGCCCAGCCCATCACCTCGTACCGTGCGGCTGAGATCAGCGAGCTGGGCCACGAGCGGGTCGAGTACCTGCGGACCGCGCCGGGCCTGCGCTACACGCAGTCGGTCGGGCAGAGCCTGGACGTCATGGGCGAGATGCGCGAGGCCACCCTCCACAGCTACCGGGCGGGCAAGGCCTACCGGGAGGACTGGTACGGGACGCCCATGCACCCGTCCAACGCCTCCGCCTTCAGCTGCAACTACTGCCGCACCGAGCGCTACACGGTCCTCGGGGCGCTTCCCGGCGGCGACAGCGACCCCGACCACTTCCTCGCCTGGGGTCGGACGCAGCGCATGACCTACTACCGCAACGGCGAACTGATCACCGATCCCGGCAACCTGATGGTGAAGGAGAAGGCCCAGTACCGGTTCGTCCAGGAGACCAGCCGGCCCAGGGACGTCCCCGGCCTGGTGCTCGCCCCGACGACGCGCACCGAGTTCACCTTCACCTCGGCCCAGCCGACCACGGAGAGCACCGGCTACTGCCAGGACCTGTTCCCCGGCACCACCCACTGCGAGCCGCTGCCGGTGGTCCTGCTGGACTACGACATGAAGGCGGACCTGCTCAACGAGGTGGGGGCGGGATCGCCCTACTCCTTCACGGTGAACGCCTCCCGGGCCAAGGGCTGGACCGGCTCCACCGCGATGGCCGGTGCCAAGGTGTCGATCAGCACCGACGACGGCGCCACCTGGACGCCGGTGAAGGTCGGTCGCGTGGACGGGGACTCCTTCCGCGCCTCCTACCGCAACCCCGGGGCCGACAAGAAGTTCGTGTCGGTCAAGGTCGAGGTCTGGGACGGTGACGGCAACCGCACCGAGCAGACCATCGTCAAGGCCTACGGCCTGAGGTAACACCGCGGCAGCGGGCTCGGGTCGGACCGCGGCCCGCCGTCCGACCCCGCGCCCCCAGCCCGGTGGGGCGGGCCGGTTCCCCCGGCCCGCCCCACCGCCGTTTCCCGTACCCGCTCGCCGGGCCGGGCGGTGCTCAGCGCGGCGCGCCGCCGCGCAGCCAGCCGGCCCAGTCCAGGTTCCAGCCGTTGAGACCGTTGTCCGGGGCCACCGTGCGGTCCACCGAGTTGACCACCTCCACCACGTCACCGGTCATCGACTGGCGGTAGAACCACGCCGCGGGGGTCTCACCTGACGTCGTGTCCCGCGGGGCCGGCCGCACGCCCTTGGCCCGGCGCCGGGACGGCTTGACGTCGGCGAGGCCGATGCAGCCGTGACTGGTGTTGGCCCTGCCGAAGACCTCCTGGGCCGCCCAGTAGTTGCCGTGGAGGAAGGTGCCGGACGCGGTCAACCGCATGGCGTGGGGCACGTCCGGGATGTCGTACGCGTCGCCGAAGCCGACCGTCGCACCGTTCATCCGGGTGACCGGGGACTTCTCGGAGATGACCATCCGGCCGTTGTAGGTGGGGTGGTCGGGGCTGCCGGCGCTGATCGGGATCACCCGCACCACCTGGCCGTCGCGCCGCACCGTCATGGTGTGCCGGGCCACGTCCACCGTGCTCACCTGGCTGCGGCCGACGGTGAACCGGACCGTGCGGTCCTGCACCCCGTAGAAGCCCGGCGCCCCCTCCACGCCGGCCAGCCGCAGCCGCAGGGTGACCCGGGTGCCCGGCAGCCAGTACTCCCGGGGGCGGTAGTCCAGGCGCTGGTCGCCGAACCAGTGCCCGGCGATCTCCACGGCGGGGTCCGCGCTCACCCGGATGGCCCGTTCCACCGTCGCCCGCTGGGTGACCGGCCGGTTGAAGCGCAACGACACGGGCATCCCGACGCCCACGACCGAGCCGTCCTCCGGGGTGAAGTGGCCGACGAGGGCGCCCTCCGGGTACGCGGTGGTGAACCTCGAGCGCAGGTCGGTGCGCTCCCCCTCGGCGTTGACCGCGACGACGGCCACCGTGTACGTGGTGGCGGGGGAGAGCCGCCCCCGTGGCAACCAGAGCCGCTGGTCGCGGCTGAGCCGCCCGACCACCGCACGGCCCCGACCGTCGATCACCCGGACGCCGACGAGCCGGCCGGGACCCGCCTCCACCCGGAGCACCCCGAGGGGGCGCACGTCGCGCGCCCCGTCGGCCGGGACCACCCGCACCACGGCCGGCGACCGAGGGGGCCGCTGGTCCTCGGAGTCCTGGTCGGGGGGAGGGCCGCAGGCCGTGACGGCCAGCAGGAACCCGCCCGTCACGGCGCGCCCGCCGCCCCGCCACACACCCCGCGCTGCCTCCACAGGTCATTCCTTCCGGCCGGGCCCGGGCTCTCGCCGGGGACAACGACGGCACCACGGGTAAGGAAACGTGACATCCACCCCCGTTCCGGGAAGGACTGGACGCGGGGTCGCCACGCTCGGGGAGGTCACAGCCGATGTCGGACACGGGTCAGCAGGAGGTGCGGGCAGCGGGGACCGGCGGACGCGACCGCGCCCGCACGCCGGGCCCCGCGGTGTGGCCCGGCGGGCCCGAGCCACTGGGGGCGAGCGTGGGTGTCGGGCCCGACGGACGGGAGGGCACCAACTTCGCCCTGTGGGCGGGCGGGGCCGAAGCCGTCGAGCTGTGCCTGTTCGACGACGCCGGGCGGGAGACCAGGCACCCGCTGCTCGAGCGGACCCGGCAGGTGTGGCACGGCTTCGTGCCGGGGGTGGGTCCCGGGCAGCGCTACGGCTACCGGGTGCACGGCCGCTGGGACCCCTTCGCCGGTGCCCGGTGGAACCCGGCCAAGCTCCTCCTCGACCCGTACGCCCAGGCGGTGGACGGGGAGTTCCGGGTCCCCGCCGAGGTGCACGGGCACGTCCGCGACTGGCCGGGCCGCGAGGTCGCCGACACGGTCCGGGACGACCGGGACTCGGCCCCCCACGTCCCCAAGGGCGTGGTGGTGGACGACCGCTTCGACTGGTCGGCCGACCGGCGCCCGGCCACCCCGTGGGCGGAGACGGTGATCTACGAGCTCCACGTGCGGGGCTTCACCATGCGCCACCCGCAGGTCCCCCGGGAGCTGCGCGGCACCTTCGCCGGCCTGGCCCACCCCGCCGTGATCGAGCACCTGACCGACCTCGGGGTGACCGCGGTCGAGCTGCTGCCCGTCCAGCAGTTCGTCGCCGACGGCCACCTGGTGGCCCGGGGGCTGACCAACTACTGGGGCTACAGCACCGTGGGCTACTTCGCCCCGCACGCCGGCTACGCCTCCGCGGGCACCCGGGGTCAGCAGGTCCGGGAGTTCAAGGAGATGGTGCGGGCCCTGCACGCCGCCGGCATCGAGGTCCTGCTCGACGTGGTCTACAACCACACGGCGGAGGGCAACGAACGCGGCCCCACCCTGTTCCTGCGCGGGATCGACAACCGCGCCTACTACCGCACCCAGCACGACCCCCGCCGCTACGCCGACACCACCGGGTGCGGCAACACGGTGGACGCGGGCCAGCCCCCCGCGTTGCGCCTGATCACCGACAGCCTGCGCCACTGGGTCACCGAGATGGGTGTGGACGGATTCCGGTTCGACCTCGCCGCCGCCCTGGCCCGCGGTGGTCGCCACGGCGGGGACGAGGTCGACATGCGGGCACCGTTCCTCGCGGCGATCTGGCAGGACCCGGTGCTGCGCCGGGTCAAGCTGGTCGCCGAACCGTGGGACGTGGGCAGCGGCGGCTACCAGGTGGGCGCGTTCCCGGCGCCGTGGTCGGAGTGGAACGACCGGTACCGTGACGCGGCCCGCGACTTCCTGCGCGGTGCCCACCAGGACCTCAGGGAGATCGGCTACCGACTCTCCGGCTCCTCCGACCTGTACGCGCACGACGGGCGCTCCCCCTGCGCCTCGGTCAACTTCGTCACCTGCCACGACGGCTTCACCCTGCGGGACCTGGTCTCGTACCGGTCCAAGCACAACGAGGCCAACGGCGAGGACAACCGGGACGGCGCCGACGACAACCGCTCCTGGAACTGCGGCCACGAGGGGGAGACCGCCGACCCGTTGGTGAACGCCCTGCGCCACCGGCAGGCACGCAACCTGATGGGCGCCCTGCTGGTGTCCACCGGGGTGCCGATGGTCACCGCGGGCGACGAGATGGGACGCACCCAGGGCGGCAACAACAACGCCTACTGCCACGACGACGCGACGAGCTGGGTGGACTGGTCCCTGCGCGACCAGCCCGCCTGGCGGGCCCTGCACCAGCTCACCTCACGCCTGGTCCGGCTCCGCCGCCGGCACCCGGTGCTGCGCCGTGCGGCGTTCTTCACCGGTCACCCGAGACGGCCGGGTGGTCCGCCCGACCTGACCTGGTTCACCCCCGCCGGGCGGCGGATGACCGAGGCGGACTGGTACCAGCCGGCCGCGACGGTCGGGATGTTCCTGTGCGGGCGGGACCTGCCGGAACGCGACCCCCTCGGTCAGCCGATCAGTGACGACAGCTTCCTGCTGGTCTGGCACACCGGGCCGCGGCCGGTGCGGTTCACCCTGCCGGGACCGCCCTGGGCCACCCACTACGAGGTCGAGGTGGACACCGCCCCCGAGGACCAGTCCGCGCCCCCGCGCACCCGCCACCGGGCGGCGGACCGGCTACGGGTGGGTGCCCGCGCCCTGGTGCTGCTGCGGGCGTGGAGTGAGAACGCCCCCGGCGGGTGTTGAGACGCCGGGGGACGGCGGACCTCCGCGCGGCTGGACCGACGGCCCTGCCGGCGGTCGTGGGGCACGCGTTACGCTCGCCGCGCAACCGACCAACGACCGCCTGGAGGCGCTCCATGACCGTGACCCTCGAGGTCGCAGACGGTGTCGGCACCATCCGCCTGGCCCGTCCACCGATGAACGCGCTCGACATCGCCATGCAGGACGCCCTCGGGCGGGTGGCGGCGGAGGCCGCCGGCCGCGACGACGTGCGGGCCGTGATCGTGTACGGCGGTGAGAAGGTGTTCGCGGCCGGTGCGGACATCAAGGAGATGCAGGCCATGGAGTACCAGGACATGGTCCGTCGGGCCCGTGGCCTCCAGGACGCGTTCACCGCGGTGGCCCGCATTCCCAAGCCCGTCGTCGCAGCCGTCACCGGTTACGCCCTGGGCGGCGGTTGTGAGCTGGCGCTGTGCGCCGACATCCGGATCGCCGGGGAGAACGCCAAGCTCGGCCAGCCGGAGATCCTGCTGGGTCTGATCCCGGGCGCCGGCGGCACCCAGCGGCTGAGCCGGCTGATCGGCCCCGCCAGGGCCAAGGACCTGATCTTCACCGGCCGGCAGGTGCGGGCCGCCGAGGCGTTGGCGATCGGTCTGGTGGACCAGGTGGTACCGGCCGACGAGGTGTACCAGGCCGCGCACGCCTGGGCGTCCCGGCTCGCCGCGGGACCGGCGTTGGCGCTGCGGGCGGCCAAGGAGGCGGTGGACGCGGGGCTGGAGACCGACCTCGCCACCGGCCTGGACATCGAGCGACACCTGTTCGCCGGGCTCTTCGCCACGGAGGACCGGGCGATCGGGATGCGCAGTTTCGTGGAGAAGGGACCGGGGAAGGCCGAGTTCCGCTGACCGGCACGGTCATCCCGGCGGCGGGGCCGGGTTCCACGGTCCCGCCGCCGAACCCGTTCGCGTTCCTGGTCCGCGTCTTCCCACCGGTCTTGTCGTGAGCTCCGGTGAGGACCACAGGAACGCCGCGGACAGGGTGAAGGAAACGTTGTTCCTATCGAGCGACGACGTTTCAACAAAACAACCCTCCTGGGTGCAGCCCGGTATGTCTGTCGCATATACGGTTTGGCGTGCGCTTTCCCCCGTCATCCCCCCGGATCAATTCCCCCAGATCCATCCCGAATGCCCACCGCTTTGGTCATCATGGGGCCATGACGGGCCCTGGTGGACGAGAGCAGGGGTGGGGATCGGCAGTGACCGCGATGGAACGCGTTCCCGTGAGGGAGCCCGCCCGCCATTCCCCCTTCGTGGACGTCGTCGCCGACCCCTCGACGGACGAGGTGTGGTTCCCGTCCCGCCCCGGCCAGGCGGGGGCCGCGCGGCGGACGGTGGTCTCGGTGCTGCGCCGCTGGAACCTGCCCGCCCTGTGCTACGCGGGCGAGTTGCTCGTCTCCGAGCTGGTCGGCAACGCGGTGCGGCACGCCGGTGCCCGCCACTTCGCGCTGCGGATGGCCCGCCGCCGGGGGTGGGTCCGGGTGGAGGTGCGCGACCCCTCCCGCGCGTTGCCCTGCCTGGTCCCGCTGGTGCGGGAGCTGGACGAGCGGGGTAGGGGCCTTTTCCTGGTGCATACGCTCGCCGACCGCTGGGGGGTGGATCTCCTCCCCGACGGCAAGACCACCTGGTTCGAGTTGCGGGCGCCGCTGTAGCGCGGTGCGCCACGCCTCGGGGCGGGTCCGGAAAGGACGGCAGGCCCCGATCGCCTGGAGGCTGATCGGGGCCACGTGTGCCACCGGTAATCGAGGGGTGTGGTGGCCAGTACGCTGACGTGAGCCCGGGTCAGAGGACCATCACGTCTGGTCCGGTGGTGTTCCCTCCGGACATCTTCGACTATGGCAGCGCGGGCCAGTGACGGCAAATCGTTAATGCGACGTTAATGCGACAAAGAATCGAATTCTTGGTGCCCCGGTACCGCACTCCGGTGCACCCACCGCCCGTCGCCGCGCGGTGGTCGCTGATGTCCACTGCCCGTCGCCCGGGCCGTCCTGCCGGGAACCGGTTCCCGGCAGGACGGCCCGGCCCAGCTAGATCACGAACTGCTGGTTGCTCCTGCCGTGGCAGGTGTACTGGATGATCTGTGTGAGGTTCGAGGTGTTCGCGCCCTCGACGTCGAGGCACTTCCCGATGAACGTCTTGATGAGGAGCTTTCCGCCCGGAACCGGTTCGAACGAGAACTGCTGGTTGGGGCCGCCGTGGCAGGTGTACTGGATGATCCGGGCCCGGTCGGCGGTGTTTCTGCCCTCAACATCAAGGCACTTTCCGGAAAAGGTCTTGATGGCATACCTGCCGTGGTGAAGAGGCTGCAGCGTGAACTGCTGGTTGGCGCCGCCGTGGCAGGTGTACTGGATGATCCGAGTCAGGTCCGCACTACTGGCGCCCTCCACGTCAAGGCACTTGTCGGCGAAAGTCCTGATGGAGAACGACTCGGTCTCCGGGATGCCGTCGCTGGCACTCTGGGCCGCTGTGGCCTGCGGAATCGCGGCCAGCGCGGTTGCAGTGACGACCGCTGTCCCGAGGACCGCGCCACATACCGCCTGTCGAAAGCCCATCTTCCCTCTCTCTCCTGAGAAACGGCAACCGTCGCGAAATGACGCGGCGATTGATGGAATCGCGTCGAGACGACAGCATCCACCACAACGCCCACGTCGGCGATATGTTCTGGAGCGCTTCACACGGAAGGGTCACGGCACCGGATTCCGGTGCCCCCGGGAATGATTGATGACTGTCATCTCATCGCCGCCCCTTTCCCGTTTCGCTCGCCATCCTGGGAGACGGAGGGAATGAGCCTCGGTCTTTCGTGAGGAACCGTCGGCTTACTGACGGACTTTTGTGTCCGGTCGGGTCGTATTCCTTCGGACAGCCCTGGCGCCGCACGCCCGCGGGAACCCGCACCCACCCGTGAACACGAACGGCGGCCCGCGCAACCCCCACGGGGGTCGCACGGGCCGCCGTCACGCGGGCGGCACGGCGCCAACAGCGTCCGGGGACCAGTCGGTCAGCGGTGCCCGTCGATGCCGGAGGTCAGCCGGCCAGCACCAGGCGGGCGTTGGCCCAGTCGGCGTGGTCGTGGTTGATTCCGTTGCCACCGTCGGTGACGCGAAGGGTGAGCTGCTGGGCCGAGGTGACATCGACGTCGATGGTGAGCGCCTGGTCGTCCCCGGTCAGCACCGGTGTGGTCGCGATCACCTTGCCGTCGGCGACGACCTCGAAGGCGACCGCGCCGTTGCTGCCCACCTCGTCGTCCACGCCCACCTGGGTGATGAAGCGCGTGTACCGGCCGTCGAGCTGGACGGACACGGAACTGGAGGCGTGAGTTCCGAGCCCCTTGTAGTACCGGTCGCCGGCAATCTGCATGGGGCTGCCGTCGCCCCTGCTGTTCTCGCCGTTGGAGGTGTCACGCTCCACCGGGCCCCAGCCGTTGGACTCCGCGGCGAACGGCAGCGCGCTGACATAGTCCACACCGGGCTCCGGAACAAAGAGCCGCAGCTTGCTCTCCTTGGTGAGGGTCGCGTCCTTGCCCTTGCGCTCGACGCTGTAGGTGGCCGTCAGGGACACGTCGGTCCCGGTGTTGACGGTCGCGTCCGCGGGAGCGGTGATCGTCCAGGTGGGGGTGAGGGCCTCGCCCTCGGCGAGCGAGTCGGCGCTGGTACCGGTGCCGGTGATCGTCCAACCCGCCGGAGCGTCGGCCGTGATGGAGACGTCCGTGACCGGGACCTGGGAGTCAACGGTGAAGCGGCCCTTCACCTCCGCCGTGGCACCCGGCTCGATCTCCACCTTGTCGGGGGTGAGGGTGAAGCTCGCGGGGGGAAGCCCGTCGACCGCCTTGTCACAGGTGGTCTGGCCCGGCTTCGCGTGGCAGGCGATGGCGACGAAGCCGCCGTTGGCCGGCACGGGCACAGAGAGGGTGTCGCTCCGCTTCACGGTGTGGGACTCGCGGACGAGGCCGTCGCTGCCGTCGCGGACGGTCTCGACGAGCCACTCGCCCCCGCCCAGGAAGCCCAGCGGGACCTGCTCCGTGTGCGCGCCGCCCGAGGAGATCGACCCCAGGAACCAGCGATTGGCGCTGCGGCGGGCGAACGTCGCGCCCTGCCCCGGGAGACCGGAGACGAGCTTGCTGTCGTTCCAGACCGTGGGCACCTGCTCCAGGAAGCGCTCCACCTCCGGCCGGGCGCGGTACGCGCTCAGGGTTCCGGCGAGGTTCTGGAAGCCTGACTCGTACACCACGGACAGCGCCAGTTCGGCCGCCTCGGAGTTGGTGTGTCCGCCCTGCTGGAAGTCCATGGGGGTGTAGTCCATGGAGCCGACGACGTTCCGGGTGAAGGGGTTCGTGGTCAGGTCGGTGAGGGAGTGGCTCCCCCCGTACTCCGCGCCTCGGACCGCCTCCAGGGTGATGACGTGGGGCCAGGTCCGCTGTATGCCGTTGGGGATGGTCGAACCGTGGAAGTTGACCATGAGCTTGTGCTCGGCGGTCGCCTTCAGTATCTCGTCGTACCACTGGAAACGGCTCTGGGATTCCGAGTCCATGAAGTCGATCTTCAGGCCTGAGACACCCCACTCATTCATCTGGGTGAGGACGGTGTCGCGTTCGGCTTCGGTGTCGAGATCGGTCCAGTGGATCCAGGCCATGATCTTGACGCCCCGCTGGGCCCCGTAACGGACGAGGTCGGGCATCCACGTCTGCCCCTTCCAGCCGTCGTCAACCAGGCTGTACTCCCAGCCGTGCTGGGCGCTGTAGTCGACGAACGACTGCTGTGCCGCCAGACTGGCCTGCACGGAGTGGCCCCCGGCCAGCCAGGACCACGCCACCTTGCCCGGCTTGATCCACGACGTGTCCGAGATCCGGGAGGCGGGGGCGATGTCGTCGGTGAACGTCGACTCGGTGACCGAGGCCAGGTCACCGACGATGGCGGCGCGCCACGGCGTCGTCAGCGGTCCGTTGATGTCGACGTCGTCATCGGACAGCTTGAGGGTGTAACGGTTGCTGCCCGAGGTGTGGGCGAGCTGACTGCCGGCGTAGCTGCCGTTGACGCCGGACTCCGACAGCAGGACGTAGGAGTCCTGCACGTGGAACAGGGCGGGATACCCGAAGGAGCCGGTGGCGGCGTTGACAGCCGTGGTCTCCGTGTGGTGCTCCTCGTGGTTCACCCCGTACTTGGTGAGCCACGCCGTCGCGTTCGCCGGGAGTTGGAACGCCGACTTCTCCTGGCTCACGGTGCCGCTGGTGGTGGTCGGCAGGTCGTAACGGTAGGCGACACCGTCGTCGGAGACCCGGACCACCAGGTCGATGGGGGTGTCATGGGCGCCGGTGAAGGACAGCCGCGTCTCGTTCATCGACGTGGAACGTTTCAGGCGCTTGCCGGTGGTGGCCTGGTAGGTCTCCTCCACCAGCTTGTCACTGCGACCTGTCGGCCGCAGGCCCGTGGACAGGTCCGCCTGGGAGGTGACCAGCCCGACGGGGGCCGGTTCGAGCACGGTGGTGCTGCCTCTTCGGACTCCCAGGGACAGTTCGCCGCTGGCGTTCAGCGCGACCGTGGCGGTGAGCGCCTGTCCGGAGGCCAGGGGCTGACTCACCGTCCAACTCTGCGGCTGGTCCTCCGCCTGCGCGGCCGGCGCGGTGAGGGTCGCGAGTCCGAGCGTCGCGGCCAGAGCGGGTACCAGCACGGAGAAGGTTCTGGAGGTGGCTTTCGTTAGTGCCATGTGCCTTTCGCATTCAGGGGTAGACGAGTGAGGAGTGGGTGCGCACCGACCCCTGCTGCGTGGTGACGGGCCGGCAGGTCACCGGGCGTGACACAGGGCGGCACGGGGCGGCGAAATGCTGTACCTGGAACGGAGTTGACGGCTTGGTCCGCCCCCACTGGGGCGGGCGCACGGCGTACTGGGTCGCCGTGCCGGGTGGACCGGCCGTGACCGATGGAGGGCTGGGTATCGCGGGCTCTGCGGTTGAGTGGCCGTTCGGCCAACAAAACCAAACAGAAACAGATGTATTCGAACGGGTGGTCCTAGGAAACCCGCCGGACATCTGCATGTCAAGAGACCGACCCCAAGTCGCTCGACGGCCAGTCCGCACGGGCGGCGGGCTCCCTGCCTGGAGAGAGACCGCGCAAGAACTGACACCGTCCCGGGTACCGACGGGTCCACGTGGCGGGCCGCGCGTCCACCTCCGCCCAGCGCCGGAGGCGCGGTTCCACACCGCGTCCCGCTCACCGGAGAAGGGAGCCTCCCGGTGCCGCCCGTCGCCCCGTTGACCCGTGCCGGGCCACGCCGTCGGCCGGTCCCGGACCGTCGGTTGCTGGCCCGGCGCCCGGGGCCCCAAGCTGTCGGTCATGGACCTGGAACTGCGGCACCTGAAGACGATTCGGGCCATCGCCGAGGCCGGCAGTCTGACCGGCGCGGCCACCTCGCTCGGCCTGGCCCAGCCGGCGCTCAGCGCGCAGTTGAAACGCATCGAACGCGCCCTGGGCGGGCCGCTGTTCGAACGGGGGAGGCACGGGGTGAGGCCGACGGCGCTGGGGGAGCTGGTCCTTGACCGCGCGCGGGTGCTGCTCCCGGCCGTGCGGGAACTCCAGGAGGAAGCGGTGCGGTTCGCCCACGCCGCCGGGTCCCCCGACACGCCGCGCCGGTTCCGACTGGGGGCGACCCACGGGCCGCTCCTCGGCCGGTTGGTGGACCGGCTGGCCACCGACCACCCGGCGGCCCCGGTCACCACCTACACGAGTTGGTCGGTGGGGGAGCTGGCCTCGATGGTGACCCAGGGGCGACTGGACTACGCCCTCATCGGCACCTGCGGGGAGAGTTCCCCTCCGGTCGGCGACCGGATGGTGTGGCGCGAGGTGGGGGTGGACCCGGTGTTCGTGATGCTGCACCCCGAGCACCCGCTGGCCGACCGGCGGGAGGTGGACCTGGGGATGCTCGCCGATGAGCGCTGGGCCGACGTGCCCGGGGACGGGTGCTTCGCCGACTGCTTCGCCGCCGCCTGTGCCCGGGTCGGGTTCACCCCGGTGTCGGTGTTCGAGACGGACACCGCCTCCTGTGTGCACCTGGTCCAGGTGGGTCGGGCCGTGGGGCTGTGCCGGGCGACGTTCCCCCCGACCGAGGGGCTGGTCACCAGGCCGCTGACGGGCGCCCCGCTGCGTTGGCGGCACCTGATCGGTTGGCACCAGGACGCGTCCGCGGCCTCGGTCGCCCCCGCGGTGGTGGGCCACACCAGGGCGGCGCACGCCGAGGCGGTGGAGCGGGTCCCCAGCTACCGGGACTGGTTGGCGGACCACCCCGAGTTCGGCACGGCCGTCCCATAACGCGGTGGCAGGGGCGCACTGGCGTCTCCTCCGGTTGACGTGCTCACGGCTACGTTGGCTCGGCATCCCCCGAACCAAGGAGACTTCCATGCTCCACAGACGTGTCATGGCTGTGTGCTCGGCCGCGGTCGCGGTGGGCGCGCTGGTCCTCACCGGCCTCGCCGGCCCGGCCACCGCGGGCCCGGCCGGCTCCTCGACGTCAGCGACTGACCGGTCCGCGGCGCAGGTGGACCCGGCCGTGCTGGACGCCATGCAGCGGGACCTGGGCCTCACCGCGGCCCAGGCCAGGGCCCGCCTGGTCAACGAGAGCCGGGCCGGCGGCGTCGCCGGCCAGCTCCGGGTGTCCCTCGGCGGCAGCTTCGCCGGCTCCTGGCTCCAGGGCGACGCCGCGGAGCTGACGGTGGCCACCACCGACGCCGACGAGGCGGAGGAGATCACCGCCGCCGGAGCCAGGGCCGAAGTGGTCACCCACTCCCTGGCCGAACTCGACGCGGCCAAGGCCGCCCTCGACCGCGCGGCGACCACGCACTCCACCACCGCCTCCCCGGTCTGGTACGTGGACATCACCTCCAACAGCGTGGTGGTCCGCGCGACCTCGTCCGCCGCCGCCCGGTCCTTCATCGCCGCCAGCGGCGCCGACCGCCACCTGGTGCGGGTGGAGCGGCTCACCGAACGCCCCCGCGCCCTGTACGACCTTCGCGGCGGGGACGCCTACTACATGGGCGGGCGGTGCTCCATCGGGTTCCCGGTGACCAAGGGCACCACGCAGGGCTTCGCCACCGCCGGCCACTGCGGCCGGGCCGGCACCGCGACCCAGGGCTACAACCAGGTCGCCCAGGGAACGTTCCAGGGCTCCTCCTTCCCCGGCAACGACTACGCGTGGGTGGCGACCAACAGCAACTGGACCGCCACCCCGTACGTGAAGGGCCAGGGCGGGGCGAACGTCCAGGTCACCGGTTCCACCCAGGCCCAGGTGGGACAGTCGGTGTGCCGCTCGGGCTCCACCACCGGCTGGCACTGCGGCACCATCCAGGTGCACGGCACCAGCGTCACGTACCAGGAGGGCACCGTCTACGAGGTGACCCAGACGACGGTCTGCGCCGAGCCCGGTGACTCCGGCGGTTCCTACATATCCGGCAGCCAGGCCCAGGGCGTGACCTCCGGAGGCTCCGGCAATTGCAGCAGCGGCGGAACCACGTTCTACCAGCCCGTCAACGAGATCCTCTCGGCCTACGGGCTGACCCTGAGGACCACCGGCGACGACCCCGGTCCGGGGCCGGGCAACCCGGGTGGCACCTGGGCCGCGGGCACCGTCTACGCCGCCGGTGACCAGGTCACCTACGGCTCCACCAGCTACGTCTGCCTCCAGGGCCACCAGGCCCAGGTCGGTTGGGAGCCGCCGGTCACCCCGGCGCTGTGGCAGGCGTCCTGACGGGACGCCTGGACCAGCCGCACGGCGGCGTGGACGCGGTCGGGGCGCACCTGGGTGGGAGGTGTGCCCCGACCGTCATGCGTGCGCGGGACGGGTGCCGGTGCGCCCTGCGGGCGGCGGGGACGGGGGCTGCTGGCGGCCGGTGGTCGGGCGCGCGCGTGGCGGAACGGTAGGCTCCGACGGCGGTGCCGTGCGGAGTCGTTCCTGACTGTACGTGAACATTCCCCGGGGCAAACGGGCGTGTCAGGCGCCCATCCGTACGCACGGTCACCCGTGAGGGGTACTCTGGTTCACCGACTCGTGAATTCCTCGAGTCGCGAAAGAATCACGTGTGCCCTCACACGGGGATCGCACCCCCGCGTGAGGGCTAGTTGACCATGAGAATTGAGGACCCATGGCACAGCCCCACAGTAACCCTCCGGTAGCGGGTGGCGACAGCGGGGGGTCTAGTCCATTCCACCGAGCCCGTCGGATGGACGACGACGGCGAGTGGTGGTCCGCCCGTGAGCTGGCAGGACTGCTCGGGTACGCGAGCTGGGACGTCTTCGAGGACACGCTCTCCCGTGCCCGGGCCGCGGTCACCAACTGTGGTCAGGCGGCCTGCCTGCACATCGCCCGACGGGCCGAGCGCCTCCCCGGTGGGCCGAGGCCCCGGGCGGACTACCAGCTCACCCGCTATGGCGCCTACATGGTCGTGATGAACGCCGACCCGCGCAAACCCGAGGTGGCCGCGGCACAGACGTACTTCGCCATGCGGATCAGGGCCGCGGAGGCCCCCCTGGCCGCCACGGCCGCGGTGCCCGAGGACGACGACGCCCTGGTGGAGTTGCTCGCCCGGGTCCGGGAGGGCTCAGCCGTCCGCTCCGGCGCCGGCAGGTGGGACCGGTTCACCGACGCGCACGGACTGATCGCGATGACGACCATCGCCGGCCTCCTCCACGTGCCCGTGCGGGAGCTGACGAACTGGCTGGTGGAACAGGGGGTGTTCCACCGGGAGCGCTCCCGGTACGGCGGCCGACAGGACGTGCCCCGCGGTGCCCATAGGGCCGCGGACCACTTCCGGGTCAGGACGGAGACCAACGGCTCGGTGAGCCGTCAGGTCACCTACGTCACCCCGGCGGGCGCCGACTTCCTGCTCGGCCTCTGGCGGAGCCGCGCCGCGGCGCCCCGTTCGCGTGGGGAACACCCCCGCCACCTGGACCGCCGGACGTGGTGACGGGGGCGGAGTGAGCCACCGTGCCGGCACGGCGCCCCGGGGCGCCGTGCCCGCGGGTCAGGCCCCGTCGCTGGCCTCCCCCTTGTTGACCACGGTGAACGAGGCGCTGAGCTCGGCGCCGCCGGGGCCACTGACCCGGACCGTTCCCCGGTAGGTGCCGAGGTCGGCGTAGCGGTGGCTGCCTTCGATCTCCAGCAGGCCACCGACCTGGCGGTCCCCCGGAGCCCGGCCGGTGACCGTGGCGTCGCTGGTGGTGCCGTCGCCCCACTCGATCACCGCGGTGACGGCGGCCGGCGACGCTCCGGGGATGGCCACGGAGGCGACGCTGCCGTCCACCGAGCCGTCCGGCGCGGACTCCCGTACGGCGCCGACGGCGGCGGTCTGCCACCTGACTTCCGGGTCGAGCCAGAAGTTGGCGTCACCGAACAGCCAGCGGGCGCCCTGAAGTTGCATCCTGGCGACGACTCCGTCCGCGTCCGTGGTGGCCTCGGCCGGCGACCAGGCCTTCTCCAGGATGGCGGGCAACCGGGGGAACACCTGGTACTGGACGTCGGGCAGCCCCCGGAGCATGCGTTCGCCCCAGATCGGTGCCTCAATGCCGATGATGTCGTCGTTGTTGAGCCCGTAGTCGCGCTGGAGTTTGGCCCCGGTCCACCCGTCGGTCAGGTCGAACGGGTTCCAGGAGTAGGAGCGCCGGGTGTTGTACCCGGGATACGGGTAGTCCAGGTACACCTGCTGGGTCGGGGAGAGCAGCACCGGCCGGCGCGGATCGAACCACTCCTTGGTCATCTCGCGGCTCTGGTCCTGCCAGTAGTGGTGCACGGCCGACGGGTCGAGGCCCACGCCGCAGCTCGGGGACCAGCCGATCATCGTCTTGCCGCGGTCGCGGGCGATCTGCTCGACCCGCCGCAGGAACCGCACGTACTCGTCGTGCGGCATGTCCGACTCGTCCGCTCCCAGGTGGATGTACGGGCTGGGGGAGATCTCGGCGACCTCGCGGATGACGTCGTCGACGAACGCGTAGGTGCTCTCCCGGTCCGCCAGGTAACCGCCGTTGCCCGAGAGCTCCGGGTAGGCGGTCCTGGCGACGTGCGAGTGCGAGGGCATCTCGATCTCGGGGATCACCTGGACGTGCCGTGCCGCGGCGTACCGGATGACCTCGCGGAAGTCGTCCTTGGTGTAGAACCCGGTCCTGCCGCCGGGCATGGACATGCCCCCACCGACCTCGGTCAGCCGGGGCCAGGAGTCGATCTGCAGGCGCCAGCCCTGGTCGTCCGTCAGGTGCCAGTGCAGCACGTTGCCCTTGTTTCGCACGAGGCCGTCGATGAGCGCCTTGACCTCGGCGACCTCGAGGAAGTTCCGGGCCGGGTCGATCATCAGGCCCCGGTGTGTGAACCGCGGGTAGTCGCTGATCTCGGTGGCCTCGACGGTCCAGGGCCCCGGCCGCACCCGGTCGCCCTCGATCCACGGTGGCAGGAGCTGCCGGAACGTCTGGACGCCGTTGAACAGCCCGTGCCCGGTCGCCGCACCGATCCGTACCCCCCGGTGGTCAGCGGCGAGGGTGTAGCCCTCGGCGACGGCGAGCCGGGCCCGCGACGGTGCCTCGGAACGGCCGAGCACCAGCTCGATGTCACCGGGCCGGGCCGGCGCCGCCACCACGGGCAGGGGGAAGCCGGTCGCCGGACGCAGGTACCCGGCGAGCAGCCCGGCGACCTCCCGGGCGTGCCGGCTGGAGACGACGATCCGGGAGTGGCGCCCCAGCACGTAGGGCTGGGCACCCGTCCTGGTCTCGGACACGGGCACCGGGATCACCCGGCCCGCGGGCAGCCCCACGCCGGGGCGGGGGCCGTTCCAGACCTCCATGGACCAGATGGAGTAGCCCCACCCCGTCGCCACGGCGACGCCCTGCATGCGCACGAAGCGGACCGGTGTGGTCAGGTTGAGCTCCAGCACCTCCCGGCCGCCGGGGGCGTTCGGGACGTCGAGCGCGGTCCGCCAGGTCTCGCCGTCGTCGGACACCTGGACCTCGTAGTGCGCGGCGTGTGCGGTCTCCCAGTGGATCACCACGTGGTGCACCGGGCTCGGCTCGGCGAGCTCCACCTGCACCCACTCCCGGCTCGGGTCGGGATACCCGTTCTCGGGTGAGTTCGACCCCCAACGCGTGCCCAGGTCACCGTCGTTGACGTGCTCGGCGGCGAACTTCGCCGGGTCGAGGTCGTAGACGCTCGACGCGCTCGCCGTCCCGTCGCGGGCGACGTCCCGCACCTGGTCGGGCCAGGGGGAGTCGGCCGCCGTCGTCGCGGTGTCGGTGGCCGTGGTCCCCGCGCTCGGGGCGGCCACGACCGGCGCGGCGGTCGCCGCGACCAGCGCCGCGGAACCGGCGGCGGCGAGGATGGTTCTGCGGCGGACGAAGTGCTCGTCGAGTGATGGGGGCATCGTCTTCTCCTGGCGGGAGGTGTGGTGGGCGGTCGGGTCTTCCGGTGCGGGCGGGTCTTCCGGTGCGGGCGGCGGGGGCGGCCGAGACGGGTCGCGTCCACGTCGTGGGGCGTGGGAGCGGGGCGCGTCCACCGAGGCATCCCGGTGCGGGTCGGGGGCCTTGTGCCGGCGGACTCCGGGGTGCGGACCGGGCGCGCCCGCCGCGTGGACCCGGGGAACGGGAGGACCGGTGCCCGGGGCGCCGCCGGGCGGACGGCCGGTCCTGGTACGGCACTTGCGCCGTGCCGCTGGTCGCCTCCCTGTCGTCACGTTGCCAACGGCTGTGGGGGAATGACCGGACCGTAGAGGCGTACGCGGACTCTGGTCAAGAGGTCTACACCTCTTGAAGAAGAAGGGCCTGGTGGGAGGGGGGTCATTGCCTTGAAACGTTATTAGAAGGTCTATGCCTTCAATGCTGTGTGGCGGTGGGGAAGCCCCGGACGGCCGGCACGTCCAGGAGCGCCGTCCGCCGCACGGGACCGCCCTGGGGGCTGTCTGATGAGTAGCGTCGTCCGCCCGGAGGGCGGGGGTCGCGGCGTCTGGTGCGTGCGATCGCAAGGTGGAGGGTCGTCCTCGTACTGGGCGTACATGGACGATCCCGACAACGCAGCGAGCGTGCGTGCCAGGCGCCACGACCCAGGCGGGACTTATCAGACAGGCCCTAGCGTTTCACCCGTCCGCGAATGGCCCAGATCGCAAAGATGAGCAGGACCGGCTCCGCGGCGCGGGAGGCCATCTGGATGTAGGCGCCGGCGGTCGTCAGGTCCTGTTCGGACGAACGGAACACCACGGACTCGAGCACGATGCGCAGCGACCTCTCCCACCGGTCACCGGTGATCCGCTGGAGGTACGGCCCGGTGGGCTTGGCCGGGGCCGGCGTGTCGGTGGTCGCCCGGATGACGTGGCCGTGGGTCAGTGTGCCCCTGGTCGTCGGCGCCGGGGTCGTCTGGGGCAGTCCCCAGAGCATCAGTGCGGACACGGTCACGGTCATCGCGATCAGCAGCCAGGCCAGGGCCCGTGAGGCACGCAGACCGTAGCCGGAGACCGCCCAGTAGAGGAACAGCAGCGCTCTTTCTCCCGTTGGCCGCTCGGTGTCGTGGCGGCGCATCTCGCACTCGCCGTAGTAGAAGTCGGCCGCGTCGGGCTCGTTCTTGCTGTCTTCCAGTGACTTGCGCAGGTGCCGGTAGACGCGGGCCAGCGCTGCGGGCCCCGGCACGGGTGCGTCCTCGGGGGCCGGGACGTTCCACCCCGGTGTCTGCCGGGCGGTGCGCCAGTGCTGTTCCTCAGCCAGTGTGACCCGTGGTGTCCAGTGCTTGGGCACCTGGCGCTGGCGGTGCCAGCCGGTGGGCGTCCGCCCGAAGACACAACGGCCCTCCAGGCGGAGCAGGTCCAGGTGGAAGACGCCGGAGAACTGGCAGTCGGACAGGTCCACGTCGCTGACCACGAGGTGGGTGGCGTCCACACCGCTGATCGAGGTGATCCGCACTCCGGGGTCGTAGCCGCACCGGCTCAGCGGCGACTCGTCCAACGGCCCGAGGTGGGACGGGTACGCGGAGGCGCGCGCACTGATGCTCACGGGGTATTCGAGGACCGCGTCCCGCAGGTCCACGGTGGCGTAGCGCAGGCGCACCGTGGCCGTCGAGCCCCAGCGGGAACGTTGCAGGTGAACACGTGCCGCCGCCGCTTCCACGCTCACCGGGGCGCCGAACCACGCACCGGTGAGATCGAGCCTGCCGCGGCACACCAGCGGACCCAGTTGCGCCGCGGTCTCGAACCTCACCTGGAAGAAGCCCGCGTGGGCGAAGAACCGCGCCTGGCCGAACCCGGCGTCACCGCGGAACGTCGCGTGGTCGAAACCCGCATGGGCCCGGAAGGTGGCGTGGTCGAACTCCACGTCGGCGGAGAACGTCGCCTGGTAGAACCTCGCCTGGGCGGAGAACGTGGCGTGGGAGAACCCGGCGTCCGCGGAGAACGTCACGTGGCCGAACCCCGCGTGGCCGGAGAACCTCGCCTGGCCGAACCTGGCATGGTCGGAGAACGTGGCGTGGTAGAAGCCGGCGTCGGCGCAGAACGTCGCGTGGTAGAACCCCGCTTCGGCGGAGAACGTCGCGTGGTCGAAGCTGGCGGTGCCGGAGAACGTCGCGTGGCCGAACTCCGCCTCCCCGCGGAACGTGGCCTCCTCGAAATGGGCCTCACCGAGCCGCGGCCGGGTGGTGGCGGGGTCAACGAGTGGGGTGAGCAAACGCCCGAGCAACTCGCGGGTGAACACGGTGCCGCGGTGGTCGAGGTCGCTGCCCGGGGACAGGGAAGCCAGGTAGGCGGCGCGTTCGACGTCGTGGAGGTGGGCCAGGCAGGTGCCGTGCGGCTCCACGGCACGGCCACGGCAGCCCACCGGGTCGCCGCTGTCGGCACCGCGCCCGCAGTGGGGCCATGGCGGTGGGGAGCTGGGTAAGAGGTTGGACATCGGGCCCTCCTTGATGCTGGCGTACCCGTGCGCCTGGTACGGGCCGAGCTGGTGGTGATCGACCGCTGGTTCCCAGCAGCAAGCTGTGCGGGGCCTGTGGCACGGTCCGCCAGAAGCCGCCACTCAACGTCCGAGGAGGCTGAGTGGTCAAGGATGGACGTCCCGCTTCCGACCGCGTCAAGGTTCGGGTTCGCCCACTCGTTGCGGACGGGGGGCGCACGGTGGCTGTGGTGCCCTTGGAGCGGGGCGCGGTGGACCACTGCCGACAGGCCACCGGTGCCCTCCCGGTGGAACCACGGGGTGACCGCCGTGCGTGACTACGTGCGGTAAGCCGCGTTCGGCGAACTCCTCCGGGCCCGTACCGCCCCCGCCGTCACGGCACGACCGAGGTGCACCCACCAGGGGGGCAACGGTGTACGACGCCTACATCTCCTACGCGCGCCAGGACGGCGACTGGGCGCGCGCGCTCGCCGACCGGCTGCGGGCCCACGGGGTGCGCCTCTTCTTCGACCAGTGCAGCCTGCGGCCCGGCGACGTCGTCGTGCACCAACTCGAGGCCGCGATCCGGCAGGCCAGCCACGGCATCCAGGTCGTCGGCCCGCTCACCATGACCCACCCCTGGGCGCGCCAGGAGTACGCGGCCCTGCTGGAAGCGGCGAGCGGACGCGGACTGAGGCTGATCCCGGTGCTGTGCGGCGACGCCGAACTGCCCCCCTTCGCGGCGACCCGGGCCTGGGTGGACTTCCGCCACCTCAGCGGCGCCACGTTCGACGCCAAGGTCGCGGAGCTCGCCGGGGTGCTCCGCGGCGAGGAGCCCGCCCCGCGGAACCGGGTGGCGCCGGAACTGCTCGACCTGGCCCGCCCCGAGCGCCCCCGCCGTGACGACACCGGGCCGGCGCCCCCCGCGTTCGTCGTCTGCTACGCCAGGACCGACGCCGGCTACGGGGAGCGGCTCGTCACCCACCTGCGGCGCCACGACCTGCCCGCCTGGTCGCTGGGGAACCTCCGCTGGGGCGACGACTACCTGGACGCCATCAGACAGCGACTCCGGCACGCCCTGGCGGTCGTCGTCCTGATGTCCCCGGACGCCGAGGAGTCCGAGGACGTCACCCGGGAGATCCTCGAGGGCCAGCGGCACAGCCGTGACTTCTTCCCCGTCCTGTTGCGCGGGGAACGCAACTACCTGCTCGCCAGCAGTTGGTACTTCGACGCCAGGAACGGAGCCCTGCCAGGGTCGGACGAGATGCGCCTGCTGCGCCGGCTGTACGACTCCCGCCAGTCGGGCCGGTCGGAACCGGGCCCCGGCGGGTACGAACCCCTGCCGGGGCCGGGCGGCGGGCAGGTGCCCACCGTGCCACCCCTGCCGGCGCCACCCCTGCCGGCGTCGCCCTCGCCGGCCCCCGGGGCATGGGGTCCGGCAGCGGCCGGCAGCACCGGCCACGTCTCACTGAGCCGGCTCGAGGCACTCCTCGCCGAACACGAGACCGAACACGCCGACCTGTTGACGACCGCGCTGCTGCTCGACGCGGTGGGGCGGCTGGAGTACGGCTGGATGCGCCGGTCGGACGGCCCGCGGCTACCCGACGCCCTGCTGCGCGGAGTCGACGCCCTCTGGGCACGCTACTCCGGGGACGTCCACGGGTTCAGCGCGCAGCGGCGACGTGCCCAGGTGGGCAGGGGCCGGCACGCGGACTTCCTGGCCCTGTCCCTGCGGTACGGCTGGCGACAAGCGTCCGACGAGACCGTACCCAGGTACCAGCACTTCACGGGCCGGTCAGGGAGCGTCGGCTTCTTCCCGACGCTCCGCAACCCGCTCAGCGAGCGGCACCTGGACTGGTACGACCAGTGGACCGAGACGGTGCTCGCCGTCCACCTGCGGCTGGGCAGCCTTCGGCCGAACGGAACGGGGGGATGAACACATGACGCTCTTACTCGTGGCGGTGGTCGTGGTGGGGGTGGTGACGCTGGTCGGTGTCGTCGGCTACGCGTCCGGCCAGTCCGAAGCCCGCCCACCGGGGCGACGTCCGGCCCCGCGCAGCGTCGCCCGGTACGGGGCGAGCCGGCTCGGCGCCTGGGCGGGTCTGTGCATGGTGCCGGCGGACCACGTCGGGATCGTCCACCGACGGTTCGGACGCGCCCCCTCCGACCAGCGCTTCAAGCGGATCAACCCGGACAACGCCCGTGGCACGCAGGCCCGCACGCTGCTCCCGGGACACCTCTACTGGCTGCCTCCCCCGCTCTTCCACGTCCAGTTCGTCCCGCGCGTCCACGTGCCGGAGGACCACATCGGCGTCGTCGTCGCCACCGAGGGCGCCCGCCGCGACCCCCGCCGCGTCCTGGGCCGTCAGGTGGAGTGCGACAGCTACCAGGACGGGGTGGCCTTCCTGCGGAACGGTGGTGAGCAGGGCAGGCAACTGACCGTCCTCCCCGGCGACAGCTCGTACTACATCAACACCGCGCTGTTCAAGGTCGAGATGGTGCCCAGGACCTACGTGCCACCGGGCACCATCGGACTGGTCATCGCCAAGGACGGCGCCATCCGGCCCCCGGACCGCCCCTTCGGCAGGTTCGTGGAGTGCGAGAGCTTCCAGGACGGCGCGGCGTTCCTCCGCGGCGGCGGGGAACAGGGCAGGCAACTGGCGATCCTCACCGGCGGCACCCACTACGACATCAACCCCTACCTCTTCGACGTGATCACCGAGGCGACCGCGGCGCGGTCCGACCAGGCCGGGCTGCGGCCACGGCACCTCAGGGAGATCTCGATACCGGTGGGCCACATCGGTGTGGTCATCGCCCTGGACGGTGCCGAGCCCGAGCGGGGGGAGAAGCGGGTGGGGCCGCTGATCCCCGGTCACAGTGGGTTCCGGCTCCCCTGGGTGTTCCTCGCCAACGGCGGGTGGCGGGGCGTGCAGGAGGAGACCCTGGGGGAGGGCGCCGTCTCCATGCTCAACCCGTGGTTCGTCCGCGTCGTGCTCATCCCCACCCGGCTGCTCATCCTGGACTGGAGCAAGAAGGCCAGCTCGCAGGCCGACAACTACGACGCCGCACTGGACCGCATCAGCGTCAACGTGCAGGGCCACCAGCTCCAGGTGGAGCTCAGGCAGACCCTCAACATCCCGCGGACCGCGGCTCCCCGGCTGGTCAGTGAGTTCGGGGACTCCTCCAGCTCGGGGATGGGCGGCCTGGTGGACAACCCCGCTCCGGTCCAGCGGTTCGTGGAACGGGTGCTGGGCGGCGCCGTGGACACCTACTTCAACGGGATCGCCGCCGAGTCCACCGTCGAGGAGTTCCTCACCCGGTACGCCAGCATCCGCACCGACCTGGCCGCGCAGGTCCGCAACGCCCTCGCCGCGTGGGGCGTGGAGGCGGCGAGCACCAACCTGGGCGAGGTCGAGTCGTTGGACGGCGACCTCAACACCGCGCGCAAGCGGGTGTCCACGGAACAGATCCGCACCCAGGAACTGGAAGCGCAGTTGAAGAACGTCCGCATCACCTCGGAGATCCGCCAGGCGGAGCTGGCGACGGAACGGGAGCGCCGCCTGTTGGACGTCGCGACCCTCGAGCGCAGGATCGAGCTGCTCGGCCGGGACACCATCGCGATGCAGTACTTCCTCGCAGAGCTCAAGCAGATGAACGTCCCGCAGGTCGTCAGCGGGGACGCGGAGTCGCTGCTGACACACCTGCCCATGCAGCGGGCCCTGGAACTCATCGACGCGGCGCAGTGGCGCGCCGGCAGGTCAGCGCTGGCGCAGGCGCCCGGGCCCGACGGGAAGCCGCTCGGCGAGCGGCAGGTGTAGGCCCCGGTCCCGCTCAACGCACCGACGCCCGGTGGACGGCCCGGGAGACCGCCGCGTGCGGCTCCCCGGTGCCGGCCCCGGCGCGGCCGTGCCGCTGCACGGCCGCGCCCAGGCAGACCAGCGCGCCCGCCGAGAGCACCGAGCGCACCACGTTCCAGGCCACCCACGGCGTCTCGAACCGCTCCCGGACGGCGCCCGGGTCACGCGGCGCCGCTCCGGCGTCGGCCAACTCCTCGTTGAGCGGCACGCTGATCGCGCTGGTCACCAGGAACAGCAGCGCGTGCAGCACCAGCGCCGCCAGCACCCAGCGCAGCACGTGGCGCCGCCCGAGACGACGCTGCTGCACCGCGGCGACGGCGCACAGCGCTAGCGAACCCATGAACGCCGTGTAGAACACCGGGTTGAGGATGGCCACGTTGATCTCCTGCATGGTCTCCACGAACGTGCGGTCATCGACCCGTGCCAGGCCCGGCATCACCGCGCAGGAGAACGCGAAGAACAGACCGGCGACCAGTCCGGTGGTGAGCAGCGCGAGCCCGAGGACGGCACCGGACCAGCGGCGGCCGGTGGCAGGGGGCGTGGTCGTGGGGGCGGCGGGGTGGTTCATCAATGCTCCGGGGCAGGATCGGGTGGGGGAGGGGGAGGGCAGGGGTGGTCCACCTGGGTGCGTTGGTGGGTGGGTCCCGCGGCAGTGGCCCGGCCCTAACGGGCGATCAGTGCGGCGCCCAGCGCCGCCGCCGCGCCCAGGCCGGCCACGGCGCGCACGTGGTTCCAGCGGGTCCAGCCGCGCAGGTAGGCCCGCCACTCACGGTCGGCCTCGGCGCCGTCGGCGGTACTGCGCTCCAACGCCTCGTTGCGCGGCACGTTGGCGGCGGCCGTCACCCCGACCGCGCCCACCAGGTACAGGACCCCTCCGAGCAGCGCCGGCACCGATCCCGACGCCGACACGTCCAGCAGGGCCAGGACCACCACGACGGCGTCCAGTACCGCCGTGCCCATCAGCACCGACAGGAACGCCGGCCGCACCGCCGCCACGTTCACCGCGCGCATCGCCGCGCTGCCCTGAACCTCCGGCAGTCGGGCGAGACCCGGCATCACGAACGACGAGAAGGCGAAGAAGACCCCGCCCACCGCGCCCGACCCGACACAGCCGAGCAGCAGCAACGTGTCGGTGACCGCCCCGTTCACGCCGCCCACCGCCCGTGCCGGACCGTGGCGACGCGGGCCGGGTGCGGGCCACCGTCGGTCGTCCGCGTCCGGCGCGGGCTGCGGCTCCGTGCCGCAGCGGCCGGGCCCCGCGGCGTGTCCGCTCCTGAGTGCTGCACCGTTCGGTCCCTCCGTCCGTGCCGCCGCGCTGCTGCGCCGCGGCCACGGCCCCAGTCAACCTGGCCGGCCGCGGGAACCCCATGGCCGAAACCCTCACGGACATGCGCGAGCGTCCACGTCCCCGTGCGCTCCTCCTTGTCCGCCGGGGGGCGGTCATGCCGTCCGCAGCGCCCGTGCGACCTCTCCCACGGCTCGCTCGTACCCGTCGCCGTCCGCCCCGTCGCCCGAGGCGCGGAAGTCGGCGCAGTACCGGGTGGCGGCGAACCCGGGCAGTTCCACGTCGCCGATCACCACAGGGACGAACACCCGGCCCGACTCGATCGACTGCTGCACCAGGGCGGCGTACTCCTGGGCCACCCACCCGCTCCGCATCGACGTGGGGCTGAACACCAGCAGTCCGTGGGCCGAGGCGCGGATCGCGGTCTCCACGGTGTGCACCCGGACCCCACCCGGTCGGCTCACCACCTCGTCGTACGCCACGCGCACCCCCCGCTCGGAGAGTCCCCGGGCGAACCTCCGCACCCAGGCGGCGTCCTCGGGGGCGTACGAGACGTACACGTCGAACTCCGTGGGGCCGGTGCCGCCGGGCGGAGGTCCGGGCGCGGGCGCGGGGGGCTGGCAGCGTCTGGTGAGCTGGTGGCGGACCGCCACATAGCCGAAGTAGGCGCTCACGACACCGGCGATCGTGCCGACCACGCCGAGGAGCAGTCCCGTCGTGTCCACGGACGAAAGGCTAGGGCGGTTCCCCGCCGGGGGGAACGGCGCCCGCCCGTGGACGCCGGAGTCCCGCGCTCACGGGACTCGCCACCGCGTCGCGTTCCGGGTCGGTGGCGGACTGTGCCTCTGCCCCGTCACCGTTCGAAGCCGACTACCTCACCGCCGAGCACCCAGAAATCTGTGTCGGCCACAGTAGACATTGGATGGTGGTGTGGCTATAGTTTCTCTCGTAACCTAGAGGGTCCGCAGGGCCTGGCAGAGGACGAACTGCCAGGCAGCAGTACTCGCAGTACAGATCGTTGCCGTTCGTAGGACGGTGCGGTGGTGGAGTTCCGAAGCCAGAGCGGTTGCAGGACGGCGACGGGGCTGGCTGCTGGAGGGTGGCGCTGCGACAGGCCGCTGAGCAGTTCGCATCACCAGAAGTTCGCATCACCAGAAGTGCGCAGTATGCCGTTGATCACTGAGGGAAGAACGGAGGAGCCGAACGCCATCAGGATCGCCCGGGCGGAAGTCTGGAGTCCGGGTACCGCAGGACATCGATAGTGAGGTGGTCTCCGGTCAAGCAACCGCGATCCCCGCGGCCCCGGCAGCATTCCGGTCGGGCCGGCGGAAACAGAAGGCCAGCGCAGTACTGACGCTGGCAGATGGTGTAGTAGTTCCTTCGGGGCCTGGGTGCCGGTCGGCACCCAGGCCCCTCCATGCGTTCCATGAGAGGGTTCAATGACAGCAGACGACTCGTACGGCCGTCTCGACGACGACGACTACCCCGCCTACACCATGGGCCGGGCCGCCGAAGTACTCGGCACCACCCAGGGCTTCCTCCGCGCCATCGGCGAGGCCCGCCTCATCACCCCGCTCCGCTCCGCCGGCGGCCACCGTCGCTACTCCCGCTACCAACTGCGTATCGCCGCCCGAGCCCGCGAACTCGTCGACCAGGGCACCCCCATCGAAGCCGCCTGCCGCATCATCATCCTCGAAGACCAGCTCGAAGAAGCCCAGCGGATCAACGCCGAATACCGCCGCGCCGCCGAGTCGTCGAACCCGCCCACCGCGACCTGAGACGGATGGGCGTTCCAGGGGGACACCTCGTCGGGGCCGGTTGGGGAAGCCTTGGCGGGAGAAGCGTCCGGGGAAGCCGCGGGTGACGTTCAGGGCAGGGACGTCGGCTGGCACGCCGAGGAGTTCGGTGTTCTCTCGCGGACGCTCGCGAAGAGGGGGGACGGCCCCTCATCTGCACTCTCATCTCGCCCGGATCAGGCAGGGCGCGGTCGGTGTCCCCGAGCAGGCGGGACATACCGCATTGCGGTCACCGATGTCAGCGCCTGGGCCACGGGCGACTTCGGCTGTTCCGGCCACTGTGCAACCACTGCGACGGAAACCCGTTGCGAGCGGTGGTGGGCCCGACGCGTTCCGTCGGGCCCACACCGCTGTCCAGGTGCCGCTCGGTCCTGGTTCCCCCGGTCAGGCGGGCGTGGGAGCGCCGAGCATCGCGGAGGCCTGCTGGAGCGGGCTGAGGGGGCGTGCGGGTGCGGCCTTGGGAAGGGTGTGGCAGGTGAAGCCGAGCCGCTCCATGGCCCGGAGGACTTCGCCGGCGGTGAAATCACGGCGGTCCTGGCGGGTGATGACCTGGCCGACTTGCATGACGGGATAGCGGCGGCGGCCGATGGTCACGGATTCACCGGTGCCTGGTTCGGGCTTGATGCCCTTCATCGATTCCAGCACGCCGATCTTGGTGAGCTCGAAGGGGTAGCGGGCGATGACGCAGCGCATGTGACCTCGCAGGGAGGAGGGGAGAACCGTCCGGCCGGGGTGGCGGGGCGGTTCAGTGGGGGAGAGGAAGCCCAGGGCTCTCGGTTCGGCCTGGGTGACCTGGCCGGTGCCCTGGTCGTCCGGGTTCGCGGACGACCAGTCGGCCCGTGCGTGCGGTGGCCATGACGGCCGGCGCCCTCGACGCCGATGTCGTCACGGACCTCCGGCGCGGTCGGGTCCACGGCCTCAACCACCGTCTCGATCACGGAGGACCACGGGGGTCCTAGGCCGCCGCGTCGAAGGCGGACTTGCGTGCGGACGCGCGCCTGGTCGCCGGAGCGGGGCGGCGTCGGCCTCGTGGGGAGGCGCCGCGCTTGGGGGGTTCGACCACCGGTGCGGAGATGACGACCGGGATACCGGACGGTGCCTGGGCGCCGGTGATCCGGTGCAGGGCCTCGTCGCCGGAGTGGACCTGGGTGGTCTGCGGCCGGATGCCGGCGTCCGACATGAGGCGGACCATGGCTTGGCGCTGGTTCGGTGTGACGAGGGTGACGACGCTGCCGGACTGGCCGGCGCGAGCGGTTCGGCCGCCGCGGTGGAGGTAGTCCTTGTGGTCGGTCGGCGGGTCCACGTTGACGACCAGGTCGAGGTCGTCGACGTGGATGCCGCGCGCCGCGACATTGGTCGCGACCAGCACGCTGACGTGACCCGTCTTGAACTGCGCCAGCGTGCGGGTGCGCTGCGGCTGCGACTTGCCGCCGTGCAGCGCGGCGGCCCGTACCCCGCTGTTGAGCAGGTCCTGGGTGAGCCGGTCGACGGCGCGCTTGGTGTCCAAGAACATGATCACGCGGCCGTCGCGGGCGGCGATCTCCGTCGTGGTGGTGTGCTTGTCGGCGCCGTGGACGTGCAGGACGTGGTGCTCCATCGTCGTGACCGCACCGGCCGACGGGTCGACCGAGTGCACCACGGGGTCGGTCAGGTAGCGGCGCACCAGCAGGTCCACGTTACGGTCCAGGGTGGCGGAGAACAGCATCCGCTGCCCCTCCGGACGAACCTGGTCGAGCAGCGCGGTGACCTGCGGCATGAACCCCATGTCAGCCATCTGGTCGGCCTCGTCCAGGACTGTGCTGCCCACCTGGTCCAGTCGGCAGTCGCCACGGTCGATGAGGTCCTTGAGCCGGCCAGGGGTCGCGACGACGATCTCGGCGCCGCCTCGCAGCGCGCCGGCCTGCTTGCCGATCGACATCCCGCCCACCACCGTGGCCAGCCGCAGCCTGACGGTTCGGGCATACGGAGTGAGCGCGTCGGTCACCTGCTGCGCCAGCTCACGCGTCGGTACGAGGACCAGCCCCAGCGGCTGGCGGGGCTGGGCGCGCTGTCCGGCGGTACGGGCGAGCAGGGCGAGGCCGAAGGCAAGGGTCTTGCCGGAACCGGTGCGCCCGCGGCCCAGGACGTCACGGCCCGCCAGGGAGTTCGGCAGGGTCGCGGCCTGGATGGGGAACGGTGCGCTCACACCCTGCCTGCCGAGCTCGGCCAGCAACTGCTTGGGCATGGAGAGTTCGGCGAAGCCCTCAACTGCGGGCAGCGCGGGGGTGACCGTCGTGGGGAGTGCGAACTCACCCCGCACGGCGGCCGTCCTGCGGCCGTGACCGCCGGAACGGGCAGGCCCGCCGGAACGGCGCGCCGCCGGCGAGCCGAAGCGGCTGCCGCCCTTCCCCGCGTGGGCACCGCCCTTACGGGTGCGGGACGAGCGGTCGTTCGTGTGACTGCGGTTCATGCGGAACCTTCCTTGATGCGGCGCATATCAAGGAATCCCCGCAGCGGTGAGCGGCATGGAGAATTGCAAGTATGGGCCGGTGGTAATAGCAAGCACGCTGGCCGATGGAAATCCACGCGGGCGTAGGTGCCGAAATTGGTGACGCGGGAGTGCGTGAAGATCCGGGCGCCGACTGCGGTGTAGCTCTTAAGGATGCGCCTGCGTCCCTGAACGGGATCTGTGCGTGGTGGGACTGTGGATCGCTCCGCGGCCGGTGGGACCGTCGCGGGAAACGCGTGTAGCTGGCGCCCGCACCCCGAAGGATGCGGGCGCCAGCTACGAAGTTCGCGTCGGCGTCAGGCAAGAACGATGTTCTCGGCCGTCGGGCCCTTCTGGCCCTGCGCGATGTCGAAGGTCACCTTCTGGCCCTCGAGCAGCTCACGGAAGCCCTGGGCGGAGATGTTCGAGTAGTGGGCGAACACGTCAGGGCCGCCACCGTCCTGCTCGATGAACCCGAAACCTTTTTCCGCGTTGAACCACTTCACGGTACCACTAGCCATGTCATGTCTCCTTTGGGGCAGTGCAACGGAATCCGCACCGCGCGGACGCCGTGTCGCCGCGATGATTACCCGCCCCGGAAAACGACCGGAAATACAAAACGCTCCCGCCGGCAGGAGCCGAGTGGGGGCACTTGAAGTTTTGGGAACCACAACTGCAACTGAGGTCGACAGTAGCACGCCGCAGCCGCCTTCGCCGGTTACATAATTCCACTCCGCTCACTGCGGCAAAAACTCTCACCACGCGGTCCTGCAAACTCTCATCTCGCGAGCACAGACCACGGAGCAGCACACCCCGCGTTTCGTCCTCGTCCCCGCCCCCAGCGCTCCGCGGCGAACCGGAGGCCCCCGTCCCCGCCGACCAGCACCCCGCCCGCAGGCGGAGTGCGTCTGTGCAGGTCAGAGCTAGATCCTCAGCACTCGATCACGTTCACGGCGAGTCCGCCGCGCGCCGTCTCCTTGTACTTGACCTTCATGTCGGCACCCGTCTCTTTCATAGTCTTGATGACCTTGTCCAGGGAGACGTGGTGGCGGCCGTCACCGCGCAGGGCCATGCGGGCGGCGGTGACCGCCTTGACCGAGGCCATGCCGTTGCGTTCGATGCACGGGATCTGGACCAGGCCGCCGACCGGGTCGCAGGTGAGGCCGAGGTTGTGTTCCATGCCGATCTCGGCGGCGTTCTCCACCTGCTCAGGACTGCCGCCCAGGACCTCCGCGAGACCGCCGGCCGCCATGGAGCAGGCGGCCCCCACCTCGCCCTGGCAGCCCACCTCGGCCCCGGAGATGGACGCGTTCTCCTTGAAGAGCATGCCGATGGCGCCCGCGGCGAGCAGGAAGCGCACCACCCCGTCGTCGTCGGCACCGGGGACGAACTCGGTGTAGTAGTGCAACACGGCGGGGATGATCCCGGCGGCGCCGTTGGTGGGGGCGGTCACGACCCGTCCGCCGGCGGCGTTCTCCTCGTTGACGGCCATGGCGTAGAGGGTGACCCACTCCATGGCGCGGCTGACCGGGTCGCCCTCGGAGCGCAGGGCGCGGGCCGCGGTGGCGGCCCGGCGGCGGACCTTCAGGCCGCCGGGCAGGATGCCCTCGCGGGACATGCCGCGGGCGACACAGGCCCGCATCACCTGCCAGATCTCCAAGAGCCCCGCCCGGACCTCCTCCTCGGTCCGCCAGGCCAGCTCGTTCTGGAGCATCAGGGCCGAGATGGACAGGCCGGTCTCCCGGGCCAGGCGCAGCAGTTCGTCGCCGGTCCGGAACGGGTGGGTCAGCACTGTGTCGTCGGGCCTGAAGCGCTTCTCGCCGAGCGCGTCCTGGTCCACCACGAAACCGCCGCCGACCGAGTAGTAGGTCTTCTCGAGCAGCGGCTGCCCCGTGAGGGCGAAGGCGCGCAGGACCATGCCGTTGGCGTGGTACGGCAGCGAGCGGCGGCGGTGCAGGACGAGGTGGCTCTGCTCGTCGAAGTCGATCTCGTGGGTGGCGCCTATCTCGGTGGCCAGCAGGCGCAGCCGGCCGGTGGACCGGATTCTGGCCACCTCGGCGTCGGCCCGGTCCACGTCCACCGTCCGCGGGACGTGCCCCTCGAGTCCGAGCAGCACCGCCTTCGGGGTCCCGTGGCCGTGGCCGGTCGCCCCGAGCGAGCCGAAGAGCTCGGCCCGCACCGAGGCGGTCTGGGCCAGCAACCCGTCCTTCTTCAGTCGCCAGGCGAACATCGACGCCGCCCGCATCGGCCCCACGGTGTGGGAACTCGAAGGGCCGATGCCCACGGAGAAGAGATCGAACACGCTGATGGCCACGGAGACTCCGTTGTCGGTGGTGGGGTGCCTGACGAGGGACACGCGACGGGGCACCGCTTCGGTCCAGTGTGCGTCACCGGACGCGTCGGCGCGGTGCCCCGCCGCGCCGAACGCCACCGCCTGCTGGATCGGTCACAGGGACGGGTACAGCGGGTGCCCCTCGGCGAGCGCGGTGACCCTCGACCGCAGTTGCCGTGCCGTCGCGTCGTCGAAGCCCGGCTTCAGGGCCTCCGCGATGACGTCCGAGACCTCACGGAAGTCGGCCTCCTGGAACCCGCGGGTGGCCAGGGCCGGGGTGCCGATCCGGAGTCCGGAGGTGACCATGGGGGGCCGCGGGTCGAACGGGACGGCGTTGCGGTTGACCGTGATGCCGGCCGTGTGCAGGCGGTCCTCGGCCTGCCGCCCGTCGAGTTCGGACGCGCGCAGGTCCACCAGGACCAGGTGCACGTCGGTGCCGCCGGTCAGCACGGACACGCCCGCATCGACGGCGTCCGCCTGGGTGAGGCGTTCGGCCAACAGGCCAGCGCCCCTCAGGGTGCGCTGCTGGCGCTCCCGGAACTGCTCGGAGGCGGCGGCCTTGAACGCCACGGCCTTGGCCGCGATCACATGCTCCAGCGGGCCGCCCTGCTGCCCCGGGAACACCGCGGAATTGATCTTCTTGGCGTACTCGTCACGGCAGAGGATCACCCCGCCGCGGGGCCCGCCGAGGGTCTTGTGCGTGGTGGTGGTCACCACGTCGGCGTACGGGACGGGGGACGGGTGCAGCCCGGCGGCGACCAGGCCGGCGAAGTGGGCCATGTCCACCATGAGGTACGCACCGACCTCGTCGGCGATGGCCCGGAAGGCGGCGAAGTCGAGCTGCCGGGGGTACGCGGACCACCCCGCGATGATCAGTTTGGGGCGGTGCTCCTTGGCGAGCCGCTCCACCTCCTCCATGTCCACCCGGTGGGTCTCGGCGTCCACGTGGTAGGCGACGACGTTGTAGAGCTTGCCGGAGAAGTTGATCCGCATCCCGTGCGTCAGGTGCCCGCCGTGGGCGAGGTCCAGGCCCAGGATGGTGTCGCCCGGCTGGAGCAGGGCGAACATCGCCGCCGCGTTGGCCTGGGCGCCGGAGTGCGGCTGCACGTTGGCCGCCTCCGCCCCGAACAGCGCGGTGACCCGGTCGATGGCGAGCCGCTCGATCACGTCGACGTGTTCGCACCCGCCGTAGTAGCGGCGGCCAGGGTAGCCCTCGGCGTACTTGTTGGTGAGGACGGAGCCCTGCGCCTGGAGCACCGCCACCGGGGCGAAGTTCTCCGAGGCGATCATCTCAAGCGTGGACTGCTGGCGGTGCAGCTCAGCGTCGACGGCGGCGGCGACCTCGGGGTCGAACTCGTGCAGCGGACTGTTCAGCATCGACTGGGGGGTCATGGACATGGGTTCCTTCTGGGTGTGTTCCCGCGGGGGTGGGGGAGCGGCAGGCATGGGCGGTGTCCGGGGCCGGGGTGCCGGGTTGGACGGGGAACGGTGCGGCCGGTGGTGCCGGTCCGGATGGTGCCGGTGTCCTGTTCCGGCGCCCGTCGGTGGGGGCGCCGGAACAGGACACCGCTGTGGTCCGGGGCGGATGACCGTGCTGTGCTCCGGGGCGGATGCAGGGCGGGCCGACCGGACCGGGCGGGTCAGGACTGGGTGAAGGCGTCGTACTCGTCGGCGCCGAGCAGGTCGGTCGGCTCCTCGGACACCCGCACCTTGAACAGCCAGCCGCTCTCGTAGGGCCCCGAGTTGACCAGGGCCGGCGCGTCCACCACGTCCTGGTTGATCTCGGTGATCTCGCCGGAGACCGGGGAGTACAGCTCGCTCACCGACTTGGTGGACTCCAGTTCGCCGCAGACCTCGCCGGCGGAGACGGTGGCGCCCACCTGCGGCAGGTCGACGAAGACCACGTCGCCGAGGGCGTTGGCGGCGTGCTCGGTGATGCCCACGGTGGCCACGCCGTCCACGGTGGCGGACAGCCACTCGTGCTCCTTGCTGTAACGCAGGTTGTCTGGGGTGCTCATGGCAGGGATTCTCCTGGATCGTGGGAGGTGGTCGTACGAGGGGGTCCAGGGGACCCGTTGGGAGTGTCCCCGGGAACGGGGTGCGGCCGGGATGGCGGCCACGGTGTTCACCGACCCGGGTGGCTCCCGGTTGCCCGGTTGCCCGGTTGCCCGGTTGCCCGGGGGACCGGGCCGGGGACGGCTGGGTCGGTTGGAGGAGGGAGGGGCGGAGCGGCGGCGCGACCGGGGCGGCCCGCTCCTGGCCGGTGGGTGGCCGCGCGGTCAGGGGCTGGTGGGTCGGCCGGCCCCGCGGTGCTGGGTGGGCGGGGCGCTTGGCCGTCCGGTCAACGCGGGCGCTGGTAGAAGGGGAGCGCGACCACCCGGTGCGGTTCCAGGCCGCCACGGATGTCCACGGCGACCTCCGTGCCCGGCTCGCCGTGCTCGGCGTCCACGTACGCCATGGCGATCGGGCGGCCCAGGGTGGGCGATGGCGCGCCCGAGGTGACCTCGCCGACCACCGTTCCGTCCGGGGTGGTCACGCGGTAGCCGGCGCGGGGCACCCGCCGTCCCTCGGCGACCAGGCCGACCAGGGCCCTCCCGGGCGTTCCGGCAGCCGCCTCCGCGGCCCTGGCCAGGGCTTCGCGGCCGACGAAACGAACGTCCCCGGTGCCCTTGTCGAACCGGACCACCCGGCCGAGGCCGGCGTCGAAGGGCGTGGTGGCGTCGGTCAGTTCGTGCCCGTACAGCGGCATGCCGGCCTCGAGCCGCAGGGTGTCCCGGCAGGACAGGCCCGCGGGGACGAGCCCGTCGTCCGCTCCGGCGTCGGTCAACGCGTCCCACAGGCGCTCCGCGTCCCCCGGGGGGACGAACAGCTCGAAGCCGTCCTCGCCGGTGTAGCCGGTGCGGGCGATCAGCGCGGGGACACCGGCGACGGTCCCGGACAGACACGCGTAGTACCTCAGCCCGGCCAGGGGCGCGTCGGTGAGCCGACCCAGGATGCCGGCGGCGGCCGGGCCCTGCACCGCGACCAGCGCGTAGGCGTCGCGGTCGTCGCGGAGTTCGGTGGCGTACCCGGCGACCCGCGACCGCAGTTCCGCAAGGACCCGCTCGGCGTTGGCCGCGTTCGCCACCACCAGGAACTCCTCGTCCCCGGTGCGGTAGACGATCAGGTCGTCGAGGATGCCGCCGTCCTCGGCGCACAGCATGGTGTAGCGGGCCCGCCCCACCGCCAGCGCGGACAGGTACCCGACCAGCGCGTGGTCGAGCGCCGCCCCCGCCCCGGGGCCGGTGAGGGTGATCTCCCCCATGTGGGACAGGTCGAAGAGGCCCGCCCGCTGGCGCACCGCGAGGTGCTCCTCGCGTTCGCTGCCGTAGCGGAGCGGCATGTCCCAACCGGCGAACGGGGCGATGGTCGCGCCGAGCCGGCGGTGCACCGCGTCAAGCGGGGTCCTGCGGGGCGCGGACCCGGCCGTGGGCGGTGTGCCGTCACGCATGTCGTTGGTGCTGCCTTGTTCGCTGGTCATCACGGGCTCCGAGGTGGGCGTACGGGGAGGCGGGTCCTCCCCATCTGTCATCGGAACCTGAGAGGTTCGCCGGGGCCAGCGAGGGGCCCGGCTTGCACCTTGGGTGGGACCGGTGGCCGGCAGGCCGAGGGTCCGCTTTTCAGAACTGCCTCGCCCACGCGGTTACGGTTGCCTGAGAGATTCCGGGGAGGACTTGCTCCTTCGGCGCCCCACGCACGACAACCGGCGTCGTGGACGGGGACTCTCCCGCGCGGCCTCGAACGGCCGGTATGGAATTGACCGGCACATCATCGCACAGCTCCGGTGCACCGTCGGGATACGCCATTACCCTTTCTTGGACGAGTCGGGGGATGACCTTGGGGGAAGGGCGAACCGGTGTGGTGGCGGAACGCAGGCATGACGACGGTGTGTGTCCCCGCGACGGGCGGAGGGGCCGCTCGCACCGCTTCGGGGCGGGCGTACGTCCCGTCGGCGCGGACCCGACAGGTGTGGCCTGACCGGGTGCTCGACCTCCGCCGCGGCCCGGGACCGCACCCGACGAGGGCGGTGCGCGCGCTGTGTTACCCGGTCGGCGACGTGGTGGTGGTCTCGGGGCTGCCGGGCAGCGGGAAGAGCACGCTGATCGACCGGACGGTCGCCGGCGCCCGCGGGACCGTGCGGTGCCTGGACTCCCAGGAGGTGCGGGAGCGCTGGGAACGGCGGCTGCCGCGCTGGGTCCCCTACCTGGTGTACCGGCCGGTGGTCCGCGTCGCCCACTACTGCCGGCTGCTGCGCGCGGCCCGTTCCGGACTCAGCCTGGTGGTGCACGACTGCGGTTCTGTGCCCTGGGTGCGGTCGGGGCTGGCCCGTCTCGCGCGGCGACGGGGCCGGGGGATGCACCTGCTCGTCCTCGACGTGCCCCCCGAGGTGGCCGTCGAGGGACAGCGGGCGCGCGGGCGCCGGGTGTCCGACCACGCGTTCGCCCGGCACCGGCGGGCCTGCCAGCGGCTGGTCGAGGGCGCCGTGCGGGCCGTTGGGGCCGCGGGCTCCGCCCTGCCCCCGGGGTGCGTCTCAGCGGTGCTGATCGACCGGCCGGCCGCGCGTGAACTCCGCCGGATCTCCTTCGGGGGCTGAACACCGGCGCGGGGTTCCCGGACGGAGCTGGCAAGATCGGGGCGGAAGTGCGGAACGGTACGCCGACGGGGTTCGGTGAGGGGCGGGTGGAGCGCGATGGGCATCCCGGCGCAGGGATACGGTGATTCGGTGGCCGGGTTCCCCAGCAACGAGCTCGAGCAGGTGCTGGCCGCGTCGGTGGGGCACCCGGAGGTCGCTCCCCGCCTGCTCCAGGCGCTGGCCGGGGCTCAGGTGTGGATACCGTTGCCGTCCGGCGGCGGCCCCGACAGCCCGGACCTGGACCTGCCCACCGTCGAGCTCGACGGGGTCACCTATGTGCCGGTGTTCAGCTCCCCCGAGCAGTTCCGGCGGGTCGCGGGGGCCATGCCCTGTGCCGTCGCGCCCATGTACGAGTTCGCCCGTGGCCTCCCGCCCCAGGTGGGCGTGGTGGTCAACCCCGACGGCGCGGTGGCGGTGCCCGTCCCGCCGGCCGCGGTTCCCGAGCTGTGCCGGAGCCCCGTCGACCCCCGGGCGGACGCCACCGACCCGACCGGCCACGGGGAGCTCAGGGCGGCGCGTCAGGGGGCCAGGGTGCGGCTGTGGGAGCCGGACTCGGCCAGCGAGCCGGTGGACTTCCTGGCGACCGCGGCGGGCGAGTTGGCGGTGACCCCGGTGGTGCTGTCCGCGCGGCGGGCGCTGGGCAGCGTCGAGGGAGGGCCCCCGGCGCTCTTCGTCGGGGTCGAGCTGGACCGCTGGCAGGAGGAGGACCGGGCTGCCGCGATGCAGGCCCTGGGCCGGGCGCTGGGCGTCGTCCCACTGCCCTGGGCGGTCAACTGCGTGCTGCTCGACATCGCCCAGGACCCGGTCGGTGACTGGATGCTGGAGCGGGTGGAGCCGTTCTACACCCGCGAGTGACCGACGTTGACCGGTCGGTCACCAGTGGGTTCGCGCCGCTACCGGGCCGAGCCATCTGCGAGCGCCATGGCGCAGGGTGACGGTGCGGCACCCGGTCGCGTGCCGGCCCCCGTCCGCCGGCCGCCAGGCGACGGGAAGGGGCGGAAGCGGGGCGGGGGGAACGCCGAACGGCAAGACTAGGACAGTCATCGGGGACCTTGCCGGCTACGGACCCGTAACCTGATTTGATGGCGGCGGCGCACAGGTGTGCGCGGTCTGGGACGGCGATAGAAGGGCGGTTGCGACGGTGAGCGCGGGCGTGGGAGGCGGTGCGGCGGCGGCCGGCCAGGTCGAGCAGTTGCTGCACCAGGTCGCGCCCGGTCGGTACGACGCCTACGAGGCCCTGCTCAGGGCGCTCGCCCAGGACCAGGTGTGGATGCTGCTCTGGCAGGGGCAACCGGGCTCCCCCGACGCCCAGTACGGGAACATGGACGTGGACGGCTACGGCTACGCGCCCTGCGTGACGTCGGCGCGTGAGCTCTCCGCGAGCGGCTGGAACCGCTCCCACGAGATCATCCAGGGCCGCACCATCGCCAACTCCCTGTTCCGCACCCGCTGGGGGCTCTGGCTCAACCCGCACGCTCCGGGCGGCGGGGTGGGCGTCCCCTGGCTCGACCTGCGCCGCGTCGCCACCGGCCTGGACCGGCTGCCGGCCGGCCCGCTGCAACTCAGCGAGCCGACCCTGCCGTTGGACCACTTCTACGCCCTGCTGTGTCAGGCCGCCCACCACACACCGGTGGTGCGTTCGTTGCGCCGCGCGTGGGTGCACCCGGCGCTGGGCGATCCCTACCTGGCGATCGGGCTGGACCTGTACGACACCGCACCGCAGGCGATGGAGGCGGTGCGGCAGATGATGCAGCACTGTCTGGGTGGCGCGCCGGAGGGCCTGCCGATATCGACGGTGGTCATGGCCGACGAGTACGACCAGGTGGCCATGTGGATGCGCGCCTACCAGCGGCCGTTCTTCGACCGGGATGCCTTCGCCGCCCCGATCCCGGCCCCGGCTCCCGCGCCGACCTGGCCACCCGCTCCCGGGGCACCCCAACCGGCATGGCCCTCCCAACCGGGCTGGCACCAACCCGGCAGGCCGTACTAGAAGCTGCTCAAACTGTCAGGCTCACATCAGGACTGGGGCGGGGGCGTCCCGGCCGGGGAAGTCCCTGCGGTGGGGCCGTCCGGGCGTCCAGCCGTGAGCGCCCTGCGGCGTGCGGTGCGACCGGGACGCACCGACGTCCGGTGACGGACCGCGCTCCACGGACACCGCGGGGCCCCGGCCAGGGATCACTGCGATGGCGGGAGCTGGCGCAACCCGTGCCGGTCCGCCCAGGCCGAGACGGCGGCGGCGATCTCGTCCGGGCGGTCCTCGGGGGCGTGGTGCCCGGCTTCGCCGCAGTGCACGGTTTCCAGCGCGGCGATGTGTGTCCTGCACCAGTCGGCCAGGTCACGGCCGATGAGCAGGGTGGGTGACCCCTCGAAGGTCATGAGCAGCTTGGGGACGTCCGTGCTGGCCGCCAGCCACCTGTCGTACGCCTCGATGCGGGAGACGAGCGCGGCGGGCTCGCCGCCGAGCGGCATCTGTCGGGCCCAGGCGAGGATGGGTCGGCGGCTGTCGCGGGTCGGGTAGGGGGCGAGGTAGGTCCGTAGGTCCGCGTCGCCGACCGGGGTGAGGACTCCGCCGGTGAACGCCTGGCGGACGAAGAGATCCCGGTCCAGGACCATGTCCTCACCGGCACCGGGGGTGCGGATGGTCTCGGAGCGCTTGCGCGCCTGAGGGGACAGCTCTTCCCAGGCCATGGGCTTGACGATGCTCTCGAGGAACGCGAGGCCCCGCACCCGTTCGGGGTGCCGGGCCGCCCAGTCGAAGGCGAGGGCGCCGCCCCAGTCATGGCCGATCAGGACGACCCGGTCCAGTGCGAGCGCGTCGAACCAGGCGTCGAGGTAGCGGGCGTGGTCGGCGAAGTGGTAGGGGATGTCCGGCTTGCCGGAGCGGCCCATGCCGATGAGGTCGGGTGCGAGGAGCCGTCCCCGGCCCACGCGGGGCAGGACGTCGCGCCACAGGTGTGAGGAACTCGGGTTGCCGTGGAGGAAGACGAAGGCGGTGCCGGTCCCCGAGTCCTGGTAGTGGATGGTCGAGTCGAGTACGGGTGTCTCGGGCACGTCGGGCCCCTTCGCTAGGTGGGGAGGTCGAGCGGGGTGTTCACCAGGGCCGTCAGGTCGCGCACGAGTGTTGCGGTCCTCGGGTCGTCCAGGCCGCCCAGAGGTGCCAGGAGCCGGGTCAGCAGTGCCTGGACGGTGGCGATGGCGGGGGTGACGGCCTCGCGTCCCCGGTCGGTGAGGCCGAGCCGCACCACGCGGGTGTCCGCGGGGTCGCGGACGCGTTCGACGAGGCCGTCGCTCTCCAGGGTGCGGGCCAGCTTGGACACGTACAGCGCCTCCAGGCCGGTGTGGTCGGCCAGCTCCCGCTGGCTGGGTCGGCAGCCGGCCTCCTCCATGCCGAGCAGTGAGGACAGCAGTACGTACTGGGCGTGGGTCAGGCCCAACGGCGCCAGTGCGCGGTCGACCGCGACCCGCCACTTGATGGACAGCCGCCAGACCAGGTACCCGGGCGTTGGTTCTCTGAGTTCCCCGCTCATACTTTTATAGTACATGGCTACTGTAGCCATGTACATGAATTAGGGCGAGGGGCACGGGGGGCCAGCGCTGCGGACGCCGGCCAGGGCGGGGGAGCTCGCGCGGACACTCCGCCGCGTCGATGAGCGGCGGTGGCCGAAAGCCGGGTCCCAACGCCGGCCGCCCGCGACGGGCACGGAGGGCTGGCTGCTCGCGACCACGGAATCCGGGGCCGGGCGTCGTCACAAGACCGGGGGCGGCGGGGCGGTGGGGTGCCGTGGGGTCTCAGGCGTCAGGGGCGGGGTCGTCCAGCGCCGCGTCCAACAGGCCGAGCGGTGGGCTGCCGAGGTTCAGCAGCGCGGTGTGGAACCGTTCCAGGCTGAACCGCGCGCCCCATCGGTCGCGGGCCCGCGACCGTAGCTCCAGTATCTCCAGCTTGCCCCACGTGTAACGGCCGTACGCGGCGTCGAAGGTGCCGCGCCGTGCCTCCGCGGCCGCGGCCGCGTGGGACAGGTGGGCGTCGGTCATGAACCGCCGGGTGGCCTCCGCGACGTCCATCGCGCCCGTGTGCAGGCCGATGGCGCAGTAGAGACGAGTGACCCGGGTGAGCGCCTCCAGCGCCACACCCACCGCGAACCGCGGGTCATGGCGGCGGAAGCCCTCCTCCAGGCAGACCTCCTCCGCGTAGTGCGCCCACCCCTCGCAGAAGGACAGCGAGTGCAACACCCGGCGCACCGGGGTCGGCGCCCGGCGCAGTGAGCGCCCGTGGGCGTAGTGGCCGGGAGCGACCTCGTGCACGGTGACCGCGGGCAGCGTGGTGCGGCTGAAGTTCTGTAGCCATTCACGGCGTTCCTCCTCGGGCCAGTCAGGCTCGGGAGGGGTCAGGTGGTACCAGGAGGGCGCCTCGGGCTCCTCCGGGCCCGCCCAGGTCATCATCGCCGACGACCAGCGGCGGGACGGGGGAGCGATCCCCACGAGGCACGTTCCGTCCAGGTGTGGGGCGAGGCGCCGCTCCCTGGTGAACTCCAGCACCTCGTCGGTGAGCCGCGCCGTCTCGGCCACCACCTGGTCGGCGTCGGGATGGTCGCCCAGTAGCTCCGGGACCAGCTCCGCCACGCTCCGGGACGGGTCCAGGTCCCGGCAGGCGTCGGCCAGGAGCTGCACCAGCCGGTCGCGTTCGGCGTCGGCCCGTTCGGCCAGTGCGGACAGGTCCAGCGGAACGCCCTCCTGGCTGCCCATGAGCGCGGCCAGCGCGGCACCGCCCAGGGTGGGGTCCGGGTCGCCGAACTCGGCCGCCCTGGCCATGTGGGCGACCAGCCGTTCGTGTGCCCTGAGCGCCGCGGTGACCTCCGGACCCCCGGCCGGGTCGAGATCGGCCGTCAGCCCGCGGACCGCGCCGAGCAGGGCCTGCGCCACCGGTGCGGAGAGCAGGTCCAGCGAGGCGATGGCCCCGTCCACCGCGTCCGGCCACGCCGCGAGGTGCTGCCTCCGGGCCCGGGCGCGCTCCTCCGCGGGCGCGTACTCGCGGTCGTAGGCGGTCAGTTCCAGGTTGGACAGGTGGAGGTAGGGATCGCGGCGGTGCAGTTCCAGTTCGCCGAGCTGGACCCGCAGGGTCTCTTCGAACACCGACAGGTGGGCCTCGTCCTGGGGGTCGGCCAACGTCCCGCCGTCCCTCCGGGCCCGGCGCAGCGCGGCCAGTCCCGCCCGCACCCCCTCGGGGGAGAGGTCCTGCACCCGGCCATCGTACTGGTGCAACCCGGCCATCTCGCGCACCGAGGGCACCATCAGGTCGCAGACGGCCCGCATTCGATCGTCCATGGGCCGAGCGTAGCGCCGGGGCGGAACGGACCCTGCGGTCGATCCCGAGGGTGACCGACACCACGTGCCGGCAGGCCGCGGAGGGCTGGACCCGATGTAGCTACCGATGGGTAACATAGGTGGGCCATGGTCGTCCCGGCCTGCCGGGACGGTCGCGCCCACTCCGTTCGAGAGGTCGGTCTCTTCCCCATGAAGATCGTCGTCTGTGTGAAGCAGGTTCCGGACACCGAGTCCGAGAAGGCGCTGCGGCCGGAGGACCTCACCCTGGACCGCGAAGCGGTGGACGCGGTGATGAACGAGATGGACGAGTTCGCCGTCGAGGAGGCGCTGCAACTCGCCGAGCGGACCGGCGGCGAGGTGACCGTGCTGCTCATGGGCCCCGAGCAGGGTGCGGACACCATCCGCAAGGCCCTGTCCATGGGGGCCGACCGGGCCCTGCACGTGGTCGACGACGCGCTCCGTGGTTCGGACGCGGTGGCCACCTCGGCGGTCCTCGCCGCCGCGCTGCGGGAGGTCGGGTTCGACCTCGTGCTGCTCGGCTGTGAGGCGTCCGACGCACGGACCTCCCTGGTACCGGCGATGCTCGCCGAGCGCCTCGGCCTGCCGCAACTCACCTTCGCGCAGAAGGTGGAGACCGACGGCACCGAGATCACCGTCGAACGGCTCACCGACTACGGCCACGACGTGGTGACCGCGCGGCTCCCGGCGCTGGTCTCCGTGGTGGAGAAGATCAACGAACCGCGGTACCCCACCTTCAAGGGGATCATGGCAGCCAAGAAGAAGCCGGTCCGCACCCTGGACCTGTCCGACCTGGAGCTCGACGCCACCGAGGTGGGTGCCGCCGGGGCCTGGAGCGCGGTGGACGACTTCACCGTCCGGCCCCCGCGCGCCGCCGGCGAACTCGTCAAGGACGAGGGCGAGGGCGGCCGGCAGCTCGTGGCCTTCCTGGCCGGGCGGAAGCTGGTGTGACGCACCTCCCTCCCCTCCTCCCCGCCCCTCCGGTGGCCACGGACGCGGGCGCCCTCCCAACTTCCACAGGAGCGAGAACCCATGGCTGAGATCCTGGTCCTGGTCGACCACCTCGACGGGGACGTCAAGAAGGTGACCCTCGAACTGCTCACCAAGGCCCGTGCGTTGGGGGAACCCGCGGCGGTGTTCGTCGGCCCGGGCTTCGACACCGCGGAAGGCCGGCTCGCGGAGTTCGGTGCGGGGAAGGTCTACGTGGCCGACGCCCCCGAGCTGACCTCTCACCCGGTGGCGCCCACGGCCGAGGTGCTCGCCCAGTTGGTGACGTCGCGAGAGCCGGCCGCGGTGCTGGTGGCCGGTACCGCCGAGGGAAAGGAGGTGGCCGCGCGGCTGGCGGTCAGGACCGGGTCCGGAGTGCTCACCGACGCGGTGGACGTCACCGAGGTCGAGGGCTGCCTCGTCGCCGAGCAGTCGGTCTTCGGCGGCTCGACGCTGGTACGGGCGCGGGTGACCCGCGGAACCCCGATCATCGCCATGCGCCCCAACGCCACGGAGCCCGAGCCGGCCCCCACCGCGGCCCAGCGGGTGGACGTCGCCGTGGCGCTCTCCGACGCCGCCAGGCTGGCCACCATCGCCCAACGGGTGTTCAAGCCGCGCAGCGGGCGCCCCGACCTCACCGAGGCCTCGGTCGTCGTCTCCGGAGGGCGCGGGGTCAACGGCGCCGAGAACTTCCCCGTGGTCGAGGAGCTCGCCGACGCGCTCGGCGGTGCGGTGGGCGCCTCCCGCGCCGCCGTTGACGCCGGGTGGTACCCGCACCAGTCGCAGGTGGGCCAGACCGGCAAGACCGTGTCGCCGCAGCTCTACGTCGCCGCGGGGATCTCCGGGGCGATCCAACACCGGGCCGGCATGCAGACCTCGAAGACCATCGTCGCCGTCAACAAGGACCCGGAGGCGCCGATCTTCGATCTGGCCGACTTCGGGGTCATCGGCGACCTGTTCGACGTCCTGCCGCAGGCCACGGAGGAGGTCAGGGCCCGCAAGGGCTGACCGCTCCGCCGTGACACGGCTGTGGAGTACGGTGAGCCGGGCCCGGTCGGGGCCCGGCTTCGCTGGTTCCACTCCGCTCCACCTGTTCGACCCATCAGCACCGGAGGCGCCCGTATGTCCCCCCCTACCGCCGCGGAACTGCCCGTCGGCGAGAGTGAGTTCGACCGGGACACGGAGGTCGTCCCGCGTTCCGACGACCCCGGCGTGTTCGACGCGGTCCTCTCCTCGGGCTGGACGATCAGCCTGGGGATCAACGGTGGCTACCTGCTGGCGATCGCCGACCGGGCGCTGTCCCAGGTGCTGCCGCATCCGGACCCGCTCTCGGTGAGCGCCTACTACCTGACGGCGTCCGTCCCGGGACCGGCCGTGGTGCGCACCGAGGTGGTGCGCACCGGGCGGTCGATGTCCACCGGGCAGGCCAGGGTGCTCCAGACGGACAGCGAGGGCAACGAGGTGGAACGGCTCCGAGTCGTGGCCCACCACGGGGACCTCGACGCGCTTCCCACGGAGGTGCGCACCTCGGCGTCGCCCCCGGTGATGCCACCGCCGCACCAGTGCGTCGGCGCGGAACACGCCCCCGACGGGGTGTTCGGCCCCCGGGAGACCAACGGGCTCATCGAGCGGCTGGATGTCCGCATGGACCCCGCGACGGTCGGCTGGGCGCTGGGCGAACCCTCGGGCCGCGGCGAGATCCGCGGTTGGTTCCGGCTCGCGGACGGGCGGCCCAACGACCCGCTGGCGGTGCTGCTGGCCACCGACGCGTTCCCACCCACGGCGTTCGACCTGGGGATACGGGGCTGGGTGCCCACCTTGGAGCTCACCGTCCACGTCCGTGCCAGGCCGGCTCCCGGGCCGCTGCGGGTGGTGCTGGGCACCCGCAACCTGGCCGGGGGCCTGCTGGAGGAGGACGCCGAGGTCTGGGACAGCGCCGACCGCCTGGTCGCCCAGTCCCGTCAGCTCGCCAGGACCCCCCGCCGGACACGGTGACCCGACCGGTGCCGGCGGCGGGACCTCCCCGCCGCCCCGGACCCCGGGAGTATTCATCAGACAGGCCCTTAGGATGGCGTCACCATGCCTTACCTCGACCACGCCGCCACGACACCGATGCTCCCGGAGGCCATCCAGGCCATGACCGAGGAGCTCGGCCACACCGGCAACGCGTCGTCGTTGCACGCGGCGGGGCGGCGTGCCCGACGGGTCGTTGAGGAGTCGCGCGAGGGGCTGGCCCGCGCCCTGGGCGCCCGGCCCAGCGAGGTCGTCTTCACCGGCGGCGGCACCGAGTCGGACAACCTCGCCGTCAAGGGGCTGTACTGGTCCCGCCGGGCGGAGGACCCACGCCGGGTACGGGTGCTGGCCAGCCCGGTGGAGCACCACGCGGTGCTGGACGCGGTCATCTGGCTCGCCGAGCACGAGGGCGCGGTGCTGGAGTGGCTGCCGGTGGACTCCCACGGCCGGGTGCACCCCGAGGCGCTGCGCCGAGCGCTGGAGGCGGACCCGCACAGCGTCGCCCTGGCCACCGTGATGTGGGCCAACAACGAGGTCGGCACCGTGATGCCGGTGCGCCAACTCGCCGACGTCGCCCATGAGTTCGAGGTGCCGCTGCACGCGGACGCCGTCCAGGCGCTGGGACAGGTGCCCCTGGACTTCGCCTCCTCCGGGCTGGACGCGATGACCGTCACCGGACACAAGGTCGGCGGGCCGTACGGTGTGGGCGCGCTGGTGCTCGGCCGGGAGCACGCCCCGGTCCCCCAGCTCCACGGCGGTGGACAGGAGCGTGAGGTCCGCTCGGGGACGCTGGACGTCCCGTCGATCGTGGCCTTCGCGGTCGCCGCCGAGCACGCCGTGCGGGGCCGGGAGGACTTCGCCCGGAGGATCGGCGAGCTCCGCGACGACCTGGTGCGCGCGGTGACCGGGGCGGTGCCCGACGCGGTGCTCAACGGCGACCCCGACCCGCGGGGCCGGCTGCCGGGCAACGCCCACTTCTCCTTCCCCGGGTGCGAGGGTGACTCCCTGCTCCTGCTGCTGGACGCCCGGGGCATCGAGTGCTCCACCGGATCGGCCTGCTCGGCCGGCGTCGCCCAACCCAGCCACGTGCTGCTGGCCATGGGCGCGGACGCGGACCGGGCGCGCGGCTCGCTGCGCTTCTCCCTCGGCCACACCTCCACCCGGGCTGACGTGGACGCCCTCACGGAGGTGATCGGCCCCGTGGTGGCCAGGGCCCGCCGGGCGACCGACGGGAGCACCTCGGGCGTCGAACGCCGCCCGCCGGAGCGGCACCACGGCCCCGAACAGGGCCGTCCGTCCGGCGCCGGGGCCGGGGACACCGGCGAACGGACGCGTGGCGAGCGCTGCGGCACCCGATAGTCGGTGGGTGCCGTCCGCCGCCGTCGTTACCCTGGACGCACCATGACTGAGTTTCCCGGTGCCCCAGCCGATCAGCCCGCGGCCGTTCCCGCCGCCTCCGCCTCCGGCCCCTCGTCCCCGCAGCCGCCGGAGAGCGGCCGGCCGCTGCGGGTGCTCGCGGCGATGTCCGGCGGGGTGGACTCCGCCGTCGCCGCGGCCAGGGCCGCGGCGGCGGGCCACGAGGTGACCGGGGTGCACCTGGCGCTGTCCGCCAACCCCCAGTCGTTCCGGACCGGCGCCCGGGGCTGCTGCACCCTGGAGGACTCCCGGGACGCCAGGCGCGCCGCGGACGTCATCGGCATCCCCTTCTACGTGTGGGACCTCGCCGAGCGCTTCCAGCAGGACGTGATCGAGGACTTCGTCGCCGAGTACGCGGCCGGGCGCACTCCCAACCCCTGCCTGCGGTGCAACGAGAAGATCAAGTTCGCTGCGCTGCTCGACAAGGCCCTCGGGCTGGGCTTCGACGCGGTCTGCACCGGCCACTACGCCAAGGTCGTGGTCACCCCCGACGGGCGACGGGAGCTGCACCGCGCCGCGGACCCCGCCAAGGACCAGTCCTACGTCCTCGGTGTGCTGGACGCCGAGCAACTCGCCCATGCGATGTTCCCCCTCGGTGACACCGACGCCACCAAGGAGGAGATCCGGGCGGAGGCGGAGCGCCGGGGGCTGGCCGTGGCCCGCAAGCCGGACAGCCATGACATCTGCTTCATCGCGGACGGCGACACCCAGGGCTTCCTCGCCCGACGCCTGGGCCCGGCCGAGGGCGACATCCTGGACGTGGACGGCACCAGGCTCGGCAGGCACAACGGGGCCTACGGGTTCACCGTGGGGCAGCGGAAGGGACTGCGGATCGGGACCCCGGCCCCGGACGGCAAGCCCCGCTACGTGCTGGACATCTCGCCGGTGGAGAACACGGTCACGGTCGGGCCGGCCGCGGCCCTGGACGTGACGGCGCTCACCGCCATCAGGCCGCGCTGGTGCGGTGAGCCGCCGCAGGGCCCCGCGGAGTACACCGCGCAGCTTCGGGCCCACGGTGGCGAGGTGCCGGTGGCCGCCGAGTTGGTGGACGGCGAACTGCGGGTGCGCCTCGCCTCCCCTGCCCGGGGGGTGGCCCCCGGGCAGGCCGTGGTGCTGTACGACGGCACCCGGGTGGTCGGTTCGGCCACCATCGCCACGACCGAGCGCGTCGCCGTGACCGCGTGACCCGGTCGGTCGGCGCCCCTGCTCCTGGACGTCGTGCATCCCGCCCCTCCTCCACCCGCGTTCAGTGACCGTGCGAACACCATAAGTGAGGGGTCCGACAGCGCCCGCCGCGCTTGTCGGGTCCCGCCGTGCCCAGGTGGTACGCATGGGGCATGAGTACGCATCTGATCACCGGTGCCGGTTCCGGCATCGGTGCCGTCGTGGCGACACGGCTCGCCGAGCGCGGCGCCGAACTCGTCCTGCTCGCCCGCAACGAGCGCCGGGCCGAGGAACTGGCGGAACGCTTCCCGGGCAGTCGCACCGTCGTCGCCGACCTGGGCAGGCCGCTGGAACTGGCCCCACTCCACCTGCCGGACCGGCTCGACTCGCTGCTCCACATCGCCGGTGTCCTCTCGTTGGGGCCGGTGTCCGAGACGGATGCGGCCACCTGGAGCACCGTGCTGACGACCAATCTGGTGGCGCCCGCGGAGCTGACCCGGCTGGCCCTGCCGGCGCTGCGGGCCGCCCGCGGGCAGGTGGTCTTCGTCAACTCCGGCTCCGGACTGCGGGCCAACCCCGGCTGGGCCGCCTACGCCGCGAGCAAGCACGGGCTGCGCGCGCTGGCGGACGCGTTGCGCGCCGAGGAGCACGACAGCGGCGTCCGGGTGACCTCGGTGTACCCGGGGCGCACCGCCACCCCGATGCAGGAGCACACCCACGCGTTGGAGGGCAAGCCGTACGATCCCGCCGCGCTGATCGACCCGGAGTCGGTGGCGACCGCCGTCCTGACGGCGCTGGACCTCCCGCGGGACGCGGAGATGACCGATGTGACGGTCCGCCCGGGGAAGTAGCTACCCTTCCCCGGTGAGTACCAACGGAAGTCTCGTTTGGCCCGAGTCCCTCGCCACCGGTGTCGGCTCCATGCCCGGCACGGACGTCCGCGAGAGCGTGCGCACCGTGGTGGAAACCCTCGAGGCGCTCCCGCACCTGCCGGAGCTGCCCGCCCGCGGACCCGGGGCGGACATGGTCGGACGTTCCCTCGGCCTGCTGGTCGAACTGTACGCGCACGTACAGCCGTCGGGCTGGCGGTTCGCGGACCGCCCGGGCCGGGACCGGCGGCGGGCCGAGGGGTTCCTCCGGGAGGACCTGGACGCGCTGGAGGAGTTCACCCAGGGGTACGCGGGCCTGTTGAAGATCCAGGTGGTCGGGCCGTGGACGTTGGCCGCCCAGGTGGAGCTGCGCGGCGGGGAGGCGGCCCTCGGTGACCCGGGGGCCTGTCGGGACATCACCGCCTCGCTGGCCGAGGGGGTGCGGCTGCACGCCGACGAGGTCCGCCGCCGCGTACCGGGAGCCGCGCTGGTGGTGCAGGTCGACGAGCCCTTGCTGACCGCGGTGCTCACCGGCCGGGTGCCGACCGCCAGCGGCTACCGGGTCCACGGGGCGGCGGACCGCGGGGTGGTGGAGGGAGCCCTGCGCGAGGTGGTGGACGCCGTTGACGCGCCCGTGGTCATGCACTCGTGCGCCCCCGGAGTGCCCATCGGGCTGCTGCGTCGGGCCGGGGCCGCGGCCATCTCGCTCGACGCCTCCCTGCTCACGGAAAGTGACGACGAAATGGTGGGGGAGGCGGTTGAGGCGGGGACGGTGCTGTTCGCCGGTGTCGTGCCCTCCGTGGAGGGCCCACTGTCGGACCCCGGGGGTAGCGTCGAGGGTGTCCGGAAGCTGTGGCGCAGGTTGGGGCTGGATCCGGCCGCTCTGTCGAGGGCGGTGGCGATCACTCCGGCATGCGGTCTCGCGGGGGCCTCCCCGGCCTACGCGCGGTCCGCTCTCGCCAGGTGCGTTCGGGCGGCGAGGGCGCTCGCGGATAACCCCGAGTAGTCATCGCGGCAGTCGGCATACGGCGAACGGAAGGACTCGACAGTGGCTGACCAACGGCACGCAGGCGTTCCCTCGGACCTCCCCGTTGACGCCCGGGAACGGCACGACCGGCTGGCGCAGGAGGTCGAGGAGCACCGCTTCCGCTACTACGTCAAGGACGCGCCGGTCATCAGCGACGCCGAGTTCGACCGCCTGATGCGCGACCTGGAGGCGCTGGAGGAGCAGTACCCGCAGCTCCGCACCCCCGACTCGCCCACCCAGAAGGTCGCCGGGCAGTACGAGACGGAGTTCACCTCCGTCCAGCACCGCGAGCGCATGCTCAGCCTGGACAACGCCTTCGCGTTCGAGGGTCTGGACGCCTGGCACGACCGTGTCGTGCGCGAGGTCGGCGAGTCCGCGGTGCACTACCTGTGCGAGCTGAAGGTGGACGGCCTCGCGGTGAACCTCACCTACGAGCGTGGCCGCCTGGTCCTCGCCGCCACCCGCGGCGACGGCCGCACCGGTGAGGACATCACCCCCAACGTGCGCACCATCGCCGAGATCCCCGACCGGCTCAGGGGCGACCGCATCCCGGACCTCGTCGAGATCCGGGGCGAGGTGTACTTCCCGATGGAGAAGTTCCAGGAGCTGAACGCCCGTCTCGTGGAAGGGGGCAAGGCCCCGTTCGCCAACCCGAGGAACGCCGCGGCCGGTTCGCTGCGGCAGAAGGACCCACGGGTCACCGCGACCAGACCGCTGCACATGGTGGTGCACGGCATCGGGGCGCGGACCGGGTTCACCATCGACCGCCTGTCCGACGCCTACGAACTGCTGCGGGAGTGGGGGCTGCCGACCGCGCGCCACAACAAGGTCGCGGCGACCATCGACGAGGTCAAGGACTTCATCGGCTACTTCGGACAGCACCGGCACGACGTCGAACACGAGATCGACGGTGTGGTGGTGAAGATCGACGAGGTGCCCATCCAGGGCCGTCTCGGCTCCACCTCCCGCGCCCCGCGCTGGGCGATCGCCTACAAGTACCCACCGGAGGAGGTCAACACCAAGCTCCTGGACATCAGGGTCAACGTGGGCCGCACCGGCCGGGTCACCCCCTACGCGGTGATGGAGCCGGTGAAGGTGGCTGGCTCCGAGGTGGAGATGGCCACCCTGCACAACCAGGAGGTGGTCAAGGCCAAGGGGGTGCTGATCGGCGACACCGTGGTGCTGCGGAAGGCCGGCGACGTGATCCCGGAGATCCTGGGCCCCGTGGTGGACCTCAGGGACGGCAGCGAACGCGCCTTCGTCATGCCCGACACCTGTCCGGAGTGCGACACCGCGCTGCGCCCCATGGCGGAGGGCGACGTGGACCTGCGCTGCCCCAACGCCCAGTTCTGCCCGGCCCAGCGTCGCGAGCGCCTGTTCTACCTCGCCGGCCGCAGCAGCCTGGACATCGACGCCCTGGGGTACGTCGCCGCCACCGCTCTGACCCAGCCCCTGGAGCCGGCCGAGCCGCCGCTGAAGGACGAGGGCGACCTGTTCGACCTCACCGTCGAGCAACTGCTGCCGATCAAGGTCCTGGTGCGGGACCAGGACACCGGTCAGCCAAAGATCGACCCCAAGACCGGTGAGCCCAAGGTCGTCACCTTCTTCGCCAACCTCAAGGGCGAGCCCAAGAAGAACACCCTGGTGATGCTGGAGAAGATCGCAGAGGCCAGGCAGCGCCCGCTGGCCCGGTTCCTGATCGGCCTGTCCATCCGGCACGTGGGGCCGACCGCGGCACAGGCCCTGGCCAGGGAGTTCCGGTCCATCGACCGGATCATCGAGGCGGACGAGGCGGAGCTGGCCGCCGTCGAGGGCGTGGGGCCCACCATCGCCGCGGCGGTCAAGCAGTGGTTCGCCGAGCCGTGGCACCGCGAGATCGTGGAGAAGTGGCGATCAGCCGGGGTGCCGCTGCGGGAGAAGGGCTCCGAGGCCGGACCGCGCCCACTGGAGGGGGTCACCGTGGTGGTCACCGGCACGCTGACCGGGCACACCCGCGACGAGGCCAAGGAGGCGCTGCTGGAGCGGGGGGCGAAGGTCACCGGATCGGTATCCAAGAAGACAGACTTCGTGGTCGTCGGCGATAATCCTGGATCAAAATACGACAAGGCAATGCAGTTGAAGGTGCCCGTGCTCGACGAGGACGGGTTCGCCGCGCTGCTCGAGCAGGGCGCGGACGCCGCACGAGCCAGGGCGACCAACGCCGCGCCGGAGGACACCGACGCGGAACCGGCCCCGCCCAGCTCGACCGGGTCGGGGGGCTCCGGGTCGCGGCACGCGGGAACAGCAGGGGCCGGGAAGGGAACGGCCGGGACGGGGGCGTCCAGGAACACACCGACCGAGGAAGCCGCCGATGAGGCCAACAAACAGGGGCGAGAACGGGCCGAAGCGTAAACGGTGCAGCTCAACAGGTTCACGGATCACCCGTACGGTGCATACCAGAGCTAGAGGGGTGCGCGGTATGCAATCGGGCAACCACTTCCGATCGCTGCCCCCTGCCGCCGTATCGGGCCTACTGTTGAGGTTGCGCGCCTGCATCCGCTGGTCAACGGCTACCTTCTGCCGCCTCGCGGGCACGACACCCTTGGACCGCTTTGAGGGCCCACAGGCTGCGAGAGGGACGGGCATGGACATGAGGGACAGCGCTACGCCCCAGGGCGTGGCCCGCCGGGCCGCGTTGCCCGCCGTCCCCGCGGTGGTCACCGTGGCCGGGGCGGTCACGCTCGCCATCGGAGTGCTCCACCTCCTCACGGACGGACGGGCGTTGTTCCCCTCGGGCTCGGTGGGGTGGGCCTTCGCCATCCTCACCGGCCTGGTCGTGGGGCATCTGGTGGCCCTCGGCAGGGACCGCTGGTGGGGAGGCGCGGGGTCGGGGGCCTCGCTCACCCTCGCCGTGCTGCTGCTGCACGGCTGGGTGCCCGCCGTCCTGGTGAGCCTGGCCGTGGTGGTGCTGGTGGGCGCGGCCCGCCGGCACCGCTGGCGCGAGGCGTGCCTACGCGGCTCGGTGGACATCCTGGGCGTGGGGGCAGCGGCCCTGTCCCTCGCGGCGTTCGGCGTGACCCCGTCGGTGGAGCACCCGTGGCTGCCCATCCAATGGGACGCGGCGGCGGTGCCCGCAGTGGTCTCGGCCGCCTTCGCCTACCTGCTCGCCACCCGGGTCCTGCTCTGGGCGGCCACCGCGGCACCGTCCGGCGGACTGCGCACGGTGCTGCGGACCGAGATCCTGCGGCACGGCATGGTGGGCGTCGCCCTGCTCGGCATCTCCCCGCTGATCGCCGCGGTCGCCGCCCACCGCCCGGTGCTGTTGCCGTTGTTCGCCGTGCCGCTGATGGCCCTGGACAGCACCCTGTGGATGGTCCGGGCCCGCGCCGAGGAACAACTGCGCGACCCGCTGACCGGTTTGCCGAACCGTCAGTGGCTGTTGGAACGGGTGTGGGTGGCGCTCGACGAGGCCGAGCACAACGGCGACCGCGCCGCGCTGATCCTCATCGACCTCGACAAGTTCCGGTCCGTCAACGACACCCTGGGGCACCTCGCCGGTGACCGGTTACTGCTCCAGGTCGCCGAGCGGCTGCGCTCCTCGATGCCCCGCGGCGCGGAGGTGGCACGGCTCGGCGGCGACGAGTTCGCCGTGTTACTGCCCCGAGCGGATTCCATCACCCGGGCCCAGCGTGTCGCCCGCACCCTCGTCGCCGGGCTCAACGCCCCCGTCAACCTGGACGGGCTGACCCTGGTCCTGGGCGCCAGCGCCGGCCTGAGCGTCTTCCCCGACCACGCGGTGGACGCCGAAGGACTGCTGCGCCGGGCCGACGTGGCGATGTACCAGGCGAAGCGGGACCGCAGCGGCGTGGAGGTCTACGAGTCGTCCCGGGACGCCAACACCCCGGACCGCCTCGGCCTCCTGGGGGACCTGCGCCGGGCGCTGGAGGCCGGCGACATAGCGCTGCACTACCAACCCAAGGTCACCTTCGACGGCAGGATCGCCGGCCTCGAGGCGCTGGTCCGCTGGGTGCACCCGGAGCGGGGACGGGTGAGCCCGGACGAGTTCGTCACCCTGGCCGAGACCTCCGGGCTGATGCCCCAGCTCACCGAGTACGTGCTGGAGGCCGCACTGGGGCAGGTGGCCAGGTGGCGGGCGGACGGGTTCGACGTGCAGGTCGCGGTGAACGTCTCGCCGCGCGACGTGCACAGCCCCGGGTTCGCCGGCGCGGTGGCCGCCCGTCTGGCCCGGCACGGTGTCCCCCCGGGCTCCCTCCAGTTGGAGATCACTGAGCACGTGCTGCTCGAGGACCCGCAGCGGGCAGCCGACACCCTGGCCGGGCTGACCGGCCACGGGGTGCGGATGTCGCTGGACGACTTCGGCACCGGGTACTCGTCGCTGGTCCACCTCCGCCGGCTCCCGGTGAGCGAGCTGAAGATCGACAGGTCGTTCGTGGCCAGGCTCGCCGTCGACGCCGAGGACGCCGAGATCGTGCGCTGCACGGTAGAACTGGCCCACTCGTTGGGGCTCGTGGTCGTCGCCGAGGGCGTGGAGGACGACGAGACCTGGGAACGGCTGCGCGACCTCGGCTGCGACGCCGTCCAGGGCTGGCTGGTGGCTGCCGCCATGCCACCGGACGAGACCACCGCGTGGCTCCGCGGCAGGGGCGCGGGCACCCCCGTTCCGATCATGTTCCAGGACCCGCCGCCGAGGAAGCTCCCGCGCTCCCGGGCCCCAATCAACCCGGCGGCCGACGCCACGGCTCGCCCCCGCCCCTGACATCCCAGTCCCTGACGCCCCCCTGACGCCGCCGCGGGCCTGGTCCCGCCGGCCCCCCTCCCGACCCGCGGCGCGCCCGGCACGGGGGGCCCGGGTGCGTCACGTCGAGGCGCGCTCCGGGGTGGCGGCGCGCCACCGTCCCGAGGTGAACGGCCGGTGCGCGGCCACGTGGCCCGTGCCGGGGCGGGACGATCGGGGCGAGCACGTCGGGGGACGCGCGGTGTCCGGTGGCACAACGCCTAGGATTGGCGGCGAAGACAGCCCAGCACCACACACCCACCCTGAGGATCGCTGCATGCCTGGCATCACGCGCGAGGAGGTCACCCACCTCGCCCGGCTGTCGCGTCTGGAGCTGAAGGACGAAGAGCTCGACCACTTCGCCGAACAGCTTGACGCGATCATCGACGCGGTCGCCCGCGTCGGTGAGATCGCGGCCGACGACGACATCCCGCCGACGTCGCACCCGCTGCCGCTGACCAACGTCACCCGTCCGGACGAGGTGCGGCCGTCGCTGGCCCCCCAGGACGCCCTGGCCGGCGCCCCCGCGGCCGAGGAGCAGCGCTTCAAGGTGCCGCAGATCCTGGGAGAGGACTGATCCACAGATGACCGACCTCACCAGGCTCACCGCGGCCCAGACCGCCGAGGCCGTCGCCTCGGGTGAGTCCAGCGCCGTCGAGGTGGCGCAGGCCCACCTGAACCGCATCGACGCGGTGGACGAGAAGGTGCGCGCCTTCCTGCACGTGGACCGCGAGGGCGCGCTCGCCGCCGCCCGCTCGGTGGACGAGCGTCGGGCCCGCGGGGAGCGGCTCGGCCCGCTGGCCGGCGTTCCGCTCGCCCTCAAGGACATCTTCACCACCAAGGGCGTCCCCACGACCGTCGGCTCCCGGATCCTGCGGGGCTGGGTCCCGCCCTACGACGCGACGGTGACCCGACGCCTGAAGGAAGCGGGGGTGGTGATCCTCGGGAAGACCAACATGGACGAGTTCGCCATGGGGTCCTCCACCGAGAACAGCGCCTTCGGTCCCACCGGCAACCCCTGGGACCTGACCCGCATCCCCGGTGGCTCCGGCGGCGGCTCGTCCGCGGCGCTCGCCTCGTACCAGGCGCCGCTGGCGATCGGCACCGACACCGGCGGTTCGATCCGGCAGCCCGCGGCGGTGACCGGTACGGTCGGCGTCAAGCCGACCTACGGCGGGGTGTCCCGCTACGGCATGGTCGCCTTCTCCTCGTCCCTGGACCAGGGCGGTCCCTGCGCCCGCACGGTGCTGGACGCGGCGTTGCTGCACGAGGTGATGGCCGGTCACGACCCCCTGGACTCCACCTCCATCGACGCCCCGGTCCCGCCGGTGGTCGAGGCCGCGAGGCGGGCCGACGTGCGGGGCATGCGGATCGGCGTGGTCAAGGAGTTCGTGGGCCAGGACTACCAGGCCGGGGTGAAGGAGCGGTTCACCGAGGCCGTGGAGCTCCTGCGGGAGCTCGGCGCCGAGGTCCTTGAGATCTCCTGCCCCTCGTTCACCTACGCGTTGCCCGCGTACTACCTGATCGCGCCCAGCGAGGCCTCCTCCAACCTGGCCCGTTTCGACGCGATGCGGTACGGGCTGCGGGTGGGGGACGACGGTACGCACTCGGCCGAGGAGGTCACCGCGCTGACCCGCGAGGCCGGTTTCGGCCCCGAGGTCAAGCGTCGGATCATGCTGGGCACCTACGCGTTGTCGTCCGGTTACTACGACGCGTACTACGGCCAGGCGCAGAAGGTGCGCACCGTGGTCACCCGGGACTTCGCCGCCGCCTTCGAGCAGGTGGACGTGCTGGTCTCGCCGACGACCCCGACCACCGCGTTCCCGATCGGGGAGCGCGTCGACGACCCCATGGCGATGTACCTCGCCGACCTGTTCACCATCCCGGCCAACCTGGCGGGGAACGCGGCCATGTCCGTGCCCTGCGGCCTCGCCCGCGAGGACGGTCTTCCCGTGGGTCTGCAGATCATCGCCCCGACCATGGCCGACGACCGGCTCTACCGGGTGGGCGGCGCGGTCGAGGCCGCGTTCACCGCCCGTTGGGGCCACCCGTTGCTTGAGGAGGCACCGGCACTGTGAGCACGCTCGACCGGATGAAGAGCTTCAAGAAGAGCAAGACCGGCACGTACCTGTCGATCGGCACGACGCTGTTCGGCGCCGTCGGGGTGCTCAAGCAGGCCCGACAGGCCAAGAGCGAGGGCGACCGGCTGCAACTGCTGGACGCCGTCGTGAGCGGTGTCGCCATCGCCACCGGTGTCGCACTGCTCGTGCGCGAGCTGCGCCGCCTGGACAGCGACGACATCCTGGCCCGCTAGGACGGAAGACCCGGCGCGGCCCAGCGGGCCCGGACGGCCCCGGCCCGGCCGACGACACCAACGTGGCCCGAAGAGCGTGGCCGACTGGAAGGTGGAGAGAACTGTGAGCGTCATGGACCTGGTGTCGTACCAGGACGCCCTGGCGTCGTACGACCCGGTGATGGGCCTCGAGGTCCACGTCGAGCTGGGCACGCGCACCAAGATGTTCTGCGGCTGCGCGACGACCTTCGGGGCCCCGCCGAACAGCCAGGTCTGCCCGACCTGCCTCGGCATGCCCGGCTCGCTGCCGGTGGTCAACGCCGTCGCGGTGGAGTCCGCGATCCGCATCGGGCTCGCCCTGAACTGCGAGATCGCGGAGCGGTGCCGGTTTGCCCGGAAGAACTACTTCTATCCGGACATGCCGAAGAACTATCAGATCTCCCAGTACGACGAGCCGATCGCCTTCAACGGCTACCTCGACGTCGAGGTGGACGGGGGGACGTTCCGCGTCGAGATCGAGCGCGCCCACATGGAGGAGGACACGGGCAAGTCCACCCATGTGGGCGGGGCCACCGGCCGGATCCACGGCGCCGAGCACTCGCTGCTCGACTACAACCGGGCCGGGATTCCGCTGATCGAGATCGTCACCAAGCCCATCGAGGGCGCCGGGGCCAGGGCGCCCGAGGTGGCAAGGGCCTACGTGGCCGAACTCCGCGAGCTGATCCGGGCGCTCGGCGTGTCCGAGGCCCGGATGGAGCTCGGTCAGATGCGCTGCGACGCCAACCTGTCGCTCCGTCCGCTGGGCACCACCCGGTTCGGCACCCGCAGTGAGACCAAGAACGTGAACTCGCTGCGCTCGGTGGAGCGCGCCGTGCGGTTCGAGATCCAGCGGCACGCCACCGTGCTCGGCGAGGGCGGCACCATCGTCCAAGAGACCCGACACTTCCACGAGGACGACGGCACCACGACGCCGGGCCGGGTCAAGGAGGAGGCGGAGGACTACCGGTACTTCCCCGAGCCGGACCTCGTCCCCGTCGCCCCCGCCCGGGCCTACGTCGAGGAACTGCGCGGCACCCTCCCCGAGCCGCCGCGCGAGCGCCGTCAGCGGCTCCAGGCCGAGTGGGGCGCGTCCGACCACGAGATGCGTTCGGCGCACAACGCCGGTGCCGTCGAGCTGATCGTCGCCACGGTGGAGGCCGGGGCGCGGCCGGACGCCGCACGCAAGTGGTGGATGGGTGAGCTGGCCCGGCGGGCCAACGAGGACGGGGTGGAGCTGTCCGAGCTGGCCATCACCCCGGTACAGGTCGCCCGGGTGGCGACGCTGGTGGCCGAGGGCTCGTTGAACGACAAGCTGGCCCGCCAGGTGATCGAGGGCGTGCTGGCCGGTGAGGGCGACCCCGACACGGTGGTGGAGGCCCGCGGCCTGAAGGTGGTCTCGGACGAGGGTGCCCTGGGCGCGGCCGTGGACGAGGCGATCGCCGCCAACCCGGGCGTCGCGGACAAGATCCGTGGCGGCAAGGTGGCCGCGGCCGGCGCCCTGGTCGGCGCGGTGATGAAGGCGACCAGGGGCCAGGCGGACGCGGCCCGGGTGAAGGAGCTGATCCTCCAGCGGCTGGGCGTCTCCGGCTGACGGGTGCGCCCACGGCGTCCCCGAAGCGTGGTGCCCCGGTCGGTCCGACGCCGGACCGACCGGGGCACCACGCGTGTGTCAGCGGGTCAGCATGGGGCTGCCCAGCCCGACGATGCCGGAGGAGCAGTACTCCCTGGGGTCCTCGACGGTGATGGACAGGCGCAGGCCGCCGCTCACGTCGAGCTTGAGGTCGTGCGGCTCGCCCAGCGCGATCTGCTCGTTGAACAGCGGTTTGCCGTCGATGTTGATGATGAGCCGGGCCGAGCTGTTCGGCGAGTTGTCCTCGATGCCGGCGACCAGGTTCAACTCCTTCCAGTCACGGTTGAGGTTGAACTCCAGGGTGCTGCCGCAGCCGCTGTCCACCACGAACGCGTCGCTGTAGTCCTTGCCGTCGATGGCCGCGGCCTCGATGGCGAACTCGCTGTTCTCCGAGATCGGCGACATCGTGGTCAGCGACTGCTCGTCCGCCTGGGTCACCGACGACGCCCCGTCGGCCGAGGGGTCACCGGTCTCTCCCGTGCCCTGGTTCTCCCCGTCCGGCTGGTCGTCCGTGGGTGGGGGAGCGCCCTGGGTCTGCGTCTGGGTCACGGTGACGGTCGCGCCGGGTTTGGCGGTGTTGTTCGGCTTCTCGTCGTCGCCCTCGAGCGCCTTCATCCCGGCGGCCGTGGCGCCCGCGACGACCAGCATCGCCAACACCGCACCGGCCACCTTCAGACCGCGGCGGCCACGCCGGCGCGGCGGCTCGGGATCGTCCGGGCGGGACGGCTCGGGGGCGGGCCGGGGCGTGACCACGGGGTCGGGCACGGTGAGCCGTGCGGTGTCCGCACCGGGGGCCGGTTCCGGGGTGACGACCGGCTCCGGCTGCGGAACGGGAGCGGCCTGGGGAACGGGAGCGGGCTGCGGGGCGGGCGTCTGGAACCCGACCTGCGCGGGGAACGGGTCACCGGTGGGCGTGGGGACCGGCGGAGGCGGGGTCGGCTGAGCAGGCGGGGTCGGTTGGGTCGGGGACGCGGAGAACGCGGCCGGTGGGTGCAGCGGCGTGCTCGGCGGGACGGTCGTGGGCGGCGGCACCGGAGGCACCGAGGAACCGGTGAGCGCGGGCCCGAACGCGGGCTTGGGCGGTGGGGGAACGGCGTCCGCGGGCGGCCTGGCCGGCGGGGGAGGCGTGCTGGGCGGAGCGGGCTGGCCCACGCTGTCCGCGGCGGCGGACTTGGTGGAGACCACGGCGAACCGCAGCTCACGCACCCAGGACGACAGGGTGTCCGGGCGGTCCCTGGGTTCGGGAGAGAACACCGACAGGATCCGGTCGACCCGCTCCTCGTCCACCGTGGCGATCACCGGTAGCTGGCGGAACGCCGCCCGCAACTGCTCCGGGGTGCTGGGCGGGGACTCCCCGCTGAGCAGGAAGTAGGCGATGGCGCCGAAGGCGTAGCGGTCGGTGGCCGGGGAGCGCTTGCCCTCGAAGACCTCCGGAGCGGCGTAGCCCGGGGTGAACCACACCTCGACGGTCTGGTGGTCGGCGGTCAGCTTGCTGAGGCCGAAGTCCACCAGCGTGGCCTGGCCGTTGCCGTCCACCATCACGTTGCCGGGGGACAGGTCGCCGTGCACCACGGTGCGGCCCGACGGGGTGCCCTTGCCCAGGTGGAGCCAGTCCAGCACGTCGGCGAGCTGCTCGAGGCAGCGCATGGCCTCCCGCCGCTCGCCCGGGGTGTCCATGCTGCGTTCGGCCCGCCAGTCCCGCAGGTCGAGGCCGTCCACGTGGTTCATCACCAGGTACAGGGCACGTCCCGCGGTGTCGTCGCCCTTTCCCTGGCGGTGTGTCGGGGGGCCCTCGAAGTGCTCACGCACCCCCACCACCCCGAGACGGTGAACGAAGCGCAGCAGCTCGGCCTGCTCGTTCCACTTCTCGCTGACCTTCGCGAAGTGCTCGGGGGAGAGCGTGACCTTGGAGTCGAGCACCTTGACGACCACCGGTTCGGTTTCGCCTGCCAGCTTGAGCTCGGCCAGGTAGAGGGTGGCCTCGCCACCCCGGCCTATCGAGCGAACCAGCCGGTAGCGGTCAGGCGCCGTATCCGGGCCGATGTACAAGCTGTTGTCCATGCGGACTGCTCCCGTTCCACGTTCAAGGGGGACGTATTACTGCTGATGTGATGGACCGTGAGGGATGTGAGGGTCCCATCCAAGCAGGGCCGGTTCACCATGCCCGCCGCATCCCCCGGGGTCAACGGAATCCTGCAACCTGCGTGTAACCGAATCGCGACAGTCCCCTACGGCGCGGTGTGGCACCGCCACACGGGCACCTGGCTCCCCGTTGGCCCCTTCCGGCGTCGGACGCGTCGTCGGTGCCTAGGCACGGGTCAGTGCCTGACTAAGGAGTCCGCCGCCTGTTGCGCCCGGGGACTAAGGCCCCGGACCGACCCAGGATGCGGCGATCTCCCGATGTGCCGGACCCCCTCGAGGAGCCAGAGTGGGTGCAGTCGCCGGGGAAACCTCCCGGCCAGCACAAGGAGAACCGTGTTTTCGTACTACCACTACGAGGCGCACCAAATGGTGGCCGCCGAACTCCGCGCCACGGCTGAGCGTGAGCGGCTCGCCGAGCGGGCGGCGAAGGCAGCCCGGGGGCGCCGCCGGGCCCGGAGGGGCACGTGGGGCTCAGCCCCGCGGACGAGCGACCAGTTCCGTACCGCCGCCTAGGGCCTGTCTGATGAATCCCGCCGCCCTCCGGGCGGACGGCGCCACTCATCAGACAGGCCCTGGGCGCTGCTGAGCGCACGGGTCCGCTGCCGACGTAGGACGACATGACCGTCACCCACGTCGGCAGGACGACCCGGGGGCCGTCCGATGAACCGATGGACCCCTCGTGGAGTCGCAGCCGTGTCGAACGGGAGGAGCCCCCGTGGTGTGGAGGTCCAGTTCTGACGGCCGGCCCCTGCGGGCCGTACCGAACCCGGTGGGCGTTCCCTGTCCGACCCGGGAGGGGCCGCCCCGAAATATCCAGGAGGAACTGTCAGAGCGGTATGTCATGCTCGGCAGTGTGCAGACCATGTCCGTGAGTCCCGTGTTCGTCGGCCGCGAGGAAGAGCTGGCGGCGTTGGACGTCGCCCTGCGTCGGGCCGACCGCGCGGAGCCCCAGGCGCTCCTCGTCGGCGGTGAGGCCGGCGTGGGCAAGACGCGCCTGCTCGAGGAGTTCCTGGCCCGGGCGCAGGAGGCCGGGGCGGTCGCCGCGGTCGGTGCCTGCCTGGAGATCGGCGCCGACGGCCTGCCCTTCGCCCCGCTGGTCACCGCGCTGCGGACGCTCCACCGGGAGCTCGGGCCCGAGTTGCGGGCGGCTGCCGCGGGCCATGAGGGAGAGTTGGCCAGGCTCCTGCCCGATCTCGGCGAGGTGGCTCGGGAGTCCCACGACGAGGCGGGGCGCGGGCGGCTCTTCGAGCTGACCGTGGCGCTGCTGGAGAAGCTCTCCGAGCACCGCACCATCGTGCTCGCGGTGGAGGACCTGCACTGGGCCGGCCGGTCCACCCGGGACATGCTGGCCTTCCTCTTCCGTTCGGTGCAACGGGGCCGGCTGTTGATCGTGGCCACCTACCGGGCCGACGACCTGCACCGCAGGCACCCCCTGCGCCCGTTCCTCGCGGAGCTCGACCGGCTGCGCACCGTGGAGCGGTTGGAGCTCTCCCGGTTCACCCCCGAGGAGGTGGCCCGCCAGCTCGCCGGCATCCTCGCCGCCGAGCCGGACCAGGACCTGGTGAGCCGGGTCTACCGGTTGTCGGAGGGGAACGCGTTCTTCGTCGAGGAACTGGCGTGCAACCTCCACTCCGGCTGCACGAACATCAGCGACTCCCTGCGCGACCTGCTACTGGTCCGGGTCGAGGCGCTGCCCGAGGACACCCAGGCAGTGGTCAGGGTCGCCGCGGGAGGCGGGTCGCGGGTGGAGTACCCCCTGCTCGCAGCGGTGGCCGGGCTGCCCGAGGACGAGCTGCTCCACGCGCTGCGCCGGGCGGTCGGCGAGCACATCCTGGTCCCCACCGACGAGGGTGACGGCTACCGGTTCCGGCACGCACTGGTGCGGGAGGCCGTGGTGGACGACCTCCTGCCGGGGGAGCGCAGCCGGCTCGAGCGCCGTTATGCCGAAGCCCTGGAGGCGTCCCCCGAGCTGGTCCCCAGCGAGGAGCGGGCCGCACGGCTCGCCAGCTACTGGCACAACGCCCGGGACGCGGACAAGGCGCTTCCCGCCGCCCTGGAGGCGGCTCGGGTGGCCAGGCGGCGCAGCGCCTACTCCGAGCAGTTGGCCCTGCTGGAGCGGGCGCTCGAGCTGTGGGAGGCGGTCTCCCCGGAAACGCGCGAGTCGTTGCCCGGTGCCGGGGCGCCGGACGCCGTCTACCCGCCCTACGGCTCCCCCACAGCGGGCGACGCCCCGCTGTGCTACCTGGACCTGCTGGCCGAGACGACCGTGGCCGCCCGCCGGGCCAGCTCCTGGGAGCGGGCCCACCGGATGGTCAAGCTCGCCTTGCGCCAGCTCAACGCCGCCGACGACCCCCTGCGCACCGCCTGGTTCTGGACCCAGCGCTCGCACACCGTCACCGCCCTCGGGCTCGGTGACGGCAAGGAGGAGCTGCTCACCGCGCAGCGGCTGGTCGAGGGGCTGCCCCCGTCCGCCGTCCGGGCCGACGTGCTCAGCCGGGTCGCCACCTGGGACATGCTGCACGTCCCCACTCCCCACAGCGTGGAGATCGGGCAGGAGGCGGTGCGGCTCGCCGTGGAGGTGGGGGCCCCCGAGGTGGAGCTGCACGCCAGGATCAGCCTGGCCACCATGCAGTCCGAGCAGGAGCCGCCGCACGCCCAGATAGCCGAGCTCCAGGACCTGGTGCGCCGCGCCAGGGACCTGGGCAGTACCGACGTGCTGGCGCGCGGCTATACCAACCTCTCCTCCAGCCTGGAGGGCGCCGGCAGGTCCGCCGAGGCGGTCGAGGTGGCCGTGGCCGGTGTCGCCGTGGCCGACCGGTACCGCCTGTCCCGTGACAAGGGCGCGTTCATCCTGGGCAACCTCGTCGAGTCACTGATCTCCCTCGGCGAGTGGGAGGCCGCCGAGGCGAGGTACAAACAGGGCATCGAGTGGGTGCGCACCCTGCACACCAAGGGCTCCCTGGAGCTGCGCATGGCCACGCTGTCCCTGCTGCGGGACGAGCTGGCCGCGGCGGAGAAGTACACGGCCCTGGCCGTCGAGCACCTGGGCGGCTACCCACAGCCGCAGCACAAGGCGCCGTTGAGCGCCCTCCAGGTGGGCCTCGCTGCCCGCGGCAGGAGGTTCGCGCTGGCACGCAGCCGGCTCCTGGAGGCGCTCAAGCCCCCCGGTTTCCCTGCCGGCCTGGAGCGCTACGTGTGGCCGTTGCTGTTCCAGGGGGCGCGGGCGGAGGCCGAGTCGCTGGGGCTGCCGGGGTCGGAGCGGGAGCGCCCGGACGTACTGGCCCGCATCAGGGCCACCGCCGCCGACCTGCCGTGCCACGTGCCGGTGTGGTCCGCGTGGTCACTGATGCTGGAGGCCGAGCTGGCCAGGGCCGAGGGCTGCGCCGAGGTGGACCTCTGGGAACGGGCGGTGGGCGCACTGGAGCCGGTGGGTTGGCCGTATCCGGTCGCGGTCGCCAGACACCGGTTGGCCGAGGCGCTGCTCGGTGCGGGCGACAGGCGGCGCGGCGCCGGGGAACTGCGCCGGGCCGTGGCCACAGCCGACGCCCTGGGCGCCTCGGGGCTGTCCCGGGACGTCCGGCAGCTCGCCGACCGGGCGAGGATCGCGCTCACCGACGTCCCCAGGGAGCCGGAGGAACGGGAGCCGGAGTCCCCGGACTCCTCCCTGGGGCTGACCAGGCGGGAGGCCGAGGTGCTGCGGCTGGTGGCGGCCGGGCGCAGCAACCGGCAGATAGCCGAGGAGCTGTTCATTTCACCGAAGACGGTCAGCGTGCACGTGTCGAACATCCTGGGGAAGCTCAACGTCACCGGGCGTGGTGAGGCCGCCGCGCTCGTCCACCGGCTGGGTCTCTTCCAACCGGCGTGACCCCGGCCGGCGTCGGCTCACGGTGGGCGCTCGGGTGGGGGGAGCCGGCCGCCCCGCCGTCCGCGACGCCGGCTGTGACGGCTCCGGCCCGGTCAGTCGGTGCGGCGGGGACGGATCACCACGACCCCCGAGTCCAGGTCGATGGGGCCGCTGCCGGGGTCGGAGTCGCCGGGTTCGTCGCGGGTCAGGGCGAGGCGGTTGCGTTCGTCCTCGGCGTGCCTGCGCCCGGGTGCGAAGAGTTCCTCGAAGACGCCTCCGAGCATGTCGCCATCCGTTCGTCCGCGTGGGTGTCCCCGGCTCCGGCCGGAGCGGGCGTCCTTTCGGCCGCGAGGCCGTGGGGACCGTGGCTCGGTCCCATCGTAAGTTCGCCGTCGGCGTCTGGGCACCCTGCCAGCCTTCGGTGGTGCCCCGGGTGCGGGCACACCGCCCGGGAGCCCCACGACGGAGCATCCACGGCCTGGCTGCTCCGCCGTGAAGCCACACCGGCACGTCGTCGATCGGGGAGGAACCACCGCCGGTCAGCGCACGGTGAGGCGCAGGAGCCGGTCGTCCCCGTCCCGCGGCGCCCCGCGACCGTCGGTGTTGCTGGTGGTCAGCCACAGCGAGCCGTCGGGTGCGTGGACCACCGTGCGCAGCCGCCCGCGGTCGGTGACGAACGCCTTGGGCCTGCCGCTGACCCGGGTGCCGTCCAGGACGACCCGCCACAGCCGCTCTCCTCGCAGCGACGCCATCCAGATCGCTCCGTCGGCGTAGGCGATGCCGCTCGGTGACGCCTCGGCGGTGCGCCACTGGGCGACCGGGTTGATGTACTTCTTCTTCTTGGCCTCGTCGTCGGACATGCCCTCCACCACGGGCCAACCGTAGTTCCCGCCCGGACGGATCAGGTTGAGCTCGTCCCAGGTGTGCTGGCCGAACTCCGACGCCCACAACCTGCCCTGGGCGTCCCAGGCGAGACCCTGGACGTTGCGGTGGCCCAGGCTGTATACGACGGAGTCGGGGAAGGGGTTGCCTGGTGCGGGCTCGCCGTCGGGCCGCATCCGCAGGATCTTCCCGCCGAGCGACCTCTTGTCCTGGGCGAGGGACGACTCGTACCGCTCGCCGGTGCCCGCGTACAGCATGCCGTCCGGGCCGAACGCGATCCGCCCGCCGTTGTGGTTGGTGCCGCTGGGAATCCCGGTCAGCACGGGGGAGGGCCGTCCCAGTTGGTCGCCCTCGAGCCGCATCCGCACGATGCGGTTGTCCCGCGGGGAGGTGAGGTAGGCGTAGACGAGGTGGTCACGCTCGAAGGTCGGCGAGACCGCCAGGCCGAGCAACCCGCCCTCGCCCGCTCCGTCCGCGGTCCGAACCCCGGGGACGGTACCCACCGGCTCCTTGTCCCCGTCCTCGGTGACGCGTACCACCGCGGCGGTGTCCCGGGAGCCCACCAGGGCGGTTCCGTCCGGGAGGAAGGCCATCCCCCAGGGCGTCTTCAGGTTGCCCGTGATCGTCCCTGCCACGGTCACCTTGGGGGAGGACCCGGCCGGCGGCGCCGAGCCGGACGGGGAGACCCCGACGGTGGTGCGGGGCGTGGAGGCCGCGGACTTCGGGGCGTCGTCGCTCGAGGAGCAGGCGGCCGCGGCGAGCAGCGCCGCGGTGACGATCCCGGCCGCGGCACCGCGCACCGCGGCGCCGCGGCCGGTGACGTGGCGTGTGGGCGCGCTCCGGGGGGCGGTCTCCCCCGGAGTGGCCTTGCCCGTGCCCGCTCCTCGTGGGGTTCGGGCGGCGACTCGACGTGGTCCGTGGCGGTCCATGCCCCAAGCACAGCACGATTCGGCCGCGCGCACGCGGTGAACCGCTGGGCGCACCGCGCTGGCCCTCCCGCCGCCCCCTCTGCCGGGCGCCCTCGGCGCCCGCCCCTGCCTCTGCCCCCACCGTGCGCCCTGTGCGCCGGGGGGCGGCGCCGGTCAGTCCCAGGAGTCACGGGCCCGGGGCAGGGCCGCGATCTCCGCGAGGTCCCGTGCGGTCAACCGTACGTCGGCCGCCCCGGCGTTCTGTACGGCCCAGCGTTCTCGCTTGGTGCCCGGCACCGGCACCACCTGGACGCCCTGGGCGAGCACCCAGGCCAGCGCCACCTGTGCGGCCGTCACCCCGTGGCGTTCGGCGATCCGACGCAGACCGACCACGATCGGCTGGTTGGCGGCCATCATCTCCGCGGTGAACCGCGGGTGCCGGGCCCGCACGTCGTCCCGTTCGAAGCCCTCACCAGGCCGCAGTGTGCCGGTCAGGAACCCGTTGCCCAGCGGCATGGCGGCGAGCAGCCCCACCCCGCGGGCCGCGCACCAGGGCAGCAGGGTGTCGAGTGCCTCGGGGGACCACACGGAGAGCTCCGCCTGCACACAGGAGACGGGGAACACCTGTTGCGCGCACGAGAGGTTACTGAGCGTGTCCGAATGCACGTCTGCGCCTCTGTTCGCGCCCCCGCGCCGGTCGCCGCGCACCCCCACGGCGCAGAACCCGAGTGCGCGGACCTTACCCGCTGTGACCAGCTCCGACATGGCTCCCCAGGTCTCCGCGAGGGGTACTTCGGGGTCCACCCGGTGCAACTGGTAGAGGTCGATGACATCGGTCTGGAGCCTGCGCAGGGAGGCGTCACAGGCCCGCCGCACATACTCGGGACGGCCGTTCGCCACCAGGTGCTGTTCCCCCACCAGCAACCCGCACTTGGTGGACAGGAACGCGTTCTCCCTCCGCCCCCGCAACGCCCTTCCGACCAGCAGCTCGTTGGTGAAAGGACCGTACATGTCCGCTGTGTCCAGCAAAGTCACGCCGTGGTCAAGTGCGGCCCGCACCGCGCGCAGTGACTCCTCCCCGCTCCGTTTCGAGGCGCTGTACGCCCAGCTCATGGGCATGCAGCCCAGTCCCACGGCGCCCACTTCGAGAGTCGCCGCACCTATTCTCCTGAGCTCCACCCGGCCGTCCTTCCGCAACTCCCCATACCGGTGGAGTCACCAAACTAACGTTTGGTGACTAGCCTCCTGGCATGGCTACGACGAAACGCATCTGGCTCTCCCTCTCGCCCGGCGAAATCGAAGGTCTGCCCGAGGGGCCGGAATACGGCCACTGGGACGGAGAAGAAGAACTCCCCCCTGGAATCGAGGACGTGGAATTCTTCGTACCGCCCTATGTGAAGGGGGAGCGCGCCGTGCCGCTGCTGCGCCGGATGCGGAGACTCAGGGTGGTGCAGACGCTTACCGCGGGTGTCGACAACCTGCTGCCGCACATTCCTGACGGGGTCACGCTCTGCAACGCCCGCGGCGTGCACGAGGCCAGCACCGCGGAGCTCGCGCTGACCCTCGTCCTGTCGTCGCTGCGCGGCGTCCCCCGTTTCGTCCGGGGGCAGGACGCGGAGCGGTGGTACGCCGGCTTCTATCCGGCGCTCGCCGACCGCACGGTGCTCATCGTGGGTTACGGCGCCATCGGCTCCGCCATCGAGGACCGGCTCACGCCCTTCGAGTGCGACGTGGAACGGGTCGCACGCACCGCCCGCACCACCGAACGCGGCCCCGTGCGCCCCCACGACGACCTGCCACACCTGCTGCCCAGGGCGGATGTCGTGATCGTCGTCACACCGCTCACCGAGGCCACCCGTGGTCTGGTGGACGCCGGGTTCCTGGCCCGGATGAAGGACGGCGCGCTGCTGGTGAACGTGTCCCGGGGAGCGGTGGTGGACACCGGGGCGCTGCTCCGGGAGCTGGAGGCCGGCCGGCTGCACGCCGCCGTGGACGTCACCGATCCTGAGCCGCTGCCCCCCGGGCACCCCCTGTGGCACGCGCCCAACATCCTCATCAGTCCCCACGTGGGTGGCAGCAGCACCGCATTCCTCCCGCGTGCGCGACGTCTGGTTCGCGCCCAGGTTCGGCGCTATCTCTCCGAAGAACCACTGGAAAATGTCATTGTCATGAGCTGACTTGCCTTATTTCAGCGAGAAGAAGGCGTTTGACGGCCCTTTGACTGCACTGAGTGTCTGCACCACCCGATTTGGTTACGCTGAGTGCATTGGCTATGTCCCTGAGTGACCAACCTGGTGTATCGTCACGGAGCGGGGATGCACCGTAACTCCCAATTACCCGGGGGTGAGTGCGGACGCCGGAATAAGCCCAACGAGTCACGGACCCAAGGGGGGCGACGGGCGATGTGCGGCCAATGGACCAAGAACTGGACCGGTAACTGCCGAAACACCAACCCGACGCGGGATCGGATCCGAGTGCACCGGTCCGAGGGCACCGGGAAGGGCGGGAAGTGAAGTGAGCTCGCCCAGCATTGTCCTGAGCCGGGCGCCGGTGGCCACCGGCCGTCCCGGGCTGCTGCCGCCCGTGCTGGTGGCCCTGCTGTGCATCGCCTACGCCGCGGGTTCCGCCGCCGGCTGGGGCACGGCCTTCCTCGCCGCGGTCATGGGCGACTTCGGGCTGAGTGCGGCCTCGCTGTGCGCGGGGGCGTCCTGCCTGTGGTACGCGCACCGGTCCCCCGGCTGCAGCCGGCCGGCCTGGGTGCTCTTCGCCACCTCGTCGTTCATGGTGGCCACCGGCAACGCCGTGTGGGGTTGGTACGAGGTCGTCCTCGACCGCCCGGTGCCCTCGGTGTCGCTGGCCGACTGCTTCTTCCTGCTGTTCGCCCCGCCGGCCATCGTCGGCCTGCTGGTGCTGGCCAAGCGGCCCTACACCCGGCTCGGCTGGGTCTGCCTCGGGCTCGACAGCTGGCTGATCTCCGGGTCGCTGATCACCCTGACCTGGAGCCTGGCGCTGGCGCACACCGCGGACTCCAGCTCGGGGGACTCGCTGCGCACGGCGATCACCCTCGCCTACCCGCTGCTGGACATCGTCATGGTCAGCATGGTGCTGGCACTGCGCTTCCGCCGCTCGTCCGCCAACCGGGCGGCGGTGAACACCGCGCTCGCCGCGCTCGCCGTCACCGTGCTGTGCGACGCGCTCTTCACCACCCCGGTGCTGCGGGACAGCTACCGCTCGGGACAGCTCCTGGACGCCGGGTGGTTCAGCGGCAGCATGATGCTGGCCTACGCACCCTGGGTCAGCGCCCGCGAGGACGCGGCCAGGGCGACCCGCAGGATGCGCGCCGCGGTGGTCACCCAGCCGGTGCGCCGGGTGGCTGGCGCGCTGACCGCGCTGACCCCGTACGTCGCCGCCGCGGTGTGCAGCCTGGGCATCATCTACAGCGCCCTGCACGGCCGCCGGGTGGACCGCGTGGTGCTGCTGACCTGCTGCCTGGTGGTGCTCGCGCTGGCGATCCGGCAGGGCATCATGCTGTTGGACAACATCTCGCTCACCCAGGAGCTGGCGCAGAAGGAGAACCACTTCCGCTCCCTGGTGCAGGGCTCGAGCGACGTCATCATGATCGCTACCCCCACCGGCGTGCTGCGCTACGTCAGCCCCGCCTCCCAGGGGGTCTACGGGCGGTCCCCGCAGGACCTGGTCGGCACCGAGTTCGCCCGGCTGGTCCACCCGGCCGACCTGGGCCCGTTGCTCAGGGAGCTGCGCCGTTTCCTCACCGCGCCACCGTCGGAGGAGGCGGCCACCCGCATCGAGTGCCGCATCCGCTCCGGCAACGGCACCTGGCTGCACGTGGAGTCCACAGTCAACCGGCACCAGGACGGGTTGATCTTCAACTGCCGGGACGTCACCGAGCGGGTGAGGCTCCAGGCGCAGTTGCAGCACAGCGCCTCCCACGACGCGCTCACCGACCTGCCCAACCGGGCGCTGTTCACCGAACGGGTCCGCCAGGCGCTCGGTGGCCGCAGGACGGGCGACGGGGTGGCCGCGGTGCTCTTCATCGACCTGGACGGCTTCAAGGCCGTCAACGACACCGTGGGACACCAGGCGGGGGACGAGCTCCTGGTGCACGCCGCCCGCCGGCTCCAGGAGGCGGTCCGGGCGGCGGACACCGTGGCCAGGTTCGGGGGTGACGAGTTCGCCGCGCTCGTCTGCGGCGGCAGCGAGGACCGCTACCTGCGCGAGTTCCAGATCCGTGAGGTCGCCGACCGGATCAGGCTCTCCCTCTCTGAGCCCTACCGGGTGGCCGGCACCACGGTGCGGGTGGCGGCCAGCATCGGGGTGGCGTTCGCCGAGCCCGGCATCACCTGCACCGAGCTGATGCGCAACGCCGACCTGGCGATGTACCGCGCCAAGTCCGCCGGCAAGGGCCGCGTGGAGATGTACGTCCCGCAGATGCAGGCGGACGTGGTGCGCCGCACCGAGCTGGCCGGGCGGCTGCGGGCCGCACTGCACGAGGGCGAGTTCGCCCTGCTGCACCAGCCCGTGGTGGACCTGGTCACCGGCAGGATCTCCATCGTCGAGGCCCAGGCCAGGTGGCGGTCAGCCCAGGGCATCCTGCTCACCCCGGCGGAGTTCCTGCGGATGGCCGAGGACTCCGGCCGCACCGCCGAGCTCAGCCGCTGGCTCGTGGGAGAGGCCGTGGAGCAGGCCGCGGACCGGCGCCGGGCCGGGTACCGCACCCCCGTGGCGGTGCGGATCTCCGCCAAGCGACTGCTCGACCGGGGCGTGCCGGACGACGGCATCGAGGCGGTCGTCCGCCGCCTCGGACTGGCCCCCGACGGCCTGGTGCTCGAGGTCTCGGAGAGCGACCCGCGCGACTCCATGGAGGAGCTCCAGCGGCGTCTGGAGGGTCTCAAGCGGATGGGGGTGCGGATCGCCCTGGACTGCTTCGGCGCGGGCTCCGGATCGATGACCGCCCTGCGCCGGCTCCCGGTGGACATAGTCAAGATCGACCGCAGTTTCGTGGAGGGCGTGCTGGAGTGCGACCGGCTCTACAAGCTCACCGCCGGGATGCTCCGGCTCGCCACCGAGCTGGGTCTGACCACCATCGCCGACGGGGTGGACACCCCGGAGCAGGCACAGGCGCTGCGGGCCATGGGCTGCACCTACGCCCAGGGCCTGGTCTTCTCCGGGCCCCTGGAGCACAAGCAGCTCGAGCACGCCCTCGCGGCCGGCGCCTACCCGGTGCCACATGCGTCCCCGCCCGCGGTGGTGCCCGCCGGAGCGCTCCCCGCCCACCACCTTCCTGGCTCGCATGATGAGACGTCCGTCCCACCGGCTTGACACTCCGCACGATGTCGGAGGAAGGTCGGTGCCATGCGCACCCGAATTCTCGTACTCGGCTGGCGCGTCGGCTGATCCTGGGCGGTCCCGTCCCAGTGATCCCCAAGCTGACGCGCTCCCCTCGCTTGCCCAAGGGCACGAGGGGTTTTTTGTTTGCCGAGAAACCCCACCTTCCCCACCAGCACCACCTCTCGAGAAGAGAAGGCAGATGACCGAGCAGGCCACCGGGACCCATCATCCGCAGCCGCGGGGCCGCAACGCGGCGCAGCCCTCCGCCCCCGCCGAGCGGCTCACCGGGGCGCAGTCCCTCATCCGCGCCCTGGAGGAGGTCGGGGCCGACACCGTCTTCGGTATCCCCGGCGGGGCGATCCTCCCCGCCTACGACCCGCTGCTCGACTCCTCGCGGGTGCGCCACGTGCTGGTCCGCCACGAGCAGGGCGCCGGGCACGCGGCCACCGGCTACGCGCAGGCCACCGGCCGGGTCGGTGTCTGCATGGCGACGTCGGGACCGGGGGCCACCAACCTGGTGACCCCCATCGCCGACGCCCACATGGACTCCGTCCCGCTGGTCGCGATCACCGGGCAGGTCGCCACCCAGGCCATCGGCACCGACGCCTTCCAGGAAGCGGACATCTGCGGCATCACCATGCCGATCACCAAGCACAACTTCCTGGTCACCGACGCCGACGACATCCCGCGGACCATCGCTGAGGCGTTCCACATCGCCTCCACGGGGCGCCCGGGCCCGGTCCTGGTGGACATCGCCAAGGACGCCCTCCAGGCGCAGACCACCTTCCGCTGGCCCCCGGCGACCGACCTGCCGGGGTACCGGCCGGTGACCAAGCCGCACGCCAAGCAGATCCGCGAGGCGGCGCGCATGATCACCGCGGCGAAGCGCCCGGTGCTGTACGTCGGCGGCGGTGTGCTCAAGGCCCGGGCCACCGCGGAGCTGCGGGTCCTGGCCGAGCTGACCGGAGCACCGGTGGTGACCACGCTGATGGCGCTCGGAGCGTTCCCGGACAGCCACCCGGCACACCTGGGCATGCCCGGGATGCACGGCTCGGTGCCGGCCGTCGCGGCGCTGCAGAAGGCGGACCTGCTGGTCGCGCTCGGCGCCCGGTTCGACGACCGGGTCACCGGTCGGCTGGACACCTTCGCCCCGGGGGCCAAGGTGGTCCACGCCGACATCGACCCGGCGGAGATCTCCAAGAACCGGCTGGCGGACGTCCCGATCGTCGGCGACGCCCGGGAGGTCATCGCCGACCTGGTCGTCGCGGTGCAGGCGGAGCACGACGCCGGCCGCAAGGGCGACTACTCGGAGTGGTGGAACCGGCTGAAGGACTGGAAGCACACGTACCCCATCGGGTACGACGCCCCGGCGGACGGCAGTCTCTCCCCGCAGCAGGTCATCGAGCGCATCGGTCAGCTCTCGAGCGAGGACACGATCTACGCCGCCGGGGTGGGGCAGCACCAGATGTGGGCCTCGCAGTTCATCTCCTTCGACAAGCCCGGCACCTGGCTGAACTCGGGCGGCCTGGGCACCATGGGGTACGCGGTCCCCGCGGCCATGGGTGCCCTGGCCGGCCGCCCGGACGCCACGGTCTGGGCGATCGACGGCGACGGCTGCTTCCAGATGACCAACCAGGAGCTGGTCACCTGTGCGCTGAACAACATCCCGATCAAGGTCGCGATCATCAACAACGGCGCGCTGGGCATGGTCCGCCAGTGGCAGACGCTCTTCTACGGGCAGCGCTACTCCAACACCGCGCTGCACAGCGGCCCCGACTCGCTCGACTCCGGCACCGGCCGGGCCCCCGCCGGGACCCGGGTCCCCGACTTCGTCAAGCTGGCCGAGGCCATGGGCTGCCACGGCCTGCGCTGCGAGAGCCCGGACCAGCTCGACGCGGTGATCGAGAAGGCACTGGCGCTGAACGACGCACCGGTGGTCGTGGACTTCATCGTGCACCAGGACGCCATGGTGTGGCCGATGGTCGCCGCGGGCGCCTCCAACGACGAGATCATGGCCGCCCGCGATGTCCGTCCGGACTTCGGCGACTCCGACGACTGACCCGACGAGGAACGGAAGAACCCGACCATGTCCAAGCACACGCTCTCCGTCCTCGTGGAGAACAAGCCCGGGATCCTGGCCAGGATCGCCGCGCTGTTCTTCCGCCGCGGCTTCAACATCGACTCGCTCGCCGTCGGGACCACCGAGCACCCGGACATCTCCCGGATCACCATCGTGGTGAGCGTCGAGGAACTGCCCCTGGAGCAGGTCACCAAGCAGCTCAACAAGCTGGTCAACGTGTTGAAGATCGTTGAGCTCGACCCGTCGTCGGCGATCCGGCGGGAACTGGTCCTGGTGAAGGTCCGGGCCGACAACGAGACGAGATCGCAGATCGTGGAGATCGTCCAGCTCTTCCGGGCCAAGACGGTGGACGTCTCACCCGACGCGGTCACCATCGAGGCCACCGGCAGCGGCGACAAGCTGGAGGCGATGCTGAAGATGCTGGAGCCGTACGGGATCAAGGAACTGGTCCAGTCCGGCGTGGTCGCCATCGGTCGCGGCGGGCGGTCCATCACCGACCGGTCGCTGCGCGCGCTGGACCGCTCGGCGTAGTCCCCACGGGGCCCGGGCACGGCCCCGGGCCCGGCTGGGCCGGACCCACGGGGACCCCACCGGGTCCCGGCGTCCCCGGGCCGCGTCCGCCGTCGGCACCCACTGCCGCGGGCGCGCGCCACGTACCGAGCAACACCCCCACCCCGCGGCATACGGTGTGACGCACCACTCGTGAACGACGCACCATCCGCGAACGACGCACCATTCGTGAACAAGGAGAACTCCGAAGTGGCCGAGCTGTTCTACGACGACGCCGCCGACCTGTCCATCATCCAGAACCGCAAGGTCGCGGTCCTCGGCTACGGCAGCCAGGGCCATGCCCACGCGCTGTCCCTGCGTGACTCGGGCGTCGACGTCCGGGTGGGCCTGCCGGAGGGCTCCAAGTCCCGGGCCAGGGCCGAGGAGCAGGGGCTGCGGGTGGTCACCGCCGCCGAGGCGGCAGCCGAGGCTGACGTGATCATGGTCCTGGTTCCGGACCCGATCCAGGCGGACGTGTACAATGAGTCGATCGCCCCGCACCTGAAGGACGGCGACGCCCTGTTCTTCGGGCACGGCTTCAACATCCGTTTCGGTTTCATCAAGCCCCCGGCCGGCGTGGACGTGTGCATGGTCGCCCCCAAGGGCCCGGGCCACCTGGTGCGCCGGCAGTTCGAGGAGGGGCGCGGGGTGCCGTGCATCGCCGCGGTGGAGCAGGACGCCACCGGCAAGGCGTTCGAGCTGGCCCTGTCCTACGCCAAGGGCATCGGCGGCACCCGGGCCGGCGTGATCAAGACCACCTTCACCGAGGAGACCGAGACCGACCTCTTCGGTGAGCAGGCGGTCCTCTGCGGTGGTGCCTCGGCCCTCGTCAAGGCGGGCTTCGACACCCTGGTCGAGGCCGGTTACCAGCCGGAGATCGCCTACTTCGAGTGCCTGCACGAGCTGAAGCTGATCGTCGACCTGATGTACGAGGGCGGCCTGGAGAAGATGCGCTGGTCGATCTCGGAGACGGCCGAGTGGGGCGACTACGTCACCGGCCCGCGCATCGTCACCGACGAGACCCGGGCCGAGATGAAGAAGGTTCTCGCCGAGATCCAGGACGGAAGTTTCGCCAAGAGCTGGATGGCCGAGTACAAGGCGGGACTGCCCAAGTACAACGAGTACAAGAAGGCGGACGCCGAGAGCACCCTGGAGACCACCGGCCGAAAGCTGCGCAAGCTGATGAGCTGGATGGACGAGGAGGCATAGGCTGCCCCAGGCCGACGGCAGGCCCGCCCCCGGTCAGCGCCCAGCGCTGGTCGGGGGCGGGCCTGCTCCCTTGCCGCCCCGATGACGCGGCGGCGGATTCGGCCGAACGGCGCGGGAACGTCTCGGCGGGGTGACTAGACTGCGAGTAGCGCGTCAGGCTCACAGCGTCGTGCGTCTTCCACGCGGACATCCCTATCGCCATCGCCCGCAGCGCGGCCGAAGGGACCGGTCGTGCGCGAAGGAGCAAGCGAGGACCACGTGAGCACAGCAACCTCTCGGGGGATTCCCCCCGTGCCCCCGAAGCCTGTCGTACTCATCGCCGAAGAGCTGTCGCCCGCCACCGTGGACGCCCTGGGGCCGGACTTCGAGATCCGCCACTGCAACGGTGCCGACCGGGCCGAGCTGCTGCCGGCCATCGCCGATGTGGACGCCGTCCTGGTCCGCAGCGCCACCAAGGTGGACGCCGAGGCCATCGCCGCCGCACAGCGGCTGAAGGTGGTCGCCCGCGCGGGTGTGGGTCTGGACAACGTCGACGTCTCCGCCGCCACCAAGGCCGGGGTGATGGTGGTGAACGCCCCGACGTCGAACATCGTCACCGCCGCGGAGCTCGCCTGCGGCCTGCTGATCGCCACCGCCCGCAACATCGCCCCGGCCAACGCCGCGCTCCGCAACGGTGAGTGGAAACGCAGCAAGTACACCGGCGTCGAGCTCAGCGAGAAGGTGCTCGGCGTGGTGGGCCTGGGGCGGATCGGCGTCCTGGTCGCGCAGCGCATGTCGGCGTTCGGCATGAAGGTCGTGGCCTACGACCCCTATGTGCAGGCGGCCCGCGCCGCCCAGATGGGGGTGCGCCTGCTGAGCCTGGACGAGCTGCTCGAGGTCTCCGACTTCATCACCGTCCACCTGCCCAAGACCCCGGAGACCATCGGTCTGATCGGCGAGGACGCGCTGCGCAAGGTCAAGCCCTCGGTGCGGATCGTCAACGCCGCCCGCGGCGGGATCGTGGACGAGGAGGCGCTGGCCAGCGCCCTGAAGGAGGGCCGGGTCGCGGGCGCGGGGCTGGACGTCTTCGCCAAGGAGCCGTGCACCGACTCCCCGCTGTTCCAGTTCGACAACGTGGTGGCCACCCCGCACCTGGGCGCCTCCACCGACGAGGCACAGGAGAAGGCGGGTGTCGCGGTCGCCAGGTCGGTGCGGCTCGCCCTCGCGGGCGAGCTGGTCCCGGACGCGGTGAACGTGCAGGGCGGGATCATCGCCCAGGACGTGCGCCCCGGGCTCCCGTTGGCCGAGCGGCTGGGGCGGATCTTCACCGCGCTGGCCGGCGAGGTGGCGGTCCGGCTCGACGTGGAGGTGCGCGGCGAGCTGACCCAGCACGACGTGAAGGTGCTGGAGCTGGCGGCGCTCAAGGGTGTGTTCGCGGACGTGGTGGCGGAGACCGTCAGCTATGTGAACGCGCCGCTCTTCGCCCAGGAGCGCGGTGTCGAGGTGCGGCTGACGACCAGCAACGAGAGCCCGGAGTTCCGCAACGTGGTCACCGTGCGAGGCACCCTGGCCAGCGGCGACGAGGTCTCGGTCGCCGGGACGCTGATCGGTCCCAAGCACGCCCAGAAAATCGTCGGGATCGGGGAGTACGACGTGGACCTCGTGCTCAGCGACCACATGGCGTTCCTGGCCTACGAGGACAGGCCGGGCGTGGTGGGCACTCTGGGCCGGATCATCGGCGAGGCGGGCATCAACATCGCCGGCATGCAGGTGGCCAGGGCCGCCCAGGGCGGTGAGGCCCTGGTGGCGCTCACCGTGGACAGCGAGATCCCGCAGTCGGTGCTGACCGAGGTGGCCGGGGAGATCGGCGCCACCTCGGCGCGCGTGGTGAACCTGGCGGACTGAGCGTCCCCACCTCACGTCCCACCTGCCGTGCCCCACCCCCCCCGCGGGGGGTGGGGCACGGCCGTTTCCCGGGGGGGCGGAGCCGCGGGGGAGCGCTCCCGTCTCAGATAGTAGGAAACCCTAGTAACTGGCGAGACAACCGGGCTGTCTGCCCTTAGCGTGGAGTTGTCCGACCGTGCGGCGCGTGTCCGCTGGACCCAGCCGACGCGCCGCTCCCCGGTGCCGCAACAGGCCACCCTCCGCCCCTGCCCACCACCCCGGGTCCTCCCGCGCGGAATCCGCCGCCACCTGCCACCCATGCGGGCGCGGTCCGCCACCCGTCGGGGTCGGACGTTCCCCTCCGCTGTGAGAAGCAACCCGTCTGCCGTACCCACCTGCCGTGAAACGGAGTGAGCCATGGACGACAACGCCCGCAAGCGCGCCACCGAGGCCCTCCAGCGTGCGCTGGACCGCCGGGACAACGGGGGCGAGACCGGCCACGCCCAGGGCGAGGACAACGACTGAGCCCGACCTGCCGGCACCCGGCCCGGCCCCGGCGGCGGGGTCAGCGGGCGACCCGGGCCAGGGTGAAGCGGTCCACCAGCGCGCCGGTGTCGGTGAACGCGGAGACCTCCAGCCGGGTGGTGGCCCCGCGGGGTGCGGGAACCGCCTCCACCTTCAGGAACGAGTACCCCGGGTAGCGCACCCGGGACCACTCCACCACCTCGGCGTCGCGCTCCCCGGTCTCCGTCCAGCGGTACGTCGCCACCTGCTCCGTGGGGCGGCCGTGGCCGGCGTGGTGGCTCGGCGCGGGGAACCCGTACAGGCCCCGTCCCCCGCCACCGGCGGTGACGTACACGGTGCCGTCGGTCTGCGGGCGGACGGTGGCGCCGACCGGGACCCGGGCGGTCACCGCGTTCGAGCGCACCGCGTCGGTGCGCTCGTAGACGTGGTTGTGCCCGTTGACCACCAGGTCCACCCGGTACCGGTCGAACAGCGGGACCCAGTGCTCCCGCACACCCCCGTCCGAGGCGTGGTCGCGGGTGGTGGAGTAGGCGCAGTGGTGGAAGAAGACCACCACGAAGTCGATGTCCTCCAGGGCCCGCAGGCGAGCCAGTTCCCGGTCGAGCCAGGCGGTCTGCCGGCCGCCGGTGTAACCGAGGTTGGCCGGGATCTCGTAGGAGACGTCGTTGGCGTCCAGGGCCACCACCGCGACGTTGCCGTAGCGGAAGGAGTAGGCCCCGGGGGCCAGCGCGGGCAGCGGTCCGCTGTCGGGGAAGGTGAAGCGCGCCTGGTCCCCGCCGTAGCCGGTGGGGGAGTACCACGCTTCCATGTCGTGGTTGCCGGTGGTGACCATCCACGGCACCCGGGAGGCCACGGGTTCGGTCTGGGTGAAGAACACGTCCCAGGTGCGCGGGTCGTAGGCGTCGCTGGTGGCGCCGTACCCGCTGGTGTCGGCGTAACAGATGTCCCCCGCGTGCAGGTGGAACGCCGGGTCCTGGGCCAGCACCAGGCTGTCGTTGGCCACGGCGTGGGGGCCCACGCCCTGGTCACCGAAGGCGGTGAAGCAGAACCGGGTCCTGGCACCGGCGGGGGGAGCGGTGGTGAACGAGCCGATCGCGCCGAGGGCCGGGGACGACGCGGGGTCGAAGCCGTCGTGTCCCACCGCGTAGAAGTAGGTGGTGCCGGGCCGCAGCCCGTCCACCGCCACGTGCAGGTAGTACTGCTCCACCGGGCCCGCCTTCGGACCGAGCGCCGGGGTGTGCAGGGCGCACACCCTGGCGGGTAGCCGCCGGTCCAGTTCCCAGGGCCGCAGGCCGATCCGGGCGAACGGCCGACGGACCGCGACGGGGACCTGCCAGGACACCCGGACCTGGGTCCGCGGATCGGCGCCGAACGCGAGGTGCCGGCCGAAGGGGGCGACGGCGACGCCGCGTGCCACCCCGGTGGCCGGCCTGTCGAGCAGCGTCGGGCCGGCGGGGACGACGGCCCCGGCCGGGCGGGTGAGCAGGGTGTCGGCGCCCACCGCGGCACCGGCGACCACCGCGCCCCGGCGCAGCACCCCGCGTCGGGTGGGCACCGTCTCGCGCAGGTAGGCGTGCTGCTCGGCCATGCTCAGCCGCTTCGAGGGGTGCGGCGGGCCCGAATCTGTGCTCCTCATGCCACAGGAATGTGGCATACCAGGCAAAGCGGCTGAAGTGTGACACGATGTCTACGGCCATCCGGGAAATGCCTGGCACCCCGAACGGCGTCCATATCGTGGACGAGCCGTGTCATAGACCGGGACGCCCACTAGCATGCCGCGCATGTCACGCACCCTCCACCTCGCAGTCATTCCCGGTGACGGTATCGGCCAGGACGTGGTGGCCGAAGGCCTCAAGGTCCTCGACGCCGTCCTGCCCGAGACGGTCCGGGTGGAGACCACCGGATACGACCTCGGCGCCAGCCGCTACCACGCCACCGGGGAGACCCTGCCCGACGGTGTGCTCAAGGAGCTCCAGAGCCACGACGCCATCCTGCTCGGCGCGATCGGGGACCCCACGGTCCCGGCCGGGGTGCTCGAGCGGGGACTGCTGCTGAAGCTGCGGTTCGCCTTCGACCACCACGTGAACCTGCGCCCGGCCCGCCTCTTCCCCGGGGTGGACTCCCCGCTCGCCGCCCACCGCGCCGACGGCGCCGCCCCGGGCGGGCCGGAGATCGACTTCGTGGTGGTGCGGGAGGGCACCGAGGGCCCCTACGTGGGCAACGGCGGCCGGCTGCGCGCCGGCACCCCGCACGAGGTGGCCACCGAGGTGAGCCTGAACACGGCGTTCGGCATCGAACGGGTGGTCCGCGACGCCTTCGCCCGGGCCAAGGCCCGTCCCCGCCGCAAGCTGACCCTGGTCCACAAGACCAACGTGCTGGTGCACGCCGGCCACCTGTGGGACGAGATCTTCCAGCGGGTGGCCACGGAGTTCCCCGAGGTCACCACCGACTACCTGCACGTGGACGCGGCGACCATCTTCCTGGTGACCCAGCCGGAACGGTTCGACGTCATCGTCACCGACAACCTCTTCGGCGACATCCTCACCGATCTCGCCGCGGCCATCACCGGTGGCATCGGCCTCGCGGCCAGCGGCAACATCAACCCCAGCGGTGCCTTCCCGTCCATGTTCGAGCCGGTGCACGGCTCGGCCCCGGACATCGCCGGTACCGGCAAGGCGGACCCCACCGCCACCGTCCTCTCGGTCGCGCTGATGCTGCGGCACCTCGGACTCCCCGAGGAGGCCGCCAGGATCGAGTCCGTGGTCGCCGCGGACCTCTCCTCACGCCCGGGTGCGGCCCCGCGGACCACCTCGCAGATCGGCGACGCGCTCGCGTCCGCCGTGGCCGGCTGACCGAGCCGGCGGTCACGGACCGGTCGGGGGCGCCGCACGGCCGGCGGCCCCGACGGGTCGTTCCCGGCCCGCAGCCGTTCGTCGGGGCCGGGCCGCCCGCGGGTCCCTCGGCCACCGCCCGAGCGGCGTGGCGGTGCCCGGCCGGCCCCGGTCGCCCCCTTGGTCCGGTACGTTCCGAGGCTGGGATATCCAGCGGAGGGATGCGACCATCGTCCCAGGGACGCGACCCGCGCCTTTTGCCACGTCTGGCCTGCCGCTTCGCGGTGGCACCCCGGCACCCCCCTGCCCGAGGTGTCGCCGTCCGACCATAAGCTAGGACGTCCGAGTACCGGTGGGGCGGGTGCGGTCCACCACTACACAGGTGAAGGACACGAAGATGACCACGCCCTCGAGCGCACAGGCCCCCCTGACCATCGAACGGAAGCCTTCGGCGCAGCCGCTGCCCGCCGCCGAGCGCGAGGCCCGGCTGGCCAACCCCGGTTTCGGCCGGGTCTTCACCGACCACATGGTGACGATCCGCTGGACCTCGGGCCGTGGCTGGCACGATGCCCAGTTGGTGCCCTACGGACCGTTGGAGATCGATCCTTCCAACATGGCCCTGCACTACGGGCAGTCGATCTTCGAGGGACTCAAGGCGTACCGGCAGCCGGACGGCGGGGTGGCGACGTTCCGCCCTGACCAGAACGCCGTCCGCTTCCGCAGGTCCGCCCGTCGCCTGGCCATGCCCGAGCTGCCCGAGGAAACGTTTGTGGCCGCGGTGGAGGCCCTGGTCACCCAGGACGAGGCGTGGGTGCCCAGCAAGCCGGAGCAGAGCCTGTACCTGAGGCCCTTCATGTTCGCCATGGAGAGCGGCCTCGGCGTCAAGCCGGCGGACGAGTACCTGTTCATGCTCATCGCCTCGCCGGCCGGCGCCTACTTCAGCGGTGGGATCAAGCCAGTCTCGGTCTGGCTGTCCCGGGAGTACGTCCGGGCGGCGCCGGGCGGCACCGGGGAGGCCAAGTGCGCGGGGAACTACGCCGCCTCCCTGGTGGCCCAGGCGCACGCCGCGGAGCAGGGCTGCGACCAGGTGGTCTGGCTGGACGCCGCCGAGCACCGCTGGGTGGAGGAGATGGGGGGGATGAACCTGTACTTCGTCTACGGGGCCGGTCCCGGGGCGCGGCTGGTCACGCCCGAGCTGACCGGTGCCCTGCTGCCCGGGGTCACCCGCGACTCCCTGCTCACGCTCGCGTCCGACCTCGGCTACCAGTCGGGCGAGGGGCGGATCAGCGTGGAGGAGTGGCAGCAGGGGAACGCGGACGGCTCGCTGACCGAGGTCTTCGCGTGTGGCACGGCCGCGGTGATCACCCCCGTGGGGACGGTGAAGTCGACCGCGGCGAACTGGACGGTCGCCGACGGCGGGCCGGGTGAGATCACCATGCGGCTGCGGAAGGCCCTCCTGGACATCCAGACCGGCGGCGCCCCCGACCCGTACGGCTGGATGCACCGCATCCTCTGACGACGCCGGCCCTGAGCCCCCGGCCCGACCGGGGGCTCAGGGAGCCGGTTGCCCGGTCGCGACCGAGGGGCCGCGGTCCACGGGCGGCGGCCCCCGGAGCCTCCACCCGTGACACACACCGAAGCGACCGCATCCTGAGACGATTGTCCGCTTCGAGGCGAGGTGTGCCAGACTGGCGCCGTGCACTCGCTCGCCGTGATGATTATTGGCAGCAGGCGCGCCGGTCCGCAGTGACCGCTCCGGCAGACCCAGCACGGCAGCGGCCATCGTGTCCCAGACCCGCGCGCAGACCTCTCGCACCCGCGAGGGGTCGTTTCGTTTTTACGGCACCCCGACCGGCCCATCGGCAGGACGGCGCAGCGCGCGGCCAGGAGGCACAGTGGTACCGGGATCTTCTCTCGACCCGGATCCCGACAGGAGAGTCCAGCCATGACGGGCACCACGTCCCGCCGTCCCCACGACGGCTTCCACGTCTTCGACACCACGCTGCGCGACGGAGCCCAGCGTGAGGGCATCACCCTCACCGTCGCCGACAAGCTCACCATCGCCCGTCACCTGGACGACTTCGGCGTGGGCTTCATCGAGGGCGGTTGGCCGGGAGCCAACCCCAGGGACACCGAGTTCTTCGCCCGGGCCAGGACGGAGCTGGGCCTGCGGCACGCGCAACTCGTCGCGTTCGGCGCCACTCGCCGGGCCGGGGTCAGGGTCGAGGACGACCCGCAGGTGGCGGCGCTGCTGGAGTCCGGTGCCCCGGTGGTGACGGTGGTGGCCAAGTCACACGACCGGCACGTGGAGCTGGCGCTACGGACCACCCTGGAGGAGAACCTGGCCATGGTCCGGGACACGGTGGGCCACCTGCGGGCCCACGGCCGGCGGGTGTTCGTCGACTGCGAGCACTTCTTCGACGGGTACCGCGCCAATCCCGAGTACGCCAAGGCGGTGGTCCGTGCCGCCCACACCGCGGGCGCCGACGTGGTGGTGCTCTGCGACACCAACGGCGGGATGTTGCCGGCGCAGGTCCACGCGGTGGTCAGCCTGGTGCACGAGGACACCGGCGCGCGCCTCGGCATCCACGCCCAGGACGACACCGGGTGCGCCGTGGCGAACACCCTGGCCGCGGTGGACGGGGGAGCGACCCACGTGCAGTGCACCGCCAACGGCTACGGTGAGCGGGTCGGCAACGCCAACCTGTTCCCGGTGGTGGCAGCCCTCGAGCTCAAGTACGACCGGCGGGTGCTGCCCGAGGGCTGCCTGTCCGAGATGACGCGGATCTCCCACGCCATCGCCGAGGTGGTCAACCTGGTCCCGTCCACCCACCAGCCCTACGTCGGGGTCTCCGCGTTCGCCCACAAGGCCGGGCTGCACGCCTCGGCGATCAAGGTGGACCCGGACCTGTACCAGCACATCAGCCCGGAGCTGGTGGGCAACAGCATGCGGATGCTGGTCTCCGACATGGCCGGGCGGGCCTCGATCGAGCTCAAGGGGAAGGAGCTGGGGTACGACCTGTCGGCCGACCGCGAGCTGCTCGGCCGGATCGTGGAGCGGGTCAAGGAGCGGGAGAGCGCCGGCTACACCTACGAGGCCGCAGACGCCTCGTTCGAACTGCTGCTGAGGGACGAGTCCGAACGCCACAGGACCGGCGAACCGGCCGCCCGCTACTTCCGCGTCGAGTCCTGGCGGGCCATCGTGGAGGACCGCCCCGACGGGACCCACGCCAACGAGGCCACCGTCAAGCTCTGGGCCAAGGGGGAGCGCCTGGTCAGCACGGCCGAGGGCAACGGACCGGTGAACGCCCTGGACAAGGCGCTGCGGCTGGCGCTGGAGCGCACCCACCCGGAGCTCGCCGGAATGGACCTGGTGGACTACAAGGTCCGCATCCTGTGGGGCGAGCAGGGGACCAAGTCGGTCACGCGGGTGCTGGTGGAGATGACCGACGGCCGCGGGGAGTGGTCCACGGTCGGTGTCGGCACCAACGTCATCGCGGCATCCTGGCAGGCGCTGGACGACGCGTACACCTACGGCCTGCTCCGTGCCGGGGTGCGGCCCGGGGGGTGAGCGGCACGGCGCCGGTTCCACCGGGGGGAGGCCGGGGTTCCGGCCCCGGCCGGCCCTCTGGTCTACGAGCGTAGAAGCAGGCATCATGTGAGCGCTCCCCACCTTCGGCCCACCGTGGGTCCCTGGAGGAAGGACTTGTCATGGCCGCGATAACAAGTTCCATGCGTGTGCGCGCCGCAGTGGGTGCCGGCGCGATGGCCGCCACCCTGATGTTCGCTCCCGGAGTAGGGCTGGCCTCCACCACCGAGGCGCACGCGGTCACCAAGCTGAGCCACTCCGAGGCCGCCAGCATGTTCCGCTCGTCGGGGATCACCTGGTCCTCCAGCGGGAACTGCTCCGACCGGTACAACTCCACCTGCACCTCGTTCGAGCAGATCAACCTCACCACGGTGCAGGGTGCCCAGACCCTGAAGAGCGCCAGCGGCTGTGCCCTGAACATCACCGGCGGCACCGAGACCGGCCACGCCAGCGGCACCTACAGCCACTGGAACGGCTACAAGCTCGACATGAGCCTGTCCACCTGTCTCAACAACTACGTGACCGGCAACTTCTCGTACATCGGCAGTTCCAAGTGGCAGTCCGGGTCGGGGAACGTCTACTACCGCGAGGGCGACCACTGGGACATCACGTACTACAACTGCGGCGGCTGCTAGGGACTGACCCGGCCAGCGCCGTCCGCCCGGGGGGCCCGCCAGCCACGCGCCCCCCGGGCAGCAATGAGAAATCCCCGTACGGCCACGAGCCGTACGGGGACGCTGTGCGTACGCGCTAGCGCAACCGCGCCATCAGGGCGTGTTCGACGAGGGTGATGAGGGTGGATTTGGTTTCTGAGCGGTTGCGTGCGTCGGTGGTGATGATGGGGGTGTCGGTGGGGATCTGGAGGGCGTCGCGGACTTCGTCGGGTTGGTAGGGCTGTTGTCCGTTGAAGCCGTTGAGGGCGATGACGAAGGGGAGTCCGCTGTTCTCGAAGTAGTCGACTGCGGGGAAGCAGTCGGCGAGGCGGCGGGTGTCGACGAGGACGACGGCGCCGATGGCGCCGCGGACGAGGTCGTCCCACATGAACCAGAAGCGGTCCTGTCCTGGGGTGCCGAAGAGGTAGAGGATGAGGTCTTCGTCCAGGGTGATGCGGCCGAAGTCCATGGCGACCGTGGTGGTGGTCTTGTCGGGGGCGTGGGTGAGGTCGTCTATGCCGGCGGAGGCGGAGGTCATGACGGCCTCGGTGCGCAGCGGATTGATCTCCGACACGGCGCCGACGAATGTCGTCTTGCCGACGCCGAACCCGCCCGCGATCACGATCTTCGCAGACGTGGT
>NZ_KB904661.1 GCF_000380165.1 Wenjunlia vitaminophila DSM 41686
GCCAAAGGCCGCGCCCCTGCCGAAGAGACGAGACCAAGCGACCGAGGCACGAGGGAGCGCAGCGTCGAGGAACGCCGGCAGGGGCTCCCCAAAGCGGCCGGCGGCGAGCGAACACAAAAGGGCAGCCGGCGGCAAACCCTTGACGTTCGACGTGGGGAGTAGAAAACTGTCGCCCAGAAGTCGACATTGTCGAACGCACGTCGGCAGCCCCCGACAACGTTCGTTGACTTCCCTCCCATGCAGGACGCTGGCCGGACCACCAGGCCGGCACACGGGGAGCAGCCGGTCCTAAGGAGCAACGGTGTCCAGCGAAGAGATCTTCACCGGGGAACTGATCGGCACCGCGCTCCTGATCCTGCTGGGCGGCGGCGTCAGCGCGGCCGTCGTGTTGAAGCACTCCAAGGCACGGAGCGGCGGCTGGATCGTGGTCGCCTTCGGATGGGGTCTCGCGGTGATGTCGGGGGCGTACGCGGCGAACGAGCTGTCCGGGGCCCATCTGAACCCCGCGGTCACCCTGGGGCTGTCGATCAAGTCCGGCGACTGGAGCCACGTGCCGGTCTACCTGGGCGGGCAGATGGCCGGGGCGATGGTGGGCGCGTTCCTGGTGTGGCTCACCTACCTGGGGCAGTTCCAGGCGCACCTGCACGACCCCGAGGTGCTGCGGGGCACGGACGTCGATCCTGCCGGTCCGGTCACCAGGCCGGTGGACGCGCCGAAGTTGCCCGGTGGGCCGGTGCTCGGGGTGTTCGCCACCGGCCCGGAGATCCGGAACCCGGCCCAGAACGTGATCACCGAGACCATCGCCACCACGGTGCTCGTCCTGGTCATCCTGACCCTCGGGCTCAACCCGGGGCTGACCCGCTCGGGCATCAGTCTGCTGGTGGTGGGGCTGCTGGTGGTCAGCATCGGCCTCTCCCTCGGCGGTCCGACCGGCTACGCCATCAACCCGGCGCGCGACCTCGGCCCCCGGATCGTGCACGCCCTGCTTCCCCTGCCCAACAAGGGCAGCTCGGACTGGTCCTACGCCTGGGTCCCCGTGCTCGGCCCGCTGGCCGGGGGCGCCGCGGCGGGAGGGATCTTCCGTCTGGCCTTCTGATCCCCGGCCGCACCCGTCCGCCTCGCCCGACCGCGCCCGCACCCGTCCCACGACCCGCCCCGCGGCGCCGCAGCGGAGAGTCCGACCCGCAGCGCGCGGCCAGGAGCCACAGGAGGCACCGTGACCCCCCAAGCCCCCGCCACCGGCGGCACCGCCCGCCGCGAGTTCGTCGCCGCCATCGACCAGGGCACCACCTCGAGCAGGTGCATCGTGTTCGACCGGGACGGCGAGGTCGTCTCGATCGACAGCCGGGAGCACGCGCAGATCCTGCCCAGACCCGGCTGGGTGGAGCACGACGCCACGGAGATCTGGGAGAACGTCCGGAGCGTCGTCGACGGCGCGCTGCGGAAGGCCGACGTCCCGGTCAGCGCGATCAGGGCGTTGGGCATCACCAACCAGCGGGAGACCACCCTGCTGTGGGACCGGGCCACCGGTCAGCCCGCCCACAACGCCATCGTCTGGCAGGACACCCGTACCGATGCGCTCTGCCGGGAGCTGGGCGGCGACATCGGCCAGGACCGCTACCGCCGGGCCACGGGTCTGCCGCTGGCCAGCTACTTCGCCGGCCCCAAGATCCGCTGGCTGCTGGACAACGTGCCCGGGCTGCGTGAGCGCGCCGAGAACGGCGAGTTGCTCTTCGGCACCATGGACTCGTGGGTCATCTGGAACCTGACCGGTGGCACGGAGGGCGGCATCCACGTCACCGACGTCACCAACGCCTCCCGCACCCTGCTGATGGACCTGCGCACCCTCCAGTGGGACGAGGAGATCTGCGCCAGCATGGGCGTGCCCATGTCCGTGTTGCCGGAGATCCGCTCGTCGGCCGAGGTGTACGGCACCGCCACCGGCACCCTGGACGGGGTCCCGGTGGCGTCCGCCCTCGGCGACCAGCAGGCGGCGCTGTTTGGTCAGACCTGCTTCACCCGCGGCGAGGCCAAGTCCACCTACGGCACCGGCACCTTCCTGCTGTTGAACACCGGCGAGGACATCGTGGGGTCCACCAGCGGCCTGGTGACCACCGTGGGGTACCGGATCGGTGCCGAACCCGCGGTCTACGCGTTGGAGGGTTCCATCGCGGTGACCGGCTCCCTGGTGCAGTGGATGCGCGACCAGATGGGCGTGATCAGCGACGCGTCCGAGATCGAGGCCCTGGCCAGGACCGTCGAGGACAACGGAGGCGCCTACTTCGTCCCGGCGTTCTCCGGCCTGTTCGCCCCGCACTGGCGCTCCGACGCCCGTGGAGTGATCGCCGGCCTGACCCGCTACGTGACCAGGGCGCACCTGGCCCGCGCGGTGCTCGAGGCCACCGCCTGGCAGACCAGGGAGATCGTGGACGCGATGACCCAGGACTCCGGGGTTCGGCTGGCCACGCTCCGGGTGGACGGCGGCATGACGGCCAACGACCTGCTGCTCCAGATCATCGCCGACTTCGTCGACGCGCCGGTCGTGCGCCCGGTGGTCACCGAGACCACCAGCCTGGGCGCCGCCTACGCGGCCGGCCTGGCCGTCGGCTTCTGGCCGGACACCAACGCGCTGCGTGCCCACTGGAAGAAGGACGCCGAGTGGGTCCCACGGATGGACCCGGTGATCCGCGACCGCGAGTACACCTACTGGCTGAAGGCCGTTGACCGGACCATGGGCTGGCTGGACGAGGAGGAGACCCGATGAGCACCGCACAGAGGTTGCCGAGCCTGGGCACCCACCAGGCGACCAACCGCAAGGCGAGCCGCGCCGAGACCAGGGCGCTGCTGGACGGCGCCACCTTCGACCTGCTGGTGGTCGGCGGCGGCATCCTGGGCATCTCGGCGGCCTGGCACGCCGCGCAGTCCGGCCTGGCGGTGGCCATGGTGGACGCGGGCGACTTCGCCGGGGCCACCTCGTCGGCGTCGTCCAAGCTGGTCCACGGCGGGCTGCGGTACCTCCAGACGGGGGCGGTGCGGCTGGTGGCGGAGAACCACCACGAGCGGCGGGTGCTCAGCAGGGACGTCGCCCCGCACCTGGTCAACCCCCTCACCTTCTACCTGCCGGTGTACCGGGGCGGCCCGCACGGGGCCGCCAAGCTGGGCGCGGGGGTGTTCGCCTACTCCGCGCTGTCCGCGTTCGGTGACGGGGTGGGGCGGGTCATCAGCCCGTCCAAGGCCGCCCGGGACGTCCCCGGGCTGCGCACGGAGAGCCTCCGGGCGGTCGCCGTCTACGGCGACCACCAGATGAACGACTCCCGGATGGCCCTGATGACGGTGCGGGCCGCGGTGGAGGCCGGTGCCGTGGTGCTCAACCACGCCGAGGTCACCGGGCTGCGCTTCACCGGGGGCCGGGTCACCGGAGCCGACCTGCGGGACCGGATAGACGACGTCGAGTTCGGCGTGGACGCCCGACTGGTGCTCAACGCGACGGGCCCCTGGGTGGACCGGCTGCGACGGATGGAGGACCCGGGCGCCGCCCCGAGCGTGCGGCTGTCCAAGGGGGCCCACCTGGTGCTGCGGCGTCGGGCCCCGATGCGGGCCGCGCTGGCCACCCCCGTGGACAAGTACCGGATCACCTTCGCCCTGCCGTGGGAGGACCAGCTCCTGCTCGGCACCACGGACGAACCGTACGAGGGCGACCCGGCCGACGTCCGGGCAACGGACGCGGACATCGAGCAGATCCTGCACGAGGCGTCGTTCTCGCTGCGCGACGAGCACCTGGACCGGTCACTGCTGACCTACGCGTTCGCCGGACTGCGGGTGCTGCCGGGCGGTCCCGGGGACACCGCGTCGGCGAAGCGGGAGACCGTGGTCACCGAGGGCCGCGGCGGGATGCTCTCCGTGGCCGGGGGGAAGTGGACCACCTACCGGCACATCGGCCGCACCGTCCTGCGGGCCCTCGCCCGCCAGCCCCGGGGGCCGCTGGCCCGGGAGATGGAGCCGCCGTCCCGGCTGCCGCGCCGGGTGCCCCTGCCGGGTGTGGCCAACCCCAACGCGGTCGCCCACCGGCTGCTGGTGGACCGGGAGGCCGGGGCCGGCCTCGACCCGGTCACCGCCCGTCACCTGGCCACCCATTACGGGGCGCTGTCCTTCGAGATCGCCCGCCTGGTCAACGAGGACCCGTCGCTGGGGCAGCGCATCCACCAGGACGGCCCGGAGATCTGGGCCCAGGTCCTCTACGCGCGGGACCACGAGTGGGCGGTCAACGTCGATGACGTGCTGCGCCGGCGCACCACGCTGACCATCCGCGGTCTGGACACCGAAGAGGTGCGGGCCCGGGTCGGGGAGATGCTGAAGGGCTGAGGGAACGGGCCGGGCCCTGTGGGGCCGGGCCGCCGCGTCCAGCCCGGTGCGGCAGCCGCACGAGGGGCCGCGCGTCCTCCCTGGAACGAGTGGACTTGCCGGCACGGCCGGGGCCTTCCGAGCACCTGGGCGCGACCGGGCGTCCCCGGCGCCCCACCGACCGGATCCACCGGCTCCGGGGGCTGCGGCAGCGCACGGGGAACAGCTTAGGCTTGGCAGGTACGGCTGCCCGCGGATGGCCCGCGGCGGCGTTGGCAACGGCAAAGGAGGCGCTGGGTGATCGAGCTCGAGGGTGTGCCCGAGCTGATCGACCCGGTCATGGTGGCCGCGTTCGAGGGCTGGAACGATGCCGGGGACGCCGCCTCCACCGCGGTCGCGCACCTGGATCGGGAGTGGAAGGGCGAGGTCTTCGCGGCACTCGACGCCGAGGACTACTACGACTTCCAGGTCAACCGGCCCCATGTGTGGCTGGACGGCGGGGCCCGCCGGGTCACGTGGCCGACCACGCGTCTGTCCGTGGTGCGGGTCACCGAGCCCAAACCCCGCGACCTGGTGCTGGTGCGCGGCATCGAACCCAGCATGCGCTGGCGTTCGTTCTGCAACGAGCTCCTCGGTTTCGCCCACGAGCTAGGCGTCGAGCTGGTCGTGGTGCTGGGCGCGCTGCTCGGGGACACCCCGCACACCCGTCCGGTCCCGGTGAGCGGCACCACCTCCGACCCGGAGCTGGCCAGGACCCTGCACCTGGAGGAGAGCCGCTACGAGGGGCCCACCGGGATCGTCGGCATCCTGCAGGAAGCGTGCACCCACGCGGGCGTGCCGGCGGTGAGCCTGTGGGCCGCGGTGCCGCACTACGTGTCCCAGCCACCCAATCCCAAGGCCACGCTCGCCCTGCTCAACCGGCTCGAGGACCTGCTCGACCTGCGGATGCCGCTCGGCGAGCTCCCTGAGGACGCACGGGCCTGGCAGCTCGGGGTGGACCAGCTCGCGGCGGAGGACAGCGAGGTCGCCGAGTACGTCCAGTCGTTGGAGGAGGCCAGGGACACCGCCGAGCTGCCCGAGGCGTCCGGCGAGGCCATCGCCCGGGAGTTCGAGAAGTACCTGCGCCGCCGTGACGGCCACGGCTCGCACGCCCGGGAGGGCGGTGACCCAGCCGAGGGGCGCGACCTGGGGTCGTTCCGGCGGGGCGGCCCCGGCCCGCAGGGCCCGGCACAGCGCGCCGAGGACCCCGGACCCGAGGGCGAGCCGGACGAGGACCGGTGACCGCCGGGTGACCGGGCCGCGGCCGGCCCGGTCACCTTCCCCGTGGTGCGGGCCGGTCCTGGGCGCGCGGCCGCGGCCCGCTCGGGGGCGGTTCCGCACCGGGGACGCCGGCGTCCCTCCCGCTCGAGGGTGCACGCCGGTGTCCCTGGTGGACCGTCAGAGCGCCACCCCGAGCAGCGCGTCCACCGTGCGCGAGAGCAGTCCGGGTGCCCCCGTGTCGGTGCCGCCCCGATCCTCCTGACGTTCCACCCAGCGGTCCACCGCAGCAAGTGCGGCCGGCGCGTCCAGGTCGTCGGCGAGCGCGGCCCTCACCTGCTCGAGTGCCTCCAGTGCCGACGGGCCCTCCGGCCTGGCGACCGCGGACCGCCAGCGCGCCAGCCGGGCCCCGGCCTGCTGGAGCACCTCGTCGGTCCACTCCCAGTCCGACCGGTAGTGGTGGGACAGCAGGGCCAGCCGGATCGCCATCGGGTCGGTCCCGGCCCGGCGCAGCGTCGAGACGAAGACCAGGTTCCCCCGGGACTTGGACATCTTCTCGCCGTCCAGGGCGACCATCCCGGAGTGCACGTACGCCTGGGCGTAGGGGTGTTCGCCGGTCACCACCTGGGCGTGCGCCGCGCCCATCTCGTGGTGCGGGAACGCCAGGTCGCAGCCGCCGCCCTGGACGTCGAAGCCCATCCGGAGGTACTCCAGGGCGATGGCCACGCACTCGATGTGCCAACCGGGGCGGCCCGGCCCCAGCGAACCGCCGTCCCAGCTCGGCTCGCCCGGCCTGGCCGCCATCCACAGCAGGGGATCCAGGGGGTCCTTCTTGCCTGGCCGGTCCGGGTCGCCGCCGCGCTCCGCGGACAGTCGTCGCATCGTCGACTGGTCCAGGCCCGACACCTCACCGAACCGCGGGTCGCTGGCCACCCAGAAGTACACGTCGCCGTCGAGCTCGTAGGCCGCGCCCGCGGCCAGCAGGCGCTCGACCAGAGGAACGATTCGGCCGATGGCCTCCACCGCGCCCACGTAGTGGTCCGGGGGCAGAATCCGCAACGCCGTCATGTCCTCGCGGTACAGGGTGGTCTCGCGGTCGGCGAGGGCCGCCCAGTCCTCACCGGTCTGTTCGGCGCGCTCCAGCAGCGGGTCGTCGATGTCGGTGACGTTCTGCACGTAGAGGACGTCGTGCCCCGCGTCTCGCCAGACCCGTTGCAGCAGGTCGAACGCCGTGTAGGTGGCGGCGTGTCCCATGTGGGTGGCGTCGTAGGGGGTGATGCCGCAGACGTAGAGCCGGGCCACCGGGCCGGGGCTCAGGGTGAGGGGACCACCGGTCGCGGTGTCGTGCACCCGCGGGGCCGGTCCGTGACCGGGCAGGGCGGGTACGTCGGAAGCGGGCCAGGCATACATATCTTGAGGGTAACTGTATGCACGTACATCTTACGAGCGGCCTCTGCCCCGCCGTGCCGGCCCCAACCGGACCGCCGCTCGCGTCAGATCGGGGGCCAGGGCACCGCCGGCCAGGTGTCGCTGGGCTCCGGGTGCCGGCCCGCGGCGAGCAGGCGCGCCACCCGCCGCCGCACCGCCTCCACCTCGGCGGGGGTGACCAGGGCGGTCAGCCGCTCCCCGAGCCCGGCCGCCAGCTCGCCGCGCAGCTTCTCCAGGACCTCGACGGCCTCGTCGGGCAGCGGTTCGCCGGCCCAGCCCCACAGCAGGGTGCGCAGCTTGTCCTCGGCGTGGAAGGTGACGCCGTGGTCGATCCCGTAGAGCCTGCCGCCAGGGCCCGGCAGCAGGTGGCCGCCCTTGCGGTCGGAGTTGTTGATCACGGCGTCCAGCACCGCGAGCCGCCGCAGCCGGGCGTCGTCGGCGTGCACCAGCAGTGCGGTGTCCCCGTTCTCCAGCCGCACCGGGGCGACGACCCGCCACCCCGGTTCCGGCCGTGTTCCCGGCTGCACGGCCAGCAGCTCCGGCCCCTGTTCGACGTCGATCCAGAGCTGGCACATCCCGGGACCGTGCGGTCCCTCGCGGAGCACGGTCGGCGGGACCAGGTCCCAGCCGGTCGCCGCGGAGACCAGGAAGCTGGCCACCTCGCGCCCGGCGAGCGTGCCGTCCGGGAAGTCCCACAGGGGCCGCTCCCCGACGACCGGCTTGTACACGCACGTCGCCCGCCGCCCGGCGTGCTCGACCGAGCAGTACAGCACGACGTTCGAGGCGTCACCGATGCGCCCACGCACCGTCAGCTCGCCCTGCTCCAGCAGCTCGACGGCGTCCTCGCCGGACGGTGGGGGCGCTGTGCTCGCGGAGGTCAGGACGCGGCCCCCCGCAGGTAGCCGTTCTGCCGCGGGCACACATGGCCGTCCGGGTCCAGGGGGAGGTTGCAGAACGGGCACGGCGGGCGGCCGGCGGCCACCACGTCCAGGGCGCGCTTGGCGAAGCCGCGGGCCATCGCCCCGGTCAGCCGCACCCTCAGCAGAGGCGGCCCGTTCTCGTCGTCCTGGAGCAGCATCTCCTCTGCGGCCTGGAGGTCCTCCTCGGAGTCCACCTCCACCTCGACCAGCGCCTGCGCCTCGACGACCACCCGCTGGCCCTCACCGTCCCAGGCCAGGGCCATGGTCCCGACGCGGAACTCGACGGGCTCGACGGGGCTGTGCAGCGGCTCGGTGTCGATCGCCTCGGCGGGCGCCACGGCCGGCACCTGGGCGTTGCCGCCGCTGCGCCGCACCACTTCGTCGAGCAGCTCGTCAACCCGTTCGGCCAACGCTGCCACCTGGGCTTTTTCCAGCGCGACGCTGGTGATTCTGCCGGCGCTCGACGCCTGGAGGTAGAAGGCGCGCTCGCCCGGCTGCCCCACCGTCCCGGCGACGAAGCGGTCCGGCGGGTCGTAGAGGAACACCTGACGGGGCACGTCCTGCTCCGATGACTCGACTCGACTCCACAATGGGGACCAAAGCTTGATCTGTGGTGGATCCACCCTACTGACGCGGGCCGGCCGGCGCGAAGGAGGGCGGAGGCCAGGGGCCCCCGACGCCGGGGACGCCCCCGGTCTCAGGGCGCCCCCGCTCCCCCGCCGACGACCGCGTCGCCCTCCGCCGGTCCGCTGTCCGGCTCCACCGGCCGGGGGGCGAGGCCGTTCAGGTCCCCGGTGTCCCCCAGCCGGAGCAGGAAGGGACGGGCCGCGGTGTAGCGGATCGCGGTCACGGAGCAGGGGTCCACGGCGATCCGCTGGAACAGGTCCAGGTGCATCCCGAGCGCGTCGGCGACGACCGACTTGATGATGTCCCCGTGGGAGCACACCACCAGCAGCGCGTCCGCCCCGTGGTCCCGCTCCACCCGGTCGTTCCACTCGCGGACCGCGTCCACCGCCCGCGTCTGCATCTGCCGCAGCGACTCCCCCTCGGGCCCGGGGAAGACGGCGCGGGAGGGGTACTGCTGCACCGTCCCCCACAGCGGTTCCTCGACCAGCTCGCTGATCTTGCGGCCGGTCCAGTCCCCGTAGCGGCACTCCCCGACCCGTTCGTCGGTGTGCAGCTCCACTTCGGGCCGCGCCCGCAGCAGCGGCTCCAGGGTCTGCTGGCACCGTTGCAGGGGGCTGCTGACCACCGCGGCGAGCGGCAGGGTGGCCACCCGGGCGGCGAGGGCCACGGCCTGTTCACGCCCGCGCTCGTCCAGGGTCACGCCGGGACTCCACCCGGCGAGGGCTCCGGAGGTGTTGGCGGTGGAACGGCCGTGGCGCACGAGCAAGACAGTGGGCATGGCACCACTCTAAGCAGGGCGCCGTTCGGCGCGGCCCGGGCCGTGGTGTGCGGGTGGGGCGCGGGCAGGTCGGGGCGGGGACCGGGAACCGGGGCGGGAGGTCGGGCGGGGCGCCTCCCCGGGGGAACGGACGGTTGGGAACGTGCCCGACGTGGCCCGGTTCGTCGGTTCGGGGCAGAATCCACAGGGTGATCGTTGACTGTGCGATGTACCGCGGCGGACGCCGGGTGCCGGGTCCCGAGGACTTCTCGGAGGCCCTGGCCCAGGCGCGGGCGACCGGCGACGCGTACCTGTGGATCGGCCTCTACGAGCCCACGGCAGCCGAGTTCGACCTGGTCACCAGCGAGTTCGGACTGCACCCACTGTCGGTGGAGGACGCGCTGAAGGCGCACCAGCGGCCCAAGCTCGAGGCGTACGACGACTCGCTGTTCCTGGTGCTCAAGACGATCGTCTACGACGAGGAGGCCGCCGGTATCTCCTCCGGCGAGCTGATGGTCTTCCTCGGCGACGCGTTCGTGGTCACGGTGCGGCACGGCGAGGGGAACCCGCTCACCGAGGTGCGTTCCCGCCTCGAGGGGCACCCCGAGGTGCTGCGGCACGGCCCGGGGGCGGTGATGTACGCGGTCAGCGACGCGGTGGTGGACCAGTACGTCCTGGTGGCCGACCAGCTCCAGATGGACCTCGAGGAGCTCGAGGCGGCGGTGTTCGCCCCCCGGGGCAACAGCGACGTGGGAAGCGTGGCCGCGCGCATCTACGCCTTCAAGCGGCAGGTGCTGGAGTTCCGCCGGGCCACCGCTCCCCTGCTGGAGCCGATGCAGCGCCTGTCCGGCGGCGTCACCCCGTTCATCGACCCGGCGGCCCGACCCTACCTCCGCGATGTCAGTGACCACCTGACCAGGGCGAACGACCACGTGGACGGTCTGGACAGGTTGCTCTCCGACATCCTCGGCGCCAACCTCGCGCAGATGGGCGTGCAGCAGAACGACGACATGCGGAAGATCTCCGCCTGGGCCGCCATGATCGCGATCCCCACCATGATCGCCGGGATCTACGGCATGAACTTCCGGCACATGCCCGAACTGGACCAGGTGTGGGGCTACCCGCTGGCGCTCGCCGCCATGGCCGTCGCCTGTCTGGGGCTGCACCGGTTCTTCAAGCGCCGCGGCTGGCTGTGACCATGGCGGTCCGCTCAGGCGAACTCGGGGTTGGGGGACGGGGCCGGGCCGCCCAGCGCGTTGCGCCGTTGGGGCATCCGCAACGTCACCATGCGCCGCCACCAGCCCGAGCGTTCCAGCAGGTACATCGTCTGGATACCGAGCCTCAGCAGCGCGGCACGGGCCCTGGACCAACCCAGGATTCGCCCCATCTCGGCCATCACCGCCAGGCTGACGTCCCGGTAGACGCGGATCTCGGCGAGGGCGGTGGAACGCAGGGTCCGTCGGATGGCCCGGCGGTGGCCGGCCCCGGCCAGTCGGAGCAGCTCCTCGTGGCAGTAGGCGAGGTGGTTGTCCTCGTCCGAGGAGATCATCTTCACCGCGCGGCCGATCTCGGGGTGGTCTCCGAAGATCTTCTTCAGCAGTCGCATCTGTTCGGCGGCCCGTTGCTCGGTGACCCGGCTGTGCGCCAGGTAGACGATGACGTCCTGCTCGCTCAGCGGCTCGTCCCGGCGCAGCTTGTCGTGGGCCAGCCCGATGCCGGAGCGCTCCAGCGCCATCGTGTAGTCGGTGGCGTCCGGGACCTCGCCGGGTTCCAGTCCGCGCTTGCGCAGCAGAGCGGTGAAGATGCGCCCGTGCTTGTCCTCGTCGGCGCCGTGCCGGGCGACCTTGGGGGCGAGCTCGGCATCCGTGACCAGGCTGGCGATCCTGCCGTTCTCCCAGCCCCCCTGGTCCTCGCCCTTCGCCGCGATGCTGCAGAACAGGCGGAACGACTCGTCGTTGTCGTGGATCTCCTGGAACAGGGTGCGGGCGGAGAGCATGCAATCACCTTCCGGGGACGGAGAGGTTCGGACAGGAGAGCCGAAAGGGCATCAAACAACACCTTCCCCAACAAAGTGAAGTGCGACAGCGCCCCCAGAGCAACAGCGGCTCGCCTGGCTTCGCCCGTTAGACCTGACGGCTCGCTCGTCCAGGGGTCCGCCGGCCGGAAGACGCGGTGCCGGCGCCACGGCCGGCACCGCGCCCGCGCGGGCGTGCGCCGGCCGTACGGGAAGCAGGGCATCTCGCCCCTCACGCCCCGTAACCCCCGGCTCGACCCGGCCGTTGTGCGCAGTGACGGCCGTGGCGGGGTGGACCCCGAGCCCCCACCACGGCCGTGAGCACGTCCGGGTGACCGCGCACCCCGGCCCCAGCCCCTCCCTTCCCACCCCTCGGCCCCCTGGGTCCGCCCGCCGCTGGATAGGGTGCCAGGTGGTCGACGAGCGCCCTCCGGCGCGACGCCACGGTACGGGGACGCGAAGCAGGTGGACATGTTCAGCAGGGCGACGAGGAGCCGTCCGGCAGCCCGGCCGCTGGGCCCGCCGGGTTCCGACTGGTCGTCATACACGCGTCTGCAGGACGCCGCGCACGCCTACTTCCTGCACGCGGACATCGCCCTGGAGGCGATGCGGGGGGTACTGGGCCGCCGCAGGGTGCGCGGATTCACCCTGGAACGGGTGGTGGACCTGACCGAGGCGGGCGCCTCGGTGTGGCAGGAGGCAGCGGTGTGCGACGGGCGCCGCCTGGTGCTGTGGCACAGCGAGGAGGTCGCCGACGGGGACGCCCCTGGCGGCACGGTGCTCGACTCCTCGGTGCAGGTGCTCCCGCTGGACGCGGTGGTGCACGTGGGGATGCGCACCCTGGTGGGTCGGGACGAGCAGGGCCGACGGGTGGAGCGGGGGGTGCACCTGGTGGTGGCGACCGGCACGCCGCACGAGCTGACCGCGTTCCAGCCGGAACCCGAACAGTCGGTGCCCACCGCGACGGCCCGCTTCCGGCCCGAGGCGTTCCGGTTCAGCAAGTCGCTGGAGGACGGGGGGCCGGGCCAGATGGCCCGCCTGGTGGAGTTCGGTCGGCTACTCGGTCGGCTGGTGCCCCGGTAGCCGACCCCGGGGCCACCGCCGGTGCGGTGTGCGGGACCGCGCGGCCACCCCGCACACCGCGCCGGGCCTCACTCGGCCAGCCCCGCCCGTTCCAGCGCCTGGACGCCGGCGCGCAGGCCGGCGATCCGCTCGTCCAGGGTGAACCCGGCGGGGCTGAGGGTGAGCGTGGTGACCCCTGCTGCGGCGTACGCCTGCATCCGGTCCGCGATCCGCTCCACCGGGCCGAGCAGCGTGGTGGAGTCGATCAGCTCGTGCGGGACGGCCGCCGCGGCGCCCGTCTTGTCCCCCGACAGGTACCGGTCCTGGATCTCCGCGGCCTGCTCCGCGTACCCCATCCGCACGGCGAGCCGGTTGTAGAAGTTCTGCTTGCGGCTGCCCATGCCGCCCACGTAGAGCGCCGTGTACGGGCGGAACTGGTCAGCGAGGGCCGGGATGTCCTCGCCCACCGCCAGCGGCACGGTGGGCACCAGGTCGAACCCGTCCAGGGACATGCCCGCCTTGGCCCGGCCGGCCCGCACCGCGGCCAGGGTGGTCTCCTCGGCGTGTTCCGGGGCGAAGAAGACCAGCAGCGCCCCGTCAGCGATCTCCCCGGTCAGCTCGAGGTTCTTCGGGCCGATGGCCGCGATGTAGAGCGGGATGTGCGGGCGCTCCGGGTGCACGATCAGCTTCAGCGGCTTGCCCGGGCCGTCCGGCAGCGGAAGGGTCCACGTCTCGCCCTGGTGGACGACGCGTTCCCTGGACATGGCCTTGCGGATGATCTCGACGTACTCCCGGGTGCGGGCCAGCGGACGGTCGAACCTGACCCCGTGCCAGCCCTCGGACACCTGGGGGCCGGAGACCCCGAGGCCCAGGCGGAACCGGCCACCGGACAGGGCGTCCAGGGTCGCCGCGGTCATCGCCGTCATGGTGGGGGTGCGCGCCGGGATCTGGAAGATGGCCGAGCCCACGTCGATGCGCTCGGTCCTGGCCGCGACCCAGGCCAGCACCGTGGCCGCGTCAGATCCGTACGCCTCAGCGGCCCAGCACACGGCGTAGCCGAGCCGGTCCGCCTCCTGGGCCACGGCGAGGTTGTCCGCGTCCATCCCGGCGCCCCAGTAGCCGAGGTTGATTCCGAGCCGCATGCGGTTCCCCTCACATGTCTTACTCGCCAGTAACGTCCTGTCCCCGGGACCCTAACGCGACGCACCCGGGAAGCGGAACAGCTCACTGGCCTCGGCGGACGGCGGCCGGGGAGACGTCGGGCACCGGCACCGGGCGCCCGCCGTTGCGCAGGGACTCCGCCCCGGCCACCCCGACCAGCGACGCGGCCACGGCGGGGCGCACCGGAACCAGCGGCGGCTCCCCCCGCTCCACCGTCGCCCGGAACGCCCGGAGCACCAGGACCGTCCCCTCCTCCCCCCGCTCCACCGCCGTCCCGGCGTGGCTCAGCGGCGGCGGGACACGTTCTTCTTCCCGGACCCGACCGTCCGCGGTGGCCCAGGCCTCCGCCCTCACCCGGACCGACCAGGCACGTTCACCAGGGGCGCGCACCGACTCGGCGAGCCCCCGGGTGCCGCGCGCACAGATCCAGCTCCAGTGGCTGTCGGGCTCGCCCTGGAGGAAGCCGTGCCGGGTGACGGCCAGCGCGCCGCTGGACAGCCGTACCGTCAGCACCACCGCGGCCCGGGGATCGGCGACGTCGACGGAGAAGGCAGACACCTCCACGGGCCACGCGTCGGTCAGCGCCAGCACGGGCGAGACGGTGTGGGTGCAGTAGGCGGTCGCGGCGATCCGCCCCCGCCAGTGGGCGGGGTCACCGATGAGGGCGGCGACCTGTCCTGGCGAGAGGCCGTGCAGGTAGTCGGCTTCGACCAGGCTGATCCGGCCCAGCTCGCCGGCGTCCACGGCCTGGCGGACCAGTCGCACGTGCGGGTGCGCGACGTAGTTCTCGGCGAACGAGTAGGTCGCCGAGGACCGCTCCACCGCCGCGACCAGCCGCCGTCCCTGCTCCTCGTCGGCACAGGCCGCGGTCTCCGAGAGCACGTGCACGCCCCGTCGCAGGAACTCCACGGCCACGGGGGCGTGGGCGTCGAAGTCGTTGGCGACCAGCACGCCGTCGAGGCGCTGCGCCAACAGGTCCCGCCAGTCCCCGGTCAGCTCCGCGCCGGGCAGCAGCCGCCCCGCGTCCTGCAGGCACCCGGGATCGCGGTCGCAGGCCGCCACCACGTCCATGCCCAGCCGACGACCCCAGGTGGCCATGTGGAGTCCCCTCCGCAGGCCGATCACCCCCATGCGCATCCCTGCATCCTGCCCCTCGCGGTCGCCTCCGCAAAACGCGCTCCCGCGCTGCTCCCCCACCCCGGACCGAGCCCGGTGCGGAACGCAGGAACGTCACTCCCCAGGCGTGGCCGCCGCCCCGCCTCCCCACCGGCCCGCGGGACACGGCCAATGGCGCCCCGCGCCGTGTACGCGGGCGCCGTGACCAGTAATCTTCGCGGACATGGAGCGAAGGCACCTCGGCCGCACCGGGCTGCGCGTGTCCCGACTGGGTCTGGGCACGCTGACCTGGGGTCGGGACACCGGCGAGCACGACGCCGCCGACATGGTGAAGGTGTACCTGGAGGCCGGCGGGAACTTGGTCGACACCGCCGACGTCTACGCAGACGGGGGTGCCGAGTACCTGCTGGGACGCCTGCTGGACGGGGTGGTGCCCCGCGAGGAGCTCGTCATCGCCACCAAGGCGGGCAGCGTCCCCGACCCCGACCGGCGCTTCGACGCCTCCCGGGGACACCTGTTGTCCGCGCTCGACGCCTCGCTCCGGCGGCTCGGCACCGACTACGTCGACGTGTGGCAGGTCCATGCGTTCGACCACGCCACCCCGCTCGAGGAGACCCTCCAGGCCCTGGACATCGCGGTGGCGTCGGGGCGGACCCGCTACGTCGGGGTGTCCAACTTCTGCGGCTGGCAACTGGCCAAGGCGGCGGCCTGGCAGTTGGCCGCTGCCGGCCGCACCCCCCTGGCCAGCATCCAGATGGAGTACTCCCTGCTGCAACGCGGGATCGAACGTGAGGTGCTGCCCGCCGCGCTTGACCTGGGCGTCGGCCTGCTGCCGTCCTCGCCGCTGGGCCGGGGGGTGCTGACCGGCAAGTACCGGCACGGCGTCCCCCAGGACTCGCGCGGCGCGTCGGAGCACCTCGCCGCGTTCGTCGAGCCGTACCTGGACGCCGAGGCCAGGGGCATCGTGGACGCCGTGACCACCGCCGCCGACGGACTGGCGGTCACGGCGCTGCACGTGGCACTGGCCTGGGTGCGGGACCGACCGGGCGTGGTGGCGCCGATCGTGGGGGCGCGGAACGCCAAGCAGCTCTCCGCGGCGCTGTCGGTGGAGGCCCTTACCCTTCCGGGGGAGATCTGCGCGGCGCTGGACGACGTCTCGGCGCCGCTGCACCGCTACCCCGACCAGGACTGGAGCACGCTGTGACGAGCGACCCCGTGGCCGCGGGCCCGTCCCCTTCGGTCCCGCCCCAGCCGGAGCAGGCCCGGCCGGCCCGCGCCCCACGCGGGGCTCCCCCGGACGCCGCGGTCGCCGAGGTCGGCGCGGTGTTGGCGGAGGGCGGCGCCCCGGCGGCGCTGGCCGGGCCCGCCGTGGCGTCCCTCGGGGCGGGCGCGGCGGGGGTGCTGCGGGAGGACCCCTGGCAGGTGCTGTCGCTGGCGGGGGTACGGATCGAGCAGGCCGACGCGTTCGCCAGGGCGTTGCTCGGCGCCGAGTGCGGTCCGGGCGACCCGCGGCGGGCACGGGCCCTGGTGGTGTGGCTGCTGGAGCGGGCCGCGGTGGAGGGCCACACCGCCATCGATGCGGCCGGTCTGCGGGCGGCCCTTGAGCGGCACGCCGTCCCGGACCCCGACGAGGCGTTGCGGGAGGCCGTCACGGACGGCCGGGTCCTGGTGTTCCGCGACGACGACGAGGACGCGGCCCCGGGTCGCGGGGGTCCCCAGGCGGACGAGGACGCCGAGCCCCCGGTGCGGGTGCTGCTGGCCCTGGACCGTTACGCGCTGGCCGAGGAGAGCCTCGCCGACGGGTTGGTGCGGCTGCTGTCCACCCTCGATCCGGACGCCGGCCCGCCCGTGTCCGCCTGGGGGGACGCGGCCGACCAGGCCCCGACCGGCTCTGCCGCCGACCTGCTGCGTGCCACGGCCAGCAGCGGTGTGGTGCTGCACACCGGCGGTGAGGCGGCCCGTGCGGAGCCGGCCGCCCTGACCGCCTCCGCACGCAGGCTGGGGCTGCGGGCGTGGGCGGTGACCGACTCTGAGGACAGCCGCCGCCGACTGGGGACCCTGCTTGGCCCCGGCCGCACGGAATCCCCGCCCACGGACTCCACCCCCGCGGGCCCCGACGGCGCGTCCGCGCACCCGGACGCGCCGGGTGGACAGGACACCGCCGTGGTCACCCTGGACGGGTTGCTCGCCGGGCGGGAGGGCCCCGCACGGGAAGCGGACGGTTCCCTCGCCGTGGATCTGCTGGTCGTGTGTGACGGCCCCCAGCTCGACGTGGAGAGGGCCGCCACCCTGGTCGAGTCCCTGCCCGACGGCGCGCGGCTGGTCCTCAGCGGCGACCCGGGGCTGCTGTGGTCGGCCGCGCCCGGGCGGGTCTTCGCCGACCTGTTGGCCGCCCGGGTGTGTCCACACGTCTCCTCACGCACCCCGGACCCGGGGCCGATCGGAGAGCTGGTCTCCGGGATCGGCATCGGGGAACTGGCCGCCGTCCCGGCCCCGGAGAAGGAAGTCGTGATCGTCCCCGCTCGGGACGCCGGCGAGGCGGTGCACCGCACCGTCCAGCTCGTCGCCGACGCGGTGCCGCGCGCCCTGGGGGTGCCGGCCGAGCAGACACAGGTGATCACGCCTGGCCATGCGGGGGCGGTGGGCACCCGGGCACTGAACGCGGCGCTGAAGGCCCGGCTCAACCCCGGCCCCGGACGGTTCGGGGGGTTCGACCCGGGGGACCGGGTGGTACACGTGCCGGCGCCCGGCCGAGCCGTGCCGTGCACGGTGGCCGCCGGTGACGAGCAGGGACTTCACCTCGACGGTCCCCGTGGCCGGATCACGGTGCCGCAGGACCGGATCGCCGAGGTGCGCCACGGCTGGGCGTTGACCGCGCACCAGGCGGTGGCGACGCGCTGGCCGGCCGTGGTCGCGGTGCTTCCCGGCGACGCCGGCCCCGGGCTCACCCGGCAGTGGGTGTACACGGCCTTCGGGCGCGCCGAGCGGCACCTGTCGGTGGTCCAGGGGGTGGAGCAGGCACTGCCACGAGCCGTGGCCGAGGTTCCGGCCAGGCCACGCACCACCAGGCTGCGCACGATCCTGCGCGAGCAGGTCCCGTCCGAGGCCTGAGCGCGGCGGAACGGGCTGGCCCGCACCCGGCGAGGCCCGGCGCTCACCCCTGCCCGGACCGGCGGGGCGGCTATCCCTCCGACTCGGGAGTGCGCGGTTCGTCGTCGTAGACCGCGCTGACGTCGAACCGGCAGATCAGGGTCTGTGGGTCGGCGTCGTCAAAGGGGGCGGCCAGCCACTCACCCGGCTCGGCCAGTTCGGCGGCGGAGACCCACAGCGTGGAGTCGCCCTCTTCCAGGCCGAACTCCTCGTAGCGGGACGCGATCTCATCGGGCTCGTACTCGCCGAAGAGCACGGCGACCGCGGCGTTCAGCCGGAAGCCGGGCGCCGCGCCCGAGTCGTCGACCCTGACGACCCGCGTGGCCTGGGCGATCAGCCGCTCCGGCTCGGCCACGGTGTAGTCGCGCCTGATCAGCACGCTGATCGCCTCGGGTTCCTGCGGCCCGCGGTAGGTGGAGGAGGCGCTGCCCGGCACCTCGAAGGGAGTCACCTCGTCGTAGACCACGTCGAGGATCTCGTCATAGGCGACGGCGGCGGCAGCGAGGGCGTCATAAGCGGCGAACACCTCGGGGTCCTGCCCTCCCCGACCAACGGCGGCGCTCTTCTCCACCGCGGCAAGATGACGGTCCAGGGCAGCTTTCACCGCCTCAGCGGCGGTGCGTACCTCAGCAACGGTGGGCCGCGCGGCATCAGACATGGTGCAGACGCTATCCGTACTCGGGCGATGCCCGCACAATGGATTCGATGCCGGAGTATGAATTTCAAGAGTTGTACGTGCCTCGTGGGGTTTCACGTAACGCCGCGCGGCAGTTGCTGACCGACCACGCCGAGTACGGGCACTGGGAGCTGGACCGACTGCGGTTGTACGCGGACGGCAGCCGCCGGGTTCGGCTGCGCCGACGCATCATTCGTGCGGTGCGCACCTGGTGAGTACCCCGGTGGCCCGCCGTACGGGCCACCGGGGAGCGGTGGGCAGGGACGGTGGACCTGTCCCTGCCGACCACCCTCATCCCCCGCGTGTCAAAGGTCGGCGAGCGGTGCGACTCAGTCGCGGGCCAGCCGCCGGCTCTTGCGGTACAGGATGGCGCCGCCGAGCAGCGCCCCCGCGCTCAACGGGATGGTCAGGCCGAGGGAGGAGCCGGTCTCGGCGAGCTCGGCGGTGGGTTCGGAGGCCACTTCGTGGGCGGCCGGGGCCTGCTGCCCCTTGGCCCCGCCCTCATCGTTCGTCCGGGGACCGGAGTGCGACACCGGGGGCATGTGGACGCCCGAGTCCCCCGGCGTCTGGCCCGACGGCTCCTCCTCCCCTGGGCCCGGCTCCTGCGGCTGCTCCGGCTCCTGCTCACCGGGCACCTCGGGAGCGTGGCTCCCGCCCGGCTCCTGGGGGGGCTGGGAGGGCTGGGAGGGCTGGCCCCCCGGGTTGTTGGCGCAGGTCTCGCCGAACGAGGGGTTCAGCGCGGCGATGACGTTGACGGTGTTCCCACAGACATTGACCGGGGCATGGACCGGGACCTGGATGGAATTGCCCGACGCCACCCCCGGAGACCCCGAGACCGCCGCGTCCGCTCCGCTCTCAGCGTAGGCGTAGCCCGACACGGCTGCCAGCATGCCGCCGGCGGCCACTGCCGTGACCAGGCTTCGCTTGGCGATCTGTCGCATGTGTTTTCCCTGCCTTCCGGAATACTCACGGAACGTGTGCCCGCGTGGAAAACAACGCGATTGCCCTCCTCATGGTTATGGCCCTATCAGCTTTCATCCGATCGCGTGAATTATCAATCTTTCGGCTCCACCCAGCCGCCAACAGTTGATATCCTCATGAATTAACAAACCGGACATATCGCTAGATACAGTCGCTAGATATAGTCAGTGCATATATGCAGTCAGTGCACCATGTGCAGTCAGTGCACTAGACACCGTCGGCGGTACTCGATGCTCGGCGCTTCCCCCACCGGTTCCCCCCGCCACCGTGCCCCAACCTCGAACCACCCGCCCGGTCGGTCACCCGTGGGCCCCGCCACGTTCACACCGCACGACCTCCTGCCACCGCAGCAGGACGCCTCTCACGCGATCGAGGCATATCCGACCCCCCCCGTGCACGGTATACAGACGACAACCCCGGGGCGCATGGCTCGCGCTCCGGGGTTGTGCGGGGTCTGGCTACTCGTTCAGCCCGTCACCGTTCAGCGGTTGACGCAGTCGGCGCCGAACGCGGGGTTGAGCAGCGCGATGACGTTCACGGTGTTCCCGCAGGCGTTCACCGGAACGTGCACCGGCACCTCAACGACGTTTCCAGAGACCACACCCGGGTTGCCGATCGCGGAACCACCCGCACTCGAGTGGGCCGCGGCAACGCCCGCGCCCGCCATGACCAGACTGCCGGTGAGCGCCGTGGCGGCGACAACCTTCTTAATCACTGTTCCTCCTTGTAGACCATGCGATCTCAACGACCGCCACACGAGTCAACGAGGAGGGAGTAATAGAGCTACGAACCTACAGACTGCTTCACTCATTTCAGCTAAATCAGCACGAGTGCACGATTTGTGGTCACTGAAAAGCGGCTCAACAGGCGTCGAGGAACCGGTCGAGCACCCGCACCCCGAACCGCAGTCCGTCCACCGGCACCCGCTCGTCCACGCCGTGGAACATCCCGGCGAAGTCCAGCTCGGGCGGCAGCTTCAGCGGGGCGAACCCGAAGCAGCGGATACCCAGATCGGTGAAGTGCTTGGCGTCGGTGCCCCCGGACAGGCAGTACGGGACCGCCCGCGCGATCGGGTCCTCGGCACGCAACGCCGACTGCATCGCCTCCACCAGCGCGCCGTCGAAGCCCGTCTCCAGCGCCTTGTCCGCGTGCACGTCGGTGCGCCGCACCCGGGGGCCGAGGACCTGGTCGAGCTCGGCCAGGAACTCCTCCTCGTACCCGGGCAGGAACCGGGCGTCCACGTGCGCGGTCGCCTCACCGGGGATCACATTGACCTTGTAGCCGGCACCGAGCATGGTGGGCGTCGCGGTGTTCCGCAGCGTCGCCCCGATGATCCTGGCGATGCCGCCCAGCCTAGCCAGCGTCTCGTCCATGTTCTCCGGGTCCAGTTCCACCCCGAGCGCCTCGGACAGCTCGTCCAGGAACGCCCGAACCGTCTTGGTGACCCGGATGGGGAACTTGTGCCGGCCGAGCCGCGCGACCGCCTCACAGAGCTCGGTGACCGCGTTGTCGTCGTTGGTCATCGAACCGTGACCGGCGGTGCCCTGCACGCTGAGCCGCATCCAGTGGATGCCCTTCTCGGCGGTCTCCACCAGGTACAGCCGCAGGTCGTCGTTGACCGTGAACGAGAAGCCGCCGACCTCACCGATGGCCTCCGTCACCCCCTCGAACAGCTCCGGGTGCCGGTCCACCAGGTAGCGTGCGCCGAAGAGACCACCGGCCTCCTCGTCCGCGACGAACGCCAACACCACGTCCCGCGGTGGCCTACGCCCACTGCGCAACCGGTCGCGGACCACGGCAAGGGTCATCGCGTCCATGTCCTTCATGTCCACCGCGCCCCGGCCCCAGACACAGCCGTCCGCCACCTCCCCGCCGAACGGATGGTGCGTCCAGTCCTCCGCGTTGGCCGGAACGACGTCGGTGTGCCCGTGGATCAGCAGCGCCGGACGCGAGGGGTCCTCCCCGGCGATCCTGGCCACGGTCGAGGCCCGCCCCCGTTCCGACTCGATCACCTGCGGCTCGAGCCCGACCTCCGCGAGCTTCTCGGCCACGTACTCGGCGGCGGCCCGCTCCCCCGTCCCGGACCCGTCCCCGTAGTTGCTGGTGTCGATCCTGATCAGTTCCCGGCAGAGGTCAACGACCTCGTCCTCACCCGTGACCCCGGGCGCCGTTCTCGACTCGCTCACGCTGCCTCCTCATGTCCCGCTCACCGTTCCCGCCATCCTCCCCCGACCGTCCCCCGCACCCAAGACCACCCCTCCCACCAGCCGTTGTCCCACTCCCGCCCCGACCTCGCCCCCGCAAGGACAGGTCCTCGAAGCGCCCCGGCGAGGTCCCCGCGAGGCGGGCCCACCGGCGGCCGTCCACGGTGATCGGCGGCTCGCATTTCTTTGCTATGGTTGTCCCCGTCGCGCGGGGACCTAGGCCCGCGGGTCATCCGGTCCGGGTGGCGGAATGGCAGACGCGCTAGCTTGAGGTGCTAGTGCCCTTTATCGGGCGTGGGGGTTCAAGTCCCCCCTCGGACACGTACCATACGTACATGAATGAGCGGGTTGTGATGTGACCATCACAACCCGCTTTATTGTGTCGTAGGTCAGGGAGAGGCCGAACGCCTCGTAGAGCGGCCGTTTGCGCTCGGGTTCAGCCGCCAGGAGCCGGTCGGTCAGTGAGCCGAGTTGGACGATCAGGCGCTCGATCTGTTCGGTGGTGAGGGCTTGGTAGTGGTGCTGGTTCGGCGACGCTGCGAGGGGATCAGTGGCTCGTGGACGGGGTGGGTGGACCAGACCCACTCGTCGGGGTTGTTCCAGACGAGTTTAGTGCGGTGGCGGAGGGTGACGTCTTCGACGTCGAGGAGGACTTCCTCCTTGCGTTGCCGGTTCCAGATCTGGTGGCCGGTGTAGCGCGAGTTGGTCAGGATGGCGCGGACGGCGCCCTTGGACCAGGCGAGGCCGTCGCGGGGGGGTGCGGGCACGGTCATGGGCGGAAGGGCAGGGAGTATCGTCGCGGGTAAGGCCTTCGGCGATGGCGTACCAGCCGTGGCCCCGCGGGTATTCGGCGAAGACGCGCTGGACGACCGGGGAGGTATCGGGGTAAGCCCTGGTCCACGCCCGCTTACGGGAATCAGCCGTATACCTCGGGCCCTCAATTGCAGGCCCGGAGCCAGCGTGACTCTTCTTGACTACTCCCCGCCCGGCACGAGCACGAGATGGACGCCTGACGAGTTTGCCGCGCAACTCTTACCAGTCGCGCTCCCGCCGTTCGCCCTGGCGGATCCGCGCGACCGGTACCGGCGGACGAGCTGCTCAAGCTCGGCGAAAGGCCGGGCCCTCGAGACGAGCGCCGGTGGATCCACGAAGCAATCGCGGAACTCGCCGCGAACTCGGTGTCGCCTGCGACACGCAGGCGGTTCCCGCCGAGGGCCTGGTGCAGCGGCTCGCCGCCCGCGCGTTGATCACTCGACGACGCGTCAAGCAAGAGAGTCCGTTGACGATGTCAACGTGTGTATGCAACCCTCGGCGGCAAGTGAAAGTGTACGCTCCCTGCGGGGTGTAACTACCTTGTACGCGACGGGTGAAACGAGGAAGGGCAGTGGACCTGGTGACGGTCGACGGACGATTCCGGATCACGGGGATCGTAGGGCGCGGGAACATGGGCGAGGTGCACCGGGCTGAGGACCTTCAGGCCACCCTGGACTCCCCGCACCGGGAGGTCGCGGTCAAGACCGTGTTGCGCAGCCGGACCGGAGTCGCGCTTGACGCGTCCGGGTCCGGCAAGGAGATCGACCGCTTCCGCCGCGAAGTGCGGATCATGCGCATGCTCTCCCAGGGCCACCCGAACCTCACCCTGCTGATCGACGGCGGCGTGGACGGAACACCGGGCGGCAGCGGCCTGCCTTACCTGGCCATGGAGCTGCTGGACGGTCATCCGCTCGCGGACCTCATCGACGAGGAGCCCCAGCTCCCGCTCTCCTGGGTCGCTGCCGTCGGCGCGCAGCTCGCCGCCGGTCTCGCTGCCGCGCACACTGCCGGGGTCGTCCACCGCGATCTGAAGCCGGCCAATGTGATGCTGACCCGTGACGGCACCGTCAAGGTCCTGGACTTCGGCATGGGCTCGGTCGTCGACGACCCCGACCAAACGCGGCTGACCAGCACAGGCGTCAGCGTCGGCACGGCCCGCTACATGGCGCCCGAGCAGTTCCGTGCCGAGCGGGTCTCCGCATCGGCCGACCTCTACGCGCTCGGCTGCATCCTGTACGAGCTGCTGATCGGACGGCCGCCGTTCTCAGCCAGGACCCCGTACGAGCTTTCCGAGCAGCACCAGCACGAGCGGCCGCCGGAGCTGAGCCTCGTGCGCCCGAAGCTGCCCGCCGAGCTGGTCCGACTGGTGGACCGCCTCTTAGAGAAGGACGCCGAACTGCGGCCCGAGAACGCCGCCCTGGTTCGTGAGGCACTGGTTCCGCTCGCACTCGCGCCGGACGACACGGCCGCCCTGCTGGCTCCTCACTGGCAGGTGATGGACCCGGTGGCGCGGCTGCGTGCCCTGCTCCCCGAGCCTGCCCCGGCCGCACCCGCACCCGTGCCGCGCAGGCAGCCGCGCCTGCCCGAGGCCATGGACGTCTTCGGTATCCACGCCGACCTCATCAGCGAGTACGAGAGCTTCACCAAGAGTGCGACGGTGATCCGCGACGCCCGGATCGCCGGCTTCGTCGAGGACGATCTGGCGGCCAAGTCACAGTGGCCCGACCCGTGGCTGTCGCTGAACCCGTTCTTCGCCGACGGCGGCCAGGTCACCGACCTCGTGCGGGACGGAGTGCTGCATCCCAGGTGCGCGGGGATCTTCCAAACCGGCAAGAAGGAGGCCTCACTTCGCCCGGACGGCCGGCCGCTGACCTTCCACCTCCACCAGCGGCAGGCGATCGAGGCCGCGCAGGCGGGCGACTCCTACGTGCTCACCACGGGCACCGGTTCCGGCAAGTCTCTGTCGTACATCGTCCCGATCGTGGACCATGTACTGAGGGAGCGTCAAACGGCTGGAGCGGACGCCGGGGGCCGGGTGCGCGCGATCATCGTCTATCCGATGAACGCGCTGGCCAACTCGCAGATGGAGGAGCTGAAGAAGTACCTGCGCCACGGCTTCGGAACGGGCCGCGAGCCGGTCACCTTCGCCCGCTACACCGGCCAGGAGTCCGACGAGCAACGCCGCGAGTTGCGCAGGAACCCGCCGGACATCCTGCTGACCAACTACGTGATGCTGGAGCTGATGCTGACCCGGCCGGACGACCGGTCCAGCCTGATCCGCATGGCCGACGGGCTGCAGTTCCTCGTGTTCGACGAGTTGCACACCTACCGGGGCCGGCAGGGCGCGGACGTGGCGTTCCTGATCCGCCGGGTCCGTGAGGCCTGCCGGGCCTCCGCGACCCTGCAGTGCATCGGCACCTCGGCGACCATGTCCAGCGAGGGCTCCTGGGAGGACCAGCAGCGTGCGGTGGCCAGGGTCGCCAGCCGGCTGTTCGGTACGACCGTGCTGCCGAAGCGGGTCATCGGCGAGACCCTGGTCCGGGCGACCGAGGAGCCCCCCGCGACCGTACCCGCTGAGCGGCTGCGGGTGCCAGCGGCGCCCCGCTCGTACGAGGCGCTGACGAAGGACCTTTTGGCCCGCTGGGTGGAGTCCCGGTTCGGGCTGGAGCGTGAGAAGGGTACGGGGCGGCTGCACCGCTGTGCCCCGGGCACGGTCGAGGAGGCCGCAGCTGAGCTGGCCGACCAGTCCGGGGTGGCCGAGGAGAGCGTGCGCGAGGCGATCCGGACGACCCTGGAGGCAGGTGCGCAGGCCAAGCATCCGGTAACGGAGCGGCCGCTGTTCGCGTTCCGGCTGCACCAGTTCCTCTCCAAGGGCGACACCGTCTACACGACGCTGGAGGATCCGCTCACCCGGCCGCTGACCCGCACCTACCAGCTGGAGCAGCCCGACAGCGACGGCAAGCCGCTGTTCCCTCTGGCCTTCTGCCGTGAGTGCGGCCAGGAGTATCTGACCGTCTGGCGCACCGAGGAGGGCGGCGCGTTCCGGTACGAGCCGCGTCGGGACACCTCTGCGTCCGGGGGCCGCGAGGGCGAGGGGTACCTGTACCTGGGCACACCCGGGGAGGACTACGAGTGGCCGACCGATCCACAGAGGGCCGTGGACGACAGGCGGTTGCCGGAGTCGTGGCTCGAGCCGGACGCGCAGGGCGTAACGGTCGTCAGGAAGTCCTACCGGCCTCGGGTGCCCAAGCGCATCGTCGTGGATGCCCACGGGAACGAGTCAGGCGAGGGGCTGGTGGCGGCATTCGTCCCGGCGCCGTTCCTGTTCTGTGTGCACTGCCAGGTCTCCTACGAGCAGACCCGTGGCCGGGACTTCGCCAAACTGGCCACCCTGGATCAGGAGGGGCGTTCTTCGGCAACCTCGCTGATCTCTGCGTCGATCATGAGATCCCTGCGGGCGGTACCCGAGGAGAGCCTGGGCAAGGAGGCGCGCAAACTCCTCACCTTCGTCGACAACCGCCAGGATGCCTCGCTGCAGGCCGGGCACTTCAACGACTTCGCCCAGGTGACCCAGTTGCGCGGCGCCCTGTACCAGGCGGCGCTGCAGGCCGGTGAGGAGGGGCTGCGCCACGACGACCTTGCCGAGGCCGTGACCGGAGTGATGGGAGTGTCGGTGCGCGAGTATGCGGCGGGCACGGACCTGCCCCCGTCCATGGAGCGCCGGGCGGTGAAGACTTTCGGGGACGTCGTCGGGTACCGCCTCTACCGCGACCTGGAGCGCGGCTGGCGTATCACGATGCCGAACCTGGAGCAGACGGGGCTGCTGCGGATCGACTACGAGGATCTGGACTGGCTCGCCACCCGACCCGAGCGTTGGCAGTCCTCCCACGCCGTGCTGCGCGACGCCGACCCGGCGCTGCGCGAGGAGATCAGCCGTACGCTGCTCGACTTCATGCGGCGTGCCCTCGCCATCGACGTGCAGTACTTCCGTGACGACTTCGACACCCTGCAGCGGGCCAGCGAGGGACGCCTCACCGGTCCGTGGGTGCTGGGCGACAGCGACCGGCCGACCGTCGGAACTGCCTACCCGTACGGCTCACGGCCGGGCATGGAGCGCTCCGCGCTGTTCCTGTCGGCTCGCGGCAAGTTCGGCAAGTACCTCCGGCGGAACATGCCTGAACTGCGCGACCTTCCCCTGGACGACGTCCAGTGCGTCATCGAAGACTTGTTGAAGGTGCTGCGGGACGCGGACCTGGTGCGCGAGGTGGAGGCCACCCCTGAACGCTCCGGCCCAACTTACCGCCGCCGTGCGGCCGAGAGGCGCACTGGTTACCGGGTGTCGGCCGCTGCCCTGGTCTGGCGGGCCGGGAACGGCGAGCGGGGCGCGGTCGACCCTCTGGCGCGCACATACAGCAGCGGCGAGGGTCCGCGCGTCAATCCGTTCTTCCGCGACCTGTACCGGACTGCGGCCGCCGAGTTGGCTGGCCTGTACTCGCGGGAGCACACCGCGCAGGTCACGCCGGAGGAGCGGCTGGAGCGTGAGAAGTTGTTCCGTGACGCCGAACTGCCCCTGTTGTACTGCTCGCCGACGATGGAGCTGGGCGTGGACATCTCCTCGCTCAACGCGGTGCTGATGCGCAATGTGCCGCCGACCCCGGCGAACTACGCCCAGCGTTCCGGCCGGGCGGGCCGCTCCGGCCAGCCCGCGCTGGTGACCACGTACTGTGCGACGGGCAACAGCCACGACCAGTACTATTTCCGCCGCTCCCAGGACATGGTGTCGGGGCAGGTGGCCCCGCCACGTCTGGACCTTGCCAACGAGGATCTGGTCCGCTCCCATCTGCAGGGCATCTGGCTGGCGGAGACCGGCATGAAGCTCGGCACCGCGATCCCGGACGTCATCGATGTCGCCTACGACCCCGACGGCGACGACCGCCCGGATCCGCAGATGCCGCTGCCGCTCCTCCAGCACATCCGCGACCTGTCCCTGGACGAGGGCGCCCGCCGACGCGCGGTCGCAGCCGCCCGTACAGTCCTCGCGCCGCTGATCACGGACTTCGAGGCCACCACCTGGTGGTACGACGAGTGGATCGAGGACCGGATCGAGCGGGCCCCCGACAAGTTCAACGAATCCTTCGAGCGGTGGCGGCAGCTGTTCCGGGCGGCCGTCATCGACCAGTACGAGCAGAACAAGCGCGTCGTCGACCACACCCTTTCCTCTGGCGAACAGAGCCGGGCGCGTACCCGCCGCCGGGAGGCCGAGACGCAGACGAACCTGCTGCTTAACCGCTCCGTCGACAGCAAGTCCGTGATGAGCGACTTCAATCCGTACCGCTATCTGGCGTCCGAGGGGTTTCTGCCCGGCTACAGCTTCCCGCGGCTCCCGCTGGCCGCGTACATCCCGCGCTCGGGCAACCGTCGCAACGCCGACGGCGACTACCTGCAGCGTCCCCGGTTCCTCGCGATCCGCGAGTTCGGCCCCGGTGCGCTCATCTACCACGAGGGCGCCCGCTACCAGGTCACCCGCGTGCAGCTGCCGCCGGACGCCTCGGGCGACCTGGCGACGGCGGAGGCCAGGCGCTGCGACGGCTGCGGCTACCACCACGCCGTCAAGCCCGGCATCGACAGGTGCACGATGTGCGGGGAGGAACTGAGGAACAAGCGCACCGGCCTCCTCCACCTGCACACCGTCTACACCACGTCGCGCGAGCGGATCTCCTCCGACGAGGAAGAGCGCCGCCGGGCCGGTTTCCGCCTCGAGACCTCGTACGCGTTCCAGGACCACGGCGCCCGCAAGGGACGCCTCACCTCGCACGTCAGCGACATCGACGGTGCGCCCGTCCTCGACCTGGACTACGGCGACTCGGCGACCGTCCGGATCACCAACCTCGGTCGTGTCCGCGACAAGGAAGGCGAGCCGGACGGCTACTGGCTGGACCTGGGCGACGGCCGCTGGCTCAACGACCGGGCCGCCGCGGACGCCATCGAGGGCACCGGCATGCCGGTGGTCGACGATGACGGCAACGAGAAGCGCCGCAAGATGCGGGTCCTGCCCTATGTGGAGGATCGCCGTAACATCCTCGTGGTCACCCTGAACGAGCCGCAGCCCGAGGCGGTGGCGTGGTCGTTCCTCTACGCGCTGGAGCGGGGCATCGAGGCGGCGTTCGAACTGGAGGACTCCGAGCTGACCGCGGAGCTGCTACCGCCGGATGACGGCCCGCGCCGCCGCATGCTGTTCACCGAGGCCGCCGAGGGCGGCGCCGGTGTCCTGCGCCGGATCCAGCACGACAAGGACGCCCTCGCCAAGGCCGCCCGCACCGCCCTGGAGATATGCCACTTCAACCCGGACACCGGCGAGGACCAGGGCGGGCCGGCGGACGACGAGAGGTGCGCCCGCGGCTGCTACGCCTGCCTGCTGACCTACGCCAACCAGGCGCACCACCGCCGGCTGAGCCGGCACGCCGCCCACCCGCTGCTGGTGCGCCTCGCCGGCGCCCGCACCGAGCGGGAGGAGCGCGGCGAATCCCGCAGCGAACGCTTCCGCAGGCTCGCTCCTGCAGTCAGCAGCGGAAACGCCACCTCCGAGCACATCTCTCTGACCCCGGTGGAAGCGAATCTGGCGACCCTCGTCGCGCAAGGCGATCTGCTCGGCTGGCTGCGAGCGAAGGGCTACCGGCTGCCGGACGCGGTCAAGGTCCTCATACCGGAAGCGGCGGCGTGCCCCGATCTGGTGTTCCACCTGGACGGCGCCAACGTCGCCGTGTTCGTCGACATCCCCGGCCACCCGGCCGACTCCACCCGCGATGTCGAGGCCGGCTATCGCCTGGAGGAAGCCGGGTGGGACGTCCTGCGCTTCCCGACAGACGCGGACTGGGACGGCATCACGGAAAACAACGCCGCCTACTTCCAGATCCGTTGATCGCCTCACCAGCCCCTGACCTCTAGGAACCTAAGACATCTCATGAGCCTCACGTACACAGCCGGCTCCCTGGTCGCCGCCCGCGGCCGGGAATGGGTGGTCCTGCCCGAGAGCGCGCCCGACATGCTGGTACTACGCCCGCTGGGCGGGAGCGAGGACGACATCGCGGCCGTCTTCCCCGCGTTCGAAGATGTGCGGCCCGCCGAGTTCGCGGCGCCGAGCCCGGCCGACCTGGGCGACCAACGCGCCGCCGGACTGCTGCGCACGGCACTGCGCATCGGGTTCCGCTCGGGTGCTGGCCCGTTCCGCTCCCTGGCGGCGATCGCCGTGGAACCCCGCGCCTACCAACTGGTCCCGCTGCTCATGGCGTTACGACAGCGCAACGTGCGGTTGCTGATATCGGACGACGTCGGCATCGGCAAGACCGTCGAGGCGGGTCTGATCGCCAAGGAGCTCCTCGCACAGGGCGAGGCAACTCGGCTGGCCGTGCTGTGCTCCCCGGCGCTGGCCGAGCAGTGGCAGGGTGAGCTGCGGGAGAAGTTCGGTATCGACGCCGAGCTGGTGCTGGCCTCAACGGTGCCGCGTCTGGAGCGCGGTCTGGAGCTCGGTCAGTCCCTGTTCGACAAGTATCCGTTCACGGTCATCTCGACGGACTTCATCAAGTCGACCCGCCACCGCGAGGACTTCGTACGGCACTGCCCCGACCTGGTGATCGTCGACGAGGCACACACCTGTGTGGCCGCCGACGACACCGCGCAGGGGGCCTCGTCGTCTTCCTCGAACCAACTCCGCTACGAGCTGCTGCGGAGGATCTCCACCGACACGGACCGCCACCTGCTGCTGTTGACCGCTACCCCGCACTCCGGCAAGGAGTCCGCGTTCCGCAGCCTGCTCGGTCTGGTGCGGCCCGAACTGGCAACGGTGGACCTGGAATCCCCGGCAGGGCGGGCGAAGCTCGCCGAGCACTTCGTGGCCCGCAAGCGCGCCGACGTCCGCGACTACCTCACCAGGGAGGACGGCCTCGCCGACGACTCCCTGGCTGAGCGAACCGCCTTCCCCTCCGACCGCTGGACGAAAGACGAGCCGTACAAGCTGACCCCGGCCTACCGGGCGCTGCTCGACGACGCCATCGCTTACGCCAGGGACCGCGTCGAGGCGGCAGGCGAGCAGGGCAGGCGGGAGGCCCGTGTCGCCTGGTGGTCGGTGATCGCGTTGCTGCGTTCCTCGCCAGCCGCCGCCGCGCAGACCCTGAAGACCCGCTCCGAGTCCGCCGCCGCCCGCACCGCGCACGAAGCGGACGTGCTGGGCGCCCCGGTGGCAGCCGATTCCGCCGACAACGACCGACTCGAAGGAATGGACGTCGCGCCCGGCGCCGCCGAGACGGAGGAAGCGGGAGCCCGGCTGCTGGAACTGGCTGAGCGGGCCGGGCGGCTCGTGGGCCCGGCCGAGGACGCGAAGGTGAAGGCGCTCACCCGGCACCTGAAGAAGCTGATTGCCGACGGCTACCACCCGATCGTCTTCTGCCGCTACATACCCACCGCCCACTACCTCGCCGAGCAGCTCGAGGGCAAGCTCGGCAAGAAGACGAAGATCGCCGCTGTTACCGGCATCCTCTCCCCTCAGCAGCGCTTGGAGCGCATCGAGCAGCTAGCCGCCGATTCCCTCGAGGAGGGGGACACTCCGGCCGGCCACCGCGTGCTGATCGCCACGGACTGCCTCTCCGAGGGCGTCAACCTCCAGCACCACTTCGATGCCGTCGTCCACTACGACCTGGCCTGGAACCCGACCCGCCACGACCAGCGTGAGGGCCGCGTCGACCGCTACGGACAGAAGCGCGACCAGGTCCGTGTCATCACCATGTACGGCGAGGACAACGGCATTGACGGCAAGGTTCTGGAGGTGCTGTTCAAGAAGCACCGGCAGATCAAGAAGGACCTGGGCATCTCCGTCTCCGTCCCCGACGAGACCGCCTCCGGCGTCACCGACGCCGTCGTGGAGTGGCTGCTGCTGCACGGACGGCGGGGCAGCCAGGAGAGCCTGTTCGACCTGGACGGCCACCAGGAGTCCTTCGACCGCGTCGAGCGCGAGTGGAACTCGGCCGCCGAGCGGGAGAAGACCTCCCGCTCCAAGTACGCCCAGCGTGCCATCCACCCGGAAGAGGTGGCCCGCGAGGTCGCCGCCGTTCGGGCCGCGCTCGGTGGCTCCGAGGAGGTTCGCGGCTTCGCCCTGGCTGCGCTGCGCGACCTGGACGCCCTGGTCCGCGAGCCGCGCGACGGCACCGGTGACTTCACCGCCCAGGTCGGCGGCACCCCGGCCGGCCTGCGCGATGCGCTCGCCGCCACTCTCGGCGGCCGACTCGTCGAAGAGGACCGCGAGATCCAGTTCCGCAGCACTCCGGCAATCGCCCGTGGCGAAGCCGCGCTGGTCCGTACCGACCCGGCGATCGGGGCCCTCGCCTCGTACGTCCTGGACTCGGCGCTGGACGTGAACGCCCTCGGCCCCCGCCCGGCCCGCCGCTGCGGTGTGGTCACCACGGACGCGGTCAACACCCTCACCACGCTCCTCCTGGTCCGCTACCGCTTCCACCTCACCCTGCCGTCCCGCACTGGCGAGCGGCAGTTGGTCGCCGAGGACGCCCGCCTGCTCGCCTACGAGGGCCTGCCGTCACGCGCCCGCTGGCTGGACACCGACGGTGCCCACGCCCTCCTCACGGCCCGCGCCGCCATCAACACCCACGAACAACGCGCCCGCAACCAGATCACTCGCGCCCTGGACGGTCTGCCGGGCCTCACCGGATACCTCACCGACTACGGCAAGAGCCTGGCCGCCGAACTCGATGCCTCCCACCGCCGCGTCCGCAGGGCCAATGAGGAGATCGTCCGCGGTCTGAAGGTCGTCCCGCAGGACCCTGCCGACGTCCTCGGCGTGTACGTCTACCTGCCGCTGCAGTCCGTTTCCATCTCGTCGGGAGCCGAAGCCTGATGTCCGCCGCCACCCGCACCACCCTGGCTCTAACTGCCGTCACCACGGTCGGCGGCCTGCTCCCCGCCGACATGTTGCTGCGTATCGCCGAGGCGCGGAACCTCCCGGGCACCAAGCCCGCCGACTACGGCCTGCCCTCCTCGGTACCCGTCCGCGACGAGGCCGAACGCGCCTGGGAGTACCTCAAGCCGCTCTGGCGCGACCTACGCGCCGCCCTGCCCGCCGACCCCATCACCGGCGCACCCGCCGCCGACCCCACCGGCCGGGCCGACACCGACTGGCTCGCCCAACTCTTCCGCAAGCTGGACTTCGGCGCGCTGACGGAGGTCGGCGCGGCGGGCATCGCGGCCGACTCCGACCCGGACAAGCACTTCCCGGTCTCCCACCACCACGGCCCGGCCCTGCTCCACCTGCTCCCCTGGAACCAGGAACTCGACAAGCGCCCGGCCCCCGGCCAGGTCCCCGCCCAGTCCATGCTCCAGGACTGCCTCAACCGCACCGACGCCCACCTGTGGGCGGTACTCACCAACGGCCGCCGCCTGCGCCTGCTGCGCGACTCGTCGTCCTTCGCCACCGCGGCCTACGTCGAGTTCGACCTGGAAGCCATCTTCGACGGCGAGCTCTTCAGCGAGTTCACGCTGCTGTACTCCGTGCTGCACGCGTCCCGGTTCACGGTGGCGGAGGGGACGGCGGCTTCGGGGTGCTGGTTGGAGAAGTGGCGCGCCGAGGCAGTCACCTCCGGCGCTCGCGCCCTGGACCAGCTCCGGCTGGGCGTACAGAACGCGCTGACCGTCCTCGGTACCGGTTTCCTACGCCACCCGGCCAACGCCCGCCTACGCGAGAACACCGACCCCAAGGCTCTCCGGGACGCCCTGCTGCGCCTGGTGTACCGTCTGCTCTTCGTCTTCGTCGCCGAGGACCGGGAAGCGCTGCTCGACCCGGAGGCCGGCGAGCGGCAGCGCGAGGCCTACGAGCGGTACTTCTCCTCCGCCCGGCTGCGTGAGCGCGCCCGCCGGCGTCAGGGCACCGCACACGGGGACCAGTACGAGGCACTACGCATCGTCCTTGACGCCCTCGGCGCCGAGGGTGGCCGCCCCGAACTGGGCCTGCCCGGCCTCGGCGGCCTGTTCTCCCACACGGAGGCCGACGCACCGCTCGACGGCCTGAAGCTGTCCAACGAGTCGCTACTCACCGCCGTCCGCCACCTCGCCCAGGTCCGCGACCAGGGCGCCCGCCGCTGGCGCGCCGTCGACTACCGCCACCTGGACTCCGAGGAACTCGGCTCGGTCTACGAATCCCTGCTGGAGCTGGAACCCAAGCACTCCGCGACGGACCGCTCCTTCGAGCTGATCGAGGTCGCCGGCAACAGCCGTAAGACGACGGGCAGCTACTACACGCCCTCCTCGCTCATCGAATGTCTGCTGGACACGACGCTCGACCCGGTCATCGACGACGCGGTCAAGCGGGGAGAGCAGCGAGCCACGGAGGCCGGCCATCCCGACCCGACCGACGACATCGCCAACGAACTGCTCGCCCTGACGGTCTGCGACCCCGCCTGCGGCTCCGGCCACTTCCTCGTGGCGTCGGCCCGCCGCATCGCCAAGCGCGTGGCGTCGGTGCGCGAGCGCAACCCCGAGCCGACAGAAGATGCCATGAGCCACGCCCTGCGCGAGGTAGTCGCCCACTGCATCTACGGCGTGGACCTCAACCCGATGGCCGTGGAACTGGCCAAAGTCTCCCTGTGGCTGGAGGCCATGGAGAAGGGCAAGGCCCTCACCTTCCTCGATGCCCATATCAAGCACGGCAACGGGCTGATCGGCGCGACACCGAAGCTCCTGGCGGAGGGCATACCGGACGACGCCTTCAAGCCGATCGAGGGCGACGACAGGAAGTTCGCCGCGGCCCTAGTCAAGCGGAACAAGGCCCAGCGCGCGGGCCAGGACGAGCTGCTGTTCGACACGGACGTGTTGCCCGGCAACGACCGCTACGCGGCCGAACTCGCCCGCATCACGGCCGCGCCGGCCGACATTCTGATGCAGGTGCGAGCGCAGGAGGCGGCGTACCGCGCCTACACCGAGTCCCCCTCTTTTGTCCAGGATTTACACGCCGCCGACACCTGGTGTGCGGCCTTTGTGTGGCCCAAACGGAAAGGCGCCCCGGAGGCCCCCACCGACCAGGTGTTCCGGGCGCTGCGTGGCCGCGACCAGTCCGCTGTTCCGGAGGCCACGCACGCCGAGATCCTGCGGCTGCGGGACGAGTACCGGTTCTTCCACTGGCACCTGGAGTTCCCGGAGGTGTTCTCTGTCCCGGAGTCGGGGGCAGGGGTTCAGCAGGGGACGGGCTGGGCCGGGGGGTTCGACGCGGTGGTGGGGAACCCGCCGTGGGAACGGGTGAAGCTCCAGGAACAGGAGTTCTTCGCGCAGCGTTCCCCGGAGATCGCCCTCGCGAAGAACGCGGCGGCCCGCAAGGTGCTGATCGCGGCCCTACGCAACGACGCCGACCGCGCGCATCTCATGACCGAATTCGAGGAGGCAAAGCGCCGAGCGGAAGGCGAAAGCCATTTCCTGCGCGTCGGTAACCGTTTTCCCTTCACTGGGCGCGGCGATATCAACACCTACGCTGTCTTCACCGAGACCGACCGCGCACTCACCAGCCCGCGCGGCCGCACGGGCGTCATCGTCCCCACGGGTATCGCCACGGACGCAACGACACAGGAATTCTTCAAGGACCTCATAACAAAAGGGCACCTAGCAGCCTTGTACGGCTTCGAGAACGAGGAAAAGATCTTCCCAGGTGTCCACCACAGCGTCACGTTCTGCCTGTTCAGCATGGCGGGCTCAGGTTCTCCTGACACCCCGATCCCCATCGCGTTCCGGGTCCGGCAGGTCGCACAGATCCTCGACCGTTCCTACACTCTCACCGGCCACGACTTCCAGCTTCTCAATCCCAACACCGGGACGTGTCCCGTCTTCCGCAGCCGTCGTGACGCCGAGATCACCCTCGGCATCTATCGCCGAGTACCGGTCCTCGTCAACGAGACGGATAAAGTGGACGGAAACCCCTGGGGTGTCTCGTTTATGCGCATGTTCGACATGGCAAACGACTCCCACCTCTTCCGGCCGACCGCTCAGAACGAAGAGACCCTCGACGATCTCCTGAAGGCAGGCTGGACTCTTGACGGCAACGTGCTCGTCCGGGGCAAGGAGCGCCTACTCCCACTGTACGAAGCCAAGATGCTTCACCATTACGACCACCGCTTCTCCACTTACGAGGGCGCCACGGAGAAGCAGCTCGCAGTGGGCGCTCTTCCCCGCTTCACTGCGGATCAACACAAGGACGCCTCGGCTGTTCCGATGCCGCGCTACTGGGTGCCGGAACAAGACGTTCCCACCGGCGAGGTCGACAAGAAAGGCAAGCCGGTTATGGCCCCCGGCGTCCGCAGCCGCCTTGCAGCGAAGGGGTGGCACCGGAACTGGGTGATGGGCTGGCGTGACATCTGCCGGGCGAGCGACGAGCGGACGATGATCAATTTCGCCTTTCCTCGTGTGGCCGCACCCGATGGCACCCTGCTCATGCTGCCTCACGCGGATCCAGTCGCCGGGCTCCTGGCGTGCCTTTCTTCGTTTGTTCTCGACTTCGTCGCACGCCAGAAGGTTGGAGGTACCCATCTTAAATTCTTCACTACCAACCAACTCGCAGTAATCGCACCCAAACAAGTCCTTCCTCACGCTGACCTCATCACCCCACGCGTCCTCGAACTCACTTACACCGCAACCGACATGCGTCCATTCGCCCGCGACCAAGGCGACACCGACGCCCCCTTCATCTGGGACGAGAACCGCCGCGCCGTCATCCGCGCCGAACTCGACGCCCTCTTCTTCCACCTCTACGGCGTCACCCGCGACGACACCGCCTACATCCTCGACACCTTCAACGTCACCCGCGACAACGACATCAAGGCGCACGGCGAGTACCGCACCAAGAACCTGATCCTCGCCGAGTACGACCGCATGGCCGCCGCCGGCCTCACCCTCGACACCCCGCTCACCGAGGGCGAAGCCGGCGCCTACCGCTCCACGCTCACCCCGCCCCCGGGTGACGGCCCCAGGCACTCCGTCTGACAGTCCGATCCCGGCCAGTTCGAGGGCCTGCGCGGGCCCACCGTGCCTGGGCCCGCACTTGAGGAGTTAGGCGTCACATGAATCCCAACCCCCCAGTTCCACCCCGCCCCTGGTGGAGGACCACACCGGCCGCGTTCGGCGTCCTCGCGCTGGTCGCCCTGCTCGGCGCGTTCAGTTTCGCCCTGGGTTTCCTCGTGATGATCGCCGCCATGGTGGCCGTGTGGGTGCTGCCGCCATGGCGGCGGCTCTCCAGGCTCAGCGCGACATTAGGAGCCTTGGTGCTCCTGACGGTCGGCGCGGGCTTAGGCGGACAGCTCGACGAGGACGAGACGGGCAAGTCCGACGCCAAGTCCGCGGATGCGGGCAGGGCAAGCCCCGAAGCCGTCTCCGCATCCCCGACCGTGTCCAAGCCCGCCAGAACCGCTGACTACGTCGGACACCCGCTGGACGAGGCCGAGAAGCAGGCGCGCTCCGCAGGCTACGCCGCTGCCCACCATGACGCGGCTGACGAAGATCGCACGATCGTCCTCCGCTCCGGGTGGACGGTGTGTTTCCAGAAGGCCGACGCCGCAGCGAAGACGATCGACTTCGCCGCCGTCAAGAGCAACGAGCCGTGTCCCGAGAAGGACGGGGGCACACTCCCATGGCCGAAGATGCCAGACGTCATCGGCGCGACCTACAACACGGCCATCGCGGATCTGAAGCGGGCTGGTGTCAACCCCGACCGCGTCACGCTCGACGACGTCTACCTCGACATCGACACTCCGACCGCCGAGGAAGCCGCAGAGGAAGGCGACGAGTGGCGGGTGTGCTTCCAGTCTCCGGACGAGGAGGCCAAGGTCACCGCCACCACCAACGTCCACCTCGACCTGGGCCGGTGGAGCGACATGGACCTCGTCCAGCGCTGTCCGTCGGCGAAGGGCACGACCTACAAGATCCCAGCCAACGACCCCGACTACGGCAGTGACGAGAGGCCCACCACCCCAGGCGGCGGTACCACCGACGGTGGCTCCTCGTCCTCCTCGGGCGGTTCCACCGGAGGCAGCAGCGCCGGCACTGTCCACCCCGGCTCGTTCTGCTCTCCGAGCGGAGCGACCGGCGTCACCGAAGCCGGAACCGCCATGGTCTGCGGCCCCGGCTCCGACGGCCGTAACCGCTGGCACAGCGCCTGACCTGCCCCCACACACCAGGATCCCCGCAACTCCCCGAACAGGGTGTTGCGGGGATCAGGGGCGTGGCTCACCCGTGGCGCTTGGCGAACTCCACGAGACCGGCGAATCCCTCACGGGTCAGGGTCAGGTGCGGGCCGTTCGGGTCCTTGCTGTCACGGACCAGGAACTCACCCGTCGCGCGCGCGTGGTCGGGCGCCCATTGCACGCAGTTGCCGCCCTGACCATCGCTGTACGTGCTGCTGATCCAACGTATGTCACGCGGGTTCGGCGTGCTGATCATTCGTGTGTTCCTTCATGATCGAGTGGATAAGGCGCAGTGACCGGGCCTCGGACTCGGCCGAAGCGCGCATGCGCTCATACGTGGCCGACCAGTACTGTACGGCCGTTGTGGAGTCGTTCACCTGCCCCTGCCCCGTCGTCTCCGAGTACAGGACCGTTGTCCCGTCGGCTTGCGTAAGCAGGATAAACGGGAGCCCCGCTGCGGGGGCGCCCGCTGTGAACCGCAGGACTTGCAGGGAGACATGAGGGCTCGCGGCCATCGCCAGCAGGTGCCCAAGCTGTCCGGCCATCACGGCAGGGCTGCCGACCACCGTCCGCAGGACCGATTCGTGAAGGATCACCCACAGCAGCGGCGGAGCCTCACGCTCAAGGATCTCGCGACGGCGCAGTCGGACTTCAACCCGGTACTTGAGCTGCGCCTCGGTCTCGCGCGGGTGTGCTGCTCGGAAGACAGCTTCGGCGTAGTCCTCGGTCTGTAGCACCCCCATGATGAACGCGTTCGAGTAGTCCTCGATCTTCGCCGCGGCCTTCTCCAGCTCGACGTAGGGGATGAACCACTCAGGGTGGCCCTGCTTGCTCAGCTTGGCCCGCAGCCGGGCGTACACGCCCGGCGTACCAGCCACACGGTCCATGGCCTCCGCGAAGGCTTCGGACGCGAGCACGGTGCCGTTCTCCACCTTGCTGATCTGTGCCTGCTGATAGTGCACCTGATCCGCGAACCTCTGCTGGGAGAGCCCCAGAGCATCCCGCAACGCCTTCGTCTCCCGCCCGAAGTACGCGGCACCGTTCGCGGGCTCGCGCGCCTGGTCGGCTCCCTCGTCCATCTGTTCAACTTCCCGGCATTCCGCCTGCGTTGGAATGGCTTCGGACCTGTTGAGCGTACGCACTGCGAGGTCATCGTGTGAGTCAGTAGTCACGCAGAGCAAGCGAACGAGTGACCAATGACGCACGGAGTAGCAGGCATGGCGACGACAGACAGGCGGCGGAAGGCTACGGGCAGGGTCAGCGACGCCGAGACGGCATGCGCGCTCGCCGTCGCTCTCCAGACCGGTGGGAGCATCCGGCGGCAGGAGGCGAGCGCATGACCCGGCGCGTGTTCCGCTACGTCCCGTTCACCATCGAGCAGGACCAGACGGCAGAGCCCGAGTACGAAGCGCGCTGCGTGTCCGGCGACGATGCCGAGTGCGGGGCGCGGTCCGGCACCCACGGTCGCCCGGAGGGTGTCGAGGAGTGGCAGCGCAAGCACACCCAGGACACCGGACACCGGCGCTACCGCCGGAACTTCGGTGACTACGCCGTGATGCGGCCGGCGGAGGAACGACCCCCGGAGCGAGGGGCACTTGTCTACGACCCGGGGACGCGCAGGGTCGGGGAGTACCAGGCCACGGTGGGGCCGTACGCACTGCTGCGCCCCGTGGGCGGAGGCCGCGAGTGGGAGGCCGACCCGGGGCGGATTCGGCCTGCCACGCAGGCGGAGCGGCTGAGCGCCGGAGTGAAGGCAGCGAACAGCCGCGCCGTGCGGAGGCCGTGACCGGGCTGTGTTCGCGTGGCGGTCGCGGCGGCCGAATCGGTGCGGGGCGGCTCGGGACAGGCGTTATCGCAGACTCGCAGCCGCAGCCGCGCCATCACCGCTCGTCCACCCACCCCCGCAGCCCCTCCAGGTGTCGCGGCAGTCGGGTGCCCTGCCAGCCCAGCACCAGCCGCTGGCGGGCGCGGGTGATCATCACGTAGTAGGCCATCCGGAGGGCCGCCGCCGTGGGGTCGGTGCCGGAGTCGGACTCCGCGTCCGCGATGACGACGGTGTCGAAGTCGAGGCCCTTGGCGCTGGCGCGGTGGACGACGACCACGCCGGGGCGGTCCAGGTCGAGGTCGCGGTAGCGGCCCGCGGTGGCCGTCGAGTTGTAGAGCTGGGGTTCGTGGGCGAGGCCGGCGCGTTCCAGGCGGCGCATGAGTTCGGCGGCGGTGCGCAGGGATTTGACGATGACGCCGACGCGGTCTGCCGGGTGCCGCGCCGCCATGGTGGCGATGTCGTCGGCGAGGTGCCTGGTGCCGGAGTAGTGCCGGACCGCGGGTAGCTGTCCACAGCGGACGGGGATGTCGGGGTTGCCGCCGCCAGTGCGGAAGTGTTCGGCGAGGGAGGCGATCTCGCGGGTGTTGCGGTGGTTGCCGGCGATCTCGACGCGTCCGGTGGAGCGGCCGAGGGCCTCGGTGATCTCGGTGAGGGTGGAGTTGGTCTCGGTGAGGCGCTGGCACTCGTCGGCGAAGACCGTGACGGAGGCGGCGACGAGGCGGACGAGCCGGTAGAAGCCCGGGGACAGGTCCTGGCCCTCGTCGACGACGAGGTGGGGGGCGGTTGCCTCGTTCTCGCCCACGGTGGCGGCGGCCTGGTGGGTGAGGGTCGTCCAGTCGAACCAGCCATCCTGGGTGCGCGGCGCGCCGTACCCGAAGTGGCGCAGGACCCAGCCGTGCACGGTAGCGGCCTCGACGGGTGCGCCGGGGACCGTGAGGCCCTGGAGGGTGTCGTGCAGGAGCTGGCGCAGGAGGTTGGAGCGGGACAGCAGCAGGGTGGGGTGGCCGGTGAGGGCGAGGTGCACTGCGCGGTGGGCGGCGAGCAGGCTCTTGCCGCTGCCGGGCGGGCCGCTCACGACGTGGTTGCCGGTCAGCGGCAGGGCGTCCAGGCAGTCGCGCTGCGCGGCGGTGAGGTCGGGGTGGAGGACGGGGGCGTTCGCAGGGGTCACGGGTGTCATCCCAGGGCGGTGGCAGCCGCGCACTCGCGGCTCGCGGTGAGGACGTCGGTGAAGTAGCCGGGGACCCGGGCCGAGCCGACGACCAGGGCCCGGTCGAGCAGGGTGTTGCCGGTCTCGCAGCTCGTCTCGGGCAGCAGGGTGCAGGCGTGGCAGGCGGCCCGGTTGAGGTTGCCGAAGCCCTGGCCGGTGTGTTCGGCGCACAGCGGGTCGGCGGAGCACCAGGCGGCCACCTCCAGCATCCGGATGAGCGTCTCGGCGAAGTGCGGGGCCTCGCCCTGCCGTACCAGGCCGCCGAGGGTGCCCTCCGCGTCCCCGGCGGCCGTGTAGATCAACAGTCCGTGCTGGCCGTACTCGGGGCGGCCGTAGACGCGCTCACGGAGGCTGGCGGTGGTGTACCCGGAGTCGAAGGAGAGCTGGCGGATGAGGAGGTGGGCGACGGTGTGCAGCAGCAGGAAGCGGGGGGAGAGTTCGTCGCCCACGGCCTCGGTGAGCTGTTCCGCGCGGAACGAGGCGTCAAGGTCGGCGCGGACACCGCGTACATGGGCCTGGACCTGGGGGTCGTTCTCCCAGGTGGTCAGGCGCTGCTCGTCGAGGGTGAGGACGATGCCCTCGCCGTACACCTCGGTCGCGGGCAGCCAGCGCAGACGGCCGCTGGTGTCGGCGGGTACGACGGTCCCGTCCGGGGAGTGGCGACGGAAGCCGGTCAGCGCCCGCACCTCGCGGAGCCGGTCCGCGAGGACGACTCCGCCGATGTGCGCGTCCAGGACAGCCCAGGGCTCCTCCTGCTCGCCGTCGAGGCCGAGGCCGCTGCGGCGGATCGCGAACTCCTTCGTGGGCTCCGGGAACCGGGTCGCGTCGAAGGCGTACCACTCGTCGCGGCTCAGGTCGATCCTGCCGGAACTTCCGGGCTCCGACGGTGCGGTGGGCGACGGCGTGGGGGCGCCGGTGGCCTCCGCGACGAGCTGGTCGATGAGGCTGTCGGGTGCGCCGGTGTCCTCCTCGATCATGCCGCGGAAGACGTCGGCCCGCGGCGTGCCGAGGGCGTCGAGAAGAATCGGCCAGTACCCGTGCCCAAGGACGGCCTCCGCCATGGTGTGCTCCGCCCGCGGGGCCTCGGTGGTCTGCGGGATGTCGAGGGCCGAGTAGACGACCGGGAAGTAGACGTTGCCGGCGGTGCGCTGCACGATGTGCGCCTGCTGGCCGCAGGAAGCCCTCGCCTGCCAGTGCTGCCAGGGGTTGCGGCCCGAGCAGCGTCCGCCCTGAGGGCCGAGAACGTTGAGCAGGTCGCGTTCTGCGCGGCAGGGTTTGCCGCCCTCCCTGGTCGCTCCGCAGCTCACCGAGAGGGCCTGTAGTCCTGAGGCGCGGTCGGCGACGCGGAAGCTGAGCCGGCGTGCCTTCCAGGCATGCTGTGACTCGGTGCAGGAGTCCCGTAGTTCTGGGGTGAGCTTGGAGTGCGCCCAGTACCACCAGTCGACGTCGTCGAGGTGGCCGTCCGGGCAGATGCGGACGAACCGCATCGGGGCGAGGCGGGGTCCGGCGGCGCAGGACCTGCAGACGGGTGGCTCGCCCGGCTTCTCGTTCTCCCGCATGAAGCGGACCATGGCCCGGCAGGAGCCGCAGAACAGCCAGCCGGGGAAGCGCACATAGGGGACGCCGGGGCGGTCGGGCATGTCGTAGCGGTCGTTGAGGGTGTGGGGCGCGGCGAAGAAGCCGGTCACGCCGAGCCGGGCGGCGAGTCGTTCGGCGGGGACGGGGGTCTTCAGCCTCGGCCAGTTCTCGATGCCGGCGGCGACGAAGGACTCGCCCTGGACGTCGAGGACGGCGCCGACGCCGAACGGCAGCACGGTCTGCGCCTGGCGGACCCGGAGTGTGCGCTTCACTTTCCCGCTCCCGTCACAGTGATCTGGCACTCGCGGTCGACGCTGCGCATGGAGTTCAGGGTCTCCCACAGGCCGTAACGCTGTTCGAAGGTCTTGAGCAGGTGGTGCTGGCCCTTGCCCTGGCTGCGGTAGTGGAGGGCCTTGCCCTCAGCGGCGGCGGCGTCCGCCTGCCGGTACCAGTCGTCCAGGAGGTAGCCGAGGTCCGCCCGTACGTCGGCGCGTACGGCGTCTGCGTCGGCTCCCGTGGCGCCGCGCTCGGCGGTCGCGGCGCGCTCAGCCAGGGCGTCGGCGATCCGCCCTGCCTCTTCCTTGTGGTCGGTGATCCGTCCGGCCCGGTTCTCGGCGGCCAGGCCGAGTCGGTGGCGGACCAGGATGACGAGCGCGGCGTGCAGGGCGCGGCGGCGCGCGGGCAGAGACCAGGGGGTGACGCTGGCGGGTTCGACGTACCGGTAGAGCGCCCGGTGGTAGTCGATGAAGGTCTCGTAGTGGGACCGGTCGCGCGGGCGCGTGGCGTGGAAGTAGGTGACGACGAGCCCGGGCACGTGGTGGCGGCCGACGCGGCTGGTGGCCTGGATGTACTCGGCGGTGGTCTTGGGCTGGCCCTGCATGAGCAGGTACGCGAGCCGCTTCACGTCGACGCCGACGGAGAGCATGTTGGTGCACGGCAGGAACGACACCGACCGGGGGTCCCTCCAGGGCTTCTCGAGGCGGTCGAGGAGGATGGGCTGATCGGCGCGCGGCACGCTGCTGTCGAGTTGTTGTACCTGCTCGCCGACCAGCTCGCGGGTGCCCGCGCCCTCGTCGAGGCCGCGGAGCTGGGCGGGGATGTCATCGCCGGCCGCGGTGCCGGTACGGCCGAGTTCGCGCAGGCTGTGATGGTAGGCGACGAGCGTCCAGTAAGCGTCGCGGTGTTCCTCGGGGAGCTGGTGGACACCCTGGAGCATGGCCGCCGTGGTGGCGACGGCGCCGCGGCCCGCGGTGTGGCCCTGCGCCATGACGCCGAGGTAGAGGCGGCCGGGGCGGCCGGTGTCGGGGACGGCGAAGAAGCTGTCGCGGGCGTCGAGTCCGGGCGGCGGGAACAGTTGGACGTCCTGGAAGTGCAGGGCGCGGACCTGTTCGGCGGAGCGCCGGATGGTGGCCGTGGCAGCGATGATCTTGGGCGGGCGACCGTCAGAGTCGGTGCACAGCTCCAGGATGGCCGCCTCGTAGAGGCCGACCGTGGTGCCGAGCGGCCCGGTGAGCAGGTGTAGCTCGTCCTGGATGATCAGGGACGGGGGCCGGTTGCCGGTGCCCGCGCCGAAGAGGCTGCCGGAGTCCGGCTCCCAGGCGAGCCGGGCGAACTTGTCGACGGTGCCCAGCACGAAGGTGGGCGGATGCTCGTAGAGGTGCTGGTCGACGACGGCGACCGGCAGGACGTCGTGGAAGGAGCACTCGTCACGGGTGCAGGAGAAGGCGAACTCGTCCGTCTCGGCCCGGACCCCGTATTCGGAGCGGTCACGGGACCGCGTCTCCGGAAGGATGCGGGTGCCGCACCACGGGCAGCGGTCGAGAATGAAGACGTCCTCGGGGTGGCTGGCCTCGCGCTGTTCGCCGAAGGCGTCCTTGGCCGCCTGGAACTTGTTCGGGGTGGTGGCGTCGCCGACCCACAGGCCGATGGTGATGGGTTCGCCACCGAGGCCCAGTTCGGGTGCGGTGCGGCGAAGGTGCTCCAGGGCGCAGATCGTGGTGGCGGCGCGCTGGAACTGCTGGGTGGTGAGCAGACTGAGGGTGTAGCGGCTGAGCACGGTGGTCCCGCCGCCTTCGCCGCGGATCCGGCGCAGGGCGATGGCGAAGGCGGCCAGGAGCAGGTACGCCTCCGTCTTGCCACCACCGGTGGGGAACCAGATCAGGTCGGTGGTCTCGCGGTCGCGGTGTCCGGGGTCGGCGACACCGTCGAGGGCGAGGAGGAAGAAGGCGAGCTGGAATGGGCGCCAGGTGGCCTTGGGGTCGACGGGCGGGTCGAGGGCCACGGCGTCCGCGCGGTGCCGCCGCTGACCGGCCTGGTCGGGGGCAGAGTGCCGCATCTGCAGCAGCATGGCGCGCTGGGCGATGCGGAAGGCATCGAGGAGTTCGGGCCGCTCGGGGTCGCACAGGGTACGCACGCCGGCCTCGATGCGGGTGACCGCCTGGCGGACGCGGTCGAGGATCCGTTCCGCGGCTTCCCGGCCCCAGGGCGGCACCTCGACGGCTCGCTGGCCCACGTACCAGGCGTGGTAAGAGGCGGCGAACTCAGCTAGTTCCTCGCGGAGTTGGTCCCTGTCGACGGCCGGATCGGCGAGGTGGGAGATCGTGAGCGCGGGGGCGTCGAGCGGGCCGCCGGCCCGGATAGCGGGTACCTCCGCGCGGGGTAAGGCCTCGCAGACGAGGAGTTCGACACCGCCGTCCTCGCCGCGGTCCGCCCGGACGGCGCAGCCGTGGCCGACGGCGTGGGTGACAACGTGCCGGTACTGAAGGCGCAGTTCGCGCTCCTCCGGGTCACGGCTGGCGAGCCGCACACTGGGGTACGGCAGCACCGCGGCGCCAGCGGCGGGGCGGACGCTGAGTTGGCACTGGAACAGCATGTCGTCCCAGTTCGGCGTCCTGTCGTCGGCCCCGCCGTGATGTTTCCCGTTGACCAGGGCCACGGTGATGAGGGTGCCCGCACCGTAGGAGCGGCGGGTCAACTGGATCTTCGCGCGGCCGTCGAGGACGGGCACCTCCTTCCGGTCGGGGCCGATGGTGTGCGTCTCTGGTGTGAGGGGGACGCGCTGCCAGCGCCGCCCGCGCCCAGGTTCGTTCCGCCGCGTCTCGTAGCGGGCGGCGGCACAGCTCACCTCGATGTACACGGCATCCGTGTAGAAGCTGAGGCCGAGGGACGCGGGCAGCCAACTGTTGGTCTCGGGCACCGGGTCGGTGGCCGGGTCCGCGTCGGGGGCGTCCTGCTCGGCACCAGGTGCCTCCGGATCGTCGGCGGCGAGGTCGAGCTGGCGCTGACGGTCCGCCTGTTGCGGGTAGAGCGTGCCCATCAGGTACTGCTGGTCCGGCGGTGCGTCGAGCACCTCGCTGTCCTCCCCCGCGGGGCCGACGAGCTGGCGGGTGAGGTAGTCGACCAGCTCCTGGCGCGGATCCATGTGCGGCTTCCTTCGATCGGGTGGTGTGGCGTTGAGCGGGAACAGTGGTGGGTCCGCCGTGAAACGCGGGCGGTTCACAGGTGCGGCGGGATCACCCCGTGCCGGATCAACTGGTCACGAAACCCCGGCTTGATCTTCGATTCGATCTGGCGGATGCGCTCACGCGAGACACCGAAGACGGCCCCGATGACCTCCAGCGTGTCCGGCTCGTCACCGTCGAGACCGGTCCGCCGGACCAGGACGTGCCGCTCACGCTCGGAGAAGTGCTCCAGCACGTGCCGCAGGCTCGCCTGAAGCTCCTTGCGGATCAACACCACAGCGGGTCCGGGCAGTCGGCTCGGCCCCATGAGGAGGTCACCGAGGGCGGTGTCGTCGCCGATGATCCGGTCCAGAGAGTCGGTGGGCCGGCTGACCCTGCGCACCTGCTCCACTTCGGCGAAGGTGAGGCCGGTGGTGTAGGCCACGTTGGCAACGGTTCTGGCTCGGCCCTCGCTCAGCAGCCTGCGCTCGGCCGCGGCCACCTTGCCGACCTTCTCGTGCACGTGCACCGGCAGCCGGATCAGCGTTCCCTCGTCAGCGACCGCACGGGTGATGGCCTGTTTGATCCACCACGTCGCGTAGGTAGAGAACTTGTAGCCCCTGGTGGAGTCGAACTTGCGCACCGCGCGCATCAGTCCGATGGTTCCGTGCTGGACGAGGTCCTCGATGTCCAGTCCCTGTCCCTGGTAGCCCTGCGCAATCTTCCAGACGAGCCGCTTGTTGTGGCGGACCAGGCACTCGTAAGCGCGCCACCGTTCGCCGTCGCGGGACAGGGCGATTATCTCCTCCGGGGGGACGTCGCGGCTGAGGCGGTCCGTGCCGCCCCGCAGCAGCACGGCGAGCCCGACTTCCTCATCCGCCTTGAGCACCACCTTGGCCGGCTCCCGCCGCCACCGATCCTCCTCCAGCACGGCCCGAGCCGCGCGCACGGCGTCGGCCAGTCCTGCGTCCTGGGCGGTGGGCGGGACTCGGGCACGCTTCCCGCCGATCGGCCGTCTCTGGGGCGCGGCCTGGGACGTTGGAGCAGGCACGGGCGCAGCAGAGTGGGCCTCACCAGGCTCCACTGGTCCGGTGGTGGGCACGTGGGGCGTTCCGGGGCCGGTGACGGGGAAGTCGGCGATCAGCTCACGCGCCTCGGCCGGGCTGAGCCGGTGGAGCCGTACCACGCCGTCGTGGGCGAGCCTACTGACGGTGCCGTCGGCGTCGACGTAGCGGGCGAGCATGCGGCGGACCTGGGCCAGGCGGCTGGCCGTCCCGGCCCCGGTGAGCCCGGGTTCAGAGGCGGGGGTCGGTGGGGCGGACGCCTTCGTCGGCGGGGGCGCGGCCCACGTTTCAAGGTCGGCGGCAGGTACGGAGCGGTGGTTCGCTCGTCCTCGGGTCACCGGCTCCACGTGGATACCGATAGTAGCGAGCCCATTACGAAACCTTCGCTGCTGTTCGTCGGTCCTCAGTCCGAGGCGGTCAGCCTCCAGGGAGAAGTCCCGCTGACTGATCACGCCTGCACGGGTCGCGCAGCTCTTCAGCCTTTCGATAACGGACGGTAACTCTGCCTCGATGTCACCTTGTTCGGCCACGGCCCCCCACCCATTACGCCCTCACTCCGGCAACCGCGCGCCAGATCCACCCGACAGAGTCGGCCGGACAGATCCACACTCTAGGATCAGTCCGTTTGCATCGTCAACGTGGTACACGAAAGCTGCACATAGAGAAACTAAGCGACTTGACAGTGTCAACAGGTAGAGTGTGCGGTGTTCGCACAGGTCCCGTCCAATCTCGGAAGGTCACCCATGCCGCACCCCGACCGCCTCCCCGGTTCCCCCGAGTTCCGCATCAGGCTTCCCAAGGACGGTGGTGAGGCGCGCGGGTATCTGCTCGCGGAATTCGGCGGCAACGGAACGCACATGTTCCTCCTGCAAGAGGGTTCGTTGGTAGTCGCCGAGGCACGGCCCGGGCTTGGCGACCACGCCCGCCGGTTGCGCGCAGATCTGCGCGCAACCGGCGGGCTGGTCGACACGCCTCCCGATCCCGACCGGCCGGAGACACCGCCGCGTTGGGTGACGACCCGAGACGTCGTGTGTAATTCCTCCTCAGCCGCCGCCGCCCTGGTGTATGGCTACAACGCAAACGGACCGGAAGCCTGGCGAACCGCCGAGGGCCACCCACTCGCCGACTACCTCTCCACTGGCTGGCGAGCCCCGCGCAAGGCGTGGCTGGTGCGCGGCTCCAATGTCTCTGGGCACAACCTGGTGCGGCTGTTGTGGCTGAAAGAGGGGTTCATCTCGCTCTCGGGCGAGCACCTCCCACTGCTTGAGGAGACCGATCCGACCAAGAGCGTGCTGCGCCGCTACGTGGAGGAGGGGTACGAGGGGGCAGCCTCGTACAACCAGAAGCGGGGCCTCGTCGACGAGTTACACGCATTCCTGACACAGATGCGTGTGGGCGACACCGTGGTTACCTTCGACAACAGCCGACTGCACATCGGGCGGATCACGGGGGAAGCTCTGCAGACGTCCTCAGCAGGCGGGCTGTCCAATCTGCGAAGGACCGTCGGCTGGCTGCCGCAGAGCCATGCCTACGAGGAGCTGCCGGACGAGATACAGCAGAAGCTGTCTGTTCAGCATGACGTCGTCGACCTGACTGGTGTCCTGGACACGCTGGACGGGCTCAAGGGACCCTCGGAGCGTTCGGGCTCGGCGGCGGCCAACGACATCGGCGAGTACCCCACCCTCGAACGGCCAACACCGCGGGAGCTGTATCTGCCGGACATCACCGACGTGCTGGCCGCGGACCTTCTGGTCCACGACCGCGCCTGGCTGGAGGAGATACGTGGACTGCTTCTCGATGACCGACAGATGGTGTTCTACGGGCCGCCGGGCACAGGCAAGACGTATCTGGCGATGAGGCTGGCCGAGTTCTTCGGCGGCGGCCCAGCACAGGTCAAGATCGTGCAGTTCCACCCTTCGTACGCCTACGAGGACTTCTTCGAGGGGTTCCGCCCCGTGGAGGATCCCGAGACGAGGGAGGTTGCCTTTCGGCTCACCGCGGGCCCACTGAGGGAACTCGCCGATCTCGCCTCCCGCGAGGGCAACCGGCACATCCCGCACTTTCTGATCATCGACGAGATCAATCGCGCTAATCTGGCGAAGGTCTTCGGCGAGCTGTACTTCCTCCTGGAGTACCGGAAGAAGTCCGTGCGCCTCACCTACTCCGGAGACGACTTCGCACTGCCGCCGAATCTGTTCGTGATCGGCACCATGAACACTGCCGACCGGTCGATCGCCCTGGTCGACGCGGCGATGCGGCGCCGTTTCGCGTTCGTGGAGCTGTCACCGCGCGCCGAGCCGACCGCCGGGCTGCTGGCACGCTGGCTGCAGCGCGAGGGCAAGGCTCCGGGGCCAGCCCATCTCCTCGACGCCCTCAACGCCCGTATCGACGACGCGGACTTTGCCATCGGTCCCTCGTACCTGATGAAGCCGGGTGTGTACCGCGACGGCGGTCTCGAACGGACCTGGCGCACGAAGATCCTGCCGCTGCTGGAGGAGCACCACTACGGCGAGGGCATCGACATCACCAACCGCTACGGCCTCGATTCGTTGCGCGAGCAGCGTCCGTGACCGTGCCCGTGCCCGTGCCCGAGGTGACGCTACGCGAGCACGGGCCTGCCGTCTCCGTCCCTCTGGGGCCTGCGGCCGGGCGGGCCCTCGCCGCCTCCGGCATCCTGCGGAGTGCGACCCCGGACCCCGGCCGGGACGGGCACTGGCTGCTCCGTGCGGGCAGCAAGGTCGGCGCCGTACGGACGCCCAACGGCCCAGTCGTACGGATCACGCCCAAGACCCCCGTGAGCCGCCTGTTCTTCCTTCTCGGGTTCAGTCTCGACCCGGCACGCGCCTGGCGTGACAACCGGGAGGGCGCCGTCGACACCGGGACGTACGACGATGTCGTGCCCGCGCTTGCGCACGCCGTGGAGCGGCAGATCGACGCGGCGCTAAGGCTGGGGGTTCTCCAGGGCTACCGGGAGGTGGAGGAGTCCGCGCTGGTCATGCGCGGGCGGCTGCGCGAGGCCGAGCAGATTCGGCGGCACTTCGGCCGTACGCCGCCCGTGGAGATCGCCTACGACGCGTACACCGCCGACACCGCCGAGAACCGCATTCTGCGCGCCGCCACTGAGCGATTGCTGCGGCTGCCGGGAGTTCCCGGTCCTGTCCGACGGCGCCTCGCCCATCAACGCGTACGTCTCGCCGACGCACTGCCGCTGGTATGGGGGCAGGAACTGCCGCGTTGGCAGCCGTCACGCCTGAACTCCCGCTACCAGCCCGCGCTGCGGCTCGCCGAGGCCGTCCTGCGCGGCACCTCACCGGAACACCGGCCGGCCGGGTCCAAACCGCTCACCGTCGACGGTTTCCTGCTCGACATGAACCAGTTGTTCGAGGACTTCGTCACGGTCGCCCTGCGTGAGGCCCTCCAGGAACACGGCCGGACCGCGCACCTCCAGGACCCCCATCACCTCGACACCGCTGGTCTCGTACGGATACGGCCCGATCTCGTCGTCCGCACCGGTGACGGCCGCACGCCACTCGCCGTCGTCGACGCCAAGTACAAGGTCGCGAAGGCCGTCGGACTCCTCAACGCCGACCTGTACCAGGCGCTGGCGTACGCCACCGTGCTCGGTCTGCCCGAGGCACACCTGGTGTACGCGGCCGGACGGCAGCCTGAGCGCTTCCATGAGGTGCGCGGAACGACGGCAGGGCCGGGCGGACGGGGAGTGCGGCTGTACCAGCACAGCCTCGACCTCTCCCGCGAACCCGGACAGCTCCTGTCGGCTCTGAAGGAGATCGCAGGACGGCTGGCCGGAGCCACCCCACATCCGTGACCAGGAAGCGCCGTCAGGCCGAAAGGAAGGGACTTAATGCCCCGGCTCGCCTTCTCCCAGAGCTTCTGGGACGGCTACGACACCCTGCAGAAGCCGGTTCGAGCCGGAGTACGCAAGGCCATGGCGAAGTTCCAGGCCATGAGCATCGCCGAACTCAACGCGGACAAGGGACTGCACCTGGAGTCCGTGGAGAACGCCCGTGACCCGCGCATGCGCACCATTCGCATCACCGACTTCTGGCGGGGCGTCGTCCTCGCCCCTGACGACGGCAGCGACATGTTCCTCCTGGTCAATGTCCTGCCGCACGACGATGCCTACACCTGGGCGGCGAAGCGCTTATATAGCGCGAACTCCGCGACCCGGGCCCTGGAAGTACGTAACGCGGTCGCCCTGGACGAGCTGACACCGCTGTACGAGACGGCCGCACGCTCGGCTCCACGGCTGATGTTCGCGGACATCTCCGACGGCACACTGCGCGAACTCGGCATCGACGACCAAGTGCTGCGCGCGGCACGTTCACTGGTGGACAAGGCTCAACTGGAAGCGTTTTCCACGCTCCTGCCGGAGGACCAACTGGAGGTGCTGCAGTACCTCGCCGAGGGGTTCAGCCCGGAAGAGATCTACCGGGACGTCGTGGCCGTCCGTAGGCCCGCCGATGCGCCCGCCGAGCCGGTTGAGGACCTGGCCACGGTGATCGCCAACACTCCCACACGCGTCCACCTGGTCACCGGGCCGCAGGAGCTGGAGGAGATGCTTCAGAAGCCGTTCGAGGCCTGGCGGGTCTTCCTCCACCCCTCCCAGCGGCGCGTCGCCTACCGCACCTCGTACGGGGGGCCCGTCCAGCTCACCGGCGGACCCGGAACGGGTAAGACGGTGGCGGCCCTGCATCGGGTCAAGCACCTGCTCGGCCGTTCCGAGGACAGCCGGGTCCTGCTCACCACGTTCACGAACGCGCTGGCAGCCGGACTGCGTGAGATGCTCGGGCTGCTCCTCGACGAGGACGAGAAGCTGTTGGCCCGGGTCGACGTGACGACGGTCGACGCCTACGCGAACGGCGTCGTGCGCACGAAGTCCGCGGCCGCACCCAGACCGATCGGGGACCGGGAACAGCAGCAGTTGTGGGAGAGGGCTGTCAAGCAGCTCGATCTGCCGTTCACCGCTCAGTTCCTGGCCCAGGAGTACCGGCACGTCGTTCTCGGCCAGAACCTCCGCGATCTCGATGCCTACCTCGGCGCAAGCCGCCGCGGCCGCGGCATCGGCCTCGGACCCGCGCGCCGCCGAGAGGTCTGGAACGCCACGGAGCGGTTCGAACAATTCCTTCGCGACCGCGACGAGACCACCCACCTGCGGATCTGCGTCCGTGCGGCGGAACTCCTCGCAGACGGGCCGCCTCCGTACGCCCACGTCGTCGTCGACGAGGCACAGGACCTGCACCCCGCGCAGTGGCGTGTGCTGCGTGCGGCTGTGTCTCCTGGCCCCGACGACCTGTTCGTCACCGGCGACCCACATCAGCGGATCTACGACTCCCGGGTCTCGCTCGGCTCCCTGGGCATCACCACCGCCGGCCGCAGTTTCCGACTGCGGGTCAACTACCGCTCCACCGAAGAGATCCTCGCATGGTCTGCGCGGCTCCTCGCGCCCGTCACCGTCGACGCGCTCGAGGGCGAGGGAACGGACTCACTGGCCGGGTACCGTTCCCTGCTCCACGGGCGCCGCCCCCAGGCTCAGGGGTACGCGTCCCGACGGGAGGAGAGTGAGGCCCTGGTGGACCGGGTCCAGGCGTTGCTCGCCGAGGGCCTCGCGCCGCACGAGATCGGCGTGTGCGCACGTTTCAATCTTTCCCTGGACATGGCCGAGGAGAAACTGTCGGCCGCGGGCGTCCCGGTGCTACGTGTCAGAGGGCAGGTCACGCACGGGACGGAAGGAGTGCGGCTGGCAACGATGCACGCGATGAAAGGTCTAGAGTTCCGCGCGGTGTCCGTCCTCGGTGTCAACGAGGGCACCGTCCCGTTCGCCCGTGAAATCACCCCACGCGAAGTGGACCCGCTGCAGCACGACGCCGACCTGCTCCGGGAGCGGTGCCTGTTCTTCGTCGCCTGTACTCGCGCTCGCGAAGCACTGAGTGTGACATGGAGCGGAACTCCGAGCCCGTTCCTACCACGCTCAGCCTAAGGAGGCATCTGACCAGCCGGCTGGCACGGGCCGGTGCGGGGCGCCCATCCCGGAGTACCCCGCAGCGTCCTCACTCCTCCGGGGCCAGGGCGCCCGTGGCAAGGCCGTCACGGGCGACTTCGGCGAGCTGCCGGCTCAACTCGTCGACCTTGCGCATCCCTTCCTCGAATGCGGACAGGGCCCGGAAGGCAGAGCCGTACCGACGCTGTTCGTCGATGCTCATGCGGGGGATGCGCGAACCCCTGCCGTCAAGACGGTAGGTCCCGCTGGTACTTGTGGACCGGCGGGTGTTCACAGAGCTGCGCAGGAATCCCCGCAGATATTCCGTGTCCAGCTGTTCGCTGGCCGACACTGGTTCCGGACCGTCGTACGTGACGAGTCCGGCGCGGGCGAGATCCGCGACGCTGGTGGTAGCGCTGTGCAGTGAGTCCGGTCCGCCGTCCGCCGCAAGTTCGGGTAGCAGTGCGGCAAGTCGGCGGAGCTGGTCTTCGAGCTCCTTGCGCAGAGCGGCGTACTCGCCGGGATAGTCGCGGTGCCGGGATCGGATGTGGCTGCCGGGGGTCAGATCGACGATGTCATCGAGGAGTTCGATCAGGGGCACGTCGGCGACCTGGTGGGGGCGTGGTTCCAGGCTGCCGTCGGGGCTGTTGCCGGTCAGGTCGACCATGCGCACGGTGTGGTTCGTCTCCGCACCTGCGGTGTTCTCGGGACGCCGCAGGCACCACAGGTGGACGGGCAGGGCGTGAGAGGTCGCGGTCCCGGGCGGCAGGGCGACCACTTGGCGCACGATGCCCCGGCGTACGAGTTCTGATCGGATGCGACGGCCTGCCTTGCGGTAGGCGACCGAGGCCGGCATGACCATGAGGACCTGGCCGCCGGGCCCGGTGTGCGCATAGGCATGCTGGAGCCACGCGAGCTCCCCTTCGGCCTTGGACGGGGTACCGAATTCCCAGCGGGAGTCGAGCAGCAGCTCCTCCCGCCCCCACTCGGTAACGCCGGCCGGCGGGTCGCAGACCACCAGATCCGCCTTGAGGTTCGGCCACTCGTCCGTGCGAAGGGAATCACCTGCCACAATGCGCACGCCTGATCGGCCCAGGAGGTCGGCACGGAGCTGTGAGAAACGGGCACTGTCGGCATCAATCTCCTGGCCACAGCAGCGCGTCCCGGCTTCGGAGGCGACCGACAGGAGCAGCCTCCCGATTCCGCAGGCTGGGTCGAAGACTGTGGTGTCGGCCGGCAGCTCGGGAGCGAAGTGGCACACGGCCCGCACCACGCGCTCGGGAGTCACCTGGTCTGATCCCGCACGCCGAGCGGAATCCAGGAACCGTTCAGTCAGCCCATTCACGAGGTCGACGGGCGCTTCGGTTCGAACGAGCGCCTGTGCACGGGTGGCAACGTCATCCGGCAGTCCGGGCCCGTGTTCTCCGGCCAGCACCGCGGCCACCTCTGCCAGGCCCGCGATCATCTGTTCCCCGTACGCTGCCCGCATGGCCTGCCACAGCTCGACCTCGGGTGACACCTCCTGCCCTTTGCGCTGCTTGTCCAGCCATTCCTGGACCTCGGCAAGCGCATAGAGCGGACTGTTAGCTGCACCTCCCGCCGGCACGGGGAAGTCGTCGTAGCGCCGACGCCAGTTGGAGACGGCGGCCCGAGTGACTCCGGCCAGCCGAGCGATCTCGGAACCGGTGACAAGTGGTCCGACCGATGAAGCGGCATTGTCCGTCATTGTCTCAGCGTACACGGACCGTCGACCTTGAGCGATAGAAAAATGCGTTGACATGATACACGCGCTAGGATCGGCATAGTGTGTATACTTTGTTCTCCTGAGGTAAGTGCGCATCGGCCCACCCTCGACTCAGCTGCCCCCATCCCTTCCCGTCCAGCCACGGCCCGATGGTCATGCTCAAGGCTCTTTGCGCCGAACTGCTGGATGGGCTCGGTGCCGATCCGCCTTCCCTGAGGTGCTCGGGGTTTCGGCCGTGTACATCACCTGCGGGATGGACCACACCAAGGTCCACGGTGTGTCTGGGACCGGCTGCACCGTGCCGTGCTCGACGAACTCGCCACCAGAAATCTTCCCGACCTGACCCGCGTCATCTTTGACTCCGCTCACGTGCAGGCTGAAAGGGGGCGAACACGCAGGTCCGAACGACCAAGTAAGCCGGGCTCCAAGCTGCACATGCTGTCCGACCAGCCGGGACGGCCTGTCCGCTGTCTCAGGTGGCAACGTCCACGACAGCGAGGGCTTGAGGCGTCTGCTCGCTGGCCTCCAACCGAGACATGACCCCGACCACCGTCGGCACCACCGGCCTGGCAAGATCCACGCCGACAAAACTCACGACCGCCCTGATCTGCGACAATGACTGAGTGGCGAGTGCATCGCCGTCCGCGTCGCCCACAAGGGGGTCGAGGCCTACCGGCGATCGGGCCGACATCAGTGTGATCGAACGGACCAAGTTCTGGCTGTCCGGCTCCCGCTGACTCTCGCCCGCTACGAACGCCGCCTCCCGCAACTACCTGGCCTTCATTGGCCTCGACACCCTGTGCTGCTACAAACGACTCACCCGCCTCACCACGTAGTACACGGCCTCAGGGCATCGTTACGACGGTGCCCATGTGAGCAGCATCAAGTCGGTGTGTCCAGCAACGCCCTATGGCAGCTGCAACTTCCCCGCATCACCGGCATGTGCGTATGGGGCAAGTCCCCCTCGGACACTCACACAAACCCCAGTTGACCTGGGGTTTTCTGTTCTGGTGGGGCACTCAGAGACGCCACGTTGCCAACCGCGTTGCCAACGGAAACGATCTTGCTTGTCAGGCGACCGTGACCAACGCGCCGAGGCTCGGCACGACAGTCGAGAGCCCCAGCCGGGCGGCGGAGTCAGCAGCCATCCGCTTGGCTGCCTCGGTCCGGCTCCGTCCGCACTTCTCCATGGTGAAGCCCGGCCCCTGTGCCGGGCGTTGGCCGAGACCTCCACGGGGCTGTGCCCCGCCTCCGGTTCGTGATCTTGCTTGCCCATAGGTCATGCAGCCGGAAGTTGTCCGGCAATCCGAGTCGGGTTCGCAGGGTCCGCCACCGAGCTGTGACCTTGTCCGGGTCCTGGAGGGCCGAGCAGAGCACGTTCAATGCTTGCTGCCCACGGGCGGTCCCACCGGCACCGCCGCAGAAGCACTCGACCGCGCCTGCCAGCTCCACCTCGCCGCATCCAGCATCTGACCAGACACCGACCGCGACTGTCCTGTCTCATTCGACCTTGCTGCCGGGGGATGCTCTGACCTGCGGAGACATCAGGCCGGGTGCTACACCGGATCTTGCCGTCTCGCTCGAGGTTGTCGGCAGAGCGGGAACGGCGGCCTCCCTTCGTGCGAGGCTTGTGGTGGACTGTCCCGACATCATCCGTACACGACAGTGGGGCGAATGCGATGCCTCTTGAGGGCGAGTACGAGCCGAGTCCGGCGCAGTGGGTGCGTGAACAGGTCGAGTTGTATGAGAGTTCGGGTGGCACACGGGGCACAACGCTCTGGGACACGGGCCTGCCGGTCGTCATTGTCACGATGCGCGGCGCGAAGAGCGGCAGGCTCCGCAAGATTCCGCTGATGCGCGTGGAGCACGAGGGGCGGTATGCGGCGGTGGCCTCGAAGGCCGGCTTCCCGCGGCACCCGGTCTGGTACTTCAACCTCAAGGCCGACCCGCACGTGGATCTTCAAGACGGCCCCGAACGTCAGAGCATGATCGCCCGCGAGCTCACCGGGGAGGAGAAGGCCCGGTGGTGGCAGCGCGCGGTCGCCGCGTATCCGCCGTACGCCGAGTACCAGGAGAAGACCCACCGCGAGATCCCGGTCTTCCTGCTGGAACCCGGGCACCCGGCCGGGCCGGCGAAGGCGCCGACGAGGAAGTGAGCTTCGGACCCCGTGTGCTCGGTCCGGCGGGGCGCCGCGCGGCTGGGGACAGGGGCCTCACGTTCCGTCAAGCCCGGGGACGCTCACCTGCTCCATCGGTCAGTTCTGCGTGCGCACGTCACATCGCGAGCCCTTCGTCCTCGATCCGGTGCCGACGCGCCGTCACGCCACTTCCTGCGGGCTCGTCGGCACCGTCGCGGCCATGCGGTGGCGGTGGAGCACAGTGATCGTGCCGGCGGCGCCTATGGCCAGAGCCGCGGCCCCGGCCGTGACGGACCAGCCGATCCATTCGACTGCGGCAGCGCCGAAGGCGGTTCCCAGGCTCCCTCCCACGAAGTAGACGAGCATGTAACCGCTGTTGAAGCGGGCCGGGGCGGCCGGGTCGATCCCGAGAACGGTGCTTTGGTTGGCGACCTGGGCGGCGAAGAGGCCGGCGTCGAAGAGCACGAGGCAGGTGACGGTGACGAGGGTGTTCGAGAGGGAGGAACTGAGGACGCCCGCCGAAACGGCGGCCAGGGCGAGGCCCACCAGGATGACCCGCCTGGCACCCACACGGTCGGTCCAGGTTCCCGAGACCTGGGTCGCCACGATTCCCGACAGACCGGCGAGCGCGTACAAGCCGATCCGCTCCGACGAGTAGGAATACGGGGGTTCGGACAGGGCGGCCGCCAAGCCCGCCCACACCGCGCAGAACGCGAAGAACCACAGGGCGCCGCAGACTGCCGCGAGCCGGAGCGCTGCGTGTCGGACGAACAGTCCGGGGAGTGACCGCAACGTCGCAAGGGAGCCACGCTCGGCCGCGCCTACGGCGGCGGGGAGCACCGCCGACGAGCAGACCGCGACGACGGCGCAGGCGGCGGCGAACACCAGGAGCATGCCGCGCCAGCCGATCTCGTCGGCAAGCCATCCGCCGACGATTCTGCCCGCGAGGATTCCGGCCGAGATCCCCGCGGTGACGATGCCCAGCACGGTCGCGCGCCGCTGCGGGGGCGCGAGTCGGCCCGCCACCGAACTGAGGCCAGCCCCGACCGCCGAGCACGCACCGACGATGCTGATCACGGGTCCCAGGACCCACACGCTGCCGGCAGCGGCATTCAGGACCAGCACGGCCGCCAAGGCACCGAACTGCGCCGCGAGTACCCGAGCGGGCGGGTAACGGTCGACCAGGGGAACGAGGAGGGCGAGGCCGAGCATGTATCCAACCGGTCCGCACGCAAGGGCGAAACCGACGGCGCTGGTCCGGGCACCGAAGGAGTCCGCGACATCGGCGATCGCGGGCTGGAGCAGGTAGATCGTCGAGGTCCCCAGCGCGGCGGCGAGGGACATGAACCAGACGACGGGACGGCGGAGCTGCGTGCTCTGAGGAGTGACAGCGGCATGGTCGGCCTTCACGTCGCCCAACCGTAGGGAGCAGCGATTCCCAACGCTGGCGGCAAACAGACACCACCGTCGGCGCGAGGTGTTGCCCCGGAAACACCGGGTTCGTTCACTGTGGGCGGCCGTGCGACGCACGCCGGAGAAGCCGCGACACGAAGGCGTCGAGCGCACACCGGAGATGACCCGTGGGCGCCTGACGCTCTGGTGACCGGCGGGCGGCCTTCATGTCGCTCCTCCCTTCTCCAGGAGCGACGAAGGCCCACGCCACGGATGGTCGGTCCTCCACAGCGCGGGGCCACGGACACTCCCGCGAGTGTCCGTGGCCCGCTTCCTGAGTCCTCAGGCCCCAGCCGCCCTGCCGGAGCTCGGCGCCGGCGGTCGGGCGGCGGCGAGGAGGGAGGCGCCGGCGTCCGGCTCCTCGTCCCCGTCCACGGAGAACGCGACGGTGGGGGAACCGCCCACCGCGCCGACCGTGCTCACTTGGCCCGGACGCTGGTCCTCGCCAGTTCGTACGCCGGGAGCATCTTCTTGTGCTCCTTGGAGTCCAGCCCGCCCAGGTGCAGCAGGACCACTCCCTTCGGCGTGGTGAAGGCGAGCGCCCGTTCCTTCTTGGGCTCGTTGAGGAACTCGTTCGTGCTCAGGTAGTCGGCCTCCACCGCCGAGTACGGGCCCGCTTTCGTCTGGATGAACACGGCCTCGTCCGGGTCTTCCGCCTCCTTCTCGACGAAGGCTTCGAGTGTCTCGCGCGGATCGTCGTCGGCGGAGCCGCCGACCCAGACGCGGATGAATCCGATGTTCCCGGCGGGCTTGGCGTCGATCTCACAGGTGAGCGTGACGTTGGCCTGTTGGGTTACCTCGAGAGTGGAGTTGCCCTTGACCGCCTTCGGTTTCCACTTGGCGGCGATGTCGAACGAAACGGGCAGAACGCACCCCGAGCCCTCGTCACCGACGGATCCGCCCTTGGCCGCGGCCTGCACCTTGGCCCTTGCTGTGGCGTTTGCGGCTCCCATTCGGTCCGCCTCGGGATCCGAATCCGACGAGCAGCCACTCAACGCCACCCCTACCACCAGCGCGGCAGGAAGCACTCCGGCACCGACACCGAGCCGCAGACCTCGCCCTCGCACCACGATCGTCCCCCTCAAACTCGGTTCGAGCGGTCGCTCGACCACGGAGAGGTTAACAGTCGTGACTGGCTAGGGAACTGATGTCGGGGAAGGCCGTACGAGCGCGCGACCGGGCCTAGAGGATTCCGCGTGCCGGCGGGCCGTGACCGGTTGCCGTTGGGTGTGGACCCGTGGTCGTGTGGTGGGGACCGCGCGCGTACGGTGACCCCTCGGTTGCGGCACGCTCCGCTCGCGTGGGACGTGTCCCGGGTGCGCTGTGCCGGGTGCCTCAACCTGCGGCGGGCGGCTGGGTGCGGAGCGGAACGCCTGCCATGGGCCCCTGGATCTCCGCAACGGTGAGTGGTGCGAGGGCCTCGGACCCGACGCGGACTCGAGGTCGGCCCGTCACCATCGCGCACGAAACGCGGCGGTCGTGTCATTTCCCACCACACACCGCCAGGAAGGATCACGGCCAGAACAGTGACGAACACGCCAAAGCGCGTCCGCTTCCGGTCATGCGTTGGGGGACGCCAAGCGGGTCAAGGCAGCCGCGGGACCATTCAGGCGGAGGCACGGTGTGGGATGCCCGACTAGGGCCGGGTCTCGAGGGGTTTGGGCACCCGCTACGGCCCGGATCACCCACGAGCCGCCGGAGGGGATCGTGGAGAACGTCTTCGACAGCAGGGACCACACGGCACGGGATGCTCTTGCCGCGTGGGCAGAGGTCATCCGGAACGCGGTCATGCTGACGACGTTCCGACTTGTCGACACCGACGTCTTTGACGGGTGGCTCAAGACGATGCCGCTGGGGCCCGTGCAGCTCTCGGCAATGGGGTACTCCTCTTTCTGCTCGATCCGGACCCCCAAGCTCATTCGTGCCTCGGACCCGGAATGCCTCCAGATCTCCCTCATACGTTCCGGCTCCCACGTGATCGAACAGAACCGGCGCAGCGCGACAGCGGGCGCGAGCGAACTTCTGCTGTTCGACAGTTCAAGGCCCTTCCACTCCTGTGCCGACGGTGGGTCACTCCTCTTCCAGTTCCCCCGGCCCCTGCTTCCCCTGCCCGCCCACCATCTCGACCGGGTCATCGCCCGCCCCCTCCCGGGTGACAGGGGCCTCGGACGGCTACTGGCGGATTTCATGATCACGATGACGGAGGACGGTGCCTGTCACACGCCGCGGGACGCCGCGCCGCTCGGCATGGTCGGCCTTGACCTGGCTGCCGCGTTCCTGGCGCACCACCTGGGCCGCGAGGACGACGTTCCAGCCGACTCCCGGCAACGTGCCCTGTACGTACGCATCACCTCGTTCGTCCAGCAGCACCTGGGCAACCCCGACCTCACTCCTGGCGACATAGCAGCAGCCCACCACATATCGGTCCGCTCGCTGCACCGACTGTTCCAGCAACACGGGGTGAGCGTGTGCTCGTGGATGCGTGGCCAGCGCCTGGGGCGCTGCCGCCGGGACCTGGCGGACCCCCTGAAGCGTCACATCCCCATCCGAACCATCGCGGCCCGCTGGGGCTTTGTTCGCCCCGCGGACTTCACCAGGGCGTTCAGCGCGCTGTACGGCACCTCGCCCAGCGAGTACCGACGCCAGGCGTTCCACAACGACTGACCCCGACCCGCCTTGCTGAGCGTCCAGCGACCACGCGACGCCGTTTGTCCTCAGCCCGTGACGAACTCGCTCGCTCCGGCGTCACGGCATGGGCGTCGCGGGACGGTGTCGGTGCCGCGCGGGACTTATCCACAGGGCATCACCGCTCCTTGTCGCTTCATTTCAGCCGGTTATAACCTGGGTGGCAACGCGCCTCCCGTCCCTCGTGTGGACCGGTTGCCGGAAGGCGAATTGCAGCGCACGAAGACCGAAGGGATCCGCTTCGTGGGACATGACTCTTACTTCGATCCTCCTCTTGCCGCCACCGTCGTCGCCGAGGGATTCGCTCGCTGGAGCCCCGAGCTGCGGAAGGAATTCGACACCAACGCACACAACGGTCAGATCGGCCAGTTGTTGGTGAAGGAGACGGATCTGCTGCGCATCTGGGAGACGCATCTTCGCCCGGGTGAGCGGGTCCCTGTTCACCGACATGTGCTCGACTACTCCTGGATAGCCCTCACCGGCGGCCGGGTCCGCCAGCACACGAGCGACGGCACCACTCGCGAAATAACCCTTGTCCGCGGCCAGGACCTCCATTTCCACCTCTCCCGGGGGCAGTACCACCTCTATGACGTGAAGAACATCGGCGATGAACTCCTGTCATTCCTGACCGTCGAGATAAAGGGTGGAGAGAACGAGCCCCTCGACCTGTGACCACGGGGCCCGGGTGCGGGTCGTGGGCGGTCCTGGGTGGGGCGGGCGCCGGTGTCGTCGACGACACCGGCGCCCGCCCCACCCGACGGCTGCGGGAGCTGACTACACGGCGGAGGAGAGCGCCCGGAGCAGGGCGGTGTTCGCACGCCGGTCCCCGACGGAGATACGGCAGGTGTCCGGGACGAGGTGGCCGGTGTCGGCGACCAGGATTCCCGCGCCGCGCAGCTGTTCCATCACCCGCTCGTGCTTGTGCAGCCGGACCATCAGGAAGTTGGCCTCCGAGGGGAACACCCGGTCCACCGCGGGGTGGCCGTCCAGTGCCGTGGCCAGCCGGTCGCGCTCGGCGCGGATGAGCGGAATGCTGGCGAGTGCCCGTTGGGAGTTGGTCAGCCTGTCCCGCACGGCGTGCTGCGCCGCGTCGGAGAAGACGAAGGGCAACTGCACCCGCCGCAGCGAGTCGATGACCCCGGGGCGGGCCAGGACGATCCCACACCGCGCGCTGGCGAGCCCCCATGCCTTGGACAGGGTCCGAAGGACGACGAGGTTCTCGTGCTGTTCGACCAGTCCGGCGTACGAGGGCTTCTCGCTGAACTCGACGTAGGCTTCGTCGATCACCACGAGGCCGCGGCTGCGGGCGATGAGGTCGTGCACCTGCGTCTGGTCGAGCCTCGTCCCCACGGGGTTGCTCGGATCACACAGGATGGTCACCCGCGCATCAGCCTCGAGGATGCGCTCGGTGTCGAGTTCCGACAGGTCCGCGCCGCGCAGCGGTACCTCGACGACCGGCAGGCGCAGGAGGTGGGCCCAGTGGGCGTAGAGTTCGAAGGTGGGTGGTGTGACGCAGGCGCGTTCGCCGGGTGAGGTCAGCGCCGCGAGGAGCAACATGGCGCCGTCAACCGCCCCGCTGCTGAACAGGACGTGGTCCGGGCCCAGGGCGGCGAGGTCACCGTGCCCGGGCAGCTTCGACACCGTGGCCAGGTACGTCCTGGCGAGGTCGGCCGTGTCCAGGTTGGGGTAGTGGCTCTCGGCCCCCAGGAACGGGTTGGTGTTGCTCGACAGGTCGACCATGTCGAACCGTGGCCGGTGGCGGTAACGGACCGGGCCGGGGACCGGCACCCCCGTGACGGGGGGAGCCGCGAAGTGGGACAGCCCTCCTTCCTCTTCCTCCTCCGCGGGCGCGAGGTCCGGGGCGCGGAGCCAGTGGTCGAGGGGGACGAACAGGTCGGCTCCCAGGCGGCGCTTGTGGTGGACGTCCCCCCGACCGAGGTGGACCCAGTCCAGGCCGGAGCGCCGGGCGTCGAGGTACAACTGGTACGGGGTCGCCACGTGGAGGTCGCCTGCCGCGGGGTCGTCGAGGTCGGTGGTCTGGGCGAGGTGGTAGAGGCCCCTGCCGTTGTGGGACACCGTCAGGAGCGCGACCTGGACGACGGTGTCCTTCCGACGGCGCACCAGCATCTCGGTGCGATCGGCCAGCGCGCCACCCACCAGTGCCTCGAGGGCCGCGGCGTTGTACGGGTTGCGGCGACCGCCGAAGCGTTCCGCCTGGCGCTGGTGGAGTTCCACGAAGGCGTCCCTGGCCCACGGACTGCCGTCGAGCTCGCTCAGGCGGACCCGCTCCCAGGTGGCTTCCTGGGACGCCGCGTGGTGGCGATGACGCAGGTCGCGGAGCTGGTCGGCGCCGACGCGGTTCCGCAGCACCTCGTCCACGTCCCCGGGCAGCCGGGCGACGCACTCGGTGTCGGCGGCGACGGGAACGAAGCCGGCGGCCCGCAGGGCGCGGGTGTCGTCGCTGCGGCGCACGTTGGGCACAAGGATCTGCGGCACGTCCAGCCGCTCCGCGCGGCGGACCAGTGCGTCGAGGGCGTGGGGGGTGGGGGCGGGACTCGTCGGGTTGTACGGGGTGCCGCCGCCGACGAGGGTGGGGCGCTCGAGCGCCGCGGGGGCCAGGGAGACGAACGCACCGGTGTCCCCTGCCAGGTCGGCCAGGGAGCACACGGGCACGCGGGAACCGAGGGCGGCGCACAGCACGTGCTGGAGCGCGTCGATGTCTGCGGACCTGCGCATGTCAGCTCCGTCCGGGTTCGAGCGTGACCGGGGCCGGTACCGGTGCCGGGTGTGCCCGCGCGCGCCGCGGTGCGACGGCGCGGAAGGCGGTCACGGGGGGCTGGTGGGGTCTGGTCCGTTCCCCTTCGTCGACGTGTACGCCGTGGGGGTGCCCAAGCATGTCGTCTACTCCTCTTCGTCGCTCCGAGGCCCTTCGTGGACGGCGTGGGTCCGTCCGTCCCGGGCATGGCCACAGGTCGCTCGCGCTTCGGGCGCGGTCGTTCGCGGCGGGCCGCGTACGCGCGTCGGTCAGCGGTGGAACAGCTACTCCGGCTCGGCCCGGCGCCGCTCGAGGTGGTCCTCGATGCGGTCGCGGTACTCCTCGAACAACTCGGCCAGGGTGCGGGCGACGCCGGTCCTCCAGCCGATGGTGCAGCGGCCGACGAGGTCGCGGCGGGCGTCGTGGTCGAAGATCGCTGTTTCCCGGCTGTGGTCACCGCGGTCCAGTTCCACCGGGACTCCGGTGAGCTCGGACATGTACTGCAACAGGTCGGTGATGCCGACCTCCTCGTCACCGCCCCAGTTCACCACCCGCGCGGGCACCCGGGCCACGTCCCACAGGAGCGGCACCTGGCGCACGAGGTCGTCGGTGTGGAGCAGGTTGCAGTAGTTCTGCCCGTGACGGGGCACCGCGCACGGCTGTCCCCCACGCATCTGGTTGAACAGGATCACGGGCAGGCCGCCGTGGCCGTACGGCCCGTAGGCGATGTTGAGCCGGGCGATGACGGCCGGCAGCGCGAGGGCCTCGGCCAGGCCCCGCACGACCCCCTCCGCGGAGAGCTTGGCGACGGGGTACGTCGGCAGCCACGGCGCCGCCCCGCCGAGGGGGTCGCCCACCCGGTACCGGTGTGTGTGGTCGGCCCGGTCGTAGACCACCCCGGACGAGACGTACAGGAACGACTCCGCGGCGGAGCAGTGCGTCATCAGCCGGGCGGTGCCGACGGCGTTGATGCGCGCGGTGTCCTCGAAGTCCCGGCCGTCGCCCCGGTGCACCGCCGAGTGCAGCACATGGGTGAAGTCACGCGGCAGGTCTCCGAGTTCATCGGTGGCCATGTCCCAGACGACGGTCTGGGCGCCGAGTTCCCATAGGGCCTTGCGGGCGGTCGGGTCGTGGAAACGGCCCAGGCACCACACCTCGTTGTCGGGGGCGAGCGCCTCGGCGACGGGCCTGGCGACCTGCCCGGTCCCACCGGTGATGAGGATCTTCTTCCCTTGCATGATCAGCGGCTCCAGGTGATCTCAGCGGTTGCCCCTGCCTGTCCTCAGCCGAGCGCTCGGGCCAGTTCGTTCCGCAGCGTCGCCTGGAAGGTGTGGACGTGCTGTGGGCTCATCAGGGTGTAGTGCTCGCCGTTGACTTCGACGTAGGTGTTGGGGCGGCGGGTGAAGTCGTCCCAGTGGCGCAGTTGGTCGTCCAGCCACTCCTGCTTGGTGCCGCGCAGCGGGGTGCAGTAGAAGACCCGCACCTGCTCCACGGTTCCCGTCGGCTCGTAGGTGCGGCCCAGGTGCACCATGTTCTGGGCCAGGTGGACCCAGTCGGTGAACCGTTGGAGGGTCAGGTCCAGTTCGGTCAGGCGCCGCTTGGGCGCGTGACGGATCAGGTGGGCGAGTTGGTCGGCTTCCGGCAGGTTCCGGAGTGTGGCGGTCAGTTCCTCGATGTCGGCGGCGTCGATCAGTTCGAGGAAGAGCGCCAGGTTGATCGCGCCGTCGGTGAAGGTGATCTCGTTCATGCGGTCGGCGATGCGCGGCGGCAGGTTGAAGATCCCCACGAACCCGACCTCGTCGCCGTCGGCCTCCAGCCGTTTGGCGATCTCGAACGCGACGGCCCCTCCGTAGGAGTAGCCCGCCACGGCGTACGGGCCGCTCGGCTGCGTGCGGCGGATGGCCTCCACGTAGGTGGTGACCATCTCGTCGAAGGAGCCGAAGTGGGTCTCGCCCCGTCCGAACCCCCGTGCCCGCAGTGCGTGGAACGGCCGCTCGCCGGTGAAGTACTTGGCGAGGTTGATGAACACCAGTACTTCTCCCAGGCCCGGATGGACGCAGAACAGTGGCGTTCCGTCCCCGGTGACCTGCAGGGGCACCAGCGGATCGTAGGTGGAGTCCCCGTCCGCGCCGTGCCCGGCGGTCAGCCGGGCCGCCAGGGCCCGCACGGTCGGGGCCTGCAGGAGCGTCGCCATCGGCACGTCGTCGATGCCGAACTCGGTTTGGATCTCGAGCTTGAGGCGCAGCACGTCCAGGGAGGTTCCGCCGAGGTCGAAGAAGCCGGCGGTCGCCGAGACCGTCCGGGTGTTCAGCACCCGGGCGAAGACACCGGCCAGCGCCGTCTCGGCCTCGCCCTCTGGCGCCACGTGGGCGCCGAGGAACCGGGTGCTCACCTCCTCGGCCCGACGCGCCGCCCGGTCCAGGGTCCCGGCCTCGACGGCCGCGCGCAACCGGGACCGTTGGATCTTGCCGAGGTTGCCGCGGGGTATCTCGGCGGCGGCGACGGGCAGGATCAGTTGGGGGCGGAATCCCCAGTGCATCACCGTGGAGCTGCGGATCGCCACGACCGCCTGGTACACGGCCGCGTCGTCGTCCGGGTCGCCGGCCGGGACGAACGCGATGGCGAGCTGTTCGGAGTCGGCCCCTTCGGGACGGATCGGGAAGGCCGCGACCTGTCCGCGCCTCACCTCTCCCAGTTCGTCGAGGACCGCTTCCAGGTCGTGGCTGTGGTAGTTGACGCCGTTGACGATGATGGAGTCCTTGGTCCGGCCGACCAGCGTCAACCGACCGTCGGAGTCGAGGTAGCCCAGGTCGCCGGTGCGGAACCAGCCGTCGGGGGTGAACGCCCGCACGGTGGCCCACTCGTCGCCGAAGTACCCCTCGGTGACCATCGGGCCGCTCAGCTCCACCTCGCCCGGCTCTGCGGTCCCGGGTCGGCCGGTGGCGGCCAGCACCCTGCCGTCGCCGTCGGCGATGCGAATGCGCAGCCCCCGCACCGGGTGGCCCAGTGGGGGGAACTCCGACTCCAGGTCGCGGGCGGCGAAGTCGCGGTTGAACACGCTGCCCGCGCAGGTCTCGGTCATCCCGAACGCGGGCACGATGACGTCCCCGCGCAGCCCGTAGGGGGAGAGGGCGTCCAGGAAGGCCCGTGCGGTGGCGGTCACGGTGGCCTCACCGCCGGAGATGACGTACCGCACCAGGGACAGGTCCACCTCCTGCCGCGGGAGGGGGCGCTGTGCGAGTGCCTGGTTGATCTGACCGAACAGGAAGTTGGGGGTGAACGTCACCCGCACCCGGTGGGCGGCGAGCAACCTGAGGAACTCCACGGGGTCCGCCAACACCGTCGTGGGAGTCACCATCACCTGGTCGGCACCGTTGAACATCGGCAGCAGGTGCGCCTCGATGGCGGCGATGTGGTCGGTGGATATCCAGTTCAGCGACGTGTCGGCGGGTCCCAGTTCCAGTGCCTGGGCCTTCCCCGCCTGTGCCGCCAGCAGGTTGGCATGGGTGAGCCGGACGGCCTTGCTCAGTCCGGTGGACCCGGAGGTGACCATCAACAGCGCGAGGTCGTCGGGAGCCGGGGTGTGGAGTTGCTGGCGTCCGGCCTGGGCCCCGCTGAGTTCCTCCAGGGTCACCTCTCTCAGTCCGACGTCGGGCAGGGCTCCGCCCTCCGCCTTGGAGGAGATCACCAACGGGTCGCCCAGGAGCGTGCGCAGGTGCTCGAGCTGTGCCTGCCAGCGGGAGGGGTCCGCCGGTGGCGCGACCGGGCACGGCACGACACCCCCCAGCACGCACCCCCAGAAGGCACGGAGGAAATCCTCCGGGTCGCTGGCGACGATCAGCGCGCGGTCCCCGGGGGCCGTCTCCTGGTCGCGGAGCCCCTGGGCGATCCGGCTGGCGGCCTCCCGCAACCCGGCGTACGACAGGAACGAGCCGTCGACGAACGTGATGCCTCGGGCCGTGTCACGAGCCGCCCGGTCGAGCAGCTTCGGGAGTGTCGAGGCGGGGAGTCGATCCAACATGGGTAGCACCTCCGGTGGGAACGGAAGGGAACGGGACGAGCGGACTCCTGGGCGTGGTGGGTCGGAGCGGAGCACGAGCCCCGCTGGGTGGATGTCCTTCGCCGCGGACGGTTCGCGGCGGTTCGAGGGACGTGTTCGACGAGCCGTTCGGTGGGCGTCGACGCCCGGGTGCGCGGTGTGCGCGTCAGTTCCTCGCTGACCTCAACCGGCCTGGTTGAACCGCGCGATCGCCTCGAGCGTCCGCTGGAGCTCCAGTTCGTCCCGGTCGGACACGATGGCCTGCCCGACGCGCCCGTACGGTCCGGTGGGCGCGTCGGGGGACGAGGGGTAGTCGATCTCGTCGAAGACGAAGTTCCGTTCGAAGTCCTCCTGGGTCAGCCTTCCGCGCGGGGAACGAGGTAGGAGGACATATCCGTAGAAACGATCTGGCGCGCCGGCCGCCGGGGCCACGGTCGGCTCCTCCCCGAGAGCGAGGCTGATTTCGGCGTCGAAGAGGTCGACACCGAACGTCAGCCTGTTGACCTGGGGCGAGAGTGCCCCAGGGAGCCGGATGGCACACTCACCGAACGTCAGCCCCGTCTCTTCGGTGAACGCCTCCAGGTGGAACACGCAGTCGGGCGCGTTCAGACCCGCGAGCGCCTGCCCGGCGAGCGTTTCCGCCTGCCCGAACAGCTCCGGGTGCCGCCTCCAGTCCAGCACGTGCGCCGCCAGGACGCCGCCCTGCACGGCCTTCAGCGGCGGGATGTGGTTGCGGCTCATCGAGAACCACCGGAGGTCGCCGTCCTTCCAGATGCCGTCGATGTAGACCTCGGGGGCGTCCACGAACGACTCGGCGACGATCTGGACGTCGGACTCGCCTGGGAGCAGCGCCATGGCCCGGGAGTGGTCCTCGGGCGAGCGGACGACGCTCGTGCGGAGGGCGCCGGCTCCGGTCGCCGGCTTCACCACGAAGACGTCCCCCAGGTCGTTGACGAGGTCGTCGTACGAGGTGCCCCTGGGCACGTACCGGCAGCGGGCCCGTTTCACCTGGGGGGGCAGGCCGCTCTTCTGGAGGAACTTGTCCCGGAAGTAGAGGGTCGCCAACGAGTCGGTGTGCCCGGGTAGTTTCAACTGTTGCCGCAGGTAGGCCGCGCCGAACACGCCCATCTCATGGACCGTGAGGACCCCCGCCACGTGGTCGGGGCGCGCGGAGAGCACCGCTCGCAGGATCTCCTGGGCGTTCTCGATGTCGCTGACGAACGTGCAGCTCCGCGTCCCCGGCGGACTCACCGGTGCCTGCACGATGTAGTGGGGATCAAGACCCCGGCGCCGCAGTGCCTGGTCGAGGTCCTCCCGGTAACCGATGACGATCATCGTCGGCATTCTTGCCTCCATGAATCGCGGCCAGCGAAAAGCTCGTCGAAGGGGTGTCGTCTCCCGTACGTGCGTCTGCCCGCGTGTGCCGCGGGTCGTCGGTGGGCCGTGGTCACCGGCGGTCAGCGACGCGCCCGGCCGCCGCTTCCGTGGAGGTGTCCCTCGGGTGGCGCTACGCGGGGGACGCTGGCCGCTCCCCGCCCCGTCCACGGAACGCCTCGGAACCCGCTGGACCACCCCGGCTCGCCGTTGTCGTGTGGCGGGACCGGTCGAACACGACCGGCCGGGGGGCGGGGACCCCGCACACCCGCGGTCCTCACCTGGGTAACGGCAGGCCCTCTTCTCGTCGGGGGTTCTCGGAGCCGGCGGCGGAGGTCCGGGGCGACGACCCTGACGGCAGCCCGGTGGCGGTCAGCGCCATGCCGCCCGCCCACAGCGTCTTCTCGGCGATCACGACAGGTTCCCTCCTGCGGCCTGCACCCTGTAGCAGAGGGCATCCTTGCCGGCCCCGTGACCCGGCGCCTTAGCAACGAGCGCCAGTGACTTACCACTGGCTGACAACTTCTCTGGCCGCTCAGGGACACCACCGGTCCCTGGGGCCCGACGCGTCACCGGGAGCCGGTGGCCGGTGGCACCGGCCGGGCCGCCTCGGTCCACGGCGGCACCGGCGGTTCCAGCACCGGCGGTTCCAGCTCCGTCGGCTGTACCGTGGAACCGGCCCTGGAAGCGTTCCGTCCGATGCGGTGACCGGTGCGCCGGGCCGCGGACCACCAGCCGGTTCCGCGGCGCGCGACGTGTGCTCCGGTGGGGACCGCGGCCCGGACGGCCGCAACTCCACGACGGGAGGCACGGCATGCGCGACGAACACGGCTCCGCGTCACAGTCCGGTCCCACACACCGTCCACAGAGACCTGTTCCCGGCCTCCGGACGGCCCGGGACGCCGCAAGGACCGCGGACACCGTCCAGGACGTCGCCCGCAGCGCGCGGTCCCTCACGTCAGGCGGCCCGGTCACCGCCCGGGGGCTGCTGGCGCTACAGCGCACGGCGGGCAACTCCGCAGCGGTCCGGGCGCTTCAGCGGGCGCGTGCGGCGGACGAGCCTCCGGGAACCCCCCGGCCGGACGCCGGTGTCCATGACGTCCTCCGCTCCCCCGGCCGGCCCCTGGACCCGCGGCTGCGCGGGGAGATGGAGTCGCGGCTCGGCGCTGACTTCTCCGACGTCACGGTGCACACCGGTACCGCCGCGCGGAGTTCGGCCCGGGAGATCGGTGCCCGCGCCTACACCTCGGGCGACCACGTGGTGCTCGGCGAGGGAGGGAGTGACCCGCACACCCTGGCGCACGAACTGGTCCACGTGATCCAGCAGCGGCGGGGCCCCGTAGCGGGCGCCGACACCGGTACCGGGCTGCGCCTGAGTGACCCCGGCGACCGGTTCGAGCGGGAGGCGGAGCGGGTGGCCCGCGCCGCGCTCGCGCCCGCGGTGCCCAGCCCGGTCCTGGCGGACACGGCCGTGTCCCGCGCGACGCGGCCCGCGGGACACGCCGCGCCGGTCCAGCGCCGCGTGAGGGCACAGGTCATCGCGCGGGACGAGGGCGGTGAGGTGCGCGTGGAAGACCTCGTCACCGCCGGTCGTCCCGACTCGCCGCACCCCGGCGGCACCGAGGGCGACCACACCACCGCGTTCGTCGTGCTGACGCAGGCGGTGAAGCGGGCGATCACCGGTAAGGACGCGGTGTCGGCCGGTGCGGAGATCCGTCGGCTCCACCAGGAGGCCAGGAAGCTGCCGGGGGCGGGGCTCGTGGGGAACCTCCCCCGGGACGGCAAGCACCGCAGGCTGCTGGACGAGGCGTCAGCGGAGCTGGCGGAGCTCGACGGGGAGCTGGACAGGGGGGCCGACGGCGGCTGGGACATGGTGAGGCTGCAGAGCCTGATCAGCGCCTACCTCCAGTACCGCGGGCTGCTGCCGCTCTCCACGCTCAACACCAAGTCCACCAAGCAGGGGACGTTCGGCAAGGGCACCGGCGAGTCCCACAGGACCGCTGGCCTGAGCCGTTACGCCAACGGCGAGGACGTCGCGGAGGAGGAGCTCCGGGACGAAGTCCTCGCCCTCATGGACCACAAGGGGATCGTGAGGTTCGCGGCGGAGGAGGACGCCGGCAAGGCGGCCACGATGGCGCCCGGCACGCGGGGCGACGAGTCGTCGGAGGCCCGGCTCGACACCATCGTGCGCCAGCACGTCGACTCCGTGGAACACGCCTATCCCGGTGTGGTCGAGGCGGCGTGGGGTTCGTCCGACGAGGCCGTCAACGCGCTCGTCGGCGAACTGCGGCGGCGGACCCAGGAGCGGGCCGAGGATGAGGTTGACGACGCCAGGGAGCAGATCATCCGCCTGCGCAAGGCGTACCCGCGCAACGACGAGCTCATCGAGGCCTACGCCGACGTCCTGCGGAGTCACGGTCAGGAGCCCCCCGAGGAGGAACAGGAGGTCCTGGGGCGTGGCGCACGCCGCGCGGTCCGCACCGCGAAGGAACTGATCCGGTCCCCGAAGAAGTTGGGCAAGTCCCTCGCTGACAAGGCGAAGAAGCTCACGGCGCACGGGGCGAAGGGCCGCACCGCCAGGGACGACGCGCACGACGGCGGGGGGCAGCCGGCGTCCGACCGGGCCGAGGGGGCGCGGGGGACGACCACGGCCAAGGAGCCACGGTCGAAGATCGCGACCCAACTCCTCATCGACGACGGGGGCAAGATCACCGCCGTGCTCTCCGGGGGACGCGCCGCGTCCCCGTTCTCCGGCACCCAGGGCGCCCACACGACGGCCTGGGTGGTGCACCTCGACGTCGTCCGCGCGCGGCTGAAGGGCAAGGACGTGTCCGCGGCGATCGCCGAACTGCCCGCGCTGGTCACCCACGTCAGGGACACCCAGGAGCGGCTCGAGGGGATCAGTCCGGAGGAGTCCGAGATCGCGGAGGAACTGGAGGCGTTGTCCCTCACGGCGGACGCGGCGGCCGCGCCGCGGGGCGGGATGGACGCCAGGCGCCAGGCGCTGACCGAACGGGCCGAGCGGGAGATGGACCGGCTCGTGGCGGCGGCGCAGGAGGCGCGGAAGGAGGGACGGCCGACCGATGTCCTGGCGCTGGCGCTGCAACAGGCGGTGGGAGCCGTCCTGGAGCGCGTCAACGTCATCCCCGGCATCACCCGCGCCGGCGGGTCCAAGGACGGGGCTGCCGAAGGGAGCCACCGCGGCGTCCTGCTCGCGACCGGCCGCACCCCGGAGGAGTACGCGGAAGCCCTCTTCGGGATGCTGGACATCAAGGAGAACGAGCCCGCGGAGAACCGCGAACTGCTGATGGCGAACCACCTGGCGATGGTGCAGGAGGCGTATCCCCGCGCCTGTGCCGCGGCCGGGCTCGCACCGGGAACGGACCCCGGGGCCGCGCTGGAGAAGTACGACAGCGCCCGCCGCAAGGGCAAGAAGAAGGCCGATGACGACGACTACGCGTGACGGAGGCCCGTCCCCCGCCCACCGGCCGTCCGGGCCGGGCCCCGTCGTCCGCTGACGTCCCGCGCCGCCACCGCCGGACGGGGGTGGCGCGGGACGTGGGATGCGTTTTCGGTCATTCCCGCAGCTTCCCCCACGGTGGGCCGGGCCCGGTCCCGCGGGCCCGGCACCGGGGCTCCCATGAGGGGTTCGCCTTGGTCAGGGGGTCGCGGTCAGGGCGCTGTGCCGCGGGGGCCGCGGGCGGGACGGCGGCCGAACGCCGGTCACGCGGGACGAGCGGCGCACGGGGTGTTTCGGCCGTGATCAGGCGCTGCCGCACGTCTCGTCCCCCTTTGGGGAAGCTTCCCTGCGGTTGCTCCCGTGGGCGAAGGAAGTCCCATGCCTGCTTCGGTCGGTTCAGCGCTGGATGTCACTGAGGACACCACTGACGTTGAGCACCTCCACGCATCCGGAAGCCGGTTTCCCGGAGGCCGGGGTGCCGGGCTCGTCGCAGGTCACGCTCACCGTGACGGCCTGCTTCTCGGGAACCTCGATCGGCGTCACCCAGTGGTAGTCCTGGTTCCGGAACGTCTCCAGGGCGATGGTGGTGATCTTCCGGTTCCCGAAGGTGACGGTCACCAGTCCCTCGTCCCCCTGGAAGTTGGCCACCACGATGTCCGTGATGCCGAAGACCTTGCCCTCCGGGACCCGGTACGCACCGTTCTCCCGGGCGCCGTCGCCGGTGCGCACCTCGACGGTCGCGGAGCTCTGCCGGCCCGTCCCGGGCACCCCGGAGCCGGCCGGGGCGGTGGTGCTCCCGCCGTTCCGCTGCGTCTCCTGGGCCCCCTGGCCGCCCCCGGGCTGCTCCGTGCCGGTTCCCCGCGGGTCCTGCCCCGGGGTGCCGGGAGCCGGGGCGCCAGTGGGTGTGCCCTTCCCGGCAGCCGCGACGTTCTCCCTGGCCGCGTCGTCCGCCGCCTCCTTCGCCGTGCTCTCCACGGCTGGCCGGACCAGCAGGAACCACGCGACCAGCAGCGCGAGCAGCGCCGCGAGCAGCAGGAGCAGCCACCTGGGGAAGACCACCTGCTGGACGAACTCGCCCTGCAGCGCGTGCTGCTCCCCGGTCTCCTCCGGCTCCGGTCCCGCGTCGGGCCGGGGGGCCGCCAGCGAGCCGCGGGGGCCGTCCGGGTCCCGGGCGACCTCCACCTCGAACGGCCAGGTCACCGGTTCGCCGAACCACACCGGCCGGCGCGCGCGTACCCGCAGCCGCGCGGCGGCGGACCCTCCGGGCGCGATGTGCAGGGCACCGGGGGCGGAGGTGAGGCGCAGGTCGCTGCCGGGCTGCCGTCCGGTGAGGGTGACGGCGGTCGCGGTGTTGCCCAGGTTCCGCACGGTCGTCCGGTACCGCCCGCTGAGCCAGCCGCGGCGGGTGGTGGGCTCGAGTTCGGCCCGCAGTTCCTGGAACGCCGTGATGACCACCGTGGTCTCCGGGACCGTCACCGCGTCGGGGCGCTCGACGGGCACCACCCGGACCCCCAACGGCACTTCTCCCGCGCGGACCTCGGGGGAACGCGGAGGTGCGAGCCGCACCGTCACCGTCTCGGACGTGCCCGGGTACAGGGAGACACGGGCCGGCTCGACGGTGGTCCACGCGGCACAGTCCCCGACCGGCTCGAAGGTGTACGCCTCGACGATGTCGGTGTCGTTGCGCACGGTCAGGGCCATCGACGCCGTGCCGCCCGGCGACACCACGACCGTCGGGACACCAAGTTCGGCAATTGTGGTCACGACGAGACGGTAGGGCCGCGGCGCACTCCGGGGAGAGGGACCCGAGGGCAGTCGGCGGGCACTGTCGCTGCCCCCGGAGCCCCACCCCGTCCTGCTCCGCCAGCCCGTCGGACACCTCGTGCCACGGCGGACCCGTGGACGGCCCGGCGTCTCGCCCGCGCCACCCGGTTCCCTTGACCAGCAGGAGACAAGAGAACGGAATGACGCATGACCTCGGTCAACACGCAGCACGGCGCCGACAGCTCCGGCCGCGGCCGGACGTCCGTACCTCAGCACGACCCGAGTCGCCCCTGGTCGAACGTGGAGGGCGGGGCGAACGCCAAACCGGACAGGGTGTCCGTGGCGATCTACGCACAGGACCCGGTGCTGCACGCGGGCGCCACCCACCTGCTGCGGCAGCGGCCGGAGGTGGAGCTGCTCAGGGACACGGAGGCGGACGGGGCCAGGATCTCCCTGGTCGTGGCGGACAAGCTGGACGACCCCACGGTGCAGCTCCTGCGAAGACTGCAACGCAACTCCGCCACCCGTACCGGTCTTGTCGTGGGGCGCTGCGAGATCGGGGCCCTCCAGACCATGATCGAGTGTGGCGCGGCAGCCGTGCTGCGCCGCACCGAGGCGAGCCAGGACCGGCTGGTCAACCTGATCTGCGCGCTGGCCAGGGGCGAGGGGGTGCTCCCCGGGGACCTCCTGGGGCAGCTCCTGGACCACGTCGGCAGCCTGCAACGCATGATGCTCGACCCCCGCGGGCTGACGCTGTCCCCGCTGACGGCCCGGGAGTCGGACATGCTCCGGCTGGTCGCGGACGGGTACGACACCGCTGAGATCGCCGCCAAGACGTCGTACTCCGAACGCACCGTCAAGAACGTGCTGCACGAGGTGGCGACGCGGCTCGGGCTGCGCAACCGGGCCCACGCGGTGGGTTACGCGATGCGCCACGGGCTGATCTGAACGGGGGGCGGCCCGTCGGGGTGTGCCACGGCGGGGCCGGGGTGAGTGGGCGGGCGGCACCGCCGGTAGCCGTCGCCCCGGCCGACGGGCCGTCCGGTGGCTGCCCCGAGGGGCACCGGCCGCTACCCCCGGTCCGGGTACTCGGGGCCTGGGCCTCACCCGGCGGGCCGGTCAGGCTGACGGCAGGACTCGGTACCGGACTGTGAGGTGGACGTGAACGGCGGCACTGGCCCCTCCGGGTGGGCCCGTTCGGTGCGGATCGTCATCGCCGTGGTGGTCCTGCTGTCCAGTGTGGTGGCCCTGGGTGAGCTTCCCGTCGCCCGACCCGCCGGACCGGACCTGCCGGCCCCGGCCCCCGCCGCGGACCCGGTGCGCGTCACCTACGCGGGGACGGAGCACCACAGCATGGGCCTGGTGACCGGTGTCGGCACCAGCGACCCGTTCTTCGGCCCGGCCCCCACCCACTTCGACACCGAGTCGTTCGCCCGTGGCGACGCCCTGGTCTTCACCAGCCTGCGGGACAGCCGCAGGCCGCAGGTGTACCTGCGGACCGCCGCGGGCACGGTGCACCGGCTCACCACCGACCGGAACGCCGCCCACCCGCAACTGACCCCGGACGGGCAGTGGGTCGTGTTCGACTCGGCCGAGCCCGGCGGCCCGGAGGGGAAGGAGCAGCGGGACCTGTGGATCGTCCGGGTGGACGGCACCGGTGAGCGCAGGCTGACCGACACGCCCGCCGACGAGAGGTACCCCACGGTCTCCCCCGACGGTTCCCGCCTGGCGTACAGCAGCAACGACGCCTGCACCTGCAGGGACCAGATCTACGTGCGGGCGCTCGCCGGCGGCCCGGTCACCCAGGTGACCTCCGCGACCGAGGGCAGTGCCGTGGACCCGGTGTGGAACCCGGTGGACGACGCCGCCCACCGCGACCTGATCGCCTACACCCTGGAGGCGGAGGGGGAGACCGGGCCCAGCCTGCGCGTCACCACACCCGCGGGGGAGGACGCGCCGCTGCTCACCGCCGGCGGGGCGAGCTGGCGCAGCCGGTCGGCGGACTGGCTGCCCAACGGGGACGAGGTGGTGTTCGTCGGCCTGGACGGGCCCTACGGGGCGACCGGCCGGTACGTGTACCGGTCCGCCACGGGCTCGGCCTCCGCCCCGTCGTTGGTGCTCGACGAGAGCGGGCGCGACGTCAGTTCCCCGACGTGGCTGGGGCCTGGGGACACCGGCGGGGTGGTCGTCACCCGGACGAGCGCCGCCACGCCCCACGTGGCCAGGCTCTCCGACATCAGACCGGACGGGGTGGACCCCCGGGACCTCGGTCTTGACCTGCTGGTGGAGGACCCTGCCGCCGACACCAACACCGACCCGGCGAACGACCCGCTGTTCCACCCCGCCCCGGGCTACGACCCGTGGACCGAGCGCCAGGGCTACGGTCCGGACGGCCGGCAGATCGTGGTGTCCCGGTTCGAGGGGCCGCCCGGCGACCGGGAGCAGCGGATCTGGCTGGCGGACGCCGAAGGCCGCGACCCGCGCGTCGTCGGACTCCACGGCCGGGAGCGCGGGGACTGGGACACCGATCCGGCGTTCTCGCCCGACGGCCGGTTCCTCGCGTTCACCAGGACCTCCCCCGGCGGGGCGGGCCCGGGCTCGGGGCCGGGGCGCGTGCTGATCGCGCTGGTCGCCACCGGGGAGGTCGTCGGCACGGTCCGGCCGCCGCGGGGGTGGGAGGGCGCGAGCGACGCCCAGCCCACGTGGTCGTCGGACGGCGCCGTGATCGCGTTCACCAGGACGGCTGTGATCAACGACAACGGCGGCAACAAGCACGTCTGGACGGTGCCCGCGGACTCCCTGGACGAGCAGGCCGACCTCAGCGCGACGCTCTGCCCGGGGAGCTGCGAGGTGATCGACGACTCCCCCGCCTTCTCCCCGGACGGGCGGACCCTGGCGTTCAACCGCAAGGACGGCGGCGGCCGGACCAACGAGCGCAACGGCGTGCTGGTCACCCCGTTGACCGGCGGCGGCTGCCGGGTGGTGCTGCCCGCCGGGCTGCGCGACCGACCCGACGCCTGCTGGCAGGCGTTGCCCGACACCTCCCGGACCGGCCCGCACCAGCCGCGGGACGTGGCGTGGTCCCCGGACGGCTCCCGTCTCGTGCTCTCCTCCCGGGAGGGCGTCGAGCCCAACGCGCCCGAGGCCCTGTCGGTGCTCGACGTCGCCACCGGTGACCTCACGGACCTCACCGCGTCGCTCCCCGGCCGCCAGAAGGAGCCGGCCTACCAGCAGTCGGTGGACCTGGCGCTGACCGCCCCCGAGACCACGCCCGCCGTGCGGACGGGGTCCGTCGCCACCGTGACGGTCACGGTCACCAACGCGGGGCCGGCTCCCTCACCGGGCACCGTGTTCACGGCCGCGCCGCCGGCGGGCGTCAGGCTGGAGGGGCTGACGACACCGGCCGGCGGGTGCGACACCGCGGCCCTCCAGTGCGACCTGGGGGTGCTCCCGCCCCTGGCGACCGTGCGGGTGACGGCGCGGGTGGTCGGCGTGACCGAGGGCGACCAGACGGTCGGCTGGTCGGTCTCCGGCGCCGTCGTGGACCCGGACCCGGGCGACAACGCCGGTCGGACGGTCGTGCCGGTGGAGCAGCCCCCGCCCCAGGTGCCGCGCCCGCCGACCTCGGACAGTCCACCGACTTCGGACGGTCCGCCGGGCGGGCCGTCCGCTCCGGCTCCGCCGCCGCAGCACCCACAGCCGCCGGCGGGACCGGCCCTGTCGCTGGACGCGCAGCCGAACCCCGGGTACGTGGGCGGCCGGGTCGTGTTGAGTTACACCGTGCGCAACCGGGGCGAGGCGCTGGCCAGCGGACTGCGCCTGCGGCTCGGCCTGCCCGCGGGCGTCCCGACCGGCCGGCTGCCCGCGGGCTGCACCCGCACCGGGTGCGTCCTGGGTGACCTGGAACCGGGGGCCTCCTCGGTGGTGCGGGTCGTGCTGGCCCCGCGCGAGCCCCTGCGGACCACGCTCACCGGGACGCTGACGACCACCGGCACGGACGCGAACCGCGCCGACAACACCGCGAGGGAGCCGCTGCGCGTCCTCCAGCCACGGATCGTCGCGGTGCCGGCCGTCGGCAAGCCCGGGTTCGTGACCTCCGTCCGCGGTACCGACTTCCCCCCGGGTGCCCCGGTGACGCTCACCTGGAAGCCGGGCATCACCGCGGCGGCGGCGCCCACGCTCCCCCGGCGGGACGGCACGTTCGCCGCCCAGTTGCTGATCATGACCAAGGACCAGACGGGCCCGCGCACCATCACCGCGCGGGGCCCCGGATTCTCCCCGGTGACCACGCCGTTCCTGGTGGTCAACGGCACGTTCCAACCACCGGACGAGGTGACCCGGCGGTGATCCACGAGGTGGACGAGGGGTTGCGGCGGCTGTTCGCCGAGTGCGGTGTCGCCGGCAACGGCGTCGAGTTGGCCTTCGACGCGCCCACCAAGGAGTGGGTGGCCCGCCGGAACGCCCCCACGGTCAGCGTCTTCCTCCACCAGATCCGCGAGGAGGTGGACCGGCGGCAGACCGGTACCGGCCCGGAACACGACGCGGACGGCGTCGTCTCCGCGCACCGGTCACCGCCCCGGTGGTTCGAGCTGGCCTACCTGGTGACCGCGTGGACGAGCCGCCCCCAGGACGAGCACCGGCTGCTGTCCGAGGCGCTGCGCTGCCTGGTCGATGCTGAGGCGCTGCCTCCGCGGCTGCTCACCGGCACGCTCGCGCGGCTCGGTCTGTCCGTCGGGTTGGACGCGACGGGCCGGCGCCAGGGCGGGCCCTCGATGTCGGACGTGTGGTCGGCCCTGGGCGGGGAGCTGAAGCCGTCGATCGACCTGCGGGTGACGGCGCCGCTGACCGGTGCCGGCGCCCCTGCCGGGCCCCCGGTGAGCGAGGGGATGGTGGTGCGGGTCACCGACCGGTCCCCGGGTGCGGGCGCCGCGGGGGCCGTACCGGGTCGCCGGCTGCGGTACGACGGGGCCACGGGCACCGAGCCCACCGGCCTGGGGGCCGCCCGGGAGCGGCCCCTGCCACCCGGCCGCCGGCGCCGGCGCGGCGCGCAGCCGTGACGGGACCGGCGTCTGACGAGGCGTTGTGGAGCCGGCTGCGGCAGGTGGAGCAGCGGGTGCGGGTCGAGGTGGCGGCCCGCCGGGCCACCGACCCGGACCCCGACGACCCCTTCCGGGGGCAGTACCTCACCCCCGAGGCCGCCGACCGCGTCCTGGCCGACCCCTGGGGGCCGCCTGCCGCCGCGGCAGCGGAGTCCGCCGAGGCGTGCTCCGCGGGAGCGGACGAGGAGGCGCTCCTGCCGCCGCCGGGGACACGGATCGGCCAGCTCGCCGCGGCCTTCGGTCTGTTGCCGCTCGACCTGGAGCTGCTGCTCGTGGTCCTCGCCCCGGACATCGACCTCCGGTTCGAACGGCTCTACGGCTACCTCAATGACGACCTGACCAGGCGTCGGCCCACCGTGGACCTGGCGCTCCGGCTGTGCGGCCGGTCGGCGGCGGGGCCGGGCCGCTTCCGGTTCGCGGCCTCCGCGCCCCTGGTCGCGCGGGGACTCGTGGACGTCGTCGCTGGAGACCGGCCGCTGCTGTCCAGGGAGCTGCGGGCGCCGGACCGGGTGACCGCGCACCTGCTGGGCGACGACGGGCTCGACGACCGGTTGCGCGGGCTGGTCACCCCGGCCCCCGGTCGCGCCGACCCCCGTGCGGACCAGGTCCGCCGGGTGGCCGCCGCCGCGACGACGGGCAGCGGCCTGGTGCACCTGCTCGACCGGGAGGGGGACTGTGCGGGGCTCGCCGTGGACGCGCTGCTCGCCGCGGGACGTCGCCCGCTGGTGCTCGACCCGGTGGCTCTCGCCGCCCACCAGGACCCGGGCACCGTGCTCCGGGCCCTGGCCCTGGAGGCGCGGCTGACCGCCGGCGGTGTCGTCCTCGGTCCGCTGGAACGGCTCGAGCCGCGCCGCACGGGTCGCGGCGAGCTGCTGCGCGAGGTGTGCGCGGCCACCGCGGGCACGCCCCTGATCGTGTACGGGGCCGAGGTGTGGGACCCGTGGTGGGCCGCGGAGAGCCCGGTGGCGTTCCCGGTGCCCCCGTTGGACGCGGCGCAGCGGGCGGCGCGGTGGGAACGGGAACTCGCCGCCGCCGAGCGAAGGGTGGGCACCGCCGTCGGTGTCCGGCCGCCCCTGGACGGTGAGCTGCTCGCGACGGTCGCCCCGTACCGGCTCGACGGGCTCCAGGTCCGCCGCGCCGCCGACGTGGCAGCGCGGACGGCCGCCAGCGAGCGGCGGCCGGTGACCCGCGGGGACCTGCGGGCCGCGGTCCGGGCGCAGAACGGCGCCGGCCTCGCCCGGCTCGCCCGCCGCACCACCCCGGCGGTCACCTGGGACGACCTGGTGCTCCCCGAGGTGACGCGGCGCCAGCTCGACGACCTGGCGCTGCGCGCGGTCCACCGCGAGCAGGTGCTGGGACGGTGGCGGATGCGCCCGGGCGGGGGGCGGGGGCACGGGGTGATCGCGCTGTTCGCCGGGGAGTCGGGCACCGGCAAGACCATGTCCGCCGAGGTGGTCGCCGGGGAGCTCGGCATGGAGTTGTACGTCGTTGACCTGTCCACCGTGGTGGACAAGTACATCGGGGAGACGGAGAAGAACCTGGAGCGCGTCTTCACCGAGGCGTCGCAGGTCAACGGGGTGCTGCTGTTCGACGAGGCGGACGCGGTGTTCGGGAAGCGCTCGGAGGTCAAGGACGCGCACGACCGGCACGCCAACGTGGAGTCTGCGTACCTGTTGCAGCGCATGGAGTCGTTCGACGGGATGGCGATCCTGACCACCAACCTCCGCGCCAACCTCGACGGGGCGTTCACCCGAAGGCTGGACGCCGTCGTGGAGTTCCCGGTGCCGGACGCGGCGCAGCGGCTCGCGTTGTGGGACCGCTGCCTGGGTACCGGGGTGGTCCGGGCGGACGACCTCGACCTGGAGTTCTGCGCCCGGCGTTTCGAGCTGACCGGCGGGTCGATCCGCGCCTGCGCGGTCACCGCGGCCTACCTGGCGGCGGAGGCCGCAGGGCCGCTGACCATGGCGCAACTCGTCTCCGCGGTGTGCCAGGAGTACCACAAGCTGGGCCGTCTGGTGTTGGAGAGCGAGTTCGGGGACTGGTTCCGGCAGGTCCGGCCGGACGCGGCGGCGGAACGGTGGTGAGCCGCCGGGCGGCCGCCGGCCGGGGCGGGCGGCCGGTGGGCGAGCGGACCGGGGCCGTGGGTGCCGCCGGGCCGTTCCCTCCGCGCTGCCCGCGGGGGCCGCTGGGCGGCGCGCGGGGTCCGTGGCGCACCGCCCGCGGGGGCAACGGGACCCCGACGCCGGTCGGCCGCCGGCCGGGGCGGTCCGGGCCGTCGGGCCGACCGGCCGGGCACTGCCCGCGCGCCGCCGGGCCGGACCTCGGAAGCCTCAGCCTCGGGACCTCCGGGGCGCCGTGGGGCCGTGGGGCGGCGGGGCCGCGGGGCAGCGGCGCCGTGGGGCGTCGGGAACTTCGGCTGCGGGCTGCGGGGCGGCGGATGGTGGCCGGGATGGTGGTGCCCGGGATGGTGGCCGGGCGCACCGCGGGGGCGCCGCCGTGTCCTTCGCGGGCAGTCTCGTTGCCCCTGGTTCGGGGCGATCGGCCCTGATGCGGCGGGGAGTCGCCGGGTGAGACTCGTCGCCGAGCTGCCAGCCACACGAAGGAGCGAGCATGCCTTCCTACCTCACCCCGGGCGTCTACGTGGAGGAGGTGCAGTCCGGGGCCCGGCCGATCGAGGGGGTGGGTACGGCCGTCGCCGCCTTCGTCGGGTTCGCCGAGAAGGGGCCTTTCCACCAGCCCACCCTGGTGACCACCTGGGAGCAGTACGCCCAGCGCTTCGGGGGCTTCACCGAGGGCACGTTCCTGGCGCACGCCGTCTACGGCTACTTCGCCAACGGCGGTGGCAGCGCCTACGTGGTGCGTCTGGGGGGTCCTGCGGACGGCGGGGCACCGCCCGGGCGGTCGGCCCCGCCGGTGGCCGCCGGCGGGTTCCTGTTCGCGGCGCGGCGGGGCGCCGGGCCGGACGTCACGGTGGAGATCGCCGACGCGGAGGCGGAGAACGCGCCGGACGACCGGTTCCGGGTCCTGGTCCGCAAGGGGGCCGAACTGGTCGAGACGCTCGACGTGAGCACCCGCAAGAACGCCAAGGCGTACCTGGTGGCGCAGGCTCGGGAGTCCGGGTTCGTCGAGGTCACGGAGCAGCCCGGCGTCGCCCAGCGCCGCCCGGGGAACCAGACGCTGGTGCTGCCCGCGCCGCCCGAACCGGCCCCGCCGGGGCCGGCGGCGGGCCCGGCGCAGTACATCGGCGAACCGGCGGAGAGGACCGGCGTCGCGGCCCTCGAGGCCGTCGACGAGGTGACCATGGTCGCGGTCCCCGACGTGATGAGCGCCTTCCAGCGCGGGGAGATCGACGCCGAGGCCGTCAAGACCGTTCAGCTCGCGGTGGTGTCGCACTGCGAGCAGATGGGGGACCGGGTGGCGATCCTGGACACCCCGCCGGGGCTGAACGCGCAGCAGGCCAGGAACTGGCGCAACGAGGGCGCCGGGGTGGACTCCCGCCACGCCTGCGCGTACTACCCGTGGATCACGGTGTTCGACCCGGCGACGGGACGCAACACCCTGGTCCCGCCGAGCGGCCACGTCGCCGGGGTGTGGGCGCGCAGCGACAGCGAGCGGGGGGTGCACAAGGCCCCGGCCAACGAGGTCGTCCGTGGTGCGGTGGACCTCGAGCTCCGGCTGAGCAAGGGCGAGCAGGACCTGCTCAATCCGGTCGGGCTGAACTGCATCCGGGCCTTCCCCGGACGCGGCATCCGGATCTGGGGGGCGCGGACGCTGTCCTCCGACCCGGCCTGGCGTTACCTGAACGTGCGCCGGCTCTTCAACTACCTGGAGGAGTCCATCCTGCTGGGCACCCAGTGGGTGGTCTTCGAACCCAACGACGACCGGCTGTGGGCGAGCATCCGGCGCAACGTCACCGCGTTCCTGACCGAGGAGTGGCGTCGGGGGGCCCTGTTCGGACGGACCGCGGCGGAGGCCTTCTACGTCAAGTGCGACCGGGACAACAACCCGCAGGAGTCCATCGATCTGGGTCAGGTGGTGTGCGAGGTCGGGGTCGCCCCGGTCAAGCCCGCCGAGTTCGTGGTGTTCCGGCTGTCCCAGTTCTCCGACAGCACCAGCCTCGTCAGCGAGTGACCGGCCCCCGCCCTGACCGACCCGTTCGACCGGAAGGTGACCAGCAGCCATGGCAACAGGTGACGCGCTTTCGACGCACGTCTTCGGGGTGCAGTTGGGCGGCTACCTCGTGGAGTCCATCCAGGAGGTCAGCGGCCTGACCGTCGAGGAGGAGGTGGTCGAGGTCCGGCAGGTGACCGCGGAGGGCAAACAGATCATCCGCAAGCAGCCGGGGGCGCGCCAGGCAGGCGAGGTGACGATCACCCGCGGGCTGGACAAGAGCAGCGAGTTCACCAACTGGATCAAGGAGACGCTGAACAACGGCGCGGTGGACACCGCCCGGCAGAACCTGACCATCGAGATCAAGGACACCCAGGGCGAGACGGTGCGCCGCATCCAGCTCATGCAGGGCTGGGCGAGCCGGTGGGAGGGCCCGTCCCTGAAGGCCGGGGAGTCCAGTGCCGCCACCGAGACCGTCACCATCACGTTCGAGGAGATCATCGTCGAATGAGGCGCCGTACGGTCACCACCAGCACCGACATCGCCGACCTGCTGCAGAACGCCGAGCCCGACCGGGGCGGGTCCCGCGCGCCGGACGACCGGGAGCGGCAGGCGCCGGAACTGCGCACCGAGTTCGAGTTCGAACTGCCCCGCGGGTACGTCGACGAGGAGGGCACGGTGCACCGCCGGGGTGCCATGCGGCTCGCCACCGCGCGGGACGAGCTGCGCCCGCAGATCGACCTGCGGGTCAAGGAGAACCCCGCGTACCTGAGCGTCGTCCTGCTGAGTCAGGTGATCACCCGGATCGGCACCGTCACCGACGTGCACGCGGGCGTCGTCGAGCGGATGTACGCCACGGACGTGGCGTTCCTCCAGGACTTCTACCAGCGGATCAACAGCGAGGGGCACACGCACGCCGCGGTGACCTGCCCGCTGTGCAACGGCTCGTTCGAGGTGGACCTCTCCGGTGGGCGCCTGGGGGAATCGTGACGTACGCGCTCCCCCGGTTGCTGGAGGAGATCGCGTACGTCGCCTACCACTTCCACTGGCGGCGCGAGGACATCCTCGACCTCACCCACGGTGAGCGTCAGCAGTGGGTCCGCGAGATCGCGCGGATCAACACGCGGGTCAACGAAGGTGGGTGAGGGCATGGGCGTGTGGGACCGGCTGCGACGCCGCCGTGCGGGGGCGGGCCGTCCCGCCGGCCAGGACACGCTGTCCCCGGCTGGCGACGCCACCGGTGACGCCTCCGCGGTGAGGGACGGCGCCGAGGTGGGCGGCGCCCGGGAGCCGGCGGGTGCGCGCGACCCCGACGGGCGGGGCCATCCGCCGTGGGACGGGGGCTGGCGAGCGGTCCCGTCCCCGGTGGCGACCGTGCTGCGGTCGGCCGTGGGGGTCAGCGACGGGCTGCGTTTCCGCTCGCGGCTCGCGGCCTGGCAGAACCCCTCGCTGGGACGGGGCCTGGGGCACGCGGTGCTGCCGTCGGCCCCGGTGGGCGTGGTGCACGGCGTCACCCGCCCGTCCACGCACACGACCTGGGCGGACGGTGCCCCCCTGCTGCTGCGCGCCGCCCGGCCGGGAGCGGACACCGGGCAGGAGCAGGACGGGGCTGAGCACGGCCCGGCCCCGGAACGACCCGAGCGGGCGGGCCCGCCCCGCCGGCCGCCCGCCGCGCACACCGCCCCCGTGCCGGCGGGGCAGCCGGACCCGGGCGGCCCCCGCACCGTCGCCACCGGTCCGCCCCCGGCCCGACGCCCACGGGTCCGCCCGCACCCGGCGGGGACCCCGTTGACGGTGGCCACCGGCGCGGTGCGGCACGCCCGCAGGGTCACCGCGATCCCGCCGACGACGGGTGCGCCCGGTGCCCGCACCCCGACGGCGGGGCCCGCACCGGCGCCCGGGGCACCTCCCCCGCCGTCGGCCGGTGCGCCGGTGGGTCCCCCACAGGCACCGCCTGCCCGCCCGGGCCCGTCATCCGTCCACGACGCGCCCCCTGCCGGTCCAGGGGGGTTGCCTGGCCCAGCGGTGCAGCGTCGCACCGACGGCCCGTCGGGCCCGGTGGCACCGAGGCGCCCCACCCTCGGTGCGACGCCGCCCGCCCTCCCCGCGGAGGCGGCGCAGGCGCAACCGGGCCCGGCACCCGGCAACCGGCCCGCCGCCCCGCCCGGGGCCGACCCGCTGACGGTGGTGCGACCGCCGGCACGGCCACAGGAGCCAGGACCACCCCCGGGCCCCTCCACGTCCACCGCCGGCGCCCCGGCGGCGGCCCCTCCTGCCGGCGCGTCCCACGGGGTCCTTCCGCCGGCGCCACCGCGCGCGTCGCCGCCCCCCGGCACCCCCTCGGCCTCCGGTGCGAACAGTGCAGGCAGTGCGACCCGTGCAAGCGGTGCGACCAGTGCCCCCAGCGCCTCGGGGCAGTCGTTCAGGCGCGGGTCGTCCGGGGTGACGGGCACGCCGGGGGCCGGGGCGCCGCCGGGTACCGCCGGGAGCGGGGCGCCCTCCGCCGGCCCCACGACCGGTCACCCGCACGGCGCCGTCCGCCCCGGGGGCGCCGCCCCGCAAGCTCCCTCCGGGACGCCCCCCGTGGCCGGGGGGCCACGGCGGGCCGCGGCGGCGCGGGACGGGGCCAGAACCACGGGACGCCGGCCGCAGGGGCCCGACGCCGGGCGCGGTGCCGCGCCCCCCGCCCCGGTGATGCCGCCTCGGGGTGTGCTCGGAGCGCCGCTGCCCGAGCTCCCCGGTACCGCCGTCCTCCCCACCGCGTCCCGGGCCGGCGGGGGCGGGCCGGCACCGAAGGGGTCGCTGCCCCCGGGGACGGCACCACCGAGGAGGGCCCGGTCTGGCTCCCCGTCAGCCCTGTCAGTCCCGTCAGCCCCTGCGGCAGCGGTGAGCGGCGCACAGGCGGAGCCAGGACCCCGGCCGGCGACCGGTGAGCGGCCGGTGGTTCGTGTCCAGCGGACGCCGCAGCGCCCGCCCGGGGCCCCGGTGGCGCCGCGTGCTCCCGGGTCCCCGACGACGCTGCCCACCGCGTCGGCGAGCGGAACGCCGGCGACCGCGGAGGCCGGTCCACGGGCCGGCACCAGCGCGGGACCGCGCCCTGTCGCCCCGGACGGACGGAACGCACCGGGAGCGGCCCCACGACGGCAGTCCGCCGCCGACCGCGGCCCGGCCGGCCACCCCACCCGCCCAGCCGCCCCGCCGTTGGGAACAGCCACCACACCGTTGGGAACAGCCACCACACCGTTGGGAACCGCAACCCAGCCGTTGGGAACCGCCGCCCCACCCCCGGGAACCGACGCCGCGCGACCCGGGCCTGACGCCCCGCGGGCCGCACCGTCCCCAGGCGCACGGCGGGCCCTCCCGGGACCGCGGCACACGAGGGGACTGCTCGCGGAACGCCCGCTGCCGGTCCGCACCGGCCCCCGGCCCGGGTTCTCGGCCACCGTGCCGGCTCCTGGCGCCGCACCGCCAGTCGTCCGACCGACCTGGCCCCGCTCCCACGCCGTGCAGCGCAGCGCGCGTTCCGGGGGGCCCGCCGAGGGGGCCCCGGCACCTCGGGCCGGTCAGCGACGGCCGGCGGCCACCCCGACGGTCTCCGCCCCGGTGCGGCGCATGCAGGTCTCCCGGGCGGTGGCTCCGCCGTCCGGTTGGGCACCGCCTGCTGCGCAGGTGGCCAACGGGCCGCGGCTTCCGGTCCGCGTAACACCGCCAGCATCGACGCCCCCACCGTCAATGCCCCCACCATCAACGCCGTCGCCGACAGGACCGTCGCCGTCAGTGCCGTCACCATCGACGAGGCGGTCATCGACGCCGGGCCCCGCACCGCCCGCAGCGGTCCCGCCGACGCCCCCGGGGTCGCTGCCCCCGGGGTCGCCGACGTCCGCAGCGGTGCTACAGCGGGCGGATGCCCGGGCCGGGCTGACGGGTGCGCCGGTGACCGCGGTGCCGGTGACGGCGGTGCCGGCCCGTGTCCGAACGGCACAGGACGGGCCGCGGGCGGCCCTGACGCCGCCGGCCCCCGGCGCCGGGGCGGACGGCGCGGGTGGCGCCACGGGGCCGGACATCGAGGAGCTCGCCCGGAGGTTGGTCGAGCCGGTGGGTCGTCTGCTCCGCGCCGACCTGCGGCGCGGCAGGGAGCGCGCCGGGAGGCTGTACGACGGCCGCCGGTGACCGGCCCGGAAACCAGGCAACGCCTGCGCAGGGAGAACAGGGAATGACGGACGAGATCTTCGCGACGAGCGTGTTCTTCAAGCTCACGATCGGCGGCAACGACCTGGGCGCGTTCCACACCTGCACGGGACTGGGCGCGGAGGTGGAGATGGAACAGTACGCCGAGGGCGGCAACAACGGCTTCACCTGGCAACTCCCGGGCCGCATCACCTGGTCGAACATCACGCTGACCCGGCCCGTCACCGCGGACACCACCAAGATCGCCCAATGGCTGGACGAGATCGTCCGTCAGGTGGAGCCCAAGGACGGCGAGATCGTCGCGTTGCGACCGGATCTGAGCCGGATCGTGAGCTGGCAGGTGCTCGGCATCGTTCCGGTCCGCTGGCAGGGCCCGTCGTTCGACCCGGCGCGTTCCGAGGCCGCGGTGGAGTCCCTGGAGATCGCCCACGAGGGACTGCGGCCCTCGTGACCCGACGTCACCGGACGGCCCGCCGACCCGCGACGGTCCGGTGCGACGGCCCACCACCCCCACCACGCCCAGGAAGGAGGACGGGATGTCACCCGCAGCCCGCGCCAGCCGCGCCCGCGCGCAGTTGACGATCATGGAACCACCCTCGACCGTCGGTGCGAAGCCCGGCGGCACCCTGGCCCGGCTCCCGTTGCAGTTCAACCCGGCGAAGCTGGCGCTGTCCAAGAGCACCGAGTGGCGGCGGACCCCGTCGCGGATGGCGGAGCAGTCCGCGTTGCCCGAGTTCGTGGGCAGCGGCCCGCGGGTGCTGTCCCTGGAGGTGTTCCTCGACGCCACCGCGACGCACGACAAGTCGGTGGAGCAGGCGGTGGAGAAGCTGATGCAGGCGTGTGTCCCCACCCCCGCCAGCCTCGCCCGCAAGGCCCCGGCCAGCCCCTGGGTCCGCTTCGACTGGGGCACCTCGCGCACCACCTCCTTCGACGGGGTGCTGTCGAGCCTCTCGGTGTCCTACACCCTCTTCGACGTGGACGGCACGCCGCTGCGGGCGACGTGCTCGCTGTCCGTCGAGGAGGCCAGCGTCGACCCGCCCGGCCAGAACCCGACGTCGGGCGCGCGGACGGCGCGTCGCACCCACCGCGTGGTCGCGGGGGACAGCCTGCCGCTGCTGGCCTGGCGGGAGTACGGGGACGCCACCGCCTGGCGGGTCATCGCGGAGGCCAACGACATCGACGACCCGATGGTGCTGGTTCCCGGCTCGGAGCTGGTCCTGCCCGCGCCGGACGAGGCGGCGCTGCCGGACGGAGCGGTCCGATGAGCTCGACGGGCCACCGGGGCGCGCGTTCGTTCGCGGCCGACCCGGTCGTCGAGGCCCCGGGGGAGCTGCCCCCCGTGTGGGCGGCGCAGCTCGTGTCCTGCGAGGTGGACGAGTGCGACGGCCTGCCGGACACCGCCGTGCTGAGCTACCGGGACCCCAACCACGAACTGCTGGCCGCCACCGGGATCACCATCGGCACACCGGTGAGGATCTCCGTGGTGACGGTGCGGGGCCGGGCCCGGCAGCGGCTGTTCACCGGCGAGGTGACGGCGCTCGAGCTGGACACCGACACCACCGGCGCGTTCACCGTGGTGCGGGCGTCGGCGAGGACCCACCGGTTGATGCGGGGGCGCAGGGTGGCGGCGTTCCGCAACATGACGACCTCGGACATCGTCCGCCGGGTGGTCACGGGAGCGGGGCTGACCTGCGGGCGGGTGGACCGGGTGCCCGTCACCCACCAGCACCTGTCCCAGGCCAACGTCTCGGACTGGGAGTTCCTGCAGTACCTGGCGCGGGAGAGCGGCGCCCGGCTGACCGTTGACGACGACGGCCGGTTGGAGTTCCTCCGGCCCGAGCCGGCCGCGTCGGCGCCGGCACCGGGCACGTCCGCGGCCCGCGACCCGCTGGTCCTGGAGTACGGGCGGAACCTGCTGGCGCTGCGGGCCGTGCTGACGGGCGCGGACGGGGCGGACACCGTGGAGGTGCGGGGTTGGGACGTGACCACCAAACGCCCGTTGGTGGCGCGGCGGCCCGCGGTGCGCAGCACGACCGTGCTGCCGGGGCTGAACCCGGCGGTCGCCGGGTCCGCGTTCGGGGCGTCCACCCGGGTGACCGTCGCGGACACGCCGTACCGGACCCAGGCCGCGACGATGGCCGCGGCGGAGTCCGTCGCCGCGTCGGTGAGCGCCGGGTTCGGGGAGTTCGAGGCGGTCGCCGAGGGGAACCCGAAGCTGCGGGCCGGGGTGCCGGTGGCGCTCGGCAACGTCGGCGCCGCCTTCTCCGGTCGTTACACCGCCACCTCGGCCCGGCACGTCCTCGAACCGCACGGGGGCTACCGGACGCACCTGTCGGTCAGCGCGGTCCCGGACCGGTCCCTGGCGGGGCTGGCCACCGGGGGCTCCGCCCCGCCGCACGGCCCGCGGATGCCCGGCCTGGCCGTCGGCGTGGTCACCGACATCCGGGAGGGGGGCGGCGGTCAGCGGGGCTGGGTGCGGTTGAGGTTCCCCTGGCTGGACGACGCGTACGTGACCGACTGGGTGCGCACCGTGCAGTGGGGCGGGAAGGGCGGCGGCGGGGTGTTCAGCCCGGAGGTCAACGACGAGGTGCTGGTCGGTTTCGAGCAGGGCTCGCTGGACAGCCCGTACGTGCTGGGGGGCCTCTACAACGGCGTGGACCGTCCTTCGCCGCACGACGTGCCGCTGGTGGACCCGACCAGCGGCAGGGTCAACCGTCGTTCGTTGGTGTCCCGCTCCGGGCACCGTGTCGAGCTGCTTGACACTCCGCGCGGTCCGTCCGGCGTTCGGCTGGCCAGCGGGGACGAGCGGCTCGAGGTCACCCTCGACGAGCGTGCCGGCCGGATCGCGCTGACGGTCTTCGCCGCCGGTGGCCGGCGGCCGTTGACCTCGATCACCCTGTCCCCCACCGGGGTCGTGCTCGACGCCGGAAACGGCCGGATCGACCTGCGCGGACGCTCGGTGACCGTCAACGGCACCGCTGACGTCACCGTCGACGGCGGCCTGCTGGCGGTGCTCAAGGCCAGGCTCGTCCGCATCAACTGACCGACGACCGCGCACCGCACCGCACCGCACCGCCCGGCACCGCCCCGCACCAGCCGCCCGTTCCCCGGAACCGACGGCCCCACGACCGAGGAGAACCGATGCCCTTCGCAGCCCGCACGGGCGACAGCACCGTCCACGGGGGTGTGCTCACCACACCTCCTCCGGGCGCCGCGGCGACCGTCACGACGGTGCTGATCGGCGGCCGGCCGGCCGCGGTCGTCGGGACCGTGCACGCCTGTCCCCTCCACGTCGCGCTCGCCGCCGCCAACGTGGTGCTGCCAGGGCCGGCCGGCGCCGCGTCGGGACAGGTCCTGATCGGAGGGCTGCCGGCGGCCCGCACGGGGGACAGGACGGCCTGCGGCGCGGTGGTCTCCACCGGGGCGCCCGACGTACTGATCGGAGGATGACGGTGACCGAACGGTTCATCGGCCGCGGCTGGGCGTTCCCGCTCCGGGTGAACGCCACCGGCGGCATCGGGATGGTCGAACGCGAACGGGAGATCGAGGAGGCGATCCGGCTGGTGCTCGGCACCGCGCCGGGCGAACGCCCGATGCGTCCGGAGTTCGGCTGCGGCATCCACGACTACGTCTTCGCCCCGGGCGACGGGGCGACCGCGGGCCGCGTCGCCCACGAGGTGCGGAGCACCCTGGAACGCTGGGAGCCGCGGATCGACGTGGACGACGTGGTGATCGCCTTCGACACGGTCGAGGTCGGCGCCCTGTACATCGACGTGCGTTACACCGTCAGGTCCACCAACAACCGCCGGAACCTCGTCTTCCCCTTCTACACCATCCCCACCTCCGGGCACGCGGACAACCGGGAGGTGGGCTGATGGCGCTGCCCGCCCCCAACCTGGACGACCGGCGTTTCCAGCAGCTCGTGGACGAGGCCAAGCGGTACGTGCAGCAGCGGGCGCCGGAGTGGACGGACCACAACGTCTCCGACCCCGGGGTCACCCTCATCGAGACCTTCGCGTACCTCGTCGACCAGCTCCTCTACCGGCTGAACCGGGTGCCGGACAAGAACCACCTGGCGTTCCTGGACCTGCTCGGCATCCGCCTCTTCCCCCCGGCCGCGGCCACGGTCGAGGTCGACTTCCACCTGTCCGCGCCGCAGCCGGAGACCGTCCTGCTGCGCAGGGGTACCCAGGTCGCCACTCCACGCGGCGACACCGAGGAAGCGGTGCCGTTCGCCACCACCGACGACCTGCCCATCGTGCCCAGTTCGCTGGACAGGCTGGTGACGGCGCCGGTCGGGGGCCAGCAGCGGGACGTCACCGGGCGGCTCGCCGACGGAGCGGACCTGCCGTGCTTCCAGACGCCGCCGGTGCCCGGGGACGCGCTGTTGTTCGGTCTGCCGACCGCGGTCCCCCGGTGCATCGTCGCGGTGCGCCTGGACAGTCGGGTGGAGGGCGTCGGCGTCGATCCCCGGCAGCCGCCCCTGGTGTGGGAGGCGTGGGACGGGTCGCGGTGGCTGGCGTGCGAGACCGCGTCGGACACCACGGGCGGCCTCAACCGGCCGGGCGAGGTCGTGGTGTACGTCCCGGCCGGCCACGTGCCCTCGGTGGCGGCGGGCACCCGGGCGGGGTGGCTCCGCTGCCGCGTCACCGAGCCGGCCGCGGACCAGCCCTTCTACTCGGAGTCCCCGACGATCCGGGAGGCGGAGGTGTTCACCATCGGCGGGACCGTCACCGCCGAGCACGCGGAGACGGTGCGGGACGTCCCGCTCGGCGTGTCCGAGGGGGTCGCCGGTCAGCGGTTCACGGTCAGCCGGACGCCGATCCTGCTCGACGGGGACCCCCCGGTGGTGGAGGTCTCCACCGGCACGGGCTGGGAGACGTGGACCGTCGTCGAGCACTTCGGCGCCTCCGGGCCCGGCGACCGGCACGTGAGGATCGACGCGACCACCGGGGAGTTCGCGTTCCCCCCGGCGGTGCGCGAACCGGACGGGACGGTGCGCACCTACGGCGCCGTGCCGCCCAAGGGCGCGCGGCTGCGGGTGCCCAGCTACCGGACCGGGGGCGGCAGCGCGGGCAACGTCGCCCGGGGCGCCATCTCCGTCCTGCACAGCTCGGTGCCCTACATCGCCTCGGTAAGCAACCGGGAGGCGGCCCGGGGCGGGGTCGACGGGGAGACGGTGGAGAACGCCAAGGTGCGGGCCCCGGGCCTGCTGCGCCTACAGGAACGCGCGGTCACCGCCGAGGACCACGAGGTGATCGCCCGTCAGGCGGCGCCGTCGGCGGCGCGCGTGCGCTGCGTCCCCGCGGTGCCCGGCGAGGGGGGCGCGGTGCGCGTCCTGGTGGTGCCCGACGCGGCGGCCGACGAGGGCGACCGGCTGCGGTTCGAGCAGTTGGTCCCTCCGGATCCGATGCTGTCGGCGATCGCCGCCCGCCTGGACGAACGACGGCTGATCGGCACCAGGCTCGTGGTGGAGCCGCCCGTCTACCAGGGCGTCACCGTCGTCGCCAGGCTGCTGGGCCGGGACGACGAAACCGACCGGGTGCGCGAGCGTGCGCTGGCCGCACTGTTCCGCCACCTCAACCCGCTGCGCGGCGGCGCCGACGGCACCGGCTGGCCCTTCGGCCGGCCGGTGCAGTACGGGGAGGTGTTCGCCGTGCTCCAGCAGGTGGAGGGCGTCACCCTGGTCGAGGAGGTCCGGTTGTTCCCCGCCGACCCGATCACCGGGCAGCGCGGGACCCCCGTGGACCGGATCGACGTGGCGGCCGACGCCCTGGTCTTCTCGTACCGGCACCAGGTGGTCGTGCGCCACGACCACGCCGGGGGGACGCCGTGAGCAGGGCGGCCGTTCCCGGGCTGCCCTCCCGGCACCCCATCGGCGGCCTGTTGCCGGCGCTGTACGCGGAGGACGACCTGGCGCAGCGGTTCACGGCGGGCCTCGACACGGTGCTCGCCCCGGTGTTCGCGACGCTGGACAACCTGCCCGCCTACTTCGACCCACGCCTCGCCCCCTGGGACTTCCTGGTGTGGGTGGCGAGCTGGGTGGGGGTGCGAACCGACCCGGGGCGACCGGCCGGGCCGAGCCGCGCCGCGGTCGCGCGGGCGGTGGAGTCGCACCGGTGGCGCGGAACCCGGCGCGGGCTGCGGGCGCAGCTCCGGCTGGTCCTGGGGGTGGACGCGCAGATCGTCGACGGCGGAGGCGTGTCCTGGTCCTCGACCGCGGGTTCGCCGTTGCCCGCGCCCCCGGCCACCGAGGTGCTGGTGCGGGTCTGGTCGGTGGACGCCACCGTGCCCGTGGACGTGGCCCGGGTGCGGGCCGTGGTCGAGGCAGCATGCCCGGTCCACCTCACCTGTCGGGTGGAGGTCGTGTCCGGGCCGCCCGGGGAGAGGGAGGACTGACACCGTGCGTTCGTGTCCCGAGTGCGGAACGGCCAACGCCGACGCCGACGACTTCTGCGGGAACTGCGGCGCGTACCTCGGCTGGTCCGAGCCCGCGCCCACCGCCGACCAGGGCCCCCGCCCCGGCGCACCACCGTCCCTTGCCCCACCGTCCCCTGCCCCACCGTCCTCTCCCCCACCGGCGGCGCCGCGACCGTCGGCCCCCCAACCGGCCGCCGGGGACCCCGCGGGCCCCGCACCGGCCGAGCCGCGACCGGCGACCCGCCAACCGCCCGCCCCGGACCCGGCACCTGCGGCACCCCCCGCCCCGGCTGGGGCGGGGGCCGGGGCGTCCACACCGCCGGACGGGACCGGGGCCGTCCCCGCATCCGCCCCCACGGCGGGGCCCCCGGCCCCCCGCCCGGCACCCGCCCCCGTCCGCCCCGCCAAGCCGGTCGCCCCGCGCCCCGTGGTGCGCCCGGCCCCGGCGGACGACCTCCAGGACGGGCCCGCGTGCCCTGCCTGCGGTACCCCGAACCTCGCGGGCCGGCGCTTCTGCCGCCGCTGCGCGGCGCCGCTGGGCCCCGTCAAGACGGCCGGTTCCGAGCCGTGGTGGCGCGGGAGGTGGCCGTTCCGGCGTCGGGTCGGCACCGGTGGGTCGGGCACCGCGGTGCGCCGGGCCGTGGTGCTGCTGGTGCTGGTCGCGCTGCTGGCGGCCGGCTTCCTGCTCCTGCCGTTCGGGCGTTCGCTCGTGGAGGACACCAGGGACAAGCTCGGCGGCACCGCCGCGATCAGCCCGACCGGCGTGTCGGCCAGCGCCGAGGTGCCGGGCCACCCCGCGTCCGCGGCGTCCGACGGGCTGAGCAACCGGTACTGGGGCGCCCCCCGGCTCGGTGCGTCGCTCACCTTCACCTTCCGTTCCCCGTTCCGGCTGGTGAGCGTGGTGGTCCACACCGGTCCTTCGGCGGACCCGCAGAAGTTCCGGCGTCAGGCGAGGCCCACCGAGCTCGACCTCGTCGCCATCGACGCGGACGGGACCGAGCACCGCAAGGAGGTCACCCTCAACGACAAGCCGGGCCGGCAGACCATCACCACCGGCATCAGCGACGTGGTCGAGGTCAGGCTGGTGCCGCGCGCCGCGGCGGGGCAGGGGCCCGGCCGGCACCTGGCCCTGGGCGAGGTGGAGTTCTTCCGGCGTCGCTGACCGTCGCCCCGGCGGCTCACCTTGGCTAGGGGCCGGGACCGCCCGGCCTGCTCGTCCTGGCTCGGGGCCTGGACCGCCCGCTGCCACCACCGGCCGCGTGCCCCGTCAACGCCCTTTGAGGGTGTTCCTGCAGACCTCCTTGGTGAACAGGGCCCCTCCCGTACTCATGGAGACAAGCACGGTGTACCGGCCGGGCAGCACCTCGCCGACATCGACACCCTTCCCACCCGGTGTGCCGAAGTACCCGAAGTCGTAGCTGCCGTGGCCGTCACGGGCCACACGCCGCTGCACCAGCCGGGGCTTCCGCTTCACGTCCAGGGCGCAGGATTGACATCCGGGGGGCGCCGTCGAGGACCAGGTAATAAGCGGCGTGGGTCTCTTCCCGTGCCGTGCGGGCTCGAGAAGGGCTGCCTGCGGCCGGCCGCCGGCACACCGCGCGGCATCGCCGCCCTCGGCCTGGCGTTGCGAAGGATGATGAGAACTGCGGAGTACGCTGCCGCGCGCAAGGTGAGTGGTCGTTCTCCCTCCAAGGCTGATGAGGACCGCCAGGTGGCCGCCGCGGTGTCGCTGTCACCGCGCCCCGCGTTGCGAACCGTCCAGGGCTGATGAGGACTGCGAATCCCCAGACACTGTGGTAGCACGAACAAGGGTTGCGAACCCTCCAGGGCTGATGAGGACTTCCGGAACTACTACATCATCGACCGGGTCGGCATGACCATGGTCTAGTTGCGAACCCTCCAGGGCTGATGAGGACTAGCGTGTCTGTGCTCGTGTGGGATGAGCCGTCAAAGTTGCGAACCCTCCAGGGCTGATGAGGACTTCCAGCGTGACCAGGGGTGGACCGGGCAGGATGCGTTGCGAACCCTCCAGGGCTGATGAGAACAC